>CAZPVD010000004.1:0-94675 GCA_964589935.1 uncultured Verrucomicrobiota bacterium | reverse complement strand
CTCTGGAGCGCCAGGCTGTGACTGCCACCTCCAGCAATCGCCGTCACGTTCGTCAGGCCGGACGGCACATTCGTCTGGCCGTTGTAGTTGTCGCCCCACGCGATGACGTTGTGGTTGGTGAACACGGTTCCTCCGCCGCCCACCAGCAGTGTGAAGCTCGGCGCGTCGTTCACCGCCGTCACCGTGATGGTGAAGGTGTTGGTGCTCTTGTCCACGCCGCCATTGGCCGTGCCGCCGTTGTCCTGCACGATGACCGTGACGGTGGCGACTCCGTTGGAGTTGGCAGCAGGTGTGAAGGTCAGCGTGCCCGAGTTGTCAATCGCCGGCGGCGCGCTGAAGAGCGTGGCATTGTTGTTGTTCACCGACACAACGCTGACGGTCTGCATGGCCTCGTCCGGCGGGCCGGGCGAGAATGCCGCGAATGCCGCGCCGCCCAAGAACGCACCGCTGTCCTCCAGCACAACGACATTGTTTGTCGCGAACGTCACCGTCGGCGCATCGTTCACAGCCGTCACCGTGATGGTAAAGGTCTGAGGCGCACTCGTGTCCACGCCGCCGTCCACCGTGCCGCCGTTGTCGTGGGCGATGATGGTGACCGTGGCGGAGCCATTGGCGTTCAGCGCCGGCGTGAAGGTGAGCTTGCCGGTCGAGTCCACCGCTGGCTGGCCGATGAAGAGGGCGTTGTTGTCGTTGGTGACGACAAACGAAACAATCTGGCCGGCCTCAACGGGCTGCGAGCCGGGCGAGATGAGTGTGGCCCAGCCGGAAACGTTGGTTGTGCCGGAGTCCTCAAACACCGTCTGGTCCGCGCCCTTGGCGAAGCTCGGCGCGGTGTTGAGCAGGACGGTGAGCGTGGCAGGCGGCGCGCTGGTGACGGAGTAGAACCCGTTGGAAACGACCACGGTGTAGGTGTTCCCACTGTCGGCGAGGCGCGCGGGATTGTTCGTGTAACTGCCGAAGGTCGCGCCGCCGATGTCTACGCCGTTGGAGCGCCACTGGTAGGTGGTTGTGAGCGCGTAGGCGTTGCTCGTCGTGACGGTGAACACGGCGGGCGACCCGGCGATGACGGTGAGATCCGCAGGCGGCACAAGGATGACGGGCGGCGCAGCCGGGTTGATAAAGTTGAAGGAGGATTGCAGCACGCTGACGGAGCCGTTGTTGCGCCCGCCCTGCGCATACGCGCGCAGCCGCGCGTAGGTCGTCTGGCCCACAGGCGCGCTGACGTTGCTGAACTGCCAGCCACCCGCGAAACGCACGCCTTGTCCAGACAACGCGAAGTTGATGCCGTCGGTTGAAACTTCCAGCGTCGTGAACAACACTTCCGCACCGTAGCCGCCACGCTGCCACGTCAGCGTCGTTGTCCCAGCCGCAACGCCAAGGCCAAAGACGTTGGTGATGGACTCGGTCGCCGCGGACTCGGCCATGAACCGGCCCAAGTTCGTGCGCGTGAAACTTCCCAGATGGTTGAACTGCCCACCAACGAACAGCTTGCCATCCGAGGCGAACTCAAGCGCGTAGATGTTGCCATCTGAACCGGCGGTGTAGGCCGCGTCCATCGTGCCGTCGGCGTTCACGCGCGCCAGGTGCAGGTGCGGGGCGTAAAGGTTCGCGGGATTGCCAACATACGGGAAGCCGCCGCCGATGAGCACCTTGCCGTCCAGTTGGAGCTGCATTGAAAAGACTTCCGCGCCGGGTGTCGCGTCAAACGTCGTCTCCAGCACGCCGTTGGTGTCCACGCGCGCAAGGCGCTGGCGCAGGATGCCGTTGATGTAGTCGAAGCCGCCCGCCAGCAGAATCTTGCTGTCCGGCTGCACGATGATCGCCTCGACCGTGCTGTGCGCGAAGGCCGTGAAACTCGGATCAAACGAGCCGTCGGGATTCAGCCGCGCGACGAACGGCGCGCTGTTCGTGCCCACTTTCGTGAACACGCCGCCAACGAGAATCTTGCCGTCCGGCTGGAGTGTCATCGCGAGCACGGTGCTGTCCAGATTCGGATTGAACGTGGTGTCCACGGAGCCGTCGCTGTTGAGGCGCGCGATGTGATTGCGGTTGGTGCCGCCGATCTGCGTGAAGTAGCCGCCGACGAGCAGCTTGCCGTCGGGCTGCGGCAGGAGCGCATAAACGTAGTTGTTCGCCGAGGGGTTGAAGCTGTCGGCCACGGCGTTCGCGGTCAGCCGCGCGATGTTGTAGCGCGACGCGCCGCCGATGGTGTTGAATGTGCCGGCGACGTAGGCGGAGCCGTTGCCCGCCGGCGCGATGGCGTAGATTTCGCCGCCGTTGTTGAGGCTCGCGTTATACGTCGTGTCGAGCGTGCCGTCCGTGTTCAGCCGACCAAGGCCCTGCCGCGCCCCGCCAGCAAGCACGCTGAACTGCCCGCCCACGAGAATCTTCCCGTCCGTCTGATACGACACCGCCATCACGGGGTTGTTCGCGCCGGGATTGAAGTTCGGGTCCACCGAACCCGGCGGAATCGTCACCGTCAACGTCACCACCGAACTCGTGACGCTGCCCGCCGCGTTGGAAACGATGACGTAATAACTGCCCGCGTCCGACGATTGCGCGCTGGGAAAGTTCAGCACCGGGTTTGTCCCGCCGGAAACCGGGCCGCCGTTGAAGAACCACTGATACGCCAGCGGAGCGGTGCCCGTTGCGCCGACCGTGAAATTCGTGGTCCCGCCCAGCGGCACTGTCGCGCTCACCGGCTGCTGAATGATGGCCGGGGCCACGTTGACGGTGATGGTGAACGTGTTCGTCGTCTTGTCCACGCCGCCGTTGGCCGTGCCGCCGTCGTCCTGCACGATCACCGTGATCGTCACCACGCCGTTCGTTGTGGACACAGGTGTGAAGCTCAGCGTGCCGGTCGTGTTGTTCGGCGTGTAGGTGATTGATGGGTTGGGCACGATGGTCGGGTCGCTCGACGTGGCCGTGATGCTGAGGATGTTCTGCCCCGACTCGTTCGCTGGGCCGGTCGTGATGCCCGCCAAGTTCACTGTCTGCAATCCCGCCGTGTTCGCCACGTTGCGGTTGGCGATGGCCGCGAGCGTGGGCGCGTCGTTCACCGCGGTCACGTTGATCGTGAAGGTCTGCGGCGCGCTGGTGTCCACGCCGCCGAAGGCCGTGCCGCCGTTGTCATGCGCGACGACCGTCACGGTCGCGGAACCATTCGCGTTCGTCGCGGGCGTGAAGGTCAGCGTGCCGTTGGACGCGATGGCCGGTTGCGTGAGGAACAGCGCGTTGTTGTCGTTCGTGACGGCGAAGGTCACGACCTGGCCGGACTCGTTCGCCGGGCCCGGCGAGATGCCGGTGAGGAAACTCGCCGTTGTGCTCGCACCCGAATCTTCCAGCACCGTGACGCTGCTGGCGCTCTCGGTGAAGCTCGGCGCGTGGTTCACGGGAACTATGGTGATGGTGAAGGTGTTCGTGCTCTTGTCCACGCCGCCATTAAGGATGCCGCCGTCGTCCTGCACGATGACCGTCACGGTCGCCGTGCCAATCATACCCGCCGCCGGGGTGAAGGTCAGCGTGCCGAAGTTGTCAATCGCCGGCTGCGCGCTGAAGAGCGCGTTGCTGCTGTTGGAGAGCGTGTAGCCCACGAGCGTCTGGCCGGACTCGTTCAGCGGGCCGGGGTTGAACGTGGCGAAGTTCAAGTTGGTGAAAGCAAGGCTGTCCTCCGCCACGACGACGTTGCTCATCGCGAACGTCACGCTGGGCGCGTCGTTCACCGGCAGGATATTGATGGTGAAGATATTCGTCGCCTTGTCCACGCCGCCGTTGGCCGTGCCGCCGTTGTCCTGCGCGACGACGGTGACGAATGTTGCGCCGTTCGCATTCGCCGCGGGCGTAAAGGTCAACACACCGTTCGTGTTGATGGCTGGCTGGGCACTGAAGAGCGACGGTGACTGCGCGGTAACAGTGTAGTTGGTGATGGACTGGTTGGTTTCGTTGATTCCGCCGGGAAGCACCGACGCGATGATGGCGTTGCTGTAAGCGCCGGAGTCCTCCAGCACGACGACGGTGTTCGTCGTCAAGGCGAAGAGGGGCTGGTCGTTCACCGGGATGACCGCCACGTTAAACACGGCCGTGCCGTAGCCGGCGAGGGCGTCCACAGCGCGGAGCTTGATCGAGCGCGTGGCCGGGGGCGGATTGTCGAGATTGTTCGAGAAGGCCAGTTGCCGGACAAGCGCCTGAATCGCTGCGAGGTCCGCCGATGCGGAGTTGAAGGAAATCACCAGCGGCTGGCCGTTCTGGCCGCTGTTTGCGCCGCTCGTCGGGAAGGTGCCGATGGCCGCACCGCCGAAACTGACCGTGCCGCCGGAGACGCCGATCTGCCCCGCACCGTTGCCGACGTTCACGATGACGATCTGGTCGTTGGCCGTCCCGCCAGAGAGGTTGCTGATGGTGATGGAGCCGCCGTTAAAATTGTTCGTGAGTGAGTCGGCCACGGTGATGCCGTTGTCGAAGAACACCGGCGCGGAATCTTCGAGGTAGTTCAGCGAGCTGCTGCCCGACGGCGTGAATGAAATCACCGGGGTCGGAATCGTCAGCGTCGAGGAGGATTCGGAAACCGAGTGCGAGGCGTCCCAACGGCCACCTGCCGTCACGCCGCGCGCGCGAATCGTGATGGGGCTGCCCGTCGGCAGCGACAGGCCGGTCAACTGCCAGCCGCCGCCAACGCGGACGGGCGAGGCGAGCATGGAAAAGTTCGCGCCGCCGTCGGTGCTGAGTTCAAACGTGGTCTGCTCAACCTCCGGCGAGGAACCGCCGCGCGACCACGTGATCGTCGTGCCGTCCGCATCCACGCTGATTGACTGCGTCGCGGCGGTCGGGTTCGTCACGCGCGCAATGAAGGCGGCCGGCGTCGCGCCCGCGGCGGTGAACAGGCCGCCGACCATGATCTTGCCATCGTTCAGGAGCGACACGGCGTAGGCGTAATTGTTGAAGCCGAGGCTGCCGATGCTCGTGTCGAGTGAACCGTCGCTGTTGATGCGGCCAACTTTGGCGCGCGCCACGCCATTGATATTGTCGAACCAGCCGCCAAGAACAATTTTACCGTCCGCCTGCAACGCCACCGAGTCCACTTCCCAGTCCGTCGAGGCGTTGAACGTGCCGTCCACCGAGCCGTCGTCGTTGAGCCGGCCGATGCGCGTGACGAGCTGCCCGCCCAGCACAGTAAAGTTGCCGCCAACAAGGATTTTCGTGTCCGGCTGGCGGACGAGTGAATAGACCTCGTTGTTCGCGCCGGGGTTGAAGCCCGTGTCGAGCGATCCGTCGGCATTCAACCGCGCAATGCGCACGCGTGCCACGCCGCCGACCTTCGTGAATGAGCCGCCGATGAGAATCTTCCCGTCGGACTGGACGGTCAGCGAATAGACATTGTTGTCCGCGTTCGGATTGAAGCTCGCGTCGAGCGTTCCGTCGGCATTGAGCCGCGCGAGATGGTTGCGGGCGGTGCCGTTGATTGCCGTGAAGTAGCCTCCGACCAGAATCTTGCCGTCCGGCTGCTCGTTGATGGCGAAGACGTAGTTGTTTGCCTGCGCCGTGAAGGAGCCGTCCACCGAGCCGTCGCTGTTCAGGCGACCGATGTTGGCGTGGTTCGCTCCGTTGATGCGGCTGAACGCGCCGCCGACGAGGATGCTGCCGCTGCGCTCGACCGCAATCGTGTAAACCTCGCTGTCCAGGCTGGGTGCGAAGCCGCTCTCAATCGTGCCGTCGGCCTGAATGCGCGCGATGCGTGTGCGCGCCTGTCCGCCGATGGACGTGAAGATGCCGCCCACGACGACCTTGCCGTCCGTCTGCGGCGCGATGGCATACACGATATGGTTTGCCTGGTTCGTAAACGTCGCGTCGAGCGACTGCGCAAACACGGCGCACGGCATTAGCGCGGCAGAGACAAGGAAAGTTTTGATACAACGCATGGGAGGCTCCACTGGTTACGACTTTGGACTTATTGATTG
Organism: uncultured Verrucomicrobiota bacterium; assembly: GCA_964589935.1. Taxonomy (GTDB): domain Bacteria; phylum Verrucomicrobiota; class Verrucomicrobiia; order Limisphaerales; family VHCN01; genus VHCN01. Next base: position 88,721 of record CAZPVD010000004.1, on the reverse strand, counting down.
AACATTTATCCGTAAAATTACGACACGCGCACACACGACACACGCATACCGAGCGACTTGGCATCTGAAACGGTGGGTGGCTAATAACAGAACCCCACTTGATTACAACAGGAATTTTGCAACATTTTTTGCCCTGCTCCCGCGCGGCGAATCACCGCGCCCTTACATCAAGGCAGACAAGGTCCTCGAAATTCCGCAAATAAATCCGTCCCCACGCGAGCACCGGCGGAATCCAGAACGTGTCGCGCCTTCCGAAGACCTGCGTGCTCGCAAGCTCGTGATAAGCCGCCGGGCTGGCATCGGCGACCGCGAGCCGTCCGAAATCGGTGTAGAGGATGAGCTTGTCGCCGGCAACCGTCACCGCGCCGCGCCCAAGCGCCGTCGTCGTCCACTGCACCGTGCCGTTGGTCATGTTGAGGCAGCGCAGTTGCGGAAGCTTGTCGTCGTCGAATCCGTAGATGTGACCCTGATACAACACGGAAGAGTTGAGGTGATTGCGCAGGAGTTTGCTCGACCAGACGACTTTGTTCGTTGCGCCGAGCTGGACAAGTTCGCATCCCGCGTCGTGGCCGGAGGAGATGAATATCTTATCGCCGGAGACGATCGGCGTCGCCGCATTCATGTCGAACGGCTCCCGCCACGGAAACGCCCACGCCTCGCGCCCGTTGAATGCGTTGCGCACCGTCAGCGCGTGCGCGCCGAACACCGCGACGAGCCGCTGTTTGTTGAAGTCAAACGCCACCGGCGAGGAATAGCCCGCCGTGTCGTTCCCGCCCGCCCACACAAGCCGGCCGTTGAACTTGTTGAAGGCCATCACCGAGCGGCCCGGCGCGCCGGTTTCGACGATGACGAGATTTCCCTCGACCAGCGGCGAACACGCGAAGCCCAGCGACGGAATGCGCGCGCCCATCTCGTTCACGAGTTGATAGCTCCAGATCAAATAACCGTCCGAGGCGCGCAGGCAGGCGAGGTCGCCGTTGCGGCTCAATGTGAACACAAGCTGCCCGTCCACGGTCGGTGTGCAGCGCGGACCGGGATAGCCGTTGGCGTCCGCCGCGAGACAAAAGTAGGGGAAATCCCACAAAATCTGGCCCGTCGCCGCGTCGAGGCAGACGACATGGTCGAGGTCCAGCACGTTGCCCATCGTGAAGACCCGGCCGTTGGCGACCGACACGCCCGACCAGCCGATGCCGACCTTCTGCGACCACAACCGGCGCGGATCGTTCTTTGGCCAGTCCCAGTTCCATCTCGCTTCCCGTGAAACACCGTCGCGCCGCGGCCCGCGCCACTGCGGCCAGTCGTAGTTTTCGGCGGCCCGCAGGGCCTGCGGGAACACGAGGAACAACACCGCCGCGATTCGAAGAAGCCGCGCGTGCCTGTTCATGATTAAAGCGTCGGCGAAGCCCCGCGCGCTGTCAACCTCGCCAGCCGCGCGCCGCATTGCGTCGCCGCTCCACACCCGCTACCATCGCGTGATGGTCCGCGTCGTTCTCTTCGACATTGACGGCACGCTCATCCGCACTGGCGGCGCGGGCGTGCGCGCGTTTGGACGCGCCTTCGGCACCGCGTTCGGCCTGCACAACGGCACGGAACAACTCAAGTTTGCCGGCCGCACGGACTCCGGCCTCGTGCGGGAATTCTTCATGCATCACAAAGTCGAACCGACGGCGGAGAACTTCCGCCACTTCTACGACTGCTACGTGTTCTGGCTCGACCATCTGCTCGCCGAGTCGCGCGGCCACGCCTGCCCCGGCGTGTGGACCTTCCTCGGCGAGTTGCAAGCCCTGCCGAAACCGCCGACCTTCGGCCTGCTCACCGGCAACATCCGCCTTGGCGCGGAAATCAAACTGCGCCATCACGAGCTGTGGGGCATCTTCCGCACCGGCGCGTTCGGCGACGACCACGAATGCCGCAACGAACTCGCCGCCGTCGCGCATCGCCGCGCCAGCCGCGCGCTCGGACGCAAACTGCGCGGCGAGGAAATCCTCGTCATCGGCGACACGCCGCACGACATCGCCTGCGCCAAGGCCATCGGCGCGCGCAGCCTCGCGGTCGCGACGGGCGGCAGTGAACTGAACGAACTTCACGCGCACCGCCCGACGTGGGCCGTGACCGAGCTGCGCGAAATCTCGGTCAGGGAAGCGTGCGCGTGATTACAGCGGCTCCGTCTTTCCAACGGCGAAAAAGTGCAGCCACTTCGCCGTGACCGTCCGCGCGTAAATGCGCTCCAGCGCGAGCGCGTAGAGGCCGAGCTGATGGGAATGCTCCGCAACTTTGGCGGCGAGTTCCGCCGGCGCAAAGTGGTCCGTTTTGAAATCCAGCAGCCACACCTCGCGCTCAAGCAACACCGCCAAATCCACCTTGCCCTGCACCACCACGAACTCGTCCTCCGGCAGGTCTGAGTTCAGCGCTAGTGTGGGAAACTGTTTCAAATCCGTCGCATTAAACCGCGCCGTGAACGGCAGCTCGCGCCGCACGCACGCGCGATGCGCGAGGATTTTTTGTCCGACTTCCGAACGCCAGAACTTCGCGAGCGCATCAAAATCCAGCGCCGCGGTTTCGGCATCAGTCAATGTTCCTTCGCGCCGCAGCCGCCCCGCCTCCGCGCGCAACGCCGCCACGTCGCTGGTGCATTCGAGCGCCACGCGCTGTTGGAAAATGTGATGCGCCGTCCCCCGCTCCGCCGCCGTCAACTTGCCGGCAACTTTCGCGCGCGACATTGTGGCGCTGAATCCTGAATCCTGAATCCTGAATCCTTCCGTGGTCGGCCACACGCGCGCCTCCTCATCCACCTCCGGCGCGCGCCGACGCAGGGCGGAAACACTTGTCTTGGCCGGCTCGCGCGTTGCTGGTTCAAAATCGTAGCACCACGTGAGACGGTCACGGAGCGCGGCTGTGCACGCAGCGTCAGCCGCAGCAGTTTCGTTACCCCTTTCACGCTGCGGCTGGGTCTCCGACCACAGCCGCGCTCCAAGCCCGGCAGGATGCGACTCAAAGCTCTCGCCGTTATGCCGCGTCCAGCGCAGAAGCGCGTTTGCGCCGTCGCGAGCGCCGAGTCCGTCCGCAGCCGTCGCGTTGCGACGCAACCATGAGAAAATCCAATCAATTGAACGCGATGCGTTCAACAATTCCGCATCGCTCACTGGCTCGCCCGGCGACGGTGTGAACAGCGCGGCTTCCTTCTCCGCGTTCATCCTCGGCAGCGTGCCGGTGAGAATCAGCCGGTCGCGCGCGCGTGTGAACGCGACGTAGAGCAGCCGCAGTTCCTCGCCGAGCGACTCGCGCCGCTCGCGCGCGTTCGCGAGCCACCACGCCGCGCTCGCGTAGCGCGCGTCCGTGTCGGGCGGCGTGACCTTCGGGCAGACGCCGAGCGCCGCGTCGAGCAGCACATCGCGCTTCGACGAATCGAGGTTGAACTGTTTGCCGAGATCGGCCACGACGACGACAGGGAATTCCAATCCCTTGCTCTGGTGAATGCTCATCAGCCGCACCGCGTTTTGCGCGAAAGGCGCCGCAGGTTCACGATCCACTTCCTCATCCTGCTGCGCTTCGATGAACTTCAAAAAACGAAACAACCCCTGCCGCTGCCACGGATCAAACTGCCGCGCCAGATCGAGCAACCGCCGCACATTCGCAACGCGCTCGGCACCGCGTTCCCCCGCGGGCAGCAGCGCCTCGTAATGCGTCTCCGCCAGCGCCGTTTCGAGGCAATCCGTGAGCGACGCGTGGCGGAGCAACTCGCGCCACTTGTTGAAATGAACTAGAAACCACGCAGCCTTTTCGTGGGCAGACATAGTCGAACCGCGCGTCACACCTTCTGAATTCTGAATTCTGAATTCTGAATTCTGCCTCACCGCCTCCCACATCGGCACGTGCCTTCGCCCTGCGCGAATCTCGACGAGTTCCTCCAGCGTCATGCCGACGAGCGGTGAGCGCAACACGGCGAGCAGCGGGATGTCCTGATACGGATTGTCCAGCACGCGCAGCAGCGAGAGCAAATCCACAACCTCCTGCGCCTCGAAGAAGCCGCCGCGCGGCGCGCGCAGCGGCACGCCCGCCGCGTGAAATTCCTGCGCGAACGTCTCGACTTTGCTGCGCGGCGCGCGCAGCAGCACAACCATGTCGCGCCACTCGACGGCACGAAACTGTTCGGTGTCCTTGTCCCACACTTGCAGTCCGTCGCGCTGCAACGACGCGAGCCGCTGCGCAACGAGCCGTGCCTCGCGATGCACGGCCGGCAAGTCCGCAAGTTCCACCGCGCCTTCATCACCGTTCTCCGCCGTTTCCGCATTGTCGAACTTGTGAGGCAGCAGATGAAGTTCGACGCGCGGCGCGGAATCCTTCGCGTGCGAAAAATGCCCGCGCCCGTCGCGGTTGCCGAACTGCAAATGCGCGTCGTCCGCGTAATGCACGCCGCCGACGCGCTCACGCAGCAGCGGCGAGAAGAACGCGTTCACGAATCGCAGCAGCGCTTCGTGACTGCGGAAATTGTCCGAAAGCGGAATGCGTTCACCGTCATCACCCGTATTCCACGCGCGTTCGTAGCCCGCAAAAATCGCCGGGGCCGCGAGGCGGAAACGATAGATGCTCTGCTTCACGTCGCCGACAAGGAAGCGGTTCGCCTCCGCGCCGTCGCGACCCAGCGCGCGGAGGATCGCGTCCTGCGCGGCGTTGATGTCCTGGCACTCGTCCACGAAGACGTGATCGAGCCGCGCCCGCCAGTGCCGCGCAATCGCCGGATCGCGCAGCAGGCGCAACGCGAGCTGTTCCTGATCGGCGAAATCCACGCCGCCGAGTTCGCGCTTGGCGCGCGTGAAGGCATCACCAAATTCACGCGCGAGCCGCAGCAGCGCGAGCACGTGTGGACGCGTCCAGTCCCAGTCCTGCTGAAGCGGATCGGTGCCATCCGACGATTCAACGAGCGAGAGCAACAGCGCCGCGTCGTCGAAGAAATCTTCAATGGGCGCACGATGTTTTCCCTTCACCTTTTTCCAGCCATTTTCATTTTCATCTGCCGCGACCACGGCGCGCAGCACGGCAATTGCGTCAGAAAACGCTGGATTTTCAGGCAATTTAGCGAGCGCGTCCGCGGACGCCTTCACGTTCGCATTTTCCAGATACGGCGCGAGCGCATCACGCCAGAGGCCGGCCCATTCCACGACACTTTCAACGAAATGCACCCGCCAGCGGCCCGGCTGCGCTTCGCTGAACGCGGCGATTTGCTCCTCAAGCCAGCGCGCGGGATCGGGCAGCGTCTGTGTGAACGCGTGGAGACGGCGGACGAGTTCGCGAACCGGTTCATCCGAGCCGCGGCCAAGACGGCGCACGAGTTCGTGAACCGCGCGTGACTCGGTCGAGCCGCCTGCGTAGTGGTGCTCGAACAAGTCATCGAGCGTGCTGGAAATGAGCGGACGCGTCTGCGCGTCGTCGAGCACGGACACGTCCGGGTCAATCTCCAGCTCGTGAAAATGCTCCCGCACGAGCCGCAGGCAGAAGCCGTGCAGCGTCGAGATGTTTGCCGTGTCAAGGAGAGCGAGTTGTTGCGCGATGCGCGGGGTGTCCGGGCCGTGTGCGTCGAGTTTTTTGTCCAGCGCCTCGCGCAAACGCCGCCGCATTTCGGCCGCCGCGGCCTCGGTGAACGTCACCATCAGGATGCGGTCGAGCGAGACGCCTTGGTTGAACACAAGATGCAAACAGCGCTCCACAACCGTGTGGGTCTTGCCCGTGCCCGCGCCGGCGGAGACGAGCACGTTGCCGCGCGCGGCAACGGCGCGGCGCTGGGATGAAGTCAGCGGGCTCATGCTCCGGACTCCTTCGCGGCGGATTTATCCGGCTTCTTGAGCGCGCGATACGGCTGCGTCCACGGGTCGAAGCGGCAGACGGGTTTGAACTTGCACCAGTCGCACGCGGTCTCCGCACCCTTGCGATACGGCGCGACGGGGAATTGCCCGGCAAAGATGGCGTCGCCGAACTCGACAAGCTTTGCGCTCACGCCGTCGAGCAGCGCGCGGAAATCCGGCGAAGGCAAACCGTCGCAGCCGACCTTGCTGAGTTCCCCGTTGTCCTTGAATTTGAATTTAAACTGCCCGCCCTGTTGCGCGCCGCTCGTGTCGAGCAGGCGAACCGCTTCCGCGTCGAAGCGGCCCGTGTGCTGATACGCCGCGCGCTGCGCTGCGCCGCGACTCGCGAGGACATCGGCGCGCGTGGCGGCCTTGCCCGCGCCGCCGCGCAACGGCACGTAAAAAACCCCGGCAGGCGTGAGTTTTTTAACTCCGAACAAAGGCTGCGGATCGCCGAGCGCCGCGAGGGTGGCAAGGTAGGCGAGCAGTTGCAGTTCGAGTCCGTTCGCAACGCGCAGCACGTCAAGGGAACGCGCGCTGGACTTGTAATCAAGCACGATGGCGCGCGCCGCGGTGGTGGATTCATCGCTGCAAATATCCACGCGATCCACTCGGCCATGCAGGCGCAGCGCATGGTCGTCGGCGAGCGCGAGTTCCCACGGAAGCAACTTTTTTTCTCCCATGCCGAAGCTCACCTCGACTTCGCGCGGCTCGAACCTGTTTTGCTTCGCCCACGTGACGAGCACGGCGACGAGCCGCTTGAGCTGCTCGATTTGCACGCGGCCCGTGAATCGCGCGGCAGCGGATTGCTCGAACAGTTTGTGCCCGAACTCCGCGAGCAGCGCGGCGCCGATGCGCTCGATTTCGTTCGCAGCTTCGGCTGGCTGCCAGTCGCTCCACTTTTTGCCGAGAACCTTTGTGCGGAGGTGAAATTCCTTCATCGCCTCGTGCATGAAGGTGCCGGTGCGGCTGGCGTCCACGGTGAATTCCTCGCGTTCCTCCGCCCTCAAGCCACGCGCGGCAAGGAAACGAAATGGACACTCCGCGTAATCTTCCAGCGCGCTGACGGACGTGTCGAGATTGCGGCCAAAAAGTTTTTCGACCGCGCCGGATGAAAGCGTCTCATCCGCAAGCGCGAGCAGTTGTGCGGCCTTCGCGAGCGGCTCGCGAAAGCACGCGAGATCGCGCAGCGATGACGCCGCAGAATCCTGAATCCTGAATCCTGAATCCTGCGAAATCAGTGGCGCAATAACTTCGCACGGGTGCAGCGCGCCGGGCCAGTCCGCGTCCGGCGCAGCTTCAATTTTCAGCGAGGGGAAGATGCGCTGGATGTGCGCGAGCAGCGGCGAGGGGTTGAGTTCCTTGCCGTTCGCGTCGCGCTGCGCGCACGTGAGCACGAGGCGGCGGCGCGGGCGCGTGCAGGCGATGTAGCCGAGGTAACGCTCGTGGCCGTGGCACGGGCGGGGGCTGAACGCGAGGCAGCGATCGAGCGCGTCGAGTTCGTCGCGCTCAGGTTCCGTGAGCAGCGGACTCGCCGCAGGCGGCGCCGGAAACTGGCCCTCGTTGAGTCCGAGCACGAGCGCGAGTTCGAGATCGGGATTGCGCGAGCGGTCCACCGCGCCGACGAGCACTTCATCGAGGGCGGGCGGCACGATGCCGACGGTCAGCCCACCGAGGCCGGCCTCGAGGATCGGCAGCCACTCGCGCAACGGCCGCGCGCCCGCGGCAGCGGCGAAAGCGCGCTCGATGTTCTCAAGCCACGTTTGAAGCTGGCGCCACACTGTGGCGTGAAGTGCGAGGTGCGACGTGCGAGGTGCGACGTCAACAACAGCCGAAGCCCAAGTCTCCAGCGTGCCGGCGATATTCAACTCGTTCCAGAAGGCGCGGATTGCGGCGGCGAGTTGAGAGCCGGTTGGTTTTTCGCCGAACGCGGCGCGCAAACGGATGAATGGCGGCGTGAGTTTTTGGCGGCATTCTTCGCCGAAGTTTGTCTGCGATTCGCCGTCTTCACTTTGAATTGGCGTCAGCCATTGATCGCCCTGCCAGCCGCGGGCGAGCGCGAGATTTTCGAGGCGGTCCACGGCGTCATCAGCCGCGCCGGCGAGGCCGGTCTTGAGCGCGGCAAACCAATCGTCGTGACGCCAATTGAACGCAACGACGCGCAGCGCGGCGCGCGTGAGTTCGGCAAGCGGGTGGTGCGCGGCGGACTCGCGACGGTCGAGGAAAAACGGAATGTCGTAGCGCGTGAACACACGGCGCAGCGGCACATGATGCGCGTCGAGCGAACGCACGAGCACGGCACAGTCGCGGAAGCGTCCGCCGCTTTGCACGTGCCGCAAAATCTCGCGCGCCGCGAGCACAGCTTCGGCCTCGGGATCGGTGCAGAGAAATGCGCGAATGGAATCGCCCGTGTCCGGCGCAGCGGTTGTCGCAGGACGGTTCCAATGTTCTTCGAGATGCGCGAGCGTTGGAGCGTTGGCGAAACGGCTCGGTTCTGCGCGGCGAGGGAGGACTTCGACGCGTAGATTGCAGTCGCGTTGCACGGCAAAATGTTCGCGGCACCGCAGAAAAGTTCGACCCACAATCGCCGACGGCGAGAGCCAAGCGGGGTCTTCGCGTGGCTCGGCTTCGAGGCAGAAGGCGAGCGTGGCGCGTTCGCAAAACGGCGCAAGCGCGGCGAGGAGGTCGAGCTCCTGCGGCGTCATCTCGGCGAAGCCGTCCAGGAAGAGGTGCGAAGTGCGAAGTGCAAGGTGCGAGTTTGCAGCAGCTCGTAACGCTTCAGTGGCGAGGTCGGGCAGGCTGTCAGCGTCGCGGAGGTTTTGCGCGGCAAGCCAGTCGTTGTAGGCGCGCAGGAGCGTGGCAAGGTCATCGAGTTTTGCGGCGAGCGCGGGCGAGCAATCCGCGCGGATGGCGATGAGGCGTTCAGGCGTGAGTTGATGCCGCTGAAGTTCGCGGAGCAGCAGACTGAGCTGGCGCGCAAAGCCCGGCAGTCGCGCGGTGGCGTGGAAGACTTTCAGTTCGCTGTGCCGTTGCGCGAGGATGGCTCGGAGCACCATGAGGCGGCCTTCCTCGTCGAGCAGTTGCGGCGCGGGCCGGCCAAGAGCATCCAGCACCCACTGCGCAAGCCGCTCGAAGGAGAGGATGTTCAGGCGCGTCCAGCCCGCGAGCGAACCGTCGGCGAGCAACTGGCGCTCGATTTGAAACGTCGCCTGCTTCGGCGCGAGGAAAATCAGCGACGGGCCGTCCGGCGCGGCGCGCAACGCGGCGCGAACCTCCGCGATGCAGCGATGCGTCTTCCCGCGGCCGGCGGGGCCAAGGAGGAACGTGGCGTCCACGGGCGCATCGTTGCCAAGCGCGGCGGCGCGGTGAAGCGATTTATTCGGGAAAATGTCAGAGCATCAGACAGCGGTTGGCCGGCAGGCTGTGCCCATGCCACACAAAAAATTTGCGACTCGTTCGATTCCTATTGGCAATGTTCCGCCTTTCCGATAGTGACGCGCACGAAACATGGCTGACGAAAAACAGAAGCACAATTACGACGAGAGCAAGGTCAAGACGCTCTCAAGCATCGAGCACATCCGGCTGCGCACGGGCATGTATATCGGGCGCATCGGCAGCGGCGCGCATTACGACGACGGCTGCTACATCCTGCTCAAGGAGGTCGTGGATAACGCGATTGACGAGTTCATCATGGGCTTTGGCAAGCAGGTTGAAATATCCATCGAAGACAATCGCGTCCGCGTGCGCGACTTCGGGCGCGGCATTCCACTGGGCAAGGTCATCGAATGCGTTTCGCAGATCAACACCGGCGCAAAATACAACGACGACGTGTTTCAGTTCAGCGTCGGCCTCAACGGCGTCGGCACCAAGGCGGTGAACGCGCTCGCGAAGGAGTTCGTCGTGCGCAGCCATCGCGACGGCGAGTTTGTCGAGGGCGTGTTCAGGCAGGGCAAACTCAAGCGCGAGAGCAAGGGCAAGACCAAGGAGCCCAACGGCACGTTCATCGAGTTCGAACCGGACCCGGCGATCTTCAAAGAGAGCGAGTTCAAGCCGGAGTTCGTCGAGCGCCGGCTGCGGCACTACAGCTACCTGAACACGGGGCTGCGGCTGATTTACAACGGCAAAGAGTTTGTCTCGCGCCACGGCCTGCACGACCTCGTGATGGAAGACCTCGCGAGTGACAATGCGGAGCCGATTTATCCGCCGCTGCATTATTCCAGCAAGACGCTGGAGTTCTGCTTCACGCACACGAACAGCCGTTACGGCGAGAGTTTTTATTCCTTCGTCAACGGCCAATACACAGCCGACGGCGGCACGCATCTGAGCGCGTTCCGCGAGGGTTTGCTTAAAGCCGTCAACGAGTATGGCAAGAAGGGCTACGACGGCGATGACGTGCGCGAGTGCATGGTCGGCGCGGTGGCGATTCGGTTGAAGGACCCCGTCTTTGAGTCGCAAACCAAAAACAAGCTTGGCAACACGGAAATCCGCACCGACCTCGTCAACAAGGTGCGCGAGGAATTGCTGCACTTCTTCAATCGCAACAAGCAGGTCGCCGAGCAAATCCTCGCGAAGGTCGAGGACACCAAGCAGCTTCGGAAGGAATTGCAGGAGGTCAAGAAGCTCGCCCGCGAGCGCGCGAAGGCTGTTACTCTGCGCATTCCGCAGTTGAAGGATTGTAAAAACCACTTCGACCGAAAGAAGGACAAGGGCCGCGGCTCGATGGTCTTCATCTGCGAAGGCCAGTCCGCCGCCGGCTCCATCACGAGCTGCCGCGACGTGAACACGCAGGCCGTCTTCACGCTCAAGGGCAAGCCGCTCAACGTGTGGGATCTGAAGCGCGACATCGTCTACAAAAACGACGAGCTTTACAACCTGATGTGCGCCCTCGACATCGAGGACAACCTCGACGGCCTGCGCTACGAGAAAGTCATCCTTGCCACCGACGCCGACGTGGACGGCATGCACATCCGCAACCTGATGATCACCTACTTCATGAAGTTTTTTGAGCAGGTGGTCCACGACGGCCATCTCTACGTTCTGGAGACGCCGCTCTTCCGCGTGCGCAACCGGCAGGAGACGATTTATTGCTACAGCGAGGTCGAGCGTGACGCGGCGGCGGCGAAGCTGGGCAAGAGCTGCGAGATCACGCGCTTCAAGGGCCTCGGTGAAATTTCGCCGAACGAGTTCAAGCAGTTCATCGGCAAGGGCATGAAGTTAAGCCAGGTGGAATACGCGCCCAAGCCCGACGCCGCGAACATTCTGACCTTCTACATGGGCAAGAACACGCCCGAGCGCAAAGACTACATCATGGGCAACCTCGTGGTGACAGTCGAAGAGTGACCTGACAACCGATTCCCCTCAACGTCATGTCCGCGAAACGAAAAAACGATTCTAGCCAACCTGAATTGCCGATGGACGACGCTACAAAGAAAACCGCAGAAACAAAACCAGCTCAGGAGAAGACCGCCAAAGGCAAGCCCGCCGCGAATGGCAATGGCGGCTCGCACATCGTCGCAGAGGAAACGCCGGACATCGCGCACAGGCCGTTCGCGCCGGACAAGATCGAGCTGCCGCTGCACCGCCGCGTGGACAAAAGCTTCCTCGAATACGCCTCCTACGTCATCCGCGACCGCGCGATTCCGAATCTCGAGGACGGCCTCAAGCCCGTGCAGCGGCGCATCCTCTGGACGCTCCACAAAAACGACGACGGCCGCTTCATCAAGGTCGCGAACGTTGTTGGCGGCTGCATGAAGTATCACCCGCACGGCGACGCCTCCATCGGCGACGCGCTCGTGGTGCTGGCGAACAAGCGTTATCTCATCGAAGGCCAGGGCAACTTCGGCAACATCTTCACCGGCGATCCCGCCGCCGCGCCGCGTTACATCGAGTGCCGCCTTACGGAGCTGGCGCGCGCGGAGCTTTTCAACGACGAGATCACGCAGTTCGTGCCCAGCTACGACGGGCGCAACAAAGAGCCGGTGATGCTGCCGTCCAAGCTGCCGCTCACGCTCATGCTCGGCGCGGAGGGCATCGCGGTCGGGTTGTCCTGCCGCATTTTGCCGCACAATTTCCCCGAACTGCTCGAAGCGCAGATCGCCATTCTCAAGAAGCAGCCGTTCAAGTGCCTGCCCGACTTCCCGACCGGCGGCCAGATGGACGCGCGCGATTATCAGGACGGCAAGGGCAGCGTGAAGGTGCGCGCCAAGATCAAGGAGAAGGACGAATCCACCGTCATCATCAAGGAACTCCCGCCGGGCACGACCACCGAGTCGCTCACCGCGTCCATCGAGGACGCCGTGGCGAAGGGCAAGCTCAAGGTGAAATCCATCAACGACTTCACCTCCGAAGAAGTCGAGATCGAGATCAAGGCGCCCGCTGGCGTCAGCGCGCAGCAGCTCATTGACGCGCTCTTCGCCTTCACGAATTGCGAAGCCACCATCGCGAGCCGCATCACGGTCATCAAGGACAACCGTCCGGTCGAGCTGACCGTGAGCGAGGTGTTGCGCGAGAACACCGACCAGCTCGTGCGGCTGCTCAAGCAGGAGTTGGAACTCAAGCAGCAGAAACTTCAGGACGAACTCCATTTCCGCACGCTGGAGCGCATCTTCATCGAGGAGCGCATCTACAAGGGCATTGAGAAGTGCAAGACGAACGAGGCCGTGCTCGCAGCCGTGCATGAGGGCTTCAAGCCGTTCAAGAAACAGTTGCTCCGCGACCTCGCCGACGCCGACGTGGAACGATTACTGCAAGTCCGCATCCGCCGCATCTCGCTCTTCGACATCAACCAGCACCGCGAGGAGATGGAGAAGACCAAGGCCGAGCTGGCCGAGACGCAGAAGCACCTCAAGAACGTGAAGGCCTACGCCATCGCGCACCTCGAAGCGTTGCTGGAGAAATACGGCCCGCTCTACCCGCGCCTCACCACGAAGTCCTCGCGCCACGAGGAGGTGGACGCGAAGGCCGTCGCCTTCAAGTCCTTCAAGGTCGCCTACGACCGCGCGACCGGCTACGTGGGCTACAAGGTCAACGGCGACGAGTTCAAGCTGGACTGCACGAAGTTCGACAAGATTCTCCTCGTCTTCAAGGACGGCACCTACAAGGTCACCGAGCTGCCGGAGAAGATGTTCGTCGGGCCGGAGCTGTTCTACTGCGGCTTTCCCGAGCGCGAGCGCGTCTTCACCTGCGCCTATACGGACCGCAACGCGAGCTACCTCAAGCGCTTCACCTTCGGCGGCACGATTTTGAACAAGGCGTATCTCTGCATCCCGGACAAGTCGCGCCTCCTCTACTTCGCGCCCGACACGCCCAAGATGCTCTACGTCCGCTACAAGCCCGCGCCGCACCAGAAAATCCACCAGCAGACCTGCAACCCCGCGCAGATCGAGGTGAAAAGCGCGAAGACCCGTGGCCGGCAAATCTCCATCAAGGACATCTCCTCCGTCACCGCCGAACCCACGCGCGGCTGGGATGACGCGACGGCGACGACGGAGATCGTGTTCGCGTGAGCGAGCGCCACTGACCATAGCCCAGCCTTTCAAGGCTGGGTGAAACGGTCCGATGAACTAAAAGTCCCGGAGGGACGGCAGGAAGGTTCTTTCGTCCCTGTGGGATCGGGCTGATGGGATGGATGAAACCAACGGGCTGAAATCTAGCTCTTCACGAGTCAGGCAGGTCTCCAATCATGCTTGAACCAGTTACGCTCTTTCTTCCAGAACTCGGCCGCCTGCCTCGCGTGTTCGACAAACACGGTCATATCCTTGTCCACCGCGAAAATTCTGTCATTGGTGTATTTGTCCGAGAACACATACAATCCATGCCAGCCATTTTGCGGATATGATGCGGTTCCGCCGTTGACCATGCCCTGAAATTTTGGAAGTCGCAGGAAGTCACCGTTAAGCACAACTGCGACCGACCACAGGCACGCCTTCATAGCCTGTTCTGACGGCTCGCGTTCGCCTTTCACACGCTCGCGGATGCTGGTTTTTAACTGAAGGCACCCAAAAATCTCCGTGCTACCGTCATTTTCAATTGCTGCGAATGCGTCAAAGTCACTCGTGGCTGAGTGCGCGGCCAGCCATTTGGTATCATTCGGGCGGTTTGCAAGGCTCTTGTTGGCTAGCAAAACGGTCAATTCACGTTTCAGCAACAGCCGCAACTGGTGCCTCTTTAGCTTTGGATTCGCCAGCTCCAACACCAGTTCTTCAAAAGCATGGCCGCTCGATTTCACCCAGCTCTGGGCCGCTGATTTGACCTTCTCCACCTGTCCATAGCTGATCTCAACACCCGACTTGGCCTTGATGTGTTCGGTCGCCAAGCACCCCCAAATTACCGCCGCCTCAAGAGCGGGATAGGTTCTCATCGCCTTGACAGCGGTTGCGCAGATGGCCCGCTTTTGGGCGGCTACCGCACTCGACTTTTTTGAAGCACTGCCCGATGAATGGAGGGCGGCTTGGAACTCGGCTGCATAAGTATGTTTACAGAACAGTTCGATGGTCATGTGCTGAGAAGTTCCCGCAGTGTCAGTCCCCAATGGTAGGCAAGCAGCGGGGGAACCGAATCACCGACCTGTTCGTATTTGTCCTGCGTTTCGTAAATGTGCGGGCAAATAAACGGCCCGCCACGAAAGTCGTAAAAGTCGGGGAACCCTTGCAGCCTCGCGACCTCGCGGACGGTGAGCGCCCGATTCTGCGTCGGGTGAATCAATTCATCAAGGCAGTGCGATGTGACTGTCACACTTGGCTCGTCTGCCACTAGACGGCGGTTACGCTGGATATACCATTTCTTTGGCAGCACCCGCTCCGCCTGCAACCTCTCGACTTGGGATCGATCCAGTTTATCAAACAAATCCTTCAGCCCTTCGCCTTGCCTGATCATCCGAAACCGACGCAAAGTTCCGGGCCGATGGTTGGGCGGCACATGATACGAAAGCTTCCGTGTGCCAGCGTCAGTTTTCCAAAATGAAGTGTCCTTGAGCTGCCGCGTGAAGGCGGTGTCACCCGCCGAATAACGGTCCGGAGGAATTTGAAAATTGGCCTCCACTTCCGGAAGCCCCGCGAATGCGTCGCGAACAGACACCCGGCCATTCCGCTTCGACAGGGGCGCGCGCAATGGCATTTGCTCCTTAGATGCCAAGATGAAAAAGCGCAGGCGCTCCTGCGGAACTCCGAAATCAACCGCGTTCAGGATGGTGTCGATGTAATACTTGTAACCGGCTTCCGATAGCGCGTTGTAGATGTCGTCAATCACCAGCCGGTTACCGTTTTTCTCCGTGCGCTTGGTGGTGATGGCTGGGACATTTTCAAAAAGTATCAGCCGCGCGTTGCTCATCCGCGCGATGCGAATGGCCTCCTGAAAAAGTGTCTGTCTGTCATCGTAAAAGCTACGAGACTTGGAGCCTGCCGTGCTGAATGTCTCGCACGGCATGCCGGCACTGACGATGTCCACGATGTCAGGCAGGGCACCCAAGTCTCCGCGCGTCACTTTGCGGATGTCTCTGTTGACCATCAATGTTTCCGGGTGATTAGCCGAATAAGTGGTGGCGCAGCTCTCAACTTTTTCGATGGCAACAAGGGTTTTGATGCCAGCCGCCTTGAACCCCGTGCAAAAGCCCCCAGCCCCGGAAAAACAATCAATGTGGGTGACGCATTTCATTTCTCGAATCGGTGAGAGCATTGCCTAAATTTTACTGTTTGGCAACATGGTTGAGGATTGTCAGACGCAATTTTACCTACCATTTCCTCTAACAGCTCCATCTGGCCGTCATAATCCTATCAAGCTGCCTTCCGAACCACCCGCCGCATTGTGCAACCGGCGTTTATTTATTGTGGTGGCGGCGGCGTGGGGCCGGGCGGCGTGGCTGGGCCGCTGGTGCCGCCGCGCGGGGGGAAGGTGTCCATGCGGAATTCGGCGCGCACGGCGGTGTTGGCGGGGTCTTCGGCGGGCCATTGCAGGTCGGCGGCGTTCTGGATCGCGAGCAGGTTGTCGTAGAGCGTGTTGGCGTCCTGGTTGCGCGTGGTGGTCGCGCCCTTGGCACCGCCCTTGCCGGTTTCCTGCGTGGTGTCGGTGCTGGCCAGGTTGTTCACGGCCAGCTCGAAGGCGTCGGTGTCCGTGGCGAGCCAGCCCTTGGTTTTCACGGCGGTGAGGTTCGCGGCGTTGCGCAGGCTGGCGATGATGGTGCGGGCGCGCTGGATGATGCTGGCGAGGTCGCTCGGGGTGTTGATGCCCACGCGGAATTCCTCGTGCAGCTTCACGTCCTGTCCGGGGAAGGCGAGGGTGGCGGTGGTCCGGGCCTTGGTCATCCAGCCGGTGACGACCTTGAGCAGGCGGTTCTGCTCCTTGGTGAGGGTGCCGACGGCGCCTTTCTTGCCCTTGGCGGTAGTGTCGCCGGTGGCGACGGTGCCGAGCAGGGTGCGGGTGCCGGTGAGGAGGCCATCGGCCAGGCGCGGGGCCAGCTCGGTGTGCGCCTCGGCGGCGGTGGCGATGCCGTCGCCATCGCGCAGGAGCGTGGCGAGCGGGAAGTGGAATTTGAGGGATTCAGGCATGTTTTGATGGGGTTGAGGGTTCAAGTTGCAGCGGATACGGGCAAAAAGCTGGCGGGAAGAGCTTCCAACCTAGCGGGAGCCTCCAAAAACCTTGCGGGAAGACATCTTGAGCCGGCGGGAAGGCTCCCATAGTTTGCGGGCGCGGTGGCCTTTGGGCGGGAGAGGCTAAAGTTTTTGCGGGAGGAGGGTCGTTCCTAGCGGGAACGGTCGCTGAGTCAGCGGGAGCGGCGGCCAACCCGGCGGGAAGACGATAATTATGCCGGGGAATGGCCGCGCGTGCCTTCCATGCCGGTGCATGACTCGTTACGAACGAGTGCTTCATGTGGAAATAAACCTGCGCGGACGGTGAAGAAAACCGCCGCGGGCGTCAATGGCAAAATTTGACCGAACCAAACGGCAAAAGCCGGCGGCGGCAGGTGCGCTACTTCGCGACGCTGAATTTATGGATCGTCACCTGGCGGTAGGTTTCGCCGGGCTTGAGCAGCGCGGTGGGGAAGTTCGGCTTGTTTGGCGAGTCGGGGAAGCGCTGCGTTTCGAGGCAGACGGCGTGATATTTGCCGTAGGGCTTGCCGCCGCCCTTGAGTTTGTCGTTCAGCCCGTTGGCCGTGTAGAGCTGCACGCTCGGCTCGGTGGTGCGGATTTCCATCACGCGGCCCGAGCGCGCGTCCTCAAGGCGCGCGGCGGGGCGCAGCGTGCCGTTCGGGAGCAGCGTGATCACGTAGCCGTGGTCGTAGCCGCCGCCGGAGACTTCCTTGATGCGCTCGCCGATTGCATGCGGCTGGGTGAAGTCCAGCGGTGTGCCCGCGACGGGCGCAATTTTGCCGCTGGGGATTTTCAAGTCATCCGCGGGCAGATATTGCGAGGCGAAGATCGTCAGCTTCTCCGCGAGCACGTCGCCCGAGCCGGCGCCGCCGAGGTTCCAGTAGGCGTGGTTGGTGAGGTTGACGACGGTGGGCTTGTCGGTCGTGGCGGTGTATTCGAGGAACAGCTCGTCCTTGTTCGTGAGGCGATAGACGACCTTCGCGTTGAGCGTGCCGGGGAAACCCTCGTCGCCGTCAGGACTCGTGAGCGTGAGTTCGACTCCCACGCTGTCTGTGTAAGTCACGGGCCGCGCGGCCCAGAGAAGTTTGTGAAAGCCGTTGTTCCCGCCGTGAATGTGGTGCGGCCTCGCGTTGGCGGTGACTTTGTATTCCGTGCCGTCAATCGAGAACTTCGCGTTGGCGATGCGGTTCCCGTAGCGGCCAATCGTCGAGCCGAGCACGGGATGCCCCGCTAAATACTCCGCGAACGTGTCGAGATACAGCGTGATGTTGTCGAACTTGCCGTCGCGGTCGGGCGTCTCGACGCCGATGAGCGTCGCGCCCCATGTCATCACGC
Source organism: uncultured Verrucomicrobiota bacterium (assembly GCA_964589935.1). Classification (GTDB taxonomy): domain Bacteria; phylum Verrucomicrobiota; class Verrucomicrobiia; order Limisphaerales; family VHCN01; genus VHCN01. The sequence continues at coordinate 70,963 of CAZPVD010000004.1, read as the reverse complement.
GCACGGCCAGCCCGTTCGCGTTGCGCAACGTGTAGACCTCGACGGATTTGCCGTCGGGCAGCTTGCCGAACTCGGCGGAGTCCACGCGCAGCGCGCGCACGCGCGACGCATCGGCGGCGGGCGAAGTCGCGGAAGATAGACAAAGCATCGCCGGCGCGGCCAGCGCGGCGAGAACTGCATGGATGAATTTCATGGCTGCGAATGTGTCGTGATTCAGTTAGGATCGGGCAAACGTCATCCTTGTAGCAAACCGCGCCGCGCACGCGAGCCAGAAGTGAACCGCATGAACCGCCGCAAATTCCCCGCTTCGATGAGCGCCGCGCTTGCCGCGCCCGCGGGCACTTTCGCGCAACAGACAAAGCCGCGCAAACGCCTCGGCGTGGACATCAATTCCTACACGATTCGTTTCGGCGGCAAAAAGGAGAGCGCAAAGTTCCCGCCGTGGAAGTCCGCGCTGGACGTGCTCGATCACTGCCGTGAACTCAGCGCGGGCGGTTTGCAAATCACCGTGCGCGGCTGGCAGGGCGACTTCGCCGGCAAAGTGCGCGAGAAGCGCGAGGCGCTCGGCCTTTACATCGAGGGACAGATTGGTTTGCCGAAGACGGATGCCGACGTGCCGCGCTTCGAGTCCGAACTGCGCGCCGCGAAGGAAGCGGGCGCGGACGTTTGCCGCACCACCTGCCTCGGTGGGCGTCGCTACGAGACCTTCGACACAGCCAAGGCGTGGGATGAATTCCGCGAGCAGTCGTGGCGTTCGCTCACGCTCGCCGAGCCGGTCGCGCGCCGCGTTGGCGTGAAGCTCGCCGTCGAGAACCACAAGGACTGGCTTGCAGCCGAAATGCTCGACCTGCTCAAGCGCCTCGGCTCCGAGCGCGTCGGCGCGTGCCTCGACTTCGGCAACAACATCGCGCTGCTCGAAGAGCCGATGGAGGTCATCGCCGCGCTCGCGCCGGTCGCGTTCAGCACGCACGTGAAGGACATGGCGGTGAAGGAATACGAGCAGGGCTTCACGCTCTCCGAGGTGCCGCTCGGCGAAGGCATCGTGGACTTGCCGCGCGCCGTCGCGCTGTGCGAGCGCGCGAATCCGGCCATTCACTTCAATTTGGAAATGATGACGCGCGATCCGCTTCGCGTGCCGTGCCTCGGCACAAAGTATTGGGTCACGTTCGGCGCGATGCCCGCGCATGATCTGGCAAGAACACTCGCGCTTGTGAAAGTGAATCCGCCGAAGTCGCCGCTGCCGCGCGTGACCGGCCTGAGCGACGAGGAAAAACTCGCCTTGGAGGAGGAGAATGTCCGAAAGTCGTTTGTGTATGCGCGAGAGAAACTGGGTCTGTGACGAAGTGGCGAATGGCGAATTTCGAATGACGACGCCCAAACGCAGCGGCGTGGTGCGACTTGGTCGTCCGCCATTCATGATTCATCGTTCATCATTCATCGTCCTTTTTGCGCTGACGGCGGCGATTACTTTGCTTCGTGCCGACGACTGGCCGCGCTGGCGTGGGCCGGACTTCAACGGCATTTCCAAGGAGACAGGCTGGCTCGACAAGTGGCCGGCGGAAGGCCCGCCCGCGTTGTGGAAAGCTTCCATCGGCACGGGCTTCTCATCCTTCGCAGTCGCGGACGGGCGCGTCTTCACGATGGGCAACACGATGAACACCGACACGGTCTGGTGCTTCGATGCCGCGACCGGCAAGCTGCTGTGGAAGCACTCTTACGAGTCCGACCTCGGCGACAAGTTTTTCGACGGCGGCCCCGGCGCGACGCCGACCGTGGACGGCGGCCGTGTGTTCACGCTGAGCCGCTGGGGCGATGTGTTTTGCTTCGACGCGGCGACGGGCAAGATTCACTGGTCGAAGAATGTGCAGAAGGAAACGCAGATTCGCATTCCAGACTGGGGCTTCGCCGGTTCGCCGCTGGTTCACGAAAATTATCTCGTGCTCAACATCGGCGCCGCCGGACTCGCGCTCGACAAGGCGTCGGGGAAACTTCTCTGGAAATCCGCCGATGACAACGCGGGCTACTCGTCGCCCATCCCGCTGCGCCAAGGCGGCGACTGGCTCGCGCTCTTGAGCAACGGCGACGCGTATCTCGCCGTCAACCTCCGCACCGGCGCGGAAGTGTGGAAGGCGAAGTGGATCACCGAATACGGCGTCAACGCCGGCGACCCCATCGTGTCGGGCGAGCACGTCTTCGTGTGCAGCGGCTATGGCAAGGGCGCGGGGCTGTTCAAGCTCGGCACCGGCTCGCTTGAAAACGTCTGGAAAACCAAGGCGATGCGAAACCACTGCAACCCGTGCGTGCTGGTCGGCGGCCATGTGTTCGGCATGGATGGCAACGCAGGCGGCGGCGCGACGCTCAAGTGCCTCGAATTCTCGACAGGCAAGGAACGATGGTCGCAGCCCGGCATCGGCGCGGGCGCGCTCATCGCGGCGGACGGCAAACTCATCGTCGTCAGTGAGCGCGGCGAATTGATGGTCGCGCCCGCGTCGCCGGAAGGCTTCAAGCCGACCTCGCGCGCGCAAGTGCTCGGCGGACGTTGCTGGACCGCGCCGGTTCTCGCCAATGGCAGAATCTACTGCCGCAACTCGCGCGGTGATGTGGTCTGTCTGGACGTTCGCACACAGAAGAATTAGCCTGCAAATCCATCGCCGACCATGAATGCAACCCGACGTGACTTTCTAAAAACTTCCACCGCCGCGACGTTCGCGTTTTCCGCCGCGCCGTTAGCGCGTTCGGCGGAGCCGCGCAAATTCCGCACCGCGCTCATCGGTTCCGGCTGGTGGGGCAAAAACATTTTGAAGGAAGCGATGGCCTCTGGCCGCTGCACCGTCGCCGCGCTGGCGGATTGCGACGCCCGCGCGCTCGATCTCGCGGGCGAGCAGGTGAACGACCTCAGCGGCGACAAACCGAAGTTGTATCGCGATTACCGCGAGCTGCTCGACAAGGAAAAGCCCGACATCGCCATCATCGCGACGCCCGACCACTGGCACGCGCTCCAAAGCATCGCGTGCGTCAAGGCTGGCGCGCATGTCTTCGTGGAGAAGCCCACCGGCCATTGCGTCAACGAGAGCCGCGCGATGCTCAAGGCCGCGCGCGATTCGGGAAAGGTTGTGCAGGTCGGCCTTCACCGCCGCATCGGGCCGCATCATATTTCGGCGAACAAATTCCTCCGCGACGGCAACGTGGGGAAGATTGGTTCGGTGCGCTGCTTCGTTCACTACGGCGGCGGCCGCGAGCTGCCCAAGCCGAACAACCCGCCGCCCGCGACGATGGACTGGGAGACGTGGTGCGGTCCCGCGCCTGCGCGGCCCTTCAACACCAAGCTGCATCCCGGCGGCTGGCGGCAGTTCCTCGATTACGGCAACGGCCAGCTCGGCGATTGGGGCGTTCACTGGCTCGACCAGGTTCTCTGGTGGAGCGAGGAGAAATTCCCGAAACGCATCTACTCGACCGGCGGACGGCCCATCGCCGGCGCGGCGGTGAACGACGGCAAGGAGATGACCACCGACGCGCCCGATCACCAGATCGCGGTGTATGACTTCGAGGAATTCACCGTCACGTGGGAACACCGCAAGTTCGCCGGCAACGCGCCGGAGAAGCACAATGTCGGCGCTTATTTCTACGGCACGAAGGGCACGCTGCACGTCGGCTGGCGCGATGGCTGGACGTTCTATCCCGCCGACTCGAAGGAGAAGAGCATCCACGTGGACTCGCAGCTCGCGGAGCCGGACGGCCACAACCTCGCGCTGCTGTGGGCGGACTTCATGGAGGCGATTGACAAGGGCCGCAAGCCAGTCGCCGACATCGAGGTCGCACACCGCTCCAGCGTGCTGCCGATGCTCGGCATGATCTCGCTCAAGCTCGGCCGCAGCCTCCAGTGGGACGGCGCGAAGGAGCAAATCATCGGTGACGCCGAGGCGAGCAAGCTTTTGAGCCGCTCGTATCGCGGGCCGTGGAAGTTCCCGGTTTCGTGATCGAACGCCGGAGGTTCAATGCGAATGCGGGCGGCCCGTGCCGCACATGCCGCACGAACTTGGCTTGCCTGTGCAGCTCGGTGCGTCGCCGGCGACGCTCGACGCAAACGTGGAAAATTTCTTCGTCAGCTTCTTCGAGCCGCAGTGCGGGCAGGGCGTGCCCTCCCATTTGCTGGAACGCACCAGCACTTCGCTGTCCTTCTCGCAGTCGTCGCAGTAAAATTCGTAGATCGGCATGGGGAGAGTTTAACGCAATCCAATAGGCGGCACTACTGTTTCTTCATCCCGCGCAAATGCTCGTCAAACCAGTCCGCGAGCAACGCCACGTCGCCGCCCATGTCCGGCCAGCCGTGTGCCTTGCCGGGCTTGGTGATGAGCTTGGCGGTCGCGCCGGCTTCCTGCGCTTTTTTCACGAACAGCTCGGCCTGCTGGTAGGGCACGAGCTTGTCCGCGTCGCCGTGGATGATGAGCGTGGGCGGCATCTTTGCGGTGATGAAATAAACCGGCGAAATTTCCTTTCCGAGCGCCTGCCGTCCCTCGGCCGTGTCCGCGCGCGAGCCGAACGCGGTCTTGAAGTTTTTCAGAGTCCCCACGCCCACCGCGTCTTCGCCGGGCTGGCCGTAGTTCAGGAAATCCGTCGGCGGGAAAAAGCACGCGACCGCCTGCACGGCGCTGCTCTCGCGGTCAATCGGGTCCTTCGCGTCGGGTTTTCCAAGCCCGCCCTGCGTGCCCATCGTGACCGAGAGATGCCCGCCCGCGCTGCCGCCGGAGATGCCGAACTTGTCCGGCTTCACGCCCCAGCGCGCCGCGTTGTGCCGCACGAAGCGCACGGCGCGATGGATGTCCGGCGTGATTTCCGAGATGGTGAACTTGGGCTGCGACCCGTGCACGACGGCGAATACCGTGTAGCCACGGTCAAGAAATGCGCGGTAGAAATTTGGGTTGATGGACTCCTTCGCAGAGAACCACCCGCCGCTGACCATGTAGATCACTGCGCAGCCGTTCGGCTTGGCGGGCTGGAACACATCGAGCGTCAGCGCCACGCCGAACTTGCGGCCGTAAATCACGTCCTCGGTGCGGGTGAATTCCGGCTTGTCCTGCGTCCACGCGACAGGCGTGGCGGCGAACGCAAGCAATAATGCGAAGAAAAGGAAAAGTCGTTTCATAACAATTGCGCGAATTGAACGCGGGGACTCTACCGACGACAGCGGCGAACGCAAGACGCTTGCAATTGCGGCTCACGCCTTCGCCGGAAACGGCTCCAGTGCCCGTCCGCCGCAATCGGTGCACGCGCCGTCAGCCGTGACAAACTGCGCGCGGCAGCGAGGACAGAAACTGCGGTTGCCCGGATCGCCCGGCGCTGGCGGCGCGAGCAATTCTTCCAGATTCAAACCTTCGTCGCGCAAAAACTTCTCCGTGGCCTCCAACAACGCGCCGCGCCAGCACGCCTCGGTTCCGTTTGCACCGGCGTTTTCGCTGGAGAACATCGGCAAGCGCGGAAAACGCTGATCGAGCAGGGCGCGCCGCGCGAGTTCGCGGAAATCCTCCGGCGAACACAGCGCGCGGGCCGCCGCAAGCGGATGCGTTTCAGCGAGCAGGTTCATCGTGAGACAGTCGTGCGCGCGGATGGCCGCGGGCATCGCGACCAGCATCGTGAGTTGCTGCGTGAAACGGTCGTCGTCGCGGTCGTCGCCAAACAACGTCTTGTGCGCCCGGACAAAAAGCACCGACTGCGCGATGGTTTGCGCGAGCAGCACCGCGAGCACAATCGGCCAGCATCGCGAAAGCCCAATCCCAAAAAGCGCCACCGGCAGGCCGACAAACAGCGAGGTGAACAGCAGGTGCGCGAGCACGCGAAGACGTTTGAGTTTGGGCTGCGCCTCCTCGATTCGTTTCTTCACCGCTGAGACATCGAAGGACTTTTGCAACAGCGCGCGCTGGTCTTTCTCGCGCTGTTCACGCGGCAGCTTCGCTTGAGTTGCGAGCAGTCGTGAGACGAATCTTGCGTGAACCGATGTCGGCACTTTGAGGAAGAGTTCGCCGTTGACGAATACTTTGCGCCCGTCGCGCTCGACGGATTTCACGTCGTCGAATTTGACGAAGCGCCCGATTTGCGGCGGCCTTCCAACAGGATTCAGGCTCACGCTCGTCCACGAGAGCGCGCCGTCGGGCGAGAGCGAAAGCGGAAGCGTGCGAACGAGCAGCGCGGTGCCGAACGGCGGCAAAACGGGCGCGAAGCGAAATCCGCCACGCTCATTCGGCAGCACCGGCCCGCCGATGCCGGGACGCCACCTGCGGCCCAGCCACGTCGCAAAAAGCACGTCGTTGCGGCCGAGCCAAAACGCGCATTCGCTCACATAAACGAGCGCGAGCACCAGCAGCAGGCTTTCGCGTTCGCCCATCGTCATGAGGAGCGCGGCGCGCGCTCAGGAGTTCATCTTCGGCGGCGCCTCGTCATTCGACGCCTCCTCGCGCTTGCCGCCGCCAAAGAGGCGCTTGATGAACGCGCCGACCGCAACGACCGCGACGACGACCAGCTTGCCGAGTTTCTTGAACGCGAGCAGCAGCCAGCCGAAGAAACCGAGCTTCGCCGCGACCGCGACGCCCGCGCCGGTGACGAGCGCGGCGAGTCCGTATTTGGCGACCTTGTCGCCGGAACGGTATTCGGCGTAGCGCTCGCCCTCCTTGTAAGTGTAGCCGTCGAGCAGCGACTTGAATGTCGGCAGTGTCTCATTCAACCGCTCCGGGTCCACGACAAGGATGACTTCCATCACGCCTTTGCGGCCGAGCAGGCGGATGTTGTAGTTGATGATGTTGTGGCCCTCGCTCTCGGCGCGGAGCGCCCATTCGAGGTTGTGCGTCTTCTCGTCATAGGCGGGCGTCTTCTGCCAGCCGATCAGCGTGAGTGGCGGCACGCCGTTCTTGCGGCGGATTTCGTTGCCGCGGTCGTTGCCCTCCTTCATCGCCTTGAACAATTTTTCCGCGTCGAGCTTGTCCTTGTCGTCGTCCTTCACGTAGCCGACATCGTCGAAGATAAACGCGACAAACCACTTGTCCTTCTCGTTGAACACCGCGCCAACCTCCTTGCCTGACACCGGCTCGCCGCCGCTTTTGAGCAGCTCCTGTAAAAATTTCCCATCGGCGAAGCGGTATCCACCCGGCACCTGAATCTCCGCGAAGTTGTTGAGGTTTGCCTTGGCGGGGCCTTTGACCCAGCGCGATTCGTTGGGATCACTCGCCTTGTCGGCGGCGCGAAGCGGCGCGGCGGTGGGCGCGAGGACACAAAACATCGCGAAGAGAGCAAGGATGCGGAGCATGATTCCTTTCAATGAGTTGTTCGGCAAATTGCCGCGCCGCGAATTTCTTTCCCGGCGACAACTTCGTTTAAGCGATGGAGCGGGCCGCGTCAAGCCGCGCGCGTCAGGCGAGCACGTCCTTCACGACTTGCGCCTCGACATCCACGCCGGTGAGGCGCTGATCCAGCCCTTGGAAGCGGAACGTGAGCCGGTGATGATCCACACCCATCTGGTTGAGGATGGTCGCGTTGAGGTCGCGCAGGTGGACGGGATTTTCGACGACGTTGTAGCTGAAGTCATCCGTCTCGCCATAGACCACGCCGCCCTTCACGCCGCCGCCGGCGAGCCACATGCAGAAGTTCCGCGGGTGATGGTCGCGGCCATACTGATCCTTCTTCAACGTGCCCTGTGAATAAACCGTTCGCCCAAATTCGCCGCCCCACACGACGAGCGTGTCGTTCAGCAGCCCGCGCTGCTTGAGGTCGGTGATGAGCGCGTAGCAGGCCTGATCGGTGTCGCCGCATTGCGCGCGGATGTCGTTCGGCAGGTTGCCGTGCTGGTCCCAGCCGCGATGGAGGATTTGCACGACGCGCACGTTGCGCTCGGCGAGCCGCCGCGCGAGCAGCGCGCTGTGCGCGAACGTGCCGGGCTTCGTCACGTCCGGCCCATACATTTCGAGCGTGGCCTTGGATTCCTTCGAGAAGTCCACGAGATCAGGCACGCTCGTCTGCATGCGGAATGCCATCTCGTATTGCGCGATGCGCGTGAGCGTCTCGGGATCGCCGAAACGGTCGTGGTTCATCGCGTTCAGTTTGCCGAGGCCATCGAGCATCGCGCGCCGCGCGTCGCGGTCCACGCCGGCGGGGTCCTTGATGTAAAGCACCGGGTCGCCCTTGGCGCGCAGCGCGACGCCGGCGTATTTCGTCGCGATGAAACCGCTGCTCCACATGCGCGTGAAGAGCGCCTGCGCCGCGGCCTTTGACGACCACACGGGCGTGAGCACGACGAACGCGGGCAGGTCGTTGTTCTCGCTGCCGAGGCCGTAGCTGAGCCACGTGCCGAGGCTGGGCTTGCCGGGGATTTCGCTGCCGGTCATCAGGAAGGTGCACGCCGGGTCGTGGTTGATCGCCTCGGTGTGGATGCTCCTGATGACGGCGAGATCGTCCACGACTTTGGAAGTCCACGGAAGCAGTTCGCTCACCCACGTGCCGCACTTGCCTTGCTGCGTGAACTTGAACATCGAAGGCGCGACCGGCAACCGCGCCTGGCCGCTCGTCATCGTTGTGATTCGCTGGCCTTTGCGAATTGAATCCGGCAGATCCTTGTCAAATTGCTCCCCAAGCTTGGGCTTGTAATCCCACAGGTCGAGCTGCGATGGCCCGCCGTTCATGTGCAGGTATATCAGGCGCTTGGCCTTCGGCGCGAAGTGCGGCAGACCGGGCAGCGCGGGATGAACGCGTGCGATTTTGCCGGTCTCTTTTGCGTTGGCACGGCCGGCAAACAACCACGGCAGCGCAATCGCGCCGGCGCTGATGCCCGCGCTGGCGAAGAACTGCCGGCGCGTCTGTTGAAGGGCGAATTCGTGAAGCGGATTCATAATCGCGTCAATTCTTGGTCAACGTCTCGTCAAGGTTCAAAATCATGTTCGCTGCGAGCGTGTAGGCCGCAAGCTCGGACGCATCGAGTTTGTCGTCGGGCTTCGACTCGCCCTGCGTGATGACCTGTTTCGCGGCGTCGGCTGCGCCGCGGTATTTCGCCAGTTCGCGGAAGAATGTTGTGTCGAGCACGTCCTGCTCGGCTTTTGTCGGCTTGCGTGATGTGGCGAAGCGGAACGCCCACGCGAGACGCTCGCCCGCGGTCGCGCCGCCTTCCTTCATCATGCGCTGGGCAAAAACGCGCGCGGCCTCGACGTATTGCACGTCGTTCATCAGGTTCAGCGCCTGGAGCGGCGTGTTGCTGCGCTCGCGACGCACGCAGAACTGCTCGCGGCTCGGCGCGTCGAACGTCGTCATGCCCGGCGGCGGCGCGGTGCGCTTCCAGAACGTGTAGAGGCTGCGGCGGTAGAGCGCGTCGCCGTGGTCCTGCTTGTAGTCCTTCGTGTTGCTGCCCGAATAGGCAACCGGCTCCCAGATGTTTTCCGGCTGATACGGCCGCACGCCCTTGCCACCGATCGTGGGCACGAGCAATCCACTCACGTAAAGCGCGCTGTCGCGAATGACTTCCGCGTCGAGACGGAAGCGCGGCCCGCGCGCGTAGAGGCGGTTCTCCGGGTCAACGGCGAGCATCTTCGGCGTGGCCTTCGAGTCCTGCCGGTAAGTCGCGCTCGTCACGAGCAGCTTCACGAAGCGCTTCATGTCCCAGCCTTCCTCGCGAAACGTCACCGCGAGCCAGTCGAGCAATTCGGGATGCGACGGCGGCTGGCCCTGCGCGCCGAAGTCGTTCGCCGTCTTCACGAGGCCGGTGCCGAAAAACTGCTGCCAGAAGCGGTTCACTGTCACGCGCGCCGTGAGCGGATGCTCGGCGCTGACGAGCCACTTCGCGAAGGCGAGCCGGTTGGTTTCGCCCGCGGTCAGCGGCGGCAAAAACGCGGGCGTGTTCGGATACACGCGCTCGCCGGGCTTGGTGTATTGGCCGCGCACCATGATGAAACTGTCGCGCGGCTTTTCCATGTCCTTCCAGATGAACGTCGCGGGAATCGTCTTGTCGAATTCTTCGCGCGCCTTCTTGATCGGATCGAGTTCCTTGTTCAGCGCCTCGAACGCGGGCCGTGTCGCGTTGCAGACGTATTCGAGGTAATACTCGCGCAGCTTCTTCTCCTGCTCCGGCTTGCGCTCGGCGGCCTTCACCTTGAGCAGGTCCTGGATTTCCTTCGGCAAATCCTTGTTCGGCCGCGCATTTTCCTTCTCCCACGCGGCGAGCGATTCGAGCGGATCCTTCGACGGGTCCGTTTCAGAAATCACGCCGAGCTTGTCCCAATACACAGTGCCGCCGTTTTGGGTGAAGGCCACGCCGTCAATCTTCGTGCCCGCCTTGAGCGCGAGCTTCGACGCGGCGAATTCCAGCCGCGCCCACTCGCCCGCCTTCGGCAGCGGCCCCATCGGCAGGCGTTCTGGCGAGTCCTTCTTGCCATACTCGATAGCGTCCGCGTCGCCCCACACCACGCGATGCGACCATGTGCCCGTGTGAAACTGGACCATGATCGCTTTCGGCGGATTTGCAGGATCAACGAACGCATGAACATAGAAGTGCCCGTTCGCCGGCACCGCGAACGGCTTCTCGATGCCGTTGAAGAAATCCTGTGCCAGCCCGCTCGCGGTGCGCTTGATCGCGCGCTTGCCGGAGAAAACCTGGCCGTCCTTTTCCGTCACCCACGTGAGCGGCGAGGTGCCTTCATTCACGTTTACCTTCGCGCCGGCGGGAAAATCATCGTCCACCCACACCGCCTCGATTTTCTTCGCAGGCACGGATGACGTGAGCGTGGCCGGATCGGTGTAGTTCACCGTGGCAAGCATTTCGCGCACGCGCTTTTGCACGGCGGCGATCTTGCCGTCAAACTCATCCAGCTTCTTTTGCTGCTCCGCCGTGGTGAGCTTGAGAACCGGCGCGGTGAGCAGCGCGTTGCCGTCCATCGCCGGGTCGGCGCTGCTGTGGAAGAACGCATACAGCGAATAAAAATCGCGCGATGTGATCGGGTCGAACTTGTGATCGTGGCACACGGCGCAACCCGCGGTGAGGCCCATCCACACCTCGGCGGTCGTCTCCGCGCGGTCCACGGCGTAGCGGAAGATGAACTCCTCGTTGATGCTGCCGCCCTCGCTCGTGGTGACGTTGCAGCGGTTGAAGCCCGTCGCGATGAGTTGCTCCTGCGTCGGGTTCGGCAGCAGATCGCCCGCGAGCTGCCACATCGTGAATTGGTCGAACGGCAGGTTGTCGTTGAACGCCCTCACCACCCAGTCGCGATACGGCCAGATGCTGCGCTCGTTGTCGAGATGCAGCCCGTGCGTGTCGCCGTAACGCGCAGCATCGAGCCAGTAGCGCCCCATGTGCTCACCGTAGCGCGGCGACTTGAGCAAGCGATCCACGACCTTTTCGTAAGCGTCCGAACTTTTGTCCGCGAGGAACTCGTCCACCTCGGCCGGCGTCGGCGGCAGGCCCGTGAGATCGAGCGTCACGCGGCGAATGAGAATCTCCCTGCTTACTTCAGGCGAAGTCTGGAGTCCTTTCTCTGCGAGCTTCGCGGCGATGAAGTAATCAATGCCGTTGCGCGGCCACTTCGCATTCGCGACTTTTGGCAGCGCCGACTTCTGCGGCGCAACGAACGACCAATGTCCTCTGTAGTTCGCGCCTTCCTCGATCCATTGCTTGAGCAGCGCGATTTGCTCGGGCTTGAGCTTCTTGTTTGACTCCGCAGGCGGCATGAGGTCGTCGGCGTCCTTCGTGGTGATGCGGCGCCACAGCTCGGACTGCTTGAGGTTTTTGGCGACGATGGGGTGTTTGCCGTCACGCTCGGCGAATGCGCCGTCGGCCGTATCGAGACGCAGCTTTGCCTTGCGCTTCTTTTCGTCCGGCCCGTGGCACGCGAAACAGTTGTCGGAGAGAATCGGCCGGATGTCGCGGTTGAAATCCACCTTCTTCGGCGCGGCGGCGACGGCATCGAACGCGCGCAAGGTGGCGAGTGCAACTGCCAGCGCGAGCGCCGCGGCGCGGCGCGGTTGAACACGAATCATCATCATAGGCCAAAAGTTTGACCCAGCGGCGGCGTGTGTCATTCAAGCGGTGAATGCGCCCGCACCGATGGGTCTTCAATGATGGCAAACTAGCCCGGCGCGTCGTAAAATGGCAATGCAGTTTCCTGCCCTGCCCCATGTAAAATCCTTCACGGAACCGGCTCAGTCTCGCGTGATCGCCCTCATCCGCGCCTCAAGCTTCGCGCGCAACGCGTCGCGCTCGGCGTCGGTCGCCTCGCGCGGCACGCGCAGCGGCTCGCCAAATCGCACGACACAGCGCGACAGCGGCAGCGGGACCTGGAATTTGTCCCAGCTTCGCAGCCGCAATTTCCAGCCGAGTTCATACGATACCGGCACGATGGGCAGGCCCGTGAGCTGCGCAAGCGCCATGATGCCGTCCTGCACCGCGTAACACGGGCCGCGCGGCCCGTCCGGCGTGATGGCGAGGTCATGTCCTCGTTCCGCCCATGAAGTCAGTTCGAGCAACGCCTGCGGCCCGCGCCGGCTCGATGAACCGCGCACCGGTTGAACGCCGAACAATTCCAGCACGCGCGCCAGCATCCCGCCGTCGCGGCTCGCACTGACCATCGCGGCCATGCGCCGCTCCGCGTGGCACGGCCGAATGTAGCGCCGATACAGGATGAGCGAGAGCGCCAGCCGGTTGTGCCAGATGCAGAAGATGACCGGTTCCTTCGAGCCGGGCCTGAACAGCCCGGACTCATCGTGCAATCGCCAGCGCAACGTCGCCGCGAGCGTTTGCGCCACGAGCCAGATGAGCCGAGCCGCAAGGCGTCCGTGCCACTTTGCTTGTTGCGGCACGACGATGCCGGAGGTTTTGGATTTGGCGGCGGCAGACACGGGCGGTTTTGATCAGCCTTTTTTCAGGGACGCCCGCACGAGGTCCTCGACCGTCGTCTTTTCGCCGAGCACGGCTTGCGCGGAGCGGACCGACTCGTGCGCGTCCACCTGCTTGAAGCCCAGCGCCATCAACGCGAGCACGGCGTCGTTGAGCTTTTGGTCGGACGGCGAAAGCGTGTGCTTCGCGCTGCTCGCCTCCCACGCACCCGCCGCGCCGATCTTGTCCTTCAACTCGACGACGATGCGCTCGGCGGTTTTTTTGCCGACACCGGAGATGGATGAGAGCGCCTTCACGTCGCCGTTGGCCACCGCGCCGCGGAAGGCCGTCGGGTTCATGCCGCTCAAAATGTTCAGCGCGATCTTCGGCCCTATGCCGCTGACAGTATGAATGAGCATTCGGAACAGCTCGCGTTCCGCCGCGGTGACGAAGCCGTAAAGGACGTGGGCATCCTCGCGAATAGCGAGGTGCGTGAGCAGTCGCACGTCGCCGCCGGGCGCGGGCAGTTTGTCGAATGACGAGAGCGGAATGAGCACCTCGTAGCCGACGCCATGCACGTCCACGGTGACTTGCGTGGGCAGCGCCTCGACGAGCTTGCCGTGCAAAAATGAGATCATGCCGGCACGTTCTTAGCCCCTGCGGGGAAGTTGAACAATCCCGAAGCGCGAAGTGAACTGGTTCAATCCTCCACTGGCTCAGACTTGCGGCGGTAATTCTTCGTCGGCTTGTAACTGCTGCCGGGCAGTTTCTCCCACGGCACGACGCCGACCTTGTCCGCCCACTGCTGCCACGCGACGGCGAGTTCCTGCGCCTTCGCCGGTTCCGCCGAGGCGAGGTTGCTCACCTCCGTCGGGTCGTTCTTGAGGTTGTAAAGTTCCCACGCGCCACGGTATTCCGCGACGAGCTTCCAGTCGCCGATGCGGATGCCGCGGTTGCCCTCGTGCTCCCATGCGAGCGTGCGTTCGCCGAGCGGCCTGCCTTGCAGCGCAGGCGCGAAGCTGCGGCCCGGCAGCGGCGTGAGTTCGCGGCCTTGGAATGTCTGCGGATATTTCCCGCCGGCGAGTTCGAGGAAGGTCGGCATGAAGTCAATCACGTGGCCGACCTCGCTCGTGAACGCGCCTTTCGCCTTCACGCCCGCCGGCCAATGCACGATGAGCGGCGTGTGGTCGCCGCCCTCCTGAATCCACATCTTGTGCTCGCGGAACGGCGTGTTCGCGGCGTTGGCCCACGCGACTTCGAGGCAGCGATGCGACTCGCGCGTGCCGACGACAGAGCCGGGCTTGTGGCCACGCGCGGGATTTGGCCAAGAGTTGAGCGCCTCGGCACTGGCACCATTGTCGGAGAGAAAAAGCACGAGCGTGTTCTGCTCCGCGCCGATTTTTTTGAGTTCAGCGAGCACACGGCCGATGCCTTGGTCTTCGCAATCCACCATCGCGGCGTGGACGGCCATGCGCAGGTCCCATTCGTCGCGGTCAGCTTCGGGAATGTCAGTCCACGCCTTCGCCACCGGGTCGCGCGGCGAGAGCTTGGTGTTCGCCGGGAACAGGCCCAGTTCCTTCTGCTTTGCAAAACGCCGTTCGCGTTCCACGTCCCAACCGTGGCGGAATTTCCCGCGATACTTCGCGATGTCCTCCGGCTTCGCGTGCAGCGGGAAATGCGGCGCCGTGTAGCACAGGTGCATGAAAAACGGCTGGCCCTTGTGCTCGCGTCCGTGTTCTTCGAGGAACTTGACCGCGTATTCCGTGAAGGCGTCGGACGAGTAAAAGTCTTCACCCGCCTTCACCGTCTCGCGGTCGAGATACAACGGCAGCGAAAAATGGCTGCCGCCGCCGCCGGTGCCGAAGGCACGGTCGAAGCCGCGGTTCATCGGATGATTGCGCCCGTCCTGCTTCCCGCCCACGCCGCCGACGTGCCACTTGCCGATGTGATAATTCCGATAGCCGGCCTCGTGCAGCATCTCGGCGAGCGTGGCGGTGTGCTCGTTCAGGCCGTTCGAGTAAGCCGCGCCAAACCTCGACCAGTCGCCGAGCATGTGGCCGACGCCGGCCTGATGCGGATACAGTCCCGTGAGCAGCGCCGCGCGGGTCGGGCAGCAACGCGCGCAATTGTAGAACTGGGTGAAGCGCAGCCCGCCCGCCGCGAGCCGGTCGAGATTCGGCGTGGCGATGGACGAGCCATAGCAGCCGAGGTCGGAGAAGCCAAGGTCATCCGCGAGGATGAGCAGGATGTTCGGCCGCGGCACGACGGCGGAAAAGCTGTTCAACGCGGCGAGAAGGAAAGCTGCGACGAATGCAGTGATGCGGGTTTTCATGCCCGCATCATGCGAACCGATGCGATGAATTCAACGACGAACTTGGGGCGCGCCTACTGGATGTTCAGTTCCTGCCGGATATGAAATTTCTCGACCCGCTTGCGCAGCGTGGCACGCGTGATGCCGAGCAGTTTGGCCGCCTGCACCTGATTTCCGTCCGTCTCCCGCAGCGCCTCGATGATAAGCTCGCGCTCCATCGCGGGCAGCACCTTGAGCTGCGAGTTGGCGCGCGCCCACTTGAACAACGTCTGCGCGACTCCGGCCAAATCAGCCGGCGCAGTCGTTGGTTTGTCCACAGGCGCGCCCGAAGCCGGTTTTGCGGCCGCTGTAGCCGGCGCTGGTGCCGCCTTGCCCGGCTGCACAAATTCCGCCGGCAGGTCGTTGAGCGTGAGCGCGTCGCCCTTCGCCATGACAAGCGCGCGCTGGATGACGTTTTCGAGTTCGCGCACGTTGCCGGGCCAGTTGTGCTGTTCCAGCGCCTTGAGCACATCGGGCACGACTTTTTTCGGCGGTTGCTTGGAGCGCTGCGAAAACTTCTTGAGGAAATAATTCACGAGCAGCCGAACATCGCTGCGCCGCTCGCGCAACACGGGCAGGTGGATGCGCACGACGTTGAGCCGGTAGAACAAATCCTCTCGGAACTCCTTGTTTGCCACGGCCTGCTCCAGCGGCTTGTTTGTCGCGGCGATGACACGCACGTCCGCCTGCACGGACTGATTGCCGCCGACGCGCTCGAAGGTGCCGCTTTGCAGCACGCGCAAAATCTTTGTCTGCGTCGCCGGCGTCATGTCGCCGATCTCGTCGAGGAAGAGCGTGCCGCCGTGGCACTGCTCGAACTTGCCGATGCGCTGCGTGTGCGCGCCGGTGAACGCGCCCTTTTCGTGGCCGAAGAGTTCGCTTTCGAGCAGGTTTTCCGGAATCGCGGCGCAGTTGACGGCGAGAAACGACTGGCCCGCGCGTTTGCTGTGCGAGTAGATGGCGCGCGCGACGAGTTCCTTGCCCGTGCCGCTTTCGCCGGTGATGAGCGCCGTGGCATCCGACGCGGCGAGCTGGCCGATGAGCTTGAAGACATTCTGCATCGCCTCGCTTCGGCCGACGATGCCGAGGTCGTAATCCTCCGATTCAAGCAGCGGCTCATAACTGACGACCTGCCGCATCGCGCGCGCGGCGTTCAGTGCGTCGCCGACAATCTGCTTGAGCTTGGGCACGTCGAACGGCTTGAGGAGATAATCGTATGCGCCGAGTTTCATCGCCTCAATGGCCGTGGCGGTCGTGCCGTAGGCGGTCATCATGATGACGGGCACCTTGGCGTCGAGCTGGCGGATGCGCCGGAGTGTTTCGAGGCCGTTCATGCCGCCCATGCGCACGTCGGTGATGACGAGGTCGGGCTTGAGCTTGGGCAAAAGGCGCAGTCCCTCCTCGCCGCTCGAAGCCGTCGTCAGCTCGACATCGGGAGAGTCGAAGATGCGGCGGAACGAATACTGCACGTCCGCCTCGTCATCTATCAGGAGGAGTTTGTTCATCAACGCCGCGGGTTCTGCGGCAACGCGAAGCTACCAGTCTTTCGCGCGGATTCAAGACTCCCGCGCGTGCGCCGCTCAATTGCGCGCCGGCGTGGACAACTGCCAGCCGCCGCCGGACGCCTTGATCAACGCCACGCTCGCGACGAGCCGCTCCGCGTGGAGGCGGACACCGATGCGTTCGAGCGTGAGCGCGGCGCTCTGTGCCGTGGCGACTTCGAGAAAAGTGACGAGGCCGGCTTGATAACGGTTGTTCGCGATTTCGAGCGTGCGTCGTGCGGCGGCGAGCGCGGCCCGTGCGGACTCGATTTGCGCGGCGAGCTGGCGCTGCGCGGCGAGCTGGTCCTCGACTTCCTGAAACGCCGTCAGCACGGACTGGCGGTAACCGGCAACGGTCGCGTCGTAGTTTGCCACCGCCGCGGCGAGCTGGCCGCGCAGACCGCTGATGGGAAAAATCGGAACTTGCACGTTCGGCCCGATGGCCCACAGGCGGCTCGGCCAGTCGAACAGCGAACCGATGTTCGCCGATTGAAGTCCCGCCGTGCCCGCTAGCGTCACACGCGGATAGAACGCCGTTTTTGCCACGCCGATGTCCGCGTTCGCCGCGGCCATGCGGCGCTCGGCGGCGGCGATGTCGGGGCGGCGTTCGAGCAGCTCACTCGGAACGATCAGCGGAACCACCGGCGGGTTGCGTGGAAGTTCCTTCGCAGGCGAAACGCTGAATCCCGTCGCGGGCTGGCCGCACAGCGTCGCGAGCGCGTGCCGCAATTTCGCGCGCTGCAATTCGATGGCCGGCAGCTCGGCCTCAGCACTCTTTAATTGCGTTTGCGCCTGCGCGACATCGAGGTCGGTGGCGATGCCGCCTTTGCGCCGGTTTTCAGTGAGTTCGAGCGAGCGGCGATACGCGGTGATGGTTTGTTCGAGCAGCGCATATTCGACATCGAGCGAGCGCAGCGTAAAGTAATCCGCCGCGATCTCAGCCAGCACCGCGAGCCGCGCGGACTCGGTGTCATCCTCGGCGGCGGCAAGCCGCGCCTGCGCACCCTCGATCTGCCGCCGCACGCGGCCCCAAAGGTCGAGTTCCCACCCCGAATCAAGCGACAGCGTGAACGTATTGTAAGTGTAGGCCTTTTGAGGTGCATTGCGCTCGAACACATTCGCGCTCGTGCGCTGCCGGTTGGCGGAGGGAGAAGATGTGACGTGCGGATAAAGGTCGGCGCGGGAAACATCAAGCAGCGCGCGCGCCTGCTGGAAGCGAGCGGCCGCGGCGGCCAGCGACTGGTTGTTCGTCGCCGCGAGTGACTGAAGGCGATTCAACTCCGCGTCGTTGAACATCTCCCACCACGCGCCGCGCGGAAGATGCGCGCCGGGTTCGGCGGATTTCCATTGGCCTGCGTTCGTGACCGAGATGGATTCGGAAAACGTCGCCGGCATCGGGCCCGTGCCGACCGCGGCGGGCCGCTGATAGTCGGACGTGACAGCGCAACCGCCGCACCACGCGGCGAGTAACGCGACGAGGCTGGCGCGGCGGAGGCTCACTTCGTATTTGGCGCGGTGGGCTCGGCCACGCGAACAGTTGTGCCGGCGACGAGCGAGTCGAAAGGGTTCACGATCACACGGTCGTTGGGTTCGATGCCGGAACTGATTTCAATCACCGGCCCGAAGTCGCGGCCGAGTTTCACCTTCCGAAGCTCCACGGTGTTGTCCGCGCGCACGACACCGACGAGCGTGCCCTCGGCGTGAAAGAGCAGCGTGTTGGCGGGCAGCGTGAGCGAGGCGGCGGGCTTGTCATCCGGGAAACTCACCTGCGCGTAGCTGCCGGAGAGGATTTCGCCGCGCGAGTTGTCCACTTCAAGCTCGGTGAGCAGCGTGCGCGAGTCGGACGACAACATGCCTGCGGTGCGCACGACGAGCGCGGTGAAATCGCGGCCGGGCAGCTCGGGAATGTGCAGCTCCGCCGTGACGCCGGGCAGCATCCGCGGCGCGGCGCCCTGCGGAACGCGGACGAACACGCGCAGCTTGTGCGTCTCGGCAAGGCGGAACAGCTCGGTGCCGTTGTCGGCCTTGATCAAGTCGCCGATGTCCACGCGCCGGGCGGTGATGACGCCCGCGAACGGCGCAACGACGCGGTCGAAGGATTGAAGCTCTTCGAGCCGGCGGACATTTGCGCGCGCGGCCTCGACGGTCGCAGACTTCAACGCGAGGTCGGCCCGTTTCTCCGCCGCTTCCTGTTCGCTCACGCTCGCGGTCTTGAGCAGCTCGGCCCAGCGCGCGGCCGTGGTCTTTGCGAGATCGAGCGCGGCCTGCGACTGCGCGAGTTGCGCGCGGGACTGCGCAAGTTCTTGGTTCAACTCCGGCGTGTCAATCTCGGCGAGGAGCTGTCCCGCCTCGACCTTCGCGCCGAGGTCCACAAGCCAGCGCTTGAGGTAGCCGCTGGCGCGCGCGTGAATCGGCGCCTCGGTGAGCGGCCTGATCTCGGCGGGCAAGGCCAGTGTCGCGGGCGCCTTTGCCGGCGTGGGCGAAACGACCGTGACGGTCGGGACGGCAAGCTCCTTTGTCTCGATTGCGAGCGCGACGCGCTGGCGCTGGCGTGGCAGCAGGCCCGCGACGAACGCGAGGCCGACGAGAATCATCAACACCACGGCCCAGAGAAAGAGATGCACGCGCGGCTCGGCTTTCGCCGGAATGCGGACTGGCGACGGCGACGGCGCGTTTTCAGCGGACGCGAGCGGTTGTTCAAGTGAGTTCATGCGGGCAGGGAGTCGGAAAGCATATCAAGTTCGGGATGTTCCGAGGCTGGGTCGGGTTGCGTGCGCTTGTGCAGCAGGCTGAACACCACGGGCACAAAAAACAGCGTCGCGACCGTGGCGAGCACGAGGCCGCCGATCACCGCGCGGCCGAGCGGGGCGTTCTGCTCGCCGCCTTCGCCGAGGCCGAGCGAGAGCGGCAACATGCCGATGACCATGGCCAGCGCCGTCATCAACACGGCGCGAAGCCGCGTGGTGCCGGCATCGAGCGCGGCGTCCACGGGCGACAGGCCGGCACGAAGGTTCGTGCGCGCGAAACTCACGACGAGCACGGAGTTCGCCGTGGCCACGCCGAGGCTCATGATTGCGCCCATCAACGCCGGCACGCTCATCGTGGTGAACGTGAGATAGAGCGCCCACAGCACGCCCGCGAGCGCGCCGGGCAGCGCGGTGATAATGATGAACGGGTCGAGCCAGCTCTGGAAGTTCACGACGAGCAAAAGGTAAATGAGGATGATGGCGACGATGAGGCCGATGCCCAGACCGATGTAGCTGGACTTCATCGTCTCGGCCTGGCCGCGCAGGACGATGTAGCTTCCACGCGGCAGTTCATTCTCGGCCTGCTTCACCAGCGGTTCGATTTCACGCAGCACGCCGCCGAGGTCGCGTCCGCTCACGCCGCCGAACACGTCAATCACCGGCTGCACATTGTAGTGCGAGATGACCGTCGGCCCGCTGGCGCGCTCGAATGTGGCGAGGTTCGCGAGCACCTGCGAATTACCGCGGCCCGGATCGCTCGCCGTGATGGGCATGGAATTCAGTGCCGCGAGCGAACTCATCACGTGCTCGGGCGCGCGGACGTTGATGAGATACTGAATCCCGACGTGCGGGTTGAGCCAGTAGCCCGGCTGCACCTGGCCGCTGCCACTGAGGCCGAGGAGAACGGAGTTCGCCACGTCGCGTTCGGAAAGGCCCATCTCGGCGGCCTTCATGCGGTCAATGGCGAAACGCAGCTTCGGCAAATCAGCCGGCTGCTGCACGCGCACGTCCACCGCGCCATCTATGCGGCGGATTTTTTCCGCTAGGCGCGCGGCGGCTTCGCGGTTCTTTGCCTGGTCGCGCCCGACGATCTGCACGTCGAACGGCGCGGGCAAACCGAAGTTGAGCGTCTGGCTCACGATGTCCGCGGGCAGGAAGTAAAACATCGTGCCGGGGAACTCGCGGTTGAGCCGCGCGCGCAGGCGGCGGACGTATTCGGGCGTGGGCGCGTGGCCGGGCTTGAGGCCGATGAGGATGTCCGCGTCGCCCGCGCCGATGAGGCCGCTGTTGCTGTAGCTGAGGCTGATGCCGGAGTTGGGAATGCCAATGTTGTCGAGGATGCCGGCGAGTTCGGCGGCGGGGATTTCACGGCGGATGGCGGTTTCAATTTCATCCACGAGCCGCGCTGTTTCCTCGATGCGCGTGCCGCTGCGCGCGCGCAGGTGCAGGCGAAGCTGGCCCGCGTCCACCGTCGGAAAGAAATCCTGCCCAAGCCGCGTGGCAAGCAGCCATGAGCCGGCGCAAAACGCGACGAACAGGAGTGTGAATGCGCCGCGCTGCGCGAGCACGCCCGCAAGCAGATGACGGTAGCCCTCGCGGAAGCGCGCAAAACCGCTTTCGAAGAGTTGGTTCATGGCGCGGAACGGCCGCATCAGCGGCGAGGGATTTTCCGGCGCTTCATGGCGGCGGAACATCGTGCCGCTGGCGGCGGCTTCCTCGTGCTCGCCAACGTGGAAGTGCTCGCGCACGAAACGGTGATAGACGTTGCGGTAAAACCACATCACCAGCGTCGGAATCAGCGTGCGCGACAAGACGTAGCTCGCGAGCATCGCGAACACGACGGCCTCGGCGAGCGGCACGAAGAGATAGCGCGCCACGCCGCTGAGGAAAAACATCGGCACGAACACGATGCAGATGCACAGCGTCGAGACGAACGCGGGCAGCGCGATTTCCTGCGCGCCATCGAGAATGGCCTGTTCCAGCGCTTTCCCCGTTGCCATCTGGCGGTGGACGTTCTCGATCTCCACCGTCGCGTCGTCCACGAGGATGCCGACAGCGAGCGCGAGGCCGCCGAGCGTCATCAGGTTGATCGTCTCACCCATCGCACTGAGAACGGCGAGCGAACTTAGAACCGAAAGCGGGATCGAGAGCGCGATGATCACCGTGCTGCGCCACGAACCGATGAAGAGCAGAATCATCAGCGCCGTGAGCGCGGCGGCAACGACGGCCTCCTTCACCACGCCGCTGATGGCCGCCCGCACGAAGATGGACTGGTCGGCGAATTCCTGCACCTCCACTTCCGGCGGCGCGCCGGCGAGGATGCGCGGCATGATGGCTTTCACACGGGAGATGACATCGAGCGTGGAGGCGGAGCCGCTGCGCATCATGGTGAGCAGGACACCGCGCACGCCATCCTTGCGCACGATGTTCTGCTGCGGCTGGTAGCCGTCGCGAACCTGCGCCACGTCGTGAACACGGATGGTCGCGCCATTGACCGTTTTAATGGGGAGGTCGTTGAGTTCGTCGAGAACCTTTGGGCTGGTGTTGAGTTCGATGTCGTATTCCGTCGAGCCGATCTTCGCCGTGCCGCTGGGCAGGATGAGGTTCTGCGCGTTGAGCGCGCTGACGACATCCTGCGGCGAAAGGTTTTTTGCCTGAAGCGCCGGCAAGTCGAGGTCCACCGAGACGACACGTGTCCTGCCACCGTATGGCCATGGGACGGACAGCCCCTGCACGGTCGAGAGGCCGACGCGAATCTGGTTTTGCGTGAGGTCGTAAAGCTCCTGCTCGCCGAGCTGCCGGCTGCTGAAGGCGTATTGCAGGATCGGCACGGTCGAGGCGTTGTAGCGGATGATGAGCGGCGGTGTCTGGCCCGGTGGCATCTGGCGCAAAATCGTCTGCGCGATGGCCGTCACCTGCGCGACGCCGCCGTCCACGGACGCGCCTTCGCGGAGAAAAATCTTGATGACGCCGACGCCGTTGAAGGCGTTGGACTCGATGTGCTCGATGTCGTTGACCGTGGCACTGAGCGCGCGCTCGTGCATGTAGATGAGGCGCTGCTCGACCTCGACGGCGTCGAGGCCGGCATACTGCCAGATCACGCTGATGACCGGGATGTTGATGGACGGGAAAATGTCCGTGGGCGTGTGCAGCAGCACGAAAGGCGACAGCAGCAACAGCACAAGCGCCCCCACGACGAACGTGTAGGGGCGGCGCAAGGCCAGGCGAACGATCCACATACGAAAGCACTGCAAGCCTGCCGCGCCCACCCGCAGCCTGCCTCAGTCCGTGCATCATGGACGAAGTTCAGCCGGGACGCCCAATAGTAGTTTGCGCACGGATTGATACGGAATTACTATCAATCGCATGGAACTGCGCCATCTCCGATCCTTCGCCGCCGTGGCCGAGGAACTTAACTTCCGCCGCGCCGCCGAACGGCTGCATGTCGCGCAGCCGGCGTTGAGCTCTCAGATCAAAGCACTGGAGGAGCACCTTGGCGTGAGGCTCTTCGAGCGCACCACGCGCTCCGTCAAGATCACGCACGCCGGCCGCGTTTTTCTCGATGAGGCGCGCGCAGTCCTCGCCGCCGCGCAGCAGGCGGAGCAACGCGTGAGAAAGGCCGAGCACGGGCTGGTCGGCACGCTGCGGCTGGGAGTGATCGCGCCGATTGAGAATGCGTGGCTCGCAGCCATTTTGCGCAAGTTCAGGCAGCGCTTCCCCGGGGTTCAACTTTCCCTGTTCGACCTCACCACGCCGGAACAGCTCGACCGGCTGCGCGCGGGCGAGCTTGACGCCGGGCTGCTGCGCCCGCCGGTGGGTTTCCCGGAACTGGATTGCCGACTCGTCGAGGAATCCACGCAGTTGCTCGCATTGCCGGCCGGCCATCGGCTCGCGAAGAAACGCCGCCTCGCGTGGTCTGATTTTCACAACGAGGAACTCGTGCTCGGCAACCCGCGGATGCAGCACGGGTTTTACGATGCCTTCCTCGCCGCCTGCGCGCGGGCGGGCGCGAAACTGCACGTGGCCCAATACACGAACGACATCCAGACCAAGCTCTGGCTCATCTCCGCCGGTTTTGGGATCGCGCCGACGGCCGCCTCGATTGCCGAGGTGCGCCGGCCGGGGCTTGTGTTCCGTCCGCTGCCGCCGGGGTTGCCGCCCTTGCAGACGATGCTTGTCTGGCGGCGGATTGATGAGTCACCGGTGCTCACGCATTTTCGCGCGTGCTTTTGACGCGACCGGCTGCGCGGAATCACCGTGCCTGTGTTTCTATTTCGAGAGCCGCCTTGAGGTCGCGCACGACGATGCTGGCGTAGGGATACCGGTTGTCCGGCTCCCGTTCCAGACACTTCAGGATGGTGTTCTCCAGTGCCGCGGGAATGTCCGGATTGTGCTCACGCGGAGGAACCACACGATAATTGCGATTGGTTTTGTTCCGGAGCGTTTCGGTCTGCGTCTTGCCGTTGAATGGCTGCTTGAACGTGAGCAGTTCATACGCGGTGACACCAAAGGCAAAGATGTCAGCGCGGCGATCAACCGGTTCGTTGAGCAGTTGTTCCGGGGCCATGTAGGCGGGCGTGCCGCTGCCGTTTGCCATCTTCTCCGGCTTGTCCGACAGCGGCTGGGCCAGGTCAAAGTCCACCAGACGCACGCCGCCGTTGCGCGTCACAATCACGTTTTCCGGTTTGAAGTCCAAGTGCAGGTAGCCGTTGTCGTGGACGTGCATCAAGGCTGCGGCTGAATCAATGAGGATGCGCGCGACGTAATCCGCCAGCGAGGCATCGGCGCTTTGAATGAGCTGCCGCAGATTGGATCCCTCGACGTATTCCATCAGCAGGTAGGGCCGGCCGCCAATCTTGCCGTGCTCAATGTAACGAATGACGTTTTCGTGCGGCTTGATCTGGGCTTGCGCCTTGCAGCCGTTCAGGAACATTTTCTTTGCCGCAGCGCCAAAGGAAGTTTCCTCCAATCCGAGCCGCACGGCCACGTTCTGATTTTGTTCGTCGGTCGCATGCCAGATTTCAGCCATCCCGCCGCGGCTGACGAGTTCGTGAAGACGGTAAGGGCCGAAGCGGCCTGATGTCGCAGGCGCGTCGCCGTTGGTTTTTTTCTTCCACCAGAGCATCGTTACCTCAAGCAAAATTGTTTACGCGGCGCACGCGACGCTTGGCTGGACCGCGGCGCTGAACAGTTCGCGAATTTGCGGCATCAGGTCGTTCCAAAACTCGGTCTTGCTGACAAATCCATCCGCGCCCGCGTCGTGAGAGGCTGTCCGATATTCTGGACTGTCGTTGAAGCTGTAGAGGATCACGCGGGGAGGCAGCGACTTTGCCTTGATCTCGTGCGCGGCCTGAAAACCGTTCATGCCGGGCATGGCAATATCCATGAGCACCAGGTCCAGCTCCCATTCGGCGATTTTCGCAATCGCCTCCTTGCCGGAGGACGCGCGGGCAACAACCGAAATGTCAATCTGCTGAGTCCGCTGGGTCAGGTAACGCGCGATCAAATCCATGAGCGCAAGATTGTCGTCAACGAGGAGGACGCGGATCGTTTTCATAGTTTTTTCGCGGCTAAATCTCCCTGCCACAAAGTCCCGCGACTCTGTGGCACGTAAAATTTTTGGCCTGCACGCGACAGAGTATCAGGCAAGGGAGTTCCCCGAAGATATTAGGGTGAGTCTGATTCCGTTGTCGGTCTGAGTCCTACAAAAAGGACGAGCCAATGCGGGCGACAGAATGCTCCCCGCCCGCTTGAAAGAGCGGCGGAATGAAATATCCTTGTGAACTCCACGGGAAAATCGCGCTTCTCGCTTGCGCGAATGCGCTCACTGCACGAGATGATTCCGCAGCGCGTAACGGGCGATCTCCACGTTATTCTGCAGATTTAATTTGCGGAGGATGCGGACGCGGTAAGTGCTGACCGTCTTCATGCTGAGGCAAAGTTCCACGCCGATTTCCTTCACGGTTTTGCCGGAGCCGAGCATTTGCAGGACTTGGAGTTCGCGGTCGGAAAGCAGTTCATGCGGGGCCGCCGCGGACGCCCCCTGGCTGAACACGTCGGTCATCTTCGCCAGCACGGCCTCGCTGAAATATCTACCACCGGAAAGAATTTTTTGCAGCGCGACCACGATCATCTCCGCCGCGCTTTCCTTCGTGATGAAGCCCGCCGCGCCCGCACGCATCGCCGGCAGGGCAAACTGATCTTCCGGGTGAACGCTCAAGACGAGCACCGCGGCGCGGGATTTCTCGTTCTTCAATTGGTTCAGCACCTCAAGGCCGTTTCGTCCCGGCATGGCGATGTCGAGGATCACGACATCCCAATCCTGCTTCCAAACCAGTTCCAGCGTGTCATTGGCATTCGTCGCCTCGCCAAATTCGGCTTCTGGAAAGGCATCCGAAATGATCTGGCGCAGTCCTTTCCGCACGACGGCATGATCATCGGCAATGAGGATGCGCACGCCGCGCGCGGAACGGTTGTCCTGCTCCTTCGGATTCGCGGCGTGGCGGCGGACGGCGCTCATGGGCTGTGGTTTGAATCTTGTTCCTGACGCCGGACAGTATCCGCGATGGGCACGCTGACAGTCACTGTGGTGCCGCGGCCGGGTTCGCCTTTGATGTGCAGGGTTCCATTGAGCAGCATGGTGCGCTCACGCATTCCCAGCAAGCCCAGCGAGGTCGCCCTGTTGATTTGATCTTCCTCGATTCCTTTGCCGTTGTCTTTGACTTCGAGCGTCACCTCGCGGTGGTTTGCCGTGAACGCCACGTCCACATTGGAGGCATTCGCGTGACGCACGATGTTTGTGAGCGTTTCCTGATACGTGCGGAAAATCGCCGTGGAACGCTCCGGCGTCAGTTTCAACTCTTTCGCGTGCAACGCGAGCGTGGCCCGTATCCCCGTTCTGCGCTGAAACTCGCGCGTCTGCCACTCGATGGCTGCGACGAGGCCCAAGTCGTCGAGTATCGCTGGCCGAAGGTCGGTGCATAATTCGCGGACCATCTTCACCAAGCCGTCCACCTGCCCTGCCATCGTCCGGGTTTTTTCGATGAACTCAAGATCGGCTGGAGTGGATGGTTCCTTGAGCATCTGGTTTTGCAGCCAGACCAGTTCCAGCTTCAACCCCGTCAGGGCCTGGCCGAGTTCGTCGTGGATTTCGCGCGCGATGCGCTTGCGTTCGTCCTCGCGGGTTTGCTCGGAGCGCGCCGCGAGCCTGCGGAGCCGGGTTGTCATGTCGTGCACGGCGTCCTCGTTTTGCCGGTGCAACACCAGCAACCGGGCGGTCGTCCAAAGCACACCCACACTCAACAGCCGGTTGAGGAACGACACGTGCATGGGAATGCCGCCAGGCTCGGAATAGAAAAGCCCCGCCGTCGTCAGCACGGTGCACACCGCGGCAAAAACATAGGGATACGACCGGCGCCTCGCCCAATAAGAGAAGAGAAGCGGGAGAAAATAGAGAGCGCCATCCGCTGTTCCCAGCGGCGTGATCAAATCGAGATAATAAATCCCCGCCGCAATCAGGAGCGTCCCTGACACAGTCAGGTTGTTCACCTTTGAATTGCTCGTGAAATTGGGCATACCTGTTTCCGTCCGCAGGAGACGGTGACATCATCGGCTTTTTCACGCGAAAGATGAGGCCCGGCGCGCGCATGTCAACGCTTACTCCACTCCTGTCGAGATCGTCGAGATCTGGAGGGCGTATCAGCCGGGCGGGTCAAAATGACGCCGCGCACGTTCTGTGGAATCGCCTTTGACATGGAAGACACCGCTGATAGTATTGCAGTGTTGCCCATCAAGCCGTGCAAACGAAACGCCTGCCAACACAAGCCATCCTCCGCGGTGGTTTTACTTTGGAAGAGTTGCTGCTGGTGATCGCCATCACCGCGATCCTCGCCGGGCTTTTGCTTCCCGCAGTGGGGATGGCGAAGAAAAAAGCCCAGGGAACCCGCTGCGTCGCAAACATGAAGCAGCTTCAACTGGCGTGGACACTTTACCACGGCGACAACGAGGATCGCCTCGCCCGAAACCCGGCTGGCGTTCCGCTCAGTGAAACCAACCACGCCTGGTGCACCGGCTGGATGCGGCCCGGTTCGCCGCTCTCCGACGACAGTTTCACGAACACGGTGCAGTTCATGAACGCGCAACTGGGCCACTACGCGCAGGAAGAAAAAATCTTCAAATGCCCGTCGGACAAGTTCGTCTATCCGGGACTGAAGCAACCGTATCCGCGCAGCGTTTCGATGAACAACTGGATGAACGGCAGCAAGCAGCCCGCGCTGACAACCACGGCGTATTCGGTTTTCCGGCGGATCACTGACATCCATCAGCCTTCGGACATGTTTGTCTTCATTCACGAAGACCCGAATTCGATTGATGACGGCTACTACACCGTGGACATGTCCACTCCATACACATTCGACTACTGCAACCTGGCCGCCGCGCATCACCTTGGTGGCACGACCCTGGGCTATGCGGACGGCAGGGCCGAGATTCACCGCTGGGAACAGACCGAGCTTGCCAACGGCGTCCGACGGCACTCGGCAACTTCCGTGAACGACGCCATCTGGCTCAAACAGCGCACCACCCAGCAACGATAGTTGTCTGTAGGCGTTAGCGGTAAGGCTGTTCAAAACTCGCTGGAGTGCTTAAAATCCTTGTTTTACGGAGTGATTTTGAAGGTGGTGGCTGGAGACGGAATTGAACCGCCGATTCAATTCCACCCCTCTAACATTCAAAAAATCCAACAAAAACAGCATATCTGAACATCGTTGACACGGGTAAATGTTAGCATTATAGTTAGCAGCGTTATGGCATCCGTTCATCGTCGCCCCGCAACCCCCTACTGGCACGCCGCCTTTCGTGGCCCTGACTCGCGGCTCATTCTTCGTTCCACCAAGCAAACAGACCGCGCCAAAGCTCTCGCTGTCGCTCTTGAATTCGAGCGCGCCGTCAAGCTCGCCATGCGCGGCGAACTCGTGGAAGCCCAAGCCCGCGAAGTCTTGAAGGGCATCATGGCCCGCGCCGACACGGGCGACACGATTCAAACCGTGTCCATCGCCGACTATTTCCGGCAATGGCTTGGCAGCAAAGAGGCGCGCAAGGCCGAAAGCACCGCGTTGCGTTACAAGGGCGTCGTGGAGCCGTTCCTTGAATCGCTTGGCCCGCGCACCAAAAAACCGCTCACATCGCTCACCGGGCGCGACGTTGACCGCTTCCTTGACGCCCGCTTGAAGGCCGGCGCGGCGGCAGGCACGGCCATTCTGGAAGTCAAAACGATCCGCACCGCGTTGAACGCGGCCCGGCGCAAAGGACTCATAACCACGAATCCCGCCGAAGCCGTGGAACTGCCCGAAGCCGACACGGTGGAACGCGGCACGTTCACTCCGGCGGAAGTGAAGATGCTCGTGGACGCCGCCGAAGACGAATGGAAGACATTGATCCTGCTCGCCTACTACACGGGCGCGCGGCTTTCCGATTGCTGCCGCATGGCATGGGAAGACGTTGACCTTGCCGGCGGCGCGCTCCGCTACACGTCGCAGAAGACCGGCCACAAGCTCACCGTGCCCTTGCACCCCGAATTGCAGGCGCACCTTGAATCCATCGCCGGGACGGATCACCCCTCGCCCTTCATCATGCCGCACAAGGCCGGGATGAAAACCAGCGGCAGGCGCGGCCTTTCCGAATCGTTCAAGCGCATCGCCGGGCGCGCGGGCTTGGACGTGCAAACCGTGAAGGGCAGCGGCAACCGCAAAGTTTCCAAGCGCAGCTTCCACGCCTTGCGCCATTCGTTCACAAGCGCGCTGGCGAACGCGGGTGTTGCGCCGGAACTGCGGATGAAGCTCACCGGCCACAAGAGCGAATCCGTTCACGCCGGTTACACGCACCACGAGCTTGAAACCTTGCGCGCCGCCGTCGGCAAGCTCCCCGCCATTTCGGCCCGGCCTTGAACATCCGCGAAGGCGGTTGACACTCCGCCAGCGTGTGCATACATTCTGTGTGCGTGCGGATTGTGAAGGAAAAATTCCTAAGCGACGCGGCGGAGCAATACCCAAAGGCCGCCAAGTATCTCGCCGCGTGGACGATGACAGTGCGGGCGGCCACTTGGCGGAACATGGCCGATGTGCGCCGCTGCTACGGCAGCGCGGATGTTGTCCATGTCCGCAGCGGCAAGCCGGTAATCGTGTTCAACGTCTGCGGCAACACCTACCGGCTGATTGTGGCGATGCACTTCAACAGCCAGATGGCTTACACGCTCCGCTTCCTGACGCACGCCGAATACGACCGCGACGATTGGAAGGACGAACTATGAAGACAAAAACGAAACTCCGTTTTGCGGACTTGCCGAAGGACTACGCCGGCCTTTGCCGCGTGTTCCTCCCGCGCCCGATTCACGACGCCGTGGAATACGGCAACGTCGCGGAAGTCGCCGACGCGCTGGCCTTGTGGCAGGACGATTTCACCCGCGACCAAGCCGATTACTTCGACCTGCTCTGCTCGCTGATGGAGGAATACGACGCGGAACACGTCAAGTGGTCGAAGCTCAAGGGCCGGGACATTCTGCAACATCTTCTCGACGAACACGACATGACGGCGGCAGACCTCTCGCGCATCTTGGGCGGCAGCCGCAACCTCGGCGCGATGATTCTGCGCGGTGAGCGCAATCTCACCCTCGCCCATGTTCGCAAGCTCGCGGCGCACTTCAAGGTAAGCCCGGAGTTGTTTGTTTGAATCAAACTAGCCGACCATGAAAACGAACAAACTGCCCCCGATCCATCCCGGCGAAATTCTCCACGAGGAATTTATGAAGCCTCGCGGACTTTCGCAGAACGCGCTGGCGCGGGCGCTCCATGTGCCGCCCCGGCGCATCAATGAAATCGTCTTGGAAAAGCGCGGCATCACGGCGGACACCGCCTTGCGGCTGGCGCGCTGCTTTGGCACCACGGCGGAGATGTGGACGGGCCTGCAAGCTGATTACGATTTGCGGCTGGCCCGCTACCAGAAAGAGCGGCAAATCAAACGCGAGGTCGAACCAATGGCCGAAATACAACCCGCTTTCGCCTGAGCCATTAGAACGACGCTCCACCGATGGCCCACACGCGCAAAGACACCCTGACCGCCCCGCCGGAATGGTGGCGGCATTTGCGACCGTTCAACAAGCGTCGCGTCGCCAAGCGCGAGCGGCGGGCGGCAGTGCGACTCATTCGACAGTCGTGAAAACCAAGCTCACACAACGCAGGATTAAGGCGCACAAGGCGTCCGCGTGCGGTTTGTGCAAGCCGTGGAAGCAGGGCGGTGCGGACAAGAAGACCATTCGCGACCTGCGGCACGCAGTCCGCGCCGAGCAACAGCTTCGCGAAGCCGGCTTCTGACAGCTCCGCCGCGTGACGGCTTGAGCCGCAGCATGGTTGACATCTGCGAACGTGTGAGACACACTTGTAGCACGATGAAAACAGCCACCGTCAGAGATTTGCGGAACCAATTCCCCCGCGTCGCCGCGTGGATTGAGAATGGCGAGGAAGTCGGCATCACCAAGGCCGGGAAATTGTTCGCCCGCCTCGTGCCCGCAGCGCCCGCCAAGACGCGCAAGCTCGTCAAGCCCGACATCATGGCGCGGCTCAAGGAGACGTGGGGCGACCGCGTATTCTCCGCCAAAGAAGTTGCTGAAATGCGCGCCGCCGAATTGGGCGAGAGAGGATGATTGCCTTCCCCGACACTTCGTTTCTGTGCGCCATCTACCGGCGACAGGATAACTCCCCGGCGGCGGCAGCGCACTTCAAAGCCATGCCAGAGCCATTGCACGTTTCCGGCCTGCTGCTCTACGAGTTCCGTCAGAGCGTCCGCTTTCAAGTCTGGCTCCATACGCGGGACAAGACCAAGGGCTATTCTCAAGCCGAATGCGACCGTGCCTTGGCCGACTTACGAACCGACTTGGACACTGGCGCGCTCGCGCTCGTGGCGGCGGAATGGGCGGACGTGCATTCCCGCGCCGAAGACCTTTCCAAGCGTCACACGCCGGCGGGCGGGCATCGCAGCCTCGACGTGCTCCATGTCGCCACGGCGTTGCATCTGAAGGCGCGGGAGTTTCTGACGTTCGACGCGAATCAGCGCAAACTCGCCGCCGCCAAAGGCTTAAAGGTGAAGCCCTGACGCCCCGGCGTCCTTGACCGGCCCGCGTGCGCGGCGCGTGAAATCGCCCTGCCCCGCCAAACCTTCCGCTTGCCTCCCGCGCCGCCGCCGCCTTTAATCGCCCCGACACAAGGCACGCCGAAGGGCAAGCGCATGATTCCCGCCGAGTTCAAAACGAAATGGGCGAAATTTTCCGGCAAGGAAAGCGCCGCCTATCAGGAGCATTTCACCGACCTTTGCCGGATGCTCCGCGTGGAACCGGCCATGCCCCGCCGGCTCGCCCTCAAAGCCCTTGTCGAAGGCGAAAGCCTCAACAGCTATTGCGCCAAAACGCTCGCCAAGGCGTGAAGCCTTGCGCAACGCGCTTGCCCGTTCACAACGCGGCTGATACCTTCCAAATCGGATCAGGGCCGCACGTTGAACGAACACGCACGAAGAAGGAACAAGCCGCATAATCGCCTTTCCCGGCCACCTTGGAAAACCCTACTGGTTATGAAAACACCCATCCGCATCATCCTCACCGCAACCCTTGCCACCGTTGGTCTGGCCGTCTTCTGTCTGGCCATCTTCGCGCAAAGTCCAGACACAAAAGCCAAGGCGGAACCGATTACATCCGCGCAGTTGAATCAAATAATCGACGGGATTTACGGCCGTGAGAAAACCGACCGGCCCGTGGGGCGTTTCCAGCTTGTGCCCGCCACAGTGACCGTGTGGGGAGAAAAATCTTCTCATCCAATCGCCACCATCTTCAAGATAGATACCTGCACCGGGGCGACGTGGAAATATGACGATTTCGGAGGATCACAAGTGAAGCCAGGTTGGTATAAAGTCGAGTCACCCCGCGAAGACACGCAAGCCACACCCTGGACCGAATTACTCCGTAAAACCCTGTTGGATGAGATCGAGAGTCGAAAGAATTCACCACCAGCCAAACCGCCAACCGGCAAGTGATACCAGCTTGGCGCTGAAACCGCAGAGTCTTGTCCTGTCGTGCTTCCACCGATGAGAATTATCTCCGCAGCGCCGCATTGGCAGAACATTGACACCGCCACGGCGCGGAGGGAGTGTCCGCGTGGCAGCCGCGCCCGGAACTATCACCAGCGGCACCGAGAACTCGTTGGCGACCCCAACGCAGGCCGTCCCTGAGCGAACAGGCTCTCCGCCCGCCCCAACCGGCGGGCCAATGCTGGCGGAAGGAGGTGCAAATCCTCCTCGCAGCGCGGCTGCCACTTTTCCCCGTCGCCCGCATGACATCCCAGCGGGCGGGCTGGCCGCGTCCGTGCCCGTAGGTGGTGGGTTTGCACGTGCAGTAGTGGCTTTGCGTGGTGGACATCCTTGAACGGTGCTTTTGCGCGCGGAGTTTTGGGGTAGTATTACGTTTGAATTCACGCGTTGAAGCACCTGAAAATGGCAGTTTCGGCGTCGAAGCGGCCCGCGTTTGCGCGCAACCGCGCGGCGCGCGGACACGGTAAAATCTCCGTGACACCCGTGGCGCGATGGTGTGAGTTTGTGCTAGCAGTAGAGCCATTCGGCAAACGGCCATGCAGACGGCGTCAGAGCAGGCCGAGACGAACGCAAGACACTTTGGACATCGGTTCATGCCAAAACCAAAGCCACAAGAGTTCAAGCTGAAGTGCCAAGATGGTGCCGAGGTCACGCTCTTGATACCCCATGTGGTGCTTGAAGCGCGAAAAGCCATTCCTCCTCCACAAATTCGCCGTGTAATGGATTCGATGCGTGGAAAATACGATACGCTAGGCAAAAAAATGGAGCGCGAGAAGAAGGCGTATGAAACACGTTGGTTAAAATCCGTCGCCGCCAGTCTCAAACCTCAACTGCCTGAATTCCAAGCCATCAAACTTCTTGCTCAACATCTCGAACTGAAGGACGACGGACGCGGAGTTACCGATCTGATGGATGACTGGATCAAGAGGCGCTGCGATCCCAAACTCAAAACGGGCGTGGTGAATCTGGCAGGTGCCAGCAACGGAATCCTATTTGAAGAGAGATACCAAAGCTTGCTGAGAATGGCTGTCGTTAAGGCGTTGGATGATCGTGACGACGGATTTTTTATCAAGTTGGGCGCTGCGTTCGCGCGGGCCAGAAAAGCCAGGAAGGCTGATCCAGGCCGTGCGAGCGAGGTGCGGGCAAAGCACTCTCAGTCGCAAATGACTTTAGACATTGGAGAGTTTCTTCTCGACTGGTGGTTGACGAAAGATGGACTTGGGCCGCAACTCTGCCTATTTACCGACCTAGCACTAGGAGACTTGCTAGAGGTGGTTTTCGTCGGGATGGAATCAAAGGATTGGCAGTCTTACGCGAGCAAAGCCAGGCAACGGATGCGTTTGCGGTCAGCTCCAAGAAAAATCGTCACCGCAGTCCGTCTCGAAGAACTCGGAACAGCCTCAAGGAAATTCATCCGCCAAGACAAGACAGACTTCAATTGTTCCCGATACGTGCTCGTGACCGCCAACTGATTTGGTTGGACGAGGCGGTAGGTGGACAACTCCATTGCTCTTAGAACTAGGGCACTGTCCTTTGGGACACTGATTAGATGTTCAGCGTTAATCGCTGACATCTATGACGCAAAACCTGAACACGGCGAGCAACAGCCAAACACTTGTTGCTTCGGAAGCGGCCCCGACGGTGAGCCGCAAACGCAAACTCTCCACGTCTGCCGCCGATCTCATGGCGGAGCGCGACGGCCTTCTGCCGGTGTGGGTCAGAGCACCACGAGGGGGAGGCACCGAGTTTTTTTCGGGTCAAACTAGAGCCACTCTCTACTCATGGGCTGCGCAAGGCTTCATAAAGAGCGTTTCGATTCGCACCCAAAAAAATCAGATCAAAGGAATCCGCTGTTTTTTGTTGTCGTCAATCTTGGCGTTCATTGAGAAGTGCGAGGCGGAGGCCAACGCAAACGCGAACACGAGCGCACAATCGGATGGCGAGCAATGAACCTCGCCGAAGCCAAGTCGCGGCTCACCATTCACGACCTCTGGCGGCACTTCGCTTTTGAAGGCGAACCGTCCAAGTCCTGCCGCTGCCCGTTCCACGAAGACGCGAGCGCGAGCTGTTCCGTCACGCCCGACGGCGCGCTGTTCAACTGCTTCGCCGGTTGCGGCGGCGGTGACGCGGTGGACTTCCACCAACTCGCCACCGGCCTGCCGCACGCCGAAGCGTGCCGCGCGTTCATCGCCCTTGCCGGCGGCTCGGCAGTCGCATCCGCACCGCGACCGCCACGGCCCAAGCCCGCCGACGTGGACGCGATGAAGGCAGAGCAACGCAAGTCCTGGCCCTTGTTTGAAAGTCCATTGGAGCAACCGGGAGGAATGGACGCACTCGCCAAGCTGCGGAACGTCAGCATTGACGGCGTGAAGCTCATGGCCGCGCGCGGCCTGCTCTACTTCGCCGAATGGAAGCAATCGCCCGCGTGGATTGTCACGGACACCGCAAGACTCAATGCCCAAGCCCGACGGATGGACGGCCAACCGTGGCCCGGCATCGGCGCGAAAGCGCAGACGCTCCCCGGCTCACGCGCGGCGTGGCCCGTGGGATTGAAGGAAGCGCAGATGCTCCATGTCGTGCTGCTTTGTGAAGGCGGCGCGGATTTGCTCGCCGCTCACCACTTCATTCACGCGCACGGGCGAGAGGCGGACGTTGCCACCGTCGCCATGCTGGGCGCAAGCAACACCATTCCCGCCGACGCCCTGCCGCTGTTTGCGGGCAAGCGTGTTCGCATCATGGCGCACGCCGATGATGCCGGGATTGAAGCCGCGCGCCGATGGAAGCGCCAGCTCGACACCGTAGGCGCGCACGTTGACGCCGCCGACTTCACCGGCCTACTCATGGCGGACGGCACGCGCGCGAAGGACTTAAACCATTGCACGCAACTCCGCCCCGAAGACCAACCGCAACTTGAAGACTTGATTCCCTATGAAACTCCTCAACCTTGAACCAACAAAAAGCGCGGCGGGCCTGCCAGCCACACCGCGCAAGACTGATTCAACTGCCGCAAAAAATACGCGAAGCCCCGCCCCCGTGCAAGCAATGCGTGCGTGGCAGTTCACGCCGGAACCGTGGCCCGAAGCCGTGGACGGCGCGCAACTTTTGGACGCGCTGCGGGCATCTTTCACGCGCTACATTGTCCTGCCGGAAGCTGCGGCTCCGACGCTGGCCTTGTGGATCGTCCACACTTACTCCTACCAGCTTGGCCGCGTGGCCGCTTACGCCGCACTGCTCTCGCCAGAGAAGCGGTGCGGCAAGTCCACGGCCCTCTCCGTAGTGGCCGCACTCGCTCACCGCGCGCTGCCCGCGAGCAACGTCCTGCCCGCCTCGCTCTTTCGCGTCATTGAACGCGACAGCCCGACGATGCTGATTGATGAAGTGGATTCCTTCGTGAAGGACAACGAGGAACTGCGCGGCATCCTGAACGCGGGCTTCACGCGTGAGACGGCCTTCGTCCTCCGCTGCGTCGGTGAGAACCACGAGCCAAAGACCTTCAACGTCTTCGGCCCGAAATTATTCGCGGGCATCGGCAAGCTGCCCAGCACGCTGGCGGACAGGAGCATCATCATTCCCATGCGACGCAAACAGCCGGGCGAGACGGTGGAACGCTTTCGCGGACTCGACGGCGAGGAACTGCGGCGCAAGTGCGTGCGCTGGGTAGCGGACAACGAGGCGCAGCTCGCCCCCGCCGATCCATCCGTGCCCAACGCCTTGAACGACCGTGCAGCGGACTTGTGGCGGCCCTTGCTCGCCATCGCGGACGCTGCGGGCGGGGAATGGCCCGCCGTGGCCCGCCGCGCCGCATTGGAACTCTCCGCCGACAAGGAAGACGATTCGCAAACGGTGAAGCTTCTGGCATCGTGCCGCGCCTGCTTCACGCGACCCTCCGTTGACCGGGTGCTTACGAAGGACTTGCTGGCCTTCCTGAATGCCCAAGAGGAGGAACCGTGGAACACTTTCAACCACGGCGGCGGCTTGAACGCGCGCCAGTTGGCCGACAGGTTGAAGCCCTACGGGATCACGAGCCGCACCCTGCGCGACGGGGCGGAGCGAGCCAAAGGCTACTTCGCCGAAGACTTTACCGACGCCTTCAACCGCTACCTGCCCGGCTCACCCCCCGCCGCAGACGTGACGCCGTGACAACCACGGTCGGGCGCGGGTGAAACCGCTGTTTGCCATCCGTGACAATCCGTGACAAATCGTGCGGGCATCCGTGACGCCGAGCGCGCTGTCACGGCAGACGGTGGAAAATGTCACGGCAATGTCACGGCACGGAATTGCGCGAATCGCCCGCATTTACCGGCATTGTCACGCCGTCACGGCAGGAACACCCCACGAGCGCAAAACTTCTGATTGGGTAGCCAGCATCGAGGGATAATCTCCACTAAGCGACTGCGTTCGCCTACCGCAAACAAGTAAAATCATCTGAACTCAAGATGCGGACGGATTTTGCCTATTGTATCAAAAACATGAACAACAATGATGTATTTTTAACCGGGAAGCCTACCCGCGATGTGGGAATCCGTTACAATGGTTCCCTGAATTCCGGTGAACTTGGCTTGTTCCCGAAGTCCGCTTCGATTACAACACTCCCGCAAAGCAAAACGATGTAACAACCACAACCACACAAAATTTCGCGTAGCTTCGGCTGCTGTCCTCCACGAAACGGACAATTTCGACTTCAAGGACGGCGCTAGAAGACACGCCCCATCGGGCGTGTCTGAAAGCGTTCCTTGAAGGGCATGTCCGTGCCTGTGGAGGGGCGTGAGTAGGTCACGCCCCTTCGTTTTTAAGGCACGAATATCTCTTCAAGGAAGCCATCCCTCCCGACAGGGCTGATCGCACGCGCGAGCGATACAGCCCATGTCCAGCATAGCTTCAATTCAAGCCTACCGTTCAGAGGTGGATCGAATCATTCGGTTTGGCGGCAGCACCAAGGAATCAGCCATTCGGGTTGCCGTCTATAACCTCATCAACGCCTATGCTCGCCCTCGCGATCTGTTGCTTGTTGCAGAAATGGACTACTACAATCCCCGCCGCCAAAAGAAGGTTACGCCAGATGGCACGCTCAAAAACATCCTTCGTCTCGACTACGGCTTTTGGGAGAGCAAAGATACCGATGACGACCTTCCAGTAGAAATCGCAAAGAAATTCGACAAGGGTTATCCCGACTCGAACATGCTTTTCGAGGACTCCCAAACCGCAATCCTGTATCAGAATGGCCAGCGCATCCTCACCGCGCCGTTTGGCGAAGACGAAGCTTTCGACGAACTTCTCAGCACCTTCGTCAGTTTTGAACATCCAGAAGTGCGTGAGTTCAAGGAGGCCGTAGAACGCTTCAAGCAGGACATACCCAACATCGTCGCCACTTTGAGGAGCATGATTCTCCAACAGGGCAGGACGAACGCTCCCTTCCGGCAGCGGCGCGAAAGTTTCCTCCATGTCTGCCGGAGCGCCATCAATCCAGCCGTCACCCCGGACGACGTGGATGAAATGCTTATCCAGCATATTCTCACCGAGGAAATTTTCCTTTCCATCTACAGCGACACGCAACTTCTCGACGAAAACAGCATCGCGCGAGAACTGCGTCAGGTTGAAGCCACGTTTTTCACCGGACAAACAAAACGCGACACGCTTGGTCAGATCAAACATTATTACGAATGTATCAAGGCCCATGCGACCAGCATCGTCAGCTATCGGGAGAAACAAACTTTCCTCAAAGTCATCTACGAGAATTTTTACCGCGCTTACAACCCGAAAGGGGCCGACCGCCTCGGTATCTTTTACACTCCAAATGAAATCGTTGATTTTATGATCCGCTCGACGGACACGCTCCTCGGCAGGCATTTCAAACGCGGGCTGGCGGATTCAAACGTGGAAATCCTCGACCCCGCCACGGGCACGGGCACCTATGTTTGCGACATCATTGAATACCTCCCGCGCGAAGTCCTCGCACGCAAATACAAGGGCGAAATTCACGCCAACGAAATCGCCATTCTGCCCTACTACATCGCCAATCTGAACATTGAGATCACCTACGCGGCCAAGATGGAAGCTTACGCGCCGTTCGAGAACATTTGCTTCGTGGACACCCTCGACAACATCGAGGGTTTGAACGTGAATGTGCAAGGGCAGCTCGAAGGGTTGAGCGTGGAAAACACCCGTCGCATCAAGGAGCAGAACAAGCGGAAAATCAGCGTCGTCATCGGCAACCCGCCCTATAACGCCAATCAGCAGAACGAAAACGACAACAACAAGAATCGCACTTACGATCACATTGACCGCCAAATCAAGGCCACCTACATCGCCGCCAGCACCGCGCAGAAGACGAAGGTTTATGATATGTATTCGCGCTTCATTCGGTGGGCCAGCGACCGGATCGCCGAACAAGGCATTGTCGCCTTTATCTGCAACCGTTCGTTCATTGATTCGCGCACTTACGACGGTTTCCGCAAAACCGTCGCGCGCGAGTTTGGTCACATCTACGTCGTTGACCTCGGCGGCGATTACAAAAACCCCGTCGCTGGAAAGGCCAACGTGTTCGGCATCAGCACGGGCGTCGCCATCATGTTTCTAGTCAAGACAGGAAGAGCGGAAAGTGCGGCTGCAATCAATTACGCCGCCTTGCCGGATGACGCTTCGCGCGACGCGAAGTTGAAACTTCTCAGCACAGGGAAAATTGAAATGTTAGACATGACAAGGATCGAGCCGGATGCGGATGGCAACTGGCTAGACATGGATACCAGCGACTACAAAAGCCTTCTGCCAGTCGCAGTGAAGCGCGGAACTGTCGCTGGCGAAGCACGCGTGGTATTCGCCCTCAACTCACTGGGGGTTGTCACAAACCGAGACGAGTGGGTTTATGACACCGATGGCAGGAACCTCCGGGCAAAAGTCCGCCACCTGATTGACATTTACAACGCAGACGTAAGAAAGCTGAAAGGTGTCGCTGATCCGAAAGAACTGAACTGCGCGATTAAATGGACTCGTGCTGTAAAACAGAGCTTGGAGCGAGGAGAACGCTTCAAGTTTGAGCCGGAGCGTGTGATCGAAACCCTCTACCGTCCGCTCACAAAACGACTTCTCTACTACTCCGGTCAACTGAATGAAGTTCGTTACCTGTTGCCGAGAATTTTTGGCGAACTCGGCAATCTGGACAACACGGTGATCCTTTGTTCGCGTGGAAAGCGTGGGGCGTTTGCCACCTTTTCGTCCAAGTGCGTGCCCAGTCTGGACATCTTTTGTCCAGACGCAACGCAATGCCTCCCCCTCTATCGTTACGACGAGGAAGGCAAGCGCCAGGACAACATCACCGAATGGAGCTTGAAGCAGTTCCGGCAGCGCTACGGCGACGCGAAGATCACCAAGCTCGACATCTTTCACTACACCTACGCCGTGCTGCACCACCCGGCCTACCGCGCAAAATACGAGATCAACCTCAAGCGTGAATTCCCACGACTGCCGTTCTACGAGAATTTCAACCAGTGGGCGAAGTGGGGTAAGGCGCTCATGGAATTGCATCTCGGTTACGAGCAAGCCGCGCTGTTCCCGCTGAAACGCCACGACCGCAAAGAAGCCGCCAGCGAGCAGGCCGACTTGATGCCGGATGAACGCCTCCATCCCGTGCCCCTGCTCGACGAGAAACCGAAACTGAAGCCCAAGCTCAAAGCCGACAAGGCCGCTGGCGTCATCGTTGTGGATGCCACCACATCATTGAGCGGCATTCCGCCCGCCGCGTGGGATTACAAACTCGGCAACCGCAGCGCGCTCGAATGGGTGCTCGACCAGTGGAAGGAACACAAAATCAGCGACCCCACCGTGGCAGAGAAATTTGACACTTATCGTTTTGCCGACCACAAGGAGAACGTCATCGAGTTGCTGCGTCGCGTTTGCACTGTAAGTGTTGAAACGGAGAAGATTGTTCAGAAGTTTCCCGTGGTGGTTTAGGAATACGGCACCCCGGCTTGGCAGCCCAACTCCCCGC
Organism: uncultured Verrucomicrobiota bacterium; assembly: GCA_964589935.1. Classification (GTDB taxonomy): domain Bacteria; phylum Verrucomicrobiota; class Verrucomicrobiia; order Limisphaerales; family VHCN01; genus VHCN01. Next base: position 30,378 of record CAZPVD010000004.1, on the reverse strand, counting down.
CGAACTGAAAACTGGCGCTACGCCTTGCCCAATTTCGAGATGTCCTTCTCGACTTCCTTGAACTGCTCCTTGATGTCCTCGCCTTGGTAGAAATCCAGCAGGTCGTTCGTCGTCAACGTCCCGGTTGCGAGGAAGCGTTGGAAATACTTCTGCGTGAATTCGAGCAGCAGCAGCGACTTGTTGAGCTGCCGCAGAATCTCCTGATTCGTCTCGATGTTCTGCTCGACGAGGCGGCGCACTTCCAGACAGGTGCTCACGGACTGGATCAGCCGCCGCACGAGCAGCGCCATAAGCTTGTCGTCGAGCTTCACCGGCTTGGCGGCGACGGCGATCTGCCGCGCGAGGCTGTAGGCGATCAGCAACGGGCGGTAATCATTTTTGAGCGAGTCCACGATGGCGATGAAGCCGATGCCGGGAACAAAGCTCACGGCGTCCACCTCGCGCGTGAGCGCCGCGTCCACGAGGTTCGCGTCGAACACAATCAGGCTGACGCGCCCGTCGCGGTTGGCCTGCGCTTCAAGGAGCTGGCTCCATGCCGTGTCCGAGCGGTTCTTGAACACGTCCTTGCCGTCAATTTCACCAAGCTTGAGCGACTTGTTGAACTTGCACTCGATGACGAGCTTCCTGTCCTCGTTCCCGTCCAGTTGGCACACGATGTCGCCGGTTTTGTTGCGCGGCAGCGCGCCCACGGTTGCGCCGGTCAGCTCGATGGCGTCCTTCCAGCCGCGTGACCCGGTGTATTCGCGCAGCACGGCGGCAATCTCGTCCTCGGCCACGGCCCCCTTCTGCGTAGTCTGGTAGAACAGTTGCTTCTTGAGGTCGAACAGCAGCTTGAGGTGTTCGAGTTCCGTGCCGAGCTGGTTCTGCGTCTTGGCGAGGAAGGCGGCGAGGCGGTCTTCCATGAGCGCGAGGACGCCGATGTAGAGGGCGCGGGTGAACAGGTCGTCGCGCGCGGCTTCGGGCTGCTTGTCGAGGAATTGAAAGACGATTTCGTTGTCGAGTTCAAACTCGGCAACCTTCACGCGCTGGCGCTTTTGATCGAGGGAGACGATGGACATGGCGGGTTTGGTTGAGTGGGTTGAGAGGCGCAACCCGATTGTAAGCAGACAGCGGGGGAGCGGACAAGCCTACCCGACTTTTTCGTAATCGTAGCCCGCCTTCTTGATGTGGGCGTCGAAATACTCGCCCTTCGAGGACGCATCCATCAGCCCGGCGTAACGCGCCTTGGGCACGTTGAAATACTGGTAGATGTCGCCGTGCTGGAATTCGATTTCGAGCGTGCTCGTGGCCGGGTCGTAACCGACCGCCTTGAGGTTGGATGAGGTAACGGGTGTTCTGCTCATGGGTTGGCTGGTGTTTCGGGCGTTGTGGACGGTGGCGCGGCCTTCTTCGCCACCTGACGCGCCTTCCACGCTTCGTCTTCGGCGTGCGCCTTCTTGATCGTTTCCTGAAGGTGCGCGGCCATCTGCTCCGGTGTTGCGCCACGCGGGAACTGAAACCGCACGAGATTCGGCGGCTTCGGGTCGTCGTCAGATGGTGCCGGTGCTTTGGGGTCGTTCGGGTTGCTCATGGGTTCTTTTCCTTCTTCGCCGCCTGCCGCGCTTCCCAAGCCTTTCTTCTGGCTTCGGCGTCCTCGCCCATCTTGCGGATGTGCGCGGCCATTTGCTCATACGACCAATCGCGCGGAAAGTTGACGCGGACAACACCGGACGGCTTCGGGTCGTCGTCAGATGGTGCCGGTGTTTTGGGGTCGTTCGGGTTGCTCATGGGTTCTTTTCCTTCTTCGCTGCCTGACGTGCTTCCCAAGCCTCGCGTTCGAGCCTGTTTTTCCTGCCCCACTCGCGAATGTGCGCGGCCATCTGCTCATACGACCAGTCGCGCGGAAAGTTGACGCGGACAACACCGGACGGCTTCGGGTCGTCGTCCTGAACCTGCGGAGTCTTGGTTGTGTCGTTGCTCATGTTTTGTGGAGATTCAAAACCGAATCGGCTTCTTTGGGTCTGATGTGGTGTCAGCCTCGGCCTTGCCGATGACTTCCTCAAGATGTTCGGCCATCTGCTCCACCGTGGCGTCGCGGGCGAAGTAGAACCGCACGGCACCGGGCGGTGGCACGCCCTTGGACTGTTCCTGCGGCTTCGAGTCGGGATTGTCGCTTTCGCTGTTCATGTTTTGTTTCCTTTCATGTTCACGGCCTGAGCGTATCAAGGCACGTCGGACATCGGCGGTCTAACCCTCGCCGTTGAGAAGTATTTTTAGGGCGCGCTCGCGCTTGGCGACTCCGCTGGCGGAAAGCCCGCCGCTGGCGAGATTGTCGCGGATGTCGGCGATCTTCACCTTGCGGGCCAGCGGATTCGCCGCCGCGCGCTTGATGGCTGCGTCGTAATCCTCGTCTTCGGAATGGGTCAACGCCTCCACCGCCGCGACGACGTGCTCTGGAATGCCCGCCGCGAGCAGCGATTCGCGCGTCTCGCCGCAGTCCTCGATCACGTCATGCAGCCACGCGACGGCTTCCGCGTCGGGATCGCCTGCGACGGCCTTGGCCACCGCCTCCGGGTGGACGATGTAAGGGGCACCGCCGCGCCGCAACTGGCCCGCGTGCGCCCGCCTCGCGATTTGCTCTGCTAGAGTTGCCTTCACTACCGCAGACTACCTAGCAGGCGAGGCCTTGTCGAATCGGGAAGCTTGTGCCGCATCGCTATGCAAGCAACACTTTTGAACTCCACGAACGTCCTTGAAATCCGTAGCAGTGTTAGCAGTGGGCGTTAGCAGTAAGCCGTTCTTAACCTGCTAGGAGTGCTTAAAACCCTTGTTTTACCGAGTGATTTTGAAGGTGGTGGCTGGAGACGGAATTGAACCGCCGACACAAGGATTTTCAGTCCTCTGCTCTACCAACTGAGCTATCCAGCCAGCGCGGGCGGCAACTATGCACGCCTCGCGCGACGGGGCAAGCGCATTTTCCACTCCGGCGCAAATCACCACACCGCGCCGCAACGTTTGAGTCGCACGCGTGTTGCTTCTGATGTAATTTTATTCCGCCGATGAAGTTTTTCGCACGAACCCTCCTGATGCTGTTGCTCGCCGCCGTCTTGCTTGCCGGCGCAAGTCCCACGCACGCGGCCGATTCGCTCGTGTGGCGCGCGGCGCAGGATCGCGTGGATGCCGACATCAGCGGCTGGGATTTGCCCAAGCTGCTCGAACGCATCGCCGAGGCCACGGGCTGGGAAGTGTTCGTCGAGCCGGAGACGAAGTTGCAGCGGCCCGTAAGCGTGCGTTTCCAAAAGCTCACCGGCGGGCAGGCGCTTGACCGGCTTCTTGGCGGCCTCGGTTACGGGCTGGTGCCGCAAAGTCGCGGCCCGGATAAACTGCTCGTGTTCCGCACGTCGAAGGACGGCGCGACCAAGCCCGTGCGTCCGCGTGTCCGTGCCGGCGTGGACAAACGCATCCCGAACGAACTCGTCATCGTGCTCAGGCCGGGATCGAAGGCTGACGCCGATGAACTTGCGCGCAAGCTCGGCGGCAAAATCATCGGCCGCGCGGACAAGCTCGGCGCGTATCGGCTGCAATTTGCCGACGCGGATGCCGCGACCGCCGCGCGTGACGCGCTGCTCGCGAACGACGACGTGCTCGTGGATTACAATTTCCCAGTCCAGCGTCCGCCCGATCCGGCCGTTTCCCCGACGAGCACCGCAGCCGCACCGCTCACACTCAAGCCGGGCGCGGGGCCGGATTCGAGCCGCTTCATCGTCGCGCTCGTGGACACCGGCGTGCAGTCGCTTTCTTCGCCTTACAAGGATTTCCTGCTGCCGTCCGTGTCCGTCGCGAGCGGCGCGCAGGACACGGGCGGGTTGCCGACGCACGGCACCGCGATGAGCGAGACGATCCTGCGCGGACTCGACCGCGCGGCGGACGGCGGGAGCACTCCCGTGCGCATCCTGCCGGTGGACGTGTATGGCAGCGCCGCGGAGACGACGACCTTTGAAGTGGCAAAGGGCATTGCGGAAGCTATCAATGGCGGCGCGTCCATCGTGAACCTTTCGCTCGGCAGCGCGGGCGACAGCCCGTTTCTCCACAGCATCATCAAGGAAGGCTTCGACCGCGGCACGCTGTTCACCGCCGCCGCAGGCAACGAACCGACAACTGCGCCGACGTATCCCGCCGCGTATCCCGAAGTGCTCGCGGTGACAGCGACCGACCGCTCCGGCGCCATCGCCAGCTATGCAAACCGTGGCGCGTTCGTGGACGTCGCCGCGCCGGGCACACAGGTCGTGAGCTACGGTGGAAATTATTTTCTCGTGACCGGCACATCGGCGTCCACGGCCTACATCAGCGGCTACGCGGCGGGCACCGCGTTGAACTCCGGCGCAAAACCTCTCAGCGTCGCCCGGCAACTCATCGTTCGCTTCGCGCCGGTCGAGCCTGCGAAACCGTAACGCACATCATTTCCCTTCCAGCATCGCCCGCAACGCAGCTTCAAGTTGTGCGTGGTGAAAACTGTAGCCTGCTTGCAACAACTTCTCCGGTCGCGCGCGTGCGCTTGCGAGCAGCGTTTCATCCGCCATTCGTCCGAGAAGCAATCGCGCGACGAACGCGGGCAGCGGCAGCAGTGCGGGCCGGTGCAAGGCGCGGCCCAGCGAGCGCACGAATTCACGACATGTCACTTCGTGCGGCGCGACTGCATTCGCCGGACCGGCGAGTGATTCATTATTCAGCGCAAACTCAATGATGCCTGTCGCGTCTTCGAGACTCAGCCACGGCCAGAATTGACGTCCGTTGCCGACCGGCCCGCCAAACCCGCACCTGAACGCAGGCAGCATTTTCGCCAGCGCGCCACCGGCGGGAGTGAGCACCATCCCGAAGCGCAGGTTCACGACGCGAATGCCCTTGTGCGCCGCGGGTAACGTCGCGGCCTCCCACGCCTGCGTGACTTCAGCGAGAAAGTTGTTTCCCGCTTTGCCGGATTCCGTGAGCACTTCGTCACCACGATTGCCGTAGAAGCCCACCGCCGATGCCGCGACGAGCACGCGCGGCGGACGCGCCAGCCGTGTGAGCGTGTCGCTCAAAAGTCGCGTGCCCTCGACGCGGCTTGCGCGGATGCGCGCCTGTTTCGCCGCTGTCCAGCGGCCCGCGATGTTTTCGCCCGCGAGATGCACGACGGCGTCGAAGCCTTCCATCGCGCCGGATTCAATTTCGGCCGTTTCGGGATTCCAGCCGATGAGGTTGCCGAGGCCGAGCGGCTTACGGCGAACCAGCGGCGTGATGCGATGGCCCGCGCCGCGCAGGCGTGTGACGAGCGCCGAGCCGATGAGGCCGTGTGTTCCGCTGACGAGAATGTCCACGCACCGATGATAACACGGCCATCCGCGCAGTTCGCGCTTGCCTTCACTTCGCGCTGTCCGCTCCATTACGTAAACGCGCCGCATGAGTTTTCTTTCCCTCATCGAATCGAAGCGCGACGGGCACGCGCTCGCGCCCGGCGACATTGCGGTCTTCGTGCGCGACTTCACTGCGGGCAAAATTCCTGACTATCAGATGGCCGCGATGATGATGGCTGTCTTCTTCTGCGGCATGAACTCGGAGGAAACTCGGGCGCTCACGCTGGCCATGCGCGATTCCGGCGAAGTGATGAAATTTCCAAAGGACGATCCGCGCCCCGTCGTGGACAAGCACTCGACCGGCGGCATCGGCGACAAAGTTTCGCTCCCGCTCGCGCCGCTGCTCGCGTGCCTCGGCTTCCGCGTGCCGATGATTTCCGGCCGCGGCCTCGGCATCACCGGCGGCACGCTCGACAAACTGGAAAGCATCCCCGGCTTCAGCACGCAGCTCGGACCAGAGCGCCTGCTCGCGCAGACGCAGCAACTCGGCGTCGCGATGGGCGGCCAGACGGCGAACATGATTCCCGCCGACAAGCTGCTCTACGCGCTGCGTGACGCGACCGCCACCGTGCAGAGCATTCCGCTTATCACCGCGAGCATTCTTTCCAAGAAACTCGCCGAGGGACTCGACGCGCTCATCATGGACGTGAAGTTCGGCCGTGCCGCCTTCATGCAGACGCGCGAACAGGCGCGCGACCTTGCGCGCTCCATCGTCGGCCTCGCGAACGCCTGCGGTGTGCGCACACGTGCGCTGCTCACGGACATGGACACGCCGCTCGGCCGCAGCGCGGGCAACTGGCTGGAAGTGAAGGAAGCCGTCGAATGCCTCGAAGGCCGCGGTCCGAACGACCTGCGCGAACTCACGCTCGAATGCGCCGCGCAATTGCTCGTGCTCACAAAGCGCCAAAGCGACCTGGACACCGCGCGAAAACAAGCCACGGTCTGTCTCGCCTCCGGCAAGCCACGCGAGAGGTGGAACGAACTTCTCGCCGCGCAAGGCGCAGACCTCGCCGCAGTCCAGAAAAAACTTTCCCTCGACCACACCGCGCCAGTCGTGATGGAGCTGGAGACGCACGATGAAGGCTTCATCACCCGCTGCGATGCCCGCCTAGTCGGCGAAGTCGTGCGCGACCTCGGCGGCGGGCGACTGACGAAGGACAGCGTCATTCATCACGACGTGGGCGTGGACATGCTCGCCAAGCCGGGCGAGGGACTTGGTGTCGGCTCGCTGCTCGCGCGCGTCCACACCCGCACGCGCGAAGAAGCCGAGACGGCATGCCGCCGTTTGCTGGAGGCATTTGAAATTTCGGATGTGCCCCCGCACGCGCCACCACTCATCGCGGAAGTCGTCGAAGATTGAGCGCGCGAATACCCCTCCGACACGCCCCGTCGAACTTCCGCCAGTCCGGCAGGTTTTGCTCAGAGGACGCGTTGTTCCCGGGTTTTCCTTGTTCCGTTGACGTTTGACCCGCTAGGCTGGCCGGACTGTGACGTTGAGCCATTCACACAATTTTGCCAGCGCCGCGCTGCGTGCCGCGGCGGCGTCTTGCGCGCTCGCGCTTGCGATGCTGTTCGCCGGATGCCGACGCGATGAGATTCAGGTTTATCGTGTTCCGAAGGAAGCCGTTCAACAAACTTCGGCGCCTCAGGAAAACGATCCCCACGCAGGCGCAGCCACACCGCATCTGCGCTATAAAACGCCGGCCGGCTGGAAGGAACTCGAACCTTCACGGATGCGCGCGGCAAGCTTCGCCATCGAGAAAGGCGCGCAACAAGCCGAGGTCGCGGTGATGCCGTTTCCCGGCATGGGCGGGACGGATTTGCAATTTGTGAACCTCTGGCGCGAGCAGATGAAGCTGCCGCCCACGACCCAAGAGGAGCTTGGCAAATTCACCGAGCGCATCGTGGTCGGCGAACTGCCGGGCAGACTGTTTGACATGAGCGGCGACTCGGCGCAGTCCAAGGACCGCATTGTCGTCGCGATCGTCCCGCGGCAGGGCATCACGTGGTTTTTCAAGCTTGCCGGCGATGGAGCACTCGTCGCGCAGGAAAAGGCCGCATTCATCGAGTTCCTGAAGTCGGTTGAATTTACCGAAGCCACAACGGAAACAACAACTTCAACCAGCGCCGCGCCGCGCCCGGCGGGAATGCCCGCGTGGGAAGTGCCGCCAAGCTGGAAGGAGCAGGCGCCGGGCGACATGATTTTGTCGAGCTTCGCCGCGACCGACGACGCGGGCAACCGCGTGGACATCACGGTGAGCCGTTTCGGCGGGCCGGCGGGCGGCGTGCAGGCAAACGTGAACCGCTGGCGCGGCCAACTCGGCCTCGGCCCGGCTTCGGACGACGAACTTGCGAAACTTCCGACCCTTGACGTGGCAGGCGGCAGGGCGACGTTGGTGGATGTGAGCGGCGTGAATGCCAAGACCGGCAAGCCGGGACGACTCGTCGGCGTGATTGTGCCTCGCGGCGGGCAGACGTGGTTCTTCAAGCTGATTGGCCACGACGCCGTGGCGCAGCGCGAGCGGGAAAATTTTGTGAAGTTCGTCCAGTCGGTGAAATTTTCGGACAGCCAGTAACCCATGCGCGAGAAATTGTTCAACATCCTCTCCTCGCTCAAGCTCACCATCGTGCTGCTGGTGTTCGGGCTGGTGCTCGTGTTCGTTGGCACAGTGGCGCAGGCGGACGAGGGCCTCTACTACGCGCAGGCGCGCTATTTCAAGAGCTGGGTCGTGTGGGGCTTCACCTTCTTCGGCCACAAGGTGCCGCTGCCGCTGCCGGGCGGCTACATCATCGGCTTCACGCTGCTCGCGAACCTCAGCGCGGCGCACTTCAGCCGGTTCAAGTTCACGAAAAAGAAGACGGGCATCTTCATGATCCACGCGGGGTTGATCCTGCTGCTGCTCGGCCAGCTCGGCACGGATTTGCTCTCGGTCGAGAGCGCGCTGCGGCTCGAAGAGGGCGAGACGAAAAACTACTCCGAGGATTTCCAGTCGAATGAACTCGTCTTCATCAACACCTCCGGCGCGACGGAGAACGAGGTTGTTTCCGTGCCAGAATCCTACCTTGCGAAGCAAGCGGAAATTCGCGACGCCCGTCTGCCCGTTGCGGTTCGCGTGAAGAATTACTGGGCGAACTGCGACATCGAGGATCGCCCGCCGGAAGGCTCCGTGCCCGCGCCTGCAACGCATGGGATGTTCACCAATCACGTCGTGTTTCCGCTCAAGGACGGCGACGACAACAAACGCGCCCGCGCCGCCGCGCTCGTCGAACTGAGTTCGGCAAAGGGCGTCATCGGCACGTTCCTCCTCGCGACACGCGGCTCGGCGCAGCAGATGTTCGAGTTGAACGGCAGCGTCTATCACCTCTCGATGCTCTTCGCGCCGGTGATGGGCGGGAACCAAATCATCGTCGCCGATCCGAGCGCGGGCCGCGACACGCAGCCGGCGATGTGGCCGGAAACGGAGTTCACGAAGAATCCCGAGAAGCAGCTCACGAACCCGCCACTCACGCTGAAGGTGAAACAATTCTGGCCGCGCTGCGTGCTGTATCGCGAACTTCCAAAGAACACTGTGTTCCCCGAAATCACCGGCGGCGAGTTTGCCGGCGTCGCCCTCGTGCCGCGCCCCGTCGTGCGCGACATGGACAACCGCAACCTGCCCGCCGCGTTGATCGAGTTGCTCGACGGCGGCAAGTCGCTCGGCACGTGGTTTGTGACCGCGAGTTCGAGCACGAAGCAAACCGTCACCGTTGGCGGCAAGCCCTGCGAGCTGGCGCTGCGTTTCCGCCGGCATTACACGCCGTATTCGCTCACACTGCTCAAGTTCACGCACGAGCGCTACGCGGGCACGGACACGCCGAAGGACTTTCGCGCGCGCATTCGCGTGGATAATCCGGTGAAGGGCGACGCGCGCGAGGTGGACATCTACATGAACAACCCGCTGCGCTACGAGGGCCTGACATTTTACCAGGCGAGTTTTGACAAGGACAACGACCAGCGCGAGCGCAAGGTCACGATCCTCCAAGTCGTGCGCAACCCGAGCTGGCTCACACCGTATTTTGCGTGCGTGATGGTGGGCGCGGGTTTGCTCGTCCAATTTTTGACGCACTTTATCGGCTTCATCGTGAAGCGGAGGACTGCCGCATGAAAAAATGGATCCCGTGGTTGCTGGTCGGCGTGTTCGCGCTGGAACTCGCCTTCGCGCTCCGGCCCAAGACGGACAAGCCCGGCGAGTTCGCCGTGAACGAATTCGGCCGCCTGCCCGTTCTGCTCAACGGCCGAGTGCAGCCGATTGACTCCGTCGGGCGCAACGCGCTGCTCGTCATCCGCGGCACCACGAGCGTTCCGCTCGAAGGCAACGGCGCGCACGGCGAGTGGGGTGCGTTTGACCAGCTCGCCAAGGACGGCGCGATGAGCGAGCGCAAGTGGTATCAGTTCAGCAAGCATCCCAAACGCCTCAAGCCCGCCGCGTGGATGCTTGAAGTGCTCTGCAAGCCGGAGGTCGCCGACACGCGCTATCTCTTCCTCGTGCATCATCCCGATCTGCTCGGTGAACTCGGCCTCAAGGACAAGGGCGTCGAAAATTCCGGCCTGCGCTACTACACGTTCAGGGACCTCGAACCGAATCTGCTGACCATCGAGAAGGAAGCGCGCCACATCGGCACCACGACAAAACCCGAACAGCGCAACACGTATCAGAAGTCAATGCTGTCGCTGCATCAAGGGTTGCAAATCTATCTGCGTCTGAAGAACAGCTTGAAGCCGGAGCGCTCCGACGATTTCGAGCGCGAGGTCGAGACGTTCCGCCGCATCATGGGCGAAGGCTACATTGCCGCGCAAAAGCAGCAGGCCGGGCAGGAATATAACAAGGAAATCTTCGACCGTTTCCTCGCGATTGCGGAACCTTACGCGATGATGGCGCAGCAGGCGTATCCGCTCATGGTTCCGCCGTGGAATCCGGAGCAGAGGCGCGACGACTGGCAGAACATCGGCACAAGCCTGATGGACTCCATCCGCAGCGGCGACATCCATCCGGCCGTGACTTACTACGCCTCCATAAGTTCGGCCTATCGCGCGGGCAACGTGGCCGAGTTCAACCGCCATCTCGCGACTTACAAGGACTGGCTCGGAAAATCATTCCAGCCCGAACTGAAGAAAGGCCGCGAGGAATTCTACTTCTACGGCTATCTGCCGTTTTACCGCGCGATGATGATTTACGTGCTCGCGCTGCTGCTCGCCGCGGGATCCTGGCTGAACTTCTCGCCGGTGCTGACCAAGTCGGCGTTCTGGCTCACGGGACTGGCGTTTCTCATCCACACGTCAGGCCTGATTTTCCGCATGTATCTGGAGCGGCGTCCGCCGGTGACGAATCTGTATTCGTCGGCGATTTTTGTCGGTTGGGGCGCGGTGCTGCTCGGATTGATTCTGGAACGCATTTACCGCAACGGTATCGGCAGCTTCACGTCGTCGGCCATCGGCTTCATCACGCTCATCATCGCGCATCATCTCTCGTTGAGCGGCGACACGATGGAAATGCTGCGCGCGGTGCTCGACACGAACTTCTGGCTCTCAACGCACGTGACGAGCATCACGATTGGCTACGCCTCGACGTTCCTCGCGGGCTTCCTCGCGATGGTGTATCTGCTGCGCGGCTTCTTCACGAAATCGCTCGACGAGGCGACCGGCAAGGCGCTCGCGCGAATGGTCTATGGCATCGTGTGCTTCGCGACACTGTTCAGTTTTGTCGGCACGATCCTCGGCGGCATCTGGGCCGACCAATCGTGGGGCCGCTTCTGGGGATTTGATCCGAAGGAAAACGGCGCGCTGCTCATCGTGCTGTGGAACGCGACCATCCTGCACGCGCGCTGGGGCGGCTTCGTCAAGGAACGCGGCCTGATGAACATGGCGCTCTTCGGCAACATCGTCACCGCGTGGTCGTGGTTCGGGGTCAACATGCTCGGCATCGGCCTGCATTCGTATGGCTTCATGGACGCCGCGTTCAAGTGGCTCATGGCCTTCAACGCCAGCCAGCTCGTGCTCATCGGCATCGGCCTGCTGCCGCAGAAAAAGTATTGGATGAGCTTCCGCGGGACGACCAAGCCGGCGTAATTTCCCGCGAAATTCTTGGGAGCGCGTTTCGCGCGGTGAATCTTTGACACCGCCGTTGCGTCGCAGCTACTCTTTCACAAAGTCCTTATGAAACGCATTTACGCACTCCTCGCTCTCCCGTTCCTCGCGGCGTCCGCATCTTTTGCCGACGATCTGCGCCTTGGCATCATCGGCCTCGACACGTCGCACGTCGCGGCGTTCACCGGTATTCTGAATGACGAAAAGGCCAAGGGTCACGTGCCCGGCGCGAAGGTCGTCGCGGCCTTCAAGGGCGGCAGCCCGGACATCCCGTCGAGCGCCGACCGCATCGAGGGCTTCACCAAAACGCTCACGGAAAAATACGGCGTGAAGATTTACGATTCCATCGAGGAGATGTGCAAAAATGTGGACGCCGTGTTCCTCGAAAGCGTGGACGGCCGCCCGCATCTCGCGCAGGCGCGGCCCGTCATCGCCGCGAAGAAGCCGCTGTTCATTGACAAGCCGATGGCCGGCTCGCTCAAGGATGCGCTCGAAATCTTCCGCCTCGCAAAGAAGGCAAAGGTTCCCGTGTTCAGTTCGTCGTCGCTGCGCTTCGGCAAGAGCACGCTCGCCGTGCGCAACGGCTCCATCGGCATCGTCACCGAGGCCGTCACCACCAGCCCGTGCTCGCTCGAACCGCATCATCCCGACCTCTTTTGGTATGGCGTGCATGGTGTCGAGTCGCTCTTCACCGTGATGGGCACGGGTTGCGAAAGCGTCACACGCGGCACGACCGCCGACGGCAAGATCGAAGTCACCGGCACGTGGAGCGGCGGGCGCAAAGGCACCTTTCGCGAGGACAAAACCTACGGCGGCCTCGCGAAGGGCGCGAAGGGTGAGGACAAAGTCGGTTCCTACGACGGCTATGCGCCGCTCGTGGCCGAGTGTATTAAATTTTTCCAGACTGGCGTCGCGCCGGTGCCGCCGGAGGAGACCATCGAGCTGCTCGCCTTCATGGAGGCCGCGGACGAAAGCAAGCGCCAAGGCGGCAAGCCCGTGAAAATCGCGGACATCATTGCGAAGGCGAAGAAGTAGTCCGAGCACGCGAAGGACGAGCTTTGCGGGTCCTCCTTCTGTGCTTCGTCCAGGAAAGATTGGGACTCGCGTCGCACGTCCCTCCGGGTAAAGTCTCCGCGCATGAAGACCGCGCTGCCGCTGCTCGCCGCCGCAATTCTCCTTGCCTCGTGCGCCACACCGCCCGCTCCGCCGACGCGCGTCGAGTTCGTTGACCACGACCTCCAGTTCGACCGGGTCGCGGAGGAGTTCGTCTCAAGCTGGCTCGCGTGGCGTCCGCAGTCGGGCACCGGCCTCGGCCTGCACGAATACGACGGGCGCGTCACGGACTTCAGCCGCGCGTCGCTGGACGCCGAACTCGCGCGCCTCAAGCGCTTCGAATCACGGCTCGTAGAATTTCCCTCAAAAAATCTCACTGCGCGGGCCTCGCTCGACCACCGCCTGCTGCTCTCGGCGGTGCGCGGCGAGATTTTCAGCTTCGAGGATGCGCGCGGCTACACGCACAACCCGATGACTTACGCGGGCGTGCTCGATGTGAACATCTACATCAAGCGCGACTTCGCCCCGCTCGAACAACGCGTGCGCTCCATCATCGGCGTGCTTTCGCACGCGCCTGCCATTTTCGCCGCCGCGCGCGCCAACCTCGACGCCGAGCTACCCAAGCCGCTCGTCGAGACGGCCATCGAGATCGCCAACGGCGGCGCGGACTTTCTCGCGAAGGACTTGGTGGACGCGCTCAAGCCCGTGAAGAACGCCGCGCTCATGGCGCAGTTCAACACGGTGAACTCGAACGCCGTCGCGCAGCTCAAGGCCTACGCGCAGTGGCTCGAAAAGGAGCGCCTGCCGCGCGCGAACGACTCATTTGCGCTGGGACGCGAGAAGTTCACGAAGATGCTCCGCGTCACCGAGTTCATCGAGCTGACGCCGGAGCAATTGCTCGATGTTGCGATGCGCGAACTGCGCCGCGAGCAGTCCGTGTTCGCCGCCGCGGCGAAGGTGATTGATCCCGACAAGCCCGCGATCGAGGTCTTCAAGGCCATTCAGAAGGACCATCCGACCGAGCAGAGCCTCATTCCCGACACGCGCAAGAACATCGAGAAGATAAGGCATTTTTGCGTTCAGCGGAACGTCATCAGTTTTCCCAGCGAAGTCCGCGCGCGCGTCGAGGAGACGCCGGCGTTCATGCGCGCGACGAGCTTCGCCTCGATGGACACGCCGGGGCCGTTCGAGACGCGCGCAACCGAGGCCTATTACTACGTCACGCCGACAGAGAAGGACTGGCCCGCGCCGCAGAAGGAGGAATGGCTCACTGCGTTCAACTACTACACGACTGACGTCGTCACCATCCACGAAGCCTACCCCGGCCACTACGCGCAGTTCCTGCATCTCAACGCCTCGCCCGCGAGCAAGTCCGCCAAGATCTTCACCAGCTACGCCTTCACCGAAGGCTGGGCGCATTACAGCGAGCAGATGTTGCTCGACGAGGGCTTCGGTGGCGGCCTGAGCGAAAAACCCTCGGCCGAGGAACTCATCCGCGCCGCGAAATACCGCCTCGCGCAATCCGACGAGGCGTTGCTGCGCATCTGCCGCTTCGTGTGCGCCGTGCAGATGCACTGCAACGGACTCTCGGTCGAGGATGCGACGAAGTTTTTCCAGGACAACTGCTACTACGAGCCGAAGCCCGCGAAATCCGAGGCCACACGCGGCACCTACGATCCGAGCTACTGCCTCTACACGCTCGGCAAGCTTCAAATCCTCAAGCTCCGCGCCGACTGGCAGCAGCAGGAGGGCGCCAAATTCTCGCTCCGGCACTTCCACGACACGTTCCTGCAGTTCGGCGCCCCGCCCGTGCGGCTCCTGCGCGAAATGATGTTGCGCGATTCGCAGCAGTGGGGCGAAGTCTTCTAAAACCTGCAGAACTATTCCCCGTTCCACACAACTGAAAGGCAACCCATGCACTTCAACGAACTCAACTACTTTGCCATAGCCGCCGCCGCCGCGGTCAAGTTCTGCATCGGCGGGCTTTGGTATTCGCCCAAGCTCTTCGCGAACCCGTGGCTCGCGGAATTGAAGATCACGCCCGAGCAAATCGCCGCCGCCAAGGGACATGCCAAGACCCAACTCGCGCTCACGTTCCTCCTGGGGCTGGTGCAGGTGTTCGCGCTGGCGGTCGTGCTCAAGGCCATCAAGAGCGACTGCCTCGGCTGCGCCGCCGGCACGGGCCTGATGTTGAGCGTGGCCTTTGGCGCGGTGCCCACGGCCACCAACTACCTCTTCGAGCAGCGCTCCGTGCGCTTCTTCCTCATCAACGCGGGTTACGACGCCGCCACAATGGTGCTCGCCGCGCTCATCCTCGGCGCACGGGTGAAATGATTTGGAAGTGAAACGCGACTCCGCGCGCCGTTGGCTGCGATCTCCATATCTAAAAGAAAATGTCCCGCTGACGCACGCCAAGGAGGTGAGGGTGGGGAACCCTACTGAAGAAACGTGCTGCCAACGGGACGATTCATCTCTAGCAAAATCTCAATCAGGCGCAAGGACTTTTTTATCGTGGGCTACTTTGAGTCGTTCGCTTGCAACTTGAATTTGAATGGCAGGGCGCGCTGCTCCGCGGCCGCGGACGACCAGCAGAGCGTCCCTATCCTGCAAAAAGCCGCCATCGAAATCCTGAAAAAAGGGAAGTGATTCGGCCGGCAGACTGCAATGGAGAAGGGACAGGGGATGTCCCGTGGGGATAAGTCCGGCCGGCCGAATCAAATTGGAAAGCGGTCGCGCGTCAGGGGATGGGCCTGAACTCCTCATTTGAGAAGGCCGCCGGCCCATCCATGTGCGCGAACAATTCGGGGCGCGCATCAGACAGGATGTTCATGATGCGGCAGGTGAAAAGCCGGAGGTCAAACGGTTTGACGAAGAATTCCAGCGCGCCGGCCTCGTGGGCGAGGGTTTGGGTTTCCGGCTCCTGGTTTGAACTCGCAAAGATGACGGGAATATCCGCGAGCTGTTCGTCCAATTTGAGCGCGCGGCAGACTTCAAGCCCGTTCATGCCCGGCAAATGCCAGTCCAGCAGGATCAAGTCGAACTTGGAGCGGCGCGCGAGTTGCAGCCCCAGCTCGCCGGAGCGCGCGGCCGTCACCGCGACCTGCACGCCCTGAAACATGTATTGAATGATGGTGGCCAGCTCCACCTGGTCCTCAATCAAAAGGATGCGCGCGGTGGGTTGGTCCGGGTTCGATGCTTGCATGGTTTGGGTCAAAAACTTTTGGAGTGTATGATTTGAGTGACAGAGTGCAATAACTTATTTGCAAAGCTATTGTAATGGTTGTGCGCACGGCGCTATGGGGCATTTACCCCAGATGGGACGGTTCGCGGGCGGCTTGGGCCGGGCCTGAAACGACTCCAGCGCCTATCCTTTTGCCCTGCCCGTGGCCGCAGTCCGCGCGAGTTGCACCTCGGTCAAAATGCGCTCGGCCAATTGCTGCGTATCCGCCGCCTTGTCGAGGTAGGCCACGGCACCCAGCCGCATGGCTTGCCTCTCATCCTCCGCATTGGGCACGCCAGTGAAGAAGATGACCGGCAAGTCCTTGAGGCTGTCGTCCGTTCTCAGGCGGCGGCAGGCTTCAAATCCGGTTGTGCCGTTCAAAAGCACGTCGAGGAGAATCAAGTCGAACTTTTTCCCGCGCGAGAGTTCCAAGGCGTGCTCGACGCCGTGCACGGTGGTGGCTTCGACTCCGTTGCGCCGCAATTCAAGAAGGATGATGGCGCCCACAACGGGCTGGTCTTCCAAGTAAAGGACCTGTGCGGGGGAATCGGCCACGCCGCTTGGTAGCAGAGCGGGGTTGCGTCCGCAAAGTATTTCGCGGCCGCGCATGCGAGCAATGGGGCCTGGGTGGAACACCGCTCGCATGTCGCCGCAGGCTTCGTTGGCTGTAGATAGAAGAACACCCCATTGAACGGTCGCGGCGACTGGCGCACGGTCGGACGCACAGACATGAGACCTTATATCGGTCAGGCCGGGGTGCCGGCGCGCGTCACGCGTCTTTACGTGGCGGGAGCCTTGGTTTGGATTATCCTGTCGAACGCGGCGCTGAAATTTGCGCTACAGACGCCGGCCAGCCGTCTGTGGCTCGACATCAGCCGGGGACTGGCATTCGTGGTCGTCTCCGCAGGGATGATTTACTGGCTGCAACGACGGCATCCGGTGCAGGAGGCGACCATCCGCTTGGAATTGGAGGAAAGCGAAGAGCGCTTCGCGGCCACGGCAACGCACTATCCATATTCGTTCGCCATTTACGACGCCGAGCGGCGCTTTAGTTACGTGAATCCGCAGGGTCTGCTCGCCAAGCAGATGTCGGTGAATCAAGTCCTCGGGCGGCGGGACGAAGAGGTGTTTCCGATCGAGCTGGTGAACGCCTATCTGCCAACGTTGAAACGCGCGCTGGAGACGCGGCGGCGACAGTCGCAGGTGGTGGAGCATCAGACCAAAGCCGGTCAGATCAACTTGATCTACACATTCCTGCCGTTGCTCAGGACCGACGGCACGGTGCGCGAGGTGCTGGCACTCACGCACGACATCTCTTCGATGGTGCAGATGGAGCAGCGCCTACGGCAGCTCAACCGCACCTTGAGCGTCACCACTTCGGCTGATTCCGTGCTCATGCGGGCGACAGATGAGGCGAGCTTGCTGCGGGACTTCTGCGCGGTGCTGGCCGCACAGATGGAGCCGAGGCTGATCTGGGTCGGCTTTGTCGAGGGGGCGGAACAATTGCGCGTTGTCGAGCATGCCGGGAAGGTGACCGGCAGCTACTTCGGACTGCCACCGGACGGCGGCGTGGTAATGCGGACGGAGTTTCCCCTGGCCGACGCGGTCATCCGGACACGGCAGCCGTGCATCTGTCGCGATTTGGAGACCGACCAACAGTTCGCGTCGGTCCGGCAACGGGTGCGGTCGGCGGGCCTGCGGTCGGCGGCGGCGCTGCCCTTGCGCGACGACGGGAAGATCTTCGGCGTATTGTGTCTGTATTCGGGGGAGGCGCAGTGCTTCGCGGACGAGGAGGTAAAGCTGCTGGTGGTGCTGGCGGACGACCTCGCCTACTGCCTGGTCGCGCTGCGTCAGCGGCAGGAACTTGTCCAGCTCACCGGGCGGCTGCGCGCGATGCGTTGCACAGAAAACACGCCGCAGGTTACTTCGTGAAGAGGACGCGGTGGATGGGCGTGGGATAGGGTTCGTCCATGCCCTTGGCGACGTGCCAGAGGATGCGGTTGAGCTGGTCCTCGGGCGCGCGGTCGTATTCCTTGAAGTTCATGCGGGCGGATTCCTTGGCGAAGGGCGACTTGGCGGTGTTCTTCGCGAGCAAATCAATCTCCGGCGTGATGGCGTTGTAGGGCGTGAGCTTGGCGGACTTGGTGAAGGAGTTGAACATGGGCGTCGCGCCCGCGTCGTATTGCGTCAGCGGCGGCAGACCGAGGATGAGTTCCATCGTGCGGATCATGCTGGCCGTCGTGTAGAGGGTGCTGTCCACGAAGTTGCGCTTCACATACGGGCTGATGACGAAGCCGACCGTGCGGTGCGCGTCCACGTGGTCGGGGCCGTTCTGCGCGTCGTCCTCGATGACGAAGATGGCCATCTCCGGCCAGAAGCGGCTCTTGCTCGCGGCCTCGATGATCTTGCCGAGGCCGAGGTCGTTGCTGCCGACGCAGGCGTCGGGCGTGAAGGCGCCGGGCGTGGTGCCCTTGGTGTGGTTCTCGCCGAGCGACATGATGGTGAAGCGCGGGAGCACGCCGGTCTTTTCCGCCTTCTGCAAGTCCTCGATCCAGAAGTCCACGAGCTTCATGTCGCGTCCGCCGGCCCAGTCCGCGCGCCAGCGTCCGCGGTTCGCGGAGGGAACGCGCTGCGCGCCCTCGCCGTAGTTCATGAACGACACGCCGTGGCGCCGGCACAAGTCCCAGAGGTAGCCGTTGGCGGGATTTTCCATTTCTTCGTTGCCGGGCAGCTTGCCGTGCTTGGAGTAAGAGAGAATCCACGAGCGCTGGTTGAAGTCAGTCGCGATGGCGGCGTCGCACCAACTGTGTCCGTCCACGCTGACCTCGCCATTGCAGTAAAGGTTGTCGAGCAGCACATAGTCGCGCGCGATGGCGTGGTGGTTGGGCGTGATCTTCTCGCCGTAGATGGTGAGCTTGGGCTCGCCGTTGCCAAGCGGTTTGCCCGCGGCGTCCTTCATGTCGCCCAAGACCTGGTCGTAGGTGCGGTTTTCCTTGATGATGTAGAGCACATGCTTGATGGCGCACGGATCGCCGACGCGGTCAGGCACGACGCACTGGCTCTTGAGGGGCGCGCGCATGAGCCACTCGGGCTGATACGGCGAATTCTTGCGAACCTGCTCCGTGTAGGCCGCCATTTTTGACGCATCAGGCCGCTCGATGAAGGACACCGAGCCTTCAAGTGTCTTGCCGATGTGATCGAAGCGGGGGTTGCCGCCGCTCTTCGCCGGACCGGCAGCCGCGGCCTTCGCGGGAAAGTTCGCGTGCGACGTGAGGCCCTTGCCGTTGGCAACCATGAGCGTCTTGTTGTCCGCACTGACCGCGACGGCCGAGGGATACCAGCCCGTCGGGATGAAGCCGTTGACGAGGGACACGCTCTCGTTGTGCTCGCGCGCCTGCTCGAAGAGCGCGTTGGAAATGTCCACCACCATCACGCAGTTGTTGTCCGCGTTGGCGACGAACAGCGTCTTGCCGTCCGGCGAAACAGCCACCGCGTCCGGCGTGCTGCCTTCCGGTGACTGCGGATAAAGCGACGTGGAGATGACCTCGCGCGTGCCTTCCCACAAACGCCGCGCCGGGCTGGGATCGGGGCCGGGCTTTTCCGGTTTCGCGGTCGTGATGACATGCACCGTGTTGTCGCCGGCGCACGCGACGAAGAGGCGTCCGTCCGGCGCGAGCGCCATGTCGTTCGGGCGCAGGCCGACGGTGATGTCGCGCAAGCGGCGGCCCTTTTCGGTGTCCACGGCGCTCACGGTGCGGCTGCCCCAGTTGCTGACGTAGAGATGCTTTTTGTCCGCGCCGAACACGCACGAGTGCGGATGCAGTCCGACGGCGATGGTCGTTTCGAGCGTGAGCGTTTCAGACTGGAGCACCCAGACCTCGTGATCCGCCTCGTTGCACACGTAGAGTGCGCCGGTGGCCGGATGCACGGCGATGCCCGCGAGGAACACCGGCGTGGCGTCGGGCGAAGGCTTCACCGATTTGTCGAACGTGGCCTTGCCATTTGCGAAATTGAAGATGTGAATCTCGCCAAGGTCACCGCCGGAAACGAAAATCTTTTTGCCGTCACGGCTGAACGCGAGGCCGTTCCAGCATTCCTTCAGCGGATGAAACTCGCTCACCTTGACTCCCGCGATATCGAGCACGGCGAGGCCGGTGTTGTTGTAGCCGCAGCAGACGGCGACGAGCGTCTTGCCATCGGGCGCGACGAGCATCTTGAGCGCAAGGTCGCTGATGGGCGCGTGGCGTCCGGCGGGCGTGACGCCCCAGCCGTTGAAGAGCAGCGCGTCGCTCGGCCGCAGGCCCTGACGCTCGCGCACAGTGAGACCGTTGACGTTCTCGGTTGAATCACGAGTAGCCTCCGGCGCGGCGGCAAAGGCGGGGACAGTGGCAAGCAGACCGCAACCGAGCGCGGCGCGGCGAATTTGGCGGAGAATGAAAGTCATGTTCATGGGCGGCAATGTTCGCAATGTCTCACGAGCTTGGACGTTGAAGGTGGACTCGCGGTTTCGCTGCGTCAAGCGCGGCGACGTTCAGCCGCCGAAGATGCGCAGGAAGCGGTCGAGGAAGCGCGACTTTTCCGGTGCGGTGCCGGGCGGGAATTCGAGACGCTTTGAGCGCGCCGCGCCGAGGTCGTATTGGACGACGATGCCGATGCTGTTCGCGCCGCGGTGGCCGTCGCGGATGGCGTCCACGCCGTAGCCGTAGCCGAGCTGCACCTGCCAGACGCGCGTGCGGGACTCCCAGGCGATTCCGCCGCCGACGCCAGTGTGCCAGTTGCCCGGCTGCGCAAACCCGCTGAGGTAATCCACCGCCGCGGTCGTGCCGAACGCGACCGCGTGCCAGTGCTGCCGCTCGTCGAGCGCGACGGAATACGAGCCGCCGACAAGCACGAAGCGGTGGGCGGAAATCTCCTCGAAATAATATCCGGGCAGGTTCAACGGGAACTCCGCCGCAAGCGGCAGCGCCGCGCCGAGGCGGAACGAACTGAAACGGTCGGCGTTCGCGCTCGTGCCGGCGGTGATGTTCAGCGTGAACGCGCGGCCGGTGTTGGTGTTGTTGAGCGCGAGCAGCGCGCGGCCCCAGAAAAGATGCGCGTCGTGTTCGAGCACCCGGTCGTTGCCGAAGCCGTAAAGCCCGAAGTGCTGGCGAAGCTGGCCGTCATACCACAGCGAGAGTTCCATCGCCGCGTCCGGCGTGAGCACCGGCTCGCGTCCGCCGAAGCGCAGCCCCGCGCGCAGATGATACGTCGGGTGGTCGTCCGGCAGCACGAAGCCCGGCGCAGTGCGGTCGTCGCGCTCAAACGCCGAGTAGTGCAAGACGCCGCGCAGCACGCCATTGAGCGGGATGCGGTCGCCCGGATTGAACAGGTGATAAACGCTCGCGGACACTTCGCCGCCGTGGCCGGTGAAGGATTCCTCCTGAAGAAAATGCCCGCCACGCACCTCGGAGAAACTGTCCGCGAAGCCGCCGCCAGCAAGACCAATTGCAAAATCCGTCTGCTCGCCGAGCAGGTGCGTGAAGCCCAGCTCGCCGTCCACGTAGCCCGGCGCGATGGCGAGGCGCAACGTGAGGTTCGTCCGCGACCAGCCGGGCTGGTTGTAATAAAGATACGCGTAAGCCGCGATGGGGCCACGGCCTTCGAGCGGCTGGTTGTAGCCGAGCTGCACCAGCGAGCGCTTCACCGGATCAATCTGCGCGCGCGCCGACACGGCAAGCGCGAGGAAAAAGAGTGCGAGGAAAAAAAGTGAAGGCATCCGTTGTGGCACGCGCGTTGTGTAGCGTCGTCCGCGCGCCGGCGCAAGCGGCAATGCACCGCCCCGCTTGTCATTTGCCCGCGCCGCGCCTAAGCTTGCCGCATGAAGAAAGACGTCGTGCCCGTGCAAATCCGCGGCATCTTCCCCTATCTCGCGGGAAACGGCACGGCCATCTTCATCGGCAACGAGGAAAAGGTCTTCATCATTTCCGTGGACACAAACATGGCGCGCGTCATCGGTGACTTCCTCGCGGACACGCCCAAGGAACGTCCGCTCACACACGACCTCGTGGTGAACATCATGCGCGGCTTCGGCACCACGCTCGAGCGCGTCGTCATCACCGACCTGCGCAACTCGACCTACTTCGCACGGCTCACGCTCCTACAACAGAATGAGCTGGGCAAAAAAATGGTCGAAATTGACGCGCGGCCGAGCGACTGCCTCGCGCTTGCCGCCGCGCACAAGCGGCCCGTGTTCGTCGCGCAGGTGCTCTTCGACAAGGTCGAGGACGCCTCTGAAACGCTCGAACGCCTCACACAGGAAAGCCAGAGCGGCGGCGGCGAATCTGAATCCGAGTCCGAGGCGTGACTGCCGCGCTGAACTCATGCCCGCCGTCATCACCACCGCGCCCGTGGCCCTCATCTGTGGCGAGGACGACTTTGGCGTCAAGCAACGCGCCCGGCAGCTTTACCAGCAGTGGTGCGCCGAGGTCGGTGGCATGGACCACGAAATTGTTGACGCCGCGGCGGCGAATTCCAGCGAAGCCCTCCGCGCCATCGGCAAACTCCGCGAAGCTTTGCAGACGCTTCCCTTCTTCGGCGGCGGCAAGGTCGTGTGGTTCCAGAACTGCAACTTCCTCGACGACGACCGCACCGCGCGCGCGCAAGCCGTCTCCGCCGCGCTCGGCGAACTCGCGCAAGAATTTAAGGACTTCCGCTGGGATGGCGTGCGTCTGCTCGTCTCCGCCGGCAAAGTGGATAAGCGCAAGGCGCTCTTCAAAACCCTCGATAAACTGGGGAAAGCCGAGACGTTCGAGGCGCTCTCGCTCGACACCAAGGACTGGTCCGCGAAAGTTGAGGCTGCCGCGTTGAAACAACTGGGCGCGCTCAAAAAGGACATCTCCGACGAGGCGCTCGCCACGCTCGTCAATCTCGTCGGCCCGAACCTCCGCCAGCTCGACAGCGAGGTCGAAAAACTCGCGCTCTACACCGGCGACCGCGCGCAAATTGAGGCTGCGGATGTCGAGGCCGTCGTCACTCGCAACAAGCTCGCGCGGGCCTTCGCGCTTGCGGACGCGCTCGGCGACCGCGACCTCGCGCGCCTGCTGCGCACGCTCGACAGCGAGCTGTGGGACATGAAATTCGACAAGGACAAGAGCGAGATCGGGATGCTCTACGGGTTGATTTCAAAAGTGCGCGCGATGCTGTTCGCGAAGGAGATGGCCCGCGCGGGCTGGCTTGATGCGAAGATGAACTTCAACGACCGCAACGCCTACACCAAGTTCAAGACCGCGCTCGAGCGCGTGCCGCCGGATGCTTTTCCCGAAGACCGCAAGTTCAACCCGCTGGCGATGCACCCATTCGTGCTGTTCGGCGCGCTGAGGCAGTCGCGCAACTACACATCGGCGGAGTTGGTGCGCGCGATGGACCTGCTCCTCGAATGCAACCGCCGCCTCGTGTCGAGCCAGCTCGACGAAACGCTCGTGCTCCAGCAGACGCTCACGCAAATCGTGCGCAAGGAAGAGGCAGCAGCGCGCTGAACATTGGGACTTCTGCAACGGCGGCCAGCGACCGCTGCTACAACCCGCATCAGTGCAGGATCACGAAGCTGCCGTCCGCGCGCGCGTAAGTTGCCGGCAGGCTCCAGACACCGACGCCGTTCTCCGCACGGCTCGCTTCGCTGAGCGGTTTGCCCGCAGCGTCGAACACCTGCCACGCGAGCGCGCCGCCTTTCTGCCACGCGGTGCCTTCCGCCCAAGCGACAAGCGTTTCGCCTTTCGAGTTCGTCGCGACGCTGGGATATTTCGCGCGGTTTGCGCTGGAAGGCGTGATGCGCTGCATCTCGCCGCCGAAGGGCGGAACTTGCATGAGCTGCACACGGCCGTTGGATTCAAAGGCGGCGATCAATCCGCGCGCATTTTCGCTGAAGGATTCGCTGCTCATCGTGCACTGGCCGATGCGCCAGCGATCGAGCGTGGCGGCCGTGAAGGTCGCACCGTGGTCGCGCGATGTGAGGAGCGCCATGTCGCGGTTGATCGTCTGCGTGGCCGTGCGATACAGCGCGAAAAGATTTCCCTTGCTGTCTGTGAAGGCCTTCATGCCGCAGCAGCCGCACGCGCCCGTGGGCTGTTGGTTCGCCTGTTTCTCCGCCGCAAAAGTTTTGCCGTCGTCGCTCGAAATTGCGACCCACACGGCGCGGTTTGCCTCGCCGGGTGTGCTTCCCGTTTTGACGCCATGCCACATGGCATAGACGTAACCCTGCGCGTCCGCCGCGACGGTGCCGCCGCCGTCGAGCAGCGTTGTTGAAGTCATCAAATTGCGCTCCGGCTCAAATGCGGTGCCGGCGTCGTTGAGGTGCGTGTAGTTGAGCGGCGAGAGTGGATAACCCTGTGGCGCTTTGGGCGCGTTTTTCCCGCTGCCATTCCACACGACATGAACGCGCCCGCCTTTGCCCAGCGCGAGTTGCGCGCCACGGATGGTGCCCATCGCCACGGCGCCGCCGGGCTGGGTGTTCACGCGCAGTGGCGCGGTGAGCGGCTGGTCGCCCTTCTTGCGGGTGTAGAACACGTCGCACGCCGCCGGATCGCCCTTGAGATAGACGATGTGCGCGGTGTCATCCGCGCCCACGACGACCTGCGGCTGCATGGCGCCGTCCGGGGCGCGCGCCGTTTCGACGCGCGGTGCGGCCTCGGCGGCGGACACTGGGAGAAGACAGGACAAAAGAAGCGCCACCGGGGAAGCGGCACGGAAGAGGGCGGGTTTCATGGGACAGATCATTACATAACGCGACGGCATCGGCCAGTTTGGAATTCAAAGTTGGGGCTTGCCCGCACGGCAGCGGATTGGTTGAATCGGCTTGTGGTCCCCTCCCGTGGCAGACTCATCCCCGCTGGCATTGCATTGGCGGTGCTCGCGTTGGTGTGCGCGGCGCGGCTCCTCCCCGCGAAGTGGGACTTCAGCCTGTTCGAGCGGCTCGAGTTGATGACGTTCGACTGGCGCGCGCGGATCGCATGGAAGTGTTCTGACGGCGGTCCGACGAACCATCAGGTTGGTGTCGTCATGCTGAGCGAGAGCTCGTTGCATGAGTTGAACGAGATGGAAGCGAACTATTACTGGCCGCTCCCGCGCGTCCTGGACGGTCGCGTCGTGCAAGAGCTGGCCGCACAGGGCGCTTCCGTCATCACCTTTGACGTATCGTTCATTGACGTGCATCCGAAAAATATGTGGCCTGAAACCATTCCCGGCCGCGGACAAATGAGTTCGGACGAATCCTTTGCATGGCGGATGGCCCAGGCTGGAAACGTCGTTCTGGACATGGCCCCGGGAAGGTATGGCCGTCTTGAGCCGTTGGCTGCAATTTTTCGGACAAACGCCGCCGCAATCGGGCACGTGAAGAAAGCCCATGAACCTGACGACGTCTTTCGACGTGTGCCCATCTTCATTGACGACCCGCGCGAGGGACGTGTCTGGGCGTTGGGCGTGGTGGCGGCAGCGCAACATCTCAAGCTGGACTTGAGCAAGGCGGTTATCGGTCCTGACCGCGTGGTCTTGCGCGGAACCAACGGCGTGGAACGGATCATTCCAACCGACTCACACACGAACATGGTTGTGAACTGGGAACTGATGGTCGACACCAAGTCACTTGTGGACCATCAATCCGCCTACAAATTCAGCAAAACCACGATTACCGCCGATATGGGCGTGCTCGACCAATACGATCTGCGTGCAAAAGGGCGGCCAGTCAGTCCTCAGTGGGACAACCGGCTTGCCTTCATCGGCGGCTTCGGGGTCGGCAACAACATGGCCGACCGCGGGCCGACGCCGCTTTCCCCGCTAAACAAGGATTTCAATTTTTTATCGGCTGGACATTGGAACATCGCCAACTCGATCCTGACGAACCGCTACGTCCATCCGCCTTCCCTTGCGCTGGAACTGGGCTTGATTGCGTTGATGACCGGCATTGCCGCGCTGGTCAGTTGGCGATTGCAGGCGGTGTGGGCGTCCGTCGGCATTTTTGCAATCGCAGCAGCTTACGTCGGCCTGTGTGTGTGGATTTATGTGCGGTTCCGCTGGTGGATTCCGCTGGTGCTCCCGGTCGGCGGCGCGCTGCTGATGACGCACCTGACCATGGTGAGCTACCGCGTCCTCGTGGAGCAGCGGCAGCGCCGGAGCCTGCGGCGGTTTGTCTCGCCGAACGTCATGGAGCTGTTGATGCGGGATGAATCGCTCCCGCTTGGTGGCACGCGCCGGCTCGTGACAGTGTTCTTCGCCGACCTTCGGGGCTTCACCGAGTTCACCGACACCGCCCACGCCATCGCCGTGCAGGACGTCCGCCGCCGCAAGCTCGATGAGGCGACCACGCAGCACGCGCTCGACGGCGCGGCGCAGGAAACGATGAACACCGTGAACCTTTATCTCGCCGCCATCGTGGACGCGGTGAAGACCTACGACGGCACGCTCGACAAATACATCGGCGACTGCGTGATGGCGTTCTGGGGCGCGCCGGTGGATGACAAACGCCAGACGCTCAATGCCGTGCGCGCCGCCATCGCCGCGCAGCGCGCCGTCCACAAGCTCAACGCGAAGCGCCGCGCCGAGAACGAGCGCCTCGAAACCACAAACACCACGAGGATTTCCCGCAACGAGGCGCCGTTGCCGCCGCTCACACTTTTTGAGTTCGGCGTCGGCATCAACACGGGCATGGCCACGGTCGGCTTCATGGGTTCGGACACGCACGCGTCCAACTACACCGTCTTCGGCCGCGAGGTGAACATCGCCAGCCGGCTTGAAGGTCTCAGCGGCCGCTCGCGCATCCTCATCAGCGCAGCCTGCTACGAGCGCCTGCAGCACGACGATTCGGAATTGGCCGCGTTGTGCAAAGACCTTGGTTCGACAACCATCAAGGGCATTGCCACGCCCGTCCACATTTACGAAGTGCCGTGGCAGCCGGCGGCCGCGAAGCCCGCTTCGCAATGATCTATTTCCACAATTTCTGGACGCGCCCGATGTTCGGCAGCGACGCGGAACGCGGGACGAAGGAAATTGAACTCTGGGATTTCGAAGCGCTCACATGGCTGCTGGGCGCGCTGGAAATCCGCCGCCATTCGCAGATCAAGCTCGTCACCGACACGCGCGGCCTGCAATTCGTGCGCAAGACCGGCCTTGACTGGATTTACAACGGCGGCATCACGACCGATTTGGATCGCGTGCCGGAGGCGATCCATCCGTGGCTGTTCTGGAACGCCGGGAAGATTTTCAGTTTTCTGTGCATGGAGTATCCGGCCGCGAACTTCGACGTGGACGCGATCCTCTGGCAGCCGCTCGTGCCCACCGCGCCGGCGATGGCCGCGCACACCGAGCCGCGCGCGTGGGCCTGCTACGCGAACAACCGCGAACAGTGCGCGAGTTATGGCTTCAACGGCCCGGAGTGGAACTGGGAACTCGACCCGCTCAACACCGCGCTGAATTACTTCGAGAGCACCGAGGTCGCGCACGCCTTCGCGCGGCGCGCGCTGCGGTTCATGGAGGAATTCTCGCGCGACTTCGAGCGGACCCACGGACGCGTGAAGATTCCGGAAGGCGCTTCGCAAAACACGCTTGTCTTCGCCGGGCAGCGCATCCTGCCCATGTGGCTCGCGCAACAGGGCGTGCCCGCCTCGACGCTCGTCACGCTGTATCCGAGCGGACTGGCCATCGCAAAGAACCCGCACTTCATGCACCTGTGGAAATCCAAGACCTGCTACAAATACAGCGCCGCCGCGCGCGCGGCGCTGGCGCGCTTCCTCGTCGCGCGCATCCTGCGCGACCATCACGATGCGACGCCCACGCTCGCGAAGTGGGGATTCGATCACTCCGACAAGATCAACGACCGCAAGGAACACGACTTTCACAGCCTGGAAAAAAAAGACACGCGAAGGCGACTTTTCTGCTTGCTAAGAAAGACTGAAGGCACGATAAGCATCATTGATGCAAATGTAGAGGCCCGTAGAAGCGGGGTGGCTGGAGCGCTGATTTTGCCGGCGGAGTCGTTGCAGTTGGAACCGGGAAGTCGGTGCGAGGTTGTCCTTCCAAACGGGGAAACAAAAACAATCGAACAAAGAAAGGAATGAGAGGTGTAATATGCTGACTGCGTCAAACGTAAATGGTAACGTCAGAGTTTGGAGGCCGAATAATAACTACGCTGCTAGTGTCCCGCTAACTGATCCAGATCAAGTTGGTCCTGATGCCGTCTTGGATCTGTCTGCCGCAGGGGCCCTCAGCGTTGACCTGTATTCTGATTGCGGAGTTGATGGGGGTGGACATCCCAATCCACCAACACCTAATGATGTGCTTCTTGCGACGACAAGTTGCGATGCGAACGGCCTTGCAATCACTCCAATCGATTCATCGTGCTCAATAACATCTGATGAATTGAAGCTGAATGGGAATTATTACGCACGGTATATTCTGGATATTGGCACAGATGGGGTCGGAATTCGCGGCTAACCAAAAATAACTCATCACAACACACTACTAATTATGTCACGCAAACATAACCACTATACGGGACTTTTAACACTCAATGTCACTGCTGGAACTGTCTCGGTGATAAGAGAAGGTGTAAATACGTCCGTTACGACAACTTGTTTATTGGAGTCATTTGACCAGATACAAGCGTCAACTGGTGCAAGAGCGACAATCTCCGTCGGGCACGATGATCCGGCTGGGATTAATCCGGAAACAGCAGTTACAATTGATGCTACTACGAGAGGAAGGGTTAAGGTCAAATGCTCCACTCCGCCAGCAGGGACAATTCACAATAACGGAAGTTTCTGGCGTGTTTGCCTTTTGATACGCCGAAACAAGAAGCTTAATAAGACAGCAAAACAAAAGGATCCGCACCCTCATTCGCTGGTTTTTCTTGATATCTGGAATCAGTTTGGATCTTGAGCAACCGCTGTCTGTGCAAGGTTGCTCAAGTTCGGGTCGGCCTCGCTGAACAAGCTGGCAGATATCCGATTGAAACTGAATTCGCCCCGTGGGATTCTCCCCGCATGAGAATCTCACGGGTTTTTTGTTGTCTATGGCTGTCGGCTGTTTCGCTGCGTGGCGCCATCGTTGACACCGATCTCTGCGTCTTCGGCGGCACGTCGGGCGGCATCGCGGCGGCGGTGCAGGCGGCGCGCATGGACAAGAGGGTCGTGCTCGTCGAGCCTTCAAGATATCTCGGCGGCCTTACCACGGGTGGACTCGGCGCGACGGACATCGGCAACAAGGCGGCGGTCGGCGGTATCTCGCGCGAGTTCTACCACCGCATCGCCAAGCACTATTCGGACGAGAAGAACTGGACGCTCGAAACTTTCGCCGACTACTTCGCCCATCGCCGCGGCGGACAGGCGGGCGCGAGTTCGCTCACCGGCGCGGACGCCACGATGTGGACCTTCGAGCCGCACGTCGCTGAGGCGATCTTCCTCGAAATGCTCCGCGAGGCGAAGGTTCCCGTCCATCTTCAGCAGCGCCTCGCCTCGGTGAAAAAATCCGGCGCGCGCATCACGGAAATCACGATGCAAAATGGAAATGTCTTCCGCGCGAAGATGTTTATTGACGCCACCTACGAGGGCGACCTGCTCGCGAAGGCCGGCGTTAGCTACCACGTCGGCCGCGAAGCGAACTCCACCTACAACGAGACGCTCAACGGCATCCGCGCGCAGACGCCGCATCACCAGTTCACCGTGCCGGTGGACCCGTTCAGGAAGCCCGGCGATCCCGCGAGCGGCCTGCTCCCGTTCATCCAGCCCGGCGACGGCGGCAAGCCCGGCGACGGCGACGCGCGCGTGCAGACTTACAACTACCGCCTCTGCTTCACCACCGACGACCGCAACCGCCTGCCCGCCACGAAGCCCGCCGCGATGCCACAGGAAAAATTCGACTCACTCGTAAAGGCCGCAAACGGCAAACTTCCCGTCACGCCGCCGGCGGATTACGACGCTGCGAAGTTCGAGCTGCTGGGCCGCTACTGCGCCGCGCTCGTCGCCGCGAACAAGCAGCCGAAGCTTGCGCAGTTCTGGAATCCCATCTGGATGCCCAACCACAAGACCGACATCAACAACAACGGCGGCTTTTCCACCGACTTCATCGGCATGAACTGGGATTTCCCCGAGGCGAGCTACGAGCGCCGCGCCGCCATCCGCCGCGAGCACGAGGATTACATCCGCGGCTTTCTCACCTTCATGGCCACCGACCCGCGCGTGCCCGCCGACATGCGTCGTGAGATGCAGACGTGGGGGCCGAGCAAGGACGAGTTCACCGCCACCGCCGGCTGGCCGCGCGAACTCTACGTGCGCGAAGGCCGCCGCCTCATCGGCGAAATTGTCATGACCGAGAAACACTGCCGCGCGCAGGAAGTCGTGCCCGACCCTGTGAGCCTCGCCGCCTACAACATGGACTCGCACAACTGCCAGCGCATCGTGAAGAACGGCCGCGTCGAGAACGAGGGCGACGTGCAGGTCGCCCCGATGAAGCCCTATCCCGTCTCCTACCGCGCCATCGTGCCGAAGCCGGCGCAGTGCGAAAACCTCCTCGTGCCCGTGTGCCTCAGCTCCTCGCACATCGCCTACGGCAGCATCCGCATGGAGCCGGTCTTCATGATCCTCGGC
>CAZPVD010000003.1:0-454454 GCA_964589935.1 uncultured Verrucomicrobiota bacterium | reverse complement strand
CATCCTCGCCCCTGCCTTCTTCGCCATCTCTATCACGCTCTTGGGTGTGCTCATTGTTGGGTTGATTGCTGCTTTAGGTTTATGTCAACGGACAAAAATCCCCTTCCCTCACAGGTCGGTCGGGGAAATCTCAAATTCAGACTGCGGCGTCGCCGGTCTCTTCCGTGCGGATGCGGACCGCGTTTTCCACATTCGTGACGAACACCTTGCCGTCGCCGATTTTGCCGGTCTTCGCGGCCTTGACGATGGCGTTAACCGCGTTCGCCACGTTTGCGTCAGCGAGGACGATTTCAACTTTCAGCTTCGGCAGGAAGTCCACCGTGTATTCACTGCCGCGGTAAATCTCGGTGTGGCCCTTCTGCCGGCCGAAGCCCTTCACCTCGGTCACCGTCAAGCCCTCGACGCCCATGCCCGTCAGCGCTTCCTTCACGTCCTCGAGTTTGAACGGCTTGATGATGGCTTCGATTTTTTTCATGCGGGTGCGACTGCGCGCGGATACTAACAACGCGACTCGACCTGTAAACAGGAATCTACTCCTCGCGAAGAATTTTACGCCGGGCGAATCATGCGTTCGCGTATCAAAACTCGCCTCGCGACTCGCGTCACGCCACAATCGCCGCGTGAACCGAGCCGAGGCGATGCAGAAATTACGCGACTCCCGCGAACCGTGGGATGTCCTCGTCATCGGCGGCGGCGCGACCGGACTCGGCACCGCGCTGGATGCCGCCTCGCGCGGCCACCGCACCGCGCTGCTTGAACAGCACGACTTCGCCAAGGCCACGTCCAGCCGCAGCACCAAGCTCATCCACGGCGGCGTCCGCTATTTGCGCCAGGGCAACCTCCCGCTCGTGCGCGAATCGCTGCGCGAACGCGGTTTGCTTCTGCGCAACGCGCCGCAGCTCGTCCACAAACTTCCCTTCGTCGTCCCGTGCTACACATGGAACGACAAACCCTTTTACGGCATCGGGCTGAAACTTTACGACGCACTGGCTGGATCGCTTGGTCTCGGCCAGACGCAAATCCTCTCGCGCGAAGAAACCCTCGCCCGAGCGCCCGGCGTTCAGCCTGCCGGTCTGCGAGGAGGCGTGCTCTACTGGGACGCGCAATTCGATGATGCGCGCCTCGCCATCGCGCTTGCGCAAGCCATCTTCGGCCACGGCGGTGTCGCGGTGAATTACATGCGCGTCGAAAAACTGCTCAAACAAAATGATCGTGTCTGCGGCGCGCTGGCGCGGGATGCGGAAACGAACGCCGAATTTGAAGTGCGCGCCCGCGTCGTCGTCAACGCGACCGGCGCGTTCACCGACGCACTGAGGCGGATGGACGACGCAAATTCTCGGCCCATGATTGCCGCGAGCCAGGGCGCGCATATCGTCCTGCCGCGTGAATTTCTTCCTCACGACGTTGCGTTAATGGTGCCGAAAACCGCGGACGACCGCGTGCTGTTTGCCATCCCGTGGCACGGCCGCGTGCTTGTCGGCACAACAGACACGCCCGTGAACGAGACGCCATTGGAGCCGCGTCCGCTTGCTGCGGAAATTGAGTTCCTTCTCATCCACGCAGCCAAACATCTCGCTAAAAAGCCTGCTAAATCAGACATTTTAAGCACGTGGGCCGGACTGCGTCCGCTCGTGAACGGCGGTTCTGGCAAAAGCACGTCGCAGTTGTCGCGCGATCACGCGCTGGTTGTATCGGACTCGGGACTGGTCACCGTCACCGGCGGCAAATGGACGACCTACCGCAAGATGGCCGAGGACGCAGTGAACAAAGCCGCCGAGGTGGGCGGGCTTCCACTTAGACCATGCCGAACCGCTGATTTGAAACTTGCCGATGCAGGAATCAATGACGAAGCCAATGCAACTTCCCCATCGGAGAATTCCGTCCTGCACGCCGTGCAACATGAAATGGCGCGAACAGTCGAGGACGTGCTCGCGCGGCGGACGCGGGCGTTGATGCTCGATACAAAGGCGAGCATGCAAGCAGCGCCGCAGGTTGCCGCGGTCATGGCACGTGCATTGGGCCGCGACGCGTCATGGGAAACCGAACAGGTGAACATGTTCGCCGAACTGGCGCGGAGTTATCTACCTTCGTCATAGCCGCAAAATGCACCGGGCGCGGCGTGTGGGGACTCGCGGCCGCGCCCGGGCAGGGGACTCCGACGGGTTTGCGTCGGAGAGACAATGGATATTTCGTCAGCGCATCACCTCCTTTCGTTTGAGGAGGTTGCCCCAAAAGAGTTCAGGAGAGTTTGCCCACGATGCCCTCGCACAGTTGCCCATGTTTGCCATCAAGCAATTCTTGGGCGAGCCGATAGCCTTCGCGATCCGCGTTGCGATCCACGCCGGCGAACAGCCGCGCGACGCGCAACCGCGCGGTCCGGCTGAAATAATCCGCAAGCTCGACGAAGGAAGCTTTTTCCTCGTCGCTCTTCGCAGCCGCGAGCATCGCCTGCGCGCGGGCGCAGGTGGCTGTGATGGCGAAGAGTTCCGTGCCGATGTCCACGAAGCGTCCAAGCAGCACCTGCTGGCGTTCCAGCTTCGGGCCGAACTTCGCCATCGAATGAAAGAGCGTGCGCGACAGTTTGCGCGCGGTGCGCTTGGCGAAGCGCAAATGCTTTGCGAGCGCGGGATAAACGTCGCCGCCCACGCTCGCAAGCGGGAGCCATTGCCGCGGATACCACGCGGCGTAAAACAAACCGGCCTTGAACGCGGCCTGCGCGCGAACGCCAAGGGGAAGCTGCGAATTCAGCGCGGCCCCGGCAACCTTCAAGTGCGGGTCGAGCGCCTCGCGGGCGATGAAGAGCCGCATGATTTCACTGCTGCCCTCGAAGATCGTGTTGATGCGCGCATCGCGCAGCATTCGTTCAACAGGCACTGCTTCGTCGCCGCGCGCTTTGAGCGATTGCGCGGTTTCGTAGCCGCGACCGCCGCGGATTTGCATCGTGTCATCCACGATTTCCCACGCGCGCTCGGTGCCCCAGAGTTTGCACATCGCGGCTTCGAGGCGGATGTCGGCCTTCTTGTCCTTGTCCACGAGGCTCGCGGTGTAAAGCGTCATGGCCTCCATCGCGAAGGTGTTCGCCGCGATGCGCGCGATCTTGTCCGCGATGGCGGCGTGCTTGCCGATGTTCGCGCCCCACTGCACGCGTTCGTTGGCCCATTTCTTCACCCATTCGAGGCAGCGCTTGCTCATGCCAACACACGCGGCGGGCAGTGTGAGCCGGCCGGTGTTGAGCGTGGAGAGCGCGACTTTCAGCCCTTTGCCCTCCGCAAGGATGATGTTCTCGCGCGGCACCTTTACGTTCGTGAAACGAATCACGCCGTTGTAGAGCGCCTTGAGTCCCATGAAACGGCAGCGGTGCACGACCTCGACACCGGGCGCGTCCATCTCGACGACGAACGCCGTGACCTGATCGCGCTGCTTGCCCTTGATGACCGCAGGCGGCGTCTTGGCCATGACGACGATAACGCCGGCCTTGGTGCCGTTGGTGCACCAAAGCTTCTCGCCGTTGATGATGAAGTGCTGTCCGTCGGGCGTCGGCACTGCGCTCGTGGACATCTTTGCCGGATCGGAACCGACCGCCGGCTCGGTGAGCGCGAACGCGGAAATCTCGCCCTTCGCGAAGCGCGGCAGATATTTTTTCTTCTGCTCTTCCGTGCCGAAAAGAATCAGCGGCTGTGGCACGCCGATGCTCTGGTGCGCGGAAAGCAGCGCGGTGAGGTTGCCGCAATAACTTGCCAGCAGGATCGCGGCGCGGCAGTAATTCGTCTGCGACAAGCCGAGGCCGCCGTAACTTGGTGAAACCTTGATCGCGAACGCGCCCATGCGGCCCAGTTCGGCGATGACCTCGTCGGGAATTTCGCCGGAGCGGTCAATCTCGTCCGGGTCCACTTTTTCGCGGAGGAATTTTTCGAGCCGATGCAAGAACGCATCGCCCTGGTCGCGGTCCTCGTGTGTTTGCGCGGGAAACGGCAGCATCCGCGCGACATCGCAGCGGCCCATGAAAAGGCCCTGCGCGAAACTTTCCTTTTCCGCCGCGGCGTCGCGCGCGGCCTCGGTCATTTCCAGCGCGGCGCGCTGGCCGGCGTTCATCTTTGACGTGTCAATCAGCGGCGCGGCCTCTTCGGCTGCGGGCTTCACATCGGGATCTTTCAGTGCGTTCATGTCAGGTTCCTTTCTCATAGAAACGGCCACCGAACACCGCCATGTTTTGCAGCAACGGACAGGGGAGATAACGCTTGGCGCCGGCATCCACGAGGCGGTTCATCTCGTCGGCCATCCTGCTCAGGCTCGCGGAGTCTGCGTAACGCAGCGGGCCGCCGCGGAAGGGCGCGAAGCCCGTGCCCATGATCATGCCGAAATCAACATCCTCCGGCTCGGCAACGACCTGCTCCTCGAGGCAGCGCGCGGCTTCGTTGACCATGAGCAGCACCATGCGATGCTGAAGTTCCTCGCGCGAAAGCCCGCGCGCCGTGTCGCCGAGGCGGAACTGGTTCAGTTCGGAATTCGGCGCGGCATCCTTGCCGTCGTGCATGTAAAATCCTCTGCCGGATTTGCGGCCGAGCCATTTGCGTTCGAGCATGATGCCAAGCAGCGGCGGTGTTTCGAGGCGGTCGGAATAATGGCCGACAAGCGTGGCCGCGACGTGCATCGAGACATCCACGCCGACTTCGTCAATGAGCCGCAGCGGTCCCATCGGCATGCCAAAGTCGAGCATCGCCGCGTCAATGTCCTCGACGCGCGCGCCCGCCTCGAAGAGATGCCCGGCCTCGATGAGATACGGCATGAGGATGCGGTTCACGAGGAAGCCGGGGCTGTCCTTCACGAGCACGGGCAGCTTGCCGATCTGCTGCACGAATCGCAGCGCACGGCGCACCACTTCAGGACTCGTTTGGCGCGCGTGCACGACCTCGACGAGTTGCATCCGATGAACCGGGTTGAAGAAATGAATGCCCACAACGCGCTCAGAATGCGGCGTGACCGCGGCGATTTCAGAAATGGACAATGCGGACGTGTTGGTCGCGAGAATTGTCTCCTCGCCGGTTTGCGCGGCAAGGTCGCAGAACAATTTCTGCTTCAGCTCCATCTTCTCGACCGCGGCCTCGATGATGAGGTCCACATTCGTGAGCGGCGCATTGAAGGCGACGGGGTAAATGCGGTCCATCGCGGCGCGGGCCTCGACTTTCGTGAACGTGTGTCGCTTCACACCGTCGGCGAAGAGTTTTCCGATTGAGCCAATTCCTTTGCCGACCGCGTCGGCGTTGATGTCGCGCAGCACGACGGGCATCCCGCGCGCGCTGAGCCACTGAGCGATGCCTGCGCCCATCACGCCGGCACCGATGACGGCGGCGCGTTTCGGCAGCACCACTGCCTCAGCACGCACGCGTGGCGCGGCGCCCTGCGCGGCAGGCGATGGCACGGGCGCGATCGCAAGTTTCTTCGCGCGTTCCTGGAGGAAGAAAACACGCACCAGATTTCTGCACGCATCTGTCGCGGCGAGTTTGAGCACGGCCTCGACTTCGAGTTCGAGCGATTTCTCGATGGATTTCGAGATGCCGTCGGTCATCACTTCGAGCGCCTTCAGCACGGCGGGATAATGGCCGCGGGTTTTCTTCACCAGCTTGGGATGCGTCCACAACGA
This sequence comes from uncultured Verrucomicrobiota bacterium, assembly GCA_964589935.1. Classification (GTDB taxonomy): domain Bacteria; phylum Verrucomicrobiota; class Verrucomicrobiia; order Limisphaerales; family VHCN01; genus VHCN01. Next base: position 448,813 of record CAZPVD010000003.1, on the reverse strand, counting down.
AATGGCGGTGGCGGCGACGCTGTTGTTCGCGGCGGCGATCCGGAACGGCCGCGCGCGGTGCTTGAGCGCGGCGCCTTCACCGAGGATGCGCCGCTTCGCCAGATCGACGAGGTATTCGCGCGGCACGAGTTCGTCCACGAGGCCGCGTTTGAGCGCGGGCTGCGCAGCGAGCGTCTTGCCGGCGAGGATGATGTCGAGTGCGGCGGGCAGGCCGATGAGCCGCGGCAGCCGCGTCGAGCCGCCCCAAGCGGGCAGGATGCCGAGCTGCGTTTCGGGCAGCCCGATCTTCGTCACCTTGTCCGTCGAGGCGATGCGCCAGTCGCACGCAAGCGCGACCTCGAAGCCACCGCCGAGGCACGCGCCGTGAATCGCCGCAACGGTCGGAACCGGCAGTGACGCGAGGCGGTTGAAGGTCTTCTGGCCGAATTCAATCATGTTCCGCAACTCGACGGGCGAATGCTCGACCGCGTCGGCGAGTGCCTTGAGGTCCGCGCCAGCAACGAAAATCGTGGGCTTGGCGCTGGTGAGGATGACGCCCTTCAACTCCGGCGTGGAGCGGATGAAGTTCAACTGGTCGTTCAACTCCTTGAGCGTCGTGCGGTCGAAGATGTTCGCGGAGCTGTCGGGATTGTCGAACGTCAGGATGCACACGAGGTCCTTCGTCACCTCGCGCACGATGTAGGGGCACGGCGGCTCCGGCGCGTCCGGCACGGACGGCGTCTGATTTGGCTTCTGCGGACGGCGCTTGTGAAAGCCCGTGTCGGAGCGGAAGAAGTCGGTGTTCATAATTTCTCCAGCCAGATGGCCGCGCCCTGCCCGCCGCCAACGCACAGTGAAACAAGCGCGCGGCGGCCATTGCGGCGGCGAAGCTCCTTCACGGCGGTCAGGATTAACCGCGCGCCGGTCGAGCCAACAGGATGGCCGAGCGCGATGGCGCCGCCGTTGACGTTGAGTTTTTCGCGGGGGATTTCGCCGAGCGGCCTTTCGCGGCCGAGCAGTTTGCGCGCGAACTTTGCGGACGCGCTGGCCCGCACGCACGCGAGCACCTGCGCCGCGAAGGCCTCGTTGATTTCAATCACGTCCGCATCGGCGAGGCCGAGGCCGGACTGCGTCTCGGCGCGCGCAATGGCGAACACGGGGCCAAGCCCCATGCGTTGCGGCTCGCAGCCCGCGTAGGCGTAGGCGCTCAACGCGGCGAGCGGCTGCAGGCCGAGTTCGCTCGCTCGCGACTCGGTCATGACGAGCAGCGCGGCCGCGCCGTCCGTGATCTGCGAGGCGTTGCCGGCGGTGACGGTGCCGGTCTTGCGCTCAAAGACGGGCTTGAGCTTGGCGAGCGCTTCGAGCGTCTGGCCTTCGCGGATGCCGTTGTCCGCCGTGATGGCCGCCTGCTTTGACTTCCCGCCTGGATAAACAGGGCAAATTTCCTCGGCGAGCCTCGCCTTTGCCGCGGCGGCGCGCGCGTGCGATTCGAGTGCGAACTCGTCCTGATCCTGGCGCGTCACGTTGAAATCGCGCGCGAGCACCTCGGCGGTTTCGCCCATGTTCAGCCCGCAAACCGGATCAGTGAGGCCGAGCTGCAACGCGACTCGTGGCTGGAAGTCCGCCGGACGAAACTGCGCGAGCGCCTTTGTGCGCTGCATGAATGTCTTGGCCTTCGCGAGCGCAGCGAACTTTGGCGCGGTGCTGAGTTTGTAGAGCAACGGAGCCTGCGACATGCTTTCCGTGCCGCCCACGATGAAGACCGAGCCTCGACCGGCGGACATTTTTTCAAACGCCTGTGTGAAGGCTTCCATGCCGGACGCGCAGTTGCGATGCACTGTGACGGCGGGCACGCGTTCGGGAATACCGGCACGCAGCGCGATGACGCGCGCGACGTTCGCGGCATCCACGGGCTGGGCGACGCAGCCAAAGATGACTTCGTCCACGAGCGCGGGATTAAGCCCGGTGCGGGCAAGCAGCGCGTTGACGGCGACGCGGCCCAGCTCGTCGGGCGCAAGCGACGCGAGGTCGGTGCCCATCTTGCAGAAGGGCGTGCGGATGCCATCAATCAAAACGAGACGTTCGGTGCTCATGTTGTCTCCTTCAATTGCGGACGAGCCTGCGCCGTCTTCGGCCGATGGTCAACAATCTTGCGCTCTTTCAACTGCTCGCCCACGCCCTGCAAGACGCGCATCTCGCTCGCATCGTGGAACACGACGCGGTTCGGATGCACCTCGGTGCGGGCGGCAAAGCGCTCCCTCAACTCGCGCAGAAGCACGTCGGAATCCGTGCCGTTGACCTTCTCGACGTGCAGGATGAGTTCGTCCACTTCGAGCGGGTCGTCGTGAACCTTGCGGAGTTCGAGCTGCCACGAGCCGACGTGCGGCGCGTCGTCGAGGACGTGTTCAAGCTGGTTGAAGTCCACGAGCGTGCCCTTGATTTTATCGAGCTGCATCTCCTTCACCTCGGTCGTGCGCGAGATGCGGCCAATCAGTCGCGGCAGAACGCGCCCGCAGTGCGGACACGGCTCGTAGGTAAGGCCGCCGTCAATGCAGTCGCCAGTGCGGTAGCGCAGCACCACCGTGCCGCGCGCGTCGAGCGGCGTGAAGACCAGTTCGCCCGGATGCCCGTCCGGCACGGGCTCACCCGTCTTCGGGTCCACAACTTCAAACAGGCCGAGGTCGGGATAAAGATGATAGCCGCTCGCTTCCGCATCGGCGGACGTTGGGCATTCGGCCCACGCCATCTTGGCCTCGGTGAAGCCGTAAGTCGTGACGATGTCCACGTTCGGCGAGCCGAGTTTCGCGGCAAGGAACGCAAGCTTGCGGCGCATTCCCTCGGGCACTTTTTCTCCGCCGAGCACGATGCGCTTGAGATTTTCCCAGTGCACGTTCTCGTCCGCGGCCTGTTGCAGGACGTGATACGTGAACGTCGGCATGCCGATGAGGATGTCGGGGTGGAGTTTTTTGATGAAGCGGATCTGACCCTCGGTGCCCATCACCTTGCCGCCGCCGCTGCTGAGGGTGAACACACCGAAGCTCGTGCCGCCAAAAAAAGTCTGCCAGAACGCCAGATGCGGCGCGTAGGGAAACATGTTCAGCAGGCGATACTCGGGCTTCGCGCCGCAAACCTGAAAGATGCGGTCGCCCGTGGCGGCAAGGTTCGCCATGTCGTGCTGGGTGAAGAGAAACGGAATCGGGTCGGCCGAGCGGCCCGTCGTCGTCGTCATGAAAATCGGACGGAACTCGGCCTCGAAACCGCGCTTCACCGCGTCGCGGCCGTGCAGCACCGCGTTGAAAATCGTCGAGGGCCGGCGGCGCAGGATTTTTTCATCCGGCTTGAGGATGAATTCGAGCGAACGCTGCGGGTTGCCGGGCGTGTTGACAAGGTCGGGCTTGGATGTGAACGGCAGATGCCGCAGGTCTTCGATCGAGCGGAGTTTGTCCGGGTCGAGATGCTGTTCCGCGAAGACGCGCCGGTAGTGCGCCGAGAATGGCGCGACGACATCGCGCAAGTAGCGGCGGAGTTTCTCCGCCTGCATGCGGCGAACGGCCTGTTCAGGCAGCCGCTGCCACTGAGTGTTCCACAACGCGGGCTTCATGGGGCTTCTGCGGTTGCGGGCGTTTCACGAGCGCCTTGATTTCATCGAGATGCTCGGTGGCAACACGGCGTCCGAGCGCGACGTATTTCGACGGATGCTTGAAGTCGTGCCAGTGCCCCTCGCACGTGAGCGGGCGCAGCACCACATCGGCGGAACGGCAGGCCTCCTCGGCGTTGCGGATTTGCGCGCCAAGGATGCTCTGCTGGATGATGTCAAGAATGTTCCCGTCGGCGAAATAATTGAGCTGCTGATTGAGATAACGCAGCGGCGACCACCGCCGGGCCTTGACCTCCGCCTGCTCGCGAATCATCTCACGGCTGCACCGCAGGAAGGCCGATGTCGGAATGACGTTCACCGCGATGATCTTCTCGATGCCCATCTCGCGCAGCACGTCCACGGGCAGCGGGTCCGAAACACCGCCGTCAATGTAAAGCTCGCCGCCAATCTCCACCGGCACGCAGATGCCCGGAATCGCACAGCTCGCGTGAACCGCCGTCGCGACTTCGCCGCTGGAGAACACGGTGCGTTCGAGCGTTTCAAGATTGGTCGCAATGACCCGCAACGGCCGCGCGAGCGCGGAAAAGTCCACCTCGCCGATGGAGCGCATGAGACGGCGTTTGACGCCCAACCCGCGCGTGAAGCCCTGCCGCGGGGGCAGCACCGGATCAATCAGCGTCCACATCGCGCCGGGCCGCTCCAGTTCATTGGCCTTCTCGACCAGGAACTCACCATTGTGCCCGAACGCCCACAATGAGCCGACGTAGGCGCCCATGCTCGTGCCGGCAATCACGTCCACCTCAATCCCGTTTTCGGCGAGCACCTGGATGACGCCCGCATGCGCCAGTCCCTTCGCCGCGCCGGACGAAAGCGCGAGGCCCACGCGGCAGCGACCAATTTCACGCGCGACGCGCCGCAAATCCGTGCCAAAAACGGAACTGAACTCATCCGGGTTGGCCGCCGAGCGGACGCCGCGCATCACGGCATGAACCGAAGTTGCGATTTCCTTCGCCACTTCGATGGACTTCTCTGGCCGGTCGGATTCTTCGAGACAAAGGACTGGCTTGAGCGGCGAGGCGTTCGATTTTGTTTCCTCGCGCAGTTGACGCGCGAGAAGGTTGAACTGGTAGTAGCTGTCCGTGTCGGCTTGCAGGAAGCAGAACGACAGCTCCGCGCGCAGAAGGCTTTCCAGCATCAGCCGCGCGGGAATGTCGGCATCCACGTGCAGCAGCACGAACGGGAAATGCCTTCCACAATGGCCGATGAAGGCGGCGAGGTAATTGCGCTCCAGTGGCTCGTCGCTCACGCGCAACGTGAGCTTTTCGTAGCCTGCCGTGGTCTGCTGGACATGTTGCGCGAACGCGAAGTCATCACGCCACGCAGTCTGGACAAGACTCCAACTCTTGAGGGGCACGCCCGCCTCCGTGGCCAGCACGCGCACGAGCAACACACGGTCTGCGGTTTCCGCACGAACAGCCTGCGCGAGTTGTTCAACGAGGAAAGTGTCAGGAATGCGCCGTGAAAGCGCGGCGAGCGCCACGACGCGACCGCTATGCGCGGCAGGCTGCTGCGGGGAACGGGCCAGACACGAAAGCAACTCCGACCTCCGATAATCGGCGTCTGACCGTCCGCTATTGCGCGTCGCATCCATTGCCGTCACTCGCCCGCGACGGACCGCCCGAGAGACACACGCGCGAGCGGGAGAATTACTCTCCAGCCAACACGCCGGGGTTCCCGCCGCCGGTCTTAAAATTTTTCCTACGGCCCATTGTCTCTAAACGAGACTAAGCCTATTCCATGCCGTGTCAAATTTGAGATGAATCAGGTAAAAACCTGAGCAATTTCTGCAAACCTTCCTTGGAAAGACCTCCAAACGAACGCTAGCTTGGCCTGTTCCCCAACTGCTTGCGTCTCCAATTGAAGAGACACCGACGGGTCGTGGGGGCACAGAACAACCCGGCTTGTCCCGCAAACGACGCAATCAACGGCCGCAGGTCTGTTTCTGAAAAGCGAGAAAACTTGCCGGCGCTCCCACGACTCGGACGAACTTCACTTGAGGCTGTTCAAAAAGCCCATGAGCTTGGTGACATCAATTCCGGGTTTGCCCGTTTTCGCGTCCACCTCGTCCACAATCGCGTAAGCCTCGTCGCAGTATTTCTTGAAGAACCTCCACGTCATCTGCTGCTTGCGGCCCCATGTCACGCACACCGGGCCGGCCGCGTTGTAGCCGGGAATCATCACGCAATGACCGCCCCAGCTTCCCGGCGTCGCGCCGGGGCCGGATGTCACGTCCCACGGCTGCCCGGTCTGCACCTGTTGTTGTGCGGACTTCGGCAGGTTCAACCCGACATACGCGGCCGTGAGCAGATACACCGCCGCGCGCACTTCCGCGGGATCGGCCTGGTTGATCTGCGCGAAGGCGTGGATCGTGTAAGCCTTCTTTTTCACGCGCCAGCCGGACTTGCGCCACTCGTTCAGCGAATTGAGCAGCACGAGGCCGGAATCCGCGCCGCCGGTTTCCTTGAAGTATTCGCGCAGCACATCCTGGTCCGTGATCATCAGCAATGAGCCTTGCTCGATATCTTCGAAGCGCAGGGTCAAATGCGCGCGGGCGGCGATGACGCAATCGCCGTGCGCGTCGTTGGCGAACATCGGCGTGGGGATGCCCGGGTGCTTCACATCGAAGTCATACATGGCGGGCGCGGGCGGCGGCGCCTTGAGAATCGCGGCGAGCATCAGGTTGCGCGCGTCCTTTCGCGCCGAAGCTTTGCCGAGCTTGAAAAACTTGTGCGCGTGAATGCCCCTCGCTTTGCTCATGAATGCCTCCTTGGTGGTTTTGTTTTAGCTTGTTCGAATTATCAAACCGAACTTCGCCCAACTCTCAACCTCATTCTAAGTGGATCTTTGAAGCCAAAGGGTCGCGATAATTCGGAACGTAAACAATCCTGCTGCCTGGTGGCGGTGTGGGCAATTGGGGCAAACCTTTCAAGGTTCTCAACTCGTTCAAATCTTTCGGCACGTCGCCGCTCTGATTTATCCGCCCCGACAAGGCCGAGTTATACGCGGCAATCTGCTGCTGTATCGTCAGGGGATTCGACGGAGCTGTCGGCCCCGGTGATGTCGCCGCAGCAACGGGAGGCGCAGGAGTCGGAGTCGGGGTCGGGGCCGGTGCGGGATCCACAGTTGGGGCAACATTCGCGTTGGCTGAGGGAGGCGGTGCGACAGTTGGTGCCGGCGGGGGCGGCGGTTGTTTTCCACAACCGACAAGCAGCGTAATTAGAGCGTAGGCGTAGAGTCGGGATTTCACTGTCTTAGGTCGCCGAGACAATACCAGCTTGGAATTTGATAATGCCTACAATGTCGGATTCGCGAAGTTGATGTTTGTGCATGACACCGACGGAACTCCCTCAGCGTGACCGTCTCCAAAGCCCTCGGTTGATTTGAAGTTATGACGCGTGGTGAATGTGTCCGTGCCAGAGAAGTTTCCATTTGGGGCAGTCTGACATACCCAGCGCGTGTCTGTAATGCAATCGTCCGGCGCGGCACCACCGTAAATTGGATTGTTGTAAGTGCTCTGCCCGTCCAGACGCTCTCCGCGCTCCTCTTGAATCATGAACTTGAGGACGGGATTTACAATTTGAACCCGCCGGAATTTGACAAATGACGTAGGCGCACCCGTGTAGGGCGCTGCCCGGACAACATAAGTAGCCATACCCTGCGCGTTGCCCGCGCCAGTCCATGAGTTGAGCGAATAAGTGAATGTGCAAGGCTGACGATTGGCCACTTGCGGGTTGACGCGGGTCGTCCATGTTTTGTCGCCGGGGCAACGAAAGACAACGGCGGTATTTGTCCTGTCCATGTCCGACAGCGAGACATACGGGCCAACCGCACTTTTTGAAAGAGGACGACCAACGCCACCGCTGGCAGCATTAAGATTGAAGCCAGCGCCCACATTAGGATCGGATTGCCACCAGAGCCAGTCCTCATACTCCGGCCCCAAGGCATTTTGCGAGCCTCCGGCGGGGAAACAGTCATCATAATCATCGCAATACTGCATGAAGCCCAAGGCGATCTGCTTCATGTTGTTGAGGCAAGTTCCCGTCTGCGCCTTCTTCTTTGCGCCTGCCAGCGCCGGCAGCAACAGGGCGGCCAGAATCGCAATGATCGCGATCACGACGAGGAGTTCGATGAGTGTGAACGCTGCATTAGTGCCGCGCAGGTTTGAACCATTTTGCGAGGTTGAATGCTTCATAATCGTGTCTTGCAAAAATCTGCGCGCATGTCCCTTGCGGGACTGCCGGCAGAAAGTGTTACTGAATTACACGTCGGGCTTCTGTGTAAAATTAGAGGTTCGCATTCCGCCGTCAAGTGCTTTCTTGCCCCACTCCAGCGGTGTAGCGAGATTGGCCGTCTCCGCGGACATGCAGGCAACGCAGCCTGCGACCGTTCTACCGGCCAAAAACGAACAGGTGCTTCTCCGTGCGCAGGTAAATCTTCCCGTCGAGCACCGCCGGCGTGGAGAAGATTTGCTCGCCCATTTCGTTCCGCGCCAGCACGCGCAGCGCGTCGCCCGCGTCATAAACCACCACAGTGCCTTTTTGCGACGCGACGTAGATGCGCCTGTCCGCGCTGATGGCCGAGCTGTAATAATCACCCGGCGCGTCGAGCCGCTCGGCCTGATAGATGAGGCTGCCGCTGCGCGCGTCGTAACACGAGGCGAGGCCGCCGTTCTTGACCGCATACACGCGGCCATTGGCACACAGCGGCGAGGAAACGTAGGGCAGGTGGCGGTTCACTTTCCACGTGACATGCGTGTCCGTAATGTCGCCGTGGCCACCGGGTTTGATGGCAAAAATCTGGTTCTCGGCTTTCGCGAACATGTCGCGCATGTTGTCGTATTCCTCGCGCGTCACGCGGCCGTCCTTGTTCACGTCAATCTGCGAGAAGCGATCCCTGAACGGTCCCTTCGGAAACTCGTCCAGCGTTAGCACGCCGTCCTTATTCTTGTCGTTCTCGGCGAGGAACTGCTCGAACGGCGGCATCGCGATGCGGTCACTCTCGTCGCCGCCGACGTTCCAGCTCGACACGATGAGCACGCCGTCGCCGGCCACGGGCGAGGCGTTCGACACGCGCGCCATGCCGCGTGAGAACCACCGCTCGCGGCCGTCCTTCACGTCATAACTTTTCACCCACAACGAGCCGGCCACGACGATTTCCTCGGCACCGTCGTGCCTCCACAAAAACGGCGAGGAAAAGCTGCGGCGAAACTCCGAGCGGTCCGTGCGCCATGCTTCCTTGCCGGTGCGCGCGTCCACGGCGAGCAGGAAGGAGTTCATGTCCTGGTCGCAAAGGACGATGACGTTGCCGCCGGCGAGAATCGGCGACGCGCCCGTGCCGAACTCGACGATGGGCAGCGGCAGCGGTTTGCGCCAAAGCTCCCTGCCGTCGAGGTCATACGCCAGTAATCCAAATGAGCCGAAATACACGAACAGCCGCTCGCCATCCGTGCACGGCGTCGGCGACGCGGGGCTGCCGATGCGGTGCGTCGGCTCGATCTTATCGGCGGGCGCAACGGCGCGCCACAGCACGTGGCCGTCCGCGCGGTCGAGGCAGAGTGTTTCAAGTTTGCCGTTGTTCAGACCGGTGAGGAAAATTTTCGTTCCCCAGATGCACGGCGAGGAATGTCCGTGCGGCACGGCGACCTTCCACAAAACATTTTTCTCAGGGCCGAATTCAACCGGCGGCTTGCCCGTGCCGATGCCCAGCCCGCCCGGCCCGCGGAACTGCGGCCAGTTGGATTCGGCGGAAAGCGCGAGCGTCGTGGAAAGGAACAAGGCGGCGAGCGCGGATGGAATTCGGTGCATGGGCGCGGAGTGTAAGCGAGCCGCCCGTTTGCCGACAAGCCACGTGAAACAGGTTTATGATGGCGGCCTCGTCCGACCGCGCGGCTCGACAGGCCGCCAGTCGTTGTTTATTTTGTCCGCGATGCACGCCCCAGCCCAAGGCACCGCTTCCGTTTCGCGGACCGAACGGCACAAGATTCTTGTCGTCGAGGACGAGCAGGATTTCCGCGAGACGCTCGCGGCGCTGCTCGAAACGCACGGGTTCGACGCGCTTCAGGCTGCCAACGGCGCGGAAGGCATCGAACTCGCCCGCCAGAACCGGCCCGACCTCATCATCTGCGACATCTACATGTCCGGCGTGAACGGCTACGGCGCGCTTGAGGCGCTGCGCGCGCGCACGGACACGGCGACGATTCCGTTTATTTTTCTCACCGGCGACCGCGATCCGTCAGGACTCCGCCGCGGCATGGAAAGCGGCGCGGATGATTACCTGCTCAAGCCCGTCGCTCCTGAAACGCTGCTCGCCACCATCCGCGCGCGCCTCGCCAAGCTCAATGCGCAGCGCCGGCACGAACACGAAACCCACGCGCGGCTGCTCGCGGTCTTCGAGGCCACGCCCGACCTCATCGCCGTGGCGGAATTGGAGGACCGCCACATCACTTACATCAACCGCGCCGGCCTGCGCATGTTGGGCGTCCCGCAGGCCGATGACATCGCCTCGTTGCATCTGCAAAATCTTTTCACGCCCGCAGCGTGGACGCATCTGCGCGACGCGGCGCTGCCCGCGACTCAACGCGACGGGAACTGGCTCGGCGAGAGCGCGCTGCTCGCGCTCGACGGGCACGAAGTGCCGGTGTCACTCGTGCTGCTGCGCCATCCCGCGGCCGCCGGTCAGGGCGGATATTATTCGCTCATCGCGCGCGACATCACCGAGCGCAAACTCGCCGAGCTGGAACTGCGCGCGAGCTTCAAGGAGACGGAAGCGCTGCTCGCGCCGCTCTCGGCCATCCTCATCGGCGTGGACCAGAACGGCCGCATCGCGCGCTGGAATCACGCAGCGGAGGCGGCCTTCGGCCTGAACACGACGCAGGCAATCGGGCACCTGTTCTTCGAGAGTGGCATCCACTGGGACTGGGAACCGGTGCGCAAGGGCATCATCGAATGCCTCGCGAACCATCGCTCCGTCGAACTGGGCGACGTGACTTACAAGCGCGCCGACGGTCGTGACGGCGCGATGCATCTCATCGCGACGCCGGGTTCGAGCGAGAGCGCTCACCGGCTGCACTTCATCCTGCTCGGCCTCGACACGACGCAGCGGCATCAGCTCGAAGCGCAGCTCCGCCAGGTGCAGAAGCTCGAATCCATCGGCCAGCTCGCCGCCGGCATCGCGCACGAGATCAACACGCCGACGCAGTTCATCGGCGACAACCTGCGCTTCCTGCAGGACAGCTTCGGCGAACTGAAGAAGGCCCTCGACGAACTGCAAAAATTTCTCGCGCTCACCTACGGCACGCCGGAGGCCTTCGACGCGCTCAAGCATGTGAAGGACGCGCTTGCCGCCGCGGACATCGGATATTTGGGTGGCGAATTTCCGAAAGCCATCGCGCAGTCGCTCGAAGGCACCGAGCGCGTCGCAAAAATCGTGCGTGCGATGAAGGAGTTCAGCCACCCGGATGTTGGCGGGCGCACGCCGGTGAACCTCAACCGCGCGATCGAGAGCACCGTGGCCGTCGCGACGAACGAGTGGAAGTATCACGCCGAGGTCGTCACAAAACTTGACCCCGACCTGCCGGACGTGTCGTGTTTTCCGGGCGACATCAACCAGGTCATCCTCAACCTCGTCGTCAACGCCGCGCACGCCATCGCCGCCACGCCAGCGGCCAAGTCCGGCCAGAAAGGCACCATCACCGTGAGCACGCGGCGGGACGGCGACACGGTCGAGCTGCGCATCGCGGACACGGGCACGGGCATTCCGGAGAAGTTTCGCGACCGCGTGTTCGACCCGTTTTTCACCACCAAGGAGGTCGGCAAGGGCACGGGCCAGGGCTTGTTCATCGTGCACAACGTCATCGTGGAAAAACACGGCGGCACGATCGACATCGAAACGGAGGAGGGCAAGGGGACGACGTTCGTCGTGCGCCTGCCGCTGAATCCGCCGAAGAAGTCGGACGGCGCGCAGTAGTTCGACACGGCTGAAAGGCATTTCAGCGCGCATCCGTTTCTGCCGATAACCGTTGTGGTGTCGCGCGCCGCTTGGCGCACCGTGGCGGCTTTGTTACACTGGCATCGTGAAACGCCGGCTCCTGTTCGTGGATGACGATCCGCATTTGCTGCAAGGGTTGCAACGGATGCTGCGCCCCATGCGCGACGAGTGGGACATGGAGTTCGCCGGCTCAGGCCCCGAGGCGCTCGCCGCGCTGGAGCGCGCGCCGGTGGACGTGCTGGTCACGGATTTGCGGATGCCGGGCATGAACGGCGTGGAGCTGCTCAAGGAAACGGCGAGGCGGTATCCGCAGACGACGCGCTTGATCCTGTCCGGCTACGTGGACGAGGAGCTGACGACGGACGGTCGCACGGTGGCGCACCAGTTCATCGCCAAGCCGTGCAGTCCCGACGTGCTCAAGGCCGCGGTCGCGCGCGCGCTCGCGACGGACGCCTGCGGCAGTATCGCCCCAACTGGATCGAGAACATCGTCAAGCCCCAGTTCGCCCAGTTCAGCTTGAACGAGCCGCCGAACTGACCGGCGGGAATCCGCGCTTGACCCGGATTCGCCGGCTGCTAGACTTGCATCTGATGAACGCAACTGTCCTCCAAGTCGTGCTCGTGGTAGTCGCCGTAACAGGCGACGCCGGCGGGTCGGCTTGTCGGGCTTAGACGAGACTTTCGACAACAACCCACGGCTGGAAACGGTCGTGGGTTTTTTGTTCACCCGCGGCCACCGGCCGCAAAAACGCGCAAAACATGAGTAAAACCGCTGAAGCCACCAAAGCCAGACCCGCCGCCGCGCCGCACGCCGCCGATGAACGCGGCCCCGCCATGCTTGGCTGCGAAATCCTCGTCGCCTGCCTCGAACGCGAGGGCGTGGACACCATCTTCGCCTATCCCGGCGGCGCGAGCATGGAGTTCCATCAGGCGCTGACGAAGTCGAAGAAGATTCGCACCATCCTGCCGCGCCACGAGCAGGGCGGCGCGTTCGCCGCCGAAGGCTACGCGCGCGCCACCGGCCGCGCCGGCGTCTGCATGGCCACGAGCGGCCCCGGCGCCACCAACCTCGTCACCGGCATCGCCGACGCCTACATGGATTCCATCCCCCTCGTCGCCATCACCGGCCAGGTGCCGCAGGCGATGATCGGCAAGGGCGGCTTTCAGGAAACCGACTTCTTCGGCATGACGCTGCCCGTCGTCAAGCACAGCTACCTCGTCACGGACGTGAACGAGATTCCCCGCGTCGTGAAGGAAGCCTTCCACATCGCGCAGAGCGGCAGGCCCGGCCCCGTCGTCATTGACGTGCCCAAGAACATCCAGCAGACAAAGGCCCAGCCCGTCTTCCCCGCCGAAATCCATCTTCGCGGCTACGACCCCGTGCTGCGCGCCGACGACGTGGCACTCAATGAAATCATCGGCCTCATCGAGAAGTCCGAGCGGCCCGTGCTCTACTGCGGCGGCGGCATCATCAGCGGCGACGCCGCGGCGGAGCTGCGCGAGTTCGCCGAGCTGACGCAGATTCCCGTCACCACGACGATCATGGGCTGCGGCGCGTTCCCGGAGACGCACGCGCTCTCACTGCGCTGGCTCGGCATGCACGGCACCGCCTACGCGAACTGGGCCGTCAACGGCGAGTTCGAGCACCGCAAGACCTTCAACGACCCGATGGTCAAGCTCAAGAACGGCGCCGACCTGCTGCTCGCCTTCGGTGTGCGCTTCGACGACCGCGTCACCGGCAAGGTCGAGAAGTTCTGCGAGACCGGCACCATCGTTCACGTGGACATTGACGCCTCCGAGCACAACAAGAACCGCAAGGTCCAGCTCGCCGTCGAGAGCGACATCAAGTTCGCCCTCGGCCGCCTCGTCGAGATGCTCCGCAAACGCCCGCTCGCGAAGAAATTCCCCGCGTGGCACGCGCAGATCGCCGAGTGGAAGGCCAAGGCCCCGCTCGGCTACCGCGTCACCGACGAAGTCCTCAAGTCCCAGCACATGAAGGACCATCTCGGCGGCCACAGCGACGAAGTCATCCTCCCGCAGATGGCCATCGAGACCCTTTACGAACTGACCGGCGGCGACGCCATCATCACCACCGGCGTGGGCCAGCACCAGATGTGGGCCGGCCAATACTACAAGTATTCCTGGCCGCGCCAGTTCCTCACCAGCGCGGGCCTCGGCGCGATGGGCTACGGCTACCCCGCCGCCCTCGGCGCGAAGGTCGCACGCCCCGACAAGCAGGTCATTGACATTGATGGCGACGGCTCCTTCCTGATGAACGTGCAGGAGCTGGCCACCGCGCACATCGAGAAGATCGCGGCGAAAGTTCTCATCCTGAACAACCAGCACCTCGGCATGGTCGTGCAATGGGAGGACAAGTTCTACGAAGGCAACCGCGGCCACACCTACCTCGGCGACCCGGAGAACCGCAAGCAAATCTACCCCGACTACGTCGAGGTCGCCCGCGCCTTCAACGTCAAGGCCGAGCGCGTCATGTTCCGGCGCGACCTGCGCGCCGCCGTGCAGCGGATGCTCGACGCCACCGAGCCGTATGTGCTGGACGTGATCGTGCCCTACACCGAGCACGTGCTGCCCTTCACGCCCGCGGGCCGCACCGTCGCCGACATGATCTGGAAGTAGCCGCGCTTTGGAACCGTCCCCGGCGGCGAACATGAACGTGCTCAAGTCCGACGGCTTCACGCACCTATGGTTTCCGCGAAGCCGTTCGTTGTCACTTCGACAAATGGCCTTCTATCGCTTGTTCAATCCTCGACGGATGATAGGCCGAATAGTCCTCCGAGGATTGCGCAGATTACGATGAAGGCTTCCGCGATTATGCTCAAAGGCCGTTCTGTGGTGACTGAAAACTGCACTACGAGCAATAACTGTAGCGGGAAGTAAATCATCGCCGCGACTACGCCGCCCACCACGCCTCCGCCAAGAATGCCTGCGACACAGGCGAAGAACCGCTTGATTCGCAAGGCGGCTGCGGGGTGTGATGCGGCGAATTTACTTGCGAAGTAGCAGATTGTGGCCCCAATCGCCACCAACAAGATCGTGACCACGATGATCCAGAAGATCCCTACGACGAACGGGATAACCAGCATCACGCCAAAAAAGAGAAAGATTAGAAAATAGAGTGCTGGCATACTCTCCTTCTAGCAGACTGTCGGACTTAGAGCCTGTGCGTTGATGCTCTGATCGCAAAGCCTCGTTCGGTCGCTCCGAAAGCCTTGATCGGTCCGTCCGATTGCCTTGATCCGTCGGACCAACTGCCTTGATCGGTCCGTCCGATCCAAGCTTGGATTTGGTTTTGTCACACTTGTCACACCTTCGGGGCGGCCTTTTTCATCAATTTCAGCAGGTTCGTTGTATTGGCCCCTATTGGGGCTTATGCCACGGTCAGGGGCGCGCTGAGCTGGCCGATGCGCAGGACGGGGTTGGCGGTGCCGTAGGTGCGGCGGACTTCCACATGGTAGGTGCCCGCCGGGAGCGATGGGCAGAGGAAGAGCAGTTCGCCCTCGGTGCGGGTGGAGATGACGGTCACTTTCACGGCGCTGCCGGTCGTGGGGACGAAGAAGATGCCGTTGGTGCTGATAGCGGGGTCGAACTTGAGTTCCTCGCCCGGAATCTGCCCGATGCCGCCGGGGGTGATGGTGGCGTTGATGCCGCCGGTGTTTTTGTTGATGAAGGCGATGAGCACGGGGGCGCGCTCGGCCTTGGTGATTTTCTGGACGGTGGCCGCGGCGAGCTTCTCATCGAGAAGCGGGCCGGAGTTGATGTTCGCGCGGATGGTGTGGCGCGCGGGGTCGAAGGTGTCGGTGGGGTCGGTGAAGACGCCGTTGATGCCGGCGCGCACGGTGAGGAGCGGGGTGTTGATGGCGAAGCCGTCGGCGACTTTCTCGGCGATGACTTGCTGGTAGCCGGCGATGACGGCGGCCGCCTGGGCCTTGCTGGTGGCGGTGCCGCGGTTGACGAGTTCCTGCGCGAGGTCGTCGTCGGTGAGGTTGTCGAGGGTGTTGACGCGGGCGGACTGGTCGTTGGGGTCGGGCGTGACGGGGTTGGGCTGGAGGTAGTATTGGATGCTCATGGCGTGATGGGTGTTGATGTGTTTATGAACTGCATTTCTCCACGCTTCTTCAAGCTTGCGGGGGAAATTATCCAAAGGGGATGGGCTGTCAAGCGGGCAAATTCATCGTCCTCATGAACCACCTCCTCAAAAATCCAAACTTTGCACTCTCCAATTAAATACCGTTGCTCTCACAAGGGGGGCGAGGGCTGGAGCGGGGGCGAAAGCGGTTACTTCGCCGCGGTGGTGGTCGCGCCGGTGTATTCGAGGCGGACGATTTGCGTGTCCTTGTTGTTGCCCCAGGCGGTGCCCCATTCGATGAGGTAGAGGCAGCCGTCGGCGCCGAGTTCCATGTCCATCGGGCGCTTGAAGGTCATGTTCGGGCAGAACCTCTCCATGAGCGGCTTGCCCGCGGCGTCGCGTGCGATGTTGTCGTTCGCGTCGAGGTGGACGGCGACGATCCAGTTGCGCGACCATTCGTAGATGAAGAGCGTGTGGTCGAACTCGCGCGGCAGCTTGTGGGGGTTCTTGTTCTTCTCGTCGAAGTAATAGACCGGGCCGGCCATCGCGGTGCGGCCGCCGCCGGCGTTGACGGCGGGGAAGCGCGTCGAGGGCGAGCCGGCGTAGTAGATGAAGGCGGGCTGCGCGGGAGGCAGTTCCTTGATGCCGGTGTTGTTGGGCGAGGTGTTCAGCGGCTTGAGCGGGTCGAAGAGTTTCGGCTCGCCGGGCGCGGGGAAGGCGGGGAACTCGGGCTTCGCCGGGGCCGGCTCGCCCTTGGCCTTCGCGGCTTTCACGGCCTTGTCGTAGTCCTCGCGGGCTTTTTTGTTCGCCTCGCGCTGGACGAAATCAATCTTCGCATACGGCTTGTTGTCGCCGACGAAGTAGGGCCAGCCGAAGAAGCCCGGCTTGCGCGCCTGGTTGATCTCGTCCATGCCCGCCGGGCCGCGCTTCTCGTCGAAGCCGCCCGCGTCGGGGCCGACTTCGCCCCAGTAGAGGTAGCCGGTCCGCGCGTCGAGGGAGATGCGGAAGGGATTGCGGCAGCCCATGACGTAAATCTCCGGGCGCGTGTTGGGCGTGCCAGGCGGGAAGAGGTTGCCCTTGGGAATGTCGTAGCCGCCGCCGGCCTTGGGCTTCACGCGGAGAATTTTTCCGACGAGTGAATTAGCGTTCGCCGCGCTGCGCTGCGCGTCCCACGGATAACGGCCGGGCCGTTCGTCGCTCGGCGAGAAGCCGTCGGAGTCGAAGGGATTCGTGTTGTCGCCGACGGACATGTAGAGGTTGCCGTCCTTGTCGAAGGCGAGCGAGCCGCCGACGTGGCAGCACTGCTCGCGCTGCGTCTGCACTTCGAGGATGGTCTTCTCGGAGGCGAGGTCGAGCGCGTCGCCCTTGAGCGTGAAGCGCGCGACGCGGATGATGCCGACCTTGCCGCCAGTCGCCGCATTGGTCGTCGTGTCGGGTAGCGAGCGGTTGAGGTAAATCCAATTATTTTTGCTGAAGTTGGGGTCGAGCGTGATGCCCAACATGCCGTCCTCAAGGCCGGTGAAGACGGGCAGTTTCGCGATGACGATGGATTCCTTCGCGCCAGGCTTGATGAGCTTCACCGTGCCGTCGCGTTGCGCGAAGAACACGCGGCCATCGGGCGCGACGGCGAGCTCCATCGGGTCCTTGAGCGTGTCGGCGAACTGGCCGTCAATCTGCGCGTCGGATTCGAGGATGACTTTGCGGAACGCGCCGTCCGTCTGCGGGCCGGTGGGGATGGGTTCGTTGGACTTCGCCGCGGCTTTGGGCGCCTGCGTGGTTTGCGCGCGCAGCGGCGAGACGACGAACAGGCTCGTGATGAGCGAAACGGTGACGACTGGATGGATTTGCATAACGGCCTCAATGGACTTGGCACGCGCCGCATTATTCAAGGCGGAAACCGACGCGTAACCAGCATTGCACGCCGCGCGTCTGCCGGGATCAGCGCCCGTTGAATAACGGATCCGGGTTCGCGGTCGAAACCGCGCCCGTTCCGACAACCAAACTGAAATCGCACAACATGAAAAAACTCGTCACCCGTTTCTTTTGCGCCAGCGTTCTCGCCGCGGTCGCCGTCGCCCTTCTGCCGTTGAACGCCGATGCGGCGAAAAAGAAAGGCGAGAAAAAGGACCCCGGCACGGCGGGGGCCATCACCGCGGTGAACAAGGACGACAAAACCATCACGCTCGGCGGCAAGACCATCACCGTGGACTCGACCACTGTCATCACGCGCGACGGCAACCCGATCAACCTTGAGGACATCAAGACCGGCGAACAGGCGCAGGTGAGCACGTTCACGCAGGCGGACAAACTCACCGCCGTCAGCATCAAGCTCGGCAAGGTCGCGCCCGTCGTGACGCAGCCAAAGAAGAAAAAGTAACCGTCCCGGGCCATTTCAAAACGAAACGCGCCGCAGTGAACATTGCGGCGCGTTTTTGTTTTCGGAAACGTCTTTGAAGGTGGAACTGCTCAGATTTTTTCGCCCTTGACGCGATAGGCGGGGACTTCGACGCCGTCACCGAGGCCGCTGGGGACATTGACGCGGTCGGCATCCACGTATTTGAAGACCTTTTGGAAAAGTTCCGGCGTGATGACAACGTCGCCGGCGGCGGCGCCGCGGCAGTTGGCGAGCGCGCGGTCAACGGCGTCGCCGATGAGCGTATAGACCATGTGGCCGCTCGCGCCGGTGAAGCCGCAGAGCATTTCGCCGCCATGCACGCCGACGGAAACCTCCCACGTCGGCACTCCGCGAGCGGCGCGCTTGGCGTTGGCTTCCTTGATTGCCGCTGTGACCGCGAGCGCGGCGAGCACGCCCTTCTCCGGGTGCTGCGTGTCCGGCTCCGGGCTGCCGAAAACAGCGACGATTTTTTCGCCGGCGAACTTGTCGAGCGTGCCCTCGTATCTGAAAATGCCCTCGATGATGGGCGGATAATAGTCGTTCAACATGCTGACGACATCCTTCGGGTCCATCGTCGTCCGGTCGCTCGCAAAGCCGCGCAACTCCGCGTAGAGCACGGTGACTTCATTCTTCCCGCCGGCCGGGCGCAATTTTTCGAGGCGCATGAGGTCGAGGAGACGTTCCTGCGTGCGCGGCGGGAATTTGGGCGCGATGTGCTCGAGCAGCGACGAGTTGTGGTGCAGTTGCTCCTGAAGCTGGTGGTTGTAAATCACGACGGCCGCGTAATGCGCCGCCGTCAGCAGGAGCTGCATGTCGTCCTCGCTGAACGCCTGGTTCGTGACGGGGTTTTCGACATAGACCGCGCCGATGGGCCGCTCACGGAGCAGCAACGGCGCATACATGCCGGTCTCGACTTTGACGAGGCTCGTGTCGAGCGCAACGTCGCCTTGAAGTTTGCGAGAGAGGATGAAGCCGTGCCCCTCGGTCATCACGCGCCGCGCGAGGCTCTCGCTCACAATCACGTCCGGGCTGGGCGTGGTGGCGCGGAGCTGGAGCTTGTCCTTCGCGGGGTCGAGCAGCAGCAACGCGCCGCGCTGGCCGCCGGGCATCAACTGCACCACGCGTTGCAGAACAGTGCCAAGCATCTGGTCCAGCCGCATCTCCGGCGTGAACATCAAAGGCAGTTCAAGGAATGCGGCAAGACGTTTGCGGAATTCCGCGGATGCGGCGTCCAGTGGCGGCGGTGCAACCACTGGCACCACGGCAGCCGGCGCGGCAACTGGAGCCGGCGGCGGTGCAATGGGCGCGACGGGTTCGGCAACGGGAACAGGTGCCGGAGTCGCTGCCACAGGAGCCGGCATGGCAACCGGTGCGGGTGGCGGTGCCACGGGCGGAGCGGGTGGCGGCGCAACAACGGGCGAGACCGGCGGCGGCGGCGGGACGGTTGGCGCCGGAGCCGGCGGGGCCGCGCCCAGTTTTGCGAGCGGCTTGGGAAGCTCCGGCGCTCGTGGCAATTGTGATGCCGGCTTGGGCAGAGCCGCTTCGACAGCGGGTTTTGGTGGAAGCGGGAGAGCCGGCTTGGGCGCTGCGGCAGGCGCCGGAGCGGGTGCGGCTTGGACAGGTGCGGACGCAGGCGCTGCGTTCAGAGCCGTCGGAAGATCAAGTTTGAGCGTTGTTTCGCCGAGCAGGATAACAGAGCCGGGCGCAAGCAGCGCCTTCTGGATGGGTTCGCCGTTGACGAGCGTGCCGTTGGTGCTCTTGAGGTCCTCGACCCAGAACTGCCCGTTCTCAAGCCGGATGCGCGTGTGCTTGCGCGAGATGGTGGAATCAATCCCCAGATCGAGGTCGGGCGCGCTCAACGGGCTGAGGCGGCCGATGAGGATTTCAGGACGATCGAACGTCTTGACCTCTTCCTTGCCGCGAAAAAAGCAGGTGATGCGCATGGCAAATTATCCACGGCCAAGGCAGGACGCTGCCGCGCGTCATGGCCTCGAATTCGTGGCGGCATGATAGCCCGAACCCGGAGAAGGGCAAGCAATTGATGGCTTGTTATTGCACCTTGGTGCCGGAGGGGGATGTCCGGGCGGGCGCGACGCGCTTGATGTCGCTCATTTTTTCGATGTAGTGGACGCGCCGGTTGATGACGATCTCGCGCCCCTCGACGCTGGCTTCCGTGCGCGTGTTGAACCACGCACCGCCATCGAAACGCTGCTGCTCAAAGATCAGGTCGAACCTCTTGAGCGTCGCCACGATGCCGCCAACCAGTTCGACGTGCGAGGTCAGGCGGATGTCGGCCTTGGCCACCTCGTTTTCCTCGACATCAATCCAGACCTTGCCGGCGACCTTGTTCACGATGCGGTCGGTGAATTTCTTCACCGGCAGGTCGCCGCCGCGCGGCTCGAAGGCGAGCACCCACGCATCCCGGCCATTCACCGGCTCGCGCCCAACGGTGGTGAAGTTGAACCGCGCGAACAGCTCCGGCGAGATGACGCCGTCGCGCCTGGGTTGCGCGGGCTGCCGGATGCTTCCCGGCTCCGGCGGCGGCGCGGCGCGGAGTGCGCGTTCGGCTTCATCCTGCGCCTTGCGCTGTTTGTTCGGCGGCGGCTTGCCGTTTTCCGATACGACGCGCGTGAAGAGGCGTCCGTTGATGGGCGTGGCCTCCATGATTTTTTCCTCCTTGCTCGTGACCTTGCCTTTGTGGTCGAGCTCCTCAGTTGCGCGGAGTTTCACGTAGGCGAACTGGCTCTTGAAGCCCTGCGTCGAGACGAACGCGGCGCGCGCGAGCAGGTTGCTGAAGAGCATCTGCGGCGTGGGCAGCGCGTTCGTCACGCTGGCAGCCGGGCCGGGCACTCCGCCTGTCGCCGGTGCTTCGAGGGCAAGGCTGGCCAGCAGTGCCATGCAGATGTGCGACGGCAATCTCATTAGCCTGTAACTCAAATGGTGCCGCAAATGCCCGCAAACGCAAGTTCTCGTGCAACCGGCGCAAAGTCGCGAAGGAAAAGGATTGCGCGACGCTGCGCGTGGCGGAAAACTCACGCGCGTTGCGCCTGATGAAGCCCCTGTCCACCGACGACACTTCTCCGACTCCCGCATCCGACTCCCGGCTCAAGGTCTTCATGGTGGACGACGAGCCGTCCATCGCCGAAGCCGTCGGGCTTGCGCTCGCAATCGAACCGGACATGCAGTTCGAGTTCCAACATAATCCATACGACGCCATTCTCGCCGCCGAGAAGTTTCAGCCCAACATCATCCTGCTCGACCTCGTCATGCCGGAGATGGACGGCCTCACCCTCCTGCAACGCATCCGCACGACAAGCTCGCTCGCCGAGGTGCCGGTCATTGTCCTGAGCGGCGAGGAAATGCCCGCGACCAAACGCCAGGCATTCGAGCTGGGCGCGAACGATTACCTCGTCAAGCTGCCCAGCCGCATCGAGCTGGTCGCCCGCATCCGAGCGCACGCGAAGGCCTACCTCAACCAGCAGCAGCGCGACGCAGCCTATGTCGCCCTCGAGGCGGCCAACCGCCAGCTCGCCGAGGCGCTCGCACTCGTCAAGGTCGAGCAGGAAAAATCCGAGCGGCTTCTGCTGAACATCCTCCCGAAGCCCATCGCCGACCGCTTGAAGGACGGCGAGGCCACCATCGCCGACAGCTTCCACGAAGTCACCGTGCTCTTCGCCGACGTGGTGGGCTTCACCGCGATGTCCAGCCATCTCAAGCCCACCGAAGTCGTGATGCTGCTCAACGAGATTTTTTCTCGCTTCGACCTGCTCGCCGCCGCGCTCGGCCTCGAAAAAATCAAGACCATCGGCGACGCCTACATGGCGGTGGGCAACCTGCCGATATTGATGGAGAACCACGCTGAGGCCGTCGCAGAGCTGGCACTGCGGATGCGCGACCAAGTCACGGACTTCAACCGCGAGGCGTGCATGGACGTGCATCTGCGCATCGGCATCAACACCGGCCCGGTCATCGCCGGAGTCATCGGCAGGAAGAAATTCATCTACGACCTTTGGGGCGACACCGTCAACATCGCCAACCGCATGGAGGCGCAGGGCGAGCCTGACGCCATCCAGATCACCGAGGCCACCTACGAACGCATCAAGAACAAGTATCGCTTCACCAAACGCGGCCTCATCGAGGTCAAGGGCAAGGGCAAGATGACCGTGTATTGGCTCGACGGGCGCCTCGGCTCGTGACGCAGATGAACTGCCGCGAAAAAATCCTTTCGCACGCCGCGCTTGCTTCGTGGCGCGATTCGCAGCGGCGCGACGGTAAACGGCTCGTTGTCACCAACGGCTGCTTCGACATTCTCCACGCCGGCCACGCCGCCTATCTCGAAGCGGCGCGCAACCTCGGCGATGCGCTGCTGGTGGGCGTGAACGCTGACAGCTCCGTCCGCCAGCTCAAAGGTCCAGCGCGTCCGTTGAACGCCGAAGACGACCGCGCGCTCGTGCTCGCCTCGCTCGCGTGCGTGGACGCCGTATGCGTCTTCGGTGAAGTGACCGCAGAGAATTTCCTCAAACTTGCGCAGCCGGACATCTATGCCAAGGGTGACGACAACACGCTCGACACCATTAATCAGGACGAGCGACGCCTTGTTGAAAGCATGGGCGGACGCATCGTCATCGTCCCCGGCATGCCGGGTCGTTCGACCACGGGACTGTTGGAAAAGATTCGCAAACTTTGACCCCAGTGGAACGGAGGGAGAGGCGACGCTCTTGTCGTGCACGTTCGGCGACAAGAATATCACCGCTCCACGTTTTTACTTCGTGATGACGATGCGGTCCACTTCCAGCCCGTCGTCGTCAATCTGCCGCAGCGTGAACTTCTGCTTCTCCAGTTCGACGAGCGAAAAAGAGTGCCGGTCGCCGATGAACTTCACCGTGAACGGCGCCCAGTTCTCCGGCGTGTTCACCTTCCATGCCTCCGGATCATTCGTGTAGTCGGGATCGTAGAGCTTCGCGCCGCCGCCGCCGCTGACGACGTAGATGATGCCGTTTGGCCGCGTGGTGATTTTGCCGTCGAATTTTTCATCGAGCGTGAACGTGCCGTCCACGCGCCCACGCAAACCCACTTTGTCCTCGGCGGGCGCAAATTTCAGCGGCTTCGACCGCTGGTAATTATGCACGTGCCCGGCGAAGACGACATCCACGCCGCACGCCTCGAAGAGCGGCGAGAGCAGGCGCATCCGCTGCTCGCTGTAGTGGCTCCACGACGAATGAAAACCGGGCTGGTGGAACAGCACGAACTTCCACGGCTGCCTTGTGCCACGCAGGTCGTCCTCGATCCATTTGCGGACGACGGCGTTCGTCGCGGCCACGGCGCGGTTTGCGTCGAGGCAGACGAAGTGCGCCGGTCCGTTGTCGAACGAGTAGTAGCCGAGCGCCGGCCACGCGGCCCCGGCGGCCTTGTGAAACGCGGCGACCTGCGCCGGCTCGCCCGCGATCGGCGCGGCCCACGGCCCGATGCCGGGACCGTTCGTCGGCGAGGTGAAAAAGTAAAATGCCGCGAAGCCGTCCGGCACTTTCGCGAGATTCGTCGCGCCGACATCGTGATTTCCGAGCACGGCGTGAAACGTCACGCTCTGCATTATCGGCGCGCCGAGCGTGGGCGCGGCCTTGTCCGTGTTGTCGTAGGCGGGCCAGAAGTTCGTCATGTATTCCGCGACGCGGCCGCGCGTATAGACGATGTCGCCGACGATGAACAGCGAGTCCGGCTTCGTCTTTGCCATTTCAAACGCCAGTTTCCGCTGCTCCTTCGTGCCCGCACCCGCGTCGCCGACGACGATAAATCGCACCGGCTTCTCCGCCGTCGCGCGCGTGCGAAACGAACTTTCGCGCACGACTTTTTTCCCAAGCTTCACGCGATAAAAAATTTCGCTGTCGAACGGCAAATTGCCAAGCGCCGCCGTGTATCGGAAATAATGCTGGTTCGTGTTCAGGTCGAGCGGCGTGCGTTCGGGCGCGGCGGTCTGGCCGAAATTTTTCGTCGCGCCAAACTCGACCGCGAACTCGCCCGGCTTCTGGTCGGTCATCCAAAGGAGAACCTTTGCGTCCTGGCCGGTGAGCGTGGAGCCGGGGCCGGGCTGGACGTAGGGTTTCACGAGAACGGTCTGTGCGTGAAGCGAAACGGCGAGGAAACAGGCGAAGGCGGTGAGTCGGATGCGCATTGGAATCAAAGTGCTTCGGACGCCGCAGGCTCGCGCAAATTCACGCGGCATCGGGCACTTCAAAGCACGCCCGCAGGCGGCGGAGCTTCAACGACACCGGTGATTTTCCAAACGCCCTTTTCGCGGACGAGCAGGTAGTTGTAACGCGCGGTGCGATGGTCGCTCCCACGGACCGAGACGAGCACGACGGCTTCGCGGCCATTGTCAAGTGCGATGCCGAAGCTGGCCGACTCGGAGTCCGCGATGGACGGGTAGCCGCGCCGCACCATCGTTTCAAAATCAGCCGCTTGAAACTGCCGCTGAATCGGCGCCGCGGCGAAAGTGTAGGCGCGCGCAAAGTCATCCACGCGAAACGCGGCGAGCTGGGATTCGATGACATTGGTAAGCGCGGCGCGAACGCGGTCGCCGCTCGGCTGGAGGCGTCGAGGCGGCTCGGGCCAGCCGACATACCAGAGCGCCGCGAGGACGAGGAGCATCAACAGCGGCGTGACAACGGGAAATTCCCGCTTCGGCCCCTTGATGACAAATGGAGGCACGCGCCGGGCGTTATTTCTTTGCCCGCTGCGCCTCGGCGAAGACGCCCTTGAAATCGTTGACGATCATCTGGGTGTCCGGCTTGCTGACGCTGGCGGCGAGCAGCACGTCCTTGATGGAATTGAGCGCGGCCTGCGCATCAGCGAGCGGGACATTCGCGCTGTTGAACATTGTCCCGACATCGCGCGCCAGCGCGGCCTGTTCCTGCATGGAAATCTTTTTGTCCGAGAGCGCGGTGGCGAGGTCGCCCGCGAGCTTGGTGATGGTTTCGCCGTTGGGCTTGAAACCCTGCGCGCACGCGATGAGGTCGGCGGCAAGCTGCTGCTTCATTTCGGGCGACACTTCGGCCTGCGAGCGGATGGACGCGATGTCGGCTGCAAGTTTGGTGATGGCCGGCGGCACAATGGGCGCAGCGGCCGCGACGCCGCCCGCGGTGTTTGCCGGCGTGCCGTTTGGCGTGACCCTGCCCGGACCCTTGTTGTTCGGGTCACCGGGGCGCGCGACTTCCTTGGCGCGCTGCTTGATCATGACTTGCGCGCTGCCAAAGGCGCTGAGGGTGAGCGCGAGGAGCGCGGCGGCGGTTGCAATGGTCGGCGTCTTCATAGGACAGTGGATTAAATGCTTGCCTACGATGCGGGCGCGGCCGGTGTTTGTCAATCACAACGGGTCTTGCCGGGGTTGAGGCGGCACGGTAAGTTCGCGGAGAATTTTCTGAGCACTGTGCGTATTCGTGTTGCCACATCGTTTGTCCTGGCCGGTTTGATTTTTGCCGGCAACGCACTCTGCCTCGGCGCGGCGAAGCCGACGACGGAGCAAGCCGCGTTTTTTGAGCAGAAAATCCGTCCTCTTCTCGCGGAGCGCTGCTTCAAGTGCCATTCTCACGACGCGGAGAAAATCAAAGGCGGCCTCGTGCTTGATTCGCTCGCCGGCGCGCTCAAGGGCGGCGACACCGGCCCGGCCATCGTGCCCGGCCAGCCGGAAAAAAGCCTGCTCATCAAAGCCGTGTCCGGCGCGGACCCGGACTTGCAGATGCCGCCAAAGAAAAAACTCGCGGCGTCCGAAATCGAAACACTGAAACAGTGGGTGAAAATCGGCGCGCCGTGGCCGGGCGCGAGTTCTCAGACATCGCTACCGAAGCGCGCATCGAGCCAGATCACCGATGACGACAGGAAGTGGTGGTCCTATCAGCCCGTGCGCAAACCTGCGCCGCCACAAGTGAAGGACAACGGCTGGGCGCGCAACGACGTTGATCGCTTCATCCTTGCGAAGTTGAACGACGCGGGCCTCAAGCCGTCCGCCGAGGCGGACCGCGTGACGCTCGTTCGACGGGTTTATTTCGACCTCGTCGGTTTGCCGCCGACTCCCGCGCAAGTGGATGAGTTTCTGGCGGACACTTCGACCGACGCTTATGAACGGCTCGTGGACAAACTGCTCGCAAGTCCGCGCTTCGGCGAAAAGTGGGCGCGGCACTGGCTCGACCTCGTGCGCTACGCCGAGAGCGACGGTTACAAGGCGGACGATTACCGCCCCAACTCGTGGCGTTACCGCGACTACGTCATCAAGTCGTTCAACGATGACAAGCCTTACGACCGTTTCGTGCGCGAGCAGCTTGCCGCGGATGAGCTTTTTCCCGACGACCCCGGCGCGCTTGCGGGCACGAGCTATCTGCGCCATGGCATTTACGAATACAACAACCGCAACGTCGAGGGGCAGTGGAAGGGCATCCTCAACGACCTCACCGACACGACTGCGGACGCGTTCCTCGGCGTCGGCCTTCAGTGCGCGCGCTGCCACAACCACAAGTTCGACCCGATTTTGCAAAAGGATTACTACCGCTTACAGGCGTTCTTCGCGCCGATTCTGATGCGCGATGACATCACGCTCGCCACGGCGCAACAGCGCGCGGACTACGCGGCGAAGTTGCAAAAATGGGAGGACGCCACGGCCGACATCCGCGCCGACCTGGAGAAGCTCCTCGCGCCGGTGAAGAAGCGCGCCGAAAAAGACATGGTGGACAAGTTCATCGTGGACATCCAGGAGATGATGCGCAAGCCCGTGGCTGAACGCGCGCCTTACGAGCACCAGATCGCGGAGCTGGCGTATCGGCAGGTGACTTATGAGTTTGACCGCATTGACGCGAAGCTCAAAGGCGACGCAAAGGAAAAGGTCATCGCGCTGCGCAAAAAACTCGCCGAGTTCGACAAGCTCCGGCCCGAACCGTTGCCGTCCGTGTTGACCGCGACGGATGTCGGCCCCGTCGCTCCGCCGACCGTCGTGCCCAAGGGAAGCAAGCCCGAAGCCGTCGAGCCGGGCTACCTCACCGTGCTCGACGAAAAACCCGCGACGGTAAAACCGCTTCCCAACTCAACCGGACGCCGCAGCGAACTCGCGCGTTGGATGACTTCGCCGGAAAATCCGCTCACGGCGCGCGTCATGGTAAATCGGCTGTGGCAATGGCACTTCGGACGCGGCCTCGCGGCAAACACGAGCGACTTCGGGAAGCTCGGCGAAAAACCGTCGCATCCCGAGCTGCTCGACTGGCTTGCCGCGACGTTCGTCGAAAACGGCTGGAGCGTGAAAAAAATCCACCGCCTCATCGTGACCAGCGCGGCGTATCGCCAAAGCTCGCATGTCGCACCGCAAAACATCGCTCAGTCGAAGGATCCCGAGAACCGCCTGCTCTGGCGCGGTAACGTGCGCCGTCTCGAAGCCGAGCAGATTCGCGACACGATTCTCTCCGTCACCGGTGAGCTGAAGCTGGAGCAGGCTGGCGGCCCGAGCACGGATTTCCTCACGCCGCGCCGGACGATTTACAGCAAGGTGCTGCGCAACTCGCGCGACCCGCTGCTCGACGTGTTCGACCTCGCCGAGTCCTTCGGCAGCGTTGCGCAACGCAACACGACCACCACGCCCACGCAGGCGCTGCTGCTCTTCAACAGCCAGATGATGCTGCGCCACGCGAAGGCCTTCGCGAAGCGCCTCGAGGAAATGTATCCGAGCAGCGACGATGAAATGGTCGGCGGCGCGTATCGGCTCGCCTTTGGTCGCGAGCCGGGGCCGGCGGAAAAATCCGCCGCGCTGAAATTCATCCGCGACCAGATGCCGCGGCTTGGTGCGGGCGCGGTCGCTTCCGCCGCTCCAATTGCAACAGAAAAGATGCCGTATCGCGATGGCGTGGCTGCGGTGATCTCGCCGGAAATGGGCGGCGAGAGCCTGAGCGTGCCGGACAGCCCGACTCTGCCGAACGGCGACTTCACCATTGAGTCCTGCGTGCTCGTGCGCTCCGTGGACACCGGCGGAGTCGTCCGCACCATCGCGGCGAAGTGGAACGCGGACATCAAAAAACCCGGCTGGGGTTTCGCCATCACCGGCAAGGGTTCGCGCCGCAAGCCGCAGACGCTCGTGCTGCAGATCATCGGCACGAAGCAGGATGGTTCCTTCGGCGAGGAGGCGATTTTCTCCGACCAGGTGCTCACGCTCGGCAAGCCTTACTTCGTCGCCGCGTCGGTGAAGCTCGCGACCTCGGCCGAGTTTGGCGAGGTGACGTTTTATGTGAAGGACCTCGGCAACGACGACGAGCCGCTCTCCGTCGTGAAGGTGCCTCACCAGATCACCGGCGGCTTCGCGAACCATCTCGCGCTCAACATCGGCGGGCGCAGCGCGAAGTCCGGCGGCTTCGACGGCATGATTGACGACGTGCGGCTCTCGAACGGCGCGCTCACGACCGACGAACTGCTGATCAACCACGACGCCGCGACGGAGAAGACCGCCGGCTACTGGCAGTTTGAGGCCCGGCCCAGCGCGTTCAAGGACGCCTCGAAAAACGGCAACGACATCGTGCCGAATGCAAAGGCCGCCGCCGCAAAATCCGCGGCACAGGCACGCGCCGCCGCACTGGCCGACTTCTGCCACGTGATGCTGAACGCAAACGAGTTTGTTTACGTCGATTGATTGTTATGACCAAGTTTGGCTGCAACAAGGTTGACTGGGCCGTTACGCGCCGCGATTTCCTCGCGAAGACGGGCGCGGGCTTTGGCAGTCTGGCATTGAGTTATTTGGTCGGGCGTGACAACACCTTCGCCGGTCCTTCGCGCGCCGACCTGGTCAATCCTCTTGCGCCTCGCGCGCCGCACTTTGCGCCGCGCGCCAAGAGCGTCATCTTCCTTTTCATGGAAGGCGGGCCGTCGCATCTCGACACCTTCGATCCGAAGCCGGAATTGAAAAAACTCGCGGGCAAGCCGCTGCCGCCGGGCTTCACGAAGGGACTCATCACCGCAATGGGCGAATACAATTCGCCGGTCTTCCCCGACAAGCGCGAGTGGAAGCAATACGGCCAGAGCGGCCTGTGGATTTCAGACTGGTGCAAGCACGTCGCCGAAAGCGCCGACGACCTCGCTGTGCTGCGCTCCTGCTGGGCCAACGGCATCGTCCATTCCAACGGCGTATGCCAGATGAACACCGGCAGCATCCTTGCGGGCCGGCCCTCGCTCGGCGCGTGGGTCAGCTACGGCCTCGGCTCGTTCAACCAAAACCTGCCCGCGTTCGTCGTGATGCAGGACAACAACGGCACCGTTGTCAACGGCCCGCGCAACTGGGGCGCGGGCTTCATGCCCGCCGTTTATCAAGGCACGCGCATTTTGCCGGGCACGGAGCCGATTGCGAACCTCAACACGCCCGAGGGCGTCGGCGAGGCAGAACAGATCGGCAAGCTCGACTTCCTCAACTCGCTGAACCGCAGCCACGCCGCCGCCCGTGCGCAGCAGTCGGAACTCGACGCGCGCATCGCCGCCTATGAACTGGCCTTCCGCATGCAGGCCGAGGCGCCCAGCGCGGTGGACATTTCGCACGAAACCGAGGTGACGAAGCAGCTCTACGGACTCGACGACAAGGACTGTGCGACCTTCGGCCGCATGTGCCTGCTCTCGCGCCGGCTCGTCGAGCGCGGCGTGCGCTTCGTGCAGCTCTACAGCGGCGCGGGTAGCAAGTGGGACGCGCACTCGAACATCGAGCAAAACCACGGCGACCGCTTCCGCGAGACGGACAAACCCATCGCCGGCCTGTTGAAGGACTTGAAATCGCGCGGTCTGCTTGACGAAACGCTCGTCGTGTGGGGCGGTGAATTTGGCCGCACGCCCATGAGCGAGAAGGGCAACGGCCGTGACCACAACCCGACCGGTTTCACCATGTGGATGGCCGGCGGCGGCGTGAAGGGCGGCCAGGTCATCGGCGCGACGGACGAAATGGGCTTGCACGCCGTCGAGGAACGCCTGCACGTGCACGACCTGCACGCGACGATTCTGTGGTTGATGGGCCTTGAAAACCTCCGCCTCACCTATAGCTACAAGGGCCGCCCTGAAAACCCGACCGTCAACGAAGGCGAGCCGTGCAAGAAAGTTGCGGCAGCGTGAGTTTCAGCATTGACACGCATCATTAGTTGGTTATTTTCACTCGAAGTCCAATCAGAAGTCCAATCAGCAGACTGGTTTGTATGAAGCCAACCGCATTTCGTCACGCCCGCATCGGTGCGTTCACCCTGATCGAATTGCTCGTCGTCATCGCCATCATCGCGATACTCGCGGGCCTGTTGCTGCCTGCCCTGGCCAACGCCAAGAAGCAGTCGGCGCGCGCCGCGTGCGTGAACAATTTCAAGCAGATGCTTCTCTCCCTCAAAATCTACGCGGATGAAAACGATGACAAGATGACGTTCAACAACTGGGACAACTACGGCGGGGACTGGATGGGTTGGCTCTACAGGAACACCGCTGCGGCGGGTGGGGCGAACAGTCCGGTCACGTTCGACATCACGCAGGGCGCGCTTTGGTCCTATCTCAAGGCGACGAACAGCTATCGTTGCCCGTTGGATTTCAAGGATCCTGTGCTCATCAATCCACGCGCCCAAAAGCTGTCCAGCTATTGCATGAACGGCGCGATAACTGGCTACAAGTTTTATGGGCAGATCATCCCCAACCAAGCCGCTCCCACCGCCCGCACTGTGCAGTTCTTTACCCAGCAAGACATTATTATGTGGGAGCAAAGCGAACTTGGACCCGCTGGCTACTGGAACGATGGTGCCAATTTCCCTGATGAAGCAGTAAGCACCCGTCACGTCATCGGTGCATTGACAGGTTCCATTGACGGAAGTGCCGAGTTCATGAAAATAGCGGATTGGAATCTGATCTCTGGCAACAGACTCACTGTTCCTGTGACCCCGGCACCAGCGGCCCCAAACAGCCGCACTCGCACTTGGTGCAGCCCGTTCAGTGGAAAAACTGGTTACAGTGGAACCGCCGGGCATTGACGCTCGTCGAGGCGATACAGTGCTTCAGTAACTGATCGGCGCGTAGCCATACCGCTTGCGCATCAATTCCAATTCCTTCTTTTCATCCGAAGTCAGCCCGGCACCCCTGATTTGAGACGCGATTAGGGAGCGTTCTCCCTGGTCCCCATACTGGTGGCGGTTGAGCCAGTAGTCCAACTGAGTCAACTTCTCGACTTCCGTCTGGTCTTTCCATGATTTCTGCGTCGGCCGCTGCGGCAGTTTCATCCCCGGGGGCAGATTTTTTGGAGGCGGATCAGGGGTTGCGGAAACAGGCGCTGGTTCAGCTTTCGATCCAGGTGTGCCTTCGGTGCCGACAGTTGAATTTGTTTCTTTCTTGTGACATCCAGCAAAACAAATGAGCGCGCAAAGAAGAATTGTAAAATGAATGCTGTATTTCATTGCAAGATCGGTCTGCTTGCTTTGGAAATAGCCGATGAGCGGCCCCGCCGCAAGCCCATTGTCCGCGCCCCTGCTTCCTGCCACACTGCGCGCGTGAAAGTCTCCATCATCGTGCCGGCGTTCAACGAGGAGAAGCTCCTGCCCGGCACGCTCGCGCATCTTGCCTCCGCAACCGGCGCGTTCATGCAGCTCGGCTGGGAGAGCGAAACCGTGGTGTGCGACAACAATTCGACCGATCGCACGGCGGAACTGGCCCGCGCCGCGGGCGCGAAGGTTGTCTTCGAGCCGGTGAACCAGATCGCCCGCGCGCGCAACTCCGGCGCGGCAGCCGCGAGCGGCGACTGGCTCATTTTTGTGGACGCGGACTCGCATCCGCCGCGCGAGCTGTTCGCCGCCGTCGGCAAAGCCATCGAAAGCGGGCGCGTGCTCGGCGGTGGCGCGACGGTGCGGATGGATGAACATCATTTCGTCGCGCAATTTGTCGTCGGCCTGTGGAACAGCATCAGCCGGCTGAACCGCTGGGCTGCGGGATCGTTCGTTTTTTGCGAGGCGTCGGCGTTCCGTGAACTGGGCGGGTTCAGCCAGGAATTGTTCGCGAGCGAGGAAATCGAATTCAGCCAGAGGCTCAAGAAACTGGCGCGCGCGCGCGGCAAGCGCGTGGTGATTCTGCACCGGCATCCGATCGTCACGTCAGGCCGCAAGCTGCACCTCTACTCAAAGCGCGAGCACTTCGTGTTCATGCTGCGGACGACGCTGGGGCTGGGGCGCGGGTTGCGCCGGCGCGAGACGTGCCCGTTGTGGTATGACGGGCGGAGGTGAGGCCGAAACCGCGCTGTCACTTCTGAAGGCCGCGCTCGCGCTTCTCAAGCTCGCGCTTGTTTTTTTCGGCGCTGATGCGGTCTTCCTCCTGGATGTCCTTCACGGCGCGTTCGACGCCGCTGAGTTTCCCTCGTTCCTGCGTGGCGGTGATGGCGGCAACATCGGGCGTGGGCAGCACGGTCGGGCGGATGAGCATGATCAACTCGACGCGCTTGGTGCGGTCGCTGGTTGAACGGAAGAGCGTGCCGAGATAGGGAATGTCCTTCAAACCGGGAATGCCCGTGCTCGATTTCGTTTTCTGCGTTGAGATGAATCCGCCGAGAATGATGGTGTCCGCGTCCTTCACGGCGACGCGGGCCTGCGCCTGGCGCTTGGTTGTGGTGGGCACGTCATTGTTATCAATCTTCTGCGTCGTGCCGAGCTGCTCGATGTTCTGCACGATGTCCATGACGACGAGTCCGTCCTCGTTGATGAGCGGCTGGACGGAGAGCTGGATGCCGATGTCCTTCTGCGTGTAGCTGGACGTGGGCGTGCCGCCGAGGTTGGCGTAGGTGGAGTTGATGTAGGGCACGGTATCGCCGACGAAGAACGTCGCCACTTCGCCGTGCGAGGTCTGGATGCGTGGGCGCGAAAGGACGTTGACGGTGCTGTCTGTCGCGATGGCTTGGAGTGCGACCTCCCAGCTCTTGCCGATGTTGGCGAAATAGCTGAAGCCCTGCGGCAGCCCCTGGTTGGCGACATTCGTCAGGCCCGACGCAAAAATGGCGTCCGTGCGCGACGCGCCGCGGCTGCTGATGATGCCGTTGAGGCTCTTCTGATTCTGCGCGGCCGAGATGCCGACGTTTTTCTGGGTGTCAAGCGTGACTTCGAGGATGAGCGCCTCGATGAGCACCTGCTTCTGCACCTTGTCGAGTTCGTTGATGAGTTTCTCAACCATTTCCAATTCCTGCTTCGTGCCGATGGCGAGGATGGAGTTGTTGCGCTCGTAGGGAATGATGCGCGCCGCGCCAAGCAACTGCCCGGCGCCGGTCCCGCCGGTGGCTGCCCGGTTCACAATCTGCTGGAGCCGGTTCTGAAAGCTCGACGCGGCCGCGTTCGGCTGCGTGGGCTGCGGAAGCGCGCCCGGCACTGCGCCCGGCACTGCGCCATACGGCGAGGCGGACCCCGGCGCGCCCGTGTTGATTCCTTGAAAACCGGTGGCCAATCCGCCGCCGGGCGTCTGCTGGCGGATGCCGCTGCGCCTTGTTGACGCCGCGCCCGTTGGCGCGAAGCCGCCGGAGCCGCCCGCGCTCGTGAGCGTGCTGAGCACCGACGCCACCTCGCTCGCCAGCGCGTAGCGAATGGGAAAGACCTTCATGTTCTCCTCCAGCGGCACAGCCTGGTCAATCTTCTCGATCAACTCCATCATGCGTTTCACGTTGATCGCGTAGTCGCGGATCACGAGCACCTGAGTCGTGTCAATCGGCAGGATGCCGCCCTGCATCTTGGCGAACGGTTGAATGATGGGCACGATTTCGCTCGGCTTCACCTCCTTCAACTGGATCACCTTGGTGATGTATTGGCCGGCCTCGGGCAGGTCGGTCACGTTGGTTGAAGTGTTGAAGGCCGCCGCTTCTTGCGGCGCGCTGGCTTGCACCGTGATGGTGACGAATTTTTCTCCAATCGGAATGGCCACGATGCCGTTGAGCGCCATCATGGTTTCAATGGCCTGAATGGCTTCCGCAACGGTCAACGGCGTCTGCGCCTTGAGCGTGATTTGCGTCTTACCGACCACGGCCGGAGCCTTGAACACAGTGCGTCCGGTGAGTTCAGCATAGGTTTCGAGCACTTGATCAAGGTCCATGTTGTTGAGCCATAGGGGGCGTTTCAACACGTTCGTCCCACTTTGCGGCGCAAAAACTGAAAGACGCGAGAAGGAATCGGGCTTCGACATCGAACCCGCTGTCGTGCCTGCTGCGCTGTTCGTGTCGGCATTTGGCGCGGTCGGTGTGATAACAAGCGTCGGCGCGGCCTTTGCGCTTGGCGACAACGGAGTCGCGGGCAATGGCGGCAGGCCGGGCGGGCGGGCGGGCGCATTGGTGGCGTTGGCGGGAATCACCGGCATCGGCGCGGCGGCGGCCTTCGCGGACGGCGGCAGCCGGTTCGTTGCCGCCGCGGGCACGGGCTGTCCGGCGGGCGTTGTCGTGGGCGCAGCGGGCGCGGCCTTGTCTTGCGCGTGAAGGCCGGCGGCGAGCGCCAGCGCGAGCGTGAGGGTGAGCTTCGCTTTCATGGTTTGCGCTGAGTGGGTGTGGTGGATGCGGTCCTCGGAGCGACGACCTTCTGGTAAGTGGCCACGACAGTGACGGAACCCATGAGCTTCATGCCGCTCTGGTCGGGCCGCACTGTCAGCTCGCGGACGCGGAACATCGAGTTGTCCGCGCTGAGGGCGACGAGGAAGTCGAGCAGCTCCTTGTCACCGGTGTTGTAGAAACTCACGCTAAGCGATTGTTCCTCGAAGAAATCGTTCCCGCGCGCGGGCCGCGGCTGGCTGGGGATGTAGTTCTGCGCCTGCACTCCGCTTTTGGCGACCTGGCCCTGCACGATGCGCAAAAGCTGGATGGCCACGTCATAGCTGGCGAGCTTGGAGCCTTCGTCCTCCAGTTTCGCCACTTCCGTCTTGTAGGCCGGAAGCTTGTCAATTTCGGGCTGATATTTCCGAATCGTTTCGTCGGCCTTTTGCATTGCGGCCTTCAACTCGCCCCACTTTTTGAACTCGGGGAAAACGAACCACCACTGGAGCACCGCAAAGAGCACGACGAAGATGGCCATCACGAGACGCCTCTCAAACACGGACAACCCGATCTGGTCGAAAATGCTCCGGCGCGCGACGGCAACGGCAGGACTACTTGCCTGATTTTTTGCGGCGCGTCGGGACGCAAGCCAAGCGAACACGCCAAGCAGCAGCACGACTGCGACGCCGATGGCGACGTAAAGCACCGTCTGCGGATCGGCGTTGATGCCGAGCGCGCGCGTGGCCTTGTCGAGCAGTTCCTTCATTTTGTTTCAACGCCACGCAGTTCGAGCGTCGTGGTCCAACTGTTCATCGCCGTGCCGGGCGCGACGCCGATGCTCGGCGTTCCGACCGAGGCGAAAAGCGGCTGGCCGTTCACCTGCGCCTTGCCAAGCGCCACGATGAAATCGGTGATCTTCGACACGTCGGCCGCCGGCGCGGTGCCGCGCAGCGTGAAACGCTGCCCCTGCGTGAACGCAAAATCCGTCAGCGTCAGACCTTCGGGCAGCCGCTCGGAGACGGCCTTCAACCCTTCGAGCGCGGCGTATTTGAGCGAGACCTGCTCCTTGAGCACGTCAATGCGCTGCTTGAGCACGACGGCGTTTGTGTAGCTGCCGCTCATGCTCGCGACCTTGCTGTCGAGGTCGGTCTTCTGGAACTGGAGCAGGTTCAGCGCGACGAGATAGGCGACAACGCCGAGGAGATAGAGCAGGAACAGCGCGCCGAGGCTGCGCATCCACACGCGGTCCGCGAGCTGCGAGGCGTAGCGCTTGGCGACATCGGCGGGCAGCAGATTCGCGTGACTCTCGCCACTCGCAGCGCGACGCGCGCTCTCGGCCGCGAGCCGCGTGTCACCGAGCGGTTCGTGAACGGCGATGCTTTCCTCGGTGTGCGCAAAAAGAATGTGCTCCCAAGCCGAGGCAGTTTCCTTGTCGGCAACGAGATGCCAGTGCGGCGGCGAAGTGAGCCAGCCCTCGAGTTCGCCGGCCCACACCGTCGCGTCGAGGTGCGCGCCGAGTTCCTGCGGCCAGTTCTCAGGCAAGGTGAGGTTCACGATGCCGAGATTTTGCAACGCGCCGTCGTGCCACCACGCGACGAGGCAGCCCGTCCTGCCGCCGTGGGTGAAGGGATAAATCCACGCGCCGTCGTCCTCGATCTCCGTCGCGAGCAACTGGTGCAGCATGGGCACTTCGAGCCGGTCGGCGCGGAAGCCGAATCCCTCGAGCCGGCCGAGGAACGCCCCGACCGCGTCGCGCGCGGCGATGCACACGATGACCGTCTGCAAGTCCGTCGGCACCGAGCCGTGATACGGCACCCGCTCGAAGCTCCATTCCATGTGCGTGAGCGGCAGCGGCGAGATTTTTTCGAGCTGGAACTCGATCATCTGCGGCAGCTCGGCGGGATCGCACTTCGGCAAATGCAACACGCGCAGAAAAACCTGGTCGGCCGGCAGCCAAGCGATGTTGAGCTTGGGCTGGAGATAATGCTGCCAGCTTTTCTGCACCCAGCTTGAAGGCAGCGCCTTGTCGAGCGCGGCGATGTTTTCACCGGCCGGGTCGGCCCTGGTGCCTGAGGTCGAGAAGCGCCACACGCTTCGTCGCTCGTCGCCGAGCTGGAACACGTTGCAGGATGTGGGCGTGGTATGCTTCACGGCGGGTTCATCCGTCCTTCGTCCAGATTTCGGTGCGGCTGTCTTCCATGAGCGACTTGAGGTGCTCCTCGGTCTGCGTGACGCGGATGACTTCCTCGATGGTGGTGACACCGCCGCGGACCTTGCGCCAGCCGTCCACGCGCAGCGTCTTCATGCCCTGCTTGATGGCCTCGTGCGCGATGGTCGAGGCGGGCGCGCGGTTCATGATGAGCGGGCGGAGCGCCTCGTTGACGAGGAGAAGTTCATGGATGCCCATGCGGCCCTGATAACCGAGCTGGCGGCACTCTTCGCAACCGGTGCCCTTCCAGAATTTCGCCGTCTCAATTTCATCCGCTGGAAAACCGATGCGCTGAAGATAACTGCGCTCGACTTTCTGCTCGGCCTTGCAAATCGGGCAGATCGTGCGCACAAGGCGCTGCGCCATCACAGCCTCGACCGACGACGCGACGAGGAACGGCTCGATGCCCATGTCCATGAGGCGCGTGAACGCGCTCGGCGCGTCGTTCGTGTGGAGCGTGCTGAAGACGAGATGGCCCGTGAGCGCCGCGCGGATCGCAATCTCCGCCGTTTCGAGGTCGCGGATTTCGCCGACCATGATCACGTTCGGGTCCTGGCGCAAAATGTGGCGCAAACCCATCGCGAACGTCAGCCCGATGTCCGAGCGCACGGCGATTTGGTTGATGCCCTTCAGCTCATATTCCACCGGCTCCTCGATCGTGATGATGCGCTTCGCGACGGAGTTGATGGAGCTGAGGAACGCGTAGAGCGACGTGGACTTGCCGGAACCGGTCGGCCCCGTGACGAGCAAAATGCCGTGCGGCTTGAGAATGAGATCGCGAATGGCCGACTCCTCGTCCGGCGGGAAACCAAGCTTGTCGAGGCTGAAGAAAATCTTCCCGCGCGTGAGCAGGCGCAGCGAAACGCTCTCGCCATAGACCGTCGGCACCGTCGAGACGCGGATGTCAATTTCCTCGCCCTTGATGCGGACATTGATGCGGCCGTCTTGCGGCAGGCGCTTCTCGGCGATGTTCATGCCGCTCATCACCTTGATGCGCGAGATGATCGCGGCCTGATACTTCTTCAACTGCGGCGGCATCGGCGTCTGGTGCAAAATGCCGTCAATGCGGTAGCGGATGCGCAGCTCGTCCTCCGCCGGCTCGAAATGGATGTCTGTCGCGCGATCCTTGAACGCCTCCCAGATGATCTGGTTGACGAACTTGATGACGCTCGCCTCCTGGTCGTCGCCGGTGATTTCCTTGTCGAAGCCGACGATGATCTCGACCGGCTCGTCGTCCTCGATTTCCTCGAGCGTTTCGGCGCCGACGCCGTAGTGCTTCTTGAGCGCCTTCTCGATTTCTGTGCGCGGCGCGAGCGCGAGTTGCACCGGCCCATGCGCGTCGAACTGCACCGCGTTGAGCATCGCCGTGTCGAACGGGTTGTGCGTCGCGACCGTGAGCACGCCGTTCTCGAATTTCACCGGCATCACCGCGTGTTGGAAGGCGACCTTCGTCGCGATTTTGTCGCGCGCCTCGGGTTCAATCGTCGCGTGCGCCACGTCCACGCACGGCACGTTCATCGCCGCGCCGAGTTTTTGCAGGAACACATCCTCGGTCAGTCCCGCCTCGCGGCACATGAAGGCGAGCAGCGACTCGTTCGAGCCGCCTTCCACCGCCGCGCGCCACCCCCTGCTCCACGTCTCAAACTGGCCCTCGGTGGCCAGCGACGCGCGTGCGAAGACGTTTTTAATCGAGGTGAAACCCATGCGCAGCCTGTCAAATGCCGATGATTTGCAAACGTCAGACGATAACGAAAGTTTCGGGGCGGGTCAAAGTAATTGCCTCGGGTTTTAACCCTAGAACTGGTGAATTCCGAGTGCCGCAGCGCGATCACTTGCGGAAAGTTCACGCCATTCGCCGGGCTTCAAATCACCGAGGAGGAATCCGCCGATGCGCACGCGCACGAGCCGCAACGTTGGATGACTGATGGCTGCCGTCATCCGGCGCACCTGACGATTCCTGCCCTCGGTGAGTTCGAGTCCGATCCAACAGTCGGGAACGTTCTTGCGGAAACGGATTGGCGGATCGCGCGGCGGCATCTGCGGCTGCGGCTCGATCAGCCACGCGCGGCACGGCAAAGTTTTGCGACCTTGAATGACGACACCGTGCGAAAGTTGCGCGAGCGCGTCCGCCGATGGAATGCGTTCAACATGCGCCCAATACTCGCGTTCGTGCGCGTGGCGCGGATGCAGCAGGCGCTCGTTCAGCTCAGACTCGTCGCTCAACAAAAGCAGGCCCTCGCTGTCCGCATCAAGACGGCCGATGGGATACACACGCGGCGGAAAGTTGAAGTCCGCGAGTGTGCGGAACTTCGAGCCGGGCTCGGGCGTGAACTGTGAAAGCACGCCGTAAGGTTTGTGAAAGGCGAGGAGCATTTCAATCGGGCGCGATGCGCGGCATCGGTGAAGTTCAAATCTTCTCCGCGAGTTCCTCCGCCGGATACGTCCAGATTTCCGCGAGCGTCGGATGATAGTGCGGCATCGCGGCGAGTTCGTGGACAGTCATGCGCTTGGCCATTGCGGCGACGATCTCATGGATGAGTTCGCCGCCCATCGGCCCGACGCAACAGCCACCGAGGATTTCGCCGCTCTTCGGGTCGGCGAGCAGCTTCACGAAGCCGTCCTTCGCCTCCATGATGAGCGACTTGCCGTGGTCGGCGAACGGATAACTCGCTGCGAGATACGGCACGCCCGCCGCGCGCGCGGCCTTCTCGGTCAAACCAACGCAACCAATCTGCGGGTCGGTGAACACAACGTGCGTGAGCAGCCGGTAATCCATCGCGCGCGGCCGGTCGGGATGCGCGATGTTATGCGCCGCAATCTCACCCTGCTGGATGGCGATGTGAACAATCTCGTGCGGCCCGCAGCAATCGCCCGCGGCGTAAATGTGCGGCGCGCTCGTGCGCTGGTGCTCGTTCGTGAGAATGCGCGAATGGCCGTCGAGCCGGACGCCGGTGTTTGCCAAACCGAGGCCGACGGTGTTCGGCGCGCGGCCGAGGGCGAAAAGGATTTCATCGGCTTCGATGCTGGCGCTGCTAGACGAACCAATACCAGTGCCAGCAATGTCTGCTGGACTCCTGATGGTTATGTGTGTCGGCGTCACTTCGATGATTTCAGGCTTGTCTGAAGGCTGGAACTCCTTGGGAAGACGTTTCCGGTCTTCGGCTGCCTTGGCTGCTTCCTCCGGCGTGAACTCGCGATATTTCTCGTCATGCTGGAAAGCGACGAACTTAGTCTCGCTATCAAACCGCTTCCCTGCGTTGTAGAGCTTCGTGTTGGTGAACACCTGCATCCCTTCGCGACGGAAAACTTTTTCAAGCACTTCAGCCGCATCCGTGTCGAAGTCGCGCAGGATATGCGGACTGCGCTGCACGAGCGTCACCTGCACGCCAAAGCGCTGGAAGAATTGCGCGAACTCGACGCCCACCGCGCCGCCGCCGAGCACGATGAGCGAACGCGGCAGCTTCGCCAGCGCGAGCGCGTCGTCGCTGGTGAAGTAGCCGGCATCCTTGAGCTGCGGCAGCGGCGGCTCCGCGACGACCGAGCCGGTGCTGAGGACGAAGTTCTTCGCGGTGAGTGAACGGCCGGTGTCGAGCGCGACCGTATGCGGATCGGTGAAGCGCGCGTTGGCGCGGATGAACTCAAACTTCCCGCCCGTGAGCTGCTGCCGGCGGTAGCTGGCGAAGTCCTCGATCATCGCGTCCTTGCGCGCCATGACGGCGGCGAAGTCGTGGCCGACGTTCTCCGCCTTGAGGCCCCACGTGCCCGCGCGCTGGACGGTGTGCAGCACGTCGGCGGCGTGGAGGAGCGCCTTCGTCGGCATGCAGCCGCGCAGGATGCAAAGTCCGCCGACCTCGCGGCCGCCCTCGATGACAACGGTCTTCAACCCGGCGGATGCCGCCGTGCGTGCCGCCGCGTAACCCGCGCTGCCGCCGCCGAGGACGGCGACGTCGAAGTCAAACTTGCCATGCTCCATGCGCGGAGCGTGCGGAGGCGCGCCGGGTTTTTCAACGGGAAACAAAACGCCGTCGCGCCTTGCGGGCACGGCGGAGTTAGAGCGTGCGGAGCGTTTAATTGCCCGCGCCAGCGTTGGGCGATTTCTTCTTGGGCAACGGCAGCGCCGGTTCGGTTGTCACGGCTGGCTCCGGCGCCGTGTTGACCTTCGTGTCATTCATCGCCCTCGTGAGGATGGCGATGATGCGGCGGGTTTTCTTCTCCTGCGGCGTCAAGTCCTTGTCATAGGCGAGGCGCTTGAGGTGTGACTCGATGCGGCCGAGCGATTCGAGAGTCTTGTCAATTTTGGTCTTGATGGATTCGCCGTCGTCGCCCTTGTCGGCGAGGTATTCGACGATGGTGCGCTCGATGTCGGGGCCGAGCAGCCGGATGGCCTCGCGATCCTGTGTGGCCTTGAGCGCGGCGCGGATTTCAGTGACGTGCGCGTCAAGGTAGTCATCAAGATGTTTGCCCATTTGCGCGGACGTGGTCTGGCAATACTGGCGGAGTTCCTGTTCGATGCGGTTCTCGATTTCCTCGCGATAGACGGGGAATTGG
This sequence comes from uncultured Verrucomicrobiota bacterium, assembly GCA_964589935.1. Lineage (GTDB taxonomy): Bacteria > Verrucomicrobiota > Verrucomicrobiia > Limisphaerales > VHCN01 > VHCN01. The sequence continues at coordinate 407,442 of CAZPVD010000003.1, read as the reverse complement.
TGCATCGCGAAATCGGGCAGTTGCTGGATCAGGTCGGGAATCCTTTGCTTGAGATCGCCCGCGAGTTCTGTGGCTTTCTCGCTGATTTCATTTGAGATAAACGTCGTCGCCATGTCGGAAGCCCTCTTTGGCTCGAGATATTCCAGCAGCGTGGACGTGACGAAGCCCATGTAGCCGAGAACGACAAGCGCGGCGACCGCACCGGTGATTTTCGTGCGGCGGAGCGACGCGCGCGTCTTCTGGATTTGCGCGAGGAGATATTGCTCGGCGACCGAATCGCCGGCGGCGGTGATCGGTTTTGCGGGTGGGACCGGTGTCGGGTTGTCGGGCGTGGCGCTCATTGTCTGGCCTCCTTTCTGTTGCGGGATTCGCGTTTGGGCGGGACGTGCGGTTCCTCGCCGGAGTCGGCGAGGTCCTTGAACTCGTCATGCAACAGGTCAATCGCCAGCGACGCCATCTCCCACGTCGGGAACTCCTCCTGGGAGTTCACCTTTTCGGTGCGTTGGATTTCAGAGACTTGTTCAAGGATTCCGTTGAGCGCGACGATGTGCTGCGCGAAAAGCGTGTCGGTGACGTTGCTCATCTGGTCGTGCGTCTCGGCGACGAGGTTGACCACGAGCGAGGCGACCTTTTCCTCGGTCACGTCGGGATACATCTTGCGGATTTTGGCCTCGCGCTTGCGCAGCATCCCGCCGAAGGACGCATCGAGCACGCGCCCGCCGCGCACGGGCAGGTTGTGCACGAGCGCCTCGGTTTCCCTCTTGAGCACCGCGGCCACGTCGGGGGCGCGGTCGTTGAGCTTGCGCATCTCGCGCTCGACGGCGGGCTTGATGTCGTAAAAGGCCTGCGTGGCAATTTTCTGAACCTCCGGCGCCACATTGCTCTTCAACCCCGCGGTCAAGTCGCCGAGGAACACCTCCTGTCTCGGTCCGGCACTGACGAGGCCGTTAACGCCGTCAATCAGCCGCCACACGCACACCACGACGATGGCGATGATGGCGAGCGTGGCGCCCACGCGCCAGCGGCGCAGGCGTGATTGCAGTGATTCCAACTCCTGGATGTTTTTTTGGACTTCGGCAGGACTCATAAATGACGGGCCTTTCCGTGAGGGTTGTATGGCCGGGGCCAATGGGTTGCCCTTTGTTTATCGGAACAGGGAAAATGCTGTCAAAGGATTTTCCAAAAAATTTGCTGAAAAATGCGTGAAAATCACGCATTTAACTGGGGTGACGGCAAGGCTAGTTATTACCGTGTTCTCCAAAAAATCGGCAGCAAGACGCACGATGATCGTCGTGCCTTGAGTCACGGGCCAATCCCAGTTACAACCTCCGGCGAGCGCGCAACCGCTCCCGATTTGTTATGGGAAAAAATCTGTTGAATCGCCTGAACGTTTTCTTCGCGTTCTTGTTCTGCGCCGCAGTCCCGGCACGCGCACAAGCGCCCGCTGGCAAGCCCGAGCCGGGCCTCGTCGTGACTTATTCCGCCGGAGACAAGACCGACACCGCCGTCGCGCCGAACGTGTGGCTTTTCGTGCCGTCGGGTCAGCCTGCGACACCGTTTCTCTCCGCAGGCAAATTCACCGCAGCATGGACGGGTAGCATCCTCGCGGATTTGCGCGGCGACTTTTTGTTCCGCGCGGAACTGAACGGCGCACTCAAGCTTGAACTCAACGGCAACGTGGTGCTCGACGCAAGCGGCGACGGCACGAAATCGACCGAGCCGACAAAACCCATCCGCTTGAACAAGGGCGCAAACGCACTCAAGGCCACGTTCACCAGCACCGCAAGCGGCGACGCGATGCTTCGCCTGCAATGGTCGGAGAAGGGTTTTTTGTGGGAACCGATTCCGCTCGGCATGCTCACGCACGCGCCCGGCGACGCCACGCTCGCCACGGCGGAAAAACTTCGCAAGGGTCGCGAGCTGTTCCTTGAGTTGCGCTGCGCCAAATGCCACTCGACCGCGCCAGGCGCGCCGGAGCTGGCGATGGACGCGCCGGGTTTCGATGGTATCGGCGCGCGACGTCACTTCGCGTGGATGGCCGAATGGATTCTCGATCCAAAAAAGCAGCGCGCCGTGGCGCACATGCCGCGCGTGTTCAGTGGACCGGACGCGCAGAAAAACGCCGAGGCCGCGGCGGCGTTCCTCGCGTCGCTGTCAGGCCCGCACGACAATCTTGCCGCAAACGCCGACGAATCCCGCGAGGCCGGGCAGAAACTTGTCGAGTCGCTGCATTGCGCGGGCTGTCACGTGCTGCCGGGCGCGAAGGACGAGCCGGGGAAAATTTCGCTCGCACACATCAACGCAAAATTTCCCGGCGGCGAGCTGGCTGTGTTTCTGAAGAATCCCGGCGCGCACTACGCATGGACGCACATGCCGAAATTTCCGCTATCGGATGCCGAGGCTCAAAATCTCGCCGCGCATCTCGCCTCGCTCGCGCCGATGCCAAAGCAGCCCGGCCCACCCGCAGACGCAGCGGTGATCGCGCTCGGCAAACAACTCGTTCAATCGAGCGGCTGTCTGAACTGCCACGCGCTGAAGCTCGACAACCAGTTCAAGGCGAAACCACTCGCGGAACTCGCAGCGGCGAAGTTGAGCGACGGCTGTCTCGCCGCCGAGGCAAAGGCGGATTCCAAGGCGCCGCAATTTTCTTTCAGCGCGGCGGAACGCGAGGCATTGCAAGCGTTGCTCGGCACGGATCGAAGTTCCCTCGCGCGTCACGTGCCGGTGGAGTTCGCCGAACGGCAGACGCGGCTGTTGAACTGCAACGCGTGCCACGGACAGCTCGAAGGGTTTCCAACGATTGACAAGGTCGGCGGCAAGTTGAAGCCGGAGTGGATGGCGAAACTTTTTGCCGGTGAGTTGAAATACAAGCCGCGTCCATGGGTGCCGCACCGGATGCCGGCGTTTCCGGAGCGCGCGGCTGCGCTCGCGGAAGGTCTTGCCATGTCGCACGGCTATCCGTCGCGGACGCCCGCCGAGCCGCCGATCAACATGGAGGCCGTGCCGTTCGGGCAAAAACTCGCGGGCACGGACGGCGGCTTCTCGTGCGTCTCGTGCCACGCGGTCGGCGAACAGAAGGCGACGCAGGTGTTCGAGTCCGAGGGCGTGAACTTCGCGCGGCCGGCGGAGCGGTTGCAGCGGGCATATTACGAGCGCTGGGTGCGCAACCCGCTGCGCGTCGAGCCGACGACGAAGATGCCCGTGTATTTTGACGAGGAAGGCAAAAGCCCGCTCGGCGACATCCTCGGCGGCGACACATCGAAACAACTCGACGCGCTCTGGCAGTGGATGCGGATGGGGGAGAAAATCCCGCAACCGATGGTGCAGCAGTGAACGGTGGAGAAGGCCACGTTTCATTGAGGCGACGCGAGTTTCGCGGTTTTAGTGTTTGACGCGCCGGACTGGATTCCCTACAAACGCGGAGCCAAGTCAATTTATGAAACGATTCGCCACTTCCGCAGGACTCGTCGCGCTCGGCGCTTTCAGCGTCGCGCCCGCCCAAGCCGAGGACACGAGCAAGCCGTGGAATGTTTCCGCGTCCGTGCGCGGTTTTTACGACGACAACTGGAACACCGCGCCGAGCCACAGCGCGACGCCGCGCGCGAGCAGCTATGGCGTCGAACTTAGCCCGTCACTGGGCTACAAGGAAACGTTCGGGCCGACGCAACTCACGCTCGGATACATCTACGGGTTGAAGTATTACGAGAACCGACCCGGCAACGACGCCGACCACAGTCATCAGGCCGACCTCAAGGTGCATCATGATTTCCCCGAGCGTTACAAACTGGATTTGACGGATTCATTCGCCGTGTCGCAGGAGCCGGGCGTGCTCGATCCGGCGAACGTCACGACGCCGTTCCGCTCGAACGGCAACAACATCCGCAACACGGTGGGCCTGACGTTTGGCGCGGAGTTGACGCCGCTGTTCAGTCTTGAAGTCGGTTACAGCAACTCGTTCTACGACTACGAGGAAACCGGCACGGACAGCCGTTCGGCGCTGCTCGACCGTTTCGAGCATCTCGGTCATGCGGACCTGCGCTGGCAGGCGCGAGCCGACACCATCGGCATCCTCGGTTATCAGTTTGGATACACGGACCAGACGAGCAAGGACACCATCACGACGATCATCGGCCCCGAGCCTGCGTCTGTTCGCAATGCCCGCTCGCACTACGCTTACGTTGGCGTGGATGAAAACTTCACGCCGGAACTTCTCGGCAGCCTCCGCGTCGGCTACCAATACACCGAATATCCCAATGCGCCCAGCGGCCTCCCGCAGTCCAGCAGCAGTCCCTATGTGGATGCGAACGGGACGTGGAAGTATTCCCCCGATGGCACCGTTCAGCTCGGCGTCAAGCACACCCGCAACACAACGGACGTGCTCACAGCGATGGATGCCGAGAGCACGACTGTGTATGGACAGCTCACGCACAACATCGCCTCGGTGTTCAAGACCAGTCTCATCGCGCAGTTCCAGAACTCCGAATTCAAAGGCGGCCTCAACAGCGGTCTTCAGGAGCGCATCTTCCTCGGCGGCATCAATGTTGCCTACGACATCATCAAGGAGCGCCTCACGGCGGAAACGGGCTACAACTACGACCGCGTGGACTCCGAGATCGTCGGCCGCAGCCTCTACCGGCATCGGGTGTATATCGGATTGAAGGCGTCCTACTAAACAGCCATCTTACTTGCATCGGGAGGCTGGATGTGACTGAATCCAGCCTCCTGTTTTTTTAGCAATGGACGCCGACATTTCAGCGCAGCCCGCCGGAGAGGCCCGGCTTCACTTTCTCGACTACTGGCGCATCATCCGCGTTCGCAAGCTTGTCATTCTCACGGTCTTCCTACTCGTCGTCCTCACCACCACGCTTGTCACCTACTGGCTGCCCAAAACCTACATGAGCAGCGTCAGCATGGACGTGAAGAAGGACCAGACGAACCTCACCAAGCTCAGCGGCCAGCAGACGGTGGACGTGTTCGATCCTTACTTTATCCAGACGCAGTTCGAGCGAATCCAATCGCCGAAAGTGCTCAACGAAGTCATCGAAAGCCTCAAGCTGCGCGAGCGCTGGGCGCAGCGGCGCGGCATGGCGGAACCCCTGAACCGGCTCCAGGCCTACGAGGTGCTCAAGCGCAGCATTGACCCGCGCCAAGTCCGCAACACTTCCATCATCGAGATACGCGTCTACAGCGACCTCAAGGAGGAATCTGCGGCCATCGCGAACAAGATTGCCGATATCTATCGCGCCAGCCGCACCGCGGCGCGCGACAAGCAAACGAAGGAAGGCTTGGATCAGCTCAGGCTCGACCTCGTTGATCAGAGCAACGCCGTCGTTCAGGCAAAAATCGCGGTGGATACTGTTCGCAGCAACCTCAACCTCGACATCGTTTCGCCCGAAAGCGCGACGGGCGCCATCACCCTCGAAAATGAGCGGGCGCGGCAGCTCGACTACGACTTCAACCAGTTCTCCACTCGCTTCGTCGGCAAGGAGAAGGCGCTCGCCGGCCTGACGAACAAAACCGTCGAGCAGCTTCGCTCTTCCATCCTCACGGTCGTGCCCGACGCCACGCTCGAACGACTGATCGGTCAGCAAACCCAGACAGCCCAGGATGTCGCGGCCAAAAGGGCGACATTGGGTGTTGAGAATCCGGACTTCAAACGCGCGCAGGGAGTGTTGGAAGAAGTCAACAAGCAGGTGGACGAGCGCATCAAGGGCATTCTCGACGGGCTTCGAGTGGAGCTTGATTACCTCCGCGCGCAGCGCGATTCGCTGCAAAAGTCCCTCGACGACGCCAAGCAGAGCAACCGCGTCACCTCCCGCAAAATCCGCGAGTATCTCGACGCGCTGCGCGCGCTCGAAAAGGCGGAAAAAGTCCGGGATACGTTCGAGTTGAAAATCAAGATGGAGGAGGCCGACGCCAAGCTCTACGGCAACATGATGGTCGAGATCACCGCCGACGCCGAGATCAACGACAAGCCCGTGCTGCCGAAGGTGCCGCTCAACATCGCGCTCGGTATCATCGTCGGACTCATCATGGGCGTGGGACTCGCGTTCTTCATCGAGTATCTCGACACGAGCGTGAAGACGATTGACGACATCGAGCGCGCGCTTCAGTCGCCCGTGCTCGGTGTGATTCCACAGAATGTCGGTTTCCTTGCCGATGAAGGTCCCGAAAGCCCGAACTCCGAGGCCTACCGCATCCTGCGCACGAACGTGCTCTTCTCGCGCAAGGACCAGAAGTTCAACACGCTCACCGTCGTGAGCGGCGGCGCGGGCGAGGGCAAGTCCACCACCGTGCTCAACATGGCCGTCATCTTCGCGCAGCAGGGCGCGCGCGTGCTGCTCGTGGATTCCGACCTGCGTCGTCCGAGCCTGCACAAGCGCCTGAACCTCTCGCATCACGTTGGTCTTACGAATTACCTGCTCAAGCAGAACAAAATCGAGGAAGTCATCCAGACCACCAGCGTGGCGGGCCTCGACTTCCTGCCGAGCGGCAAACTGCCCGCCAGCGCGATGAGCATCCTCAACACGCAGCAGATGCGCGACTTCATTGGCGAGGTCAAACGCCGCTATGACTACGTCTTCTTTGATTCACCGCCGATCATGGGCGTGAGCGACGCTTCCATCCTTGTGAGCGAGGTGGACCTTGCCGTCATGGTCATTCAATACCGCAAGTATCCGCAGAGCATGGCCATCCGCGCGCGCCAGATGATCGAGAAATACGGACACAATCTCCTCGGCGTCGTGCTCAACAACATCAACGTCTCGCAGGATGCCGGCTACTACTACTACGGCGGCGACTACTACGGCTACTACAACAAGCCCGGCCGCGAGCGTTCCTCGGGCAAGCACAAGGACAACGGCGCGGCGGACGGAACGGCGCCCCGGCACGACGAGGAAGCGTTCAAGGCCGAGCGAAAGAAAACGAAGCCCGGCCCTGACGACACCGGCGTCCACTCGAAATACTGATTGCCGCGGCGCCGTCGAAGCCCGTAGCATTTCACGCGATGAACAGCTTCAAGAACCGCACAACAGCCGGTCTGGCTTTGTTTGCCGCGCTGGCTTGCGTTTTCATCGCCGCCGGCTGCTTTGGTTCGCGTGGCAACATGACCGGCCCGGTCACGCGCCCGATGCGCAGCTTGGATGAGATTTCTTCCGGGGACAAACTCGTCATCACCTTCAATGATCTGCCCGGCGGCGCGGTTGTTCACGAAGTCATGGTTCCCGACGACGGCACCATCACGCTGCACCTCAACCAGACTTTCAATGCGAAAGGCGTGACCGTGGGCGCGCTCCAGCACGCCATCAAAACCAACTACGTGCCGCGCTTCTACCTCACGCTCACGCCCACGGTCAAAATTCAGGAGCGCTACTTCTTCGTGCAAGGCGAGGTGCGCAAGGCCGACCGTTACGTTTACACAAGCGACATGACCGTGCTCAAGGCCATCGCCACCGCGGGCGGGTTCACCGACTTCGCCGGCAGGTCGAGAGTTCAGCTCACGCTTTTCAACGGGGAAACCCTGACCATTGACGCGGAGGAAGCGCAGCGCAACCCCGCGCTCGACATCAAAGTCCTACCCGGCGAATCCATCAACGTCCCGCGCCGGTTCTGACGCGCGATGATCCAGCTCGAAGTTCTCGCCGGCAACCGCCCGAGCGCCACGCAGCGCGTAACAAGCTTTCCCTTCACCATCGGCCGCACGGCGAACAGCGGTCTCCGCCTCGGAGACGCCGGCGTTTGGGACAATCACCTCGAACTCACGCTTCCCTCAGCCGAGGGCGTCCGCGCCCGTGTGCTCGGCGACGCGCTTGCCACGCTCAACGGCCAACGCTTCACCGACACGCGACTGCGCAACGGCGACACGCTCCAGCTCGGCTCTGTCACGCTGCGGTTCTGGCTTGCGCCCGCAGCCCAGCGGGAACTCGCCCCGCACGAAATTCTCACGTGGGTCGCACTCGCCGCGCTCTCGCTCGCGCAACTCGGCATCGTCTTCTGGCTGCAGCGTTGATGCGTCCGGTTGGAGGGCGACACTCTTGTCGCCGGAACCTTCGTCACCAATTCAGCACGGAATGTCCGCTGGCAATCCGGCTCCCGGCGATGGCCCGCGTGACGAACTCCTTCGCCTTTGCCACCGCCCGCGGCAGCGGGATGCCTCGCGCCAGAAACGCTGTGACCGCCGCCGAGTAAGTGCAGCCCGTCCCGTGCGTGCGCAGTCCGCGCACGCGCGGTGCTACGAGCAACAACTCCTCGTGTCCATCGAAGAAGATGTCCGCCGCCTCGCGCGTGTCGCGCAAATGCCCGCCCTTGGCCAGCACGGCGCAGCCGTATCGCTCGTGAATGATTCGCGCAGCACTGCGCAAATCCTCCGCATCACGAATCCGCGGGTCTGCGAGCAACCGGGCTTCCGCCACGTTCGGTGTGACCAGCGTGGCCAGCGGAAGCAAAGCTTCTCGCAGCACGGCGATCCCGTCGTCATCAAGCAATCGCGTGCCGCTCGTTGAAACCATCACTGGGTCCACCACGAGCGGCGCGCGGCTCGTGCGTTTGTAAAACCGCACAACTTCATTCACGAGTGCGGCATTGCCGAGCATCCCGACTTTCACCGCTCGCGGCGGCAGTTCCTCGAACACTGCTTTCAGTTGCGCACGCAGTATTTTCGGCTCGCACGGTTGCACCGCAAGCACGTGGCGCAGATTTTGCGCGGTAATGCACGTGATCGCGCTCGTGCCGTGAACGCCGAGCGCGGCGAACGTCTTCAAGTCCGCCTGCACGCCTGCGCCGCCGCCGCTGTCCGAGCCGGCGATGGTCAATGCCACGGGAATTTCTGCGCGGTTCATCTTGCGGAAGTAAAGCCGACGCGCCGGTTCAACGCAAAGACGCAAAGAGGCGCGTCAGGTTTTCTCCAACCCGACGAGGCATCGCGCACCGAAGAGGCGCGGCCATCGCGAAAGTTTTTCATCGAGCCGCTGGAGCGCGCCGAGGCACGCGGCCGGATACACCGCGGGCTTGCTGTAGCCGCCCGAGAGCAGATACGCGAAGCTCGCGAAGGCTTCCGCGTGAAACACCTTCCAGCCTGCGGGCCAGTCGCCGTGTTCCTTGCGAAAGAACAACCGCGTCGCGTTGCCCTGCGCCGCATAGTAGCTGCGCGGGGCCGGCAGATGGTCCGCCATCGAAATCGGTTTGCCGAGCGCGACCGGCTCGTGATGGAGCAATCCATACACGGGATAACTCGCCGCGCTGATGAACGGCTCAAACAGAATCACCCGGCCGCCGGGCGCGAGCGCGCGGCGCGCCTCCTTGAAGAAAAAAGCAGGCGCTTCGAGATGATGGAACACGTCGAAGAGCACGAGGTGCGAGAGCGAGCCGTCGCCGAAGGGCAGTTCGTAGCCGTCGCACACCACGTCAATCCACGGGTTGGGAAACAGGTCGGTGCAGATGACCTCCGGCAGGTGCGCCTTGAGATTGCCGATGCCGGAGCCGACCTCGACGATGCGGCCGGGCACACGCGGGTTCATCAGCGCGATGATGCGCGTGTAAAAGCCGGCGTAGATTTTTTGCAGCAACGGCTTGTTTTGCCAGAACGCGAGATTGCGCTCGATCTCTGTCTGGTGCTGTTTCAGCGGCGTGCTCATGCTGACCGGATGAACTTGAGCCGGCGCGCCGCGAACACCGTCATGCGCAGGAGCAACCAGCCGTGTTTCCAGCGCTCGATGTTCGTCTCGCCGTAGGTGCGCGCCTTGTAACGGATGGGCAGGTCGACGATGCGCAGGTTCAGTTTCGCCGCGCCGAACAGCAAATCGAAGTCGCCGAACGGATCGAAGTCGCCGAAGTAGGCGCGGTTCCTCGCGATGAGTTCGTAGTCCGCGCGCCACAGCACTTTTGTGCCGCAGAGCGTGTCCTTCACCGGCTGGCCGAGCAGCCAGGTGAACGCGAGGCCAAAGCATTTGTTCGCGACCATGTTCAGGAACTGCATCGCCTGTTCCTCCATCGGATAAACCAGCCTCACGCCATTGATGAAGTCACCCGTGCGCGCGCGCGCGGCTTCGTAAAACTTGGGCAGTTCCTCCGGCGGCACCGTGAGGTCGGCATCGAGAATGAAAAGCAAATCGCCTGTGGCCGCTGCGAAGGCCTCGCGCACTGCGCCGCCCTTGCCCTTGCTCTGCTGCTTGAGCGCGCGAATGTTCCGCTGCGGATATTTCGCGGCGACGCGCTGGATTTCGTCCCACGTGTCGTCCTTCGAATGGCCTTCGATAAAGATGATTTCCGTGCCGAGTCCCAGCTCCGGCGTCCGCAGCACGGCGGACTCGATGTTGCCCGCCTCGTTGCGCGCGGGAATGACGACGCTGCAACGCACTTGCTCCGAGCACGGCTGCGGCTTGGGCCGGGCCACAACGAAAATCGTCAGGCACGCCCAGCGCATGAGCGGCGCAATCCAGCGGTTGAGCAGCGCGCCGAGCAATGGCGTGTGCGCCGGCCACAGGATGCGCGGTTCGACCTTGATGACTTCCCACCCCGCGAGGTTCAGCAGGTTGAGCATGTCGGCGGTGGCGAGCCAGTTTTGCGGCGTGTTCGGCGACTTTTCGCCCAACGTCTCGGCCAGCGCGAGCACCGGGCGCCAGAGGTTGCTGAAAAAATTCACGACGAGCCGCGTGTTCGTGTGGCTGGCGTCGCGCAGCCGCGCAAGCACGGCCTGCACGTCGTCGAGTTCGTTCACCAAATCGGAGAGGATGATGTAGTCGAACTTTTCTCCGCTGGAGAATTCTTCCGCGCTCGCAACGCGGAATTCGAGATCGGAGTGGCGCTGTCTCGCTTGTTCGATCATCGCCGGGCTGAAGTCCACGCCGAGGCCGCGCGCGGGCTTCACCGCTGCGAGCACGTCGCCGAGGCCGCAGCCGACTTCCAGCACGCGAAGTCCGGGCGGAACAAGGAAGGCGAAGTGCGCGTCGAGCAGACGGTGATAATGCCGTTCCAGCTCGCGCGCGCGATGCGGGGCGCGAGCCTCGTAGAACGCCCGGCGGTCCATGCGCGGCAAGTTGTAGCGGGCCGAACGCGCAGTGGCGAGCCTCAATGCCGCGCTTTTTCCTTCGTCGCCTCCCCGCGTTTTGCCAGATTGGGCGCGCATGACGGCGCCTGAACACGCACGCTCCTTTCGCGAACTGGACGCGCAGTTCACGCTCGGACGCTTCATCGCGCTTGTTGCACTATTCCTGTTCCTGCTGTTCCCCGATGTCATTCTCGGCACGCACACGTTCGTCTTCCGCGATTACGGACTTTACAGTTACCCGCTCGCGCATCACCTGCGGGAAAGCCTGCGTCACGGCGAAATCCCGCTGTGGAATCCGCTGAGCAACTGCGGCGTCCCGTTCCTCGCGCAATGGAACCCGATGGTGCTTTACCCGCCCGTGCTGTTCTTTGTGCTGCTGCCGCTCACGTGGGGGCTTGGGATGTTCATGCTGCTGCATCTTGTCTGGGCGGGCGCCGGGATGTTCGCGCTCGCCCGGCGCTGGACGGGCAGCCAGATCGCCGCGACGTTCGCCGGCCTCGTCTTCGTCTTCAACGGCCTCATGATGAACTGCCTCATGTGGCCGTGCTACGTCGCGGTCTTGAGTTGGACGCCGTGGGTGTTGCTGGCGGCTGAACGCGGGTGGCGCGAAGGCGGCAAATACATCTGCATCGCCGCGCTCGCAGGTGCCATGCAAATGCTTGCCGGTGTCCCGGAAGTCATCGCGCTCACATGGATCATCGCCACAGCGCTGCTCGCCGTGGATATTTGTGAAGGCTCGCATTCACGGGCGAAACTTGCCGGCCGCTTCGCGCTGGTTGTGGTGCTCATCACCGCGCTTGCGGCGGCGCAACTGCTTCCGTTCCTCGACTTTCTTGCGCATTCGCAGCGCGACCGCGGCTACGCCACGAATGACTGGGCGATGCCCGCAACGGGCTGGGCGAATCTGCTCGTGCCATTGTTTCGCTGTTACGAATCTTCGACCGGAGTTTTTTTTCAAGTCAACCAGGGAGTCACGTCGAGCTATTACCTCGGCATTCTGCCGCTCCTGCTGGCAGGCATCGCGGTGTGGCGCGTTCGCGAACGGCGCGTGTGCATGTTGGCCGTCCTCGCGTTTGGCAGCCTCGTGCTCGCCCTCGGCGAACACGGCCTCGTTTATCCCGCGCTCCGCAAAATCGCCCCCCAACTGGGCGTGATGCGTTATCCGGTCAAGTTTGTGTTCCTGACGATGATGGTCGTCCCGCTGCTCGCGGCGGCGGGGTTGAATGCGCTCCTGACTCAGCCTGCCGAGACCCAGTTGCGCACCCGCAAAACTCTCGCCGTTCTCACGGGCATTTGTATTCTCACCATCGCTGCACTCGTCGCCGTTTCACAAATCTGGCCCGGCGACCGCGAAGTTCCATCGGCCGTCTTGAAGGACGGGATCCTTCGCGCCGTTCTGCTCGCGCTCACCGTCGCTACATTGTCCGGCTTTCTCCGCGCGGGAACGTTCAAGCGTCAACTCGTCTGTTTGTCGGGCTTCGTGCTGTTCACGTGGATTGATTTTGCGACTCATGTTCCGATGCAAAATCCCACCGCTGAAGTCGCCGTGCTGGAGCCGGGCATTCCGCTCCTCCAAAATCTCCGGCCCGCGCCGCGGCCCGGCGAAGCGCGTGCGCTGCTCACGCCGGCAGCCTTCATGGAGTTCCACCAGAAATTGCTCAAGGACCCGTTCAACACCTACGTGCTCCAGCGCGTCGGCATGTATGACAACTGCAATCTGCTCGAAGGCCTCGCCAAGGTGGACGGCTTCTGGGCGCTGCATCTGCGCGAGGAACGCGCCGTGCAGGCCGCCATCTTCGCCACGACAAACTCGGCGCGGCCCGCGATGGCCGACTTCCTCGGCGGCGCGCAAATCACATCGCGAACGAATATTTTTCAGTGGGACGCACGAACAAACTTCATGCCGCTTATGACCGCCGGGCAAAAGCCTGCTTTCGCCGATGCCGCGACGACTCTCAACGGCCTCGCTGTGGAAAACTTCAACCCGCGCGAAACCGTTTTCCTTCCGCCCGAAGCGCAGGGCCTCGTGACAGCGACAAACCATGCGCTGGCCTGCATCGTGAATTATCATTTCACCGCGCATCGCATCGAAGCGGATGTGACGGCGGATCAGCCCGCGCTCGTCGTCGTCGCGCAGGCCTTCTATCATCCGTGGACGCCATACGTGAACGGCAAACCGTCGCAACTTTGGCGGGCGAATCATGCGTTTCAAGCGTTCGAGGTGCCGAAGGGTGCGAGCCACGTGCGGCTCGTGTATGAAGACCGCGCGTTTCGCCTTGGTGCGGCGCTGTCACTCACGTCGCTCGCACTGTGTTGTTTCGTGCTGGCGCAAAAACCAAAACATCCGGTGAAAGACAACGGAGTGAATCTAAATCCATCGTGATCGCGCCGGAGAATAAATCAACTTCGCTGGACTCGTGGTTCACACTGCCGCGTTTCGCGGTGTTCCTGTTCGCGCTGCTGTTCGTTGCGTTTCCCGGCGTGTGGCTAGGCACGCAGTCCTTCTTCCGCTCGGACTACGGCGTCATCGCGTATCCGTTCGTGCATTATCATCGCGAGAGTTTCTGGCGCGGTGAGATCCCGCTTTGGAATCCGTTGAGCAACTGTGGCGCGCCGTTCCTCGCGCAGTGGGGCACGATGGTGCTCTATCCCGGCGCGCTGATTTACCTGCTGCTGCCGCTGTCGTGGTCGCTCGGCGTGTTCTGCCTGCTGCACCTCTGGCTCGGCGGACTGGGCATGTTCAAGCTCGCCGAGCGATGGACGCAGTCCAACTTTGCCGCCGCCGCGGCTGGAACGGTGTTTGTCTTCAACGGCGTCACCCTCGCGTGTCTCATCTGGCCGAACTACACTGTCGCGCTCGGCTGGATGCCGTGGGTCGTGCTGCTCGTCGAACGCGCGTGGAAGGAAGGCGGAAGAACCGTCGTCCTCGCCTCACTCGCCGCCTCGATGCAAATGTTCGCCGGCGTGCCGGAAGTCGTCGTGTTCACGTGGCTTGCGCTCGCCGCGCTCGCGCTGCTCGAAGTTCAAGGTTCAAAGTTCAACGTTCAATGTTGGCGTCCGTTATTTGGACGATTCACCGTAATCATCGCGCTCGTCTCCGCGTTGTGCGCCGCGCAACTGCTGCCGTTCTTCGACCTGCTCGCGCACTCGCAACGCGACCCAACGCTCGCGGTCGGCAAGTGGGCGCTCCCCGCATGGGGCTGGGCGAACCTGCTCGTGCCGCTGTTCCACTTCGCGATGTCGCCGCAGGGATTTTACTTTCAACAAGGGCAGGAATTCCTCACCTCATGCTATGTCGGCACTGTGGGGCTTGCTCTCGCGGCGTTGGCCGTGTGGAAGGTGCGCGACCGCCGCGTGTGGCTGCTCGGTGCGCTCGCGGTGTTCGCCGTGCTGATGGCGATGGGCAATAATGGCCCGCTATTTCCTCTCGTGCAGAAAATCATCCCTATCGTCGGCATCGCACGGTATCCGGTGAAGTTCCTCATCCTCGCCGCGTTCGCGGTCCCACTGCTTGCGGCGTTTGGCGTGAAATGGTGTTTGGAACGAACGAATCCAGAATCTAGAATCCAGAATCTAGAATCAGGCACAGCAGCACAATGGCAGCCGCTGCTCGTCATCGCCACGCTGCTGCCCGCGCTCGCCGCGCTCGTGCTCTGGTGGATGCGCGGTCATCCGCTGACATACGACCGATTCGCCGAGACGCGCGACAACGCGGTCGAGCGCATGGTTTTCTTTGGCGTCACACTGGCGCTGCTGTTCCAAGCGTGCCGCGCGCCGCGCGAGCGCACGCGGTGGCTCGCCGGCCTCGCCGCGCTCGCCTTCATCGCAGCAGACGGCCTGACGCACTTGAAGAACCAGAATCCGACAATTCCTGCGGACGCATTTCTTTTGAGGAACGCAATCGCGCAATCCAGAGGCGCGCCGGTTCCCAAGGCCGGTGCCGGTCGCGTGATGATTTCCCCGGAGGCCGAGCAGTTGCTGCTTCACATCGGCTCGACGAACTGGGTTCAGGAGTTCGGCTTCAAGCGACGGATGTTGTGGTCCAATCTCAACGCCCTCGAGAATGTGCCGAAAGTCAACGGCTCTTCGACGCTGCGCATCAAGGAACAGGACGAAATCCAGCAATGGCTCTACGGCACAAACACAGTCGAACGATCAAGCTTCATGGATTTCCTGAGCGTTGTCGGAGTTTTTACTCTAAATGGGCGGTTCAACGAGGAATGGCGAACCTCAGCGCTGCCCTTGATTACGGGCGGCCAACAACCAGTCTTTGTGGATTCCTCCGACCGAACAGAAGCATTGAAACGAATGCTCTCAGCAGAGTTCGACCCGCGGGACAAAGTTCACTTTGACTCGGCGACCTCCCGGCCGTTTCTTGTCACTCAGCGCTCAAAACTTGGGGCCAAATTGGATAAATGGGCCGCGCATTCGGTCGAATGCGAAATCACCGCCAACGACCACGCCCTCGTCGTCATCGCGCAGACGTTTTACCATCCGTGGAAAGCCTACGTGGACGACAAGCCGGTGCCGTTGCTGCGCGCGAATCACGCCTTCCAGGCGCTCGAAGTGCCGGAGGGCACGCATCACGTCAGGCTCGCGTATGAAGATCGGAACTTCCACGTCGGCTGCATCATCTCGCTCGCCGCAGTGCTCACGTGTGCTGCGCTTTGGCGGCGCGGGCGCAAATCCGGGCCATCCACATGAGCGTGGAACGCACACCAACTTCGCCAACATCGGACGCGCCAACCCGCCGCGCCGATGAATGGTTCACGCGCGGCCGCTTCGCGCTCGTGCTCGCCGCATTGCTGTTCGCGACGTTTCCCGGCGTGTTCCTCGGGACGGGCGCGTTCTTCTACCGCGACTACGGATTCCTAGGCTATCCGTTTGTGTTCTACGCACGCGAGTGTTTTTGGAACGGCGAGCTGCCGATGTGGAATCCCTACGTGAACTGCGGCGCGCCGTTTCTCGCGCAGTGGAACACGCTCGCGCTCTATCCCGGCTCGCTCATCTACCTTCTGATGCCGCTGCCGTGGTCGCTGGGAATTTTCTGCGTCGCGCACTGGCTCCTCGGCGGCATGGGCATGTATGCGCTGGCACAGCGCTGGACGCAGTCGCGCTTCGCCGCGAGCGTGGCGGGCGTGGCGTTTGTCTTCAGCGGTGCGTCGCTCACCAGCCACATCTATCCGAACTACCTCGTCACGTTCGGCTGGATGCCGTGGGTCGTGCTGCTCGTCGAGCGAGCGTGCCGCGAAGGTGGTCGAAATATCGTCCTTGCCGCGCTGGCCGGAGCGATGCAGATGCTCTCCGGCGCGCCGGAACTGATCCTGATGACATGGGCATTCGCCGCGGCGCTCGCGCTGACCGAAGTTCAAAGTTCAAAGCTCAAAGTTCAAGGTTTCCAAAATGTTCTTGGCCGATTTGCGCTGGTCGTGCTGCTCGTGGCCGGTCTGGCGGCGATTCAATTGCTGCCATTCTTTGACCTGCTCGCGGTATCGCAGCGCGCGAAAAATTTCGGCGGCGGCGAACTCGGCGCGGGCTTCTGGTCGCTGCCGACGTGGGGCTGGGCGAATTTTTTCGTGCCGCTGTTTCATTGTTTCAAGACGCCGCAGGGCATTTACGTGCAGGCGGGCCAATCGTTCCTGCCGAGTTACTACGCCGGCCTCGCCGTGCTCGCCCTCGGCGCGCTCGCGATGTGGCGCGTCCGCGAACGGCGCGTGTGGATCCTCGCCGCGGCGACGGCTGTTTGCGTGCTGCTGGCGATGGGTGAAAATGCCTTTCTCCTTCCCCTGCTCCGTGCGGTCTTGCCGCTGGAACTCATGCGCTTTCCGGTAAAGTTCCTTTTGCCCGTTGCGTTCACGCTGCCGTTGCTCGCCGCTTTCGCGCTCGGCGAAGTTCAAAGTCCAAAGTTCAAAGTTCAAAGCTGGCTCGTGCTGTCAGGAGTGTTTGCGGCGCTCGTTGCGCTTGTGCTCGCATGGGCGCGGGCGAGCGCGTTGCGGACGGATGACTGGACTGCGACGACGGAGAATGCGGGTGTCCGCGTGTTGTGCTTTGCACTCGCCATGGCCGGCGTTTGGCTCGCAGCGAAACAAGATCGGGCGCAGATGCGGTTCGCGCTGCAATTCGGCGTGCTCGCGCTGCTCTGGCTCGATCTCATCACTCACAGCCCGCGGCAGAATCCGACGATCCCACCGGATGCCTTCGCGCCGGGCCTCGTGCAGGCATATCACAAATTCGAGCGGCCGCCGCGCGGCGGCGAGTCGCGCGTGATGCTCTCGCCGCGCGCGGAGCGAGAGATGTTCACGCGGATGGTGCCGGATTTCAAAAACGATTTTCTCGGCCAGCGCGTCGCGTTGTGGGGCAATCTGAACATTCTCGATGATCTGCCAAAGGTGAACGGTGCGACGACGCTTGTTTCTCGCGAGTCCGCCGAGGTGAACGCGCTGCTCTACGGCGCGACGAACGAGTTCCCGCGGCTGATGGATTTCCTCGCCGTGTCGCACGTGACCGCGCCGGACGAGGTAATGAAGTTTGCCGCGCGGACGGGCCATCTCGTGTGGGCAACCGCGGGGCAACGGCCAGTTTTTGCGGATGCAGCCACGACTATGCGTGCGTTGGCTTCGTCGGACTTCAAGCCGGGGGAGGAAGTTTTTTTACCGCTCGACGCGAGGCCATTCATCACCGCGACGAATGCGACACACGCGAAAATCGTGAAGGCAAACTTCAGCACGCGACGGGTTGAACTCGAAGTCGAAGCGGCCGAACCGGCGCTGCTCGTCATCGCGCAATGCTGGTATCCGTCGTGGCGCGCCGAAGTGGACGGCAAGCCGGTGCAAATCTGGCGCGCGAATCATGCGTTTCAGGCGCTCGAAGCGCCGGCGGGTGCGAAGCGCGTGTTGCTCGAATATCGGGAGCGACGGCTTGGAGCCGGCGCGGCGATTACACTAGGGACACTGCTGGTTTGCGCAGGGATTTGGTTCCGCAAACTCGGCCGGACGGACGGCTCACTTTGACGCCGGCTTCGTGGCTTCGCCTGTCGCGATCCGGCGGCGCAGTTCATCAATCGTCTTTTGCACGGCGTCGGGATTTTTTGAGACGCGCTTGAGGAGGTCGTAGTAATACACCGCGGGAACAAGCCGGCCCTCGCGTTCCTCAAGCTGCGCCAGGTGTCCAGCGATGAGGGCGAGGAGTTGTTTGTCGGGCTGGCCGTGCGCGGCCTCGCGGTCGGTCCATTTGCGAAGGGCCTGCTCCCACAAGCTGCGCGCGCGAACGGTGTCCTTGCGGTTTTCTTCCAGCAACCTGCCGAGTTCAAAAAGAATTTCAAAGCTGTTGGGATTTTGCCGAAGCCCTTCACGGAGGAACTGCTCGGCCTCATCCACGCGGCCAAGATGCTGGCGCAGCCAGTAGGCCGTGACGGTGTAGGTGTCCGGCTTGTGCGGGTCCAGTTCGGCGGAGATGCGGAGCCACGGGAGAATCTCGCGCTCGTCGCCGGCGCGTTCGATGTGCGAATGGCGCGACGGATAAAAGTGACGCCCGAATTGTTCCAGCCAGTCGTGAGCTTCGGATGTTTCGTGGCCCTCATGATCAGCGTGATGTTCGACGGCATCCGCCGACGCCTGCTCGGCCATGTGCGAGTCACTGGCGGCGCGCGGCGCGTAAAATCCATTGTGATAGTAAATGTCAGCCTTGAGGAAGAAATGGCTTGCGAACGCGCGGCGCGTGTCGCCGAGGAGAGTTTGCAACACGCCGGCGGAATCACCACTTGCGCCGGAAGCGGCCTGATGCCACGGCAGCAACGAGCCGGTTATCGCGAAACACGCGGTCGCGAGAAGCGGCAGGATTGCGGCGGGAGAAAGGGACATTTCAATTCAGTGGTTTGCGTCGGAAAACAAGCCAAGCGGCGACAAGAAACAGCGAGGTGTAGGCAGCAGCGTAAAGCGTAGCGAGCACGAACGGCCCGAGAGGAATGGCATCCCAACTGTGAACAACGAGGCGGCGTATGTCGAAAAATTCCAGATGCGGAATGGCGAAGTAAGCCGCATAAGTGATGACACCAAGCGGGCCGGGCAGACGCGCTGCGACGTCATTGAGGTCGCGCCCGACGAGCAGAACAGTTCCGAAGCAGACGAACATGATGGTGCCGTTGGACGATGGCGCGGCAAACACGAGCGAACCAAGAAGTGTCGCAGCGGTGACGATGCCGAGTCCCATCCAGTGCAGCCAAAGGCCCTGATAGTAAATTGGCAGCGGCCACTGGTGTTCGCGCGTGCCGCCAAGCACACCGAGGAAAAAGTAGAAGACAACCAGCGCCACGCCGCACGCGAGCCAGCAGCCGAGGAATTTGCCAGCAATGACTTCCCCGCGCGTGATGGGTTTGGCGAGCAGTGGAAAGATCGTGCGGTTCTCACGTTCCGCAGGCAGTTGGCGGGCGGTTGCGCCGATGGCGATGACAAGCGCGGAAATCCACACGAGGAGGAGACAAATCTCCTTCACGTCGCGGACGATGCTGATTTCGTTGAAGAAATTTATTCCGGCCATCAGCAGCGTGAGCAGCGCGGTAAGGACGAGCAGGACGTAGAAATCCTTCCGCCGGATGAACTCCTTGAGGACGATGGACGCGATGGCGAGGGCGTTGTTCATGCGGCATGGACGTAGCCGATGAGCTTCAGGAAAATCTGCTCCAAGTTCATTTGATGCTCGCGCACAAGGTCGCTCACGCGTCCTTCGGCGCGGAGCCTGCCCTCGTTGAGAATGGCGACGCGGTCGCAGACAGTCTCGACCTCGCCAAGCTCGTGCGAGGAGAAGAAGACGGTTTTGCCCTCGTTTTTCAGGCGCTGGATGATTTCGCGCACCTTCATGCGGCCAAGCGGATCGAGTCCGCTCGTGGGTTCGTCGAGGATGAGCAGGTCGGGGTTGTTGATTAGCGCCTGCGCGAGGCCGACGCGCTGCTGCATTCCCTTCGAGTAGGTTTTGATCAGGCGCGTGCGCGCGTGCTCGAGTTCGACGAGTTTAAGGACGGCGTCCATGCGAGGCTCAATTTCATTTCGAGGAATGCAAAAAATTCTCGCGTAAAATCGGAGCAGCTCCTCAGCCGTGAGGAATTTGTAGTAGTAGGTCAGCTCGGGCAGGTAGCCGATGCGCTGTCGTGCAATAGGCTCGCCGACATGAGCACCGAAGATCCACGCAGCGCCGGCGGAAGGCGGAACGAAGCCGAGCAGGACGTTCATCGTGCTCGTCTTGCCCGCGCCGTTGGGGCCGAGAAACCCGAACACCTCACCGGAACGAACGTCGAGACTCAGGTCGTCCACGGCAAGTTTCGCGGGCCGGCCGAAATCGCGGCTGCCATATTCAACGCGCAGGTTTTGGATTTTCAGCACTGTGTCCACAATGCGCGCGCCAGTCTGTCGTGGGTTGGCTGTTGAGAAAATGAAAAACGCCGGAGCCTGAAAGAGACCCCGGCGGTGAAACTGTCCACATCAGAGAGTGTGGCCGACTGCGGACAGCGTGCAAGTCGGCTTGAGGCCGATGGCATTGAACGAATACGTGCCGCCGCCGGGGCAGATGGGCATGTCCTTGATGTAAAGGTTCGTGCCAATGAGGTCAGTCTGCGTGGGCGTGTCGGTCTCTGATTTCTGGTTGTCGAGGCCCCATTGCTGTTTGGCCGAGTCAATGGTGTTGAGGTTCTTGATGCAGGCCTTCTGCTGCGCAGTCGCGCGGGTCTTGCTAAAGTTCGGAATCGCAATCGCCACAAGCACGCCAATGATGGCGACGACGATCATGACTTCAACGAGCGTGAAGGCTTCGGCTCGATGTTGAGTATTCAAAGCCATACCTCACATAATAATCCAAGATTATACCAAAAGAGGCTTGGCGTAAAGCGCCAAGCCTCTTCATGGACAGATTTGGAGACAGCCTTACAAGGTGTGGCCGCTGATGTTGCACGTCGGAACCGTGCCCACGTTCGCGCCTGCGGTGTAAGCGCCGCCAGCGGGACACGCGGGGAGCACCGAGCCTTTGATGTAGGCCAGCAGCGTCGTGTCCGTCAGCGCGTAGGTGTCTGTGGTGGTATGCTTGAATTCAAGCGCCCACTGCTGGACCGCGCCGTCAATCTGCTTGAGGTTCGTGATGCAGGCCTTCTGTTGGGCCGACGTGCGCGCCTTCACGAAGTTCGGGATGGCGATCGCCGCCAGCAGGCCGATAATGGCCACCACGATCATGATTTCCACGAGCGTGAAGCCCGCCTTCGAGGTGCTGAGTTTGTTTTTCATGTTAGTGCCTTTCTCTGCGCGCGGTGGTGGACCGGCGAGGGCGGGTTTATGATGAGTTCTATTGTGTCCACGCAATTGCCCTTCGCCTACCGCTGTTCGCCAGATTAGCAACCCTGGTGCCACGATGTCAAAAGTTTTTCTAACCTCAAGATAAGCCGGTTCACTTCACGGCTGAAAACCAAAGAATGACCGAAAATAGCAGGAAAACACCATTTCTGACTGAGAAGGGCGCGCCCATCAACCCCGGCCGAATCGCGTTTGTTTCTCTCAAGTGAGAAAGCCCGGCATAAAACGGACACACGACGGGACTGGTTCGCAACTCTGAAACGGTAATTTCGCCAAACCGGAGAGCTTACGAGAGCTTCAACAACTCCTCCGCGATCTGCACGGCATTGAGCGCCGCGCCCTTGAGGAGCTGGTCGCCCGCGACCCAAAAGCACAGGCCGTTATCCAAAGCGCAATCGAGACGGATGCGGCCGACCTGGCAGTTGTATTTTTCCGCCACGTAAAGCGGCAGCGGATATTCCTTCTTCTCGGGATCGTCAACGACATCGAGGCCGGGCGCCTTCGCGAGCACCGCGCGCGCAGCCTCGACCGTCACCGGCTTCTCGAACTCCGCGCTCACCGCGACCGAGTGCGCGCGATACACCGGCACACGCACGCACGTCACACTCGCGCGGAATGCGGGATGGTGCATGATCTTGCGGCCCTCATTCTCCATCTTCATTTCCTCCTTCGTGTAGCCCGTCGGCAGGAACGAATCCACATGCGGCAGCACGTTGAAGGCGATCTGGTGCGGATACACTTCCTTCGTCACCGGCTTGCCCGCGACGATCTCGCCGACTTGCCGCTCCAATTCTTCTATCGCCTTCGCGCCCGTGCCGCTGACGGCCTGATAGCTCGATGCAAAAATGCGCTTCACGCCAAACGCCTGATGCAGCGGATACAGCGCCATCAGTGTGATGGCCGTCGTGCAATTCGGATTGGCGATGATGCCCTTGTGCAGCTTCACGTCAGCCGCGTTGATCTCCGGCACCACGAGCGGCACATCCGCATCCATGCGGAACGCGCTCGAATTGTCCACCACGACGCAGCCGGCCTTCGCCGCCATCGGCGCAAATTCTTTGGAAATGCTCCCGCCGGCGCTGAACAGCGCGATGTTCACGCCCCTGAACGAGTCCTTCGTGAGTTCGGTGACGGCAATTTCCTCGCCGCGGAATTTCAACTTCTTGCCGACGGAACGCGCGGACGCGAGCAGCGTCAGCTTGCCCACTGGGAAATTGCGCTTCTCCAGCGTCTTGATCATCTCGATGCCGACGGCGCCCGTCGCGCCGACCACAGCCACATGCGGGTTGCGATTCATAAAAGGGCGGCAACTATACTGGCGTCCGCGCGTGTGTCAAATGGCACGAGTCGGTCGGCGGCGGAGTGAAAGTTCCAGAAGTTTCAGGCAGGCTTTCGGGAACGCGCTGATTTCATCGAACGTTGAACGGCGACCAATCCTTTCGCCAGCGCTGTCCAGTCGCTTGTCGTCGTCTCCCAGCCGCTGCTGAAGCGCAGCGCCCGACCTGCATCCGCCGCGCTGTAACCCATGGCAGCCAGCACGTGGCTTGGCTCCTCCTTGCCGCTCGCGCACGCTGAGCCGGTCGAGACGGCGAAGCCCGCCTTGTCCAGCTTCACCACCCAGCGCGACTGGCAGTCCGCCTGTGGCATCAAGGCGGAAACGGTGTTCCAAAGCCGCGGCGACTTTGCGCCGACAATCTCCGCGCCGGGCAACTCGGCGAGCAATCGTTGCTCGAACGCATCACGCATTTTCTGAATCCTGAATCCTGAATCCTGAATCCTTGCAAGTCCCGCCTCGCGCACTTCGAGCGCCGCGACCATCGCCAGCACGCCGGGCACGTTTTCTGTCCCGGCGCGACGCCGCTCCTCCTGCGGCCCGCCGCGCAACAGCGGCTCAATGCGTCCCCTTGACGGGCATTTCAAGAATCCCACACCGCGCGGCCCGCCGAACTTGTGGGCGCTGCCACTCACGAAATCGCACTCACCCAGCCCGCGCGCGGGCAGCTTCCCGACCCATTGCACCGCGTCGCAGAAGAATGGAATCCCCCGCTCGCGGCACAGCGCGAGCACCTCCTGCCACGGCTGGAGCACGCCCGTCTCGTTGTTCGCCGCCATGACGGCAATAAATCCGGGCGGCTTTCTTGCCTTGGCCAGGTTGCATTGCAGCCAGTTCAAATCCACCACGCCGCCGCGCGTGACGGGAATGAGCCGCAGCCGTTTCCCGAAGTGATGTTGCGCCGCTTCGAGCACGCACGGATGCTCGATGGCGGAAATCCACACCTCGGCTCGCGCGTCGAGCGTGCGCGCGAAGTGATGCAACGCCATGTTGTTTGATTCCGTCGCGCCGCTGGTCCACACAATATCCAGCGCATCACAGCCGAGAAACTTGGCGAGCCTTTCGCGCGCCTCGTTCAATGCCGCGTCCGCACGTGCGCCGACGCGATGCGGGCTGGACGGGTTGCCGATGAACTTCTCCGTCGCGTCGAGCCACGCCTGTCGCGCGGCGGGATGCAGCGGCGAAGTGGCGTTGTGGTCGAAATAATGCACGCGGCGATATTGCGCCACCAAACTGCTTCCGTTTCGAGCCTTTCTTTGCTTTCGTCTTCGCGCGCGCCATGCCAGCCGACAAACCGAAAACGCTCCACTACAAACGCTCGCGCTTCGTCACGCAGTTGCCGCTCGACTGCCTCTACAGCCCGTCGCACGCGTGGCTCGCGCGGCAGCCGGACGGCGCGTGGCGCGTCGGTATCACGAAATTCGCGACGCGCATGCTCGGCGAAATGGTCGAGTGCGGCTTTGAGGTTCAGCCCGGCGCGCCGGTCGCGTGCGGCGACGTCGTCGGCTGGCTCGAAGGCTTCAAGGCCATCTCGGATGTGTTTTGCGTCGCGGATGGAAACTTCATCGGTGCCAACGACGTCCTGAAGAAACAGATTTCGCTCGTGAGCAAGGATCCTTACGTCGCCGGCTGGCTCTACGAAGCGCGCGGCGCGCCCGACCCGCGTTGCCTCGATGTCCACGCCTACG
Source organism: uncultured Verrucomicrobiota bacterium (assembly GCA_964589935.1). Classification (GTDB taxonomy): domain Bacteria; phylum Verrucomicrobiota; class Verrucomicrobiia; order Limisphaerales; family VHCN01; genus VHCN01. The sequence goes on along the minus strand of CAZPVD010000003.1, from coordinate 383,046 downwards.
CCAAGCTGCTCGACAAGACGATTGACAAGATTCTCGAACGGCAGAAGGCCGACGACACCAAATGAGCGCGCCGAAACCAATCGTTGGCACTTGCGTTTCTGCAATGTAGTTTGAGCACCGAACATGACGAATCCGCCGCGCATCCTCTACTGCCACTGCCAATATGCGCAGGTCGTCCCGCCCGAGGTGAAGGCGGCCGTGCTGCGCAAGCTGGCCGAGTCCGGCGTGGCGTTCGATGCCGTGGCGGACTTGTGCGAGATGAGCGCGCGCCAGGACCCGTCGCTCAAGCGGCTTGCCGATGGCGGGCCGGTGAAGATCGCCGCGTGTTTCCCGCGCGCCGTGAAATGGCTCTTCCACACCGCCAAGGCCGATCTCCCGCTCGACGCCGCCGAGGTGCTCAACATGCGCGTGCAAAGCGCGGAGGAAGTTTGCGCCGCGCTGTTCAACAGCGAGGTGAAGGCCAATCTGCCGAAGGGAAAAGTCACCGCGAGCGATGCGCCCGGAGCTGGCGTTGCGTAGAGTCGCCGCCATACGCTTGAGTTTTGCATGAGACGAGAATTATTCAGACAAATCGCAGTCGGGACCACGGCTGTTTTGCTCTTGGTTTTCTTGGAAGCAATCCACGCAACGGACGCCAAGCCGCCGATTGATCCGATACGCGGCCGGCAGTTGATGGAAAAATCCTCCCGCGGCGAAACGCTCACGGCCGAGGAGCAGGCGTATCTCGACCGTGTGAAACAGGCGATTCGCGAACGCGCCGCCGGCAAGCAGCCCAACGTCGCGAGCAAAGGCGGCCCCGCGCGCCCGATTGAGGTGAGCACAAACGACTGGAGCGCGCTCATACCCATCACCGACTTGAGCGTGGCTTACAAAGGAGAGGATGGCGGGCTTTACGGCGGCGGAAAAAACGAGCCACCCGCGACGCATCGCGCCGCGCACTTGAAGGAGTCGGAGAAAATTGTTCCGCGCGATGCGAACGGTGAGCCGGCGGCGGACGGGAAGATTGGCTTCATCACGATTGGCTTCTCGAATCCGTCCATCGAGTCTGAGGATTTCAAGCGCGCCGCCGATGCCGACCCGCAAAAGTCGCCGCGCGTCGTCATCGTCAACGGCTGCATCGGCGGGCGCTCGGCGGTCATGTGGGCGTGGGACGGCGCGGACATTTTGCCGAAGGTCGAGCAGGAGCGCCTCGACAAGGAAATGGATTTGCTGCGGATGCCAAAGGAGAACCGCAAAAGCGCCGTCGGCACGCCGAAGGACACCTGGCCCACGCTCGCCAGGCGCATCCAGGCCGCGGACCTTGCGCCGAAACAGGTGCAGGTCGCATGGCTCAAGCAGGTCGAGGCCAACCCCAAGCCGCTCGGCGAATTTCCCGCGCACGCACGCGCGTTGCAAGCGGACATCACGGCCATGCTCCAGATCACGCGGCATCATTACCCGAATCTGCGCGTCGTGTATCTGTCGAGCCGCACCTTCGGCGGCTGGTCGGGTCGCGCGAGTGGCAGCCCGGAGCCTTACGCCTACGAGTCCGGCTTCGGCACGCGCTGGATCGTGCAAAGCCAGATCAAAGGTGATGCGCAACTCAACTTCGATCCGGCGCGCGGCGAAGTGAAAGCGCCGCTCGTGCTCTGGGGACCGTATCTCTGGGCGTGCGGCAACTCATCGCGCAAACTCGATGGCCTGACGTGGACGCAGAACGACGTGCGGCCCGATCAACTCCACCCGAATGAAAACGGCTGCAAAAAAACAACCGCGCTGCTGCTGAACTTTTTCAAGACGAACGAAGGCACAAGCCGGTGGTTCCTCAAACCCGGCGAAACCGCGAAGCTCACGCCCCTGCAAAACTGAACGCTGATTATTGAATACTTTCTCATGAGCCTCACCTCCGCCTCCACTCTCCGCGTCGTCCTCTACGAAGGCGCAGACGCGCAGCCGCTCGACAGCACCGACCGTTTCTCCGCGCTGACTGCGCTGCTGGAAAGAGGTTTCGCCGTCACGCGCGCCGTTGCGGGCGGACGTGTCGCGCCGCACGAGCGCGGTTCAATGCTCGTGCTCGGCAAGTTCGCCGGCGGCGGCACACTCGCGGCCGAGGGCGTTTCCGCCGAGACGCCGGTGCGCTTTCAGGACATCACCGGCTTCGACACGAATCGCATCGCGGAGGTCGCCGAGAGCACGCGCGCCGAGTTGGGCGCGGCGAAGCACGGCGAGTGGAAGCCGTGGTTCCCGGTCATTGACTACGACCGCTGCACGAATTGCATGCAGTGCCTGAGCTTCTGCCTGTTTGGCGTCTATGGCGTGGACGAGCAAAACAAAATCCAGGCGCAGAACCACGACAACTGCAAAACCAACTGCCCGGCCTGCTCGCGCGTCTGCCCCGAGGCCGCGATCATGTTCCCGAAATACAAGGCCGGCCCCATCAACGGCGACATGGTGCAGGACTCTGACCTCGGCAAGGAGAAGATGAAGGTGGACATCTCCGCGTTGCTCGGCGGCGATGTTTATTCCGCGCTCCGCCAGCGCAGCGACGCCGCCAAGGCGCGCTTCAGCAAGGAGCGCGACGACAAGAAGGCATTGCAGGAGCGCCAGAAGTGCCTCACGAAACTCGCCCAAGGCGGCGACATCCCGATGGAAGTCCTGATGAGCCTGCCGTCGCCCGAGGAAATCCTGCGCCGGGCGGAAGAGGCAAAGGCGAAGGCGGCCACAGCGCTCGCCGCTCAAGGAAAAACACATTAATGAACCACAGAGTCACAGAGAACACAGAGTCGAAGAGGAAGCATTCCTCCGCGTCTCTGCGCCTCTGTGGTTAATACCACCATGCTCCCCCAACTCATCTTCCGCACCCTGCGTTCCGCGAACAAGCGGTGCATCGCGAAGTTCTGCTGGAACTTCGGCGTGAAGGGCATGCTGTCGGTCGAGAAGTTCAAGCGGCGCATCAAGCGCGGCGAGTATTTCCCGCCGTTCCTCTACGTCTCCATCCTCAACTCCTGCAACCTCCGTTGCCAGGGCTGCTGGGTGGATGTCGAGGAGAAGGACGCCATTGACCTCGACACGCTCAACCGCACCATCACCGACGCCAAGCGGCACGGGAACGCCTTCTTCGGCATCCTCGGCGGCGAGCCGTTCATGCACCCGCAGTTGCTCGACTTGCTCGCGGCGCATCCGGATTGTTATTTTCAGGTCTTCACCAACGGCCAGCTCATCACGGAGAAAACCGCGAAGCGCCTGCGCGAGATTGGCAACGTCACGCCGCTCATCAGCATCGAGGGCCGCGAGATCACCAGCGACACGCGCCGCGGCAAGAAGGAAGTCTTCACCCGCACGTTGCGCGGCCTCGACAACTGCCTGCGCGAGGGCCTGCTCACTGGCGTCGCCACGAGCGTCTGCCAGTCGAACATTGACGAGCTGCTCACCGAGGAATGGCTCGGCGAACTCATCAAGCGCGGCGTGCATTACACGTGGTATCACACCTACCGCCCGGTCGGCCCGAAGCCGAACTTCGACCTCGCGCTGCGCCCCGACCAGCTCGTGCGCGTGCGCAAGTTCGTCGTCGAGATGCGCGCGAAGCTGCCCATCGCGATCATTGACGCCTACTACGACGACCGCGGCCAGGCGCTCTGCCCGATGAGCACCGGCGTCTCGCATCACATCGGACCGAAGGGCGACATCGAGCCGTGCCCAATTATCCAGTTCGCGACGGAGAACATCAGTGATTCGCGCGGCATCTACGCGACGATGCGCGACAGCACGTTCCTGAAAGATTTCCGCGAACTCAGCGCCCACCACACGCGTGGCTGCGTGGTGCTGGAGCGTCCCGACCTCGTGAAGCAACTCGTCGTGAAACACGGCGCGCGCGACACGACCGTCCGCGGCACGGCGATGGCCGAACTCGAAGCGATGACGCCGCGTTTCAGTCAATGGCTCCCCGGCGAGGAAATCCCCGAGAAGCACTGGATGTATCGCCTCTCGAAGAAATACTGGTTTTACGACTTTAACGCCTACAAGAACGTCGCGCACGACGCCGCGACGAAGGCGAAGGAGCTAAAATCCAAGCTGGAAAGGACGCCGGTTTGAGCTTGAACCTGATTCAACTTCCGACACCATGCGCATTATGAAAGCCACGCCTGTCCGTCTCGCGCTTGCCTGCGCGTTTGCATTCCTGTTTTCGCCTGCTGCGCCGCTGCGAGCAGCCACGCCGGCAGAGGAGTTTCAAGCCTTGATGCAGGAGGCGCAGGCCAGCCGCCGTCAGCCCGACAAGGTCGCGCCCAAGATGCTCGACTTCGCGCAGCGCAACGCGAAGGACCCCGCCGCGGCGGACGCGCTCGTGTGGATCATCAACGCGACGCAGTTCGGCAAGGAGTTCGATGCCGCGGCGGACTTGCTCCGCAAGAACCACGCAGCGAGTGAAAAAATTGGCGGCGCGCTTGCGATGCTCGGCGACTCGGATGCCGAGCCGGCGGAGAAATTGTTGCGGGCGATCGTCGAGAAAAATTCAAACCGGGTAATTCAAGCCGGCGCGGCGTTCAACCTCGGCCTGTGGCTCGTGCAGGAATCGGAGCGGCAGGGCCGGCTGAACAACGCCGCTGCCGCGTTCAAGATTGCGACTGATGCTGACAAGTTTTTCTCGCTCGTGATCGAGAAGTATCCCGAATCGAGTTCCGTGGGCCGTGCGAAGAAGGAGTTGAACGCGGTGCGCACGCTTTCGTTCGGCAGGCCCGCGCCGGAAATCACGGGCGAGGACCAGAAGGGCGAGAGCTTCAAGCTGAGCGACTATCGCGGCAAGGCGGTGGCGATCGTGTTCTGGGGCGACTGGTGAGGCCCGTGCCGCGCCATGTATGGCCACGAGCGGTCGCTCGTGCGCAAATTCGAGGGTCGCCCGTTCGCGATGGTCGGCGTCAACACCGATCCCAAGCCGCGCTTCGCATCCGCCGCCGCGCGCGAGCAGATGACGTGGCGGAGTTTTTCGGACGTGAACACCGGCGGGCCGATCTCGACGGCGTGGAACGTCAAGGGCTGGCCGTCGGTCTTCATCCTCGACCACAAGGGCGTGCTGCGGCACAAGCACGTCGGCGATCCGGGCGAAGACTTCGAAAACGAAGTCGAGGCGCTCGTGAAGGAAGCCGAGGCCGCGGCGAAGAAGTAACGACGCGCTCCAAGTTCAAGGAGATGCCGTATTGACCGTCCGCGCGCCGCGGGCAAAAATTGTGCCCATGAGTTTGCTTCGCTTCAAAGTCCGCCGATCCGTGTTGAACATTGCGTTTGCGTTGTCCTGCCTCTGCGTTGAGTCGGAGTTGCCTGCTCAAACTTTACCGGTGCCGCAAAAGACGCCGGCGGGGCAGCCAGTTTTACGTCTCACTCAGCCAACAAATGGTTCCACCGATTACTCTAATTATCTTGAAGGTAAAAAAATCCGAGTGCCACGCGTGGGGACAGATATTTCTGCTGATGTAGTTGTTGCTCAGGCACCCAATCCATTCCCGCTGCTCATCGGTTCGCAGCCGATCACGGTGCCGCTTCCGGCAGCGACGATTCTTTACAACGGCATCCGGCTCGCGCCGCCGTGGCCGCCGATTGGCGAGTTCAAGTTCAACGAGCCGATGCCCGTGCCGTATCTCTCGAATCCGCCCGCGGTCATCACGATTGACGTGGGCCGGCAGTTGTTCGTGGATGATTTTCTCATCGAGTCCACGACGCTCAAGCGCGTATGGCACAAGCCCGTTCCCCACACGAACAATCCCGTGCTCAAGCCCGACAAGCCGTGGGAGATGGAGGGCAAGTCGCCGATGGCGATGGTCTTCAGCGACGGCGTGTGGTTCGACCCGAAGGACCAGCTTTTCAAGATGTGGTATATGGGCGGCTACGGGAAATACACGTGCTACGCGTATTCAACCAACGGCGTGGACTGGGTCAAGCCAGAGCTGGACGTGGTGCCCGGCAGCAACATCGTGCAGAAGGAGCCGCGCGACAGCTCGACCGTGTGGCTCGATCAGGAAGACCCCGACCCGAAGCGCCGCTACAAAATGTTCCGCTCGCTCTCGAAGGACGGCAAATGGGGCCTGAGCGCGCACTTCTCCGAGGACGGCATTCATTGGAGTCCAGAAGTTTTGCGCACCGGACCGGCGGGCGACCGCACGACGGTGTTCCGCAATCCGTTCCGCGGCGTGTGGGTCTTCAGCCTGCGCGGCGACGCGAACAAGGCGCGTGTCCGCCGCTACTGGGAAATGAAGGACATCCTCGCCGGGCCGCAGTGGGAAAAATCCGACGACGCACCGTTGTGGGTTGGCGCGGACCGGCTCGACCCGCCGCGGACCGACCTCGGCGACGCGGCGCAGCTCTACAACCTCGACGCCGTCGCGTATGAAGGATTGTTTGTCGGCCTCTTCAGCATCTGGCGCGGCGACCGCAACATCCCGCCGGGCAGGCCGAAGCCGAATTCAATCTGGCTCGGCTTCAGCCGCGACGGTTATCACTGGGACCGGCCGGACCGCGAGCCGTTCATTGACGTTTCGGAAAAACAGGGCGACTGGAACTGGGGCAACGTGCAGTCCGCGGGCGGCGGCTTCCTCGTTCACGCGCGGCAGTTGCTCTTCTACTTTAGCGGACGCGCCGGCGCTCCGAACAGGCGCGACGCGGGCGGCGCGACAGGGCTGGCGTATCTGCGACGCGACGGCTTCTGCTCGATGGAGGCCGGCCCCGAAGGCGGCGTGCTCACGACGCGGCCGGTGAAGTTCAACGGTGGCCGGACGTTCTTCGTGAACGCGGACGTGAGACAGGGCGAACTGCGCGCGGAAATTCTCGATGAAAACAACCAGCCCATCGTCACCAAGGTGCCGGTGTCGAAAACCGGGCCGGCAACCGCGCAGTCCACGAACACGATGGACGTCGCGTTGAGCAAGGAGTCTTTCGGCGCGATGGCCGGCATGGACCAGACGCTGGCGCAGGCCAACTGGGGCGGCGTGGCAACGCTCGACTTCCTGCGCGGCCGCACGGTCAAGTTCCGCTTCCACCTGAAAAACGGAAAGCTCTATTCGTTCTGGGTTTCGCCGCTCGCGGGGCTGCGCAACGGCGGCGCCAGCGGCGGGTTCGTCGCCGCGGGCGGGCCGCACTTCGACGGGCCGATTGACCGCATCGGGAACACCTCGTATCGCCCGTGGCCACCGCCGCCGCCGCCCGCGACAAATGCGGCGCCGGCAACCAACGCATCTCCGGCGAAATCTGCGGCGCCCGCACCAAAGCCTGACGCGCCGAAGAAAAATTGACTGCAAGTGCGGTTCGATTCGCTCCGCGTCTCTGCGCTTTTGCGTTGAATTTTACAGCCGCTTGGCGAGTTCCGCGCTGCTCGCGGCCATGACTTCCTTGTGCAGCGAATTGCCGTGCGCATCCATCGTCACCACGGCGGGAAAGTTTTCGATCTCCAATTCCCATATCGCCTCCGGCGAGCCGAATTCTTTCAGAAAATATACGTTGCGCACTTTCTTGATGCACTCGGCCAGCACCTGCGCCGCGCCGCCGACTGCGTGCAAATACACGCAGCCGAATTCCTTGCACGCCGCGAGCGTGCGGTCGCCCATGCCGCCCTTGCCGATGACGCCGCGCACGCCGAAGTCGCGGATGATCTGCCCCTGATACGGCTCCTCGCGGATGCTCGTGGTCGGGCCGGCGGCGGTGCATTTGTAGGAACCGTCGGGCTGCTGCATCATCACCGGGCCGCAATGATAAAGAATCCCGTCGCGCAGGCTCACGTCCGGTGGCAGCTTGCCGCCCTCGTGCAGATACTTGTGCACCGCGTCGCGCCCCGTGTGAACGACGCCGGAAATCAAAACCTCGTCGCCGACCTTGAGTGCACGGATTTTTTCTTCGGTGAAAGGAAATGCAAGCTTTGTCATAAGATCAAACCGTCTCAGTCTCTGCTCTCGCGATGATGCCCGCCAGAAAATCTTTCTGAATGTATAACGTCGTTTGCGTCGGAAGATCACGAAGCAATTGCATCATCACCAATTTTGAAATCCGCCCGCGCCGATGCGAACGGAGAATCAAACCGACCGTCCCGTGGGTTTGGAAACCTGCCGCTTGCGCGACGGATCTCGCCGCCGAGTCGTCGCTCAGGAGGAATTGACCACCGCGGGCCTCCAGCACGGCCAGGGCCGCACGCTCACCCGCGTGCAAGGCAAATTGATCGGCCAATTTCCGCAAATCGGCGGGAAGCGGCGGTGATTCTGCAATGATCTCCGCGTTTGAGAGCGTGCTCAACCTCATGGCGGGCCGGTGCATCAATGCTTCGTCCAACACAGCTTGCGGGATGAGCAACTCTTTGAAGTCCGAAAGCAGCCCCAGTCGGCCCAGTTGGTCCAGGTGAATCAATGGCCCGGCGTCGAGGACGGCCACGATTTCAGTCGCGGCCATGCAGTCCCCACTCGACGTCTGCCATAATCTGCTGCTCCTGCAATTCGACCGAGTGACTGCTCAAATAACGACGCAACGCCTCCAGCACGGCGTCCTCGGGCGATTTGAACCAGCCCGCCGCCACCAACTTGGCAAGCTGCTCGTGCAACCGGTCGGGGCAATCAATCGTCAACGTCTTCATGCCGCATGTTTGCCACAAAACCCGATTCGTATCAATCCCGCTTTCTGCGCCCGGTGAACACGACGCCGGAAATCAAAACCTCGTCGCTGACTTTCAGCGCGCGGATTTTTTCTTCGCTGAAGGGAAATGAAAGTTTAATCATAACGAAAATCAATCAATGCTCGCGCGGTGGTTTGTCATTGAGCGCCATCATCTTGAAGTTTTCTGCGGAATCGAATTGCGTGAAGATTCTCTGGGTCAAGTTTTAGAGCCTTCTCCACATCTTGCAGAGCTTTTGCATAATCGCCTAGTTCCGCTCGAGCTTGCGCTCGGTGGACATAGACTCTGGGGTCGCGGGAGTTAAAACTTAACGACTGTGTAAAGTCAGCAACAGCCCCTTCATAATCTTTTAGGTTTAACTTGGAAAATCCCCTTAAGTCGAAAATCTTGAAAAGATGCACATCTTCGGAAGTAAGCTCGCTTGCCTTTGTAAGAACCTTAATTGCCTCCTCGAACTGGCCGGTGCGATTAAGCGCAAAACCCAAGTTGCTGTAGGCAAGTCCATGTTCGCTGTTTGCAGCAATGGCCTCATGATACTTCTCAATGGCTTCATCCCAGAGCCCTTGCTGGGTCAGTCGAAAGCCTTGAGCGTTTAATTCTTCAGCATTTGGCACAGTCGAGGTGGCTTTGATTGAAATCGGCCGTGGCGACTCGGCTTGAGCTAACACCGCCCCACATTGACTGCAAAAACGACTTGTGAGCGGATTGTTTGTCCCACATTTCACGCAAGCTTGCGCTGGTTGTTTTGTGACGTCGCTCAGAGCGTCCAGAATTGTTCCGTATCGTTCTGCTTTTGCCTTGCGGAGCATTTTCCTGAGAACCGCGCAAACAATTTCAGGAACAGTTTTTCCATCTCCAAGTGACGGTTCGGGGCAATCAAACGTCGAGTCTTTGATGAGCTCGAACACACTGGCAACGGCAGATGGATGATTGAAGGGATGACGACCCGTAAAAAGAATGTAGCCAACGATTCCAGCAGAGAAAATGTCTGTTTGCTGGTCTAACGCTTCACCAGTAGCTTGCTCGGGCGACATGAAGTTTGGCGTTCCACTCCAAGCGAATCCTGGCGCAACCGGTATATCCTTTCTCAATTCTTCAAGTGTCTTCGCTAAACCGAAGTCCACGAGCTTCACCAATCCGAGTTTAGAAACGAGGATGTTGGATGGTTTAATGTCACGGTGATAAAGCTGCTGCTTATGGGCGAACACGAGTCCTTCCAACACTTGTTTCCAAATGTCCAATGCCTCCTGTTGTTCAAGCCATGTCTTGCTACGAATGTGTCGGCGGCACAATGCTTCAAGAGATTCTCCGTCCACGAATTCCATCACAAGGAGCGCCTCATCGCCTTCTTGAATCACGTCGAAAACTTGAACGATATTTTGGTGGCCACCTAATTTAACTGTCCGTCGCGCTTCCTCAATCAAGTGCTCGTTTTCTCCTCCGCTGGAACTCAGGCGCTTGATGGCGACATCCCGATGGAGTTGTTTGTCAGTTGCCCGCCATACGATTCCAAAACCACCACTACCGAGATGGTCTCCGATTACGTAACGGCCTTGAATCTCTGTTCCTTTTTTTATTTCTGGCATAGTTCCTTTCTTGCGCAATTGATTCGTGTTTCATCAATACAACCATTTCCCAATTGTCCCTTCCGCATCCAGCGTCACGCCCTGACGCCGATACGCCCAGCACATGTAGCTGATGCTCACGAAATACGACGCGGGCAGGCGGTTCGCCGCGCAAATCTTCACGCCCAGCAACGTCGTCTTGCCGCCGAATCCCATCGGGCCGATGCCGAGTTCGTTCGCCGTCTTCAAAATGTCCTGCTCCAGCGCGTCCAGCTCCGGCACGGAGTTGCGGTCGGGAATCAGCCGCAGGAATTGCTGTTTGGAAAACTCGTAGCCCGTCGCGCGGTCGCCGCCGATGCACACGCCGAGGATGCCCGGCCCGCAGCCTTTGCCCTGCGCCTGCAACACCGCGTCCAGAATTACTTTGCGGCAGCCGTCGAGGTCGCGGTTGGCCTTGAGCTTTTCACTGGGTAGCGAGTATTGCGCGCCGACGTTTTCGCAGCCGCCGCCCTTGAGGATGAGCTTCACGTTGATCTCCGGCTCGCGGTGCTGATGAAAATGAATCGTCGGCGAACCGGGGCCAACATTCGTTCCGTCGTTCACGCCCGTGAGCGAATCCACCGAGTTCTGGCGAAGGAAGCCTTTCTTCGTCGCCGCCTTGACGGCGAGGCGCGCGGCGTCCTCGAAGGCGATCTGGTCCATGCCCACAGGGCACTCTACGTAGAAGATGATGCTGCCGGTGTCCTGGCAGATGGGCTGCGACTTCTGTTTCGCCAGCGAGATGTTGCGGTCAATGATCTTGAGCGCCGACTCGGCGATGGTGCCTTTCTTTTCGTTTTCCAGCGACTGGATGAGGGCTTGGTTCACGTCGTCGGGGATTTCGGCGGACGTGCGGCGGATCAGTTCGATCAGCGAGTCTTTCAAAGCGTTCATGCGTGGCACGGTAAGGGCGGGCCGCGGCAGTGTCAACGAGGCCGAGACCTTCTTAATTGGCGTCCGGGTTTGACTGCAATTCCGCGCCCGGAGGCAACTGGCCGGTGTAGGTCTTTGGCTCGCGAATCACGGGGATGCGCCCGCCGTTCATCCACTGGCGCATCATCCACAATGCGATGAGAACCGCCAGCGCGATGGCCACGCGGCGTGTGAGCTGGCGACGAACTATTTCAATGACGGTCTGCGCTGCATCGCGCCAGAAGCCCGCGGTCGGCTGGCACGGCTCCTCCTCCTCCGGGCGTGTGACGGAAATCTCCAACCAATCTATCGCTGGATGTGGTGCGAAAGTGAATTCGTAGAACGCCGACGAACAGGCGCGGTCCACGCAATTGCCCATGCGCAGCCGCGACAACGCATCGGTGGCGGACGGGTTGGGCGTGTCCGGGACCAACAACACGGGCGCGAGTGCGCGGCCGTTGACGGCGATCCGGCACACGGCGCACTTCGCGTTGAGGTGCATCTCGCACACGGCGGCACGGTCGCCATCGCGGATGCCCGCGCGCGCGAACGCATCGCACAGGTTCCGGCCAAAATCGGGCAGGTGGGCAAGGCTGACTTGTCGAGTGATTGGCATGGTTTGCTCAGTCCGCGGGCTGATACCAGACCCAGTTTTTAGTCTCTTCGTAGGGATAAAACGGATCGCGCATCACCGAATCGGAGAAATCCTCGACCGTGACATGGCCGTCCACGAACAGCGTCGGCGAGACGAACATTCGCGGTGCAATACGCGGATCGGTGAAAACCGATAACGCCCTGCGGCGATGCCATTGAGACCAGTGGAAGATCCACATGCTGGCGCTCATCCATCGCGGGAGTGGCCGTGCCGGCGGTTCAGTGACCAAAATGTAACGGTCCGGGTGAATCACAAAGGCCTCGTGATTGTTCGTCAACCAACCGGCTGGCGTGTGCAACCTGACAGGTATCATCGGCGGCACCCGGTTGGTGTCAATCGGCGCCGAAAGCGGTGAAAGTGTCATGTTAGTCTGAAGCCTCGAGTTATAGATATAACTGCATCCAATGGTTTCCCACATACTTGGGTCGGCCGTTGGAGTTAGAGCCTGCATCGCCTGCGGGTAGGCAGGTTGTCCGGCATCGAGTGGGCAATGAAAAATGTCCGGAGCGCCTTGATATAGGCTGAGTGGCCGGTTAACAGCTTGTGCATAATGCAGGCTGAAGGGTCCTGGCGCCGGATCCCTCCCGCCAATGGTGCTTTGCGCAAACTTGTCCGTCATTTGCTGAGTGCTCGGATCAAATTCACGAACAACATCCGGTGGGAACCTCGACTGGTAATCGTCAATGTAGAGTTTGAAGGCGATGCCCTGCTGCCGGACGTTGTTGACGCAATGCGCCTCGCGGGCGCGGCGTTTGGACTGAGTCATGCCCGGCAGCATCATGCTCACGAGCATCCCGATGATTACGATGACCATGAGCAACTCGATCAGAGTGAAGCCTGCCTTCCGGGCGAGTTGTGTTGTGAATGCGGTTCGCATCAATTCGCGGGCTGATACCAGACCCAGTCCTTCGTTTCCTCGTAAGGATAGAATGGATCGCGCATCACGGAATCGGAGAAGTCGTGCATCGCGACGTGCCCATCCACGAACAGCGTCGGCGAGACGAACATTCGCGGCGCGATGGTCGGGTCGAGGAAGTCTGTGTAAGCCGCCCGGCGATGCCATTGCGCCCAGTAATAGATAATGGGGCCTCCCACGTCCCGGCCAATCGGTCGCGCCGGTGGTTCGGTCACGAGAATCTGGCGCGAGGGTTGAGTCACAAAATCCTCAGGTTTGTTCGGCAACGAACCAGTTGTGGGCCGCAAGATGAACGGCGGGAGCGGAGGCACGCGAGATAGATCAACTGGAGCATCGAAGATCGACGTAACGGATTTATTATACAGGTAGCTGCATCCTATCGTCTGCCACATGGTTGGTTTGGCGTCCGGCGGCGGCGCCAAATGAATGGTTTGCGGGAAAGCCAGATGGCCGGCGTCGAGCGGACAATGAAAGATTTCCGGGTTGCCCTGGTAATTGTTCAGCGGCCGGTTGGCGGCCCGCAGATAATTTGTCTGAAACGTGATTCCCGTCGGGTTAACTCCACCCATGTCGCAAAACGTAACCTTGCGCACATTCGCTTGAAGTATTGAATCAAATTCAACGACTCTGCTCACTGGAAATCTTCCCTGATTGTCATCAATGTAGAGTTTGTAGGCGATGCCCTGCTGTCGGAGGTTGTTCAGGCATTGCGTGTCGCGGGCGCGGCGCTTGGCCTGCGCGATGCCCGGCAGCATCATGCTCGCCAGCATCCCGATGATGGCGATGACCACGAGCAACTCGATGAGGGTGAAACCCGCCACCCCGGCGGCACCCCCGCAGCATACGGGCCGAAAGCATGAACGCATGAAGCGCACGATGGTGAACGGCTTGGTAATTCCTGTGTTGATCGGAAGTTAATCACCCGGGCCGCGCCGGTCAACATCATTTCCGCCACTTTCCCCTTTGCAACCCGTCGCGGCGGCCCCTACGCTCGCGCGCATGAGTGACCGTTCCGACTGGCGGCTCGCCCGCTGGCAAAGCCTCGTCTTTTTTCTGCTGGGCGCGATGCTGTTCGACGGCCTGGCCGTCTGGATCATGCTGCAAAGCCAGCATCCGCTGAGCATCTGGCACGCGTGCGCGCTCGTCGTGTGCGTCGGCGCAGGCGCGTGGCTGAGCGTGCTGCCATTCAGGTGGGACGCGGAGGCCGCGTTCAAGATCGAGGAACAACACAACCTCCGGGGCACGCTCGCGCAAATTCAAAACCTGGAGAAGGTCGCCAACCAAATCACCAACGCCACCGCCGCGTGGCAGATCGCGCAGGAACACGCGACGAAGTCCGTCGAGGCCGCCAACGGCATCGCCGAACGCATGAGCGTGGAGGCGCGGGCCTTCGCTGATTTCATGCAGAAGGCCAATGACAGCGAGAAGGCCACGCTGCGCCTCGAAGTCGAGAAGCTACGCCGCGCCGAGGCCGACTGGCTGCAGGTGCTCGTGCGGATGCTCGACCACACCTATGCGCTGCACCAGGCCGCGCAGCGCAGCGGCCAGCCCGCGCTCGCGCAAAACGTCGCGCAGTTCCAAAATGCCTGCCGCGATGCCGCGCGGCGCATCGGCCTCGCACCATTCACGGCTGCGCCGGGAGAGCCGTTCGATGCTGAGCGGCATCAGTCCGCCACGGATCAGAAACCGCCCGCGAACGCCGTCGTCGCCGACACCATCGCGACGGGTTACACCTTTCAAGGCCAGCTTGTGCGGCGCGCGGTCGTGGCGTTACAGCCGGAAGTTGCGGCTGGCACCGAGGAAATTTCATCCATGAGCGATGAAAAGGTTCCCGCCGACGCGGCGGCGCAACAAAGTTTGCTCTGAGTTCCAAGCTGCGCTGAATGAAAGCGCGGCGGCCGTCGTCGAGACGCACGTTGCCACTTGCCGTTTTTTGCCATACGGCGATACTCACTCACATGCAGCCCATCACGCTGAACCCGGCCGGGTCCTTCAAACCCGGAGCGGTGCAGATTCCCAAGCACGTCGTCCAGCAGCGCGTCCGCACGCCGAAGAAAAACATTCCGCAAACGGTCGTGGAGCGGAATCACTTCCTGCAGGTCATCCGCAACTACGTCGCGGAGTTCAATCCCGTGCCGCCGCTGCCGGTCGAGGATTTGAAAGTCCACGCCGACCGCGTCGTGGGAATGCTCAAGTGCGACGCGATCTACCGCGACTACATCGGCGTGCTCATCAACAACGAAATGTGGCGCGAACAGATCGCCAGCGTGCCGTTCGAGCGCCGGCTGCTGCTGCTGCCCAAGTGCCTGCGCGTCGAGAGCAAGTGTCCCGCGCCGTTCGATGAATTCGGCCTTTTGTGCAAACAGTGCGGACTCTGCACGATTCAGGATTTGCAGGCCGAGGCCGAGAAGCTCGGTTACGCAACGCTCGTCGCGGAAGGCTCCGCGATCGTCATGTCGCTCATTCAGACCGGCAAAGTGGAGGCCATCGTCGGCGTGAGTTGTCTCAGTGTTTTGGAGCGCGCATTCCCCTACATGGAAGCCGCCGCGATTCCCGGTGTCGCCGTGCCGCTGCTGCAGGATGACTGCATTGACACGACCGTGGACCTCGACTGGGTGTGGGATTACATCCATCTCACCAGCGACGACACGACGCGGCGGCTTGACCTCGGCGCGCTGCGCGACGAGGTGGACTTTTGGTTCAGCCCCGCCGCGCTCGACACCATCATGGGCAACGCCGAGGGCGAGACCGAGCGCATCGGCCGCGACTGGCTCATGCGCGCCGGCAAACGCTGGCGACCTTTCCTGGCCGTGTCCGCGTGGCAGGCGCTTGCGGGCAGGGTGGGTGCAACGATTCCTGATGATCTCAAAAAAATCGCCGTCGCCGTCGAGTGCTTCCACAAGGCGTCGCTCATCCACGACGACATCGAGGATAACGACGCGTTCCGATACGGCGAAAAGACGCTGCACGAGGAGCACGGTGTGGCCGTGGCGCTGAACGTCGGCGACCTGCTCATCGGCGAAGGCTACCGGCTCATCGCAGCGACGAAAATCTCCGCCGCGCAACGGGTGCAGATGATTCTCGTCGCCTCGCAAGGCCAGCGCGAACTCTGCCGTGGCCAGGGCGCGGAGCTTTGCTGGACGCGCACGCCGCAACCACTCACCCAACACCAGGTGCTCGAAATCTTTCGTAAAAAAACCGCGCCCGCCTTTGAAGTCGCGCTGCGGCTCGGCGCGCTATTCGCCGGTGTCGAACCGCACGAGGAAGTCGAGGATGTGCTCAAGATTTACAGCGAGGCGCTCGGCATCGCCTACCAGATTCGCGACGACCTCAGCGACATGGGTGCGGGCGGCGAGACGAATGACATCGCCGGCCTGCGACCGAGCCTGTTGCTCGCCGTGGCTCACGACAAGGCCAAGGACGCTCAGAAGGAACTCATCGCCTCCGTCTGGCGCCGCGCGCTGCCGCCGGGCGCAAGTTTCGAGCAGATTGAATCGCTTTATACCGAACTCGGCGCCGACACGCGCGCCCGCACCTTGCTCGAAACCTACAAGGAAGAGGCCATCCGCTCGCTCGCCGCGCTGGAAAACGCGAGCCTCAAGGGTCTCCTCCGCCGTGTCCTTGGGAAAATTTTCAACGACGTGGAAATCAAGGGCTGGTGCAAGGAGCAGGAGGAAAAAAATCGCGTGCGCGACGGCGTGCGTGTCGAGGTTCCGATGGAAGTCGCGATGGCGAAGTGATTTCACTTCGTGAGCCTCCGCCTCCAACTCCTCCAGGTTGCCCGCTTCGCACCACGCCTGCTCGGCGACTC
Organism: uncultured Verrucomicrobiota bacterium; assembly: GCA_964589935.1. Taxonomy (GTDB): domain Bacteria; phylum Verrucomicrobiota; class Verrucomicrobiia; order Limisphaerales; family VHCN01; genus VHCN01. The sequence goes on along the minus strand of CAZPVD010000003.1, from coordinate 366,528 downwards.
GGCGGAACTCGTCCGCAACTTTTTTCGCCAGCAGCTTTCTCCCGAAGGCGCGGGCCTCGACCGCGAAGGACGGCCCGATCTTTACTACACCATCTTTACACTCGCCGGCTTGCAGGCGGTGGACGCCGAGATTCCGCGCGAAAAGGTCGAGGCGTTTCTCCGTTCCCACGATGATGGTGGAAAGCTCGACTTCGTCCACCTCTCTGCGCTGGCACGCTGCTGGGCGGTCGTTGGAACCAAGCACATGCCTGCCGGGCTTGACCGCGCGTTGCTGGATCGCATCGAGACCTTCCGCAAACCTGACGGTGGCTACGACGGCGACGCGAAGCTCGCGCACGGCACGGCTTATGGCGCGTTCGTCGCGCTTGGCGCTTATGAAGACCTCGGCCACACGCCGCCGCACCCGTTGAAGCTCATTCAAAGTCTCAAGCTGCTCGAAACTCCCGACGGCGCGTGGAGCAACGTGCCCAACGCGCAAACCGGCGCGACGAACGCAACCGCGGGCGCGGTCACGCTCATCCGCTACCTCGGCTTCCCGGTGAACGAACTCGTCGGCGACTGGCTGCTCGCGCAATCGCATCCGCAGGGCGGCTTCCTCGCCGTGCCCGGCGCGCCGATGCCGGATTTGCTTTCGACCGCAACGACGCTGCACGCACTCGCGGCGATGGATCGCCGGTTGCCGAGCGGGATTCATGAGCGCTGTCTCGATTTTCTCGACTCGCTCTGGGATGCGCGCGGCGGTTTTCACGGCCACTGGACCGATGATCATCTTGACGCGGAATACACCTTCTACGGCCTGCTTGCGCTGGGACATTTGAGCGTGTGAAGCGTGGCGGAAAATTTCCTCGCGGCGAACATCGGCTCCATTTCGCGTCTTGCGACGCGTTCGCGCGGCTGCTACGTTCTGGCGTCAATTGACCCAATGAACTCACCGGCCCACGCGATTGGACAGGCCGTTTTCATCCGCACCGACACGCTGGATTACGCGGAGGAAACCGTGCCCTTCAAGACGCTCGAGGAGCTCGTCGAGGTCTGTTCCCGGCCGCGCCCGAATCTCACCCTCGAAAAGGTCATCGTCTTCAGCCTGGCGGAGGGCGGCGAACCTGTCGCGCTCACGCTCGGCTTCATCTCTGCCTCGCGCGGGCAGCGTCCTGGGCAATCGCAGTTCGTCAACGACTGAGCTTTCATGGAGGCTTCGCCGCGTCACTTTGCTTTTGAAGTCCCGTCTCGCGTGCCGTAGTCTGCGCTCGTGGCCCGGAAGGACGCTCCTGCGGAACAACCGAAGCGCGGATACGGTGATGTCATTGGCATCGCTCTCATCGCGGTCGCGCTGCTGCTGCTGCTGGCGGAATTCTCTTACGACCTCAACGACCTGCCCTTCAATACAGCCACGCCGAACGCGCCGCCGCACAATCTCGTTGGCGTCATCGGCGCGCGCAGCGCCTTCGGTGTGTTTTTCGCGTTCGGTGCCGGCGGGTATTTGTTGCCGTTCATGCTCGCGGCGTTCGGCGCGGCGGCGTTTTCCGAGTCGCTTCACTATCTCAAGCGCCGCTGGCCGTGGGCACTCGTGCTGCTCGTCTCGTGCGCGTGCCTGCTCGACCTCTACACCGATCATCGCATCGTAGATCTGCTCGCAAAGGAGCCGCGCCTCGGCGACGCGGGCTTCGTCGAGCGCGTCGCGCACAGCATCAACGCTCCGAGCAGCGGCGGCATCGTCGGCAAGGCGCTCAACGACGCGCTCTTCCGCCACTTTGGCAGGGTCGGCGCGACGATCATTTTCTGCGCGTTCTATCTCGTGAGTTTGCTGTTTCTCACTGATTTTCAAATGACGGACTGGGTTCGCCAGTGGCGCGCGCGTAAGGCAGCCGAGGCCGAAGGTTTCACCGCCGAAGATGCCGAGCGCGAACGCAAACTCCGTGAACTCGAAAAAGAGCGCAAGCGCATCGAGGCCGAACTCGACGCAAAGAAAAAGGCCGAAGCCGGCGCGCGCGAACGCGAAGAGTGGACACCCAAAGCCGCTGAATCTGCCGAAGGAAAAACTCCCATGGGAGCGGACATGCAACCTGTGCCCGAACCGCAGGTGCGCGACCTGAGCATTCCGCAAGCGAAGCCGGCCGATGCAAAGGACACCGACAAACCGGCTGAGGAAAAACCCGCACGAGCCAGATTGAAAAAAACGGCAGAGCCGGCGAAGCCCGCCGAGGACGGCAAGGAAATTGTCGAGACGGGCCAGGTGATTCCCGCGCAGGAAGTCAAGGCAGCGGCAACCGTTGCGGAAATTCTCGGCCACACTCCCGACACGCCTGCGAAGGACGAGCCAGCCGTTCCAAAAGCGACCGAACCGATTTCCGTTCTTGCGGACGCAAAAGTTCTTGAGCCGGCTGTTGCCGATGTTTCCGCCGTGAAGCCTGCGGATGAAACCACTGCGCCTTCACCTGTGCCGGTCACGACACCTTCACCCGCGCCGGCAAAGCCGAGGCTTCTTCCCAAGAAGCCCAAGCCGATCACGGTCGCGTCCACGCCGATGATCGGCAATTACCGGCTGCCGCCGATGGATTTTCTCCAGCAGCCGGACCTGACCGTCAAGCCGACTGAGTCCAAGGAGGAGCTGATGGCCAACGCGCGGCTCATGCAGCAGACGCTCGCTCAGTTCGACATCGAGGTCGCGCTCGGCGACATCACCAAAGGCCCGACCATTACGCGCTACGAGCTGCATCCCGCGCCCGGCGTGAAGCTGGAAAAAATCACCGCGCTCTCGAACAACATCGCCGCCGCGCTCAAGGCCGAACGCATCCACATCCTCGCGCCCGTGCCGGGAAAAAGTTCCGTCGGCGTTGAAGTGCCGAACCTCGTCAAGACCAAGGTCATCATGCGCGACCTGCTGGAGTCTGAGGAATGGAAGAACTCGAAGGCCCGCATCCCTCTCGCGCTCGGCAAGGACGTTTACGGCCATCCGATCATCGCCGACCTCGGGGAAATGCCGCACCTGCTCATCGCCGGCAGCACCGGCTCCGGCAAATCCGTCTGCATCAACGCCATCGTCGCGTCGCTGCTCTACAAATTCTCGCCGGACCAGCTCCGCTTCGTAATGATTGACCCAAAGGTCGTCGAGCTTCAGCAATACAACACGCTGCCTCACCTCGTCGTGCCCGTCGTGACTGATCCGAAGAAGGTCATCCTCGCGCTGCGCTGGGTCGTGCAGGAGATGGAGAAGCGCTACAAAATTTTCGCGAAAGTCGGCGTGCGCAACATCAAGTCCTTCAACGAGCGGCCGAACAAAAAGCTCGTTCCGCAGGAACCGGAACTGCCACTCATGGCGAAAAAGGAAAAAGTGGAGCCGGGCGCGGAAGGCTTCGCGGTTGAAGTGGACGAGGAGATCGTCGTGCCGCGCGAAGAGGACATCGTCATTCCCGAAAAGCTCAGCTACGTCGTTGTCATCATTGACGAGCTGGCGGACCTCATGCTTGTCGCGCCGGCGGATGTCGAGATGGCCATCGCGCGCATCACGCAGATGGCGCGCGCCGCGGGCATTCATTGCATCGTCGCCACGCAGCGGCCGAGCGTGGATGTCATCACCGGCGTCATCAAGGCGAACATCCCGGCGCGCATTGCATTTCAAGTCGCGGCGAAGGTGGACTCGCGCACGATTCTCGACGCAATGGGCGCGGACAAACTCCTCGGCAAAGGCGACATGCTTTATCTGCCGCCCGGCTCGGCGAGGTTGATCCGCGCGCAGGGCGCGCTCATCACCGACCAGGAAATCCAGAGTGTCGTGGACTTCATCGCGCAACAGGGCAAGCCGAGCTACGAGATGGAAATTCACCAGCAGCTTTCGCGGCCCAGCTCCAGCTTCGGCGCGGACGAGAGCGGCTGCGGCGAGGACGAATCCATCATCGAACAGTGCATTGAAGTCATCCGCAGCGAGCAAAAGGCCAGCGTGTCGCTGCTGCAACGCCGTCTCAAGCTCGGCTACGGCCGCGCCGCGCGCATCATGGACGAACTGCAAAACCGCGGCATCGTCGGCCCCAGCAAGGGCGCGGAACCGCGCGACATCCTCATTGACCTCGACGGCGAAGGCCACGACGGCGGCGGACAGAACGGGGTGTAGAAGTGGAGTGTAAAAACGCCGTCGCTGATAACTCAGAGCCGCGTCTTTCCGAGTTCCAACAATCTCATCGCCTGCTCTTCGCTCACCGGCGACACGGACAAACGAGATCGCTTCACGAGCGGCATTTCGCGCAACACCGTGTCGGCCTTGATGACTTCCAACGTCACCGGCATGGCGAGAGGTTTCACCGGCTCCAAATCCACGCACGACCAGTCGCCTTCGGTCGCTGTCGGGTCGCGATACGCCTCGCGCCGCACCCGCGCGATGCCGACGACGCATTTGCCCTCGACGCTGTGGTAGAAAAACACGAGGTCGCCCTGCTTCATCGCGCGCAGGTTGTTTCGCGCGGCGAAATTCCGCACGCCCGTCCACACCACGCCGCCATCCTTCACGAAGTTGTCCCACGAGTAGGCGGCGGGTTCCGATTTCACGAGCCAAAAGTTTTTTGCCATGAGCGGAAGGAAACCACCGTGACGCAGTGTCACCAAGAAAAAATCCGGCTTGGTGCCTTGAAAGCTTGATGGTTAGTTTTCCGCATGGATCTGGCCGCCAACCTCGCCTCGGTTCGCGAGCGCATCGCCGCCGCGTGCGTGCGCGCGGGCCGCGACTCCGCGTCGGTGCAGCTCGTCGCTGTCAGCAAGGGCCAGCCGCCGGAGGTTGTCTCACAAGCCACCGCGCTCGGACTCACGCTTTTCGGCGAAAACAAGGTGCAGGAGGCAAAGGCCAAAATCCCGCTCTGCCCCGGCCGCCTGCGCTGGCACATGATCGGCCACCTGCAGTCGAACAAGGCGCGCGACGCGGTGGAACTTTTCGAGATGCTGCACAGCGTGGACTCGCTTGCGCTCGCGCAGGAGTTGAACAAGCGCGCGGACCAGGCCGCGAAACGGCTGCCCGTTTTGCTCGAAGTGAACATTGCCGCCGAGGCCAGCAAGCACGGCTTCACGCCCAACGGTGCGTTGATGGACCTTGCCGCCATCAACGCGCTTCCGCGCCTCGAAATCCACGGCTTGATGACGATGGCGCCATGGACGCCCGATGTGGAAAAAGTTCGTCCCGTATTCCGCCGGCTACGCGAGTTGAAGACCGAATGCGAGCAGCAGCTTGGCGCACCGCTGCCGCATTTGAGCATGGGGATGACGAACGATTTCGAGGTGGCCGTTGAGGAAGGCGCGACCTTTGTGCGCATCGGCACCGCGATCTTCGGGCCGCGTGCCAAGCGAAACGAGCCGGCTTGAATTCATCCCGGCGGGCCGTGTTGACCGTTCCCGCGCCGCCAGCCTATAGTGCGCGACTGTTTCGCGGCGAGCGCCGCAAATTCATGAGCGATTCCAATTCCCAAGCCGGTTCGCGATTGCTCGACCATTTCCTCAACCCGCGCAATGCCGGCGACCTTCCAGACGCGGACGGCGCGGCCGAGGTCGGCGCGACCGCGTGCGGCGACGTGATGCGCTTTGCGATCAAGGTGCGTGACGGACGCATCACCGACGCGCGGTTCCGCACGTTCGGCGGCAGCGCGGCCATCGCGACCACGAGCGCGCTGACTGAACTCGTCATCGACCGCACTGTGGACGAAGCGGGCAAAATCACCGGCCAGGATATTGTCAATGCCCTCGGCGGTTTGCCGCCCGCGAAGCTTCATTGTTCCGTGCTCGCGGAGGAAGCGCTCAGGGCCGCGCTTGAAAATTTCATTCGCAGGCAGTCGAAGCCGGCAAACCAGAGTTGATGCGAGATGCGCAACGTCCACCTCGATCATCAGTCGGCAACGCCCGTGCTGCCCGATGTGTTCAAGGCGATGTGTCCGTTCTTTAGCGAGGCGTTCGGCAGTCCTTCCTCGCTTCACCAGCAAGGCCTGCGCGCACGCGACGCAATTGCGAAGGCGCGCGAGCAAGTCGCCACTTTTCTTAACGCCGAATCACCCGAGGACATCATCTTCACCAGCAACGGCACGGAGTCTGCAAACTTCGCCGTCAAAGGCGCGGCGTGGGCGGGCCAGCGCAAAGGCAATCACATCGTCACGAGCGCCGTCGAACATCCCGCCGTGTTGAACTCGGTTGAGTTTCTCGCAAAGCACGGCTTCACTGCGACCCGCGTTAAAGTGGACGGCGAAGGTCTTGTGAGTCCTGCCGATGTGCGTGCAGCCTTCACCGGCAAGACCGTGCTCGTCGCCGTGCAACATGCGAATCCTGATCTCGGCACGATCCAGCCCGTTGCGGACATCGCGCACGCCGCTGCTGATGCAGGAGTGCCATTCTTTGTGGACGCTGATGCGAGCGCGGGCTGGCTGCCGCTCGATGTGCGCAAGCTCGGCGCGTGTTTGGTGTCATTCTCGCCGCACCGCTTCGGCGGGCCGAAAGGCATCGGCGTGCTTTACCGCAACCGTCGCGTGCGGCTCACGAACCTCATTCACGGTGGCGCGCAGGAGGGCGGACGCCGCGCGGGCATCGAAAATGTTCCGGCCATCATTGGCGCGGGCGTCGCGTGCGAACTCGCCGCGAAGGAACTCAAGTCCCGCGCCGAACGCGCCGCGCGCTTGCAGCGGCGGCTGTGGGACGGCGTAAGAAAATCCGTTCCGCACGTGAAGCTCAACGGCCCCGAGCCGGGCGCGCTGCGGTTGCCGAATCATTTGAACTTCAGCACCGAGTTCGCCGAGGGCGAGGGTTTGATGCTGTTGCTCGACATGCAGGGCATTGCGGTCGCGAGCGGCACGACGTGCGCGAGCAAGGAGCTGAAAATCTCGCCCGTGCTGCAAGCCATCGGCCTCGACCACGCGCTCGCTCAGGCGAGCGTCATCCTCACGCTCGGCGCTGACAACACGACTGCGGAGGTGGACACGTTCCTCGAAGTTTTTCCGAAGGTCGTCGCCAAACTGCGCGGGATGTCGCCGCAGTGGGACGAATTCCAGCGCGGGCTGGTGAAGTCCCGCGTGCGATAGTGGCGCTTTGTAATCGCCGATGAATCTGGCTCACTTCTTCCCCGCTTCGACGCGCAGCCCGATGGCGCGTTCGAGGCGGGACTTGGCGACCGAGTAGTCGTGGAGCGCCTGGATTTGCGTGGTGCGCGCCTCGGTGAGCGAGGTCTGGGCGTTGAGCACGTCGAGCTGCGTTCCGGTCCCGGCATCCGCGCGCGCGTTCGCGAGGCGCAGGGCTTCCTCGGCCTGCTCCTGCACTTTCTTCTGCGAGTCGAGAACCTCCTTTGCCTCGATGAAGTATGAGTAAGCGGTGCGCACCTCCAGTTCGATCCGGCGGGACACGTCGTTGAGTTCCTCGCCAGCCTTGCGGTGCAGCGCCTGCGCTTCCTGCACCTTGCCCTTGGTGAGCCGCCCGTCGAAGATGTTCCAGCTCATCTGCGCGCCCATGTTCCAGCCGGAGATGTCGCGTGTGGGATTGTTGCCGAAGCGCTGGTTCTGCGACGTGGCGCCGACAAAAAGCTGCGCGCTCGGCTTGCGGCCGGACTCGGCGGTGAGGATCTCCTCCTTGCGAAGCTGTTCGGTCTTGCGGAGGGCAATCAGCTCGGTGCGGCCCTCGATGGCGTGGGCGAGTGCCACGGGCAGTTCGAGTTCATAAGGCTGCGCCTCCAGCTTGCCGGTGAGTGTGAGCGGGATGTCCTCCCACACGTTGGGTGGCAGGTTGTAGCCGAGCGTGAGGGCGAGGTTGTTCTTCGCGATGCGATGGGCGTTGCGGGCCTTGATGAGCCGCGGACGCGTGTTGGCAAGCTCGACCTCGGCGCGGAGCACATTGAAGCGCGGCACGGTGCCCGCCTCGAAGCGGCGTGACGTGTCCTCAAGTTCCTTTTGCAAGAGCTTCACGCTCGCCTCCTGCACGATGATCTGCTGCTCGGCGAGCAGCGTGTCGTCGTAGGCGACACGCACGGCGAGCACGGTGTCCTGCACGACGGTCTGGTGCCCGAAGATCGCCTGGTCGCGCGTCAGATCCGCGATGCGCCCGGCCTGTTTGAGCCGCCCGCCCTCGTAAATGGACTGCGTCAGTTGGATGCCAAGCTGCCACGTCTGGTCCGCGGTGCGCGGCGCGCCGGGGAAGCCGAAGTCCTCGATGGCGCCGCGATCCGTGAGCCGGTAGCTGCCGGTGAAGCCGAGTTTGGGAATGGTGATGGCCATGGCCTGCACGCTCACGCCAAACGCGGCCTCGATGTCCTGCTGGCTCTTGAGCACGGCGCTGTTTTGCTTGAGCGCGAGGTCAATGCAGTCCTTGAGCGCGAGCGGCTGCGTGAGCCACGCGGGCGCGCTGGTGGGTGAAACCTTTGCGGGAACCGGATTGTCGGTCGCGCGCGAGCACAACGCCGCTGCAAAAAACAAAATGCTGAACAATGATGGGCAAAAGTATTTTCGAGCCTTCATGGCCCGCGAGTGTAGAGACGGGCCGGAGAGGGTCAAACGTCTAATGCCGTTATCGGGGGAGGTGTTACCCCACGTTATCCGCTCTTATGATCGAACCGCGACGATTGGCCGAAGCCGGTGTTCGCCGTTCACTTCAGCCTTCCTTCCATCTGGTAAATCCACAGCAGCGCCGTGTTCATCAACTGCTCGCCCGCGCCGACGGCGGCGGGCGCGACTTGGCTGTCCGCGCCGTAACCGCCTTCGGCTGCGGCTTCGATGGTCGGAAAGTATTGGTGGTAGCCGTTGCAGTAACCGAAGAAAAAAAGCCTTCCGACGCGCGCCCGCTCGCGCAGCCGGTTCGCGTGCTGGCAGAAGAACTCGCCCGACGCCCCGACCAGCGCGATGTCGCCATTGAGCAGCGCAACCGTCAGCCGCGGACGGACACCGTCAGCGTATTCATCCGCGAAGTTCGCAACCAATTCGGGGAAGAACGCGAGCGAGTAGGCGACCATCGTGACTGGATTCTTCAGGTTGACGCGCGAGTCGAAACGGAACCGCTCCTCGCGCACAACGAGCGAGGGCCTCTCGACCTCGGCGGGCTTGAGCGACGAGGCGAGCTTCACAACTTCGCGCCCGAGCTGCTGGCCGAAGCCCACGTGATCTGCATTCGTGCCCTTGTTGATGCTCATGTCGCCGGACGCGCCCTGCATGAAAACACACGATGCTCCAAGTTCCTTTGCCACCGTGTCCTTCATCGCGCCGACGTAGTCCGCGGAGAACTTCAAAGTTTGCGCCGGAATGCTCGTGGGATGGCCCGTGAAGTTGACAACGACAGCCAGCGGTTTTCCTGTCGAGGCGTCGTCGAGGCGTATCACGGCGAGCGTGCGATCCACGGGCTTGGGCTGGAGCTTGGTGTGGCGGTTGCGATTGAAACCGTCGAGTTGAACCGCGCCCGTCGCGAGCCGAGCGGGCACGAGTTTTTTGTCGGCTTCAAGCACGGCGGCGACGATGCCGTCTTCGAGTTCCTTGTAATAGCGGAGCGCCGAGTCAAATTTTCCACGGCCCTTGCCGTCCTCGTCGCTGAGTTCGAGCACCGGCCCATGATGCGTGTGCGAACCGGCAATGAACGAGTGGTTGATGCCGGCCTCGGCCTTGATTCGCGCGCGGATGTTCTGGAGCGACTTCTCCGACGGCGACCGGCCGAGGTCGAGTCCGACAATGGCGAGCTTCGTCCCGCCGGCATCGAGCACGACAACGTCCGCGTGCAGCGGATCGAGCGCGCCGCTGCCGAGCGTGTCGCGGCGAGCGCCGTAACCCCACATCGGCACCGGCTCCTTCGGTGTGATGTCGCGCCGCGCCGCGCCGGCCTTGAACACGCCCTCGGCCGCGAAGCAGCCCGGCGCGATGGACAATGCGAGACACAAGGCGGCCACGCGGAGGGAGCGGACCGGCAGGTTCATGCGCGTGTTATACATTCGGAGCAATCGCGCGCCAAGACGCAGATTGCGCTGACGGTTCAGTTCAGTATTCTCCGAAGCCATGAAGCCCGTCCGCCCTGTCTGGATTTTTCCCGTTCTGCTGGTGTTCTTGGAATGCCTTCCAGTTCGTGCTGCGACTCCGTCCCTCGCGACGCGCGTGAACGAAGTCATCAACGCGCCGGAATACAAACAGGCCCACTGGGGTTTGCTCGTTGTGGACACCGAGTGGGGCAATGTTTTCTTCGAGCATGAGCCGGACAAACTGTTCGCGCCCGCGTCCACGACGAAGCTTTACTCGACCGCCACCGCGCTCGATGCGCTCGGCGCGCAACACCGCTTCGAGACGCCCGTGCATCGCCGCGGTGAAATTGACAGCGACGGCACGCTACGCGGCGACTTGATTCTTGTCGCGAGCGGTGACCTCACGCTCGGCGGCCGCACGGACAAGAATGGCCACATCGCGTTCAAGGACAACGACCACACCTACGCTAACGGCGGCACGAGCGGCGAACTGACCGAGCCTAACCCGCTCACGGGCCTCGACGAACTCGCGCACCAAGTCGCAGCGAAAGGCATCAAGCGCGTGCGCGGCGACGTGGTTGTGGACGACCGGCTTTTCGAGAAAACCGAGAGCACCGGCAGCGGCCCGGCGCATCTTTCACCCATCCTCGTCAACGACAACGTCGTGGATTTGCTCATCACGCCCGCAAATTCCGGTGCGCCGGCTAAAGTTACATGGCGTCCGCAAACCGAATCCATCCAAGTGGACGCGCAGGTTGTGACCGTGAAGACAAATCAACCGCTGCGCGTGAACGTCACGTCGCCCGCGCCGGGCCGCATCGTTGTGCGCGGCCAGATTCCCGAAGGCCACAAGCCGCTCGTGCGCGTGCACGAGGTCGAGGACGCGGCATCGTTCGCGCGGTCGCTTTTCATCGAGGCGCTACGCCGCGCCGGGGTGACGGTGGACGCCTCGCCGCTGGCGGCGAACAAACCCGAGGCGCTTCCGCCATCGCGAAATTATCCGGCTGACACGCGCGTGGCCGTGCTGACTTCACCGCCGTTCAGCGAAAACCTGAAGCTCATTCTCAAGGTCAGCCACAATTTGCACGCGAGCACGCTGCCGTTGCTGGTCGCGGTAAAGCACGACCAGCGCACGCTGGCGGCAGGGCTTCATTTGCAGCACGATTTCCTCAAGCGCACCGGCGTGGACGTGGAGACGATTTCGTTCGGCGGCGGCGCCGGCGGCGCGCGGAGCGACTACGTGACGCCGCGCGCGACCGTGCAGTTGCTCCGCGCGATGGCAAAGCGGCCGGACTTCGAGGTGTATGAGGCCGCGCTCCCAGTGCTCGGCGTGGACGGAACTCTCGCGACGTCCGTGGACGCCAAAAGCGCGGCGCGCGGCGCGGTCCACGCAAAGACCGGCACGCTGCTTTGGGAAAACACGATGAACGGCACGATGCTCCTCACGAGCAAGGCGCTCGCGGGTTACATGACGACATCGCACGGACGCAAGCTCGCGTTCGCTGTGTTTGTGAACAACGCGCATCTCGACCAGTCCACCGAAACGCAGCGCGTTGGGCGAACGCTCGGTCGGTTGTGCGAAATTCTTCACGAGGAATTGTGAGCCGTGGCGCGGACATTTTTTCTCGACTTTTGGGTGCGCCGCGCCAAGGGTGCGGTGACCAGAGTGAAGCGGCTTCTCAAAAAATCTGAGTTCCTCGTCGCGCAGGTTCACGCCGTGCGGCATATCAGGGCTGATGTGCGCAAGGTGCGCTGGTGGTTCGGGAGACGGCGCAACATCGAAACCTATTGCGCCGCGCATTCCGTCCCCAAGCTGCAGATCGGCTGCGGCAAGAACAGCCTGCCCGGCTGGCTGAACACCGATCTTTCGCCCCGCGCGGGCCAGGTGTATCTCGACGCGACGCGCCCGTTCCCGTTTGCCGTGTCGGGATTTGGCTACATTTTCACCGAGCACACCATCGAGCATCTGACCTACGAGCACGGCGCGTTCATGCTGCGCGAGTGTTTCCGCGTGTTGAAGCCCGGCGGAAAAATCCGCGTCGCCACGCCAAACCTCGTCAACATCTGCTCGCTCGTCGCGCGGCCGGACGGCGAGGTTCACACCAACTACATCAAGGCCACGGTGGACAAGCACATGACGCGCATCGGCATCTACAAGCCGGCGTTCGTTGTGAACAATTTCTTCTGGGACTTCGGACATTACTTCGTCTATGACCCGGACACGCTGCGGCTGGCGCTGGAAAAGGCGGGCTTTACCAACGTGCGCCAATGCGAGATCGGGCAGAGCGACGACCCGCAGTTGCGTGGCATCGAGTCGCACGGGCACGTCATCGGCGAGGACCTGAACCGCTTCGAGACGATGGTGATGGAAGCCGCGCGGCCCTGAGCAATCGCCCGCTTGCTTTGCGGCGGAGCGTCCGTAAAATGCGCGCGCCGCCCGCGGAAGGATGAAGAACCCGGTTCTTCGCCCCGTCAGAAAATGCGCGCGCCGCCGGGAACAGCAAACAACACGAGCCAAACCAATTCATGGAGCCGCAACCGCCCATTCCAACGCCCATCGCCATCAAGCTTCGGGAGTTCAATTACCTCTGGACACCCGTGCTCGTGTTCGTGGTCGTGTTTGTCTTCGCGCTGTTTCTCTATCAGCACCGCCTCGGCCCCTACTACCTGCAAGGCGAGGTCGAAACGGTGGAAGTGGCCATCTCCAGCCAGCAACCGGGCGTGCTCGCGGAAGCACCCAAGCCCGTCCGCACGCTGCAACGGGTGGGCGCGCAGGAGATCGTTGCGCGCGTTGTCGGCGCGGATCCGAAAAATCCCATTCCGATCACCTCGCCCATCGAGGGTGCTGTCACCAGCATCCGCAAAATCCCCGGTGACATTATCGCCGCCGGCGAGCCGATCATGACGGTGAGCTCCGAGCACGCCGACCGCGTCATCGCGTTCCTGCGTCAGCCGATGATCTTCGCGCCCGAAGTCGGCATGGTCGTCGAAATCCGCGCGCGCGGACGCATGAGGAAATCAATCGAGTCCAAGATCGCGAAGGTCGGCTCGCAGCTCGCGCCCATCCGCGGCTCGCTGCTGCCGCCCGGCCAGTCGCGCCAGGAACTCGGCCTGCCCATCCTCATTGACGCGCCCAAGGAACTGACACTCTTCCCCGGCGAGATTGTGGACATCAACATCCGCCCCGAAAAGGTGCGGGCAAAGTAGCGCGGCATTTGTCCACGCCGGCGCGCTGTGTTCCACTCGAAACCTTTCCCGCCTTGCGGTTAAATAGACCCGGCGCCACGCCGTCGAATTTCTGTGATGTCTCCGCGATTTGTCGTTGTCATGCTGGCCTGCGTGGCCGGGTTGCATTCCTTCCCGGCGCGCGCGGCGTTGTTCGGCTCCGGCAAGTCCGGCAAGGTTTCATACGAAAAGGAAGTCAAGCCGCTCCTGTCGAAGTATTGCTACTCCTGCCACGGCGCGGAAAAAAAGAAGGGTGACCTAGACCTGCACGTTTACACCGACGGCGCGAGTGCCGCGAAGGACCGGAAGACGTGGGAGAAAGTGCTCACGAATGTCCGCATCAGCGAAATGCCGCCGTCGGGCAAGCCGCAGCCGTCGCTCGCCCAGCGCGAAACCATCCAGCGCTGGATCGAGCAGGCGGTCTTCCTCGTGGACTGCGAGCATCCCGATCCGGGCCGCGTCACCATCCGCCGCCTCAACCGCGCGGAATACAACAACACCATCCGCGACCTGCTCGGCGTGGATTTCGAGCCTGCGGCGGATTTTCCCGCCGATGACGCGGGCTATGGCTTCGACAACATCGGCGACGTGTTGAGCGTGCCGCCCGTGCTGCTGGAAAAATATCTCGCCGCCGCTGAAAAGATTTTGGACAAGGCCATCGTCGTTCCTTCTGCGCCCAAGCCGCGCGTCACGCGCTACGAAGGCCGCACGCTCGAAGGGCCGCGCAGCACCAACACCGCGAGCGCGATGCGTTTCGTCGCGTCGGGCGAGGCGGCGCTCAAGTTCACCGCCACCACGCCGGGCGAACACGCCTTCCGCATCAACACCGCGAGTCGCAAGATCGGCGACGACTGGGCTCAGATGGAAGTGCGCCTCGACGGCCAACCGCTGAAGACCTTCACCGTGACAGGATCGCTCGATTCATTTTCGTTGTTTGAGGTGAAGGCAACGCTGAAACCCGGCGAGCACCGGCTTTCGCTTGTGTTGCTGAATCCATTTACTTCGCCGCCCGACACCAACGGCCGCAAGCGCGACCGCGGCTTTGCCGTCGAGTATGTCGAACTCGTCAGCCCGCCCGACGCAAACGCGCCGATGGTGAAGAGGTTCCCCGTGGACACGCTCGATGTCGGCTACAACGCCAAGCGGCGCGGCGACGGCTGGGTCGCGCTCAACAGCATCGAGGAGGATGACGTGGCGGTGGATTTTTGGGTGCAAATTTCCGGCGAGTATGCCTTGCGCGCGCGCGGCTACGGCCGGCCCGACGGCGACACGCCGATGCGCGTCGCGTTCATGCTCGACAAGACCGTGCTCAAGGAAATCGAGGTCGCCGACACCGGCCTCGATGACGCGAAGATTTATGAAGTGAAAACCAACCTTCCCGCCGGCAAGAACCGCCTGCGTGTCGTCGTGCGCCGTGACAAGACGGGACTTTCGCACGAGGAAGCGTTGAAGTGGAAGACCGGCCAGAACCAAAAGGGCACCGTGTATGTGAACTTCCTCGAAATCTCCGGCCCGACCGACGGCAAGGGCGAGCTGCCCGATTCGCACAGGCGTGTCTTCGCCGCCGGCGCGACCGCGGCGAGCAAGCAGGCCGCCGCGCGCGCCATCCTCACGAACTTTGCACGCCGCGCGTATCGCCGGCCCGTGGGCGACGACGAGGTGACGCGTTTGATGCGCTTCGTGGACCTCGCGCGCAAGAACGGCGATTCCTTCGAGATGGGCATCAAGCTCGCGCTCGAAGCCGTGCTCGTCTCGCCGCACTTCCTCTTTCGCGGCGAATTGCAGCCGGAGCCGAACAATCCCAAGTCGGTGCATCCCATCAACGAGTTCTCCCTCGCGTCGCGGCTCTCGTATTTCCTCTGGAGCAGCATGCCGGACGAGGAATTGTTCAGCGAGGCGCAGCGCGGCACGTTGCGGAAAAACCTGGAGAAACAAATCCAGCGCATGGTGTCCGACTCGAAGAGCCGCGCGCTCGTGGACAACTTCGCCGGCCAGTGGCTGCAACTGCGCAACCTCCGGCTGATGATGCCCGACAAGGACACGTTTCCCGACTGGGACGAGTCGCTCCGGCCCGCGATGCAGCGCGAGACCGAGCTGTTTTTCAACCACATCATGCGCGACGACCGCAGCGTGTTGGAGTTCCTCACCGCAGACTACACGTTCATCAACGAGCGCCTCGCGAAGCACTACGGCCTCGCCGGTGTGACCGGCGAACAATTTCAAAAAGTCAGCCTCAAGGGCACGCCGCGTGTGGGCGTTCTCACGCACGCGAGCATCCTCACGCTAACATCCAACCCCACACGCACTTCGCCGGTGAAACGCGGCAAGTGGGTGCTCGAAAACATCCTCGGCACGCCGCCGCCGCCGCCGCCGCCAAACGTGCCCGAGCTGAAGGAAGGCAAGGAACTCACCGGCACGCTGCGCCAGCGCATGGAGCAGCACCGCGAGAACCCGATGTGCGCCTCGTGCCACACGCGCATGGATGCCATCGGCTTCGGCTTCGAGAATTTCGACGGCATCGGCGCGTGGCGCGTGAAGGACGGCGGCGATGTCATTGACCCGTCAGGCGCACTGAGCGGCGGCGACACGTTCAAGGGGCCGGCGGACCTCGTTGTTTTGCTGTCGAAGAAAAAGCAGGACGAGTTCCTGCGCTGCCTTGCCGAGAAGATGCTCACCTACGCGCTGGGCCGCGGGCTGGAGTATTACGACAAGTGCGCCGTGGACCAGGTGATGAAGGGCCTGGCAAAGGGCAGCTACAAATTCTCCGCGCTCGTGACCGAAGTCGCGCGAAGTGTGCCGTTCCAGATGCGCCGCGGCGAAGGCGAGCGCGTGCCCGAAGTCGCCGGGCCGTGAGCGGAACATTTTCAACAGGAGCGGATTCCAAACTCCGCGCTTGTTTTTGAAGAGGGGCGTGGCTAGGTTCGTCGAGATAGCACGTCAAATGCGTTTATGAACACGTCCTGGCATATTCCCCGGCGGACTTTCCTGCGCGGCTTGGGCACGATGATGGCCCTGCCCGCGCTCGACGCGATGATTCCCGGCAGCGCGCTCGCGGCGGCGGCGGGCAGGAAGCCGCCGGTTCGCATGGCCTACATTTACACGCCAAACGGCCAGAACATGCAGAACTGGACGCCGACCACGATCGGCACCGATTACGAAGTCACACCGATCCTCGAACCGCTCAAGGCCCATCGGCAGGATTTCACGCTCATCAGCGGCCTCGCGCACACGAAGGCCCGCGCCAACGGCGACGGCCCCGGCGACCACGCGCGCGCGAACGCGACCTTCCTCACCGGCTGCCAGGCGCACAAGACCGCGGGCGCGGACATCCGCGTGGGCGTCTCGGTGGACCAGCTCGCCGCGCAGAAGGTCGGCCAGCAAACGAAATTGCCCTCGCTCGAAGTCGGCTGTGATCGCGGACGTTCCGTCGGCTCATGCGATTCCGGCTACAGTTGCGCGTATCAGTTCAACTTCGCGTGGAAGTCTGCGACGCAGCCCATCCCGCCGGAGATTGACCCACGGCAGGTCTTCGAGCGGCTCTTCGCCGGCGTGAACAAGGCCGAGTCCGCCGAGGCGCGCACGCGACGCGAGAATTACCAGAAGAGCGTGCTCGACTTCGTGCTTGAAGACGCGAAGTCGCTCCAGTCCAAGCTCGGCACCACCGACAAGCGCAAGCTCGACGAATATCTCACTGCCGTGCGCGAGCTTGAGCAGCGCATCGAGCATGCCGAGAAGTTCGCCTCCGCGCTGCCGGATTTTTCCAAGCCCACGGGCGTGCCGACCGATTACGAGGCGCACATCCGGCTCATGTATGACCTCATGGCGCTGGCGTTCCAGACCGACTCGACGCGCGTCGCCACGTTCCTCGTCGCACACGACGGCAGCAACCGCAGCTACGCGAACATCGAGGTGCATGAGGGCCATCACGACCTTTCGCATCACGGCGGCAACGCGGTGAAGCTGGAGAAGATCGCGAAGATCAACACCTTCCATGCGTCGCAACTCGCCTATTTCCTCAACAAACTCAAGTCCGTGAAGGAAGACGACCGCACGCTCATCGACAACTGCATGATCGTTTATGGCAGCGGCATCGCGGACGGCAACGCGCACGCGCACCACGACCTGCCCGTGCTCGTCGCGGGCAAGGGCGGCGGCGCCATCCGCACCGGAGTGCATCGCGAGTATCCGAGGGAAACGCCGATGGCGAACCTCTACCTCTCGCTGCTCGACACGATGGGCGCGCCTGCGAAGCAAATGGGCGACAGCACGGGCAAGCTCACCGACCTCGCCTCCGCCGTGAGCAGCGGGCCATGCGCCACCGCCGAACGCCTTTCCATCGGGAAGCGCCGCGCGTGATTGCCTGCTGAAAATTTCGCCCCGCTGTGGCGCTTAAAGTCCGGCCTCGCGCCGGACTTTTTCTTTGCATTAACTTCTCTGCATGAGTCTTGTTCACGATCACAACCGCCGCGCTTGGGACGAACGCGTCCGCAAAAGCAAGCCGCACACACACCCGGCAGGCGAAAAGGATTTTGCAAACCCCGACCGTGTCATCAATCCGTTCGGCTGGATTGCCGGCGGCGTGAAAAGCAAACGCGTCCTTTGCCTTGCCGCCGGCGGTGCGAAGCACGGCGTTCTTTTCGCCGCGGCGGGCGCGAGCGTGACGGTTGTTGACCTCAGCCCGGCGATGCTTGCGCTCGACCGCGAGGCCGCCGCCGCGCGCGGGCTTCAAGTGAACGTCGTCGAGGCTTCGATGGACAATTTGCCGCTCGGCGACGGGGCCTTCGACATCGTCCTTCAGCCCGTAAGCGCGTGCTATGTGCCCGACGTGCTCGCCGTGTATCGCGAGGTTGCGCGCGTCACCGCGCCTGGTGGGCTTTACATCGTGCAACACAAACAGCCTGTGAGTTTGCAGGCCGAGGCCGAGCCGGAGGGCAACAGCTACAAACTCGTCACGCCCTACTATCACACCGGCCCGCTCGCGCCGCTGGTGAAGGAATCCGAGCACCGCGAAACGGGCACGATTGAATTCCTGCACCGGCTTGAGGATTTGATCGGCGGCCTGTGTCGCAGCGGGTTCGTGGTCGAGGACTTCGTCGAGCCGCGTTACTCGAACCCGCTCGCGCCGCCGGGCAGCTTCGGACATCGCAGTTGGTTCGTGCCGCCGTATCTCACGATCAAGGCGCGCCGCACGGACGCGCCCGCACCCGAACGCGAGGCGTCAAAACTGTGGACGCCGTGACGATGAGAGGAGTAGCTTGCATTTCTGGACGCGTGTGGTTTGCTTTCCACGTTCATGAATAGCTGATTTTCGGACGGCCGTATGCGATTTGCGAATTCGTTCCGATTCCTCGCCGCGCCAGTTTTGGCCGCGCTGGCATTTGCTTCTCCCGCCGCCGACCCGCCCGTGGCCAAGCCGCCACCGAAGGATGGCTTCACGACTTCCGGCCCGGTGAAGGTCGAGCTGTTCGAGGGCCAGCCTGTCGGCAAGGAGCTCGATCTCGACGACGCAAAACCCGTTGAAACCTACACCGAGATGGCGTTCGGCTTCGTGCGCGGGCCGGCGAAGTATTCGGTAAACGCTCTGCCGCTGGACCGCTCGAATCCATTCGTGCTGCGCGCGACATGCGAAGGCGCGTATCCGGCGGGCGAGTATCGGCTTCGCTTGCGGACGAAAGGCTCGTCGCGCTTCTTCCTCGACGGCCAGCAACTGCTCGTGGCAAAGCCGCAGAGGGGCAACACGAGCGGGCACGATCCCGTGCCGCCCGCGCCCGAGCGCAGCAACTCGCTGATGCGGCCCGTCGAGTATCCGCATCAGGAAGTCATCGCCACGGTGAAGCTCGACGGACACAAGCACACGTTCACGCTCGTCGCGCTCGTCGGCGGCAAAGGCTTGGTGCCGTCGCCGGGCGAACTCAGCGTCAGCATCGGAAAGGACGGCGAAGTCCCGCGCCTGCTCGGCGGTGACAAGGCTCCACTGCTCACGGACAGGGATTGGGAAAAGTTCGCCGAACTCAGCCGCGAGCGCCACATCGCCGCCGACCGCGTGCGCCGTCGTGAAGTGAGCACGGGCGTCGCCGCCGCGTGGGACGCGTATCACAAGAAAGTCGCCGAGACGGTGAAGAGAACTCCCGCGCCCACTCCGCCACAGGTTTCCGCGAGCACGCCGGTGTTCAACGCGGTGGATCGCTTCATCGGCGCGAAACTCGAAGCCGCAAAAGTTCAGCCGATGCCGCTCATCAGCGATCTTGAATTTCTTCGGCGCGTTTCGCTCGACACCATCGGGCTGATTCCGACGCCAGATGAGATTCGCGCGTTCCTCGCCGATGCGCCGGGCCAGCGGCGCGCGCGCGCCATCGAACGGCTGCTCGCGCATCCGGGCTGGGCCGCGCACTGGGTCGGCTACTGGCAGGACGTGCTCGCGGAAAACCCCGGCTTTCTCAAGCCCGATCTCAACAACTCCGGCCCGTTCCGCTGGTGGATGCACCAGTCGTTCGAGGACGGCATTCCCTTCGACCGCTTCGTCGCCGAGTTGATCCAGATGGAAGGCAGCGCACTCGCCGGCGCGCCGGCGGGCTTTCGCATGGCCACGCTGAACGACGCGCCGATGGCGATGAAGGCCGACATCATTTCGCAGGCGTTCCTCGCCGAGAAACTTTCCTGCGCGCGCTGCCACGACGCGCCGGACCAGCCGCACAAGCAGGCCGACACGTTCGGCATCGCCTCGATGCTCGAAGGCAAGCCGGTGAAACTGCCCAAGACCAGCACCGTGCCGGTCGTCGAGGGCTTCCGCAAACCGCGCGTGGAAATCTCGCTCAAGCCCGGCGAGGAAATCCCGCCGCACTGGCCCTTCGAGCGCTTCATGCACGGCAGCGAACTGACGAAACAAATTCCGCTGAGCAAAACCGCGCCCGAGACGCGCAGCCAGGCCGCGGCGTTTGTCGTTTCGCCGGAGAACGAGCGCTTTGCCAAAGTCATCGTCGACCGCGTGTGGAAGCGCTACTTCGGCGCGGCGCTAGTCGAGCCGGTGGACGACTGGCACCAGCGGCAGAACGCGTATCCCGAGCTGATGGACTGGCTCGCGCGCGAGTTCATCACGAGTGGCTACGACCTCAAGGCGCTCGCGCGGCTTCTCTTTAATTCGCACCTCTACCAGCGCGCGCCGGTGGACGACGAGTTGAACAACGCGCCGAATTCATCGCGCCTCTTTGCCGGCCCGATGCGGCGGCATCTCACGGCGGAACAGCTCGTGGACTCGCTCTTCCGCGCGAGCGGGAAGGATTTCGCCTGCGAGGAACTCAACTTGAACCCGATCGGCGACCGGCCGCTGAGTGAGTTCCTCAACCTCGGCACGCCGAAGCGCGCGTGGGAATTCAGCGCCATGATGAACGAGCGCGACCGTCCCGCGCTCGCGCTGCCCGTCGCGCAGTCCATCGTGGACGTGCTCACGACCTACGGCTGGCGGCAGTCGCGGCAGAACCCGGCCTCCGTGCGCGACGACGCGCCGTCACCGATGCAAACCGTCCTGCTCGCCAACGGTGCCCTCGGCACGCGCGTGGCGCGGCTCTCGGATGACAGCGCCTTCACGCAGCTTGCGCTCGCGGACCGGCCGATGAAGGATTTGCTGAACGAGACGTTCCTGCGCGTGCTCGGCCGCGCGCCGACGGAGCGCGAGATCCGAACCGCAACGGAGTTTTTGCAGCCCGTTTTCAACGACCGCCGCAAGGAAGGCGCGGTCGCGCCCACGTCGCTGGCGAGCAGGGACACGCGCGTCTCGTGGGGCAACCATCTCAACTCCGAGGCCACACTCATCCGCATGGAGGAGGAGCGCCGCCTGCGCATGGGCGACGCGCCGACGGGCCGGCTCAAGCCCGACTTCCGCGAGCGGTATGAGGATTTGATCTGGTCGCTGGTGAACGCGCCGGAGTTCACGCTGGTGCCCTGAATGAAGTTGCAGCCTATGCAGACGAACGATTTTACTCGCCGCGAATTTTTGAAAGCGGGCGTTCTTGCCGCAAGCGCAACCGCGCTGCCTTCCTTCGCCGAGGACGCCGCCCCGCCTGTGCCCAAGGGCAAGGCCGACGCGTGCATCTTCATCTGGCTCGGCGGTGGTTGCGCGCACATTGATTCCTTCGACCCGAAGCAGCGCGGCGACGGCAAGAAAAAGCCCGGCTCCTATTACGACGCGATTGACACCGCCATCGCGGGCGCGCAGGTCTGCGAACACCTCAAGCACACGGCGCCGCTGCTCGACCGCTGCGTGCTCGTGCGGTCGGTCACGCACGACATCGTCTCGGAACACGGCGCGGCGACGAACCTTGTCCACACCGGCCGCAAGCCCAGCGGCACGTTGCTGTATCCATCCATCGGCTCGCTCGTCACGCACGAGCTGGGAGCGAAGTCTGACGTGATGCCGCCCTACGTCGTAATGGGCTATCCGAACATCGCGCGCGACCCCGGCTTCCTCGGCCCGAAATACGGCTACGTCTATCTCACGCAAATCGAAACCGGCCCGAACGGCCTCGTTCGCGCGCCCGACGTGGACGAACCGCGACAGCAACGCCGCGAAATTTTGCTCTCCGCGTGGCAGAAGGAATTTCAGGCGAAGCATCCGCAGGACAAGGTCGTTCAATCGCAGGGTGAAGTCAGCGAACGCGGCTTTCGCATGGCCGGGCCGGAGTTTCTGAACGTCTTCGATTTGAACCGCGAGTCAAAATCACTGCGCGAGGCGTATGGCAGCGAGTTCGGCCAGCGTTGCCTGCTCGCGCGACGCCTCGTTCAGGCGGGTGTGCGTTTTGTCGAGGTTTCGTTCAACCTGAACTTCCTCAACGGCACCGGCTGGGACACGCACAACGAGGGCCAGCTCAAGCAGCATTTGCTCATCCAGGACCTCGACCGATCGTTCGCAACGCTGCTGCTCGATTTGGAAAAGAACAAGCTGCTCGACCGCACGCTGGTCGTCATCGCGACCGAGTTTGGGCGGCCTCCGGAATTCGACAGCGGCGGTGGGCGCGGACACCAGTCGGTCGCGTTCAGCAGCGTGCTCGCGGGCGGCAGCCTGCGCACCGGGCGTGTCGTGGGCGCGACGGACGAACTCGGCAAGAAGATCGTCGAGAAACCCGTCACCGTGCCGGACCTCCACGCGACCATCCACTGCGCGCTCGGCATCAACCCGCACAAGAACCTCTACGCCGACGGCGACCGGCCCGTGCCGATCACCGACCGCGGCCGGCCGATTGCGGAATTGTTCGCGTGATTGGGCTGCTGACTCGTCGGTTTCAAAGGTTTTTTCCGTATTGCCGCGATATTGTCGCGCCGTTCGGTTTTCATTTCAGTGTTCCAATCCGTCCTACATACAAATATGGAGTCGAAACCCCATTTGACAGAAGAGCGAATGGAACGACATTTGCGGTAGATGGTTATGATGCCGCCGCACAATGCAATAACAGAGCCGTTGGCTCCCGCGGATGAGTTGACCATCGAAGATGCCGAGCGATTTATCGCCCGCAGCGAGTTCTTCTGGTGGGACGGGCCGAAGCTCGCCCCCAAAGCGCACTGCGCCCTGTTCACACGCCTTTACACCGTGGGTGCGTTCGTTTTCTTCTCATTTGCCGTGATTTCGCACCTCGTGTTCGACCAATCCCGGTGGGTCTGGTATTCCGCAATCGGATGCGCCTACTTCCTCGCCTGGCGCGGCTGCCGCCATTACCGGGTCCTGCGGCTGTTCGAGCGTGCCGGACCGCAGACGTTTGACGAGCTGCGCAAAATTGCCGAGATGAAAAATTCGCGCCGGGCTTAAGGCTCTGCGTGAACAGCAGAATCTTCCCGCCATGAGTCGGGGAGGCCGTCCTTCGTCGCGAGAAGAATTTCAAGGATCGCCTGTTTCGTCTCCCACGGGACTTTCGCAAAATCGGGCGAAGTGTCCCCGCCCGTGAGGATTTCATGCAGCCGCGAATAGATGCGCTCGCGCATCGGCTTGGGCAGTCCGTCGAACGTGGGCGAATAAATGAGAAAGCTGCACGGATGCTTGAAGAGGCGTGTTTTCAAATCGAAGTCGCGAAGCGAGCGGCCCTTCGCGTCGCGCGGGCCTGCCGCGGCGAATTCCTTCGCAAAATCGGACGTGCCCTTCACCGTGCCCGTGAGTGGTGCTTCCTCGGCGAAGAGCAGATAACGCAGGAACGCCTCGGTGATCGTCCTGGTGTAGTTGAGATGGCCGTATTGGTGCAGCATCAGCGTGGCCTCGTAGTTCACACGCGTGAGAAAGTTGTGCATGTGCGCCTGGTGCTCAAGCACCATGAGCGCGACGATGTCGCTGTGGGGCGCAAGATAACGGTCGGTGTCAAAAAACTTCGCAAGGCTCCTGAGATTGCCGAAGACGTTCGGCTCCTTTTCCGCGCGCGCCCACGCGGCAAAGCCGGCCAGGTTGCCGTGGTGTGTCATCTTTCCGTGCGAGCCGGTCACATACCAGCCGCCCCAGCGCTCCTCGAACGGTGTGCGGTCGTTGACGAGCGACACGCCGCTAAGCAGATCAATCACGCCCTGCTCGTCCGTCTTGAACGAGCGCATGAGATGACCCGGCACGCCCATCGTCTTCGCGCCGGCGTGGCATTCGAGGCATTGATTGTTGCGTGCGAGCTTGGGCCGCTCGCTTTCAGTTTGTTCAAGCGTGTAGAAAACCCCGCCAAGCCGCGGGTCCGCCATTGAAACTTCCAGCAACGGCGCGCCGGGAATGAAGCCCACGTAAACGTCGTCGTTGAAAAACACCGCGCGCGGTGTCTTAGGCGAAATGCGCTCCCGCTGGAGCGAGGTCTTCGAGAACACAAACATCTGCGAGGACTTCGGCACTTTCAATTCTGCGAGCAGCGCGGGCAGGTAGCCAAATTTCTCGTCGAACTTCAGCTTCGTTTGACCTGATTCGAGCCGTTGCGCGAGTTGCGCGACCGGCCCGGCTGCGGCGGCGCGGTTGTAGGCGATGGTGTCCTCGTCGAACGGAACCATGTGCGTCGCGCCGGTGAAATCAGCCTGCGCATGCGCCCTTGTCGGAAGAATGAAACAGAACCCCAAAACCAATGCGGCAACGCCGCCGCGATAGACCGCAGCGAGCCGGCGACGAAAAACAACGCTCATTGGCCCAATAGACCGCTTTACGACGGTAGATGCTGACCGGCTTTTGCCAAAGCTTATTCAGGAATTGGCCGCTCATGCCCGCCAATTGGCAATTGGCAATCTTGCGTCCGCCTCCTACGCTTCCGCGGCATGATTACGCGCTATTCCCGCCCCGAGATGCGGGCCATTTGGACCGACGAAAACAAGCTGCGCATCTGGCTGCAAATCGAACTCCTCGCCAGCGAGGCGCTTGTGAAAGAAGGCGTCGTGCCCGCCAAGGATTTCAAGAAGATCAAAGCCGGTTGCGACAAATGGTTTGCCGATCTGCCCGGCCTCGTCGCGAGGCAACGTGAATTGGAAAAAGTTCTCAACCATGACGTCATCGGCTTCACCACTGCCGTCGCTGAGAAAATCAACGACAACGCGAGCCGCTGGTTCCACTTCGGGCTGACCAGCAGCGACATCGTGGACACCGCGCTCGCCGTGCAGATGGTTCAGAGCGCGAATATCCTTATCGCCGACCTGAAGACGCTCCTGACCATCATCGCCCGCCGCGCCAAGGAACATATCATGACGCCCTGCATCGGTCGCAGCCATGGAATCCATGCCGAGCCGACGACCTTCGGTCTCAAACTCGCGTTGATGTATGCCGAGTTTGAGCGCGCGTTGATCCGCGTCATCACCGCTAAGGACACTATCGCCGTGGGCAAGTTGAGCGGCGCGGTTGGAACGAGCGCGCATCTTTCACCGAAAATCGAAGCTTCTGTTTGCAACAAACTCGACTTGCGCTCCGAGCCCATCGCCACGCAAGTCGTTCAGCGCGATCGCCACGCAGAATTCATGAACACGCTCGCTCTCGTCGGCGCGAGCATCGAGCGCTGGGCGGTTGAATTCCGCCACTTGCAACGCACTGAAGTGCTCGAAGCAGAAGAGCCGTTCACCAAGGGCCAGAAAGGCAGCAGCGCCATGCCGCACAAGCGCAATCCCATCACGTGGGAGCGCCTCACCGGCCTCGCGCGTGTGCTGCGCGGCAACGCCGTCGCCGCGCTGGAAAACGTCGCCCTCTGGCACGAGCGCGACATTTCACATTCATCCGTCGAACGGATTATTTTCCCCGATTCCTGCACGCTGCTGGATTACATGTTCGGCCTGCTCACGCGCCTGATGGACGGCCTCATCGTCTATCCGGCGAACATGAAAAAGAACCTCAGCCTTTCGCTCGGCATGTGGAACAGCCAGACTGTCCTGCTCGCGCTCATCAAGAAAGGTCTCACGCGCGAAGCCGCCTACAAACTCGTGCAGGACGCCGCGATGAAAACGTGGGAAGTCAAACACGCCGGCCGCGACGACGCGGATTTTGTGGAAGTGCTCAAAGCCACGCCCGAAGTTGCGAAACATTTCAAGAAGGGCGAACTCGAAGCGCTCTGCTCGCTGGATTTCCATTTCAAGGAAGTGAACAACCGGTTCAAGAAGCTGGGGCTACCCTAGCGAGATTTTAACCACCCCATCGCCTTCTCCGCCAGTTTGTCGAACGCGGTCACGCAGAGTTCGAGGTGCTCTTCCTTCGTGTCCTCGATTTTGTTGTGGCTGATGCCGTGCAGGCTTTGGACGAACATCATCACCGTCGGCACGCCGGCGCGCGCGACTTCGGCGGCGTCGTGCAACGGGCCGCTCGGCAGGCGATGCGATTGGCCGCAGGTCTCGCGGATCGCCTCGTCGCAAAGCACGATGAGTTCGTCGTTGAACGGGCGCGGATCAATTTGCCAGAGGCGTTCCCAACTCACTTTCACGTTGCCTTCCTTCGCGAATTTTTCGCTGGCAGCTTTGGCTTCCTGAAACATTTTGGCGAGCGCCGGGCCGTCGAGATGCCGTTGGTCGAGTGTGATGCGACATTCCTCGACGACGCTGGTGACGATGCCGGGCTTGGTCGTGCATGAGCCGATGGTGCAAACACCGTTGCCGCTGCGCTCAGCGATTTTGTAAATCTCGGAACTCATTTTTGCGGCGGCGAGGAAGGCGTCTTTGCGGCGATTCATCGGCGTGCTGCCGGAGTGCGCGGCCTGTCCGTGAAACGTGACGGCGTGCCGCTCGACGCCGAATGTTCCGAGCACCGCGCCAAGCGGCAAATCGAGATCGAGCAACACCGGCCCTTGCTCGATGTGCAGCTCGATATACGCGGCGGCGTTCTTGAGTTCCTTGCCGCTGTCCTTCACGCGCTCGAAATCAATGCCGACTCCCTTCAACGCGTCGGGCAGTTTGATCCCCTGCTTGTCCACGAGCCCGCGCGCTTCGTTCATGTCCAGGTTGCCGGAACAGGCGGAGGAGCCGAACAGACTTTTGCCAAACCGCGCACCTTCCTCATCGGCCCAATCCACAAGCCGCACGGTGACAGGCGGCTTGCCAGAGTATTGCGCGTTGATGCGACGGAGAACCTCAACGCCGGCAAGCACGTTCAGACAGCCATCAAGCCAGCCGCCGTTTGGAACGGAATCAATGTGGCCGCCGATGAGCAGCGCTTTCTCCGACTCGCCGTGCAGCGTGAACCACGTATTGCCAGCCGAATCGTTGTGAATTTCCAGCGGCAAGCCCGTCACTTTCGCGCGCAAGAACTCCCGTGCTTTGAGCCACGTGTTTGTGAACGCGACACGCTGCGCGCCGTTTTCATCGCTGGTGAGGGCGCGCAGTTCTTTGAGTTCAGCGATGGTGCGTTTGGGATTGAGCGCGCTCACGATGTTTGATGTGGCAAGACGCCGGTGTCAGGCGTAGATTCTCGCACGCAAATCCAAAATAGAAGGATAAAGCCATGCCTACTCTTGCGACAAAAGTTGATGGGCTGAACCTTCCCAACCCCTTCATCATCGGCTCCGGCCCGCCGGGCACGAACCTCAATGTCATCACCAGGGCGTTTCAGGAAGGCTGGGGCGCGGTCATCGCCAAGACCATCAGCCTCGATGCGTCGAAGGTCGTCAACGTCACGCCGCGTTACGCAAAACTGCTCGCGGCAAGCGGCGAAGTCATCGGCTGGGAGAACATCGAGCTTATCAGCGACCGGCCGTTCACGCACTGGATCGAGGAGTTCAAGAAGTGCAAGGACCTGTTCCCCGACCGCGTGCTCATCGCGTCCATCATGGAAGAGTATCGCAAGGATTCGTGGGTTGAAATCGTCGAGCGTTGCCAGGCCGCGGGCGTGGACGCCTTCGAGCTGAACTTCTCGTGCCCGCACGGATTGCCCGAGCGCAAAATGGGCGCGGCGATGGGCGAGAACCCGGAAATCCTCGAGGAAGTCTGCGGCTGGGTGATGAGCGCCGCGAAGAAGCCTGTGTGGGCGAAGATGACGCCGAACGTCACGCACATCGAAGACCCGAGCCGCGCGGCGCTCCGCGCTGGTGCGAGCGGCATCAGCGCCATCAACACCATTCGCAGCGTGATGAGTGTGAACCTTGACACGCTGCGTCCTGAGCCAGCCGTCGAAGGCTACACCACTCCGGGTGGTTTTTCGTCGAAGGCCGTGCGCCCCATTGCACTGCGGATGGTCATGGAAATCGCCCAGATGATTCGCAAGGAATTCCCCGGCCGCTCGCTCTCCGGCCTTGGCGGCATCGAGAGCGGCAACGACGCGGCACAGTTCATCCTGCTCGGCGCGGACACCGTGCAGGTCTGCACCGGCGTGATGAAGGCCGGCTACGAGTGCGTGAAGCCGATGTGCGACGAGCTGCTTACATTCATGGCGAAGCACAAGTTCGAGACGCTTGCGGATTTCAAAGGCAAGACGCTGCCCTACTTCACCACTCACGCCGACCTCGTGAAACGCCAGGCCGAGCGCAAAGCCGCGCAAAAGGTCGCCGCTGATGCCAAAAAAGTAGTGAAGAGCGACGGTGAATGGAATGGCAGCGACTTTGTCAAACAGTCTGATGCGCTGGCCCGGAGTTAATTTTTCATGACTAATTGCCCTGTCTTCATCGGGGGCGAGTGGCGGGCGCTCAAGAGCGTTCCCACTACGCCCATTTACAATCCTTCCACCGGTGAAGTCATCGCCGAGTGCCCTGTCGGCGATGCGGCGCTCGTGGATGAAGCCGTGCAAGCCGCCGCCGCTGCGTTTCCCGCGTGGCGCGATACGCCGCCGGTTGAACGCGCGCGCGTCTTTTTCCGCTACCGCCATCTCATCGAGCAGAACTTCGACCGCATCTGCACAAGCATTTCGCGCGAGCACGGCAAGACGCTCGCCGAGGCGCGCGGCAGCATGTTCCGCGGCATCGAGAACATCGAATACGCCTGCGGCATCCCGGCGCTGCTCATGGGCGACACGCTCGAAAACATCGCGCGCGGTGTGGATTGTGAGACGCACCTCCAGCCGCTTGGCGTTTGTGTCGGCATCACGCCGTTCAACTTCCCCGCGATGGTGCCGATGTGGATGTTCCCACTCGCGCTCGCCTGCGGGAACACTTTCGTTCTCAAGCCAAGCGAGAAAGTTCCGCTCTCCGCCGTGCTCATCACCGAGTTGCTTGAACAAGCCGGCCTGCCGAAAGGCGTGATGAACATCGTGCATGGCGGACGCGAGGTCGTGGACGCCTTGCTCGCGCACCCGACGGTGAAGGCCGTGTCGTTCGTCGGCTCCACACCCATTGCGCGCTACATCTACGAAACCGGCACGAAGCATGGGAAGCGCGTCCAATCCAACGGCGGCGCGAAAAATTACATCGTCGTCATGCCCGATGCCGACGTGCCAAAGACCGTCGAGGCGCTCTCAGCCGCAGCGTTCGGCTGCGCGGGCGAGCGTTGCATGGCCGGCTCGACGGCAATCACCGTGGGCAAGGCCGCCGACAAGTTGTTGCCCGAACTCGTCGCCACAGCAAAGGCTATCAAAGTCGGCCGCACCGACCGCACCGCACCGCAACCGGACATGGGACCCGTCATCACTGCGCAGCATCGTGAGCGCGTGATGGACCTCGTCGCCAGCGGCGAGAAGGAAGGTGCAAAAATCATCTGCGACGGCCGCGGCGTGAAGGTCTCTGACGCGCCGAACGGTTTTTTCCTCGGCGCGACGATCGTGGATCAGGTTCAAAACAACATGACCCTCGCGCGTGAAGAAGTCTTCGGCCCGGTGCTTAATGTCATGCGCATGGAGGACCTTGACCATGCCATCGAGCAGGCGAACAAGTCTGCCTTCGGCAACGGCACTGCGATCTTCACCAACTCCGGCAAGGCCGCGCGCGAATTCAAGCACCGCGTCAACGTCGGCATGGTCGGCATCAATGTCGGTGTGCCTGCGACGATGGCGATGTTTCCCTTCACCGGCTGGAATGAATCCTTCTTCGGCGACCTGCACATCCAAGGGCGCGAGGCGGTGCAGTTCTACACGCAGCAAAAAGTCGTCAGCACACGCTGGTTCGGCGAAGGCGTGGGCGATGTTTGGAAGAAGTGACGGGTGGCAAGTGATGAGTGACAAGATTCAAACGCCCGCGCCAGAAGCAAAAACCAAGCCGCAAGGGTATCGGGATTTGCTCGTCTGGCAGAAGGGAATCGAGTTGGCGAAGATTGTTTATCAACTCACCGGGAAGCTGCCAACCGAGAAACGTTATGGGCTTGTTTCTCAGATGCGGCGCGCTGCCGTGTCGGTTCCTTCAAACCTCGCCGAAGGTCAAGCGCGCAAGTCCACGGCGGAATTCATCCAGTTCATTTCGATAGCCGAAGGTTCGGTCGCAGAACTCGACACTCAGGTATTCCTGAGTATTGAGTTGGGCCTCATCGAGAGCCACGAGGCTGGCCGGTGCCAGGAACTAATCAGCGAACTCCGGCGTATGCTCAACGCTCTCCGACGCAGCCTAAGTAGCGGCCACTAACTCGTCACTCATCACTTGTCACATGTCACATGTCACTCCTTGTTAAGAACGGAGAAATTGTCACCGCGAGCGAACGCTACGTGGCTGACATCCTTTGCGAAAACGAAATCATCACGCGTATTGATCGCGACATCAAACCGCCGCGCGGCGCGGAGGTGATTGATGCGAAGGGGAAGTTTGTTTTCCCCGGCTTCATTGATCCGCATGTTCACATTTACCTGCCATTCATGGGCACGTTTTCCAAGGACGATTACGTGACTGGCAGCCAGGCCGCGCTCGTCGGCGGCACGACGACGTTGATTGAAATGTGCTGTCCCTCGCGCAAAGACGATGCCCTGAAGAGTTTTGAACTCTGGATGAGCCAGGCCGAAGGCAAGTCCGCGTGCGACTTCACGTTCCACATGGGCGTGACGAAGTTTAACGACACGACCGAGACACAGCTCCGCGAGATCGTCAGACGTGGCATCAGTTCGTTCAAAATCTTCCTCGCTTACAAAGGCGCGTTCGGCGTGGACGACACGGAGCTTTACCGCACGCTCAAGCTGGCGAAGGAACTCGGCGTCATCGTCACCGCGCATTGCGAGAATGAGACGCTCGTGGCCGAGCGCTCGAAGGAATTGCTCGCCGCCGGCAAGACCGATCCCGGTCAGCATCACGAGAGCCGTCCGCCCGCCGTCGAGGCCGAGGGCGTGCATCACTTGATGACCTTCGCCGAACTCACCGGCGCGGCGACTTACATCGTTCACTTGAGCTGCAAGGAAGCGCTCGACCAGGCTATCGCCGCGCGCCAACGTGGTGTGCGCGTCGCCGTTGAAACGCTCATCCAGTATCTCACGCTCGACAAAACCTACGCGGAGAAGCCGAAGTTCGAGGGCGCGAAGTTCGTCATGTCACCGCCGCTTCGCGACAAGCGGAATCAGGAAATTCTCTGGCACGGCCTTCGCGACGGACTGGTGAACACGGTCGCCACCGACCACGCGCCGTTCGATTTCCGCAAGCAGAAGGAGATGGGAAAAAATGATTTCACAAAAATTCCCAACGGCATCCCGTCGCTCGAAGAACGCATCAACTTGCTCTACACCTACGGCGTGAAAGCGGGGAAGATTGATCTGCACACGTTGGTCAACGCTGCCAGCACGCAGGTCGCGAAGACGTTCGATCTCTTCCCGCGAAAAGGAACGATCCAGCCCGGCGCGGACGCCGACCTCGTGGTCTATGACCCGAACTATCGCGGCAAGATTTCCGTCAAGACCCAGCACATGAACGTGGACTACAGCGCATTCGAGGGCTGGAAAATCGAAGGCCGCCCCAGCGTCGTCACAGTGCGCGGGCAAGTCGCGGTGCGCGACGGCAAATTCGTTGGCCAACACGGCCGCGGGAAATTCCTCCAGCGCAAGCCGAGTCATTTTTAATCTTATGTCCACATCGTCTGGCCTTGCCGCCAACGCGCCCGATGTCGAGGCCGACATTGCGCAGAGCCACCTGTTCAACAAGGACCTTGCGCCGGTCACGCAGGCGCAGCGCAAGTGGGGCATGTTCAGCTTCGCGGCGCTGTGGGTCTCAATGTCCGCGTGCATCCCGACTTACATGCTCGCCTCGTCGCTCATCGGCGGCGGCATGAACTGGTGGCAGGCGATCCTCACGATCTTCCTCGGCAACGTCATCGTCGTCGTGCCGATGATCCTCAACGCGCACGCGGGCACGGCCTACGGCATCCCGTTCCCGGTCTTCTGCCGGGCGTCGTTCGGCACGGCCGGGGCGAACGTGCCGGCGCTGCTGCGCGCGTTCGTCGCGTGCGGATGGTTCGGCATCCAGTCGTGGATCGGCGGCAACGCGATTTACAAAATCCTCGCAGTCTTCGTGCCGTCGCTCGCGACAGGCTCGGCGGAGAACTTCCTCGGCATCACGTTCGCGCAGTTCGTGTGCTTCATGTTTTTCTGGGCGATCAACATGGCTGTCGTGTGGAAGGGCATCGAGTGCATCCGCTGGCTGCTCAACATCAAGGCGCCGCTGCTCATCGCGCTCGGGCTGGTGCTGCTGTGGTGGGCGCATCGCGCGGCGGGCGGCTTTGGGCCGATTCTCTCGCAACCGTCGGCGTTCGATGCGGGCCAAGCAAAGGCCGGGCAGTTCTGGGGCTTCTTCTTCCCGGCGCTCACGGGGATGATCGGCTTCTGGGCGACGCTTTCACTGAACATTCCCGACTTCTCGCGCTACGCCTACACGCAGCGCGACCAGGCCGTCGGCCAGGCGCTCGGCCTGCCGGCGACGATGGCGCTCTACTCGTTCATCGGTGTCGCGGTCACGTCGGCGACGACCATCATCTACGGCACGACCATCTGGGATCCGGTGGACGTGCTTACGCGCTTCAAGGACCCGTTCGTGCTCGTCATCGCAATGCTCGCGCTGTGCGTCGCGACGCTCGCGACAAACATCGCGGCGAACGTCGTCTCGCCCGCCAACGACTTCGCACACCTCGCGCCGAGGAAGATTTCGTTCCGCACCGGCGGACTGATCACGGGCGTCATCGGCATCGTGATGATGCCGTGGAAACTTGTCGCGGACCCGAACGGCTACATCTTCACGTGGCTCATCGGTTACAGCGCGCTGCTCGGCCCCATCGGCGGCATCATGATTGCGGACTACTTCGTGTGCCGCCGGTGCCAGCTCAACGTGAAGGCGCTCTACCAGCCGGGCGGCGAGTATCGCTTCACGAACGGCTTCAGCGTTGTCGCGCTCGTCGCGCTCGCCGGAGGCGTGCTGCCAAGCCTGCCGGGCTTTCTCGCGACGGTGAAGCTGATCAATGGCGCGAACCTTCCGGCGGCGTTGCTCGGCCTTTACAACTATGCATGGTTCGTCGGCTTCGCGATTGCGTTCGTAGTTTACCTTACGCTGCGAAAGGTTGCGCCGCGTTCGTGAATCCCAGATAAGATTCCCGCGAAGCATTGCATGAATTCCATTCCACTCCCGCCCTGCGACCACCAGCCGCGCCCCTACACCGGCCCCTCCGCCGACGAGGTGTTCGCGCTGCGCAAGCAGTTCCTCAGCCCCGCCATCTTCCACTACTACAAGAAGCCGCTCATGATCGTCGAGGGCAAGGGCCAGTGGCTCTTCGATGAAAAGGGACGCCGCTATCTCGACGGCTTTGGCGGCATCGTGACTGTGAGCGTCGGGCACTGCCACCCGGACGTGATTGCGGCTGTGAACGCGCAGAACGAAACGCTCCAGCACGCCACGACCATCTACCTGCACCCGAACGTCGCCCTCTACGCGCGCGACCTCGCGGCGAAGATGCCGGGCGAATTGAAGGTGGTTTACTTCGTCAACTCAGGCTCCGAGGCGAACGACCTCGCGCTGCTCATGGCGCGCGCCGCAACGGGCAACTACGACGTGATCGCGCTGCGCAACGGATACCACGGCGGCAGCCAGTCCACGATGGGCCTTACCGCGCACAGCACGTGGAAGTTCAACGTCCCGCACAGCTTCGGCATCCATCACGCGCTCATGCCCGACACGTTTCGCGGGCAGTTCGGCGCGAGCGACCCTGACGCGGGACGCAAATACGCCGACGACGTGAAGAACCTCATCCAGTTCGGCACGTCGGGACAGGTCGCGGGCTTCATCGCGGAATCCATCCAGGGCGTCGGCGGCGCGGTGGTGTTTCCCGACGGCTACCTCAAGCGCGCCTACGAACACATCCGCGCCGCGGGTGGCGTGTGCATCGCGGACGAAGTGCAGTCGGGCTTCGGCCGCACCGGCACGCACTACTGGGGCTTCGAGACGCAGGGCGTCGTGCCCGACATCGTCACGATGGCGAAGGGCATCGGCAACGGCTGCCCGCTCGCCGCCGTCGTCACCACGCCGCAAGTGGCGAAGGCGCTCGCGTCGCGCACGCACTTCAACACCTTCGGCGGCAACCCCGTCGTGTGCGCGCAGGGCCGCGCCGTGCTGCAAGTCATCGAGCGCGAGAAGTTGCAGGAGAACTCCCTCGCCATCGGCGCGCACCTCAAGGCGGGCTTTGCGAAGCTCGCCGGGAAACACTCCCTCATTGGCGACGTGCGCGGCCTCGGCCTCATGCTCGGCGTGGAACTCGTGAAAGACCGCACGACCAGGGAGCCCGCCCGCGACGAATGCCTCGCCGTCTTTGAGAAGTGCCGCGAGCTTGGCCTGCTCATCGGCAAGGGCGGCTTCTTCGCCAACACCCTTCGCATCAAGCCGCCCATGTGCATCACGCGCGCCGACGCGGATTTCCTCCTGCAAGTGCTCGACGCCGCGCTGCAAGCCGCCTAGCGCCCTGCGCTTCGCCGGCCTTTGCTGTGGACACGCGGATGGGCTTTTGCCAGCTTCTGCGCAGCCAAATTCCAACAACTGCAACGTCCATGTCCCTCGACCAATCTCCCTTCCTCGCTGAACTCGTCGGCACGATGCTGCTCGTCCTCCTCGGCGACGGCGTCGTCGCCAACGTCGTGCTCCACCAGACCAAGGGCCACAACTCCGGCTGGATCGTCATCACCGCCGGCTGGGGCTTCGCCGTGGCGGTCGCGGTGTATTGCGTCGGCACCTTCAGCGGCGCGCACCTGAACCCCGCCGTCACGCTCGGCCTTGCCGCGCTCGGCAAGCTCGAGGCCGCGAAGATCGCGCCCTACCTCGCGGGACAGTTCCTCGGCGCGTTCCTCGGCGCGGCGCTCGTGTGGCTCGCGTATCTGCCGCACTGGCCGCTGACGGAGGACAAGGGCGCGAAGCTCGCCGTCTTCTGCACCGGCCCGGCCGTGCGCGACCTGCCGAAGAACCTCCTCACCGAGATCATCGGCACCGCGGCGCTCGTGCTCGGCGTGCTCGCCATCGGCACGAAGGCGAACCTCAAGCCCGAGTTCGGCTGGGACTCGGGCTTCGGCCCCGCGCTCGTGGGCGTGCTCGTGTGGGCCATCGGCCTCTCGCTCGGCGGGCCGACCGGCTACGCCATCAACCCCGCGCGCGACCTCGGCCCGCGGATTGCCCATGCGCTGCTGCCCATCGCCGGCAAGGGCGGCTCCGACTGGGGCTACGCCTGGGTGCCCGTCATCGGCCCGGTGATCGGCGGCGTGGCGGGCGCAATGATTTACAAGCTGCTCTGGCCGGCGTGATGGGTGCGCTCCAACTTCCTCGTCTCATCGTGTCATTTGGGGAAGAGGGCCGGGAGAGGAGGCCCACAGCGATGTTGCGAGTCCATTACTTCTTCTTTTTACAAGGCTCTTCCCCAATCAGCTCTGTCTCATTTGCGCCCGTGATGTCCACTTTGATCTCTGAGAAAGCCGGAACGTCGAATCTCTTTATTTCGGACTTGCCATTGGTGTAACGGAAAATCACCACAGCGGTTTTGCACTCGTTGCAATTGTTGCGGATTCCAACCTCCTTATCCTTACCCGTGGCAAAATATTTAAGGCATTCCAAGGTAACCTCAGTTTGCGCTTGTCGCTCCGGCTTCTTCTTTTCGTCGGTCGCCTTATCCCTCTCCTTGATGTCCCATCTGTGCCCTTTGGTAGCTCGCTCATGCTCCTTGCCTACTTTGTTGGCTTCATCACGACTGTCAAGCCATGCTGTGAGCGGACCATGCCCGTCCGTGCAAACAGCCATATACTGTGATTTTTTCTCCGAAGCAGAGTAAGAAACCCAAGTCCCCAGTAACAGAGTTGTCAGAACCAGTGCAGTTTTAGTCAGTGTTTTCATGTTTGTGTTTGTTGTTTTATGTTTCGATCCTACTGCCGCCTTTGTATTTTGTCCACACTGGCCGGGGGGGGCGGGCCTGGCAGGATTATTTTCATAGAAGGCAGCCACGCACCCCAATGGTCAAGCTCGAATTGGCCGGGACTTAACCGAACGCGCGGCTTGCTTCGTGCGCCGCGCCGCGCATACTCGGCGCGTCCCCATGAAACACATCCTCGCCCTCGACCAAGGCACGACCAGTTCGCGCGCCATCCTTTTCGACCACGCCGGCTCGGTGCGGGCCGTCGCGCAGAAGGAGTTCCCGCAGATTTTCCCCAAGCCCGGCTGGGTCGAGCACAATCCCGATGACATCTGGGCGTCGCAGGCGAGCGTCGCCGCCGAGGTGCTCGCCAAGGCCGGCGTCGCCGCGCGCGACGTGGCCGCCATCGGCATCACCAACCAGCGCGAGACGACCGTCGTGTGGGAGCGCGCCACGGGCCGGCCCATTCACAATGCCATCGTGTGGCAGGACCGCCGCACCGCCGGCGCGTGCGACAAATTGCGGAGGCAAGGCCACGCCGCGCGCATCCAGCGCAAGACCGGCCTGGTGGTGGACGCTTACTTCTCCGCGACGAAGCTCGCGTGGATTCTCCAGCATGTGCCCGGCGCGAAGGCGCGGGCGAAGCGCGGCGAGCTGGCGTTCGGCACGGTGGACTCGTGGCTCGTGTGGAACCTCACCGGCGGCAAGGTCCACGTCACCGACCCGAGCAACGCCTCGCGCACGATGCTCTTCAACATCCACACGGGCGATTGGGATGAGGAGCTGCTGGCGCTCTTCGGCGTGCCGCGCAGCGTCCTGCCGGCGGTGAAGTCATCGAGTGAAGTCTATGGGCAGGCGAACATCTTCTCCGACCCCGTGCCCATCGCGGGCATCGCCGGCGACCAGCAGGCGGCGCTGTTCGGGCAGGTCTGCACGCAGCCCGGCATGGTGAAGAACACTTACGGCACCGGCTGCTTCATGCTGATGAACACGGGCACCAAGCCCATCGCGTCCCGCAACAAGCTGCTCACCACCGTCGCATGGCGCATCGGCGGGCGCACCGAATATGCGCTGGAAGGCAGCATCTTCATCGCGGGCGCGGCGGTGCAATGGCTGCGCGACGGCCTCGGCATCATCAAGAGTTCGCCCGAAGTCGAGGCGCTCGCGGCGAGCGTGGCGGACACGGGCGGCACCTACTTCGTGCCGGCGCTCGCGGGACTCGGCGCGCCACACTGGGATCAATACGCGCGCGGCCTCATCGCCGGCCTCACGCGCGGCACGACGGCGGCGCACCTCGCGCGGGCGGCGCTCGAAGGCATCGCGTATCAGGTCGCCGACGTGCTCCACGCGATGGAAGCCGACGCGAAGATCAAGCTGAAGGAACTGCGCGTGGACGGCGGCGCGTGCGCGAACAACCTGCTGATGCAGTTCCAGGCGGACCTGCTCGGCGTGCCCGTCGTGCGTCCCAAGGTCGCCGAGACCACCGCGCTCGGCGCGGCGTATCTCGCGGGACTCGCCGTGGGCTTCTGGAAGGACCAAAGGGAAATCGCCGCGCAGTGGCAGGTGGACAAGCGCTTCACTCCCGCGATGAAGAAAGCCCGCCGCGAACAACTCACCGCCGGCTGGCAGAAGGCGCTCGCCCGCGCCCAGAAGTGGGAGTCCGCCTGAACCTCCCGCCAACCCGCCTCATCCCGCCGCCACGATGCGCCGCTTGAACTCCGCGCACGCCGCAGTCACATCCGGCGCATTGAGGATCGCCAACACCACGCACACCCGGCGCGCGCCCGCGGCCAGCACTTCATCGAGATTCGACAGCGTGATGCCGCCGATGGCGAACCACGGCACCGTCACATTCGCCGCGGCCCAGCGCACGTAGTCCAGCGTCACCGGCGCGGCCGTGGGCTTCGTCCCCGTCTTGAACACCGGGCCGATGGCGATGTAATCCGGCCCCGCCCGCAGCGCGCGCGCCGCCTGCTCCGGCGCGTGCGTCGAGAGACCCAGCAACAGCTCCTTCGGGCAGCCCGTCACCTGCGCGGCCGAGTTGAAGCCCGCGTCAAAGAAATCCTCCTGCCCCAGATGGCAGACTTGCGCACCGACACTGAGCGCGAGGCGGGGAAAATCATTCACGACCAGGCCGATGCCGGCGGCCTGCGTGACGGGCAGGATGGCTTGGGCGAGCCGGTGGACTTCCTCGGGCGGGGAGCCTTTGGCGCGCAGTTGGAGCAAGTCCGCGCCGCCGGCGCAGAGCTGGCGCGCCACGGCCGCCGGGTCGCGCCCGTGCAGATACGCGGTGTCCACGAACGCGTAGAGGCGGCACTCAGCCAGAGGCTTCATGCGGAAATGATGAAGGACGAATGATGAAGTATGAAGGCCGAAGTCTTAAATCGAGGTGAGCGCTCCCCGGACTCCTCTTGCGCGCTGCCCCTGCCTCCAGACTCCCTGACACTGCGGACAACGTGTCGAGGATCAACAGTTAGGCCATCTGTCATGGCCTCCATTCACCTTTGGCTCGAATGCAGTCGTCACAGATATAAACTCGCTGACGTTTCCATGGCCACGGACTCGGCATGTAGTCCCCACCAGCGTTGGGGGAAAAGCTTCGTGCGAGCCTCAGCATACTGAATGGTCATGAGCTTGCAACCTCCCCAGCCAGGTGCAGTGGTGGCACGCATCGTCGTGTGATGAACCTCGCAAGTGCTCGACGGTCCGCGCGCATCGTGAAGGCAGCAGCATCCTGTCAAGGCAACTGCCATCAAGGTAATCGTAAGAAATCGGAACATGGCGCGAAGCGGTCTAACCTTTAATACACGAACAGCCGTTTGTATATCTCTCTCCAGCCGGTGGCGGCTTTGCCCGGCGGGGTTGCAGGTGTGTCATCTTGGCACAGTTCCGGCGTCCAAAGGGGTGCCTTGGCCGGGGCCAAAGGGTGCCTTACCCTGTCGGAAAAGGTAAGGCACCTTTTCCGAAAAGGTAAGCTACCTTTTCCAAAAAGGTAAGGCACCTTTTCCAGCAGGGTGGTTTTGACCCGTTTATGGGGTGTGTTTGTCGTATTAGCTCCTATTGACGCTCAGGCCACGATGAGGCGTGTGCCAAGTTGTCCCACTCGCAGGGTGGCGGGCTGCATTTTTAAGCCTTTTCCTCGATGAGTTCGCGGCGGCCGCCGCCGAGGAGTTGCTCGACGAAGTTGGTGGAATAGACGCCGCGTCGGAAGTTGGGGTCTTGGAGGATGGCTTGCTCGAAGGGGATGGTGGTCTTGATGCCTTCGATCATGAACTCGCCCAGGGCGCGGCTCATCTTTTCCATGGCCTCGCGGCGGTCCTTGCCGAAGGTGATGAGCTTGCCGATCATGGAGTCGTAGTGCGAGGGGATGGTGTAGCCGGCATAGGCGTGGCTGTCCACGCGCACGCCGCGTCCGCCGGGCGAATAATACATGCCGATGCGTCCGGGCGATGGGCGGAAGTCGTCGAAGGGATCCTCGGCGTTGATGCGGCACTCGATGGCGTGGCCCTTGAAGGTGACGTCGCTTTGGGAGATGCGGAGCTGTTCGCCGGCGGAGATGAGGATCTGCTGCTTGACGAGGTCAATGCCTGTGACCTCCTCGGTGATGGGGTGCTCGACCTGGATGCGTTTGTTGACTTCGAGGAAGTAAAAGTGGCCCTTGTCGTCGCAGATGAACTCGACGGTGCCGGCGTTGGTGTAGTTGGCGAGTTCGGCGATGCGGATGGCGGCCTTGCCCATCTTCTTGCGGAGGTCCTTGAACTCCTTGCGCTCGAGGAGCGGCGAGGGGGTTTCCTCGATGAGCTTCTGGTGGCGGCGCTGGATGGAGCAGTCGCGCTCGCCGAGGTGGATGATGTTGCCCTTCGCATCGCCGAGGATCTGGAACTCGATGTGGTGGGGGTTCTCGATGTATTTCTCGATGTAGACGCCGGCGTTGCCGAAGGCCTTCTCCGCCTCGGAGCGGGAGGTGTGGAAGCCCTTGATCATCGAGATGTCGTTGTGGGCGACTCTCATGCCGCGGCCGCCACCGCCGGCGACGGCCTTGATGAGGACGGGATAGCCGATGCGCTTGGCGATGCTCAGGGCGGATTGCTCGTCCTCGACAAGGCCATCCGAACCGGGCGGGGTGGGCACGTCGGCCTTTTTGGCGAGGGCGCGGGAGACTTGCTTGTCTTCGAGGGCCTTCATCGCGCGCGAGCTAGGGCCGATGAAGCGGATGTTGCAGCTCTCGCAGACGTCGGCGAAATGGGCGTTCTCGGAAAGGAAGCCGTAGCCGGGATGTATGGCGTCCACGTCCGTGACTTCGGCGGCGGAGATGAGGCGGTCAATGCGCAGATAGCTGTCGCTGGCCGGGCCTTTGCCGATGCAGATGGCTTCGTCCGCAAGCTGGACGTGCATGGAGCTGGCGTCCGCCTCGGAATAGACCGCGACGGTGCGGATGTTCATCTCCTTGCACGCGCGGATGACGCGGACGGCGATCTCGCCTCGGTTGGCGACCAGAATCTTCTCGAACATGAATGGATTTGATGGAAAGCCTGGGAGCGAACAACCCGGCTCAGGTTGGGCGCACCTTGAACATCGGCTGGCCGAATTCGACCGGCTTGCCGTTTTCGGCGAGAACCTGCGTGACGACGCCTTTGACCTCGGCCTTGATTTCGTTCATCACCTTCATGGCTTCGATGATGCAAACGACCGTGTCCGGACCGACCTCGGTGCCGACATCCACATAGGGGGCGGCTTCAGGCGATGGTGAACGATAAAAAGTGCCGATCATCGGCGATTTGATTTCAGACTCAGCCCCGGCAGCCGAAGAAGCCTGCGCGGCTGATGGAGCCGCCGAGGATCCCGAAACGGCAGGCGTTGCCGGAAGGTAACCGGCCGGGGGAGCTTCTTCGTAGCTGACCGAGGGGTTTCCGTTGAGGCCTCGCTTGAGCCGTATCTTGAAATCCTGCCTCTCCAGTTCAAATTCGGAGATGGCGTTTTTCTTCATCAGGTCAATGATGGCCTTGATGTCTTTCAAATCCACGGGAACCTCCGGGTTGGGGGTTTTGATGCCAATCTAGTAAAGCAGTTTGCCATTCAGAAAGGGCGGTTCGAAACGTGGCACGACTGCGTCGCGAACTCAATGCGCCAAGCAGCGTAGGCGGCATTATGGACGGGCGTCAAGCCCCCATTCCAAGGCAAACGGCAGATTGTGCAGACCAAAAACAAGGGTGATTTTTTGATGAATAAAGAAGTTTTAACTCCGAATTAAGGATAACGCTGCATCAAAACCTAGCAAATAGGAGTCCGGACCGAATCCACAGATTTGTCCCCGGCAAACTGCTGCAATCAACGAGCGCTGCCTGAACTCCTCCCGCGCATGGACGTTTGACAGATGGATCTCGACCGTCGGGATGCCGACGGCGGCGATGGCGTCTCGCAACGCGATGCTTGTGTGTGTGTAAGCCGCCGCATTGAGGACGATGGCTTCGGCCTTGCCTTTCGCCTGTTGAATCCACGCCACCAACTCGCCCTCGTGATTGGATTGACGGAAGTCCACTTCCGCTCCCGACTTGGCGGCACGGTCGCGGACGCGCGCCTCGATTTCGGCGAGCGTGGTCTTCCCATACACATCTGTCTCGCGCTGGCCGAGCAGGTTCAGGTTCGGGCCGTTGATGAAAAGGATTCTCATAAGGCGGCTGGAGGCTAATGAAGCGAACCACGGGTGTCGAATCCAATTCGCTCCGACGCACTTGTCCAAAGACTGCCAAGAAGGAAGAACGCCGTCCACGCCGTCGCCGGCAGGTAGAGACCGAACTCGACGAAGCCCTGCAAAGCCCACCCAAACAGCCCGAGCCAAAGGGCAAACAGTGCCGTGTTCGACCCACTCTTCCGATAAAGCACGGCCAAGGAACCCATCAGCAAAGCCGCGTATGAAAAGAACCCAGGCACGCCCGAATCACTAGCCTGCTGGAGGTAGTCGTTGTGGGTGAGCCGGGCCATTTCGGATTCGGGCTTCTTCGTTTGGCGATAAACGGCGTAAAATGTTCCCGGCCCGGTGCCGAGCAGGGGATGCTTCACCGTCGAATCCCACGCCGCCTTCCAATAATCGAATCTCGCCGTAGCGCTCGTCGCGCCTTTTTCAAAGTAAGATTGGAATTTCCATGCAAAGCCCGCCGCGCCGGCGAGCACAACCACGGCAACCGCAGTGATTTTCACCACGCGCGCCAATGGCAGCCACATCAGCGCAGCCGCTCCCATGATCAAGGCGATGAGCCAGCCCGACTTGGATCCGGACCAGTAAAGACAGCCCAACCCCATGTAAGCGACGATGCCCACGAGAACGCCGCGCGTGACGTTTTGAAGCCGGTCCGTCCAGCCTGCCACGGCCACGAGCGTCGCGGGCAGCAGCAGCAGGATGACTCCGGCGAGTGCATTCGGATAAACGAGCGTGCCAAAGACGCGCGTGCTTTCGATCTTGTGGCGCATGAGCGGGTTGATGGTCAAAGTGCCGTCCGGCGCTCGGACCAGCAGCCGGGTTGCTTCGAGATCGCGCACCTGCTCCGGCGCTGCATTCGTCCAGTGGGTCTGCTCGTTTTCCTCGAAGAATCTCCGGTTCGACTCGAAGCCGCCGTGGTGTTGTTGAACCGCCGAGAACAACGCCAGAAGAAATCCCGCCGTCAATCCAACCCACACCCGCTGCGCCGCCGCGCTGCCGCCTGCGAAGACGCCGAGGTAAAAACACGCCGTCGCTGCCGCGAAATGCGGCAGCGTCCATCGCGTCAACTGCGGGTCTATGCTCTGCGCGGATGAGAGCATCTGCCAGCCGAACCATACCGCCGGCATCCACAGCACCCATCGCGGCACGCCAGCGGGGCGCTTTGCCGCCAAACAACCCAGCACCACCAATCCCACAACCAGCGCGTAGCCCCACTTCACCGGCCACGGCTCGAAGATGACTTCGCCCAGCGACTTCAGCGACGGATACATGTTCCCCACATCGAGGATGACGGGATTGCCGAACTTGAGCAGTGCCAGCCCGAAGAACAATCCCGCCGACGTGCCGAACCAGCGCGTTGGGGCAGTCTCTCGCGACGATGACGAAGTCGGTTTCGGAGGCATTGTGCTTGTTGTGGCTGTTTTCCGCGCCGCGGCTTACAGCTTCAGCTTGAGCAGCCCGACTTCGAGCGCGAGTGCTTCCTGCACGTTGGTGAAAAGCAGGCGCTGCATTTGCTCGACGACACGCAGGTTTTCCGTCGCGTCGGCATCCGCGATGCGATGCGCCACGGCGCGCGCGGCGACGGCGAAATCAGGAAAGCTCGCCAATTCCACCGCAAGCCCGAGCCGGTGCAGCCACACGTCGCGCAGCCACCATTGCAGCGCGCGCAGCAGTTCGCCGCGCCGCCGCCGATACTCGGCCTCAATGGACGCCTTGAGTTCCTCCTCCCAGCGCTCGCGCAATTCCGGCTCCACGTTTTCGTAGCGCTCCAGCGGCGAACGCGCGTTTTGAGTCTTCTCAACCTCGGCGCGCACTTCGCCGAGCCGCGCGAGCAGCGTGCCGAGCAATTTGTAACGCGCGAGCAGGCTCGTTTGCTCGCCCGCGGCGGTTTCGGCGAACTGTTTCACCCACGCCAGCGAAGCGGCATCCGCCATGGCGCCTTCACCCGCGAACGTCAGCCGCAGGCAGCGTGATAGAATCGTCTCGAGCAGGCGCTGCGGCTCGGTGCTGAGAAGAATGAGAATCGAGCGCGATGGCGGCTCTTCGAGCGTTTTGAGGAAGGCGTTTGCCGCCGCCGCATTGAGCCGGTCCGCCGCAACGATTACGCCTACTTTGAACTCCGCCTCCGTCGGCTTGAGGTTCACCGTGCGGATGAGTTCGCGAATTTGGTCCACTCCGATCTGCCGCATCTTGGATCCGGGTCGGACCCACTGCACGTCCGCGTGCACATCGTCCGCGATTTTTTTACACGGCAGGCAACGACCGCAGCAATCCACCGCCGCGCCGCCCGCACCTGTGCGCGGCGACTGGCAGTTGAGTGTCTGCGCGAGCGTGCGCGCGACACCCTCCAATTCATCGAGCCGGTCGCCGGTGAAAAGATACGCGTGCGCCAGCCGCCGGCGCTCCAAACTGCGCTGGAGCAATTCGACCACCTGCCGTTGCTCTGGAAACTCCGCGAAGGACATGCCCGCAGGCTACGGGCAACCGATGAACTTGTGGAGCACAAAGGCGCGAACGGCACGGGAGTTTGCCGCGCCTTCGCGCTGAACATTGACACAAGCGCAGCCGTCGCTTCTCCTGTCGCTGAAGCCGATGAAGCTCGCCTCTCTTGCGCATTCGTTTGCGCGCAGAATTTCAATAACCGCCGCGCTGCAAACGGCTGTGCTGGGATGGTTCACGTTTGCCCTCATCGCTGCGGCTGCGGAAGAAACGTCCGCCGCGAAATCCAGCACAGTGCCGCTTCCGCCCGGACACAAACGCTACACCAACGCCGTCACGACCGCGTCCACGTGGGCTGAAACGCTCGCCGCGCGCAAACAGTGGTGGAGCTTCCAGCCGGTGCAAAACCCGGCTGTGCCCAAGGTGAAGAATGAAAAATGGAGCGCTGATCCCATTGACCGTTTCCTGCTCGCGCGGATGGAGCAGCGCGGACTCCAACCCGCGAACGATGCCGACCCGCGCGTGTTGATCCGCCGCCTCGCCTTCGAGCTTACGGGGCTTCCGCCGAAGCCGGAAGAAGTCGAGGCCTTCGTGAAGGAGTGCGGCGCTTCTGGAAATTCCGCATTCCGCATTCCACACTCCGCAGTGGAAAAACTCACCGACCGCCTGCTCGCCTCGCCCGCGTTCGGCGAACGCTGGGCGCGGCACTGGATGGATCTCGTCCGCTACG
Organism: uncultured Verrucomicrobiota bacterium; assembly: GCA_964589935.1. Taxonomy (GTDB): domain Bacteria; phylum Verrucomicrobiota; class Verrucomicrobiia; order Limisphaerales; family VHCN01; genus VHCN01. The sequence goes on along the minus strand of CAZPVD010000003.1, from coordinate 321,834 downwards.
CCGACTCGCACGGCAGCGAGGGCGACCCGGAGATTCCGTTCGCGTGGCGTTATCGTGATTATCTCATCCGCGCCTTCAACGCCGACGTGCCCGCCGACCAGCTCATCCGCGAGCACCTCGCCGGCGACCTGCTGCCGCCCGCCCAAGTGCGCTGGAACCGCGCGGAAAATTTGAACGAATCCATCCTCGGCCCCGCGCACCTGCGGCTCGTCGAGCACGGCTTCCAGCCCGTGGACACGCTCGACGACCAGGTGCGCGTGATCGAAAACCAGATTGACGTGCTCGGCAAGGCGTTCCAGGGACTCACGCTCGCGTGCGCGCGCTGCCACGATCACAAGTTCGACCCCGTCGGCCAGCGCGACTACTACGCGCTCTACGGCGTGCTCGCCAGCAGCCGGCCCGCGCAGGTGACGATTGACGCGCCGGAGTTGCTGAATAAAAACCGCGCCGAACTCTCCGCGCTGAAATCGCGCATCAAGGAATCGCTGGCGGACGAATGGCTCGCCGCCGCGCCGAAACTCATCGCGCAACTTTCCCGCGGCACCACCGCCGACCCGGAGCTTGCCGCGATGAACAAACGGATCACCACACTCGAAAATGAAATCACCGGCATCGAGGCTACAGCGCGCAGCAAGGCGCTTGCGCTTCGTTCTCCCTCGCCCCCATCCGGGGAGAGGGCCGGGGTGAGGGGGCAGAACGCAACGAATCCACCGCCCAGCGTCGGCCTTCCGCAGCCCGTCGCCCGCTGGTCGTTCGACACGGACGCGCGCGATCAAATCGGTTTGCTTCATGGCGAACTCGCCGGCAACGCCACGATCCGCAACGGACGCCTCGTGCTCGACGGCAAAGGCTCGTTCGTCCGCACTGCACCGCTCGCGCGCGATCTCCGCGAGAAGACGCTCGAAGCCTGGGTTGCGTCAGCAAATCTCGACCAGCGCGGCGGCGGTGTGTTGTCCGTCGAAACAACACAGCCGCATCACTTCGATGCGATTGTTTTCGCCGAGAAGGACGCGCGCCGCTGGCTCTCCGGCAGCGAGTTTTTCAAACGCACACAAGCCGTGGCCGGTCCGGCGGAGACCGCGGCACCGAACGAGTTTGTCCACGTTGCCATCGCATATCGCGCGGACGGCAGCATCGCAGTCTTTCGCAACGGCGCGCCTTACGGCCAGCCTTACAAATCCGCCGACGCGCCACACACGTTCGCGGCGGGCAGCGGTCGCGTGCTGATCGGCCTGCGCCACACCGGTGCGGGCAACGGATTTTTCACCGGCGAAATTGACGAGGCCCGACTCTACGACCGCGCGCTCACGGCGGAGGAAATCGCCGCGTCTTTCAAAGCCGGCCCCGTCGGCGTCACCCCAGATGAGCTCGTGAAGGCGATGACGCCGGAGCAAAAGACGAAGCACGCTTCGCTCAACGACGAACTCAAACGGCAGCGCGCCGAACTCGCCCGCCGCGCGCCCGCCGCCGGAGACGCACTCGCCGCCGCATTGAAGGACGCGACGGGCAACGTCGCCAATCCGCTCCATGCGTGGGCAAAGTTGGGCGCGCTTGACGATGCCACCTTCGCACGCGGCTGGGCCGAGTTGGCGAAAAACTGGCGCGACCAGCTCGCCGCCGTGCGCGAGCACAACGCACAGTTCAAGACGGAGTGGGATTTCGCGAAAGGTGACGACGCGAAGTGGTTTCGCTACGGCATTGGGTTGCAGCAAAACATGACTTCACCGGGCGACTTCGCCCTCGAACCTGACGGCGACCGCGCCCTCGCGGGCCTGCTGCCCGCGGGCGTGTTCAGCCATTTGCTCTCGCAGAAACACAACGGCTCGTTCACCTCGCCGCGCTTCAAGATCACGAGCGATTTCATCAGCGTGCGCGCCGCCGGCGGCAGGGGCGCGATGGTGCGCGTGATCGTGGACAACTATCCGCTCGGCGCGAATCCGATTTTCCCCAAGGCCGAGTTGGCGCGCGACGAGCCGGGCTGGGTGCGCCTCGACACCGCGTATCGCAAAGGGTCGTGGGCATATCTCGAATTCGCGACCGCCGACGATCTCACGCGCAAGCTCGGCAAGAGCAGCGATGAATTGGGCCGCTCGTGGTTCGGCGTCGAACGCGTCGTTTTTCACGACCAGGACGTGCCGCGCGAGGAGCCGCTCGCGAGTGAAGTGCTGCTCACCGGCAACGCGCCGAAGTCCGCCGCCGAACTCGCCGCGCGTTACGAGCGTGCGCTGACCGGCGCGGTGAACGCGTGGCGCGCGGGGAAGTTGAACGAATCACAGCGCGCATTCCTCGATTTCTTCGTCCGCCGTGGACTGCTGCCGGTGAAGTTGAACGAACTCGCAGCCACCGCGCCACTCGTCGCGGAGTTCCGCCGGCTTGAAGCGGAAGTTCCCGTCGCGCGGCACGCGCCCGGCGTGCTCGAAGCCGACGCATACGACGCGCCACTCATGACGCGCGGCGAACACACGAAGCAAGGCGCGCCAGTCCCACGCGGCTTCCTCGAAGTGCTCGGTGCGAAGGCATTCTTCCCTGTAGCCGCCGACGTGAGGAGGCGGACTGGCGAATCGCAACAAATCCGCCTCGTTACCTCGGCGGCTACAAGTGGCCGGCTCGAACTCGCGAACGCCATTGCTTCGTCGCAAAATCCGCTCACGGCGCGTGTGCTCGTGAACCGCGTGTGGCAGCATCTCTTCGGTCGCGGCCTCGTGCCGACGGTGGACAACTTCGGCCGGCTCGGCGAGCGGCCCACTCATCCCGAACTGCTCGACTTCCTCGCCGCGCGCTTCGTCGCCGAGGGCTGGTCGTTCAAAAAACTCATTCGCGAACTCGTCACGACGCGCGCGTATCAGCTCGCCAGCGATCCGCCGCCGCGCTCGCGTGAACTCGACTCGAACAACGAACTGCTCTCGCACTTCCGCGTGCAGCGGCTCGAAGCCGAGGCCATCCGCGACGCGCTGCTCGCCGTGAGCGGCAAGTTGGAGGCGGCGCAATTCGGTCCCGGTGTTTCCAGCGGCGACCGCGCGCGCCGCAGCATTTATCTGACGATCCGCCGCACGAGCCTCAGTCCGTTTCTCGAAATCTTCGACGCGCCGAAGCCCTTCACCACGCTCGGCCGCCGCGATGCGACGAACGTCCCCGCGCAATCGCTCGCGCTCCTCAACGACCCGTTCGTCATCGGCCTCGCGCACGATTGGGCCGCCGCGCTCATCCACGACGGCGCGACCGCGGACGCTGACGCCTGCGTGCGCCGCATGTTCGCGAGCGCCTTCGCCCGACCGCCGAATGCGGACGAACTCGCGCGGGCGAGAACCTACCTCGCCGATCTCGCGCGCGAACACAACGCGGGCGACAACGTTGCGGCAAATGAAAATGTCTGGAGCGACTTCGCGCAGTCGCTCTTCAACCTCAAGGAATTCATTTACGTTCGATGAGGATGATGAACCACAGAGGCACAGAGGACACAGAGAAGTTCCGAAACGCAGAACTTCGCCGCATCTCTGTGCCTCTGTGGTTCAAACTCCGGTTGCCGCCCCACGCCACGCTCGCGGCTGCGACGATGCTTGCATCGAGCGCCTTCGCGGAGCTTGCGGTTCGGCAGGTTCAAGTTGCTCCACCCGCTGCCCAGTCCCGCGTGCCTGCCGCCACTGCGCAGGGTCGCACACTCGCGCCGCAGGCGGTTTCCTGCGTGGACATTTCCCCGGACAGTAAGTTCATCACTGTCGGCACGATGGCCTTCAGCCACGACGTGAACGTGTGGCAACTCGCGCCGGACGGATCGGTTCTCGCCAAGCGCCACTTCCCACCGTGGGCGCCGATGCAAGTTGCCACGCTCGACGGAGGCAAGGCGATGGCCGTCGGCCTCGCGTATTCACGGGTCACGTCGCCGGAGCCGACGGTGTGGCTCGGCCCGACAAGCGCCCTGTTCGGTGCGGCGTTGAAGGACGAGTTCGTCGAGGCTGACACGCACGACAGCGAGGTGGCGCGGCTACGTCCGGGCGATGGCGATTGGCGCACGGGCTGGTTCGCGAGCCATTTCGGCGAACTCTTCGTGCGCGGGCCGGACTGGGTCTTCAAGCCGCCGGGCACGTTGATGAGTGTGAACGGACAGCGCCAACGCCTCCGTTACGAGGACAGGAATCAACTTCTCACAAGCCGCGCAACGCGGATGGCTGCGAGCCGCGACGGCAAGCGCGCTGCGTTTCAATGGCACTCGTCAAAGCAACTGGCTTATCCATTGTCAATGAAGGTGCAAGACCGCAGTGGGTTGAGCGTGTGGTCGGTCAATCCGAACAAGCAACTCTGGAGCACTAATCTCACCGACCACGAGTCTGCGCTGCGATTGCCCGATCCTGCGCTCGAATTCCCCGAATTGCTTGCGGACGGCTTCCGTCTCCGTCCGGACACGGTCGTGCAAGGGACTGTCGCCGGCGGTCTCGCTCTGAATCGCGACGGCTCGCGCGTGGCGCTCATCGAGCACGGCGTGTGGACGTGGGTGCGCAGCGGCCCAGCCATCGGCAAGTGGGATCCGCCGATTCACGCGCTGAACTTCGTGCCGAAGCAGCGCGGGCGTCTGCGCATCTTCGACGGCGACGGCAAGGAGCTGTTGCGCGAATGGCTGCCGGAGGCGGGACTGTTCGAGGTTGGATTCGGCGCGAAGGCGGATGAAGTCTGGTGCTGGCCGGCGTCGTGGTTCGCGCGCGGCATGGCGGGCGAGCCGTGGCTGCCGGTCGAGCGCGAGGCGCGCACGGTGTATCGCGTCAACCTCGCGACGCGCGCGACGGAAACGCTCGCGTTCCCCGATGCGGTCGCAGATTGCGCGGTGAACCCGGCTGACGGACGCGCGCTCGTGTCGTGCTGGGATGGACAGGCGTATCTCGCCGGTGCGGATGGCAAAGTTTCCGGCAAGTGGGAACTCGGTTCACCAGCTCGGCTCGCGTGGAGCGCGGACGGTTCCTTCGCCGTTGCGGGCACAGCGGCGGGAAAACTTTTTCGCCTTGAGCGCACCGGGAAATTGGTTTGGACGGAGAACATTCCCGCCGTCGAACCGCCTACCATTTCCACGCCGCCGGCGGAAGTCGTCGCGGGCATTCCGGTGCATCAAGGTGGGCGGATTCCGCGGGGCGAGCACGCCTACGTTGGTGACATCTGGATTCTCAAGCTTGGCCGAGAGGCGGTGCTCGTGGACGCGGGCGGCACGTCGGGCCATGCGATTTCGCAGGCGCGCGTGCGGGCGCTGGGCATCGAGCGCGTGACGCACGTGCTGCACACGCACTCGCACGGCGACCACGCGGGCGGCGCGTATCTGTGGCGCGCCGCGGGCGCGAAGATCGTCGGGCCGAAGTCCGCCGCGCTTGCGCTCACGTGGCTCATGCCGATGCTCACGGACTACGGCATCTATCCGCCGCGTCCGCTCGACGTGCCGCTACAGCTCGAGCGCGTCGGCGACGAGACGGAGTTTGAAGTGTCGGGGCAGAAGTTCCGCGCGCTGTTCGTGCCCGGGCACAGCTTCGACCTGACGATCTACATGACGGAACTTGGCGGCAAACGCGTGGCGTTCACCGGCGACCTCGGCTTCGAGCCAGAGAGTGACATCGTGCACCGCTGCTGGGGCGACGCGGACAAGGCGCGCCCGGTCGTGAAGGCCATCCGCGAGAAACTGCTCGCGTGGAAACCCGACGTGATCTTCACCGGCCACGGCGTGCGTCCGAACGGAACCGAGTGGCTGGAGGATCTGTTGCGAAGGTCGGAGGAATCGCTTGCGAAAGCCGCCGTCAAAGGAGATAGCAAATGAACTTCAAGCCGATGATCCACCGCTCCCTCTCCCGCCGCGAGATGCTCCGCCGCACGTCGCTCGGCTTCGGCTCGTTCGCGCTGGCGGGGTTGATGAATGACAGATCGTTCGGCGCGACGGGGCCTTCGCTTGGGACGCCGCACTTCGTGCCGCGCGTGAAGCACGTCATCTTCGCCTACATGAGCGGCGGCGTGTCGCACGTGGATTCGTTCGATCCCAAGCCCGCGTTGAAGGAGCGCCACGGCCAGCCGATGCCCGTGCCGGTGCGGCCCACGATGTTCAACAACAACGGAAACATCATGGCCAGCCCGTGGGAGGCGCGCCCGCGCGGGCAGAGCGGCGTGGTGATGACCGATCTTTTCCCGCGGCTCGCCGCGCTCGCGGACGACCTCGCGGTGATCCGCTCGATGACGAGCAAGGTCAACGAGCACGCGCAGGGGAATTATTTCTTCCACACCGGCTTTCCGTTCATGGGCCATCCGAGCGCGGGCGCGTGGGTGAACTACGGACTCGGCACGGAAAATCAAAATCTGCCGGGCTTCGTCGTGCTGCAAAGCGGCGGCGCAACGCCACCGCACGGCGGCGTCGGCCTCTTCAGCAACGGCTACCTGCCCGCGCAGCATCAGGCGAGCATCCTGCGCGTGGACGAACAGCCCGCGCTCGCGAACATCCAGCCGCGCGAGACCGACTCGTTGCAGCAGCGGCGGCTGAACTTCATCCGCGGACTCGATGAAGGCTTCGCGCAGAGCACCGGCGAGGCGGCGGTCGAGGGCGCGATCCACAACTACGAGACCGCGTATCGAATGCAGTCCGCCGTGCCGGAGCTGTGCGACATCCGCGGCGAAAGCGAGGCGACGAAGAAGCTCTACGGCCTCGACTCGCCGCACAAGCAAAGCGCGTCCTACGGATTGCAGTGCCTCGTCGCGCGCCGGCTCATCGAGCGCGGCGTGCGCTTTGTCGAGTTGAGTTGCATCAACGAAGGCATCGGCGCGGGCAACGCACCCAACCCGTGGGACCAGCACGGCAAGTTGCGCGAGGGCCACGGCGCGATGGCGCATCAGGTGGACACCGGCCTCGCCGCGCTCATCACCGACCTCAAGGCGCGCGGGCTGTTCGACGAGACGCTCATCCTGTTCAGTGGCGAGTTTGGGCGCACACCCTTCTCGCAGGGCAGCGACGGGCGCGATCACAATCCGTTCGGGTTCAGCCTGTGGCTCGCGGGCGGCGGCATCAGGGGCGGCACGGCTTACGGCGCGACTGACGAACTCGGCTACTACGCGGTCGAGAACAAATGCGAAATCTACGACCTCTACGCGACCGTGCTGCACCTGCTCGGTGTGGATCACGAGAAGCTGACGTTCCGTTTCGGCGGGCGTGATTTCCGTCTCACGGATGTGAGTGGGAATGTCATCCAACAATTACTTACATGAGATTCGCGATTGTGAAGTTGCTGACTAATACGTCAGATGAAATCCCGCTTGTAACGAAGAACGAAAGATGTTGAATCAACCACAAGTGCGACGAGTGTCGGGAGAACGACACAGAGGAAGAACAAAACAATGACGGGCACGATGTCATCTTCGAGCCAATGACCACTCTGTTTTGCATCTTGTATCACATGAGTCATCGTAGCGAGATACCCGATGGATGTCGCGCTGCTGACCCCAACTACGCGGCATGGACCTGAGACAAACATCAGAACTGTGGTGAAAATTACGTTTAGAATAAACCATGTCCAAACGCAGTTAAACAAACCCGATAGTTCACTGCCGATTGCAACTGACGCGGAGACTACGCCCGTCGTAAAGCCGAACAAAAGAGCGCGCTTGAACGTTTGCAGCCAGTTTTGGAGATGTTCAGTCGGCATAAGAATTCAACTGTCGCCAGCAACGAAACATTTTATTTCTTCTCCGTCAATTTCACCTTCATGAAGTCCACAACGTGGCCGAGGATTTTCTCGCGGTCCACGCCGCCGAAGTAGTGGTCGGTGTCATACCACTCGACTTTCGAGCCTTCGCCGGCGGCATTGTGCAGCGCCTGCGCAAAGGGCGGCAGGACGATGGTATCCTGCTTCGCGTTCACGAACAGCAGCGGGCGCGGTGCGAACGCGGCGACGTTGTGCGCTGGGTCGAGCGAAGGCGGTGCCTTGCTGTCCGCGCCGGGCACTGCGGGCAGACCGAGGTAGCCGACGAGGTTGCCACCGCCGCCGATGGAGGTCATGGCCTTGATGCGCGGGTCGTGCGCGGCGTAGGTGATGCCGGTGATGGCACCCCAACTGAAGCCGATGTAGCCGAGACGGTCCTTGTCCACGTCGTCGCGTGTGCCGAGGTAATCGAAGGCGCGGCTGTAATCGCCGCAGTGCTGGCGGAACCACTTGTGAACGGACGACGGGTCGAGAAGGGAAGTTTTCTCCTTGCCGGCGGCGGCCTTGCGCTCGCCACGGTTTGGCGCGTCAATGCCGAGCGCGATGACGCCGCGCGCCGCGAGCATCCGGCAGGTCTGCACGATATATTCGGACTGTTTCTTGTCGCCGATGCCGTGCTGCACGAGCACAGCGGGCGCGCGGCCATTGAGATTGCGCGGCAGGTAAAGATGCCCCGGCACGCGGTCACCCTCGATGCCGTTGAACTCGACACGCACGAGTGTGAAGCTGTCCTGTTGGTCGAGCTGCCGTTCTTCGACCTTTAACGGCGCGGCGTGGTCCACGCGATAAGGAACTTCGGCTGCCGACGCTGCCTTCAGTCCCGAGGCCAGCAGGCAGGCGATGAATCCGAGAAAGACAAACGGATGCAACTGCTTCATTTGATTTGATCTGTCGTTCATTCACCGATTCGCGCTCCGATGAACGCAAGCTCCGCGAGCCGGTCCATCGGCTGGTTCGCGCTCCAGCAAACACCGCGCAGCAACAGCACGCGGTAGAGCGGATCGTCGAAGGTCCAGTTGTAGTGTCCAAGGATCGAGACGAACACGCGGCCCCCGCCATGCTCGCGCGTCCACACGAGCGGCTGCGATGCGTCATCCTCGACGCCGCTCGCGAGCAACTGGATGTTCTTTGCATCGCCGGTGAGATTCCAGTAGCTCTCGTCAACGAAATCAAGTTTCGTAAAACCCGCCGCGAGCGGATGCGTGTGCGCCTTCAAATCGAGCGCGCCGTGCCGGAACTTCGACGCGCCACCGCGCCACGCGAGGCCGATGCGTTGTGCGAGCGCCTCGACATCCTTGTGGCCGTCCACCGCATAGTGCAGGAACATCGCGCCGCCACCGCGAGTGAGAAAGGCGTCGAGTTCCTTCGCGCGCTCCGCATCCCACGCCGGATTGTTGCTGAAGAAGCAAATCACGTCAGCCTTCGCGAACTGTTCAGCGTTCGGCCACTTGTCCGCGGTGCTCACGGTCACGCCGTCCGCGAGCGCGAGCAGTTTGCTCCAGCGTTTCTGCCACAGCGGATAATCGTGCTCGCCGGGGCCGTGATCCTTCGGCCCGGCGCAGAGCACGATGTGGAAGCTTGGTTTAGAGTTTGGAGTTTCGGGTTTCGCATTTGCAGTCAGCACGGCCTTCACTTCGGACAACTTGCGCGCGGGCGGTGGATTCGGAGCCTCGATGGGCGCGGGTTCGAGCGGTGAAGTCAGCAGGAACATCATCAAGTCGCGCACCTGCTCGGCGTTCGCACTCGCGAGCAGACCTTCGGGCATGAGTGAAAGCAGCGACGGGCGCATCGCCCTCACTTTCGCACGCGGAATCAATTGCAGCTTGCCGGTCGCGTCGGCAAGTTTCAACTCGGTGGCCGACTCGCTGACCACGACTCCAGTGATCGGCTCGCCGTCTGCGAGTTCGAGCGTGAAAGCCGGATGGTCCGGGTTGATGGCCGCGCTCGGCTCGCGGATGTCGCGCAGCACGCTCGCGTAATCGCGGTGAATCAAGTTCGACAAATCCGGCCCGACGGCCGTGCCCTCGCCGCGAATGCGGTGGCACTTGGCGCAGCCGAGCTGCTCGCCGAAGAACAGGTGGCGTCCATGAAGCCAGTTGCCGCCGGCAATTTCGGGAATGACGCGCTCGCCGGCGAGCAACACAGGTTCGGCCTTCGGCTCGGCCCACGGCAGGTAGAAGCGGCGGAGGGGGAAGGGGCGTATAAGTTCCTGTTGTTCTGACCCTGTCCAAGTCACCTGAGTATCTCGGAAAGTTTGTGAAGTAGGCGCTTCGATGGACGCTCGTGACCAACTCTTTTCAGGACGCGCAGTGAGAAACCAAGAAAAGGGGAGGGACGTGAAACCAGCCGAGCCTCGAATCGCAAGATCAGGACTGACCAGCTTGACAATCATTTTCGACGACCCCGTAATAATCACCGCCACAATCTCCCTTGCCGGATCGTAATCCAGCTTCGACCCGGGCTGAACCGCTGGCTGAAGCATCCCAAGCAGGTCGAGTTGCATTTGAATCGCAACCGTTCCCAGTTTTGAAAGCAGTTTCCACAGCCGCTCATGCTCCGCGCTGCCGGCGGTAAGCGCCTTCGACACTTCCGTGTCGAGATGCGGCAGCCAGCCGCTCCACGATTCCTTGCCGTCAGTGGAAGTCCACTTCGCCTCGACGCCGTGGTTGTCCACGAGCAGTTCGATGTCGTCATAAGAGTTGGTAGGGACGCGCTGCCGCGCGTCCTGGCCGACCGGCAGGTTGGCCCTACCAGAGACATTCGGCATCCGCACCGCATAGTTCACAGCGGCGGTGCGCGGCGCGGTGATGAGATGAATGGTGCGCCGGTCCGCGCTCAACGCGGCCGAAAACACCGGCACGTCGTAACGCGGCGCGGCGAGCTGATCCTGCACGACCTGATAGCCGGGGCGCATCACCTCGAAACGGTCGCCGGGCATCACATATTTGCCGGCAGTGATGCTCGTGCGCTTGGCGAGATCGCGCAGGTTCGCCGGGTCGAGCGGCCGGTCGAAGGCGATGCGAATCTCCGTCGGGGTGGCGCTCCACGTGAGCACGGGCTGCGGCGCGTTCGTGTCCGAATAGCGGATGTTGAAAATCTTTCCGACACCGTTCGGGCCGGTGCCCCAGTCGGGCTTGCCGCTGTGGCATGACGCGAGCAAATCGCCACGCGGCGTCACGCACACCTCGACCGTCAGCATATTGAGGCAGGCGATGAGGTTGTTCTGCGCGACATAGCCGGCGGCGGTCTTGGCCAGCTTCGTCCGGTAAATTTTCCCGCGCGATTCGCCGGCGATGAACACGTCATCGGCCCAGAAGGCGGGGCCAAAAGTTTTCCCACCGTTCACCGGCTCGTTGAAACTCAGCCCGCACGTGCTCTGATGCTGCGGGCCGTAATCGAACGTGCTCGGCTCGTCGAAGACGTTCGGCAAGTGCTTCGGGTGACGCGGCGGGAAGCCGTAATGCCGGCCCGGCTGGATGTGCAGCAATTCGTCGAAGGGATTTCCGTTCGGCAGCCACGTCGCGCCCTCCTGATCAGTGCAGAACAAATCTCCGTAACGATTGAACGCCATCGCCACCGGGAAGCGCACGCCGGTGCAGATGATTTCGCGTTTTGAAAAATCGGGCGACACCTTGAGCACGGTGCCGCGCTCGGACGCGAGGTCGTAGTGCGCCTTGCCGTCGGCGTCGAGCAGGTAGCCGTTCGCGTAGTTCGCGGTGCCGAGCGCGAAGTAGATGTTGCCGTCCTTGTCGAGCGCGCAGCCGATGGCGTCCACGTTCTGCGTGATTTCCTTCCAGCCGGTCGCGACGATGATCTCCTCGTCCGCGCGGCCGTCGCCGTCCTTGTCCACGATGAGCGAGAGTTTGCCCTTCGATGGGACGAACACGCCCTGCCCGCGCGCGTAACCCGGCGGCGTGACGGCCATGCCGATGGGGCCGCGAAGCTTCGTGCTGCCGTCGAAGAACAGTTCCGCCTTGTCCTCGATGCCGTCGCCATCGGTGTCGGAAAGCAGCCAAATTTGCCCGTTGTAACCGAGCGCGTAAAGCTTGCCGTCGGCGCGATACTTCAGCGTGTTGATATTCTTCAGTTCGAGCGGCAGTTCGCGGACGGTGAAGCCCGGCACGAGCATCTGCACCGGCGGCGCGTTGGTGACGAGATCGAGCGGGCGCGCGCCGCCGGGTTGCGGACCGAGCGCGAGCTGATGCAGCGACGCGTGCTTTTCCTGCAAATACTTCTCGCCCGCCTCGCGCTCGGCCTGTGGCAGCACGCGGCTGAAAATCAAAACCTCGGCGATGTCGCCGTCGAGGAAGCCCTGTGTGTGCGGCGGCTCTGGCGTGTTTGAGTAACAACGCGCGCCGAGCGTGAACTCGTCCATGCGCAGCACTGAATTCGCGGCGCGCTCGCGGCGGCCCTGGCCCGCGCCGTCAACGAAGAGTCTCGCTCCGTTCGTGCCCGGCTGTGACGTGACGGCGAGCATCTGCCAGCGGTTGAACGCGCCGGGCTGCGTGCGAAGATTCTGCTGACCAGCCATGCCCGCGCCTTCGACGTTCACGACGGAAAAATTCGGCGTGCCGGTGCCGCCGAGGTCGAGGTTGAAGCCGCTGGTGTAGTCGTTACGGCCGGTTTCGCTGAACGCCAGCAGGCCGCGGAAGAAACCCGCGTTCGAGTGCGGTGCGGTGACGATGAAGAGGGTGCAGTTCGTGAACGCGCGGCGGAGGTTCGCCGCCGAGAGCGAGTCGGCCTTGCCGTCGAACGTGACGAATGCCGTGCCAGCCACGTTGCGGAACTTCGGCCGCGCGTCGGGCGAGCGTTGCGAGAGGTCGAGCCTGTTGCCCGAAGCGTCGAAGAGAACGTCCACGGGTGCGTTGTCCGAAAGCGCGGGAAGCTTGAGCGATTGTCGCGCAAAGTTTTGTTTCGAGGCGTCGAGCCAGAGTTCGAGTCCGTCCTTCACGGCCAGGCGCGCGTCGGCCCACGGCTCGGGCGCTGCGATAGATGCGAGCGCGTGCAGCACGAGCGCGGAGAAGAGTGCGAACGATTTCATGTGGCTGCTGGAACGGGGCCATTCAACGCCGTCGCGAACCTTCGTCCAAGCGGAAAGTTCAGCCGACAATGGCACGGTAATCACGCTGGCGCGGTGGGCTTCAGAAAGCCAGCGGCAACTTCCCAGCGTTGCAGGCGCGCGCCAAGTTCATGCGGCCAACTTTCGGCAGTGCAGGTCATAAAGACCTGGCCGCGCGTCTGGTGCGAGCGTTCGAGCAGCGGCAGCAAACCCGCGCGGCGTTTCGCGTCCAGCTCGCCCATCACGTCGTCAATCAGCAGCACGGGCGGCGCGCCGTGGATGCCGGTGAGATACTCGGCCTGCGCCATCTTGAGCGCGAGGGCGAGCGTGCGTTTCTGGCCCTCGCTTGCGAACTGCGCGGCGGGCTGGTCGTTGATGAGCAGCCGCAAATCGTCGCGGTGCGGCCCAACGAGCGTGGAGCGATACGCTCGCTCGCGGTCGCGGGATTTTGCCAGTTCAACAGCGAAGTCGCTTTTAACGCTCGGCGCGAAGTCGAGCCGGAGTTCCTCGGCGTCGCCGGCAATGCGGCGGAACGCAAGCCGCGCGAGCGGCGAAATGCGCGGGATGAGTTCGCGCCGCATGCGGATGAGTTCATTGCCGGCGGCGGCGAGTTCGTGCGAGAAACTTTCGAGCGCCGCCTCGTCCGGCGCGCGCTGCTTGAGGAGCGAGTTACGCCCGCGCAACGCGACGGCGTAGCGCTGGAGCAGCGGCAGATACGATGCATGCGTCTGCGCGAGCAGCAGATCAAGGAAGCGCCGACGCACACGCGCGGTGCCTTTCACGAGCTGGAGGTCTTCGGTGCAGAAAACCACGGCGCGGAGCGTGCCAAGGTAGTCGGAAAGTTTCTTCACCGGCCGCGAGTCGAGCGAGAGTTTCTTCTCCGCCAGCGACCAATACAACTTGATGTCGTGCTCCGCCTGCGAGACAGCGGTCGCGCCAACGAAGTAACCCTTCTGCCCGTGGCGGATCATCTGCGCGCCGCCAACGCCGCGGAACGAGCGCAGCGTGGCGAGGAGGTAGATCGCTTCGAGGATGTTCGTCTTGCCCTGCGCGTTGCCCCCGAGAAACAGGTGAAAGCCGGGCGTGAAGTCCACGTCCAGCCGCGCGTAGTTGCGGAAATCGCGGAGGCGAAGGTGCGCGAGATGCACGCGCGGAGCGTAGCGGGCCGGCGCGGTGAAGGCGAGCGCCGCGTCAGCGCAGCGCCGTGAAGAAGCGTTTCCAGCGCGGCGACCAGTGGCGCTCGCGGTCGAATGAAATCGCGACGGCAGTCGCCCGACCGAGGATGCGCTGGCGCTCGACGCAGCCGAAGTAGCGCGAGTCGAAACTGTTGTCCCGATTGTCACCCATGACGAAATAGTTGCCGGCAGGAACCGTCGTTGGACCAAACGTGCGCAGCGCGCCCGACGCGGGCGTTGCCATCACGGAATGCGCGCGGCCGGGCAGGGATTCCTCGGCGAACTGGTGGCGCGGCTGTTGTTCGGCGGGAATCACGTCGGCAAGTTCGGGTGCGAGCGGCTGATACGCGACGGGCTCGCCGTTGAGAAACAGTTTGTTGTCACGCAGCTCGATGGTGTCGCCCGGCACGCCGATGCAGCGCTTGACGAGGCGCACGCCGTCGTGCGGCGAATAGAACACGATGATTTCTCCGCGGTGCGGCGTGCTCCATTCCGCGAGATGCCACGTGGTGAACGGCACCTTGAGATCGTAGGCGAGCTTGTTGACCCAGATGCGGTCGCCTTCGAGGATGGTCGGCTTCATCGAGCCGGTGGGCACGTCGTTCCAGTCCGCGAGCGCGGAACGGAGCACGCCGGTGACAAGCAGGATGACGAGGATGGGCTTGAGCCATTCGCGCCAGAACCACGCGGCGGCGGTGCGGGCGCGGGGCAGAAGGGTTTCGCGGAAGTTCATGCGACCGATTGGAGCGTCTCCGCGCCGGTTTTGTTCAAAGACCGGACGGCAGCTTCGCCCTGCGCGCGGGCGGCGGCGGGATGTGGATGACCGAGCGCAATTCCTCCAGCTTGTCGTCGAGCGAGAAACTCACGCCCATCGAGAGATACACGAGCGAGGCGACGGCATTCATGTTTGCGTCGAGTTCGCTCGCGGCATCAATCCGCTCCTTGAAGCAGCGGTTCACCGTCTGCAAATCCGAGTAGAAGTCATTGAGGCCCTTGAGTTCGAGGTCGGGGTTGCCGCCGTCGCGGAAGATGAAGAACTGCTGGATGAGATACGCGCCAGTCGTGCGGAAGATCGTCTCCTCAATCGAGGCGAACGGCAGATGGAAGCGCGCCATGCCCTTGAGGCGGGAGAGGATCGGGCACGCGCTCGTCGCCATCACGAGGCCCATGAGCGAGCGCAGGCCGGTCTGCACATCGGTGCGTTTGCTGTAGGAGCGCTCCTCGGTGCGAACCTCCACGTTCACGCTTTCGTAGGAAAGAATGCTGCGAAACGTGACAATCATCTCCTCGATGTCGAGCGAGACGGGGCAATGTTGATACTGCTCGCGAGAGAGCGGGCAGTTCTCGCACTGCTTGAAGTCGAGCTTCGTCCAGAACGGATGCTCCGCGGCGTCCGCTTTCGCGTCGAACTTTCGGTCCAGATCCACGCGGAACTGGAACGCGCGCCCGTCATCGAGCTGGATGGAATAATCAATAACCACGGCGGCGAACGTAACAACTGTCCAGTCGGACGCGCTACTTCGTTTTCCCCTTCACGGTATTCTTCTGCGCGTTGAGCTGCTCCCACGGCACGACGCCGGCCATTTTTGCCCAAGCGTCCCATTTCGCGGCAAGCTCCTGCACTTTCTTCGGCTCGCTCGACGCGAGATCGCTCGTCTCCGTGCGGTCGCGCTCCATGTCGTAGAGTTCCCACGGCTGGTTGTGCTTGGCAACCAGCTTCCACTTGCCGTCGCGAATCGCCTTATTTCCTTCATGCTCCCAAAAAATCGGCCCGCGCGAACGCGTCTTGCCGTCGAAAATCGGCGCGAGGCTCTCGCCTGCGAGCGGCGTAATGTCGTGCCCGCTGAACGTCTTCGGATATGCCGCGCCCGCCACGTCCGCGCACGTTGCCATCAAGTCCACGAGATGGCCCGGCTGCGGCGTGAGCTTGCCGCCGTCCTTCAATCGAGCTGGCCAGCTCACGATGAGCGGCGTGCTCACGCCGCCTTCGTGAACCCAGTGCTTGTATTCGCGGAACGGCGTGTTCGACACGTTCGCCCAGCCGCGCCCGTAGGCGATGAAGGTGTCCTCCGGGCCGGGCATCACGCCGGTGCCCTGTAGCACGGGGAAGCCCGCGCGCGTCTGCTTTGGAATTACATCGAGCCGGATCGCATCCGCCGCGATGGGTTCGAGCGTGGGCGTGTCGGAACGCGTCGCGCTGCCGTTGCGGCCCGTGACCTCGGCGCAGCCGCCGTTGTCGTGCAGGAAGAAAATCAGCGTGTTCTCGAACGCGCCCTGCCGCTTGAGTTCGGCGACGACGCGCCCGATGCCCTGGTCCATGCGGTCCACCATCGCGGCATAGACCTCCATGCAGCGCGCCTCCCAAGGCTTGTTCTTCACCGTGCTCCAGTCGCCGGCCTGCGGCGTGAGCTTCCACTGCGGGTCAATGAGGCCGAGTTCCCGCAACTTCGCGAAGCGCGCGGCGCGCACCGGCTCGTAACCGCCGTCGAACTTCCCGCGATACTTCGCGATGTCCTCCTCCAGCGCGTGCATCGGCCAGTGCGCGGCGGTGTAGGCCACATACATGAAGAACGGCTCGGCCGCGTGATCGCGCCGATGCTCGGCGAGGAAGCGCACCGCGTGGTCGGTCAGCGCGTCGGTGTAATAAAAGCGCGCCGGCTTGTATTCGGGATCGGCGAAGGGCGAGATCATCGTGTTGTCCCGTGTGAGCGCGCCCGGATCGTAGAAGCTGCCCGCGCCGATGATCGTGCCGTAAAAGCGGTCGAAGCCGCGCTGGAGCGGCCAGTTGTGTTTCGGGCCGTCGGGCTTGGTGTGCTTCGTCACGTGCCACTTGCCGACGGTGTAGTTGCGGTAGCCCGCGGGCCGCAGCACTTCAGCGATGGTCACGGCGCGCGGACTCAAGTCGCCCGCGTAGGAATCGCCGGCGCGCGGGCTCCAGTCATCCGTCATGTGCCCGACACCAGCCTGGTGCGAGTAAAGCCCCGTAAGCAACGCCGCGCGCGTCGGACAGCAGCGCGCGGTGTTGTAGAACTGCGTGAAGCGCAGCCCGCCCTTCGCGAGCGCGTCGAGATTCGGCGTCGCAATTTCGCTGCCGTAGCAGCCGAGATCGGAGAAACCCATGTCGTCCGAGAGAATGATGAGGATGTTTGGCCGAGCCGCGCCGAAAACTGAAAACACTCCGACCAAATAAACGAGAATGGCAAGGATGCGGAAAATGCGGTTCATGCGAGCGAGTATGAACGCAGACGGCCCGGATGCAGAAGAAGTTTCCTCAGCAGGCACTTCTATAAAAACGAAGCGGACGGCCTCGCGGCCGCCCGCTTCCAACCCCAACAACCAAACCAACTTCAACATTTCAGACGGGCATGGCGCGGGCTTTCTTCAAGCGCCACGCAAATTCGTCCGAAATTTTTTCCGCAGGCTAGAACCGCCAGTTGACCGCCGCGCGGATGCGGTAGTCGGGCACAGTCTGGAGCGCGGTATTCTCGCGGATGACCGGCACGTCCACACCGAACTCCGCGCTGAGGTTGTCCTTCCACGTCACATTGAACTGCGGGCCGACAAAGACCGTCGTGATGCCCGTGTCGTCGCTCTTGACGCCTTGGAACGAGTCGCGCGGCTTGTATTCGCCGGAGATGTTCGCCTGCAGCGACGCGGTGAGTTTCCCGCCGGTCTTGAGGAACACGCCCGGCCCGCCCGACCACGAGAGGTCATTGGCAAAGCGGTAGTCGAAATCGCCCGTGGAGCGCAGAGCGTATTGCGTGCCCGCGCTGAAAAAGAGCCGATTGTGGCTCGCAAAAAATCCAGTGCCGATGATGCCATCCACCGAGCCGCTGCCCAGCGTGAGATCGTGCCCGTGAACGGCGCTGTCCGGCACCGCCCGCGGCGCGGTCAGTTCGTCCACTTCCTCGTGCAAGCGGCCTGTGCCACCGGTCGGCAGCTTCAATCCGCCAAGCACAGTCCAGCGGAAGATACCGTTCTCGCTCTGGTAATGCCACGGCGACCAGTTGGCGACAAAGGCGAGATCGCCGGGGCCGCTGACGCTGCCGGTTTCGTTCACGCCCGCCGTCGCGGTCGTTCGCTGGAACGAGCGATGGATGACCGGCAGGTTGAGTTGCAAGCCGAAGTATTCCGTGAAGTTGTAGCCCGCGATGACTTGCGTCACCGAGCCGTCGAGCTTCTGTCCCTCGGCATTCGGCACCTTTGCGCCATCCATTTGCAGCGTGCCCTGGTGCGTGAACTGCTCGGCCACGCCCGAAAACCAGCCGTGTCCCATCTGCCCGCGCGCCTGCGACACCGAGTAAATCGCGCACAAATCGCACGCCTTCACGGGCGTCAAAAGCGCGCCCGCCACCGCAACTGCCAAACCGACAATTTTAGTTTTCAATTTTCAAACTCCAGATTGCGAACGCGCCCCAACACGGGACGACGCTCAGTTAGTTCAGGAACCAAGGGCCGAAAAAATCCACGCACACACGCGCGCGGCACGGCCAATGAAGCGAACAGAACTAGCTCTGGAGTTCTCGGGGCGGAGGAACGGGCGGGGGAAGACTGCGCGTATCCGCCATGCAGGCGGGCGCGAACGCTTGCGGCTCCTTTTCAGGGGGAAAAATGACAACGCGGGCAGGCACGCAAAGCCCGTCAAGCGGCGCAACCTGCTTCTGCGCTTCCTGTTTGCGCTCGGACTTGTGGCCGTCGCGCACGAGCTTGCAGATGTTGCACGGGTGTTTGCCGTCGAAGGTCTTGGCGAGCGCCTCCTTCAGCGGCGCCGAGCGCGAGTAGGTGACCACCATGCCGACCCACGCGACCGATTGCAGCAACGCCCAGTGCAGCCCCAGCGACAGCGCGAGGGCGAGCACGACGAGCAGCTTGGACAGCCGGGTCAGCACGGCGGAGTGGTAACGACAGAATGGCTCCGCGTCAAGAATGGTCGGCGGGCGATCCTCTTCGCAGAATTGCTTGAACCGCTATTGGCAGAGAGAACATCGCAAACGCACCGCGCCGCCGAAGCTGATTTCATCGGGGAAACCCGTGCGAAAACCAGCGTCCGGCGAGTGCAACGGAAATTACTTCTTTTGCGGAGGCCGATGAACCTCGTGGCACGCCTTGCAGGTAACGGCGGCCTTGTATTTGTCCGCTGCGCCCGGCTCGCCCTTGTCGAGCGCCTCGGTGGCCTTGATGAGCGCCGCGCACTTTTCGGTCCAGCTCTTGTCGTCGCCCTGCGGCGGCTTGGCCGCGGCCATCGCCTGATATGCGGTCAGCATGCCCTTGATTTCATCCTTGGTCGCTTGACCGTTTGAGGCGCGCTTGCAAACAGGGTCGGTGCCCTTCGGGGCCTTGTGGTATTTTTGCATCGCCTCCTTGATGGGCGACTTGTCGGCGGCGGCGAAGCTCTCGAAGGCGAGCGCCCCGACGAACAACGCGCCGGCTGCGGCGATGACGGTCAGTTTTTTGATCTTCATGTGGTTTTTGGTTTGATGATTTTGCTGCTCGGCTCCAACCGTGGCCGCACGCGCGGCACAGCCGGGCCAAATCGGAAACCGGTTCATGGCGTGGTTCAAAACCGGACAACGCGGAAAGTTGCAGATCAGAACTTGTAGCTGATAAACGCCTGGAAGCATCAATCTTGCTTAACCTCCGCTTTGACGCCCATTTTTTTGAGGCGCGCCGCGGCGAAGTTCTTCGCGGCCTCGTCGTCCTTGTCGGCCGCTTCAAGCGAGACGGCGAGTTGCAGTTCCGCGATGGCTTCCTTTTTTTTGCCAAGCGCGAGATAGGTTTTCGCCAGTTGCAGCCGGTGGATGACGCGCTTGGGCGCGAGGTCGGCGGCCTTCTTGAAGTTCGCCAGCGCGTCCTCGAAACTCGCCTTGGGCAGCCCGCCATAGACGACCTTGGCGATGGCGCGCGTGACGAAGCTCATGTCGGCGACTTCATAATGCCACCGTCCGAGCATGTGGTAGGCGAGGTCGAGCGACGGGTCGAGCGTGATGGCCCGCTCGGTTTCCTCCTTGAGCGCACGCGACCAGTTCACCCTGGTCTGATTGTCGCAGTAGGGAAAATTCTTCGCGTAACAAACCGCAACCGAAAGGTGCGCCTTGGCGCATTTGGGATCGGCTTCGACGGCGCGGCGCGCGGTCGCGAGACATTTTTCCGCGAGTGCCTTCGCGGCCGCCTCGTTCTTTGTGTCGAAGATGCCGTCGGAATACTGCTTGGCGAGACGATAGAGAACTTCCGCGCTCTTCGGGAATTGTTTGTCGGCGTCTTCGAGCAGCTTCACGCACGCGGCGGTGTCGCGCTTCGCGTCGAGCGCATCGGCTTGTTTCAAAATGCCGGACAATTTCGCGTCATCGGCCAACGCAGCCGTGACCGCGAACAGCAGAAATGACAGTGCGAGAATTCGTCGCGAGTCCGTGTTCCATCCAAGCTTCATCAATCGCTCAGGGTTTCTTTGTAAAAAGGTAATGCGACACGAACCACTCGTCGCCGCCGTTCCAGCCCCACAACTCAGCGCACGCCATGAAAAACACCCGCCAGCGCACCCACCACGCCGATTCGTTTTCAGCGCCGTAAGTTGCGGCGAAAAGGTGGCGGATTTCCAGCTCGTTCGCATTCATGTTCGCCAACCATGCCTCGGCGGTCTTTGCGTAGTGCGCGCCGCAAACGCGCCAGTGGTTCAACACTTCGAGGTCACTTTGAAAATAGAGCGGCAGGTCGTCGCTCGGCATCATGCCGCCGGTGAAGAAGTGCCGCGCCATCCAGTCCGACTCGTCGCGCGCGACGAACGGATATGCGAATTCGCAGTGCGTGAAGATGTGGATAAAGAGCCGCCCGTCGGGCTTGAGCCAGCGAGCGACGCTCGCGAGCAAGTGCTCCCAGTTGCGCATGTGCTCGAACATCTCGACGGACACGACGCGGTCGAAGCGGCCCGCATCAATGTCAAACTGGTTCATATCGCACGTGATGATCGTAACATTTTTCAGCCCGCGCCGCGCGGCCTCGGCGTCAATGAACTCCTTTTGCGTGCGCGAGTTCGAGACGCCGGTGATGCGCGACTTCGGAAATTTCTCCGCCATCCACAGCGAGAGCGAACCCCAGCCGCAACCGAGTTCGAGGATTTCCTGCCCGTCAGCAAGCTGCGCGCGTTCGCAGGTGAGTTGGAGCATGGCTTCCTCCGCTTCGCCGAGCGTGTGCGTGCCGGGTGTCCAGAGCGCGCTGCTGTATTTGAGGCGCGGGCCGAGGCTGAGCTGGTAAAAGCGCGTCGGCACTTCGTAGTGCTGCTCGTTTGCGGCGCGTGTCTCGACCGCAATGGGACTGCGGCGCATGTCCTCGATGAACGCCTGCAAATGTGCGCGCTGTTCCTCAACGGAATTTTTTAGTTCCTCGCGCAAACGTTGCGCCAGGAGCCGGCGAATTCCAAAGCGGATGAGCCAGTCGGGAAGAACGTCGCGTTCGAGAAGCGAATCAATCATGGAGCCGAACCGAAATTCACGAGTCGGAATCCGGGCGTTTGCCGAACGGCCCCGAATCCTTCTTTCCAGTTCCTGAATTGTCCTTTGGAAACCACGGCACAAACTTGTTCGTCGTCTGCTGGTAGCGGCGGTATTCCTCGCCCTTGGTTCGTAGCGCCTCCTCCTCGGTCGCGGGGATGCCCGTCACGCGCGTGAGGAAGTGCCACATCATCAGCGGCGCGAACCCCATCGCCCAGCCCCACGGCGAAGCAAGGCCGAACACGAAATACCCCACCCACACAACCAGCTCGAAGAAGTAGTTCGGATGCCGCGACAGCCGCCACAGCCCCTCCATGCAGGTGCGGCCGCGATTGTCGGGGTTCGACTTGAAGCGCGTGAGCTGCCAGTCCGCGAGTGTTTCCCCGACGAGACCGCCAAGCCAGAGGAGAAAGCCCAGCCCCTCGACGCCCTTCAGCTCGGTCGTGCGGTTCGAGCAGATGACGAGAAACGGAATGGAAAGCACGGCTTGCATCACTCCCTGTAGAATGAAAAACCAGAACATTTTCCGCTCGGCATCGGCGCCCCACTTCTCGCGCAGCCGCGTGTAACGCGCGTCCTCCTTCTTCGTCGAGGTGAGCCGGAAAAAAAGATGCGTCGCAAGCCTTACGCTCCACAGCGCGACCATGCACGCGATCAGGAGCCGCCGCACTGAGTCGCCGCCGGCAAACAGCGCATACACGACCGTCAGCAGGTAAAACCCGCCGGCCCACGAAATGTCCACAATGCCCGCGTTCCGCCGCCGTTGCGCGACAATCCACGTCGCGAGCATCAGCGTGACGGACAAAACCATCCCGACGGGGAACAAAATCAGCAAATCGCGCAACATGACTTCGTGCCTGAATGATTCAACGACCCGGCTGGCCCTGTGCCGGCCTTCGCAACAGGAGGTCTTCCATCCGCGCATCCGCCGGCAGCCGCCATAACTGAACCAACATGTAACCGGCCATCGCGATGTTGCCGAGCAACAAAATCGCCGCGAGCCACAAAACCCGCGCCGCGGACGACGTTTCCTTGTAGGCAACCCACAGCCAGAACGTGAGAAAACCGAAGTAAGTGTCGAACAGCGTCGCGATGAACCATGGATGCGTCACAACCTCACGCGGCGTCTTCCACAGCGCGACGTGTGAACTGGCCCACGTCGTGACGACGAGCATCGTGATGAGCACGACGAGAAAGAGAAGGCGAAGAATTTGAATCATGTTCGTGGAATTCATCACATCAACGTTCGATTGTTCGGCCGCGTGTAAATCGCCTGCACCACCGTGATGTTCCGCTGCGCGAACGCCGCCTCGCAGTAGCTCAGGTAGTAGTTCCACTTGCGGATGAAACGCTCGTCGAAACGCTGCGCGCGAATCTCCGGCAGCCGCGCATTGAACTGCTCGCGCCACGTGCGCAGCGTGCGCGCGTAGCTCAGGCCGAGGTCTTCGAGGTGATGCAAAAACAAATCGCCCGTGCGGTTCAGCGCGAGGTTCACCCGACCGACCGACAGCAGCAGCGAGCCGGGAAAGATGTGCTTCTGAATCCAGTCCACGCCACGCCGCAGCTCGTCGTAGCGCGCGTCGGGGCACGTGATGTATTGCAACCCGAACAGGCCGTCACGCTTGAGCACCTCGTGGCACTTCGCAAAATACGTTTCGAGATAACGGTCGCCGACCGCTTCGAGCATTTCGATGCTCGCGATCTTGTCGAACTGCCCCGTGACGTGCCGGTAATCTTGCAGCCGAATCTCCACGCGGTCGCTCACGCCTTCGCGCTGGAAACGCTGCTGCGCGTAATTGAACTGCGCCTCGGAAATCGTCAGCGTCGTCACGCGGCAGCCGTAGTTCTTCACCGCATGGCACGCGAAGCCGCCCCAGCCGGAGCCGATTTCGAGCATATGATCCGTTGGCTTGAGTCGCAGCTTGCGGCACAGCGCGTCATACTTCGCGACCTGCGCCTGTTCGAGCGTCAGCTCCGGCGAGACGAAATGCGCGCTCGAATAGGTCATCGTCGGGTCGAGCCACAGTGCGTAGAAATCGTTCCCGAGGTCGTAATGCTCGTGGATGTTCCGCCGGCTTGTGCGGACGGAATTCCGCCGCAGCCAGTGCCGCAGCCGGTTGACGCCGTGCAGCAGGTTGAATGCCTTCGCGCGCTTCCGCGAGCCGGACATCGCGGGTGAATCCTCCACATTCAGGATGAACCACGCGATCACCGCCGTGAGATCGTCCGTGTCCCACAGGCCGTCCACGAACGCCTCGCCAAAACCGATATCCCCGTGCAGCACGCAGCGCTTGAAAAACTCCGCGCGCCGCACGCGAATCACCGCAGTGACCGCCGCGCCCGGCTCGCCGAACACGCGCGTCGAACCGTCGGGGAATTCCATCCGCAACCCGCCTCGCCGCATGTCCGCGAACGCCCGCAGCACGAGCCGCTGCCAGATCGAAGGAGCGCGGGCATCGGACGAGGCGAGTTTCCCGGGAGCGCCTTCTGCGAGCGACTGGGATGAACCGACCTTTAGTGGAGCAGCGGATTTCATGGCACAGACTTGAGTTCGCCTTCGCTCGTCCGGTCGGCGTTGCCTGAATTTCTCAACGATTCATGCGGCCTGAACACGTCGCGTTGCAAGTGCGGATTCGCCGCCTTGCGGTGCCACGGCACCCCCTTCCACCACAGCAGCAGCGCGTGCCAGTGGATGAGCGAGATGACCTTGAGCGTGACCAGCGGGCACTTGAGCGTTTGCCACACGAGCTGCGCGTCCGTGAGCGGCACGCGGCGGCCCGCGAGCGTGGTGAGCAGCACGCGTCGGTCGCCCTCGCGGTCGTCAATGTGAATCTCCAGCGACTCGTCCGGCACGGGGAGCTTGAAATCGAACGCCACGTCGAGCGCGAAAAACGGCGAGACGTAGAAATGCTTCGGCACGACGCGGCGAAACACGCCGTCGCGAAAATCCTCGCGGCGCAGCAGGAACGGCTTCAGTTCGCCGAACGTGTTGCCGACTTCGGCCACGGCGCAGAGCGGCTCGCCCGTGGCGTCAGTGCAAAAGTAAAACGAAACCGGGTTGAAGACATACCCCATCACGCGCGGCAGCGTGATGAGCTGGATGCGCGCATCCGCCGGCAGCGTGACGCCTTGCGATGTGAGCCATGTCAGCAAGTTCTCCTTCACCGAAGTAAAACCGCTGAGACGCTGAGACACGGAGGAGCAGCCTTTGTCGTTTAAGGTTTCTCCGTGTCTCTGTGCCTCCGTGGTTTTCCCTGTTTGTATCGTGAGATGATCTGCATCCCGGAATGAGTAAAGATTCGCGCGGTTGCGGCTGAAGAGGCGGAGGCGTGCGGCGAGTTCGTCCAGTTCATCGAGATCGAGCGCGAAAAGGAAAATGCGGTAGCGAAACTGGTGCTCCTTCGGCGCGAGCCGGTGGTGCATCACGGAACACTCGTAGAGACACGAACGAAGCGCCCCTGTAGCGGCGGTCTGTGACCGTCGCGCTACTTCATTCGACCGGCGGTCACAGACCGCCGCTACAGGTGAGTTCACGTCCACAGATTGTCACCCGTGAGGACTCGGCACAAGTCCAGCGCGGATGTGAAGGCATCCTCGTGGAAGCCATACTTGAAGTAGCTGCCGCAGAAATAAACCGCCTGCGACAGCGAACGCTGGTTGAGCTTCGGCAATTCCGCCTGCGCGCGAATCGCGCCGAGGCTGAACAGCGGATGCTCATACTCGATGCGGCGCAGCACGCGCTCCGGCGTGATGCGATTCTCGCCGTTGATCGAGACGAAATAATTCTCGCGGTCGCTCACGCCTTGCAAACTGTTCATCCAGTAAATCGTCGAAGGCAAGACGCGGCCTGCGACGTCATGTTCGATACGGTAGTTCCACGACGCCCACGCGAGGCGCGTGCGCGGCATCACCGACGCATCCGTGTGCAGCGTGGCGAGGTTGCGCTGATACTGAAACTCGCCGAGCAACGCGCGCTCCTTCGCGTCCGCGTCCGCGAGCAGGCGCAGCGACTGGTCCGCGTGGGAGGTGAGGATGATCTTGTCGAAGTCCTCGCTGCGACCGTCCGCCATGGTCACGCGCGCGCCGTGGGCGAGGCGTTCCACGCGCGTGACGGGCGAGCGCAGGCGGACGCGTTCGCGCAGTGGCGCGAGGATTTTTGCGACGTAAGTCTTCGCGCCGCCCGCAACGGTGAGCCACGGATGCTGCGTGTGCAGGCCGAGAAAGCCGTGGTTGTGGAAAAACCGCAGCAGCGTCATCGCCGGGAAATCGAGCATCCGCTCCGGCGGCGTGCTCCACACGGCGGCGCTCATCGGCACGAGGTAGAAGTTCAAAAAATCTTCGCCGTAAGCGCGCTCCGCGACGTAGCGGCCGAGCGTGTAGTTCGTGAACGCAGGATCGTCCAGCGCGGCGACGGCCTCGCCGTTAAAGCGGTTGATTTGCCGGAGCATCCGCCAGAAGCGCGGGCGCAGCAGGTTGCGCCGCTGCGCGAAGAGGTGGTTCACACTCGACCCACAGAACTCCAACCCGCTCGGCACGTGCTGCACGCTGAAGGACATCGGGGCCGGC
The DNA here is from genome assembly GCA_964589935.1 of uncultured Verrucomicrobiota bacterium. GTDB lineage: Bacteria > Verrucomicrobiota > Verrucomicrobiia > Limisphaerales > VHCN01 > VHCN01. The sequence goes on along the minus strand of CAZPVD010000003.1, from coordinate 295,838 downwards.
TTCGTCGCGACGCCCAGCTCGCGGAAGAGGCGCGTGAGGTTCGGATACGTGACCTCGTTGAAGACCATGAAGCCCGTGTCAATCGGCACGGTGCGGCCCGGTTCGTCCACGGTGACGGTGTTCGCGTGGCCGCCGGGATAATCGCTCTGCTCGAACAGCGTGAGGTCGCAGCGCGGATGCAGGAAGTGCGCGCAGCCGAGGCCCGCGATGCCGGTGCCGATGATGGCGAGGCGGGGCATGACTTCAGATTAAATCTTCGCTACAGTTTGCCAGATGAAGCAGTTCTGGCGTGTCGGAATAAATCGCCAAGCGTGATGTTCTTGTTCCAAATCGCCTTGAAATCCGTTCCGTATCGTTCTTCAAGCCGAACCGTTAGCTCCTCCAGTTCCAGTGAATCCGGCATGCCTTCAAGCGGATTCAGTGCGCGGTAAACATCCATCACTTTGTCGTCCGGAGCGAAGCGAAGGCGCCATTTATCCCCGAAGCCAAAAGACGAAGTAAGCACATCAAGGAAGCTGCGGATTTCCGCTTTGGACGCCTCCGGGAAACGCCTTCGCCAACGGAAACCCGTGCAAACGCGGCTCCAGTAAATTCTCAGCGCCTTGCACTCCATCGCAAATTGAAGTCCCGTGACGACAACGGCAATCAGGAGGAGGATTAGAAACGTGTTCATCACAGCTTCACACCAGTTCCATGATGCAAATTGCCATCATGCAATACCTCCGCCGGCACGGGCCGCAGGTTCCAGATCAGCCCCGTCCACGAGAGGGCCTTGAGCGCGTAGTAGGTCGCGTCCACTTCCCACCACGCGAAGCCCTGGCGCGTCGAGTGCATGTAGTGATGGTGGTTGTTGTGCCAGCCTTCGCCGAGCGTGAGCAGCGCGAGCCAGAAGTTGTTGCGGCTGTCGTCGCCGGTCGCGAAGCGCTTGCCGCCGCACACGTGCGCGAGCGAGTTGATGCTGGACGTGGCGTGGAACAGCACCGTCGTGCTCACGAAGAAGCCCCACACGAGCATCTGCCCCGCCGTGACGCCGAGCGCGGGCGCGTGGCGTTCCAGCCAGCCGCCGAGCAGGAAGAGCGCGGCGCCGAGCAGCGCGGGCACGAGCGCGTCGAAGCGGTTGAGGAAGACGAGTTCGGGATATTTTGCGAGGTCTCGCACGCGTTCGTAGTCGGTGGGGAAGTTCCGCGCGCTGGTGATCCAGCCGATGTGCGACCACCAGAAGCCCCGGTGTCGCGGCGAGTGCACGTCGTGCGCCTCGTCCGAGTGCTGGTGATGATGCCGGTGCCAGCAGGCCCACCAGAGCGGGCCGCGTTGCACGGCGGATGCGCCGACGACGGCGAAGGCGAACTGCACGGGCCGCGAGGTCTGGAAGCTGCGATGCGAAAAGTAGCGGTGATAGAAGCCCGTCATCGCGAACATGCGGACGAAGTAGAGCGCGACGGCAACGGCAACGGCCATCCAGCTCCAGCCGGTGAAGAACACGCCAAGGCAACCAACATGCAGCACGATGAACGGGATGCAGCGCACCCACTCAACCTTGTCGGGTTTGGCGCGGATCTCCTCGGCATTTTCGCAGCCGAAATCGGCGTCGAACCACTGGGCGAGGGAAACAAAACTGCGGCGCAATACACCGCTGGCACGGGACCAATCCATTTGCTTGCAGGCACAGAAGCAAAAAAGCGGCGCGGCGTCAACGCGCGACGCGCGCGTTCGCGGATGGACGATTCAGGCGGCGTTTGCCATCCTTTCGCCGTGCACACGTCCGCGCCCGCATGAGCCAGCACCTCTACAACAGCACGTGGGGCCGCGTCGCGTGGTTCGCGCGGCGCTTTGGCGCGGCGGAGCTGTTCTGGAAACCCGTGCGCGTCGCGTTCGCCCCACTCATCCTTCCGCTGCTGCCGCGCGGCACGTTCACGTTTCGCGGGCGGGAACTGGACTTCTTTCATCACCGCTACAACATGACGTGGGCGACCGAGCGCGGCGTGGAAGTGCCCGTGGCGCGCGCGTATCTCGACGAGTTCGGCGGCCGGCGCGTGCTCGAGGTCGGCAACGTGCTCTCGCACTACGGCCCCGTCGCGCATGACGTGCTGGACAAGTTCGAGCGTGGCCCGCACGTCATCAACGCGGACATCGTGGACTTCGCGCCCGCCGCGCCGTATGATCTCGTGCTGTCCATCTCGACCTTCGAGCACATCGGCTTCGACGACGAGGCGGATGAACCGTCGGGCAAAAAAATCCTGCGCGCCATCGAGCAATGCCGCCGTCTGCTCGCGCCCGGCGGCAAACTGGTCGTCACCGTTCCCATCGGCTACAACCCGCATCTCGACCGCATGATCGCCGCGAACGAACTCGGCAGCACCACAGAACATTTTCTGAAACGCACCGCGCAGCGTCGTTGGGAAGAATGTGATCGCGCGACGGCGCTGCGCTGCGAATATCGCCGACCTTTCCCCTACGCGAATGCGATTCTCGTGGCGGAATTCGCGCCGTTGGCGGCCTGAAACCACGAATGAACACGAATGAACACGAACGATCCGGTCGCTGCCAGCGTCGGCAGGTTCATTTCAATTTGATATTCCGCATTCCGCATTCCGCATTCCGCATTTTCTCCCGACCGTGCGCTTCCTGATGCTCAACTGGCGCGATCCGAAGAACCCGCTCGCTGGCGGCGCGGAACGCGTGTCGCTCGCCTACCTGAAGGGACTCGTCGAGCGCGGCCATGAAGTCTGCTGGTTTGCAAACGCGTTCTCCGGTTGCGCCGCCGAGGATAAATTCGATGGCATCCACTTCGCGCGCGGCGGCGGACGCGGCACCTCGATCCTCGCGGCGCGCGCGTGGTTCCGGCGGCAGCCGCGCTTTGATCTCGTGATTGACCAGCACCACGGCATCCCGTGGTTCGCGCCGTGGTGGTGCGGCACGAACTGCGTCGCCTACATTCACGAAGTGCTTGGTCCGATCTGGGATGCCTTCTACCCGTGGCCCGTGAACATCATCGGCCGCGCGCAGGAGCGGTGGACGCATCGGTTTTACGCGCGCGTGCCGTTCTTCACCGCGTCGCAGACGACGAAGCGCATCCTGCACGAACGCGGCGTGCGCGACGTGACGGTCATCCCCTACGGCGTGAACACGGTCGCGCTTCCCGCGCTCGACGCCAAGCCGCTCGCGCCGCCGCTGCGGCTCGTTGTCGTCTCACGTCTCGCGCCAAACAAACGCATCAGCCACGCGATTGAAACCCTCGAAGCGCTTCGCTCTCGCGGCGTCGAAGCGGAACTCACCATCGTCGGCACCGGCGACGAGGAACAGAAATTGAAGCAGCTGGCGGCGAACTCATCCGTCGCGGCGCGCGTGCATTTCGCCGGCGCGCTGAGCGAAGCGGACAAGGATGCGGCGTTGCGGTGCGCGCATTTTCTCCTGCATACGTCGCAGCGCGAGGGCTGGGGTTTGAACGTGATCGAAGCCAACGCGATGGGCACGCCCGCCGCGGTGTATCCGGTCGCGGGCCTCGACGAGTCCACGATCCACGGCGAGACGGGTTTGGTCGCGGCGCGAGAAACACCAGAGTCACTCGCCGAAGCGCTCGCGGAAATTGTCCGGCAACCGGAACGCTTCGCGCCCTTGCGCGAAAAGGCATGGGAACGAGCGCAGACATTTCACTGGAGCCGCGTGCTGCCCGCCGCGTGCGACTGGCTGGAGGAGCAGGCGCGAAGGACAAAGTGAGAAGCGTTCACACCTGCTTTTGCGAACGGACTCGATAGCCGGCAAGTTGGAAATACCAGTTGGCGGCGAAGCGGGGCGTGATTTTTTTGACCTGCAATTTGAACGCGTGCCACAGGCACTTGCGCACCATGAGCGGCGTGAGCAAGTGCCGCCATTGCGAATTGCCGAGGAGCGTCGTGAACATCGGCCAGCCAAACAGATACAGCGCAGCGGACTCGCGCATCATCGGCAGCACATCGCTGTGTTCCGGCTCGTGCAGGAGGCGGGCGATATTGCGCAAGACTTCGAAATGCTCGCGCCTTCGCCGCCCGGCACCGTGATACGAGGTTGGATGGATGTTCAACACGGCGAGCGATTCGGGCACGAAACAAACACCATGCCGGAAGGCCGCCACCATCAGCGCGAACCAGTCGCAATGCCAGCGCAGTTCAGGGTGGTAACGGCCAAGAAGTTTGGGCCGCATGACAACGGTGTTGCTGGAGATGAACAGTTTGCCTTGTCGCTCCAGTTCAACGAGCCGCTGCGGTGAAAGGTAACACGGCTTGTCACCCATCTGTGCGCCGACATGCCAGTCCCAACCTGTGGTCAGCTCGCGCCATTCCGTGATCGTGCAGGAGAGGGCGGCCTCCGGATGCTGCGCGAGCAGTTGCAGCGATTTTTCAAAGAGACCGGGCAGGATTTGATCGTCCGCGGCGGCGAAAAGCAGGCATTCGCCGCGGGCAATGGCTAGCCCTTCGTTCATACTTTCAATGACGCCCTTGTTTGCCGTCCGGCGAATGAGTCGCAATGTGGGATGCTTGCGGGCGAACCCTTCGATCACTTCCACGCTGTTGTCCGTGGAAGCGTCGTCAAACACGATCACTTCGAGCAGGGCCACGGACTGGCTGAAGATCGCCTCCAGCGCCGTGGGCAGGAATTGCGCGTGATTATAGTTGGGCACGACGACCGAGAGCGACGGCAGGTTCATGCGCGGTCAGGCAGCCGCTTTTTGGAACACGGCGAAGTGCGAAGGCATTCCCCACGTGCGGATGAACCCTTCGTCGGTGTTGCAGAACTCCACGAGCCGCTCCGGTTTGCCCTCGATGAGCAGCGGCATCAGCCGTTGGTAGCTTTCCAGTGTGCGCAACGACATCACGGTGTCGGACGGCTCGGCGAGCACTGCATCAGATTTGAGCAACGAAGCGACCTTGGCAAAATGTCCCGCACACTGGCCAGCTTTGGCATCGTCAAAAACATCAACCAACTCGTCCGTCAACGACAGCATCTGCCAGAGTTGGGCGTCAAGACCGGGTTCCGAGCGTGTCAAAAAATGCCGGCGTCCAAAGAGGTGGCTGAGGCGGCTGCGCGCGATGAAGTCGGCGGATTTGCGCAGCCATTCTTCGCGAGAGAGGTTCTTTTTGAACCAGTGGACTTCGAGCACGTCGCGGTAGTGCGGCCAGGAGGAATACAGATCGAAGCCTTCGCGCGCCATCCCGTCGCAGAGCGCGTGCGGCTCGATGAAATACTTGAGTCGCACGAACGGGTTTTCGAGCACATCCATCGTCCACGACTCCATCTTGCGCTTGTGCGGGATCGAGTCCCACTTGGCGCGATAGAGCCGTTCCGCGGCCTCCTGTGCGCCAGTGCCAGTCAGCCGGCGGTAGCGGGAGTGGATGACCTTGAGCATCAGCTCCATGAACGAACCGAAGGATTCGCAGTAAAAAATCACGACGAAGCCGCCGTCCCGCGTCAATTGCGTGCACTTTTTCATCCACAATGACGACGGCTGGATTGTGTAGATGAAGCCTTCGGCATCCAAAATGTCGAACCGTTCGGCTTCCGTCTCAGCCGCCGGAAATTTGGCGACGTCCTCGGATCGCAATTGCACCAGCTTGGACGTCTGGCCGAAACGGTCGAAGTAATTCCGAATGGACTCGTGCGCCTTGAGGTTCGGTTCCGCGAGCGTGCAATCTGCGCCCCACAATGCGAAGATGAGCGAATTTTCGCCCGCATCCGGGCCAAACTCCAACAGACGCGCGCCCCGAAACATCTGCGGCGGCAGGCACAGTTTCTCAGTGAACAGCCGGCGACGGTGCTCCTCATGTGCCCGCAAGTCGGCCTCGCCTTGGAAATGCCCGATGGTGGGAAGCACGTCTTGCTGGCTGTAATATCCGTAGAGGGTGTCGTTCATGAAATCACTTGCCTCCCACGCCAGCGACGCGGCAGCCGAGGCTCGCCTGCCAGAGCAAGGACAACCCGCCGTCCACCACGATTTCCTGCCCAGTGATGAATGACGCCTGCGGGCTGCAAAGAAACGCTATGGCGTTGGCGATGTCCTCGGCCACGCCCATGCGCCCAAGCGGGGTGATTTGTCGATAGAGGTCGTGCAATTTTTTGTTCGTCCGGTAATAGCCGCGTGCCTCCTCTTTGAGCACGACGCCGGGCGTGACACAGTTGACGCGAATCTTTTTTCCCGCAAGCGTGCAGGCGTAATACCGCGCCATCTGCCGCAGCGCGGCCTTGGCGGCGTGATAACTCACAGGCTGCTCGCCGGCTACCAGACGGCTGGCGTTTGAACTGACAATCACAATCGAGCCAATGGCCTGACTGCCACGGCGGGCAAACTTGTCGCTGCCCTGCTCGATCAACGTCTTCGTCGCCGTGAGCGACACAGCTAGTTCGCCTTCCCACGCGTCGCCTTCGCCGCGGAAACGTTGCAAGAAGATCATGTTTGTCAGCGGGCCATATTTTTTAACCGCCTGCTGAAGCGTCGCGTTTAATGCTTTCGCTTGCTGCAAATCACACGGCCATACGGTGACTTTGCGCAACCGTGCCTCCTTTGGCGTGCAGCGACCAATCACCGACACGCGATGCCCCAGCCCGGCAAACTGTCGCACGACGGCGCGGCCGATACCGCGGGTGCCGCCAACGATCATCGTGTGAGGCAAGCGCAACATGGTCAAATGATTGGTTGAAACGATTCGGATGAGTCAGTTGGGTTATTGCTCGCGCGTCACTTCACGCGCACTTCTGGCAACGGAATGATCCATTTCCCACCCGCTGCTGAGTAAGCCGGATGCCGCCGGCGGATGGGCTCCTCGTAAGCCCAAGCCAGAATCACCACGCCGGCCGGTTTGCGCTCGTAAATTACTGACGAGGGCAGCACGGGAATGTGATAGCCGGGACTGAAACGGCTGTGCCGGACGGGATTGTCATCGGCAAGGAAGTCAAGTTGGTCGCCAAGGCCGAACTGGTAAAGCATCGTCGTGACGCCGACCGAGGCTCCGTAGCCGGCGACGATGCGACCATTTTGCTTGAGCGACTGGATGGCCGCGTGCACGTCCGATTTCGCCGTGGCCACCCGTGCGACGAACGCCTTGTATGGCTCGGCCCGGTTCAGTCCATATTTTTCCTCGGCGGCGATGACTTCGGGCACGGCGGGCGAAACTGGACGTTTCCCGCCAGCGAGTTGGACGTAACCCCGCAGCGAGCCGCCCTTGGTCGGCACGCGCTGAACATCGAAGAGTTCCAAACCATGTCGTTTGAAAAATGTCTGCAACGGACGTGCCGAGTAATAGCTCAAATGTTCGTGGAAGAATGTTTCGAGCAGTGTTTTCTGGAGAACATCCAACAAATAGGAAGTCTCGAAGACGAACACGCCGTCGGGCGCAAGCATTTCTCGTATGCCTCCCGCCACGTCACTCAGGTTGTCAATGTTCGCAAACACGTTGTTTGCGGTGAAGATCGCCACCGGGCCGCGTTCGGCGCGGATTTTGCGCGCGAGTTTCGAGTCGAAGAACTCCGGCAGGGTTTCCACACCGGCCTCGGTGGCCTGACGCGCGATTTCCCGCGCTGGATCAACTCCCAGCACGCGCAGGCCGTGCGCCTTGAAATGCTTCAGCAACGAGCCGTCGTTGCTGCCAATGTCCATGACCGCTACCCCGGCAGGCGGCTGGACACGCCGCACAACTTCGGCAGCGTAACCGCGAAAATGATCGACCAAGCCGAGCGAAATCGAGGTCTGATAAAGGTAGTTGCGGTAGAGAATCTCCGGATTGATGACATCGGGAAATTCCGCGTGCCCACAGGCGTGACAGAGGAACAGATCCATCGGGTAGCACGGTTGCGGTTCATTGAGATGGTCCGCCGTCACGTAACCCTCCCCGCTGGGCGTGGCCACGAGCGGGATCACCAGTTCCCGATCCATGCTGCCGCAGAGGCGGCATTCATTGCGTCTAAACACGTCGTCCTTCATCGTCAAAGTCTGCTGATTTCACCAACAGGTCGGCTCCGCATCAATCCGTAAATCGTTCCGATGCTCATGGCAGATGTTTCACTGCAGAACGAACTCGGTTCAAAAATGCTTCGCGTCCGACGACATCCTGTTCCACCGGTCCCCACGGGGCAAAGGCGGTTTCCTCGCGGCGGAACGGGCCGTTGGTCACTTCATGAAACACCAGCACCGGCGAGGTAATGAGCAGTGTGTGGTAAATCGGCTGGTCAATACGGTAATAAAAACGCCGCCCCGACGCGTAATCTCCCATGCGGATCACTTCGGTCACGCCACCGGTCTCGTCGAAGAGCACTACATCCACCGTCCCTTCAATCACATGAAACGACTCGCTCTTACCAAGATGCTTGTGCGGGCGGACGTAGGTGTCCGAGGTGTGGATGATGAGCATCTCGTGCAGGCGGTCGGCGGTGTCCTTATGTGCACAGATGCGGATGCGGCGGCGGGGATTTTTCAGTGCGCGCTCCTTGAGCACGCGGATGTCCTCGGCACCGACCCGCACAATCGGCTCGGTGGCGATGAGAACCTCGTCGTTAAATTTGGTGACCTCCAAGCTGGGCAGGCGCTCTTTCATGGGAATCAGGCAGTTAATTTCAACGCGTGCCGGCTCGCGGGGAAAATGGATGCCATCATGCCGCCACGGTCTAGGAACGATTTCTGCCGCGCAATGACCTTTTCCTCGCTCTCTGGGTTGACACTAAGCAGGCAGAGTTTTACGCCGCACTCAAGCAATGCCGAGGAACCAAGGATGGGCAGGCGTGAGCCGGGCATGAACATCCCCTGCTTGTGCGGATTGTCGTCAGCGACAAACTCCACCACTTCCTGCAGGCCGTGCAGATAAAGATATGTGCAGGCCAGATGTCCCGCGCCAAACATCGCCACCGGGCCAGTGCGTTGCTTGAAGTCGGCGAGGAATGTCCGCAAGCGCGTGCTCCTCTGCGGGAATTCCGCAGCGAACCGTCCGGCGCGGCTGCATTCTGCGGCCGCCTCTGCATCATTTGCGGCCATGACCGTGCCTTTGCCATCATTTCGGAAAACAGCCACGAGAGAATTCTCAAACGGATACGGATAACATTCGAAGAGCACGAGGCTCAAGCCGGACCGCACAAAAGCGCGATGGAACGTGGCCGGCGTGAAATAGAGCACATGCTCCTCCCACAGCGTGGTGAAGTCGAAGTTGTCGAACGCCCGCGAGCAGTCCGGAACTTCAAAAACCAAATAGCCACCCAGCCGCACCAGAGCCATCGCTGCGCGCAGGAATCGCTCCGGGTCATGCGCGTGTTCAAAAATGTGTCGGACGAGCAGCACATCTGCCGCGCCGCGCCGCGCCGCAATCCTGCTGGTAGTTTCGACTGTGAGGCGATCCTGAATGGTTTCCGCGCCGATGCCATGCTCCGGCACGCCGAGGTCCGTGTCGGTTTCGAGCCGCCACGTTTGCAGAACCCCCCGCGCACGCATTCGTGCCAGCGTCGTGTCGTCCTTGAAACTGATGCCCGCGAACACAGACGCGGCATCCACGCCGGGAAGTTCCCTCAGCAAATCCGCAAGCGTGTCCAAATGGCCCTCCGGCTCGTTGTAGGTGATCCAGTCGAAGCGCGGCTTCAACTCCGCCGCCGCAATCGGCTCACTAAGTTGCACTGCGCCACAGCTTGAACACTGCCAGAGAACAAGTGAAAACAGCGTCTCCGGTTCGGCGGCCGATTTCAGAAAGCGGTTTCCAACCGGCTGCGGACCGCAATCGAGGAGCAGTTTCAATTGGTTGGAAGAGCAAAGGCGGCAGTGCTTCATGATGCGGTGGCGATGACTTCCGTTGCGGACGCGGTCCGCTCGGCTTCAAAGGTCAGCCGGATCCCGTCTTCGAGACTGGTGAACAAAAAGTCCGGGAATGTTGCTTGTAACCGGCGCGTGTCAAAGCCGTGGTCGGCCTTTGGCTTGGTGCGCGGCTTCACAGAGAGCTGCTCGGCCATTGGTGCCAGACCGGAAACAATCTCCACTGCCTCGGCGAAAGTGTGGCTGTGGCCCGTCACCACATTGAGCACACCGTTGAACGGATGAAACAGGAGCCGGTTCACCAGCCGCGCGACATCGGCGACGAAGACAAATTCGCGCCGTTCCGTTCCGTCGCCCCAAAGCGTGATGCCCTGCCCGCGAGCGGCAGCACGAACGAAGCCGCTCGGGCCGTAGCCACCTTGGTCGCCTGGCCCGTAGATCAGCGCGGGACGCAGAACCACCAGCGAACTGACCGAATGTGCCTGCACGGTTTTTCGCAGCGCGCCTTCGCACGCAAACTTGCCTGCGCCGTAAAGTGATGTTGGCCGCACCGGTGTCTCCTCGGTGATCGCCATGTCGGTGTTTTCTTCGCCATACACCGCCGCAGAGCTGAAATAAATTGTGCGCAGCACGGGACGCTTTTCCAGCAGCCGGCACAGATTGACGGTGATGGCGATGTTTCGCTCGAAGGCGTCGAGCGTGTCACCGATCTGCCGTTTGATGGCGGCGCAGTGAATCAAAATCGTGTCCGGGGTCAGCCATTCCACTAATTGGGCGGCGTGTTCGGACCGTGTCAGGTCGAGGCCCGGCAGTCCGCTTCCCTGCAATGCCAGATGGGATTCATTCTGGTGCAACTGCGCGCGGATCGCTCTCCCAATGAAGCCGGTTGCACCCAGGATCACCACCCGGCGGGCCTTGTCCCGCAGCGGCTGTTCGCAAGGGTCGTGATTCATTGTGAGCCGGACGGGCGGAATCACCCGACGTTGCGCCGTCCCACCGCGAGGGCAAAGAGATAATGCGCGAGCGGATGGAAGCCCGTATGCACCACCTCATCGTTCATCGAAAACATGAACACCTCGTGGAAGAACCGCTTCATCAGCGCCTTGAGTTGCGGCGCGCTCTTGCAGTTAATGTGTCCGGCCTTGCTCCGGTCCGAGGCATAAACTTGGGACTCCAGTGAGGGCGTGCCGATGATGACTACACCAGTTCCGATTAGTGAATTGCCGATGTTCGACAGGAAACGCTCTTCGTCGGCTTGTGGGATGTGCTCGATCACGTCAAGCGAATACGCCGCGTCGAAGCCGCCGGCCACCGGCCCGGACAACATGTCGTGCTCGCGACATTCGATTTTCCACTTTGGGTCCATCCGCTGGTTCACATCGGCAACGAATACCTGATCAAAATCAATGCCGCAGACGTGCTTGACCTCCTGCAACACAAGCCGCGTGCCAAACGCATCGCCGCAACCCACCTCGAGCACGCGTTCTTTGCCTGAAAGCATCTTCGCCACGAACTTGTAGCGCGAAAGCACAATGGGAAGCAGGCGCGGATCCAAATCCCACGCGGCACTCGCGCGCAGACCGAGGCGTGTCAGTCCTTGGGCCTGTGCCAATTCGACGTGATGTTGATATTGCGGCTCTCTGGTGCGGGGAGTTTCCATGCGATAAATAAATTCAATTCTTCATTGTTACAACACACCGCCCGGCCACGCGGCCGTTCTTCAAATCGTCAATCGCCTCGTTGATTTGATCGAGTGCATAACGTTTGCTCACGAGGCCGTTGAAGTTCAGTTTCCCGCTCTGGCACAAACGCACCAGCTTTGGGATGTCCAGTTCGGGACGGCAGTCGCCACCTTCCGAGCCGGTCAGCACTTTTTTGAAGTGCAGCGGAAGCGTGTAAAAGCTCGGATGCCGCGCGCTCTTGGCCGGCACGCCGACCAAAATGACGCGGCCCTGCGGCGCGGTGGCTTCGTAGGCCGTCTCGATTACGTCCGCTACGCCGGTGTTTTCGATGGCCACGTCCACGCCTTGCGGGCCGGCGATGGCGCGGAGTTGTTCGACGAGGTTGCCGGAGCGCGCGTTGAGCGTGTGCGTCGCGCCAAGCCGGCGGGCGAGTTCGAGTTTGTGGTCGTGCAAATCAATGCCGATGATCGGGTGCGCACCGGCCATCGCGGCGAACTGCACGATGTTCAGTCCCACGCCGCCGGTGCCGAAGACCGCGATGCTCTCGCCGATGCCGAGCCGCGCGTTGTTGTTCACGACGCCGAGCGCCGTCGTCACGGCGCAGCCGAGCAGCGCGCCCCATTCGGCGTCGAAGTCCGCCGGGATTTTCGTCATGCGGTTTTCCGACACGACGGAGTATTCGCTGAACGTCGTCACCCAGCCGGAGTTGATTTTCGGAAACGCCTTCGACGCGTAGCCCGCGGTCGGTCCTTGCAGGCCCGCGCCCTTGCGCCAGTGGCAGACGACGCGGTCGCCGGGCTTGACGGTGGTGACGCCTTCGCCGGTTTCCACGACGGTCGCGGTCGCCTCGTGGCCTAGCAGGTGCGGCAGAAATTTGTCCGGGCCTTTCGCGCCTTCGATTTCGTTGATCTGCGCGCCGCAGATGCCGCTGCAATGGATTTGCACGAGCACCTGCCCGAAGCGCAGCGGCGGCGATTCGATCTCCTCGATCACCAGCGGCTTCTTCAGTTCAGTGAGAATGGCGGCCTTGAACTTCATGCGCTCACTCGAAGTAGATGAACTCGTAGTCGCCGGTGAAACCAAAGTGCTCGTAAAGCCAGATCCACGACGCGGTGTCATGGAACGACTCGCACGTCAGCGCCCAGCACTGGAGGTTGAACTGTTCCTGCTCGTTGCGGTAGCTCTCCAGCATCACGTAGCCGCGCTTGCCCACACGCTCGATTTCACGCAGCGCCGTTTCCAGCTCGAAAATTTTCAGGTTGTGCAAACAGCCAAGCGAGATGACGAGGTCAAAATACTTGTCGCCCCACGGATAGGCGTCCTGCGCGCGGTAGTGCATCAGGTGCGGGCGAATCGGCTCCGGCGCGGTAGCGAGGCCGTGGCGTGAAATGTCGAAGCCAACCAACTCGGCCTTCGGCAATAGCTGCTGCAGCTCATACAGCAGGTGCGCCTTGCCGCAGCCCACATCGAGAATCTTCGCGTCCGGCTTGAGTTCGTATGTCGCGATGATCTGCTCGGCGACGGCCTTCCAGCGCCCGTCGTATTTGTAGCCGCCGTAGCCGTAGCGGCGGTCGCCGTCCCAGTAGTCGAACTCGTATTCCTTCGCCTTGAGCATGCAGGCAACCTTGTCGTCCACCATGCGGTCAATATATTTGCGCGCCGTCCGCTTGTGCAGCGGCGTGAAGAAGTTGCGTAACTGGCCCATAAAATTTTCGCGCGTCAGCGCCCGAGCATCTTTTGAATTTCCACCACGACGGTTTCCGCCGTGATGCCATACCGCGCCATCAGGCTCGCCTGCGAACCATACTTGTCCGGGAACACATCGGGAATGCCGATGCGCTTGAAGCGTTTCGGCGTCTTGAAGTTCGCCTCCGCCAGCGTTTCCGCCACGGCGCTGCCGAGGCCGCCGATGATAGTGTGCTCCTCAATCGAAAGAATCGCCGGCACGCGCGCGGCATGCGCGAGCAGCGCCTCGGTGTCAAACGGCTTCACCGTGTGCATGTGCAGCACGGCGGCCTGGATGCCGCTTTGCTCAAGCTGCGCCGCCGCGGCAAGCGCGGGCTGGAGCGTGATGCCCGTCGTGACGATGAGCGCGTCCGAGCCGGCGCGCACGGGAATGGCCTTGCCGATTTGAAAACCGAGTTCGGGCCGCGACACGACGGCATCGCCGCCCTTGCCGAGACGGATATACATCGGGCCAGACCAGTCGAGCGTCTGCGGCATGAGGCGCTTCATTTCCTCCGCGTCGCACGGCGCGACAATGGTCATGCGCGGCAGCGTGCGGAAAATCGCGATGTCCTCGATGGCTTCGTGCGTCGGCCCGAGCGGCGCATACACCACGCCGCCGCCGCTGGCGATGAGGCGGACGTTTGTATTGTGCAGGCTCAAGTCGAGGCAGACCTGCTCGAAGCAACGCCGCGTGAGGAAGGTCGCGATCGTGTTGATGTAAACCACCTTCCCCTCCATCGCGAGGCCAGCGGCCATCGTGACGATGTGCGCCTCACTCACGCCTTCCATGAAAAACCGTTCCGGCATCTCGGCCTTGAACTGCTTGAGCGTGCCGATGCCGAGGTCGGAGCCGATGAAGACCACACGCTTGTCGCGCTTGGCCAGTTCATACACCGCGTCGAGGCTGGTCTTGCGCATCAGCGGCCTCCCTCCAGCGCGGCGAGGAGCGACTTCACCTCGTCCTCGGTCACTTTGTTTTTGTGATGCCAGTTCAAATTGTTCTCCACGAACGGCACGCCCTTGCCCTTGATCGTGTGGCAGATGATCGCGCTCGGTTTGTCCGCATTGAAAGGAACACGCGCCAGCGCCGCGCGCAGCGCCGCGACATCGTGGCCGTCCACTTCCTCGACGGCGAAGCCAAACGCGCGCCATTTGTCAGCGAACGGATCGAGGTCGAGCACTTCGTAGGTCGTGCTGTAGCTCTGCTGCTTGTTGTAATCCACGAGCACCGTGAGGTTCGACAACTTGTGCTTCGCCGCGCTCAAGGCCGCCTCCCACACCGAGCCTTCGTTCGACTCGCCGTCGCTGCAAATCGCGAACACGCGATGTTTCGCGTCCTCGATTTTTGCGTTCAGCGCGAAGCCGACCGAGAAGGACAAACCATGTCCGAGGCTGCCTGTGCTCGCCTCGACGCCGGGAACTTTGCCGAATTCCGGATGTCCACCGAGGATTCCATCGGGCTTGCAGAATCTCCACAGTTCCGCCTCGGGGAAGAAACCTTTCTCCGCGAGCAGCACGTAGAGCGCGAGGCAGCCGTGGCCCTTGCTGAGCACGAAGCGGTCGCGTTCCGGCCAGCGCGCGTTCTTCGCGTCATAGCGCAGCACGTCGTCGTAGAGCACGCGCAGCATCTCGACGAGGCAGAACGCCGAGCCGACATGGCCGCGCCCGCCCTTTTCGATGGTGCGCACGATCTGCCGGCGCAGCGCCAGCGAGCGCTCGTCGAGCTTCGTCGTGTTGACCGGCGGCGGCTTAGGCGAGGAAGGGGTTGCAGTCATACTGCCGTTGAATGCGGCGCAACATCGCGCGGGCCTTGGCGAGCTGGCGCTGCTGAACCGCGTCGCGATCCGCCGCGGCGCGCGCGAACTGCCGGCGCTGAAGGTCGGCGGGAAGAAATTCGTTGAGCATGATCAGGCACCACTTGAGGCCGAAAAGCGGAAAGACAGCCCCGGCGCGGCGGCGCAGCCGCGGCTGGTCCGCGAACCGCGCCAGCACGCCGCGCGCGAAGTGGCGCTTGAGCGCGGCGGGCGCGGGCTTCGCCGGATGCAGCAGGAAATCCACGATCATTTTGGCCGGATCATCCCAGCCGAAATACTCGAAGTCGAGCCAAACGATCCCGCCGTCGCCGCGGCGCAGCGCGTTGTGAAAGCCAAAATCCGACGGACTCAGCGTGCGCTCGCGCTTCGGCAGCTCGCGGTCAAACGCGCCGCGCGGCAGATGCCCGCGGCTCCAGCGCGCGAACTGTTCCAGCGCGGGATCGAACTGTTCCGCAAGAAACCTTCGGAGCGCGGCGAGATTTTTCGCGCCGCCCTCCGCCGCGTCGAGCCGGGCGCGGCGGTGGCGCAGAAGTTCGACCATTTCCGCGACGATGAAGCGCGCCTCGGAGGCTGCGCCGAGTTTCGCACTTTCGCGCAGCAGCGCGAGTTCGCGAAGTTTTCCGAGAAAGTCCACGAGCGCGTCAATGTCCGCCGCGCGGATTCGGCCGGGTTTTTCGCCCTCGATGAATTCGTAAATCGCCACGCCAGCGCGGCGGTCTGCGGCGAACGGCTGAGGCACGTTGCGAAAACCACACTGCCACATCAGTCGCAGCGCACCGAACTCGACGCCGAGCCGGTCGCGCGGGTCGCCGCGATGACGGAAGTAGGCCTTGAGCGCGACGCTGCGCCCGTCGGCGAGCCGCGCGCGGAACACGCGGCTGTTGCGCCCGCCGGCAACGGGTTCGATCCCGGTCACGCGCGCACCGAGCGCACGCGCGACGATTTGGCGCAGCGCGGCGGCGCTGGGTTCAGTTGATGTTCGCGAAGACATGTCTCTCGATCAGCGGCCAGCTTGCGAACACCTTCACGTCCGGCGGCCCGGCGGCTTGGCGTTGCGGGGCGAAGAGGATTTTTTCCACGCCGGCGGGAAACTCCGGCTCGCGGAAAACTTCCTCCAGATCATCTATGAAAATCGTGCAGCCGAGAGCGCGGATGTGTTCGAGTTTTTCCCGCCGCGTGATACCGAAGTGAACGTGGTTGCGCGGCAGGCCGATGCGCGCGGGGTCGAAAAAGCCCTCGAATTCCAGCCAGCCGCGCGCGGCCTCGTGCAAATCGTGCGGCGCACCAATGACGGGCTGGCGCGTCTTGTGGCTGACGATATGAACGGTCAGGCCGACGCGGCCGCAGCGGGCGAAGAATTCCCGCGCGCCGGGAAACGGCGCGGCCTCGCGGATGCGCAGGCCGTAGGCGAGGCCTTGGAGTTCAATCCATTTCTCCTCGCCGCCGAGGCTGCGAAGATGGTCGCGCACGGCGGTCTTGTCCTTGGGCAGCGAGCGCGGGATCAGCCCGCGCTCGACGGCAAGCCGGTGAAACAGCGCGTCGTAGCTGACGATGGTGTTGTCGAAATCAACGCCAATGACCATGCGGGTTTCCCGGCGCGTCACGACACTTTCAACTCCTGCATCCGCTTGATGTTGGAGTAGAGCGTGTTCTTGAACGGGTCGGGAATCTTGCCCGCGCGATAGGCGGTGACGATGCTCTGGATGGCGTCCTCGATGCCGAACTGCGGCGCGAAGCCGAGCACGCGGCGCACCTTGTCGGAATTGACGTGGTAGCTGCGGTTGTCGTCGCTCGGCGTGTATTCCAGCTCGATGGTCGGGTCGCCAATCGTGTCGCGCACGAGGAAGGCGATCTTCTCGATCGCGAGGTTTTGGAAGCCGACGTTGAACGCCTCGCGGTCCACCTTCGCGGTGGGCGCTTCGAGGAACATCAGGTAGGCGCGCACCATGTCCTTGATGTTCAGGTTCGGGCGAAGCTGCTTGCCGCCGAAGATGCGGATCTTGTGATTCACCAGCGCGTGAATGGTGAGGATGTTCACCGAGAGGTCGAGGCGCAGGCGCGGCGCGTAGCCGCACACGGTCGCGGGCCGCACGATGACGCGCTCCATGCCGCGCACGTCGGCGCGCGCAAGCAGGTCGCGCTCGCAGTCGAGCTTGAAGCGCGAGTAGTCGGTGAGCGGCAACGGCTCGGCGTCCTCGCGCACGTCCGGCTCTTCCTTCACGCCGTAAATGCTCGACGAGCTCGCGTAGATGAAGCGCTTCACACCGGCGTTCACCGCGCCGTCCACAAGGCCGGCGAAGCAGTCGTAGTTGATGGATTTGCCGAGGCCGGGGTTAAGTTCGAAGCTCGGGTCGTTCGAGATGCACGCGAGGTGGATGACGGCATCCACGCCGCGCAGCGCGCCGGCGACGCGCTTCGAGTCTCGCAGGTCCAACTCGACGAGTTCGAGTTCGGGTCGCTTCGCGTAATCGCCGAAGACGTCCTTGCCATACCAGAACGTGTCGAGCACACGGACGCGGTAGCCCGCATCGAGCAGCGCCGGCACAAGCGCGCTGCCCACGTAGCCGCCGCCGCCAGTGACGAGGAGGTTTTTGAAACCGTTGGGGTTCATGTCAGTTCAAAGTTTCAGGTTCAAGGTTCAAAGTTGCGCAGCTCGAAAAAACTTTGCACCTTAACCTTGAACTCCTGATAAGTCATTTCATCAGCGAGGTGATGTGGCGGAACAGGCCCGTCGGCTCGATGAAGCTTCGGTGGCCCATAATCATGCAGGCCTCAGCGCCGACGACGTTCGCGATGAAGCCCAGCGTCTCCGCCGGCACGCCGAGCGCGGCGCACGGCGAAGTCACCGCCAGCACCGCGTCGCCCGCGCCGACGCGGTCCACGACACGGATGGCGAAGGCGGGCACGTCGGCGATGTTCTGCCGCTCGTCGCAGCACGAGCAGCCGGAGCTGCCGCGCGTGACGAGGAAATACTTGCTGCCGATGCGCGCCGCTGCCGTGCGGATGATGGCGGACAAATCCTCCGTCATCTTGCGCGCGTCGAGCCGCACCTCTGGCTCGCCGAGCGAGACAAAATCCGCGCGCGGATACTTCGAGATGAGGTTGAAGCCGCGGTTGCCCGCGTTGACCTGCGTGTTGACGGCGAGGAACTTCGCCTTCGCGCAGATCAGATGCACCGCGCGCTCGGTGAGCAGGCCGTGGCCGTAGTCCGCAACGATCACCACGTCGTAATTCGGCAGCGCCACTTCAAGTTTGGCCAGAAATTCCTGCTCCATCGCGGCGGAAAGTTTCTCATTCCGCATTTCATAAACCTCGAACAGCTTCGCGGAGAGATACTCTTCGAGGAAGCGCCGCTTCACGATGGTCGGCGCACCGGGCAGGTGGATGAACTCGGCGCGGACGTTCCCAAGCAGCTTCGAGCGGATGAAGTCCTCGCGCGAATCCACCGCGCCGAGCGCCGAGATCAGGCCGACTTCGTCGCAGAAGTTCGCGACGTGGTTGGCGATGGCGAGCACGCCGCCGGCGTATTGTTCGGTGCGGTTGAGCAGCGCGGCCAGCACCGGCTCCTTGCCCGATTTGCCGAGCACACCGCAGAACTGATACTCGTCCACGATGGACTCGCCGATGACGAGCACCTTCTTTTTGCGGATGGCCTGCAGGTGCGCGACGACCTGCTCGGGCGGCTGCTGCGCGCGGAAGCGGTCGAGGAAATCCTTCGTCTTCGGCGGGAAGACTTCCATGAACTGGTTGATGAGCGTCGAGGCACTGAAAGTCTCCTCGTCGGTAAGATGAAGTTTGCCCCCGACCGAAAGAACGGCCTGTTCCTCGTCGTTGATGGCGTTCGTGTGGTCGCGCTTGCCTTCGTCGCGCGCCATGCCCTTCACGAAAAGCGTGGGCCGGACAATCTTGATCGTCTCGACCGCTGTGGGCCATTCGTTGATGGCGACGTAGTCCACACACGCCAGCGACGCCAGTGCCTCCGCGCGCAGCCGCTCGGGGAACGCGGGCCGGTGCGGCCCCTTGTTCACGAAACGGTCGGGCGTGGTCGTGACGACGAGGATGTCGCCGAGTTCGCTGGCGGCCTCGAGGTGCTTGATGTGGCCGATGTGCAGCAGGTCGAACACGCCGTGGCAGTGGATGATGCTGCGTCCCGAGGCGCGGTGGGCGTCGAGGGCCTTGCCTAGGTTGGCGAGGGAAAGGATTTTCGCGTCAGTTTCTTTCATGGCGCAAACAGCGCGGGCGGCTTTGCGGCGGATAAGATGAACAGCGGCGGGCGTGATTGCAAACCTTCTCCCCTCGGGTTTTCCCCTGATAAACGGTCAAATTCCGGCCACGACCTGCGCGGCAATTTCCTCGCCGATGGCGAGCGAGGCCGTGGCCGCGGGGCTGGGCGCGTTGAGCACGTGCAGCGCGCGCGGCCGCGCGACGAGGCAGAAATCCTGCACCAGCTCGCCGCCGGGCGTCATCGCCTGCGCACGCACGCCCGCGCCGCCGGTTTCGAGGTCGGACTCGCGCACGTCGGGCACGAGCCGTTGCAGCGAGGCGCAGAAAAGCTTTTTGCTGAACGAGCGCTTCACTTCCTCCCAGCACATGCGCTTGTGTTTGCCCATGAAGCGCCACAGGCCGCCGAAGCTCAGCGCGTCGAACAAGTCGCGCGCGCAGAAATCCGTCTTGCGATAGCCCTCGCGCGAGAATGCGAGCACGGCGTTCGGCCCGGCCTCGATGCCGCCCTCGATGAGCCGCGTGAAGTGGACGCCGAGGAACGGGAACTCCGGGTCGGGCACGGGGTAAATCAAATTCCGCACGAGATGCTCGCGATCCTTGCGCAGCTTGAAGTATTCGCCGCGGAACGGCACCACGCGCACGTCGCGCCGCTCGCCGGCGAGCTCGCTCACGCGGTCGCTGTGTAGCCCGGCGCAG
The DNA here is from genome assembly GCA_964589935.1 of uncultured Verrucomicrobiota bacterium. Classification (GTDB taxonomy): domain Bacteria; phylum Verrucomicrobiota; class Verrucomicrobiia; order Limisphaerales; family VHCN01; genus VHCN01. The sequence goes on along the minus strand of CAZPVD010000003.1, from coordinate 275,937 downwards.
TTGATGATGAAGTCCGCCTCGAACTCGCCCGCCGTCGTGCGCGCGAGCCACGAACTGCCGCGCAGTTCCAACGCCTCCACGCGCGCGCCAAGTTTCACCTCGCCGCCTTGCGCGGAAATTTTTCTCACCATCGCCCCGCAGACCTGCGGGTAATCCACGATGCCTTCCTGCGGCACGCGCAACCACGCGACACCACCGACGTGCGGCTCGATTTCATGGGCTTCCTCGCGCGAAAGCCACTTCAAGCCTTCCAGACCATTCTGCGCGCCGCGCTCCTCCAGCGCGCGCAGACGTGGCACTTCCGATTCTTCGACCGCGACGACAATCTTGCCGCAGACTTCGTGCGGGATGCCGTTCTCGCGGCAGAACGCGGTCATCTCCTGAATGCCGCTGACGGCGAGGCGCGCCTTGAGCGAGCCGGGCTTGTAGTAGAGGCCGCAGTGGAGCACGCCGCTGTTGTTGCCGGATTGATGCCGCGCAACGGCGTTCTCCTTTTCGAGCACGGTGATGCGCGCGGACGGGAGACGCCGCCCGAGCTTCAGCGCCGTCGCGAGACCGACGATGCCGCCGCCGATGATGATGAACCGGGTCGCAGCCACGGGCGCGCATCGTGCGCAGGCGCGGCGGACGGGTCAACCGCGAAGCCGCGTCACGGCGATTCGAGCAGCGCGGCCAAGCGTGCGCGGAGGTGCCGTCGTGCGTGATACAAGCGCATTTCAACGGCCTTGGGCGAACAGCCAAGTATCTCGCCTATTTCTGCGTGCGAGCGTTCCTCGTATTCGGACAGGATGAGTGGCAGGCGCATTTCATCGGGCAGTTCCGCGAGAGCCCGCCGGACGGCTTCGGCCCGCTCGTCGGCCAGCGCACAGTCGCTCGGCGAGGGCCGCGTTTCGGCGAAGTTGTCTTGAAACCGGTTGCCAGTGGTGTCGTTCTCTGCGTCGAGGGAAACGCGCGGATGACGCGAGCGCCAGCGGAAGCGGTCGCGCACGAGATTGGCCGCGATGGCGTAGAGCCATGTCGAAAATTTGCGGCGGGCGTCGAACTTCGTGCAGTTCTGATAAACTTTTACGAAAGTTTCCTGCGCCAAGTCGGCGGCGTCCTCCTCATCCAGAAGGCTGCGGATGAGGAAGTGGAACAGTTTCGTGCCGTGGCGCTCCATCAGCTCGTTCAGCGCTCCGTCATGACCGGCGGCCAGGCGGGCCATGTCGTGCGCATCTGCGTCCGGCCAGGAGGCTTGCAATGCCGGCACAGACTGTTGGCTGCTGATGGAAAGCATTACCGTTATGGGAACACATTTATCCGGCCGAACCTGGGCCGCTCCTCACGGCTTGTCATCTATTTGCCGGAAATTGCGCGGCATCCTGCCGTGCCGGATGCTGAATGCCGGGCGTGCGGGCTTAGTCGGGACTCATCGGCTGCTCGATCAGGCAGGTCTGCTTCTGCACCCAGGCGAGGTAGCGCCTGGCTTCCTCGGCGGGCATGGTCCGGCTGACTTCAAAAAAATGCCGGAGCATTTCGGCCTGGCATTCGGCCCGCATTTGGGCGCGATCGGCGAGCAGCGCGTCGATCTGCGGTGTCATCTGCGTGGTTGAGCTGATGGCCGAGACGAGTTGGTCGTTGAGCGCCGCAATCCGCCGGCAGCGTTTCTGGCATTCCGGCACATACGCCTCGTGCAGCCGGGAGATGCGGGTGAACTCAGCGTCGCTGAGCTTGAACTCGTGTTTGAGCCACGCGAGTTCGGGCTGGCGGCTGTCGAGCCATTCGCGCTGGGTCGAAGTCCCAGCAATATAGAAGCGGTAGGAAGCAAAGATCGCCACCACCGCTCCACAGGCCAGAATCAGAAGTCCACGTCTCATAAATCAACGGGCGGCCTGATAAGGGTCAACCGTCTGGACGTATCGCACGCCGAGTTCGTCGCTCACGCGAGCGGCATCCTGCCGTGCGTGCATCCAGCCGCCGGCGGCCCCGGCAGCGGCCATCACGAACAGATATGCCGCCGCAACGGCCGGGCGCGGGAGGGTAATGGCGAGCCATTTCACCAGCGCCGTCCAGAAGGTAACGCACGGCGCAGGCACGGCCTCGGCGCGTTCGATGCGCTTCCACACGCATTCATGGAAGCGCGGCGGCAGCGGCGCGTCCACGGACCATTCAAGGAGGGCGTTGCGCAGGAGCCGGTCGTCATTTGATGTCGGGTTTGGTTTCATTGATGTTTCGGGCGGCAGGTTCGCTGCCGCCCGATGAGGTTGTGAGGGTCTCATGCCACCGCGGTTACTTCACCGGGGCGATCTCAAACGTCTTTCCGCTCTCCAAGAACGAACGAAGCTTCGGAGAGGCGGCAACGCCGTCATCGCCGACGGCCTTGTAGGAAACATCGCGGGCAACCGTCGTGCCGGCAGCAGTTCCACTGCTCAACATCGCACGCAATTTGGGCGAAGCCGCGATGCCATCGTCACCCTTGGCCCAATAGGCCGCGCTCTTGAACTCGCCGGACGCAACCGTGGTGCCCACGCGGTCATTCAACAGAGCGCGCAACTTCGGGGAGGCGGCGACGCCGTCCGCGCCGATGGCGCTGTATTGCGCGTTGCTCGAAACAGCCGTGGCAAGGAACAACCCCGTCGCGACCACCGTGAGGAATTTCGTGTTTGTCTTCATATCGGTCTCTCTTTCTTTCTTCAGCGGGGTCATTCCCGCTGCCACACTTGGATACGCCGCAGCGGGCGAAACCCCTCGGAAAAAGTTCACCGCCTTGAAGACACTGGGAAACCGTCCGAAACCAGAGAAGAACCGTCACTCGGACTGACGAACCGGGCCGAGCAACAGCGAGCCGGCGCGCGCGTCAATCGTCACGCTGCCAAACCGCGAGAGCAGGCCGTTGCCGAGCAGGCCGGACTCGCCCGCGAAGATCGCCGCGCGGTGAATCCCGGTGGGCACGTTGCGGAATGTTTGTCCGCCGAGTTCCACGGTCGTGAGTGTTTGCGGGATTTTCATTTCGGCGAGGCCGATGGCCAGTCTGCCGCCACATTCGTCAGGCCGCACGCCAGTTGTCACCCAGTGCAACGCGGTCGCGCAGCCCGTGTCCACACGCAACCACTGCGGTTTGTTGCCGTTGACGCCGGCCTTGACGCGCAGCCCGCAACAGCGCACGTCCAGCGGAAGCGCGCGCGCCGATACCGGCAATTCCTCCGGCTTCAGCAGACGGATGCACGATGCGTCGAAATCAATCTGCACAATCCGGCCCCGGATAAAATCGGCCCCGATCAAGCCGTCCACTGGTTGCTGGCACGCGCGCCCAAGTTTTGAAAGGTCCAGCGCAAGAAGTTCGGAAGGCAGCGCAACCCCCGCAGCGCTCGCGCAAACCGTCTGCGGCCAGTGGCCGGACATGGTTGTCCCCACGCCCCGCACGCTGACCTTTGGGCCCAGCAACAGGCCGATGCGCCGCGCCGCGCTCACATCAATCGCGCTCACTTCCGCGCCGGTGTCGAAGAGGAAGTTCAACGGCTGCGTGCTTCCCGCCACGCGAACCTGAACCCAAAGAAGGCCCTCGCGATACTCGAACGGAAATTCGGAAGAAGCCGCCGCACCGTTCCCGCCGCGGGCGAGCGCGGCGACGAGAATGAAGCTCACGGCCAATAATGTTCGCACGCGCGACGAACTGCAAAATCCGTGCCATCGAGCGCGAGGACTTTTCAGTGCGCACAAAACGCCAAACAGCGCAGCGATGTTCTTCAAAATGCCGCGCATCGCTGTCTATTTTTGTTCAAAAAGTTGAAAACCGCCTCCTCTGTTCCGAGGCCGCGTGCTCCGCGCTTTCGATGTCGTTCGCCGTTCTGCAATCGTTGCGAGATGGACTGGAATGCCGGGCGAATTGTTCAAAGGAAGCGCGTGGAAACCGGCCGACGAAACGCAAGCGTCAATACAGAACTAATTCAAAACTCAATACCACGGCGCCCAATTCACGTGCTTGTAACGCGCGTAAATCCACATGAAGTCCGGGTTGCTTCCGTTCCCGCCGGGCGGGGAGAACGACTGGAAGCCCATGGCGGACCGCTGCGCGGCAAGAAGCACGTTCGCATCCTGCCAGGTATGTTGCTCCGCATGGCCGTCCCCAAATGAGATGCCGCTTGATTTGACATGGTATGCTGCGAAGCAATCCACCCAACCCGCACCTGCGGGGCTTGCAGCAGGCGGCTGCTCAACATTGATCACCCAAGTGCCCCAGTTGTAGCCGCGTGGATCGGCTTCTTCGAGGAACACCAACGCATCGGAGGGTTGGCTGACCTCACTCAACCTGACGTAAAACGGCTGCCACTTCGGCGGTCCTGTTTGCCACCCCCCCCCGCTCATGCCTTCGACTTTGGAATAGCTGTCATAGCCCCAGCCTTGTCCAGTCGCTCCGTTGCCGATGGCATTATCCTTTCGTTTGTCTCCAGGACAGTGGTAGGAAGCCGTATTTTGGCAATAGCGATACATCAAGCCCGCACGCAAGCCGTTCTCCACGTAAGACTGGGCCACATCCTTTGAGAGGGCGGCGAAAGTGGGATTGTTCGCTGCCGGTGCGTTGAAGACCATGCCTGAATTGTCCATGGCTCCCGGCCAATAGCCTCCGCCCTGCTGGTTTGGAACCATCTTGGAGTCATAATCCTCGGCATACAGGACGAAGCCGAGGGCAAGCTGCTTTTGGTTGTTGATGCACGTCGTGCTGGTGGCTTTCTTTTTCGTGTTGACCAGCGCCGGCAGCAACAGACCGGCCAGAATCGCAATGATGGCGATGACGACGAGAAGTTCGATGAGGGTGAAGCCGCTGTATCGCGCTGAAACTCTGGAGGTTTTCATGGCCAACGATTCTGTTTTTGCCTGCGCTTATTTCAAGACGCGCATTGCGGGTTGCGGAGACTTTGGGGGACATTACCACGGCGTCCCGCCGCGACAACGCAATTCTTGTAAAGATTGACCCGGCGGGCCTCTTCTCTATCGTCGTGGTCGTATGTTCGCCCGCAACTTTTTTGTCCTGTATGTCGCGTCGTCGGTGGCCGCGCTTGCCGCCGATTACACGCCACCGCAGAAGGACCTCGGCTTTCCCATCTACAAGAACAAGCCCGCTGGGAAACAGCTCGCCGGCCAGCACGCGCCCGCATCCACGCCCGCGCTCTCGCCGGAGGAGGCGCAAAAGAAGTTCACCCTACCCGAAGGCTTTGAGATCCGCCTCTTCGCCAGCGAGCCGGAGGTGGTGAACCCCGTCGCGATGACGTGGGACGAACGCGGGCGGCTGTGGGTCGTCGAGCTTTACGAGTATCCACTCGGCGCGAAGCCCGGTGAGCGCGGCCGTGACCGCATCAAGATTCTGGAGGACACGGACGGCGACGGCGTCGCGGACAAGGTCACGGTCTTCGCCGAGGGCTTCAGCCTCGCGACGGGCATCGCGCTCGGGCATGGCGGAGTTTTTCTCGGGCAGGCGCCGCATCTTTACTTTTTGCAGGACACGAACGCGCCGTTGCTCGGCGGCGCGGGCGCGTTTCAAAAGGCGAACAAGCAGACGATTTTGAAAACGGGCTTCGGCCTCGAGGATCGGCATGAGTTGCTGAATGGCTTCACCTGGGGACCGGACGGCTGGCTCTACATGACGCACGGCGTCTTCACGCGCTCGGTGGTGAAAAATCCCGGCGACCCGAACGATTCCGGCGTGCGCATGGATGCCGCGGTCGCGCGCTACAACGTGCAGACGAAAAAGTTCGAAGTCTTCGCCGACGGCACGAGCAATCCGTGGGGCGTGGACTTCGACCGCACAGGCAACGCCTTCGTCAGCGCGTGCGTGATTGACCACATGTTCCACATGGCGCCTGGCGGCATTTACGCGCGGCAGGGCGGCGCGCCGGCCAACCCGTTTGCCTATCAGTTGCTGCCGAGCATCGTGGATCACCGGCACAAGATGGCGGCCTACTCGGGCATCCAGGTCTATCAGGGCAACCAGTGGCCCGCGGAGCATCTCGGCACGATTCTTTGCGGCAACATTCACGACAACTCCGTCCACCAGGACGTGCTCTCGCCGAACGGCTCGACGTTCAAGAGCAGCTTCAAGCAGGACTTCGTGCGCGCCAATGACGGCTGGTTCATGCCCGTGAGCCAGCAGGTCGGCCCCGACGGCGCGCTGTGGATCATGGACTGGTATGACAAGTATCCCTGCTACCAGAACGCGCGCGCGGATCCCGACGGCATTGACCGCGAGCACGGCCGCATCTGGCGCGTCGTTTACACCGGCAAGGAGAATGGAAAGAAAGTCCCGTCGCGTCCGCAACGCGACATGGACCTGGCGAAACTCTCCTCCGCGCATCTGGTAGAACTCCTCGCGCACCCGAACGTGTGGCAACGACGGATGGCACAACACATTCTCAACGAGCGCCGCGATGACAAGGTGATGGGCCGGCTCCAAACGCAGTTCGCGGACGGCAAAACGCTCGAAGCGCGCCTCGCCTCGCTGTGGACGCTGCACAGTTCCGGTTATCTTGCGGATGACCAAATCGCCAAGGCAGCGGCGGACAAGGAACCGGCCATTCGCGCGTGGGCCGCGCGGCTCATCGGCGAACGACATCTTGGAAACGAAGCCGACCTCGCGCTCCTCAAACAACTCGCGGAAGACAACGACGCGAGTGTCCGCCTCGCTGTCGCCACCGCGTGCCGCCAGCTCACGTCCGGTTCGCTCACGGTCAACACGACGCCCGAGCGCGCGGCAAACGGCGAGGCCATCGGCGATATTCTCTCGCGCATCGCGCTCAAGTCCGCCGATGGCAAGGACCCGCTCATTGCGTTTATGATCTGGATGGCGGCCGAGCCGCTGGTTGCGGCCGAGCCGGCGGAGGCGTTCGCGTGGCTCAAGGACAAGGGCGCCGCGGCCATGCCGCTCTCCGGCCAGCTCGCCTACAAAACCATGCGCCGCGTCTGCGACCTGCAAAATCCCGCGCAGCTCGATCTCGCGCTGGATTTCCTCGGCGAGGTTCCCTCAAACGAGCCGCTGCTCGCCTTCGCGCTCAACGGCCTCGTGGACGGCCAAAAGGGCAAGGCGCTGCGCCCGACGAAATCCACCGACGCCGTGATGCAGCGGCTGCTCGCCAGCCCGCGCGAGGATGTCGCGCGCTTCGCCCGCCAGCTCGGCGCGTTGTGGGGCGATGCCGCCGCGATGACCGCGAGCCTTGCGCTCGTGAATGACGCGAAGGCCCCGCTCGACGAGCGTCTCAAGGCCGCGCAAACCGCGCGCCAGCTCAAGAACGACGCGTCGCGCGCCGCGCTGCTTGCGGCCATCGCGCCCGGCAATCCAGAGCCGCTCGTGCTGGAGGCCATCGCCGGCCTCAGCCAGATTGGCGGCGATTCCGCGGCGGATGAATTGATTTCGCGCTGGAAAAACTTTTCGCCCGCCGCGCGTCGCGCCGCCGCCGAGACGCTGGCGTCCCGCGCCCGCTGGGCTTCGATGCTCCTTTCCGCGCTCGAACAGAAAACGATTTCGCCGTCGGACATTTCCGCCGCGACCATCCGCACGCTCACGCGCAGCGATGCGGATTACGGAATGCTGGCGAAGCGCGCCACCGCCGTCTTCGGCCGCGTGCGCGACGCGGACAAGGACAAGCTCAAGCTCATCGCCGCGAAGAAGGAGATGATTCTCAACGCGAAGAATCCGCCGGACTTGAAGGCCGGTTACGAAGTCGCGAAGAAAATCTGTTTCACCTGCCACAAACTCCACGGCGAAGGCGCGGACGTCGGTCCCGACCTGACGGGCGTGGGCCGCTCGTCACTCGACGCGCTGCTGGCGAATGTGATTGACCCTAATCAAATCATCGGCGCGGGCTACGAGATGGTCGAGGTCGAGACGAAGGACGGCCGCAGCGTGAGCGGCCGCATGATTGAAAACAGCGACGTGCGCGTGCGCCTGCTCTCCGCCGGCCCGAAGGAAGATGTCGTTGCGAAGTCCGACATCGCGAAGCTGCGCGTGAGCGAATTGAGCGTGATGCCCGAGGGCTTGGAGCAGATGCCCGACGCGGACTTCCGCAACTTGATCGCGTTCATCCTCAACCCGCCCGGCGACAAGCAGCCGTTCAGTTGGAAGAACGACGCCGGCCACGAGGCCGCGCCCGCAGCGAAGAAGGCAGAGGCGAAAAAAGGCGCGCAGAATTTCGCGCCAATTGACCACGAGTCCGTCGCGCTGTGGAATCCGCAGTGGCGTCTCGACGCGCCGGACTTCGAGGGCACGCCGGCGAAGCTCGCCGAGTTCGCCGGGCAGCAAAATGTTTTGCTCACGCATCCCTTCAGCCGCGAGAAGGCAACCACACTGGAGCGCGACATCGAAGTTCCCGTCGGTGGAAAAACGACGCTGAACTTTTTCGTCGCCGCGCACGACAAGGGCGACTGGGAATTGCGCGTCTTCGTCAACGGCAAGCTGCTTCTCAAACAACTCGTGGATCACGATGGCGCGCGCTGGAAGCCAGTGAGCGTGGACCTCACGCCGTTCGCTGGAAAGAAAGTCACGCTGCGTCTGGAGAACGCAGCGAACGGCTGGTCGTGGGAGTTCGGCTACTGGAGCGCGATTGAGTTGAAGTAGATTTGCTTGACGCGGTTCGGTCGTCCGCGCGTTTCGCAGGGAGGTTTGCCCGCAAAAAGCAATTGCCGCCGGCAGCGGGCTTGAGTAGGAATGACGTTTCGCGTCTGCGCGGCGAGTGCGAAATCACAATTCATCCGCATGCTGAAAAATGTTGACGAAACACGGGAAGATGATAGATTGAAGTAAGTTACGTTAGTTACTTATGATTGAAACCACGCCAGTTGCTGCGGTTCCGAAGCTGACGCACAACGAAATCATCAAAGACGCGACGCCCACGCTCGCAGGCCAGATTGCCTCGACGCTGGCGGACGCGAGCGCCGACCGCTTTTCCGAGGACGACGGGCAGTTCCTCAAGTTCCACGGCATCTACCAGCAAGACGACCGCGACCTGCGCAAGACGCAGAAAAAGTTCATCATGATGATCCGCGGGCGCATTCCCGGCGGCGTGATGACGCCGGCGCAGTGGATCACGTTCGACGACCTCGCGGCGACTTACGGCAACAACACGCTGCGCATCACCACGCGCCAGAGCATCCAGTTTCATGGCGTGGTGAAGTCGGGCCTCGGCGCGCTCGTGAAAAAGATCAACAAATGCCTGCTCTCCACGCTCGCCGCGTGCGGCGACGTGAACCGCAACATCACCGCCTCGCCAACACCCACCCAGACGAAAGTGCGCGCGCAGATGTTGCAGGATTGCCATCGCGTCGTCGCCGCGCTCGCGCCGCAGACCGGAGCGTATCACTCCATCTGGATTGACGGCGTGCAGCTCAACCTCGACGATCCGGCGAACAAGGACTTCGTGGACCCGCTCTACGGCAAAACTTATTTGCCGCGCAAATTCAAGACCTGCTTCGTCATGCCGCCAGTGAACGACATGGACGTGTTCACCAACGACCTCGGCTTCATCGCCATCGTCGAGAATGACGAACTCATTGGCTACAACCTCGCCGTCGGCGGCGGCATGGGCCGCACTCACGGCAATGTAACGACCTACCCGCGTCTCGCGGATGTGATCGGTTTCTTCAAGCCGGAACACGTTGTCGAAGTCGCGAAGGCCGTGCTGACCGTCCACCGTGATTTTGGCGACCGCACCGATCGCAAGCACGCGCGCCTTAAATACATCGTCGCCGAGCGCGGCGTGGACTGGACGCGCGCCGAGGTCGAGCAACGCGCGGGCATCAAACTGGAGCCGGCGCGCAAATACGAGTTCACCACCACCGGCGACACTTACGGCTGGCACAAAGCGCTCGATGGAACGTGGTTCTTTACACTCTTCGTAGAAACCGGACGCATCAAGGACACGGGCAATCTGCGCCAGAAGACCGCGCTGCGCCGCGTTGCGGAGAAGTTTGCGAACATCGAATTCCGCCTCAGCGCGAACCAAAACATCATCCTCGCCAACGTCGCCGAGTCCGACAAGGCTGCCATCGCCGCGTTGCTCGCCGAACACGGCGTGAAGACCGAGAATCAGGCCAGCGTGCTTCACGCCGCATCCATGGCCTGCCCCGCGCTGCCGACGTGCGGCCTCGCGCTGGCCGAGTCGGAACGCATGTTGCCCGGCCTCGTGGACCGCATTGAAAAGCTCTGCAGCGACCTCGGCCTCGGTGGCGAAGAAATCATCATCCGCTCAACGGGCTGCCCGAACGGCTGCGCGCGGCCCTACATGGCGGAGCTTGCGTTCGTCGGCAAAGCGCCGGGGCGTTACCAGGTCTGGCTCGGCGGCAACGCCTCCGGCACGCGCCTCAACACGCTCTGGAAGGACATGGTCAAAGACCCTGAGATCACGAACGAACTGCGCCCTGTGCTCGCGCGTTACGCGAAGGAGCGCAACGCGGGCGAACGTTTCGGCGACTGGTGCGACCGGGTTTTCCTGAAGGAGCAGCCTTTAGCTCAAAACTGAACCAGAAACCACAAAGGGCACATGGAAAACTTTGTGCCTTGGTGACTTGGTGGTTCTCATAATGAATCCTGATCAAATTTCCAAAGCCAATGCCGAACTGCGCAACAAGTCCGCGCTCGACATTGTGAAGTGGGCCATCGCGCAGGCGAACGGCCGCGCCATCGTCTCGACGAACTTCCGTCCTTACGAAGCCGTCATCCTTCATCTTGTCACGCAGGTGCAACCGGACATCCCGGTGCTCTGGGTGGATCACGGCTACAACCGCCCCGCGACTTACAAGCACGCAGAACAGCTCAAGTCGCAACTCAAGCTCAACATCAAAGCCTATCTGCCCCGGCTCACCGCCGCGCACTACGACGCCGTCCACGGCGGGATGCCGGAGCCGACGCCCGAGAACGAGGAGCGCATCAAGGCCTTCAGCACCGTGATGAAACTGGAGCCGTTCCAGCGCGGCATGAAGGAACTTGCGCCGACCGTCTGGCTCACCGCGCTGCGCAAGGTGCAAAACCCAAACCGCGCAGGCCTCGACATCGTTTCGCATGACGGCAATTTCGGCTCGTTGAAGGTCAGCCCGGTTTTTTATTGGAATGACGCGGACATGGAAAATTATTTGAAGCAGAACAATCTTCCCAATGAATGGGATTACTTTGATCCCGCAAAGGCGGACGACAAACGCGAGTGCGGCCTACACGCCGCGTGGGGAGGGAAAGCGGTGGGTGATGCAGGGAATAGGTGATGGGGAATAGGAAATAGGGAGCGATGCCAGCGCCACAGTCATTTGAAGATACGGAAGCTTGGAAAGCTGCGCGCGAGCTGACTCAGAGGGCCTACGCCTTGTGTCGCCGCGAGCCGCTGTCGCGTGATTTTGGTCTGTGCGACCAACTCCGCCGCGCGGCGGTCTCGGTGATGAACAACCTGGCTGAAGGCTGGGAAAGCATTCATCTCGCGGAGAAGAAACAGGCTTACAACTACGCCCGGCGTTCCTGCGGCGAAGTCCGTTCCATGTCCTATGTCTTGCTCGACAACCATTTCATTCAGCCTGCCGAGCAAATCGAACTGCTCACCCACTGCAAGCTCACCGGCAAACTCATCACCGGCCTCGTCCATTCCGTTGACCGGCGCTGAACGCAAACCCCATTCCCCATCACCTATTCCCTATTTCCCATCCCCCCATGTCCTCCTACCACCTCGACCATCTTCAGTATCTCGAAACCGAGGCCATCCACATCATGCGTGAAGTGGCGGCGGAATTTGAGCGGCCCGCGCTGTTGTTCTCCGGCGGCAAGGATTCCATTTGCTTGCTTCGCCTCGCCGAGAAGGCGTTCCGCCCGTCGGACATTCCGATGCCGTTTCTCAACGTGGACACCGGGCACCATTTTCCCGAGCTGAACGAGTTCCGCGACCGCCGCGCCAAGCAGCTCGGCGGCAAACTCATCGTCCGCAAAGTCGAAGACGCCATTGCCAAAGGCATCGCCGTGCCGGCGCCGGGCGAGGTGAGCCGCAACCGCCTCCAGATTCCGACGCTGCTCGCGGCCATCGAGGAGTTCCGTTTCGACTGCGCCATCGGCGGCGCGCGACGCGACGAGGAGAAGGCCCGCGCGAAGGAGCGCTTCTTCAGCTTTCGCGACAGCTTCGGCCAGTGGGACCCGAAGAACCAACGCCCCGAGATTTGGAACCTCTACAACGCCCGCGTGAACCCAGGCGAAAACATGCGCGTGTTCCCGCTCTCCAACTGGACCGAGATGGACGTGTGGGAATACATCAAGCGCGAGAAGCTGGAGGTGCCGACGATTTATTTCAGCCACACAAGAAAGTGCGTGCGCCGCAATGGCCAGTGGCTCCCGGTGACGGACATCCTGCCGCCCAAGCCGAAGGACGAAGTGAAGGAACTCGTCGTGCGCGTCCGCACCATCGGCGACATCATCAGCACCGGCATGGTGGTCAGCCCGGCGAACACCGTGGACGACATCATCGCCGAGATCGCCGCCGCGCGCGTGACCGAACGCGGCTCGCGCGCGGATGACAAATCGTCCGAGGCCGCGATGGAAGACCGAAAGAAGGCGGGGTATTTCTAAAACACTTTCCGTGCTAAACTCGCCCGTCAAATCAGCGCAGCCAAAAACACACTCATGAAAATCGCAATCAACATTGTCGGCACCCTGTTAGGACTTCTCTTCGTCGCGGGCGCGCTTTTCTTCTTCTTCGGCAAATTGCCCGAAGGTCCGCCGGCGGACTCGCTGCCGGGCAAGTTCATGGCCGCCTTCGGCCCGACGGGCTACATGACCTTCGTGAAGGTGTGCGAACTTCTCGGCGGCGCGCTCGTTGCCGTGCCGAAGACGCGCAACCTCGGCCTGCTCATCCTCGGACCGATCATCATCAACATCCTGTGCTTCCACGGCTTCGTGGCGCGCGGCGGCTGGAGTGGCGTTCATGCGTTCATCACAGTGGCCGCGCTGTTCCTTCTCTGGTCGGAGCGCAAGGCGTTCGCCGGGCTGGTGAACCGCAAGGACGAAGCCGCGGTAAAGCCCTGATTCGCGGCGTTACGCTCATGCTTGTTCAGTAAAATCGAAAACCAGATGCCCCACACGCAACATCCCATCGAAATCCTCCGCTTCAACACCTGCGGTTCCGTGGACGACGGCAAGTCCACGCTCATCGGCCGTTTGCTTTACGACTCGAAGTCGCTGATGGAAGATCAGATTGAGGCGCTCGAGCGCTCCGCGGACATCACGGGCGGCGGGCAGATCAATCTGGCGAACCTCACCGACGGCCTGCGCGCCGAGCGCGAGCAGGGCATCACGATTGATGTCGCGTATCGCTATTTCGCGACGCCGAGACGCAAGTTCATCGTCGCGGACACGCCGGGCCACGTGCAATACACGCGCAACATGGTCACGGGCGCGAGCACGGCGAACCTCTCCATCGTGCTCGTGGACGCGCGGCAGGGCGTGATCGAGCAGTCGCGCCGGCACACATTCATTGCGGCGATGCTCGGCATTCCGCACCTCGTCATCGCGGTGAACAAGATGGACCTCGTGGACTGGAGCGAGGAGCGCTTCCTCGAAATCCGCGACCAGTTCGAGGATTTCCTGCCGCGACTCGACGCGTTCAAGGACGTGAAGTTCGTCCCGATGAGCGCGCTCAACGGCGACAATGTGGTCGAGTTTTCCGAGCACACGCCGTGGTATTGCGGCCCGACGCTGCTCGGCCATCTCGAAACCGTCCATATCGCGAGCGACTGGAATCTCAGCGCGATGCGTCTGCCGGTGCAATGGGTCAACCGGCCGAACAATCCGCAGGACGAAAAGCTGCACGACTTCCGCGGCCTCAGCGGGCAGCTTGCGGGCGGCATCGTGCGCGTCGGGCAGAAGGTGCTCGCGTTGCCGGGCGGCCTGCGCAGCACGGTGAAGGAAATCTGGACCTACGATGGCCCGTTGCAGGAGGCGTTCTGCCCGCAGTCCGTCACGCTGGTGCTCGCGGACGACATTGACATCAGCCGCGGCGACATGCTCGTGGGCCTCGACAATCTGCCCGGCATGAACAGCGAACTCCACGCGCGTGTCTGCTGGATGCACCCGCGGTCGTTGCAGCGCGGGAAGAAATACTTTCTCAAGCATTCGACCCAGACCGTGCAGGCTGTGGTGACGGCCATCGAGGACCGCATTGATGTCACGACGTTCGAGCCGGAACCGGAGCCGCCGGAGCTGGGACTGAATGACATCGGCGAAATCCGCGTGAAGACCGCCCGTCCGCTCATCTTCGACGGCTACCGCACAAACCGCCTCACCGGCTCGTTCATCCTCATCGAGCAGGGCACGAACGTCACCGTCGCCGCGGGAATGCTCTTCCCGCCGACGGAACTCGTGAAACCGGAATACAACGACTTCGCAATCTGAAATGAGCGAGCCGCTGACCAACGCGAAAAAACGGCATCTCAAAGCCGAGGCGCAACGGCTCGAAGCATCGCTGCACGTCGGCAAGGCGGGCCTGAGCGCGGAATTTCTTCAAGCACTCGACAATGCGTTCGCGCACCGCGAGCTGGTGAAAGTGCGCTTCGACGCCTTCAAGGACGAGCGTAAACAACTCGCTGCAGAGATGGCCGCGAAGACTTCAAGCGAACTCATCTGGGTCATCGGCCACGTCGCGGTCCTTTACCGCAAACGCAGCGAACCGCAAGGCTGAGAACGGTCATTGCGAAACCGGCCAGCGGCGGCGCAGTGTTCCGACGAACACGGCGTCCGCGCGCGACGAAAACATTTCCAGCGGCGAATGGCCGCGCTTCCAGGCGAGCCGGAACATGAGTGCGATCAACAGCGCCGTGATGACGAAGTTGGGCCATGCGTTGAGCGCCCACTGACCGGACCAGGCAAGCTGCCACGAGTGCGAAAACGGCAGCAGGTAGGGAATCGGCCACTGCTCGCCGTCCGGCCCGCGCGCACCGAGCAAATCGCAAATCAAGTGAAGGTGAAAACTCGCGAGCACCAGCGCGGTCGTGCGCCCGCGGTCGCGCGCCAGTGCGAACGCAGCGAGTGCGGTGAGCAGCGCAAAGCCGACATTGTGGCCGAGCACGTGATGGTAGTCGCTGAACCAGTTCAGCGGATGCGACGATCCCCGCGTCACAAGTTCAGCAACGATGCCGAGGCCATCGGCATCCGGCACAACTCCCGCCAGCGTGACCAGTGCGCGGTCGCGGCGTTCGAGCCTCGTAACGCTGGCTACGGCCCATCCGGCGAGAAAATGCGTCACGGGATTCACGAGGGCATGATTACAGCGTCAGCACGCTTGAAAACAACACGGATGCCGAATTTGTTTCTCAAGTTCCGCGTCCCCCGTTAAAAGTTGTCTGTGGCTGAAATGGGTCTTGCCGGTGAAAAGACTTTCCGCGGCATTGCCGTCTCGGATGGGATTTGCCGCGGGCGCGTGCTTGTTCTGGGCCGGCCGCAGACTTCGGTGACGCGGCGAGAGATCGCCGAGCAGGACGTGCCGCGCGAGGAGGAGCGCTTCGAGCAGGCGCTCGTCTCGACCCGCCACCAGCTCCACGAACTCCAGCAGCAGGTCACGAAAAAACTCGGCGCCAAGGACGCGCTCATCTTCGACGCGCACCTGATGATGCTCGACGACCCGACGCTGATTGACGAAACAATGGGCCGCATCCGCGGACAGCGCGTCTGCGCGGAACACGCCTTTCATGTCGTGTCGGAACAGTTCATCAGTTCGCTCGCCACGGTGGATGACGAGTATCTGCGCGAGCGGGCGGCGGACCTGCGCGATGTCGCGGCGCGCGTGCTGAACAACCTGCTCGACCGCCACGACGAGGCCGACCTGCGGCATCTCAAGGAGCCGTGCATCATCGTCGCGCACGACCTCGCGCCGAGCACGACCGCGGTGCTCGACAAGAAAATGGTGCTTGGCTTCGCGACGGATGCCGGCGGCAAGACTTCGCACACGGCCATCATGGCGCGCGCGCTGCAAATCCCCGCCGTGGTCGGCCTTCAGACGATCTCGCGCCAGCTCCAGACCGGGCAATACGCGCTGCTCGACGGCTTCAACGGGTTGGTCACCGTCAACCCGACGGATCAGACGCTCTTCGAGTATGGCCAGCTCGTGCAGGTGCAGGACTCGCTGCGCGTCAAGTTGCGCGACGTGCGCGACAAACCCACGGTCACGCTCGACGGCGTGCGCGTCATGCTGTCCGCGAACATCGGCAAGGTCGAGGAAACTTCCGCGGTGATCGAGAATGGCGCGGAGGGCGTCGGGCTGTTCCGCACGGAATTTCTCTACATCAACCGCGCGTCGCTGCCGGGCGAGGAGGAGCAGTTCAATGCGTATCGCATGGCGGCAGCCGCGCTGCGTCCGCAACCGCTCATCATCCGCACGCTCGATCTGGGCGGCGACAAGTTCCTCGCGGGCCAGGAGCAGTCGCAGGAGCTGAATCCGTTCCTTGGCTGGCGCGCGATCCGCTACTGCCTGCAGGAGCGGGACGTGTTCCGCGCGCAGATTCGCGCGATCCTGCGCGCCGGCGCTGAGGGCAACGTGAAGATGATGTTCCCGATGATCTCGGGCCTCGATGAACTCACCCAATCGCTCGCGCTCGTCGAGCAATGCAAGGTCGAACTCGACGCCGAGGCGAAACCGTTTGATGAAAAACTCGAAATCGGCGTGATGATCGAGATCCCGTCGGCCGTGCTTGTGGCCGATGCGCTCGCCAAGCGCGTGAAATTCTTCAGCATCGGCACGAACGACCTCATCCAATACACGCTCGCGGTGGACCGCCTCAACGAGCGCGTCGCCAATCTTTACGAGCCGACGAACCCCGCGATCCTGCGCCTCGTCAAGATGACCGTGGACGCCGCGCACCGGCACGGCATCTGGGCCGGCGTGTGCGGCGAGATGGCGGGCGAGCCGGCGCTCGTGCCCATCCTGCTCGGCCTCGGCGTGGATGAACTCAGCGTCAGCCCGCCGATGGTGCCGCAGACGAAGTTCCTCATCCGCCGGCTGAAGATGCCCGAGGCGCGCGCGCTGGCGACGGCGGCATTGCAGAGCGAATCCGGCGCCGAAATTTTGGAGCGCGCGCAAAAGCTCGTGCATGAGGTCGCGCCGAGTTTGTTTGAGGGTCGCGGCTGAGTTGCGCTTTTCCGCTTCTGCGAGTGAATTGAATTCGCTAGTTTCCCCGCCAATGAAAGTCCTCGTCCTCGCCGCCGGTTACGCGACGCGCCTGTATCCGCTCACGCTCACGCAGCCCAAGCCGCTGCTCGATGTCGCGGGCAAGCCGATGATTGACTACGTGATGGACAACCTCGCGCCCATCGGCGGCATTGACCGCGTGTATGTGGTGACGAACGCGAAGTTCGCCGGGCAGTTCCAGAAATGGGCCGACGGCTACGCGGCGCGCGCGAAGCTCGACTTCACCATCGTCAACGACGGCTCGACCGACGACTCGAACAAGCTCGGCGCCATCGGCGACTTGAATCTCGTGCTGCAACGCGAACGCGTGGACGACGATTTGATCGTGGTCGCGGGCGACAACCTGTTCAGCGAGCCGCTGGCGAAGTTCGGCGAGTTTATCCGCGCGAAAAACGCGCCCGTGCTCGGCGTGTATGACGTGGGCAGCCTCGATCAGGCGAAGAAATACGGCGTCGTGAGCGTGAATGCCGGCGGCAGCATCGCCAAGTTCGAGGAGAAGCCGGCGAACCCGACGAGCACGCTCATCAGCGTGGCGCTTTATTTTTACCCGCGCGCGGTGCTGCCGCGCGTCGGCGAATACATCGCCACGGGCAACAACCCCGACCAGCCGGGCCGGCTCATCCAGTGGCTGTATCCGCGCCAGCCCGTGTTCACGTGGACGGTGCCGGGCCTGTGGTATGACATCGGCTCGAAGGAGACGCTGGAGGAGGCGAACCGGATTTTTGCGAAGAAGTAGCGCTCGGTTTTCTCGTGTTCCCGCAAAGATTTCACCAGTTTATGTCGCTAACCGCCTTTTTTGCTCTCACTGTCGGGAACGGCACGACTCTTGCGCATGGCCAGAAAGCTGGTTTTGACATAATCGGCGTTATTATTATTTTAGCGCCTGCAACTCGGTTTATCGTCACCAAGTGAACCTGACACCCTTTTCAACGCGGGCCAGCGCATCGCCAGGGTGGGCGAGGGCTTTCACGCTGCCGGAAGTCCTCGTTTGTGTGGCGATCGTGGGCATCTTGTTCGTGTCGCTTTACACCGGCGTCACGACGGGGTTCGGCGTCATCAGCCTTGCGAGGGAAAACCTGCGCGCCACGCAGATTCTCACGGACCGGATGGAGGAGTTCCGCCTCTACAACTGGTCGCAGGTCACGTCCTTTGGATCGGGCACGTCTTACATTCCGTCCTCGTTCGTCGAGCCTTTTTACCCGACGAACGTCTCGTCCAGCAGCACGTTCGTGGCGAACTCCAGCGCCGGGTTCAACTTCTACGGCACGATCAACGTGACCAACGCCGGCGTCACCGAGTCCTACAGCAACGACCTGCGCCTGATCATTGTCACGCTCAACTGGACCAACGGCCAGGTGCCACGGGCGCGCTCCGTCAGCACGATGGTTTCGCAGTATGGAATGCAGAACTACATCTACTAATCCCGCCGCACGACGGCGCGCGCAGGCTTCGGGCATGACGCTGATCGAGCTGCTCTTTTCAGCCGCCATCGGCTCGCTGGTGCTGCTCACGGTGACTTCCCTCACGATCTACAGCGTGCGCGCGTTCGCGGCGGTCTTCAACTACGTGGACCTCGACCAATACAGCCGCAAGACCCTTGACCGCATGTCGCTCGAGATCCGCCAGGCCGACCAGCTCACTTCCTACAGCACCAACCGGCTCGTGTTCAACTTTGCCGGCGGCGTGAACAACCTCAGCTACACCTACGACCCGGTGGCGCGCACCCTCATGCGCACCAACGGCGCGCAAGTCGAAACCATGCTCAAGGAATGCGACGTTCTCACCTTCTCCATCTTCAACCACAGCAACGTGTCGAATTCCTTCGACCAGTTTCCCGCCGCGTCGGGCACCAACTGCAAACTCGTCCGCGTGGACTGGGTGTGCAGCCGGCTCCTGCTCGGCAGCAAGCTCAACACGGAAAGCATCCAGTCCGCAAAAATCGTCATCCGCAAACAATGAAAACCACACAGCCATCTTCCCGCGAGACCGGTGGCAGCGCGCTGGTCATCACGCTGATGCTCTCGGCCATCATCGGCATCACGCTCGTGAGTTATCTCGACCTGACTAGTTCGCAAACTCGCGCGGTGCAGCGCTCGCAGCAGTGGAACCTCATCGTCCCCGTCATGGAGGCGGGCGTCGAGGAGGCGCTCACCCAGCTCTATTACAACTCCACCAATTTGTCCGCCAACGACTGGACTCTCGGCCTCAACGGCTTCACCAAGAGCCGCACCTTCGGGTCGGGCCGCTATGTTGTTTCCATTTCAAATGTGATTCCGCCGGTCATTTATGCGACCGGCTATGTGCCCGCTCCGTTGGGCACGAACGAGATTTCCCGCACGGTGCGCGTCACCACGCAGAGCGCCAGCATCTTCAGCCGCGGGCTGGTGGCCAAGGGACAGGTGTCCCTGAGCGGCGGCGTGCGCACGGACAGCTTCGATTCGGGTGACCCGAACTACAGCACTCTCGGCCGCTATGATGCCGCCAAATACAAGGACAACGGCGACGTGGCGACAGATTCCGAGGTTTCGGCCTCCATCACCAGCAGCGGCGGCGTGACCGTCTATGGGCACGTGAACACCGGCCCCGGCGGCTCGGTCAGCACCAGCGGGAACGTGGCCATCGGCAGCAAGGCCTACATCAACGACGGCGGCACAGGCATCCAGCCGGGCTACTCCTCCGATACAATGAATGTTTCGTTCCCCGACGTGCAGGTGCCCTTCACCAGCGGCTATTTCACGCCGGGCGGCGCAAATGTTGGCGGGACGAACTACGCTTATGTCATAGGTCCCGGCAACAACCAGTTGTCCAGCTTCTCCATGAGCGGCCAGCAAAAGGCCATCGTCACGGGCAATGCGGTCCTCTACGTCACGGGCAATGTCTCCTTTTCCGGGCAGTCTTACCTTTACATCGCGCCCGGCGCGTCGTTGAAGATGTATGTCGCCGGCTCCTCGGCCAGCCTGAGCGGCAACGGCGTTGCCAACGCCAACGCCAACGCGACGAACTTTTATTATTACGGGCTGCCCAGCAACACCTCGGTCTCGCTCAGCGGCAACGCGGCCTTCACCGGCGTCATCTATGCGCCCGAGGCCAACTTCAGCATGAGCGGCGGCGGCAACAATAATTACGATCTGGTTGGCGCTGCGGTCGCGAACAGCATTTCCATGAGCGGCCACTTCAACTTCCACTACGACGAAAACCTTGCCCGCAGTGGCGGCAACGGCAGCTATGTCGTGACAAGCTGGAACGAGCTGTAGCGCGGCGCGCGCGCGTCAACCCGCGACTTCCTGCGGCTTGCCGCCGTTGATGAGGAAGAGCACGGCCATCCGCACCGCGAGGCCGTTGGTGACTTGTTCGAGGATCACCGAGCGCCCGCAGTCGGCCACTTCGCTGTCAATCTCCACGCCGCGGTTGATCGGGCCGGGGTGCATGATGAGCACGTCGGGCTTCGTCTGCGCGAAGCGCGCGCGGGTCAGGCCGAACAGGCTCGTGTATTCGCCGAGGCTCGGGAAGCTCGTGCGCCGCTGCCGCTCGTGCTGGATGCGCAGGAGGTTGATGACATCCGCGCCGGCGATGGCCTCGTCCACGTTCCACGTCACGCGGCAGCCCATCCGCTCGAAGACGCGCGGCACGAGCGTGGGCGGGCCGCAGAGCGTCACGTGCGCGCCGAGCTTGAGCAGCGCCCAGATGTTCGAGCGCGCGACGCGGCTGTAGAGGATGTCGCCGAGGATCGTGACCTTCAGCCCGGCAATCACGCCCTTCTTCTCGCGAATCGTGAACGTGTCGAGCAGCGCCTGCGTCGGGTGCTCGTGCGCTCCGTCGCCGGCGTTGACGACGCTCGATTTCAGGAAGCGCGAGAGGAAATGCGGCGCGCCCGCCGCGCTGTGGCGGATGATGATGATGTCGGCGTTGAGCGCCTCGAGGTTGCGCGCGGTGTCCTTGAGCGTCTCGCCTTTCTTCAACG
Organism: uncultured Verrucomicrobiota bacterium; assembly: GCA_964589935.1. GTDB lineage: Bacteria > Verrucomicrobiota > Verrucomicrobiia > Limisphaerales > VHCN01 > VHCN01. The sequence continues at coordinate 254,808 of CAZPVD010000003.1, read as the reverse complement.
ACGACGCCTCGGCGGAGAAGTTGATGACATCGGCGGAAAGCCGCACGGCGGCGAGTTCAAAGCTGATGCGCGTGCGCGTGCTCGGCTCGATGAACAAATTCACCACAGTCTTGCCGCGCAGCGCGGGGACCTTTTTGATGGCGCGCTCGCCGACGGCCTTGAAGGCGTGCGACGTGTCGAGCACGGCAGTGATCTCGTCCGCGGAAAGCGACTCGATGTCGAGGAGGTGTTTGCGGTTCCAGCTCATTGGCGTTCGAGGCAGACCTTGTCTTCACCGCCCGCTTCGCAGAGGCAGACGTTGATGCGTTCACCGATGCGTGTGGGGACGTTCTTTCCGACGAAGTCCGCCTTGATGGGCAGCTCGCGGTGGCCGCGATCCACGAGCACGGCGAGCTGCACGCGGGCCGGGCGGCCGAAGTCGTTCAACGCGTCAAGCGCGGCGCGAGTCGTGCGCCCACTGAAGAGCACGTCGTCCACGAGCACGACGGTCTTGCCGGTGACATCGGCGGGGATGTGCGTGGGCCGGACGAGCGGCGCGGCGCGGTGGTCGAGGTCGTCGCGGTGCATGCTCACGTCGAGCAAGCCGACGGGGACGGGCTGCCTCCAGATGCCCTCAAGAATCGCGCCGAGGCGTTTTGCGAGATGCACGCCGCCGGTCTGCACGCCGACGAGCACCACGTCGGTGCGCGGCTCGTTACGCTCGGCGATTTCGTGCGCGATGCGGGTGAGCGCGCGTTCCATCGCCGCGGCGGTGAGCAGGACGTGGGGTTCAGGCATAAAAAAACGGGCCGACCCGTCGCCGGGCCGGTCCGTAAAAATGTAACAGGGCAGACATCAACCCTTGGCGGTCTCGCCGGACCGCCTTAAAGGACGCCGCAAATTCGGGCGGACTCAGGAAGCTTGCGACTGCGGAGCCTGCCGCGCCCGCCGCCACTTGGACCGATGTTTGACGATCCAGTCGGTCAGCGCGCGCTCAAAGCCGATGTCAAAACCGGCTTTCTCAGACTCAAGCCACTTGTGTCGCAAAATCTCTTCCCGCTCGGCCTGAAATTCGCGGTAGAGGGACGAATTCTTTACCAAATCGTCACCTTTTGGGGCTTCGGACTCACTCATAATTGCCGCCAAAAAATGCTCAACTGCGGAGCGACTTTAACACCCGGTTGGACGCTGACAACAGGTTTTTTTCTCATCACATGGCATCAGGTATTTACCGCAATTGCCCGCGGGTCAAATCCCGTCCTGAAATGAGGTAAAGTTGCCTGCCGCCAACGCTTGGGCCATCATCCGTCCGTGCTCCGTCAATCCACGCACGAAATGACCGTCCCGACGCGCGGGCGCGGTTTTTACGAGATCACGCGCGAAGTCGCCGCGCTCGTGGAACGCAGCGGCCTGCGAACCGGCCTCGTCACGTTGCACATCTGCCACACTTCGGCGTCGCTGCTCATTCAGGAAAATGCCGACCCCGAAGTGCGCCGTGATCTCGAACGTTTTTTCGCTCGCCTCGTGCCCGACGGCGACCCGCTCTTCCGCCACACGCTCGAAGGCCCCGACGACATGCCCGCGCACATCCGAACCGCGCTCACCGCCGTGAACCTCGGCATTCCCATCACCGGCGGCGCTCTGTCGCTCGGCACATGGCAGGGCATCTACGTGTGGGAACATCGCACCGACCCGCACCGCCGCGAAATCGTTGTCCATCTTCTCGGTGAATGACTGCGAGAAATCCAATCGTCGCTGAATTTTTTACACCGCAAAAAACTGTCCGCGGCGATTCGTGAAAAGTGTGGCGGCGCTTCAGGATGCGGTTATCATCGCCGCGACACAGGATGAATTTGCGCCAATTTTTACGGCTCCGTTCGTCGCGCCTCGCCGCGAGTTGCTGCGCCGCGCTTGTGCTTGTCTGCCACGTTCGCGCGGCGGACACGGCGACGAACCGCTTCGGTTTCAGCGGGCCGGAAATTTTCCCCATCGCGCCGCAGATCACCGGCCTCAACGCCGCCGACCTTGACGGCGACGGCCTTGTGGACCTCGTCATCGCCGACAACACGCACTCGAAAATCGCGCTGCTCTACAACCAGACCGGCAAGACCAACCTCACGCGGCGCGCTTCCTCCGCAAAGCGCGAGTTGAACGAGTTGCCGCCGGACGCGCGGTTTCGTCTTGAGTCCATTGCCTCGGAGAAGCGCATCACGAGTCTCACCGTCACCGATCTCAACGGCGACGGCCGACCCGACATCGCATACTACGGCGACCCGAAGGAGCTTGTCGTGCTCTACAATCTCGGCGCGAAAGGATGGAGCCAGCCCAAGCGCATCCCGATTGACGACGGCCAGCTCACGCCCGGCGCGCTCACACACGGCGACCTCAACGGCGACAATCTCACCGACCTCGTCCTGCTCGCGGAAAATCACGTCTGGCTCATCGCGCAAAAACCCGACCATACGCTCGCAGAGCCGCAGAAGATTCCGTTCACCGGCAGCATCAAGGCCGCGCAGGTCGTGGACATTGACGGGGACGGCCGCGACGACCTGCTGCTTGTGAACTGGGACAACGCTGTTCCGTTCCGCTTCCGTTTGCAGAACAGCGCAGGACAGCTCGGGCCGGAAATCCACTTCAGTTATGCGCCGATTCGCGCGTATTGGGCCGACGACCTCGACGGCGATCACAAGACAGAAATCATCACCATCGCGCTGAACTCGGGCCGCGCGCAGATTTCCAACTTCATCCAGAAGCCCGCGGAAACTTTGCTCGGCGCGCTCAAGCTCGGACAGTTTCAAGTCACGCCGCTCGGCAAAACCGACAAATCGCGCCGCGGCGCCGCGTGGGCCGACGTGAACGGCGACCAGCTCGCCGACCTCATCGTGGCCGAGCCGGACAGCGGCCAGCTTGCGGTTTTTTTGCAGAACGCCGACGGCACGTTCGCCGCGCCGCGCCGCTTCCCGACGTTCACCGGAGTCAGCGACATCGCCGTGGCGGACTGGGATGGCGACGGCAAACCGGAAATCTTTTTGTTGAGTGCTGATGAACGGCAGGTCGGCGTCACGCGCTTCGATCCGAACGGCCGCGTGCCGTTTCCGAAAATCATTCCCGTGGACGGCAAGCCGCTCGCCATCGCGGCGGGCGCGCTCAAGCCCGGCGCGAAGCCTTCGCTCGCCGTCATCGTCGAGCAGGACAGCCGCCGCGTGCTGCAACTCCACGGCGCTGACGGCTCGTGCCGGGTGCAAAAGCTCGCGGAGTCCTACAAGTCGAATCCCAGCGCGCTCGCGCTGCACGACGCAAACCAGGACGGCCTCGTGGACCTCGTCGTGTTCACGCCTTACGAGAAGATTAAAATTTTACTCCAAGTGCCCGGCAAGGAATTTGAGGAAGTGGACGTGACGCCGCCCGGTGGCGCGATCGAGCAGCCGTGGTTCAGCGCAGCGGATGTGGATGGCGACGGCAAACCGGAGCTGCTTCTAGCCCAGAAAAATTTTGTCCGCGCCGTCGTGCTCGCGCCGGAAGCGAAGGCGGCGGGAGCAAGTGCGGACGCGAAAAGTTCATGGGCCTTCACGGTGAAAGAGCAGATCAACGGCGCATCCGGCAACTCGCGCATCGTTGGCACCACGGCGCTGCGGAGCGGGACGAATTCGCTCATTTTCCTGCTCGACGCGGAGCGCAAGGCGCTGAGCGTGTGCGAGCGCGATACCTCCGGCGTGTGGCGGATCGCAAAGAACGTGCCGCTGCCAGTCACGGATTTCACCGCACTCGCGGCGGTGCCCAGCGGCGCGGGACGCCCGCCGGCGCTGGGTTTTCTCGGACTTAACTCCGCCGCCATCCTCGCGCTGCAAGGCAACGTGTGGGACATTCAGGAACTCGACGGCTACGAAACGCCCATCAAGGACGGACGCCTCGCGGACGTGGTGACGGGCGACTTGAACCAGGACGGTCGCAAAGACCTCGTCTTCCTCGAAACGGCGAAGAACCACATAGACATCGTGACGTTCGACCCGCCGCACAAGCTCACGCCGAGCAACCGCTGGCAGGTGTTTGAGGAGCGCACGTTCCGCAGCCGGCGCAGCGATTTGCCCGAACCGCGCGAGGCGCTTGTCGTGGACGTGACCGGCGACAAGAAGAACGACCTCGTCGTCGTCGTGCACGACCGGATTCTCGTTTATCCGCAGGAGTAAGGACGCGAAATCTGAATTGAGTGGCAACGCGTGCCACGCGCGTCCATTCTCCGTGAACTTCGCCTCAAGCGCCCAATAGAAACGGCCGTTCCATGCACCCAAATGCCGATTCGCATCCGCCGGGCTGGAACAGTGCGTTGACGCAGGCGGTTCTCTGCTTCGCGCTCGCAGCTTCCACGGCGCGCGCTGGCGACTGGCCGCAGTGGCGCGGGCCGAACCGTGATGGCGTTTGGAACGAGACGGGCGTCTTGGAAACCTTCCCAAGCGGCGGATTGAAAGTCCGGTGGCGCGTCCCGGTTGGAGGCGGGTTTTCGTCGCCGGTCATCGCCCAAGGTCGCGTTTACCTCACTGACTCCGAAACGCAGAAACCCAAAGCTTGGGAACGCGTGCATTGTTTCGACGAAAAATCGGGCGCGGTTTTGTGGACCCGCTCGAATGAGGTGACCTTCCCCGAATGGGCTTTCGTTCCAAACGCCAAGTCCGGACCCGGCTCCACGCCGATCGTCGAGGCGGGCAAGGTGTTCGCCCTAGCATTGACGGGCCGCCTTTGGTGCCTCAACGCGAGCAGTGGCGCCGTCGTGTGGGAAAATGATTTGGCCAGGAACTACGGGCTGGCCGAATTCTCGGGGACCACGCCCTCGCCGTTGATTGAAAGCAATCTCTTGATCCTGGTCATCGGCGGCAAACCGAATGCGTGCGTCGTGGCTCTCGATAAAAACTCCGGCAAGGAAGTCTGGCGCGCGCTCAACGATCACTGGACTTACAGTTCGCCGGCGGTCATCAGCGCCGGCGGAAAACGGCAACTCATCGTCTGGACGCCTGACGCCATCACGTCGCTCGATCCGGCCACGGGCAAAACCTGGTGGCGGGAAATTTTCAACACGCAGAACGCCTACGGGACCGCCACGCCGGTTTTTCACGGCGACCTGCTCCTGTTCAGCGGTTCGATGTTCCAGATCGGTCCAAACGGGACGACGGTTTCCAACCTCTGGCCGCAGTCCAGTTCGCCGACCCGCCGCGTCATGAGCACCACGTCACTTCCGGTGCTTGATGGCGATTACGTGTATTCAGATAAATCCCACGGCAAGCTGGTGTGCCTCGAAGCGCGCACCGGCAAACAACTCTGGCAGGCCGACCAGCTCACCGATCACCAAAACGGCGCGTGCATCCACCTCACGCCAAACGGCAACTCCACGCTGATCTTTACCGACGAGGGAAATTTGATTCGCGCGCGGCTGACCCCGCGCGGCTACGAGGAACTAAGCCGCGTTCACCTGCTGAACCCGACCTATGATTTCGCCGGCAGAAAGCTCGTCTGGCCCCCGCCTGCTTACGCCAACCGCCACGTCTTTGCGCGCAACGACGAGGAACTGGTGTGCGCCTCGCTGGTGAAGGAAGGTGTTGATGCGAAGTAACTGCCAGCGCCTCGTCGCCTGTTCCGTCGGCATTCTGGCCGCTGCCTTCGCGCCAGTCGCAATCGGAGCCGAAGTCAACGCGCCCGGCACCGATGCCATCCGCGCCGCCGTGGGAAAGTCGCTCCCGCTTTTGGAGAAGAGCGCGAAGACTTCGATGGAGAAACGCAAACAGTGTTTCACCTGCCACAACCAGGGATTGCCCATCATGGCGCTGACCGCGGCGCGCGAACGCGGGTTCGCTGTTGACGCGGAAAATCTGCGGCAGCAGCTCCAGTTCACCGCCGACTTTCTGGCGCGGAATCGGACGAATTATCTCGCAGGCAAGGGACAGGGCGGGCAGGCGCTGACCGCCGGCTACGCGCTGTGGACGCTCGAAAACGGCGGCTGGAAACCTGACGCGACGACGGCTGCGGTGACTGAATATCTGCTGATATGGCAGAAGAATCTCGACTACTGGAAGCCCCAAACCATCCGCCCGCCGAGCGAGGAAAGTTTGTTCACCGTCAGCTACGTGGCCTTGCGCGGCTTGAAAAAGTTCGGCGGGCCGGAGCAACGCGAGCGGATTCACCGCCGCGCCGAGCAGGTTCGTCAATGGGCGACGAAAACCCAGCCGCGCGAAACGGAGGATCGTGTGTTCCGGCTGCGGACGCTGCATGCAGCCGGCGCTGCTGAGACGGACATTCACCGCGCCGCCCAGGAATTGTTGCAGACGCAACGGACGGACGGCGGCTGGGCACAACTTGACGGCACGGAGAGCGACGCTTATGCGACCGGCACTGCGCTCACCGCGCTGCATCAGGCCGGCGGCATCGCAACCACGGACGGCGCATATCGGCGCGGATTGCAGTGGTTGCTCAAAACACAACTCAGCGACGGCTCGTGGCACGTGCGCACACGCAGCACGCCGATCCAGACTTACTACGAATCCGGCTATCCGCACGGCGAGGATCAGTTCATCTCCATCACCGCCGCGGGTTGGGCGACCACCGCGCTCGCGCTCGCATTGCCGAAGGAAGCCGGCCCAAAATGACGCGCAGCGTTGTCATCAACTCGAAGACGCGGACGAAGCAAGCGTCAAAGAGAAATCGCAAATCATGAACCCTTTACTTGAACACCACGCTTTGCAGACGCGCCGGCAGTTCTTTGGCCGCTCGGCCACGGGCATCGGCGTGGCCGCGCTCGCGTCGCTGTTGAACGAGAATTTGTCCGGCGCGGAGGCGAAGAAAAAAATTTCGGCTCTGCCGCGCTTCGGCGGACTTCCCGGCCTGCCGCACTTCGCGCCGAAGGCAAAGCGCGTCGTGTATCTCCTGCAAAACGGCGCTCCGCCGCATCTCGACATGTTCGATTACAAGCCCGAGATGGAAAAGTGGCGCGGCAAGGAACTGCCCGAATCCATCCACAAAAACCAGCGGCTCTCGACGATGACCGCCGGGCAGAAGAGCAAGGCCGTGCTGCCGGCGTTCACCGGGTTCAAGCAGCACGGGAAATGCGGCGTGTGGGTGTGCGATTTTCTGCCGAGCACCGCGGGCATCGTGGACGACGTGTGCTTCATCAAGTCCATGCACACGACGCAGGTGAACCACGCGCCGGCAATCACGTTCTTCCTCACTGGCGCGGAGCAGCCGGGCCGGCCGAGCCTCGGCGCGTGGTTGAGCTACGGCCTCGGCAGCTTGACGCAGGATTTGCCGTCGTTCGTCGTGCTGACCTCGCGCGACAAGGAGGCGAGCTGCGGGCAGATTTTCTACGACTTCTATTGGGGCAGCGGTTTCCTGCCGACGAAGTTCCAGGGCGTGAAGTTCCGCGGCAGCGGCGACCCGGTGCTCTACGTCTCGAACCCCGACGGCATGAGCCGCGAGGTGCGCCGCGGAATGCTCGACGACTTGGCGAGGCTGAACGAGATGAAATTCAAGGAATTCGGCGACCCGGAAATCGCCACGCGCATCGCGCAATACGAAATGGCCTACCGCATGCAAGCCAGCGTGCCGGAGCTCGCCGACCTCTCGAAGGAGCCGCAAGCCGTGCTCGACATGTATGGCCCGGAAGTGAAGCGGCAAGGTTCCTTCGCCTACAACTGCCTCATGGCGCGCCGGCTCATCGAGCGTGGCACGCGCTATGTGCAGCTCTTCCACGCCGGCTGGGACCATCACCGCAACCTCTCGACGCAGTTTGAAATCCAGTGCCGCGACACCGACGCGCCGAGCGCCGCGTTGGTGAAGGACCTCAAGCAGCGCGGCCTGCTCGACGACACGCTCGTCGTGTGGGCCGGCGAATTTGGCCGCACGCCGTTCTGCCAGGGCAACATCGAAGACCGCAAGGGCTGGGGCCGCGACCATCATCCGTATGCCTTCACGATCTGGATGGCCGGCGGCGGCGTGAAGCCCGGCATGAGCTACGGCGCGAGCGATGACTTCGCCTACAACGCGATGGAAAACCCGGTGCACGTGCATGATTTCCAGGCCACGCTGCTGCACCTGCTGGGCATTGACCACGAACGGCTCACGTTCAAATTTCAGGGCCGCTACTTCCGCCTGACTGACGTGCACGGCGAAGTGGTGAAGGCCGTTCTCGCGTAGCGCAGTCGCGCTTCGCTGGAAAATTTCGAGATTTCGTGTTGAATATCTTCGGCCGTCGTCGTCTATTCATTTCGTATGCTCCAGCTTCAGAACGGCCCCTTGTCGTTCACGTGCCGCGGCGTGTCGCGTCGCAGCGCGCTCAAGGCTGGCTTCTGCGGCTTGCTCGGCTTAACGACTGCGGACCTGCTCCGTCTCCGAGCAAGCGGCGCGGCGAAGCGCAGCGGCAAGTCCATCATCCTCATCTGGCTCGACGGCGGCCCGAGTCATCTTGAAAGCTACGATCCCAAGCCCGAGGCGCCCAGCGAGTATCGCGGGCCGTGGGGCGCGATCGAGACGAATGTTCCGGGCATCCGCATCTCCGCGCAACTGCCCGAACACGCGAAGCACGCGGACAAGATGGTCTTCCTCCGCTCGGTGCATCACAAGAACGGCGACCACTTCGCCGCGGGCCACTGGATGACCACGGGCCGCTACGGTTCGCACGCGAACGACCTGCCGCAAAAATATCCCTCCATCGGCTCGATCGTCGCGCGCACGCAGGGGCCGCGTGTCACAGGCGTGCCGGCCTACGTCGGGCTGCCGGCGGCGCAGACGATTTATCTTTTCCCCGGCTACATGGGCGCGGCGTATCTCGGTCCGGCGTTCAATCCGTTCGACGCAAACAACTCGCAAAAATATCTCGGCGCAAACGACAAGTCTGCGGTCCAGCCGCCAAAAATTCTGGAGAATTCCGCCGGCGACACCGGGCGCATCCGCAACCGCGTGGGTTTGCTCACGCAGCTCGACCACTTCCGCCGCGACATTGACAGGTCCCGCACGATGGACGCGATGGACGCCTACCAACAGCAGGCTGTTGATCTTGTTCTCGGCAACAACGCGCGCGAGGCGTTTGACATCGAGAAGGAAAAGCCCGCGACGCGGGACCGCTACGGACGCGGGCCGTGGGGCCATTACACACTCATGGCGCGGCGGCTCGTCGAGGCGGGCGTGAGCTTCTGCACCGTGGACATGCCGCACTGGGACGACCACTCCAACATCGCCGTCGGCCACGGCAACAAGCTCCCCGTGATGGACAAGGCCATCGGCGCGCTGATGCAGGACCTCGCCGACCGCTCGATGCTCAACGACGTGCTCGTGATGGTAATGGGCGAATTTGGCCGCACACCGAAGATCAACAACGGCCAGCCCGGCATCTCGATTCCGGGCCGCGACCACTGGGGCGATGTCTTCAGCGTGATGATGGCCGGCGGCGGACTGCGCACGGGCCAGGTCGTCGGCGCGAGCAACGACAAAGGCGAGTTCCCCGCGGAACGCCCGCTCTCACCCGCCGACGTGCTCGCCACCGCGTATCACGTCCTCGGCATAGACCCGCACGAAAGCTTTCTCGACAACGCCGGCCGTCCTGTGCCGATCCTCGACAACGGCGAGCCGATCAAAGAAATCATCTGAAGTCGGAAAGGCGACACCTCTGTCGCCGCTCATGCCTTCTTCGGTTCCACTGTCGCAATCACCATCTTCTTCACGTCAAAGAATCGCTGCGCCACGGCGCGCGTTTGTTCGAGCGTCACCGCCCCGGTAAGCGCGTCGTCGCGCCCCCACGCGCGGAAGCCGTTGTCGTAAAGCTCGTCGAGCGCCGCGTGCGTGGCCTGCGCGCCGCAGTCCTGCCGCGAGAGCGCGCGCTGGCCGATGGTCTTCGCCTTCGCGCGTTTTAACTCCTCGGCAGTCAGCCCTTCGGCGCGGAGCAACTCGATCTGCTTCAACATCTCCTCCTCGACGCGAGCGAGGTGCTCCGGCGCGGTGCCGGCGTAGAACGCGAACACGCCCGGCACGAGGCCGAACTGGTTGCTCGCGCCGACGTAATATGCCAGCCCAAGCTGCTCGCGAATGCGCAGGAACAGCCGCGATCCGAGATCGCTGCACGCTTCCTGAAGGAGTTCGAGCGTATAGCGATCCGGATCGGTGAACGTAGCGCCGGGAAAGCCGGCGACGAACACGGCCTGCTTTTTGTCGCGCTGCTCGCTCATGCGGGAGGCGATGGGCGATGGGCGAGAGGCGGGAGGAGGAAGAACAAAAGAATCTTTGTCCGCCGGCCAAGCACCGAAAGTTTTTTCCACGGCGGCGCGGACTTCGGCGGTGTTCACATCGCCGTAGATCGCAAGGACGGAATTCTTCGGCGCGACGAGCTTCGCGTGCAGCGCGCGGAAATCTTCCTGCTTCAACGCGCCCACGCTCGCCTCGGTGCCGAGCGGGTCGAGGCCGAAGCCGGCGTCGCCGAAAAGCCCGCGCCGCAGCGCGCGAAACGCGCTTTGCAGCAAATGATCCCGCTGGTCGCGAATGCCCGCGAGTTGCACGGTGCGTTCGCGCTCGACGGCCTCGGCGGGGAACGCGGGCCGCAGCAGCACGTCGGCGAGCAGTTCGAGGCCGAGCGCGAAATCCTCGCGCAGCACCTGCGCCTGCACTCCGCAGGTGTTGTTGCTGCCCCACGTGTCGAGGCTGCCGCCGACGGATTCGATTTCGCGCGCGATCTGCTCGGCGGTGCGCGTCGCCGTGCCCTTCATCAACAGGCGCGAGAACATCTGCGAAGCCCCATTGTTCGCCGGCGTCTCCGCGAGCACGCCGCCCTTGAACGCGAGGCGGAACTCCACGAACGGCAGCCGCCGGTCCTCCTTCACCAGCAAACGAAGGCCGTTGGGAAGTTCGATTTTTTGCGCGGGCTGCGAGAGCGACGTTTCCACGCTCACGCTCACGCGCGGCGACGCGCCATCCGGCAGCAGCGCGAAGAGCGTGCGGTTTTCCGACGCGAGATATTCGCGCGCAACACGCTGCACGTCGTCGGGCGTGAGCCGCTTCACCGCGTCGAGCTGGCGCGCGCTGAAGTTGAGATCGTGCGCCGCAAGCCAGCTTGAGCCGAGATCCTGCGCCTGGCCCTGCACCGTCTTGCGCGTGGCGAGGTGGCCGGCGACGAACTGTTTCACCGCCTTGCCCAGTTCCGCGGGCGAAACGGTTTCGTTCTTCATGCGCTCAACTTCCGCGAGCATTGCGGCGCGCGCGGTGGCGAATTTGTCCGAGTCCACGACCGCGCTCATGCCGAAGAGTCCGGGCTGGCCGGGATTGTAAGTCCACGCGTCCACGCTGTTCACGAGGCCGGCGCGCTCGCGCACCTGCTGGAACAGCCGCGAGCTGTGGCCGTAGCCGAGCAGTGTCGCGAGCACGTCGAGCGCGGGAATGTCGCGGTGCCGCACGTCCGGGATGTGCCACGAAAAATGCAGGTGTCCCAGCTCGATGGGCGCTTCCTCGATCACCTCGCGAGGCGCGGCTTGCTTCGGTTCCTGCGGGATGACGAGCGGCGGCAGCGCGCGGGCCTTCGTCTTCGCAAAACTTTCGCGGAGCTGCGCGAGAACTTCATCCGCTCGCACATCGCCAACCACGACAAAGAACACGTTGTTCGGCGCGTAGCGCTCGTGATAGTAGCCGGTGATGTCGTCGCGCTTGAGTTCGTTGAAGATGTCCGGGTAGCCGATGATCGTAAAGCGATACGGGCTGACGGTGTAGGCCGTCTCGAACAGGCGGCGTCCCGCCCGGCGGCCGGGATCGTCCTGGTTCATGTCCATCTCGCGGCGGATGACGTCGAGTTCCTTGGTGAGTTCATCGCCCGGCAGCGTCGCGTGCTGCACGATGTCGGCAAGGATGTCGAGCGCGGTGCGTGTGCCGCTTGCGGGAGCCTCGATATGATACACCGTGCGGTCGAAGCTCGTGTAGGCGTTCATGTAGCCGCCGGCTTCCTGAACTTCCTGGTCAATTCGTCCCGCGGCGCGCGTGGTCGTGCCCTTGAAGAGCATGTGTTCGAGCACGTGCGAAAGGCCCGCGCCGAGCCAGCGGCCCTCGTGGATGCTGCCGGTCATGCACCACGCCTGCGCGCTGACGACCGGCGCGGCGCGGTCCTCGCGGAGGATGACGGTAAGGCCGTTGTCGAGGCGCGCGAGCTGCGTGCCGGCGGGCAGGGCGGGAATTTCATTCGGCTGCATGTCAAAAGCGCGGCGAAGCTAGCGCAAGCCGGGCCGCCGCGCCAACTTTCTCCTTCACGGGCCGGAACCCTTCGCCCAGTATCCAGCGCTTTATGAATCTTTTCGATTTGAACGGCGAAGTGGCGGTGGTCATCGGCGCGACGGGCGTGCTCGGCGGCGCGCTGGCGGACGGTCTGGCGGAAGCCGGCGCGAAGGTCGCCGTGCTCGGCCGCAACGCCGAGCGCGGCGAGGCGCGTGTGAAGGCCATCCAAGGCAAGGGCGGCAACGCCGCGTTCTTCAACTGCGACGCCATCTCCCGCTGCTCGCTCGCCGAGGCGCACGAGCAGATCGAGGCCAAGCTCGGTGCACCGACCATTCTCGTGAACGCCGCTGGTGGCAATGCGCCGCAAGTCACGGTCACGGCGGAGCGTCCGTTCGAGCAGATTCAACTCAGCGACTGGCAGGCGAATTTCGATCTCAACCTTGCGGGCGGCGTGCTGCTGCCCTGCCAGGAGTTCGGCCCCGCGATGTGCAAGCGCGGACGCGGCAGCATCATCAACATCGCCAGTGTTTCAGCACATTTGCCGCTCTCGCGCGTCGTGACCTACTCCGCCGCGAAGGCCGCCGTGCTGAACCTCTCGCAGTTCCTCGCCCGCGAGTGGGCCGCGAAAGGCGTGCGCGTGAACACCCTCACGCCGGGTTTCTTCCCTGCCGAGCAGAACCGCAAGCTGCTCTTCAACGAGGACGGCTCGCCCACCGCGCGCACCAAGTCCATCTGGGGCCACACGCCGATGAACCGCTTCGGCGAGTCGCACGAACTCATCGGCGCGTGCCTCTTCCTCGCCAGCCACAAGGCCAGCAGCTTCGTCACCGGCTCGGACATCCGCGTGGATGGCGGATTTTTGAGCCAGACCATTTAATTTTCAGCCACGGATTGAACACGGATAAAACACGGACGAACCGGCCAGCCTGTGCTAATCTGTGTTCAATCCGTGTTTCATCCGTGGCCAGAATGACTTCATGAACTTGCTTGCTTCAACCGCCCAGAAAGGTTCAGCCGTCTCCGCCGCGCAAGTCGCCGAACTCGTCGTGCAGGCGTGTCCGGCCAAGGATTATCGCGGTAAGAAAGTGCTGCTCATCGTGCCCGACGCCACACGCACCGCGCCAGTGGGGCTGATGTTCCAGACGCTCTTCAAGCAAATCGGCACGGTCACGGCGAACTTCGACATCCTCATCGCGCTGGGCACGCACCAGCCGATGAGCGAGGCGGCGATTTGCGACCGTCTAGAAATCTCCGCCGCCGAGCGCGCGGCCACCTACGGCGCGGTGCACTTTTTCAATCACGAGTGGGACAACCCCGCCGCGCTCCGCAACGTCGGCACGCTCACGAAGGCCGACACGCGCGAGTTGTCTGACGGCCTCTTCGAGCTGGACGTGCCGGTCGAGGTCAACAAGCGCGTCTTCGACTACGACCAAGTTGTCATCATCGGCCCGGTGTTTCCGCACGAAGTCGTCGGCTTCAGCGGCGGCAACAAGTATCTCTTCCCCGGCGTGGCGGGGCCGGAGATTTTGAACTTCTTCCACTGGCTCGGCGGTTGCGTGACCAACCCCATGACCATCGGCAACAAGTGGACACCCGTCCGCCGCGTCGTGGACCGCGTGGGCGCGATGGTGAAGGTCAACAAACTCTGCATGGCGATGGTCGTGCGCCCGGACAAGTCCCTCGCCGGCCTCTTCATCGGCTCGCCCGAAACCGCGTGGGATGCGGCGGCAGACGTGTCACGTGCGGAGCACATTGTCTTCAAGGACAAACCGTTTCACACCGTCCTCTCCTGCGCGCCCGCGATGTATGCGGACGTTTGGACCGCCGGCAAGGCGATGTATAAGCTGGAGCCGGTCGTGGCCGACGGCGGCGAACTCATCATTTACGCGCCGCACGTCACGGAGATCAGCGTCACGCACAACAAGACGATGCACGCCATCGGCTACCACTGCCGCGACTACTTCCTGAAGCAGTGGGACAAGTTCAAGCATCACCCGTGGGGTGTGCTCGCGCACAGCACGCATGTGCGCGGCATCGGCACGTTCGAGAACGGCGTCGAGAAATGCCGCATCAAGGTCACGCTCGCCACGGGCATCCCGCGCGAAGTCTGCGAACGCATCAACATGGGCTGGCGCGACCCGGCGACGATTGACATCGAGAGCTTCGCGAACCGCGAGGCCGAGGGCGTGCTGCTCGTTCGCAAGGCCGGCGAGATGCTCTACAAACTCTCGAATCCGCCCGCGTGGCAGCGGGGCGTGGAGAAGGCGTAGCGGCGTCAGTCTTCGCGGCACAATCGGCTTTCCTCGCTTCCCGCACTTTGGTTCAATCCGCGCACCAACGGAAACATGCGCGGGGCCATTCCATTTTCCTTCGCGACACTTTGCCGCGCTGCGGTGGCGGGGCTGCTGCTCGCGGCGTCCGCCGGTGCGGCGGAGTTCATCACCACGCACAAGCAGTTCCAGATTGCGCAGTGGAAGGCCGGGCCGGGCGGCCTGCCGGCCAACGCCATCCTCTGCCTGCACCAGTCGCGCGACGGCTATCTCTGGATCGGCACGGCCGGCGGGCTGCTGCGATTCGACGGGTTAAAGTTCACGCCGCTGGCGGGCATTTTCGCCGCGAACGTGTCCGCGTCCTCCTGCGCCGCGCTGGGCGAGGACGATCAAGGCGCGCTGTGGGCGGCCACGGGCGACGGCCTGCTGCGCATCCATGAACGGCGCGCGCGGCTGCTCACGACCGAGGACGGCCTCCCGCAAAACCGCCTCTCGACGCTCTGCGTGCTGCGCGACGGCACGGTGTGGGCCGGTGGAGAGAAGGGCCTCACGCGCGTGAACAACGGCGCGATCAAGAACTTCACGACTGCGCACGGTCTGCGCCAGAACGCCGTGCGCTCTCTCTACGCGGATGCGGGAAGGATGAAGCTCTTCGCTGTCACGTCCGACGGCGTGCAGCAGTTCAACGTGGCGCTGGACTGCTTCGTTGAGGCCGACCCTCCGCGCAGTCCCGGCAACGCGCCGGCGGTATTGTTGCCGGGCGACAGCCGCGGGCATTTGTGGGCGGGCAGCGCGAACGGGCTGGATTGGTTCCACGACGGGCAATGGACGACCTTCACCACTCGCGACGGGCTTGCGGACAACGACGTCCGGCTCGTGTTCGAGGATCGCGCGGGCGTCATCTGGTGCCAGACTCGCGGCGGCGCGCTGCACCGGTTCCGCGGCGATCACTTCGAGCCGTTCCGCCCCGCGCTCGCCGGCGACGCGGCAGTGAGGCTCGACGTGAACTGCATGATCGAGGACCGCGAGGGCAGCTTCTGGCTCGGCACCGCGAGCGACGGTCTTGTGCGGCTGCGCCCGCGCCGGTTGTGGAGCTTTACGAAAGCTGACGGTCTGATTGAGGATGACGTGTGCTCCGTGTGCGAGGGGCCAGATGGGACGGTTTACGCAGGCACACGACGCGGGCTGGCGCGCATCCGCGACGGCAAGGTGTCGTTCGAGCTGAACGGCCTGTCGTTGCCGCTGGAAAATGAGATTCGCGCGCGCAACGCGATGCGTTCCGTGTTCGCCGGCCGCGACGGCGCGTTGTGGGTCGGCACGGACGGGCGCGGGTTGTTCCGCGTCGCAAACGGCGCGTGGGAATGGGCGGAATGGAGTCCGCACGAACTCAGCCACGAGGATCACGTGAGGTGCCTCTTCGAGGATCGCGACGGGAATCTTTGGGCCGGGCTTTCGGACAAGGGCGTGGCGTATTGCAGCGGCCGGTCCGTGCATACGATCCGCCGCGCGGACGGCCTCCCGCACGACGACGTGCGTGCAATGGCGCAGGACCACGACGGCAGCTTGTGGTTCGGCAGCCACGGTGGCGGCGTGTTTCATTGGAAAGACGGGAGGTTCGACACGTGGACGACCGCGCGCGGGTTGTCCGACGACGTTGTGCTTTGCCTGCACGTTGACGGCGACGGCGCGCTGTGGATTGGCACGGTCAACGGGCTGAACCGGCTCAAGGACGGCCGCCTGAACGTGTTCACGACGGGCAACGGACTCGCGGACAACACGGTGAATCAGATTCTGGAGGATGACTTCGGCTGCTTCTGGCTTGGTTCCACCCGCGGCATCGCGCGCATCAAACGCAGCGAGTTGAACGACGTGGCCGAGGGCCGGCGAAGAACCGCGAACCACCTCACTGTCGGCGAAGCGGACGGAATGGCCAGCAGCGAAACCAGCGGCGAGCAGCAGCCTGCCGGCGTGAAGGCGCGCGACGGAAGGCTGTGGTTCCCGACCACACGCGGCGTGGCGGTGATTGACCCGCGCGCGTTCGAGGTGAACGCGGTCGTGCCGCCGGTGGTCATCGAGCGCGTGCTGGCGGAGGACGAGCCGGTCTTCGGCGACGGCGCGACGGAGACTTCAGACGCGCTGCGACCGGGCAAAACGCTGCGGTTCGCGGCGGGACGCGGGCGGAGCGTGACGTTTCATTTCACGGCGAACAGCCTTGTGGATCCGTCGCGCGTGAATTTCCGCTTCCGGCTCGAAGGCTACGACGGAGCGTGGAAGCGGCCAACGAGCGAGCGCTTCGCGAACTACACGAATCTCAAGCCCGGCGACTATCGCTTTCTTGTGCAGGCGTGCAACAACGACGGCGTGTGGAACCCGGAGACAACCGGACTGGCGTTCGTGGTGGACCCGCGATTCAACGAGACACCGGCATTTTTCGCCGTGATCGGGCTTGTGTTGGCGGCGACTGTCTGGGGAGTTCACAGGATGCGCGTGAAGTCGCTGCACGAAATCCAGCGGCTGGAACAGTTCCGCGCGCTGGACGCCGAGCGCACGCGCATCGCGCAAGACATGCACGATGACCTCGGGGCGAGCCTGACGCAAATCGCCGTCATGAGCGAAGTCGCCCGGCGCGATCTGTCCAACCCGCAGCGCACCGGCGAGCACGTCGGGCGCATTTCCGCGACGGCGCGCAGCGTGGTGGACGACATCGGGGAGATCGTCTGGGCCATCAACCCGCACAACGACCGGCTCGACAAACTGTGCGCCTACCTGCGCGAATTCGCGGCGCAGTTCTTCGACGCTTCGCAAATCCAGTGCCGGCTCGATTTCCCCGATGATGTGCCGGCGCTGACGGTGAACGCCGCGCTGCGGCGCAATGTCTTCCTCGTCGTGAAGGAATCGCTCAACAACCTCGTGAAGCATTCCGGCGCCACGCAGGCCGAGGTGCGGCTGCGCGTGCGGAGCACGGTCAACGGCGAGTCCCGGCTCGAAATCCGCGTCACCGACAACGGACGCGGCGTGGACTTGGAGAGCGTGTCCCAGTTCAGCAACGGGCTGCAAAACATGCGCAAGCGGATGGAGGATGTGGGCGGGAGTTTCGCGTTGGAGCCGGCGCCCGCCAGAGGCACTGAGATTGTGTTCGTCGTCCCGCTGCCGGCAGACCCAACTGCAAAGCCGGGTGGAATTGCGCGGGAGATTTGAAACGATACGGAGTTTTCAACGGATGATTTTGCGGGGTTTTCCCCATTCCGTCGCAACCTTCACGCCTCACAATTGTTTTGAACAGAGCCGACACGTTTGTTTGACGAGCCATGACGAATCACGCACCCTTGCGCCCCATGCAATCCGCACACTTGATCGCCGCCGCCGCGCTGTGCCTGCCGCTCGCGGCGCGCGCGCAAACAACGAACCAGACCACGCGGCCGCTTTCGCTCCAGGAATGCATCGAGCTGGCCGTGCAACATAATCTCCAAGTGCAGATTGACCGCATGGGGCCGGAGATCGCGCAGTTCACCCTCGACAGCTCGATCGGCACGACTTACGACCCGGTCGCGAGCATGACGCTCCGGCAGGGCTTCAGCTCCATCCCCAGCGGGCGCACGGATCCGACGACCGGCTTCTTCCTCCCGACACCCATTGAAAATTACACGGACACGTATTCACCCTCGATCTCGGGCTTCCTGCCGACCGGCGCGCGCGTGGCCGTCACCGGCAACCTCACGCGCAGCAGCGGCACGTCGTTCCCCACCAGCTTTCAATACAACGACAACGCCAGCCTCTCGCTCACACAGCCGTTGCTCAAGAACGCGTGGATTGATTCAAGCCGCCTCACCATTGAGCTGAACCGCAAAAACATTCTCACCTCCGAACAAACACTGCGACTGACGCTCATCAACACCGTCAACAGCGTGCAGCAGGCTTACTATGACCTCATCTATGACGTGGAAAACGTGAAGGTGCAGCAAGCCTCGCTCGGCCTGGCGGAGAAATTGCTCGCCGAAAACAAAAAGCGTGTCGAGGTCGGCGCGCTTGCTCCGTTGGATGAAAAGCAGGCCGAATCGCAGGTCGCCGCGCGCAAAGCCGATCTCATCTCCGCACAGCACGATCTGGAGGCGCAGCAAAACCTCGTCCGCTCGCTCCTGACCGACGATTATTCCTCGTGGCACTCCGTCCAGATTACGCCGACGGACACCATCGTGGCCGTGCCGCAGACGTTCAACTTGCAGCAAAGCTGGCAGGCCGGCATGACGAGCCGACCGGAAGTGCTTCAGGCACGGCTCGACCTTGAACGCCAGAACATCACGCTCCGCTACAACTACAACCAGCTCTTCCCGCAGCTCGACCTCACCGCGAGCTACGGCTACAACGGCCTCGGCAACACGCTGGCCACGGGACTCGATGGCCTTCAGTCCGGCCGGAACCAGTTCTACTCCTACGGCCTCGTGTTGAGCGTTCCCCTCAGCAACATGGCTGCGCGGAACAACTACAAATCCGCGAAGGCAAACGTCGCGCAATCGCTGCTGCGCCTCAAGCAGCAGGAGCAGAGCGTCCTCACGCAGATTGACAACGCGATGAAGAGCGCGCAGACCGCTTACGACAAGATTGACGCCACGCGCCAGGCGCGCGTCTATGCCGAGATCGCGCTGGATGCCGAACAGAAAAAACTCGAGAGTGGCAAGAGCACCAGCTTCGTCGTCCTCCAGCTCCAGCGTGACCTCACTGCGGCGCGCTCCGCCGAGATCCGCGCGCTCGCCGACTACTACAAGGCGCTCGCCGCGCTCGGCCAGGCCGAGGGCACCACGCTCGAAAAGACCAAGGTGAAGCTCGAAGTGAAGTGAAACGGAACTTTATCACGGCGTGAACGCGCCGAAGTCGCCGATCAATTCCGTCCGCATCTCCGCCTCGATCTCCGGCTTCATCGGCAGGTATTTTCCCGTGCTGCTTGCGACAAGCTCGCCGTGCGAATTGCGCAATTCGGCCTTCGCCTCGAACAGTTTTCCGCGCCGGTCTGCGACGAGTTCCGCCGTGGCGAGGAGTTCTTCGCCCGGCTGCGCCGGCGTGTTGAACCGCACCGTCATCTCCGCGCAATACGCGAACCGGCCCGTGCCCACTCCGCACGCCCAAACCATGATCTCGTCAAGCAGCGTCGCAAGAATGCCGCCGTGGATCGTCTGCTTGAAGCCGATGTGCTCCGGGCGCGGCGTGAAACGTGCGCGCACCACGCGGCCGTCCGTCTCGAATTTCAGCGCCAGACCGAGCGGGTTCGCCTCGCCGCAGACGAAGCACGAGTGCGTGTGGGGCAGCGTCTTCACGCGCCCAAGGGTTCACGCTTTCGCCCGCGTCGTCGAGAGACAATTCCTCCCGCGCGGAGGCGTCACACAAATTCGTGCTCGACCTCACGCACGACGAGCACCGGGCACGGCGCGTGCCGAACCACGCGCTCGGCCGTGCTGCCAAGCAGCGCGTGTTTCACGCCGGTGCGCCCGTGAGTGGTGAGGATGACGAGGTCGCACTTGAGGCTGCGCGCGGCCTCGGTGATTTCGTGGAACGCGGTGCCCTGCCGCACGACGACGCGCTCGATGAGGTCCCTGCTGATGCCCGTCTTGCGGCGGACCATTTCGAGTTTGATCTTGAGCGCCTTCATCGCCTTGTCGTTTTCCATCTGGAGCGGAAAGTAGGCGAAGTCCGGCGTGGCGACGGGTTCCATGACGTGAAGCAGCGTGAGCTTCGCGCCGAACTGCGTCGCAAACGGCACGGCATACTTCAACGCCTTCTGCGACGTATCTGAAAAGTCAATCGGCACGAGGATGGACGCGAGCTTCAGATACGACGGCACGAGGTCAATGACCGGCCCGGTGCCGTTTTCATTGTCGGCAGCGGGGACGCGCTGAACTGCGCGCGGGCGGATGCCGCGGCGTGGAGGAAGTTTTGGTTTCATAATTGGCAGTCTCGATTTTGTCTGCACCCGTTAATTAACATAATCGCACACGCGGCACTTCACTTCGCTTGCCAATCGCTCACCTTCCCTTGCTCTCGCGTCGGCAGGATTTGCGCAGCCGAAGGCAGATGAATTGAAATTGGTTTGATTTGTTGCGTCGCTGGCCCAAGATGGCCCCACTTGGAGGATTTGCTCCGAGCCTGATGCAGTTCCTTGAACATGAAATTGAACGTTGCCTTCCGCCCGAGGCTGGCGGATACGCTGAAGAGTTATTCGTCCGCAGGGTTCGTCGCTGACCTGACCGCTGGATTGACCGTGGGGATCGTCGCCTTGCCGCTGGCCATGGCGTTCGCGATCGCTTCCGGCGTGAAGCCCGAGGCGGGAATTTTCACCGCCGTCATCGCCGGGTTCATCATCTCGGCGCTGGGCGGCACGCGGGTGAGCATCGGCGGGCCGACCGGCGCATTCATCGTGATCCTCTACGGGATCGGGGCCAAATACGGCCTCGACAATCTCGCCATCTGCACCGTCCTAGCGGGCGTGTTCCTGCTCGCGATGGGCTTGGCGAGGCTGGGCACGATGATCAAGTTCATCCCGTATCCGGTCACGATGGGCTTCACCAGCGGCATCGCCGTGCTCATCTTCACTACGCAGATCAAGGACTTCTTCGGATTGACGGTGGACAAGGTGCCTTCGGAGTTCGTCGAGAAGATGAAGGTGCTGGGCGAGCATGTCGGCACGTTGCAATGGTCCACCTTCGCCTTGGCGGCCGCGTCGCTGGCCATCATTCTTTTCTGGCCGAAGAAATGGCAGCGCCGCGTGCCCGGCTCCATCGTCGCGCTGGTCGCCGGCACGGCGGCCGTGGCGTTCTTCCAGGTTCCCGTCGAGACGATCGGCACCAAGTTCGGCGGCATCCCGCAGGGTCTGCCGACACCGCACGTCCCGGCGCTGTCGTGGGAGAACATCCAGCACCTGTTCCAGCCGGCGGTCACCATCGCGTTGCTGGCGGCCATCGAATCCCTGCTCTGCGCCGTCGTGGCCGACGGCATGATTGATGACCGGCACGACTCGAACCAGGAACTCATGGCACAGGGGATCGCGAACATCGTCTGCCCGCTCTTCGGCGGCATCGCCGCCACGAGCGCCATCGCGCGGACAGCGACGAACGTGAAGAGCGGCGGGCGTTCCCCGGTGGCGGGCATCATTCACGCGCTGACGCTGCTGCTCATCATCCTCGTTGCCGCGCCACTGGCGAAGTTCATTCCGCTGGCGACCTTGAGCGCGGTGCTCGTCAACGTGGCGCTGCACATGGGCGAATGGCACAACTTCGGCCGCCTGCCCAAGTGGCCCATCTCCGACTCGGTCGTGTTCCTGGTTGCGTTCGTTCTGACGGTGGTGGTGGACCTGACCGTGGCGGTCGAGATCGGCATGGTGCTGGCCGCGATGCTGTTCATCAAGCGTTCCTCGGAGACCACGCAGATCATGGCCGTGGACGAGAGCACCGAGACCGAAGGCTCGCATCACTCGCTCGTGGGCAAGGAGATTCCCGAGGGCGTGATGGTCTATCGCATCTTCGGCGCGTTCTTCTTCGGCGTCGCCGACAAGCTCGAGAGCGTGCTCAAACGCGAGAAGCAGGAACCGGAAGTGCTCATCCTCCGCATGCGAAAGGTCATGGCGATGGACGCCACCGGCCTCAACGCCCTGGAGGATCTTTATGAGCGCCTGCACCACCGGGGCAAACACCTCATCCTCAGCGGACCCCACACCCAGCCCTTGTTCATGATGGACAAGGCCGGCTTCCTTGACCGGCTTGGGCGCGAAAACGTCTGTGCCGACATCGAGTTGTCGCTGGCCCGTTCCCGGGTAATTCTCGGCCTGCCGCCCGCGCCGCCGAGCGACCCGCACCACGAGGAGAAGCAGCGGCTTGAAGCCGCGCGCCAGGAACTGGCGAGCGCGCTGGAAAAGGTCCAGGACGCGCTCAAATTGCCGCCCGGCGGACGGCGGACATCGTCGCGCGCGGAGCAACCCGCCATCGCTGGCATAGGTAAAGGCAAGAACAACTGATGCACCGGCGGCTTACAGGCAACGGCGCGACCCCGGCACGTCGGACGCCGGTCAGTGGATAGCAATTGTGGACAATCACCCCGCCACCCTCTTGAACCTCGGCCTGCTGGGGTATGTGGTTGGCGCGGTGTCGGGCTTGTTCTGCTGGCGACTCGAACGGCTGGCAAACGCGCTTTGTTTCGGCTTCGCGACGCTCGCCGCGCTGTGCGGCCTCACGGCTTCGTTCCAGCTCCTCGCGGGCGCGGTGGACGCGCCATTCGAACTGTTCGCCTCGCCGCTGCCGTATGTTCAATTCACGCTGCGGCTCGATCCACTCGCGGGATTCTTCCTGCTGCTCGTGTCAGTGCTCGGGCTGGCACTTTCAATTTTCTCGTTCGGCTACGTGCGCGGATTTTATGGTCGCAAGAACGTCGGCGTGCTCGGCGCGTTCTACAACCTCCTGCTGCTCGCCACGACGCTCGTGTTCCTCGCCGGCAACGCCTTCTTCTTCCTAATGGCGTGGGAATTGATGGCACTGACCGCCTGGTGCCTCGTGAGCTTCGAGCACGAGCAGGCCGAGACGCGCCAGGCTGGCGTGCTCTATTTCATCATGTCACACGTCGGCACGGGCTGCCTCATCCTCGGCTTCCTGCTCCTGAGCGACGCGGCGGGCGGATACGACTTCGGCAATTTCCACTCGCTCGGCGAGCGGCTCGGCCCGGCGCGGGCCAACGCGGCCTTCCTCCTCTTTCTCGTCGGCTTCGGCGTAAAGGCCGGCATCGTGCCGCTGCACATCTGGCTGCCCGCGGCGCATCCCGTCGCGCCAAGCAACGTCTCCGCGCTCATGTCCGGCGTGATCATCAAGACGGGCATCTACGGGCTGACGCGCGTGTTCTTCGACTTCCTCGGCGCGCCGCCGATGTGGTGGGGCGTGACCGTGCTCGTGCTCGGCATCGTGTCCGCTGTGCTCGGCGTGCTCTACGCGCTGATGGAGCACGACCTCAAGCGCCTGCTCGCCTACCACAGCATCGAGAACATCGGCATCATCCTCATGGGCCTCGGCGCGGCGCTGATTTTTCTCCACACGAACCATCCCACGCTCGCGGCGCTCGCGCTGCTGGCCGGGCTGTTTCACACGCTGAACCACGCCGTCTTCAAGGGCCTGCTCTTCCTCGGCGCCGGCGCGGTGCTGCACGCCACGGGCACGCGCAACATGGAGGAACTCGGCGGCCTCATCAAACGCATGCCACGGACGGCGCTCTACTTCCTCGTCGGCGCGGTGGCGATTTCGGCGCTGCCGCCGCTCAACGGCTTCGTCAGCGAATGGCTCACCTACCAAGCGCTTTTGCAGGGCTTCGGCGTCACCACCAGCCTGACGCGGCTGGTGTTCCCGATTGGCGGCGCGCTGCTCGCGCTGACCGGCGCGCTGGCGGCGGCGTGTTTCGTGAAGGCATTTGGCATCACGTTCCTCGCGCAACCGCGCAGCGAACACGCCGTCCACGCCCACGAAGCCTCGCCCACGATGCTCGCTGGCATGGCGCTGCTGGCGGCGTTCTGCTTCTTCCTCGGCCTGTTCCCGAACACGTTCTTCGCGCTGCTCGATCCGCTGACGCTCTCGCTCGCCGGCGCGGCGATCAGCACGCAGCTCGCGGCGGCGGACGGCTTCGTCCTCACCGCGCTGGGCCGCGACGCGGGCACGGTCTCAACGCTGGGCATCGCGCTCGCCACGCTGTGCCTGCTGCCGCTGCCGCTCGGTCTGTGGTGGATGCTCGGCCGCGGCGCGGTGCGGCGCGTCGGCCCGACGTGGGACTGCGGCCTGAAGGGCCTCACGCCGCAGATGGAATACACCGCGACGGCGTTCTCGAAGCCGCTGCGGATGATCTTCAAGGCGCTCTTCCGCCCGCACCGCGCGTTGCAGACGGAGTTCGAGTTCTCGCGTTACTTCGCCACGACGATCCGCTTCGAGAGCCACATCGAGGAGACATTTGAGAAGCGCATCTACCGCCCGCTGCAACGTGCGATCCTCCGCGCCTCGCGCCGCATGCGCGCGTTGCAGGCCGGCAGCCTGCAGGCGTATCTCATCTACATCTTCGTCACGCTGCTGCTGCTCCTGATGTGGATCGTATGACCGCGCACCTCATCGCCTTCGTCGCGCAAACGGCGCTGCTCCTCGTGCTCGCGCCGCTCGTCAGCGGTGTCATCAAGAACTGGAAGGCGAAGCTGCAAAACCGCCGCGGCCCGCGCGTGTGGCAGCCGTGGCTCGACGTGGTGAAGTTCCTGCGCAAGGACATGGTCGTCTCGGAGCACGCCTCCTGGATTTTCACCGTCACGCCGTTCGTGGTCTTCCTCGCGACGCTGGTGGTCGGCCTGATGGTGCCGATGGTGAGCGCGCGCGCGCCGCTCCAGCTTTTCGGCGGGGCGCTGGCCGTGGTCGGCCTGCTCGCGCTGGGCCGGTTCTTCCTCGCGCTCGGCGGACTTGATCCCGGCAGCGCGTTCGGCGGCATGGGTAGCAGCCGCGAAATGACCATCGCCGCCATTGCCGAGCCGGCAATGATGCTCTCGATCTTCACCGTCGGCATTACCGCTGGTTCGACGAACCTCGGCCACATCGCGCAAACGGTGGCGACGGACAATTCGGCCTTCCTGAATCCCGCGCACATCCTCGCCTTCGCAGCGCTTTTCATCGTGCTGCTCGCCGAGACGGGCCGCGTGCCGGTAGACAATCCCGCCACGCACCTCGAACTCACGATGGTCCACGAGGCGATGCTGCTCGAATACTCCGGCCCGTTCCTCGCCTTCATCGAGTGGGGCGCGGCGATCAAGCAGCTCGTGCTGATGTCGCTGCTCGTGAACGTCTTCTTCCCCGTCGGCATCGCGGCGGACTGGTCGCCCGGCGCCGTCGCCCTCTCGCTCGCGTGGTTCGTCGCGAAGCTGCTCGTGCTCGCCGCCGCGGTCGTGTTCGTCGAGACGACGAACGCGAAGCTGCGCCTGTTCCGCGTGCCGGATTTATTGAGCGCGGCGTTCATCCTCGCGGCGCTGGCACTGCTCTCGTCCTTCCTCTTCCAATGAACCCGCATGATCTCGAACTCGCCTCGCGCCTCGTGGCGCTGCTCGCCACGCTGATGCTCGTGGTGCAACTGCTCATGGTTACACAGCGCGTCGTCGTCGCGAACATCCACCTCTTCGCGCTGCAATCGCTCCTGCTCTGCGGCATCGCGGGCACCATCGCGTGGTTTCATCACGCGCCGCACGTCTTTCTGATGGCCGGCCTGACCTTCGCCGGCAAGGTCGTCGTGCTGCCGTGGTTCCTCAAGCGCCTCGTCCGCCAGATCGGCATCAACGACGAAATGCACCCGTGGATCAAGCCGCCGCTCGCGCTGCTGCTCTGCGGCGGCTTCACGCTGCTCGGCTCGCTCGTGGCGCAGCCTTTCTCCGCCGGGAGCCGGCTCGGGCACAACACCTTTGGCGTCGCCATCGCGATCCTGCTGACGGGCTTCTTCCTGATGATCAACCGCCGCCGCGCCATCACGCAGGTGCTCGCGCTGCTCTGCGCGGAGAACGGCCTGTTCCTCGCGGCGATCTCGCTCACGACCTACGGCATGCCGCTCGTGGTCGAGCTGGGAATTTTCTTCGACCTGTTCATCGCCGTGATGGTGCTCGGCATCCTGGTCTATCGCATCCGGGCGACGTTCGCCTCGATTGACGTGGACCGGCTCAACCAGTTGAAAGGCTGACGATGCTGCTCCCGCTGCTCCTGCTCGTGCCGCTGCTGGCCGGCCTGCTCTGCTGGCTGGTGCGGTCGCGCCGCGCGCTGGAAACGCTGAACCTGCTGGCCTTCGCCGCCGTCGCCGCGCTCGCCGCGCGACTGGCGGGCGAAGTCCTGGCGAACGGCCCCGTGAAGGAGTTCGGCGGCTTCCTCTACGCGGACGCGCTGAGCACGCTGGTCATCGCGCTGACGGCGTTCGTCGCGCTGGTGGTGAGCATTTACGCCGTCGGCTATTTCCGGCACGACGAGCGTTCCGGCCGCATCACCGCAGCGCAGGTGCGGCGCTACTACACGCTCACGCCGCTGTTCGTCTTCGCGATGTTGCTGGTCGCGCTGGCGAACAACCTCGGCGTGATGTGGGTCGCCATCGAGGGCACCACCCTCGCGTCCGTGCTGCTCATTGCCTTCTACAACGAGCGCACCTCGCTCGAGGCGGCGTGGAAATACATCATCCTCGGCAGCGTCGGCATCTCGCTCGCGCTCTTCGGCACGATCCTCACCTACTACTCGGCCGTGGACGTGCTCGGCGAAGACACCGGAAGCGGCCTGCACTGGTCGCTGCTCATTTCGCTGGCCGACCGCTTCAACCCGCACGCGATGCGGCTCGCGTTCATCATGGCGCTCGTCGGCTACGGCACGAAGGCCGGCCTCGCGCCGATGCACACGTGGAAGCCCGACGCCTACTCGGAGGCGCCCGTGCCCGCCGCGGCCATCCTCGGCGCGGGCGTCATCAACTGCGCGCTCTACGGCATCATCCGCTTCCACGCGCTGGCGGCGAAGTGCCTCGGCGCGGATTTCTCCGGCAAACTGCTCCTGTGGTTCGGCCTCGGCTCGATGCTCGTGGCGACGCCGTTCATCCTCGTGCAACGAAATTATCGCCGGCTGCTGGCCTATTCGAGCATCGAGCACGCGGGCATCATGGTCACGGCGCTCGGCTTCGGCGGGAAGCTCGGCGCGCTCGGCGCGCTGCTGCACATGCTCTTCCACGCCGTCACCAAGCCGCTGCTGTTCTTCTGCGCCGGCAACCTCCAGCAGCACTTCGGCTCGCCGTATCTCCGCAAAATCCGCGGCGCGATCCACACGCTGCCGCTCACCGGCACGCTGCTGTTCGCGGTCACGCTCGCCGTGACCGGCATGCCGCCGTTCAGCATTTTTCAGAGCGAATTCACCGTGCTGACCGCGGGCTTCGCCTCCGGGCACGGCTGGCTCGCGGGACTTTTCGTGCTTTGCGTTGTCGTTGTGTTCGCTGGCTTCTTGCATCACATGGTGCAGCTCAACCTCGGCACGCCGCGCGACGATGCGCCGCCCGCCGTGCTCTGCCCGTGGAAGACCACCGCGCAACTCGTCGTTGCCGCCATCGTGACGGTGATGGGCTGCTGGCTGCCCGCGCCGTTGTTTGAACTCGTGCGGCAATCCGCGCAGGTGATCGGAGGCGCGCCATGAACGTGCTGCCTTCGCTTCAGCCAATCCTCACCGACGTGAGGAAGCGTTTCGGCCCGCAGCTCACCGATGTGCGCGTGCCGCGCGACAACGAAATCTACCTCCACACGCGGATGGAATCGGTCGCCGGACTCTGCGCCTACTTTTATCGAAAATGGAATGGCCGGCTCGTCAGCGTCTTCGCCGACGACACGCGCGAGGCGGAGAAGTCGTTCACGCTCTACCACGTCTTCGCGCTCGACGCGGCGCACGGCTTCTTCATCACGCGCGTGCCCGTCGCGGCGGAGCGGCCCGAGTTCATTTCGCTGACGACGGCGATCCACGCCGCGAACTGGCAGGAGCGCGAGGTGCAGGACTGGTTCGGGCTGAAGCTCATCGGGCACCCGAACCCGCGCCGCTGCGCGCTGCACGACGACTGGCCCGCGGTGCATCCGCTGCGCAAGGACTTCGACCTCCGCACGCCGCTCGCGCCGTTCACCGGCGAGCGCCATGTCATCCGCCAGGTCGAGGGCGAGGGCGTCTTCCAGGTGCCGGTCGGGCCGGTGCACGCGGGCATCATCGAGCCGGGACATTTCCGTTTCAGTGTCGCGGGCGAACCGATTCTCTACCTGCAAATCCGTCTGTTCTACACGCACAAGGGCACGGAGAAACTTTTCGAGGCGCTGCCCGTCACGCATGGCGTGCGGCTCGCGGAAAGCATCTCGGGCGATTCCAGCTTCGCGCACGCGACGGCTTTCTGCCACGCGGTCGAGCGCGCCGCCGGTGTGGAGGCGCCGCCGCGAGGATGCGCGTTGCGCACCGTCTGTCTCGAACTCGAACGGCTCTACAACCACACCGCCGACATCGGCGCGATCGCGACCGACGTGGCCTTCGTCGTCGCCAACGCGCACGCGATGCGCCTCAAGGAACGCGTGCTGCGTCTCAACGAACAGCTCACCGGCAACCGCCTGCTTCGCGGCATGGCGTGCCTGGGCGGCGTGCGCTTCGACTGGGACGCGGAACAGCTCAAGGCGCTCGCGCAATTTGTCGCCGGCTTCGAGCCGGAGTTTGAATCGCTCGTCGAACTCATCCGCGCCTCCGCCTCGACGCGCGACCGGCTCGAAGGCACCGGCATCGTTTCGCCCGAAACGGCGCGCAATCTCGGACTCGTCGGCATCGCCGGACGCGCGTCGGGTTTCCCGCATGATTTGCGGCGCGACTGCCCGCACGCGGCGTATGATCGCGTCAAGTTCACCGTGCCGGTCTTCACCGAGGGCGACGTGCTGCGCCGGATGCAGGTGCGCGTCGAAGAGGTCCGCCAGTCGCTCGGTATTCTCCGGCAGGTGTTCGCGGAGTTGCCGCCGGGCGGCGTGCGCGCGGACCTCGGCGAGCTTCCCGCCGACCGCGTGGCGCTCGGCTACGTCGAGGGCTGGCGCGGCGAAATCTTCCACTGGATCCGCACCGCGCCGGGCAACCGCCTCGCCCGCTGCAAGGTGAAGGACCCCTCGCTACAGAACTGGCCCGCGATCACCGAAGCTGTGCAGGGCAACATCATCCCCGACTTCCCGGTCATCAACAAAAGCTTCAACTTCTCCTACTCCGGCACGGACCGCTGACCATGTTCAACATCCTCACCAAAAGCCTCACGACCGGCGTCGTCACCACGAGCTACCCGCAGACGCCGCCCGAAGTCTCGCCGACCGCGCGCGGCAGGCCGGAGATTGACTGGGTGAGGTGGAAGGACGCGCGCCCCGCCGCCGCGATCTGTCCGACGGGCGCGATTGCCTGCGCGGACGCCAACGGCGAGCGCACCGCCTCGCTTGATCTCGGCCAGTGCATTTTCTGCGGACTGTGCGCCGACGTGGACCCGGCCATTCGCATGACAAACCAGTGCGAACTCGCGGCGTCGCGGCGAAGTGACTTGAAGTTTGCCGCACGCTACAAATTGAACGCCGACGGCGCGCACGAGCGGTTGCTCGCCGCGCCAGCGGGGAAGGAATCCTTCGAGCAAGGCGGCCGGCAGTTGCAGGAAGCGATCCACCGCGTGCTCGGACGTTCGTTGCACATCCGCGAGGTGGATGCCGGCTCGTGCAACGGTTGCGAGGTCGAGATCACCGGCCTCAACAGCCCGGTCTATGACATCGAGCGGTTCGGCATCCACTTCGTCGCGTCGCCGCGCCACGCGGACATGCTGCTCGTCACCGGGCCGGTCACGCGCAACATGGAGCTGGCCCTTCGCAAGACCTACGACGCGATGCCCGCGCCGCGCCTCGTCGTGGCGGTGGGCGCGTGCGGTTGCAGCGGCGGCATCTTCGGCGTGAACTACGCGAGCCTCGGTGGCGTGGACGCCGTGCTGCCGGTGGACGTGTTCATCCCCGGCTGCCCGCCGAATCCGCACGCGCTGCTGAACGGAATTTTGCTCGCGGTCGGAAGGTTGAAGAATTCAAGCCGCTGAACCTTACTTCTTCTCCGCGACGGCCAGCCCCGGCGATGCGGTGAACTCCTTCACGAGCGCGCCGTCGTCCGTGCTCCACACGCGCACGCGGCCGTCGAAGCTTCCACTTGCCATGCGTTTCGTTGCTGGATTCACGGCGAGCGCATAAACCCAGTCCGCGTGCCCGGCGTAGGACCGCACAAGCGACGCGCCGTCGAGCGAATGCTGCCGCACGATTTTGTCCGCGCCGCAACTCCACACACTGTCGCCCGCGACGACGAGGCGGATGATGTCGTCCTCAAAGCCCGTGATTTCATTCGCCTTCTTCTTCGTGTCTTTTGTGGACCAGAGGTGGATTTTTTTGTCGCGGCCGGCGGAGAAAATTGTTTTGCCATCCCGGTCGAACGCAACGCTAAACACCGCCACGTTGTGGCCGAGATAACTGTATTCGAGTTCGCCGGTCTTCGCGTTGAACACCCGCGCGCTGCGGTCGCGGCTCGCGGAGGCCAGCTCCGCGCCATCGGGACTCCACGCCACGCCCATCACCCAGTCCGCGTGCTGGTCAATGCGCAACTGCTCCCTGCCGGTCGCAAGCTCGAAGACGCGGATCGAATTGTCCGCCGCGCCAACCGCGAGGCGCGTGCCGTCGGGGCTGAACTTCACGTCGAGCACCATGTCCGGCAGTGTTGCGAGCACACGGGCGACTTCGCCTTTTTTTGCGTCAATCAAAACGACTTCGCCGCTCTGGCCCGGATCGCCGCTCGCGGCGGCAAGCCACGCGCCGTCCGCGCTCCACGCGAGCGCCTGCGTGCGCTGTGCGATGCCGCGGACGCGACGGAAGAGTTTACCGTCAGCCGGATTCCACAGCGTGACTTCGTTGTAGCCGCTCGCGGCGAGTTGCGCGCCGTCCGGGCTGAACGCGAGCGCGAGCACGGGCAGCGGCAGCTTGTAGATTTCCGGCGGCGCGGGATGCGGCGCTTTTTGAATGATTGAGGCCAGCGGCGCGCGGCGGTCGGCTCCGTCAAAGTTCGCACCCTCGCGAACCCACCGGTCGACGAGGGCGATTTGCGCAGCGGGCAGCGGCTCGTCCTTCTGCGGCATGCGGTCATCGGCGTCCTTCGTCGTGAGCAGTTGCAGCAGGTGGCTCGTGACGGGCTGGCCCGCGATGATGGGTTTGTCCTTGCTCGAACCGGGCTTGAGCAGCGCGTCGAACGAGTCGAGCCGGTAGTTGCCCTTCTGCTTTTCCGGGCCGTGGCAGACGACGCATTTCTTCTGCAACACCGGCGCGATGTCGCGGCTGAAACTCACCGGCGCGTCCTTCGCAGCGGGCTGCGCCTGTGCAAAGGCGGTGAAACCCAGCGCAACGAGCGATGCGAGCGTGACGACGGCTTTGTTCATGCGACTTGTTTCGCGGATTACCGGTGCGAGGTCAAGCGACGCGGAGCCGGGACATTTCATTCAACGCGCGCGGGCGGAGGACTTCTTTACTCGTTTCCGACGTGCTCCTATAGTGCATGGCTGTGTCGGAAACAAAAAATGTCCGCGTGCTCGTCGGCATGAGCGGCGGCGTGGACTCGTCCGCGACGGCGGCGCTGCTGAAGGAGCAGGGCTTCGATGTCGTCGGCGTCACGCTCAAGCTCTGGCCGCAGGATTGCGTCAATCGCGCCGAGGACAAGTGCTGCGGCCCCGAGGCCGTGAAGGACGCGCGCGGCGTCGCGCACCAGCTCGGAATCCCCTACTACTTGATTGACGAGGCGGCGGAGTTTCAGCGGCAGGTCATCAGCTATTTCGCGGAGGAATACAAGGCGGGCCGCACGCCGAATCCGTGTGTGATGTGCAACGAGCGGCTCAAGTTCGGCACGCTGATCACGCGCGCGGACCAGCTCGGCGCGGCGTTCATCGCGACGGGGCACTTCGCGCGAGTCGAGAAGGACTCTTCAACCGGACGAACTTTGCTCAAGCGCGGACGCGATCCGCGCAAGGACCAGAGTTACTTCCTCTTTTCGCTGAAGCAGCACCAGCTTGAGCGCGTGATGTTCCCGCTCGGCGAAAAGACAAAGGCCGACACGCGCGAGGTCGCGCGCGAGTGCCGGCTCAAGACCGCCGACAAGGAGGAGAGCATGGAAATCTGCTTCGTGCCGGACAAGGACTACGGGAAGTTCCTGCTCGACGCGAAGCTCACGGCGAAGCACCGCGGCGACATCATGGACACGCACGGCCACGTGCTTGGACAGCACGAAGGCGTGGAGTTCTACACCATCGGTCAGCGGAAGGGACTCGGCATTTCCAGCGCGAAACCGCTCTACGTCGTTGAACTGGACGCAGCCAAAAACCGCGTCGTGGTCGGCGACGATTCGCTGCTGGAGCGTGACGAGCTGACCGTCGAGCGCTGCAACTGGATTCCGTTCGATGCGCCGCCCGCATCGCTCGAAGTTTCCGCGAAGATTCGCTACAACCATCCGGGCTGCGCCGCGACGGTCATGCCGCGGGCGGATGGTTCAGCGGAAGTGAGGCTTCACACGCCGCAGCGCGCCATCACGCCGGGTCAGGCGTGCGTATTCTACGACGGGGACGTGGTGGTCGGCGGCGGCTGGATCGCGCGATGAGCGCGGACAGCCTAGCTGATCCACTCGATGAGGAAATCGCGCGTGACCTCGAACAGCGGCGAGTGCGTGCTGATGAGCGGCTTGTAGATGATGAGAGCGTTGTGGCTCACCTTGCCGTGCGTGTAGAGGCGGAACACGGGGCCGATGCTCACGAAGTAGAGCAGAGCCAACAGCACACAGGCGGGGATCCAGCGCACCCACGTGGGCACGCGCTTCTTGGCGGTTTCAGTCGTCACGATGTCAGATTTCACAGTTTCAGAGTTCAAGTTTTCGATTTTCACGGACCGGTGTTTGACTCGGAGCGACGCGGTTTATTCAGAATTGTTCACGCACCGGACGGCGCTGGTTTTGCCGGCGCGTGAAATGCCGGCCCGGCGGCGGAATCCCGTTGACGCTCCTGCAACCCCTGCCTAGATTGGCCGCGCTTTTTCGCGCAACCGCAACACGAAAACGATTTTTCCATGAGCAACCCGGCTTCTGTTTCCAAAGGACTTGACGGCATCATTGCCGCCAACACGAAGTTGAGCGACGTGCGCGGCGACATCGGCGAGTTGATTTACTGCGGCTACGACATCAATGAACTCGCGGGCAAGGTCACCTACGAGGAAGTCGTCCACCTCCTTCATCACAATCATCTGCCGAACCGCGCCGAACTTACTGAGCTCAAGGGCGCGCTGGCCGCGTATCGCGAGATTCCCAAGGGCGTGATTGACATCATCAAAAAGTTGCCCAAGACCACGCCGCCGATGCACGCGCTGCGCACAGCCGTCTCAGCGCTCGGCTGCTTCGACACGACGTGCGACGACGACACAATGGACGCGCAGCGCCGCAAGGCCCGCCGGCTCATCGCGCAGATTCCCGTGGTCACCGCGTATTTCCACCGCGCGCGGCAGAAGAAGGAACTCATCCATCCCGACGCGACGCTCGGCGAGGCGGCGAATTTCCTCTGGATGATCAACGGCGAAAAGCCGACGAAGGAAATGGAGGACACGATGGACGTCTGTTACGTGCTGCATGCCGATCACGGCATGAACGCCTCGACCTTCAGCGCGCGCGTGACCATCGCGACTTTGAGCGACATGTATTCGGCCATCACCAGCGCCATCGGCACGCTCAAGGGACCACTCCACGGCGGCGCGAACGAGGGCGTCATCAAGATGCTCCAGGAAATCGGCTCGCCCGAAAAAGTGGACGAGTGGGTCGCCGACGCGCTCGCACAGAAGAAAAAAATCATGGGCATCGGCCACCGCGTTTACAAGGTGCTCGACCCGCGCGCGCCGCACTTGAAACACATGGCGCAAATCCTCAGCGCGCAGCTCGGCGAGCCGAAGTGGATCCAGATGAGCGAACGCATCGCCGAGATCATGCTCAAGGAGAAGAAGCTCAACGCGAACGTGGATTTCTACAGCGCCACCGTCTATTACTCGCTTGGCGTCCCGACGGATTTATTCACGCCCATCTTCGCCATCGCGCGCACGAGCGGCTGGACTGCCCACGTGCTCGAACAACTCGCCGACAACCGTCTCATCCGCCCGCAGTCGAATTACGTCGGGCCGGTCGGGCTGAAAGTCGTGCCCGTTGACCAGCGCTAATCGCGCGGCATTTTGGCGGAGTGGATTTTGTTTTCACTCCGTTTCATCACGCAATTTTCATGAACATCCACGAATACCAAGCCAAACAGCTCCTCACGCAATACGGCGTCGCCGTGCCGCAGGGCCAGCCGTGCAAGACCGCCGCGGAGGCGAAAGCCATTGCTGAAAAAATCTTCGCGAGCGGCGGCAAGCTCGCCGTCGTGAAATCGCAAATCCACGCCGGTGGCCGCGGCAAGGGCACGTTCAAGAGCGGCTTCAAGGGCGGCGTCAAGCTCGCCAAGTCCGCGGACGAAGTGTTCACGTTCGCGCAAGCCATGCTCGGCAACGTGCTCGTCACGAAGCAGACCGGCGCCGATGGCCGCCTCGTCAGCACGCTGCTCGTCGCCGCCGCGCCGGACATCAAGAAGGAGCTTTACCTTGCGGTGCTGCTCGACCGCGCCAATTCGCGCCCGCTCGTCATGGCCAGCACCGAGGGCGGCGTGGACATCGAGGAAGTCGCCGAGAAAACGCCGGAGAAAATTTTCAAGGAACACATTGACCCCGCCGTCGGCATGATGCCGTATCAGGCGCGCAAGATCGCCGCCGCGCTCGGCCTCAAGGGCGACGCCTTCAACGCCGGCGTGAAACTCCTCCTCGGCGTTTACAAAACATGGTGGGAATGCGACGCCGCGATGGTCGAGATCAACCCGCTTTGCATCATCGCCACGCCCGACGGCAAGGAAACCGTCGTCGCCGTGGATGCAAAAATTTCGCTCGATGACAACGCGCTCTACCGCCACAAGGACATCATGGAAATGCGCGACCTCGCCGAGGAAGCGCCGCTGGAGATCGAGGCGAGCAAATTCGCGCTCAACTACATCAAGCTCGACGGCTCCATCGCCTGCCTCGTCAACGGCGCGGGCCTCGCGATGGCGACGATGGACATCATCCAGCATTTCGGCGGCAGCCCGGCGAACTTTCTCGACGTGGGCGGCGGCGCGAGCAAGGAGCAGGTCACGGCGGCCTTCAAGATCATCCTGCAAGACCCGCACGTGAAGGGCATCTTCGTGAACATTTTCGGCGGCATCATGGACTGCAACGTCATCGCCACCGGCATCGTCGCGGCAGTAAAGGAGACTGGTCTCAAACTCCCGCTCGTCGTCCGGCTCGAAGGCAACAACGTTCTTGCCGGCAAAAAAACTCTGGCCGAATCCGGCGTGGCCATCATCACCGGCGATTCGATGGCGGACGCGGCGCAGAAAGTGGTGAAGGCCGTGGGTAAATAATCTCACAAGTGAAGATAACCAAATTAAATAAAGTTGATTTGCGCCAACAGTGGACGCATGAAGCGCGCGACTTTACTAAATGGTTATCCGAGCCGGACAATCTCGAACTTTTGAGCGATGAAATCGGCATTGGTATAGAACTTATTCAAATAGAAGCCAATGTTGGCAGGTATAATGTGGACATACTTGCACAGGAGGAAAACACCGGCAGGAAAATCATTATTGAGAATCAACTCGAAATGACTGACCACGGCCATCTCGGTCAACTGATCACTTATGCGGCAGGACACGAAGCCGAGTTCATCATTTGGCTCGTGCGAGACGCCAGAGAAGAACACCAACAAGCTGTCGCTTGGCTTAATGAACACACGGACGACAAAATCAATT
Organism: uncultured Verrucomicrobiota bacterium; assembly: GCA_964589935.1. Classification (GTDB taxonomy): domain Bacteria; phylum Verrucomicrobiota; class Verrucomicrobiia; order Limisphaerales; family VHCN01; genus VHCN01. The sequence goes on along the minus strand of CAZPVD010000003.1, from coordinate 218,890 downwards.
TCTTTTTGGTCGTGGTTGAACTGTGGCAAATTGGTAATTCGGACGCTGCTGTGAAATTTTCAGTGGTGTCTCGACCAAACGACTGGAAGAAAGCGGTCATGGGAACTGTGTCGGACGGAGAACCAAGCGAAACGAAATCAATGCAGCTCGATTTTTGGCAAAGGTTACGCGAGTTTGTAGCCAGCCGATATCCAGAGTTGAAATTGCGCAAACCAGCCGCACAACATTGGTATGATTTCTCAATCGGACGTTCAGATTGCCATGTGTGTTTCACTGTTTTGTCACGCGAAGACAAAGTTGGTTGCGAATTATACATTTCAAAATCGAAAGAACTATTTGCTCAACTGTATCAGCAAAAGAACGCAATTGAGAAAGACCTTGGATTAGAAGGGAAAATTGACTGGCAAGAATTGCCCGAAAGAAAGGCCAGCAGAATTCGCACCTTCGCTCCATTCGATTTTGATGACGATAAAACTTGGGAGCAGGCGTTTCAATGGCTTGCCGAGAATTGTATCAAGTTCAAAAAAACCTTTGGGAAAAATTGGATTGCGCCGATTTAAGTTTTTTTATTTATGCTCAAAGTCATCGAACTCGCATTTTGTTGTTACGCCGTCACGGACATCAAACGGGCGCGTGATTTTTACGAAGGCGTGCTGGGCTTGAAACCCACAACCATCCTCGAAGGCCAGTGGGTCGAATACGAATTCGGCCCGTATGCGCTGGCCATCGGCTGCGCGCCGGGAATGTTCACGCCCAACCCGGACGGCTGCATGGCCGCGCTTGAAGTCGAAAATTTCGACGACGCCATCGCGCATCTGAAACAGCACAACGTCAAGTTCCGCATGGAGCCGATGGAATGTCCGCCCTGCCGCATGGCGATGGTTCACGATCCTGACGGCAACACCATTTGCATTCACAAACGTAAAGCGAAGTAATTTTATTTTCTCATGTCTATTCTAGTCACTCCCCAAACCAAGGTTCTCGTCCAAGGCATCACCGGCAGCTTTGGCGCGAAGCACGCGCAACTCTCGATTGATTACGGCACGCAAATCGTCGCCGGCGTCACGCCCGGCAAAGGCGGACAATTCTTCGAGCACGGCGGCAAGAAGGTTCCAATCTTCGACACCGTCGCCGATGCCGTGAAACAAACCGGCGCGACCGCGAGCGCCGTGTTTGTGCCACCACCATTTGCTGCCGACGCAATCCTCGAAGGCGCGGACGCCGGACTCGAACTCGTCGTCGCCATCACGGAAGGAATTCCGATTCGCGACATGATGAAGGTGAAACGCGCGCTGCAAGGCAACACCAAGACGCGGCTCATCGGACCGAATTGCCCCGGCATCGTCACGCCGGGTGAAGGCAAAGATTCGCACGGCGGTTGCCGCATTGGCATCGCGCCCGGTTACATTCACAAGAAGGGAAACATCGGCGTCGTTTCGCGCAGCGGCACGTTGACTTACGAAGCGGTGTGGCAGCTTACGTCGCGCGGCGTTGGCCAATCTACTTGCGTCGGCATCGGCGGTGATCCGGTGAACGGCACGTCGCATCTCGATGTCATCAAACTGTTCAACGCCGACCCGGAGACGACCGGCATCATCATGATTGGCGAAATTGGCGGCAGCGCGGAAGAAGAAGCCGCCGAGTGGATCAAAAAAAACTGCAAGAAGCCAGTCGCCGGATTCATCGCGGGCGCGACCGCGCCTCCGGGACGTCGCATGGGTCACGCAGGCGCGATCGTCAGCGGAGGCAAGGGCACGGCTGCGGCAAAGATCGAGGCGTTCAAGGCTGCCGGCATCGGCGTGGCCGTGACGCCGAGCGAGATGGCGGACACGCTGCTGCGAATGATGTGAACGTCGAATTTCGAATGACGAATTCCTTGCGCGCCCGGCCGCGTTGCCGTTCGCAGTTCGAAATTCGGAACTCGAAATTTCGATGGGATTCATTGACCTGCTCCTGAACCTTGCTGCGCTGCTGCTCTGGCTGAGCTTCCGCGCGGCGGCGTTCCCTTCGCCAACCATTGCACCTGCCACGTCGCTGCTTTCCACGCTCCGGCGGGCGGATGGCAAGCGCCCGCGACGCTGGCTGGAGTTCGCCGGGTTGCTCGGCATCCTCGCGGGCCGCGCGGTCCTTTATGCGCAGCTCGGGCCGGCGGTGCACTGGTCGCCGCGACTTTCACTCGGTGTCATTGTTCTGTCATTCAAGGGCAATGCGCTCGCAGCCACGGCGCTGTTTTCGCTGTTGAGCTTCGTGGTCACCGCGGCGGTGTTTTATCTCTGGCTTGTGCTGCTTTCCGTTGCGAATGCAAAACTGCCGGAACAAGACTTCATTCAACGGCTTGTGCGTCTGCATCTCGGTTGGACGGAGCGGCTTCCCGCGCTGCTGCGGCTGTTGCTGCCACCGCTGCTCATCATCGTCACGTGGCGCGTAGCGCAGCCGTCGCTCGTGAGCGCGGGCGTGCTGCCCGGGGCGCGCGACGCGGCGCGCGTGTGGGAACAGGGACTAGTGCTCGCGGCCGGGGCGATCTTTGCGTGGAAGTTCATCATCGCCGGACTCATGGTGCTGCACCTCGCGAACAGTTACGTGTATCTCGGCGAGGCGGCGTTCTGGCCGTGGGTGGACACGACGGCGAAAAATCTCCTCGGCCCGCTAAAGAAACTCCCGCTGCAGTTTGCACGCGTAGACCTCGCGCCCGTCGCGGTCATCGCGCTCGTTTGGGTCGCGGCGCACTTCGGACTTCGAATGCTCACGCAATTGTTCCAGCGGCTGGTGAGCTGAAGGATTTTCGGCAAACGCGCGAGCCAAACCGCGTTCCGTTCAAGCCGCCTTTTCCTCGACGCGCGCGACGAGAAGTTCGTGGATGGTGTGGAGAAGTTTCTCCGTGGTGAAGGGCTTCTGCATGAAAACGATCTGTCCGGGCCGTGCCAGTTCAGCCACCTTGTCGTTTTCGAGCAGGCCGCTCATGGCGAGGAATTTCACCGCCGGGTCCACCTTGAGCAGCGCGCGGATGAGCGCGGCGCCGTCCATGACGGGCATCATCATGTCCGTGACGATGACGCTGAGTTCGCCGCGGTGGCGCATGTAAAGGCTGAGACCCTCGGTGCCATCGTTGGCGGTGAGCACGCGGTAGCCGTATTTTTCGAGTGTCGCCTGGATGATTTCGCGGATGGCGACCTCGTCGTCCACCACGAGCACGCATTCGCCGTGGCCCCACGGGAGCTTTGCCTTGGGCTGCGGCGCGATCTCGCCCACGGCGGGCGCGACCGCAGTGAGCGCGGGCAGGTAGCACTTGAAACGCGTGCCCTTGCCGACCTCGCTCTGCACGGTGATGTTGCCTCCGTGGCTCTTGAGAATGGTCTGCACGGTCGTCAGGCCGATGCCGGAGCCTTTGCCCGGCTCCTTCGTCGTGAAAAACGGATCAAAAATCCTGTCGAGAATGTGCTGCGGAATCCCCGTGCCCGTGTCGGAAACGGTCAGCACCACGTAGGCGCCGGGGCGTTCGACCGGATGCTGGCGCACGGCAGACGGCTCAATGAGGATGTTCTCCGCGGCGATTTCGAGCAGGCCGCCCGTGGGCATCGCGTCGCGGGCGTTGACGCAGAGGTTCATCAAAACTTGGTGCAGCTGCGTCGCGTCGCCGAGCACCTGCCACAAGTCCTGCGGCATGTAGGCCTGAATCTGGATAGAGCGCGCAAAGGTCTCGATGAGAATTTTCTGGACCTCCTTGATGAGTGAGCGGAGCTGCAACTCGGTGCGTTCCCCCTCGGCACCGCGCGCGAAGGACAACACCTGCTTCACGAGACTCGCGCCGCGCTGAGTGCTGGCCTCGAGCGTGTCGAGATACTTCACGCTGTCCACGTCCGACACCTTCATGCGCAGGAGTTGCGAAGCCATGAGGATCGGCGCGAGCATGTTGTTCAGGTCGTGCGCGATGCCGCCGGCCAGCGTGCCGAGGCTTTCCATCCGCTGCGCGCGAAGGAACTGCGCCTCGCTGATTTTTTTCTCTGTGATGTCCGTGCTGATGATGAGGACGGACTTGGGTTTGGCATCGTGATCGCGCACGAGCGTCCAGCGGCTCTGCACCGTGATGTCCTGGCCGGGTTTGGTGCAATGGCGGAACTCACCCATCCACTCGCCCTTCTCCATGACCTGATGGCGCGCCTGATGCAGCGCCGGGGAATCATGCGGATGCAGCAGCTCGTTGATGTCGCGCCCGGTGACTTCCTCGGCGTTCCAGCCGTAAACGCGCTCGGCGCCCTTGTTCCAGTAACTGATGTGGTAGTCCAAATCGCAGACGGCGATGGCATCCTGCGCCTTGTCGAGCAGCGCGGCCTGCTCGCGCAGTTGTTCCTCGGCTGTGCGCCGTCCCGTGATGTCGCGCGAGACGACGAGCACGTTGCTGATTTTTCCCGCCGCGTCGCGGATGACACTGCCCTGCGACTCGATGTGGCGGATGGAACCGTCCCTGAGCACAAAGCGAAACTCGCAGCGCTGGCCGACACCGGTGGAAATGGTTTCGTCGAAAATGCGCTTCACCCGCTCGCGGTCTGCGGGGTGAATCTCAATGAAGGAATCCGTTCCGGGCATTCCGCCAACATTGCCAAAAAGTTTGCGATACGACGGGCTGTTATAGAGACGGCGGCCCTGCAAATCGAGAATCGCCACGAGATCGGCGACGTTGTCCGTGATCTGGCGGAACAGGTCCTCGGTCTCGCGCAGGTTTTTCTCGGCCTGCCGGCGGCGCATACGGTCCTCAAGCTCGCGCAGCGCGCGGCGCATCGCCGGCGCAAGGCGCTGGAGCCGGTGCTTGAGCACGTAATCCGTCGCGCCTGCCTTGAGACTCTCGATGGCCTGCTCCTCACCCATGATGCCGGAGACGAAAATGAACGGCGTGTCCGGGCAGCGGTCACGGGCCAGCGCGAGCGCCGAAAGGCCATCGAACGCGGGCAGCTCGTAATCGGAAAGGATGACATCGAATTTTTCCCGTTCCAGTGCCACGAGGAAATCAGCGCGGCTCTCGACCGGCTTGACTTCGCAGCGGATGCCTTCCTGATCGAGCAGTGACTGCACCATGCGCCGGTCGGCCGGATTGTCCTCAAGATGCAGGACGCGCAGCGGATCGTGTTCGGCGTGCTGGCTCATGACAATCGTTCACCCGGCGCGCCCGGCGGTGCCGGGCGGCGGCTCGTTGATGATGGCCCAGAAAAGACCGAGTTCCTTCACAGCGCTCACAAACTGCCCGAAGTCCACCGGCTTGACGATGTAGGCGTTGACACCGAGTTCGTAGCTGCGCACGAGGTCGGTCTCCTCGCGGGAGGACGTGAGCATGACGACCGGGACCTTGCGCAGGTGCGGATCGCCCTTGAGCAGACGAAGAACTTCCAGCCCGTCCATGCGCGGCATTTTCAAATCCAGCAGCACCACGGCGGGAAGGTCCCGCCCGCGCCCGGCGAAATGCCCGCGCCCGTGCAGGTAATCGAGCGCCTCGACGCCGTCGTGCGTGACGGCGACCTGGCCGGCAAGGTGATGCTCCGCAAGCGCCGTGAGCGCAAGCTCCACGTCGTAAGGATTGTCCTCAACAAGAAGGATGCGTTTGAGTTCCGTCATGGCTTGAATGCCGCTCGTGCCGTGCTGTTGCGGGCAGCTATATCGCATCAAGCGGCGGTTTTCACGAAAAATTCTTCGCCCGCACGCGGTTGCCTCGGCAGCGTGAAAGTGAAGGTCGCGCCACCATCCACCACGCCCTCGGCCCACGTGCGGCCGCCGTGCCGGGTGATGATGCGGCGCACGTTCGCCAGCCCGATGCCAGTGCCCTCGAACTGCTCCGCGCGATGCAGGCGCTGGAACACGCCGAAGAGTTTGTCCGCATAGCGCATGTCGAAACCGACGCCGTTGTCGCGCACGAAAATGATGTGTTCCTCCGCGGAGCCATCCGATGCGCCGACCTCGATCACAGCCCGCGCACGGGTGCGCGTGTATTTCACCGCGTTGCCGACGAGGTTCACGAGCACAAGCCGCAGCAGCGCCGGATCGGCCTGCACCTCGGGCAGCGGGCCGACGCGCCACTCGATGTCGCGGCTGCGCGTTTCGATCTCGAATTCGCGCCGCACCGTGTCCACGAGCTGGCCGACGTCCACGCGCATCGCGCGCATCTCGGCGCGGCCCATGCGGCTGAAGGCGAGCAGGTCGTCAATCAGCTTGCCCATTTGCTGCGCCGACTCGGCGATGACCGTGAGGAAGCGCCGGCTCTTTTCGTCAAGCTGCGGCCCCGCGCCGCGCTGAAGCAGGTCAATGAAGCCGTCAATGTGCCGAAGCGGCGCGCGCAAGTCGTGCGAAACCGAATAGGAGAAGGCTTCAAGCTCCTTGTTCGCGGCGCGGAGCTGCGCAGTGCGCGCGGCGACGCGGGCCTCGAGTTCCTCGTTGAGCTTGCGCAAGTCCGTCTCGGCGCGCTTGCGCTCGATGCCGATGGCCGCGAGCCGGATGGCCATGTCAATAAGATGAAAGTCCGTCGGCGACGGCGAGCGCGGCTCGCGATAGTAGCAGGCAAACGTGCCGAGCACCTTGCCTTCGCCGGAGAAGATCGGCGAGGACCAGCACGCGCGCAGGCCGTGGCGGAGCGCGATTTCCCTGTAGTCCGCCCACAGCGGATCGGCGGCGATGTCGCTCACAACCACAAGTTTTTCGCAATACGCGGCGGTGCCGCACGAGCCAGCGCGCTCGCTGATCGCCATGCCGTGGACGGCGTTGCAGTATTCCTTCGGCAGGCTGGGCGCGGCGGCGTGCAGGAGATGTTTGCCTTCGTCATCGAGCAGCAGCACGGAACAGAGCAGCCCGCTGGAATGCCCCTCAATCACTCGGCAGAGGCCGTCGAGGATGTAGGTAAGCGAATAGCCCGTGGCGATCATTTCGAGCACGCGTTTCTGCCCGCCGAGCAGTTCCTCGGCGTGCTTGCGCTCGGTGATTTCCTCGATGAGCGACTGGTTCATGCGCTGGAGTTGCGCGGTCCGCTCGCGCACCCGCTGCTCCAGCTCGTCGTGCGCGTGTTGCAGCGCCTCCTCGACGTGCTTGCGGGCCGTGATGTCGGTCGAGACGCCGCCGACGGCGTAAATCTGCCCGGCGGCGTCCCGCAGTGGAAACTTGATGGAGATGTAAGTGTGCAGACCGTCCTCGTGCGGCGCGATCTCCTCGAATTCAACGACGCGTCCCTCTTCAATCACCCGGCGGTCGTTGGCGCGGAACGATTCGGCCATTTCCTTTGGAAAAACGTCGTGATCGGTTTTGCCGACGATCTGACTGCGCGTGACGTGGAAGAGGCGCTCGAAGCGTTCGTTGATCAGAAGATAACGCCCCGACGTGTCCTTGAGGTAAATGACGGCTGCGGAGTTGTCGAGGACGGCCTGCAAGCGCTGCTGGCTTTCGCGCAACGCCTCCTGCGCAAGCTTGTGGTCGTGGATGTCAATGAGCGAGCCGGCCATGCGCACGGGCTTGCCGCTGGCGTCCCACACGGCATGGGCGCGCGCGCGATACCAACGGTGCGCGCCGGATTTGGTGCGAAGCCGATACTCGACATCGTAGGGCGCGTGCTTGTCGAGATGCGCGTTCACCGCGCGCATCACACGCTCGCGGTCATCGGGATGAAGTTTCGTTTCAAATGACGCGAAGTCGTTCGCCATCTCGTGCTCGGCGAACCCGAGGAGTTCCTTCAGGCGCGGCGAATAATAAACCGTGCCCTTTGCGAGGTCCCAGTCCCACAACCCGTCGCTGGAGCCGCGCACGGCGAGCTGGAAGTGTTCCTCGCTGGCGCGCAACGCCTCCTCGGCGCGCTTGCGCTCGTGAATCTCGGCTTCGAGCGCGCGGTTGGATGCCTCGCTCTCGCGGTGACGCAGCCGGGCGGTGCGACCGAACTGCACCGCCAAACCGAGCAGGCCCGAAAGCAGCACGCCCGCAATCAGCGCGGCGTCCGGCAGATATGAACGCGCGTCGGCGATGGTTTCAGGCTTGGGACAGACGCGCAGTGTCCAAGAAAATCCGTGCATGCCGCGGGCGGAAAGTTCGAGCGACTTGGTCCAGTCCTCCAGCTCGCGGTCGGCTTCCGAGCGGCGATAAACTTCATCGCCGCCGTCGCGCAGCACAACCGAGTAGCCGCGAAGCGCGTCGGCAAGCGTCGTGTCCAGCAGTTCGGAAAAACGGAATGATGCGACGATGAAACCCTCGTGACGGTTCGTGACGAACACGGGCACGATGACGAGGAAGCCCTTCCCACCTTGCACGAGATCGGTGGTGCGCGTGAGGGCGAGATCGTGTTCCAGCACCGCCCGCGCGAGGCCCTGTTTCACTGAGCGGTCAGAATCGAGCTGGAGATTTTGCGCGGCCTCGTTGCCCTCGGTCGGGACGATCCATTGGAGGCGGTTCGTGGCGTCAAGCCACTGGATCGCCTGGCAATCGGGATAATGGCCGAGGTAAAGGTGCGCGTCGTATTCCCAGTCGGCGCGGTCGGCATGGCCGCGCGTTTCCCAGCGGCGCGCGAGGCGTTCGAGGGACTGGAGCCGGACCTGAAGCTGCGCCTTGATTTGCGATTGCGTGTTGCGTGCCACCAAATCCACCGTGCCCTGCATCTGGCGGAATTCCTCCGCATTCAGTCCCTGCCAGAGCATCAGTGTCGCGAGCATGACGCTGAACGCCACGAGAAACGGCAGCCACCCAAACACGTCCGAGGTCTGCTGGCGGCTCTCGCGATACGCGATGGCCATGATGCCAAAGCCCAGCACCATGAAGCACACCGCCGAGTGCACCGCCATCTTCGTCAGGCTGCCCCAGCCGTGCCCGATTGGAATCTCCGTCAAGTAACCCGAGAACGCCACCGCGCCCAGCGCCAGCACCGTGGCCGCAAGAAAGCCCGCCAGCACCGACCGCATCTGGAACTTCGGCGTCCGCCCCAGCATCACAATCGCCATGCCGCTCAACAGGAAGGCCAGCGCCGAACTCGCTGACATCCGCCCCGGATGCCCCGGCTCCTCCGGCTCCGGATCGCGGAAGAGCAGTTCATCAATGCGCAGTTCCCAGCCGAGAAAATGTTCCGCCAGTGTGAGGCTTCCCAGCGCGAACACTCCCAGCGCGAGCACCAGCGCCATCTGCCGTCGCTGCGGGTTCACCGGCTCCTTGTGCAGCATCCATAGCGACAACCCCGCGAGGATGAATCCCACGGCCGTGTTCGCCTTCATCGTCACGAGGCCCGGCAGCACGCTCTTGAGCGCGGTGATGTCGAGCAGCCAGCCGAGCAGCACAAGGCTGGCAACGAGAAAGAGGAACACCAAGCCGATCCCGGCCAGCGACCCGCTTTTGACATCCAGCTTCTTCATCATGAACGCTCCGGCCCGCTTGTTTCGGCGGTGGAGTCGGCTCACGCCAAGATGACGCCGAAGCAAACGCCGGGCAAACTCAAACTCCGCCACTCAGGCCGCGGAAAAATTCCTCCGCCGTCGCGCACGTCGCCGCGCTGAGTTCCTCCGGCGAACAGTTCTTCACCTGTGCCGCTGCGGCCGCGATCTCCCGCACGTAGGCCGGCTCGCAGCGCTTCCCGCGAAACGGCACCGGCGCGAGAAACGGGCTGTCCGTCTCCAGCATGAACTTGCCCATCGGCGTCGCCGCGAGCGTGTCGCGCGCGTTCTGGCCGTTCTTGAACGTGATGATCCCAGTGAAGCTCACGAGCGAACCGAGCGTGATCACGCGCTGCATCGCCGCCGCATCGCCGACGAAGCAGTGGAACACGCCGCGCACACGCGACGCGAACGGCTGGAACTGTTCCACGACATCCGCGAACGCCACGCGCTCGTGGATGACCACGTTCAGCCCCAGCTCCGACGCGACCTCAAGCTGCTGCGAAAAAAGTGTGGCCTGCTTTTGTTTGATGCGCGCGTCGTCCTCCGCAGAACCGCCATTGCCGCTGGGGAGGCGGAAATAATCCAATCCGGTTTCGCCGATGCCGACGACTCTTGAATGTTTTGCGAGCGTTCGCAGCGGCGCGCGGATGTCCGCCGGCGCCTCGCTCGCGTGGCCCGGATGCCAGCCCACGACGGCGAACACGTTCGAGAATCGCTCCGCCAGCTTCACCGCGCGCGCGCTGCTGTCGAGGTCCGTGCCGATGGTGATGATCTTCGCGATGCCCGCCTCCGCCGCGCGCGCAACAACCTGCTCGACATCGGCGGCGAAGTCGTCGAAATCCAGATGCGCGTGCGTGTCGTAGAAAATCGGCATGGCTGATTTAAGGGGCGAGAGGCATTTGAGGCAATAGATGAAAGGCGAGGGGCATGAGGCGGAGAGGCGATAGTTCAAATCGTTGTCACATCTCACTCCGCCTTTCGCCTCAAATGCCTCTGGCCTCTCTTTCCATTTGCTTCGCGCCCGCAGCTCTGGCAATTCAGTGCGGCCACTATGAGAAGGTTCGCCGTCATCACGCTGCTCGCGTGCGCCGCGCTTGTCGCGGCGTGCAAACCCAAACCGGCGCCCGCGCCGATGCCTGCCGCGTCCGCGCAGAATCCGCCCGACGTTGCGCTGCTGGTTCACTTCGCAGGCACGGATGCACTCGCGAAAAATCCCGACACGCAGAAGCTGTCCGAAATCTTGAAACTGCCCGCCTCGCAGGAGCTGATCCGCACGACGCTGGAGAAGCTTGCGGTCGCGGCCACGCGGGGTTTCACAACGAATTCGCCGGGCGATCGTGAGAAATTTCTCGCGCCGCTGCGGTCCGTGCTCGGCGACATTGCTTCCGCTGAATCCATCCTTGCTGTTCGCGGTGGTGACACTGCTCCGGGCTGGCTTCTAGCAATTCGACTGCCGGCGACCCGCGCCGAGGAATGGGGAAAGACGATCACGTCGGCAGCCCTGTCCATGCAGTTCAAACAGGATGGCGAATGGCTGCTGATTAGCGGAGGTTCAGCAGGGAATTCCGCCGGGAGTGAATGGATCAACGCGGTGAAAAAGGACAGTCTGGCGGCGACGAACTGGCTTCACGTTTCCCTCACGCCGCAACTCGCGAAGATCATTGGGTGGCCCGCGCTGATGGATTGGCCGCACGTGGACATCGCCTTCTCTGCGCACACAAACAGCATCCGCACCGAGGCGAAGTTCACGTTCGCAGATTCGCTCGCGCTCAATCTCGCGCCGTGGCGCGTGCCGACGAACAGCATCCAGGACCCGCTCGTGAGCTTCACCGCCGGGCGGGGCGTCGCCGCTCAGCTTCAGCGGCTGCCGGGCTTGGCGCAACTTCAACTCGCCGCGCCGCCGGACCAGTTCTACACATGGTCGCGCAGCGATATTCCGTATCAGACCTTTCTCGCCGCGCCGCTGCCCGACGCCGTCGCGCAGATTCCCCGCATCGCGCCGGGAATCGAAACCTTCGCGCGGACAAATCTCGGCCCGCAGTTCTTCGGTGAATTCCTTTTCGTCACCAACCGCAACGAGGTTGTCTGGCGTGGGCTGCCGATTTTGGTGCCCTTCCTGCGCACCGCTCCGGAGCCGGGCGGGGACTTCGCGCTGCTGGGCACAATGGCGGGAATCGTGCCGCAGACGCCGAACACAAACCCGCCGCCGGCGGAGCTGTTCGCGCAGTTCACCGGTCGCACGAACGTCGTCTATTATGACTGGGAAATCACGCAGGCACGGCTGCAGCAGTGGCGGCAAATCTCGCAACTGCTCACGATGCTCAGCAACGACCCGACCCGGCTCGGGCCGTCGCCCGGACAGGACTGGCTCGCCGCCATCACGCCTCTGCTCGGCAACACCGTCACCGAAATCACCGCGAGCGGGCCGCGTGAACTGCATCTCTCGCGCAAGTCGCACATCGGCCTCACCGGCATCGAACTCGTCCTGCTCGCGCGCTGGCTCGACAACCCGGACTTTCCCGCGTGGAACTATCCGCCACCGAAGCCGCTCGCAACGCCGCCGACACCGAAGAAGTGAGCGTGGCCTTCGCGCAAAAGCCGAAGCCGCCGATGTGGAGAAATCATTCGTGTTGATTCGTGTCCATTCGTGGTTTAACTGCACGCGCCATGCTGAAACTCGGCGTCAACATTGACCACGTCGCCACGCTGCGCGAGGCGCGCTATCGCGGCCGCCGCCACGGCGAGCCTGATCCGGTCGCCGCCGCGCTCGCGTGCGAACGCGCCGGCTGCCACGGCATCACCGCGCACCTGCGCGAGGATCGCCGCCATATTCAGGACCGCGACGTGCGGGAGCTGCGCAGGAAAATTTCAACACGGCTCAACCTCGAAATGGCGAACGCGGAGGAAATCATCCGCATCGCGTTGAAGTTAAAGCCCGACATCGTGTGCCTCGTGCCCGAGCGCCGCCAGGAAGTGACAACCGAGGGCGGCCTCGACGCGCACGGACAGTTGAAGGCGTTGACCGCAACACGCAAGCGCATGAATGACTCGGGCATCGAGGTGAGCTTGTTCATCGCGCCTGACCGCGAGCAGGTCGAGGCCGCGGCGGAGATTGGCAGCCAGTTCATCGAGCTGCACACTGGCAGTTACGCGGAGCATTTCAGTGGAATGTGCCGCCGCGAGCGCGAGTTGAAACGGCTCGCCGACGCCGCGAAGCTTGCGCACTCGCTCGGCCTGCGCGTCAACGCCGGCCACGGACTCACGTGCGAAAACGTGCCGCCGATGCTCGCGCGCGTGCCGCATCTCGTCGAGTTGAACATCGGCCATCATATCATCAGCCGCGCTGTGATGGTCGGCATTGAACGCGCTGTGAAGGAAATGCTGGCAGTGATGAAGAAAGGTGCGAAGTGAGAGGGACGAAGAGTGACCTGCAAACCGCACCGTTCGTCCCCTCGAACTTCTCACTTCGCACTTCCTTATGATTTTAGGCACCGGCATTGACATCATCGAGGTGGCGCGCATCCGCGCGTCGTTCGAGAAGTTCGGCGAGCGGTTTCTCACGCGCATCTTGCGGCCGGGCGAGATCGCGTATTGCCTCACGCACAAGGACCCCGCGCCGCATCTGGCCGCGCGCTTCGCGGCGAAGGAGGCGATCTCGAAGGCGTTCGGCACGGGCATCGGCGCGCAGCTCGGCTGGCAGGACATGGAAGTCTGCCGCAAGGAGAGTGGCGAACCCTACGTGGTGCTGCACGGCGGCGGCGTGAAGCTACTCGAAGCGCGCGGCGCAACGAAGGTGCACCTGAGCCTCAGCCACACGGAAGGCCACGCGGCGGCGATGGCGATTTTGGAGAGGGAGTAGCCGCAACAATCACGGCAGCGGCATCAGGAGGCGGTTGGTTTCGAGCGGAGATAAACGAAGCTGTTCCTGAAATTTTCTACCGTCAACTTGCTCCACACGTCCATCGCCGAGCACAATGTTGCCGCCGTTTGTGTGCAATCGATCTGTCCACCAGACAGAATTCGTTCTGTGCAGATACAGCAGCGAGTTTTGTTCCGTTCCATTGCTGGCAAAGTCATAGTCTCCACCCAATATCGTTTCAGGCGAACCATCTTTTGCATCCAGACCGACGAAGTAACTGACCACACCATCCTGCTGCCGAAATAAGACCCCAGCCACATCGTCGAACTTTTGCTCCAACTTCAGCTTATTCATTCGCGTTTGATCGCGCGGACAAACCAAGACCTTAGCGTTGCCAAGCTCATTTGACATAGCGAGGTAGTGCATCCAAGCGCGGCGATCGTTTTGAAATCCGAACGAGTTCGTCACGGTGAAAGGAAACTGATCGTCGCGATCGTTTGCAAATACACGATAAGCCAAACCGATCTGTTTGAGATTGAGAATACACTTAACACGCGGGCCATGCCTTTCGCGGCCTGCAAAGAATGGGAGCAAAAAGAACACGAGAATCACAAGCATCACAACGACTACTAACAACTCTTTCAGCGTCAGCGCGCGGCAGTGGTTCGGTTGGCCAGTCAATTTCATCGCTCTCCATTGTCGTCGTGGTAACTGGCCCAGCATCGCTTACGCGGGAGTTTTCTTCAAGTGCCCGCACGGTGCGAAAAGCACAAAGGGCGCGACTTACGCCGCGCCCTTCGCTGTGAAGTTGAGTTAAGCTTTCGCCGTTACGCACCCATGCCTTCCTCGAAGGAGCCAGCGGCGAGCGGGAAGCAGAGATGGTCGCGCACGTAGGCGATGCCGTTGGCGCTGCACGCGTCAAGGTCGCGATACGCGCTCTCGGCCTCGACGATGAGCGGCGCGGTCTTGCGGCCCATCGCGGCGCAGAAGCGTTTTGGGTAGCCGATGTCCACAAGCATCTCGGCGTAGCGGATCATGTTGAGGTCGCCGCTGGGCAGGTCGGTGAACTGCATGGCGCGGTCGGGCCAGTTGGGCTTCATCGCGCGCAGCGGCACGCCGCCGCGGATGACGAAGTTCTTCACGTGGCAGGCATACACGCGGCTGGCGACCTTGCGGAAGCGCGTCTCCCAGTCCTCGCCTTCCCAGCAGTGCGAGGGGTCGGCGTTGACGCCGAGGCACGGGTCGTTGTCGCAGATGCTGACGAGCGTGTTGAAGTCGTCCGCGCACATCGCGGCGGTGCCGGGATGAATTTCGTGGCAGAGCTTGATGCCGAGTGAATTCGCGTGCTTGCGGAGCTTCGCGGTTTTTTTCACGAAGCGCGCGTTGCCTTCCTTGAGCAGATCAAACCCGCCGCCGGCCCAGAAGCCCCATGGATAGCCGGTGGCGAGTTCCCATCCGTGCGAGACGCCCCAGAACATCGGCATAATCTTCACGCCGAGTTCGGCCGCGAGATCCATGAGCTTGAGCAGGTAGGTCTCGTGCCACTTCTCGATTTCCTGCGGCGACTTTTTGGCGATGTCGGGCGCGATGAAGGGGTTGCCGGATTTGGTGCCGGTCCAGATGCTCGTGTGCACCCAGAAGGGACAGTGCGCGGAAATGCCGTCGAGCACGAGGCCGCGCGTGGTGAAGGCGTCGCGAATCTCCTGCACGGGGCGGAAGAGCTTGCCGCCCTGGAGCATGTAGTTGCTCGGCTGCGCGCCGCGCGCGCCGGACTTCTTGGCGAAGTCGAGGAAGCCTTCGAGTCCCTTGCCGCCGTGCTGGGCGCCTTCGACGCTCGGGTGGTAAATGGTCTGGGCCATAGCGATTCTCTCAATCAATTTTGGGTGCGAACGCGCAGAGAAATAACGGGGTGCGGGGTGAATTGCAATCCGCAAAATGAGTGGAAGCAATGGCGCGCGGCGTTCTCGCGCTTGCACGACGGCGTAAATTTTGCGAAACTGGTTGTCACCACCAGAACGACATGTATTTGTCCGGACGCAACGCACGGCAATCTTCTCCGCGACTTTTGATCGCGCTGTGCTTGCTTCTCCTCACCACGCCGGCGTGGCTACGGGCGGATGAGGCCTATCGGAAGGCACCCGCGCCCATCCCGCAAATCCTCGACACGCCCGCGTCGCCGATCATGTCCCTCAGCCCGCAGCGGGACCGGATGCTGCTGCTGCAACGCGCGCGTTATCCATCGCTCGCCGATTTGACCGAGCCGTGGAAGGGCCTCGCCGGAATCCGCATCAACACACAGAACAGCGGCCCGCAGATCACGCACCGCGCCGTGTCGCTGATCGTGAAGAGCATCCCCGACGGACGCGAGCGCAAGGTGCCCATCGCGCCAAACGCGCGCGTGTCATTGCCCGTGTGGTCGCCGGACGGGACGCAGTTTGCCTTCCTGCGCTACGGCACGCGCGAGGTGGAGTTGTGGGTCGGCGAAGCCGCCACCGGCGCGGCGCGGCGCATCAAAGGCGTCGTCGTCAGCGCCGCGCACGGCGAGTCGTTCCAGTGGATGCCCGACAGCCAGACGATTCTCGTGCAGACGATCCCCGCGAACCGCGACAAGGTTCCGCCGCCTTCGCCGAAAATCCCAACCGGCCCCGTCACGCAGGAATCAAGCGGCACCATCGCGCCGATCCGCACGTTTCAGGATTTGCTGGAAAATCCCCACGACGAGGAACTCTTCCGCTATTTCTGCACGGCCCAGCTTGCGCTGGTGAACGTGAAAAGCGCCGCGCTCACGCCCATCGGCAGGACCGGCATCCACAGTTCATTCGAGCCGTCGCCCGACGGCCAGCACATCCTCGTGTCGCGCGTGCACCGGCCGTTTTCATATCAACTTCCCGCGAGCGCCTTTCCTCGCGAGGTCGAAGTGTGGGACCTTGCCGGACGGCCGGAGCATCATGTCGCAAGCCTGCCGCTCGCGGAGGAAGTGCCCATCGGCGGCGTGCTGCCGGGGCCGCGGCTGTTCCACTGGCGGCCCACCGCGCCGGCGACGCTCGTGTGGGTCGAGGCGCTGGACGGCGGCGACCCGCGCAAAAAAGTGCCGCACCGCGACCGCGTGATGATGTTGAAGGCGCCGTTCGCCGGCCCGCCCGCGGAACTTGCGAAGACCGAGTTCCGTTTCGCCGCGCTGAATTGGGGCGAGAAAAGCTACGTGGCGCTCCTGCGTGAATCCTCCGCCAGCGCGCGCCGGAACAAGACGTGGCTCGTGGACCCGGACAGCCCCGACGAGGCACCGCGCCTCGTGTGGAGCCGCGCGTCCGACGACCGTTACAACGACCCCGGCTCGCCGCTGCTGCGCACGCTGCCGACGGGGCACCGCGTCATGCGGGTTTTTCAAAACCAGATTTATCTCGTTGGCTCCGGCGCGACGCCGGAAGGCGAACGGCCCTTCCTTGACCGGTTGAGCATCGCGACGCTCCAGACCGAGCGGCTGTTCCAAAGCGATGATTTTTCCTATGAAACAGTCGTGGCGCTCGCGGCAGATGACGCTTCCAAAATCATCACGCGCCGCGAGTCGCCCGCGAAACCGCCGAATTACTGCCTGCGCGACTTGGTCAACACCAACACGGTCGCGCTGACGGATTTCCCCGATTCAGCGCCGCAGTTGCGCGGCATCCGCAAACAAATCGTCACGTATCAGCGCGCGGACGGCGTGCCGCTCTCGTTCACGCTTTACCTGCCGGCGGATTACAAGCCCGGCACGCGGATGCCGACAATCCTGTGGGCCTACCCGCGCGAATTCAACGATGTGGACACCGCGGGCCAGGTGAGCGGCTCGCCGAACCGCTTCACCACGTTCAACGGGTCGTCGCATCTCTTCCTGCTCACGCAGGGCTACGTTGTGCTGGACGGCGCCTCGATGCCCATCGTCGGCAGGGACAAGACGGCAAATGACACGTTTGTCGAGCAGGTCGTCGCGAGCGCGAAGGCGGCGATTGACAAGGCCGTGGAACTCGGTGTCACCGACCCGGATCGCGTCGGCGTCGGCGGCCACAGTTACGGCGCGTTCATGACGGCGAACCTGCTCGCGCACTCGGACCTGTTCCGCGCCGGCGTCGCGCGCAGCGGCGCCTACAACCGCACGCTCACGCCGTTTGGATTTCAAAACGAGCGGCGCACGCTGTGGGATTCGCCGGATGCGTATCTGAAAATGTCGCCGTTCATGCAGGCCGACAAAATCAAAGCCCCGTTGCTTCTTGTGCACGGGCTGGCGGACAACAATCCGGGCACCTTCCCAACGCAGAGCGAGCGGCTCTATCAGGCGATCAAGGGCAACGGAGGGACGGCGCGTCTCGTGTTGCTGCCGCACGAGTCACACGCGTATGAAGGGCGCGAATCCGTGGAGCACGTGATTGCTGAAATGATCGCGTGGTTTGACAAGCACGTCAAAAACGCCCCGCCGCGCACGACGACCGTAACGGAGCCGCCGCCGTGATGAACTGATTTTCGTGAAACGCAAAAGACGCAAGGGTTGAAACCTCTTGCGCCTTTTGCTTGCGAAAATTTCCCGGTTACTTCTTCGGCGTCTTTAACGCGTCCACCTTCGACTTCACGTCCACGGCTTCAGAGCCAACGAGGCCGGCGGCCTTTTCAGAAAGTCGCTTGGCGATGAGGCCGCTCGGGTCGCAGCCGGTGGAGATGGCGGCGATCTTGCCGCCCTTCTCGACGAGGAAATTGCTCGGCATCGTCTTCGTGTGCCACACGTCCCAGCTCGCGCCCTTCGAGTCCACGGCGTAGAGCATGTCGAGCTGCTTCTGCTTCACGTAGGTTTCAACCTTCGCGTCCGGCTCGCGAAAGACGGCGAGGCTCACGAGGCCCTGCGACTTGTAGGCCTCGTGCAGCGCCTGAAAGTAGGGCAGTTCCTTGTCGCAACCGAGGCAGCCGCACGTCAGGCGGACGAGCACGGGGCCTTTGGCGCTGAGTTCGGCGAGGCTGATTTCCTTGCCGCTCGTGTCCTTGATGCGGAAGTCCGGCGCGGGCTGGCCGATCTTGAGTGGCTCGGGTGCGGGCTTGGAGTCAACATTCTTCACCGGCTCGGCGGCGCGGAGCGGAGCGGGCGCAATCACGAGCGAGAGAACCAGCGCGGAGGCAAGAAGTGGTTTCATAGGGCTTGGCAATGGACGGAGCGGACTTGTTTGCGATTCAACCTCAATTTGCGCGGCGGCATGCACGAACTGCGTGCCGGAAAAAATAACCCCGCCGTAATGCCGTGGATGAACAGTTCCTTTGAACTGCGGAGTGAAACAAATGGGACCGGCCGGTGGCTTACGACTTCCAGTGAAGGCCTGTCGGCCACCATCGCGCCTATGCCCCGTTTTTTTGTTTAATTACGGTTCAAGGACTTTGTTTCTTACACGAGCATGGCAGGGTTAAAACCATGTTCAAATTCAGGTGCCAAAGAGCGTCCGCTTTCTGCGCAGAACATCGCGCGGAAGTGTTTCTTTCGCGAGGAAAAAAGTTTTCTCCGCGCAAAAATAATCGCTTGCCTCGCCCGGACGCGGGGGCTACCTTGCCCGCTCTTTTTGAGAAACGGATAACGAGATATGAGACGTCCCAAAGGCATCAAGACGCGCAAGTCGGTGGCCAAGCGGTTCAAGATCACCGGCCGCGGCAAGGTGATGCGCATGCACCCCGGCAAGCGCCACCTGCTCCAGCACAAGAGCTCCAAGCGCCGACGCCGCCTCGGACGCGCCGTCGAGGTCAGCCCGACCGACACCTACCGCGTGACGCAAAATCTCCCGTTCAGCCACTGAACGATTCACGATTCAACCATTCAACGATTTAACGAACCATGCGAGTAACCAACGCCCCCGCCTCCCGCAAACGCCGCAAGCGCATTATCACGGCCGCAAAGGGCTTCCGCCTCAAGCGCTCCAAACTTTACCGCTACGCCTCCGACGCGCTCGATCACGGCCGTCAATACGCCTACCGCGACCGCAAGACGAAGAAGCGCACCTTCCGCTATCTCTGGCAGGTTCGCATCAACGCCGCCACCCGCGCCGCGGGCATGACCTACAGCCGCTTCATTGAGGGCCTCAAGGCCGCCCAATGCGCGCTCGACCGCAAGGTCCTCGCCGATCTCGCCGCCACGGATGCCGCGGCCTTCGGCGAACTCATCAAGCTCGCGCAGGGCGCGCTTCAGACAAAGCACACAGCTGCGGCAAAAGCCTGACCGTCTCGACATCACATTTCGCAATCGGGCGGCTCCGCAAGGGCCGCCCGTTTTGCTTTAATTCTGGATTCTGAATCCTGTCTCCTGAATTCTTCCGCTCATGTCGCTGCTCAACGAAATCGAACCGCTCAAGCAAACCGCGCTTGCGGAACTCAAAGCCGCACCTGATCTCGCGGTGCTCGATCACGCCAAGGGCGCGTGGATCGGGCCGCACGGAAAATTTACCGCGCTGATGAAACAACTCGGCTCGCTTTCGAAAGAGGAACGGCCCGCCGCCGGCAAACTCATCAACGCCGCGAAGGTCGAACTCGAAGCCGCGCTCGTTTCGCGCCGCGAAGAACTCGAACTCGCTGCTTCGCTTCCCAAAGAGCCGACCGATTTCACCCTGCCCGGCCGCCGCCGCGCGCTCGGCAAATTGCATCCGCTCACGCAGGTCACCGACGACATCGTCCGCGCGTTCCGCAAAATCGGTTTTGCCGTGGCTGACGGGCCGGAGATCGAGGACGAGTATCATTGCTTCGACGCGCTCAACACGCCCGCCGACCATCCCGCGCGCGATTCGCAGGACACGTTTTATCTCAACACCACTGACAAGCGTTTGCTCCGCACGCACACTTCCTCCGTGCAGATTCGCGTGATGGAGAAACAAGCGCCGCCCGTGCGCATCATCGTGCCGGGCCGCGTTTATCGCCGCGACAACGCCGATGCCACGCACAATCCCACCTTCCACCAGATCGAAGGACTTTACGTGGACAAGAACGTCACCGTCGGCGATCTCAAGGGCACGGTCGAATTTGTTTTCAAGGAACTCATGGGCAGCGACGTGAAGATCCGTTTCCGGCCGCATTATTTCAGCTACACCGAGCCGAGCTACGAGATTGATTTCACCAACTCGCTCGTCAAGAAGATGGGCAAGGACTGGTTGGAGATCGCCGGCTGCGGCATGGTGCATCCGCAGGTGTTCGAGACCGTCGGCTACGATCCCGAAGTGTGGACCGGCTGGGCGTTCGGCTTCGGCATCGAACGCATCGCCATGCTCCGCTACGGCATCAACGACATCCGCCTCTTCTACGAAAACGACGTGCGGTTTTTGAAGCAGTTTTGAAGCGCACACAGTTCGCGCTCACTACAGTTTCCACCTGTCCTTCCCCGCCACGTTCTGCCATTCTCGCCGCGTGACCAGCACTCCGGCCAGCGCGACAGTTCCGCCCGCGGACGCCGTTGAATTGTCCATCGTCATGCCCTGCCTCAACGAGGCCGAGACGCTCGGCACGTGCATCAAGAAGGCGCAGCAATTCTTCGGTCAGCACAATGTCGCCGGCGAAATCATCGTCGCGGACAACGGCAGCACGGACGGTTCGCGCGAACTCGCGGCGAAGCTCGGCGCGCGCGTCGTGCCCGTCGCGGCGCGCGGTTATGGTCACGCGCTCATGAACGGCATCGACGCCGCGCGCGGAAAGTTCGTCATCATGGGCGACGCGGACGACAGCTACGACTTCCTCGCGCTCAAACCGTTTCTGGATGAACTACGCCGCGGCGCGGAACTTGTGCAGGGCTGCCGTTTGCCCAGCGGCGGCGGTTGTGTGAAGGAGGGCGCGATGCCGCCGTCGCACCGCTGGCTCGGCAACCCGATGTTCTCGAAGATGGCGCGCACGATGTTCGCCGCGCCGGTGCATGACGTGTATTGTGGACTGCGCGGCTTCACGAAAGCGCTCTTCGACCGGCTCGAACTGCGCTGCACTGGCATGGAGTTCGCCATCGAGATGGTCATCAAGTCGAGCCTGCACGGCGCGCGCATTGCCGAGGTGCCCATCACGCTGCATCCCGACGGACGCACCGTCCACAAATCCCACCTTCGCACGCTGCGCGACGGCTGGCGCACGCTGCGGTTTTTCCTGCTGTGCAGTCCGCGCTGGCTGTTCCTGCTGCCGGGCGCGGCGCTGATGCTGCTCGGCGCGCTCGGCTACGCCATCGCGCTGCCGGGCGCGACGCTCGGCGGCGTGACGTTCGACGCGCATACGCTGCTCTTCGCGAGCCTCGCGCTGCTTGTCGGCTATCAGTCGGTGCAGTTCGCCGTGTTCGCGCGCGCCTTCGCCGTGGACATCGGCCTGCTGCCGGAGCAGCCGGCGCTCGCGCGCTTCCTGAACTTCTTCAGCCTCGAACGCGGCCTGCTGCTCGGCGGCGCGGCGATGCTCGGCGGAATCGCGCTGCTGCTCGGCGCGGTAAATCTCTGGCGGCTCGCGAATTTTGGCCGGCTCGACTACGCGCACACGATGCGGTGGGTCATCCCCGGCGTGACACTCACGGCGCTGGGATTCCAGACGATGCTGTCGGGTTTCGTGTTGAGCATCCTCGGTCTGCGACGCAAATGAGTTCCACACCCCAAGACAACGCCGCGCCCGCGCCGAACGCATGGGAGCAGGCGTATCTGCGCTTCGAGACGCCGGAGGAAGAAATTGAAAAATTCACCGCACGTCTCCGCCTGCTCGGTGCGGATGCATGGCGGCGCGATGTTGAAATCGTGGAAATCTTCTGCGGACGCTGCAACGGCCTCGTTGCGCTCGAACGCCTCGGCTTCACGCACCTTGAGGGCGTGGACCTTTCGCCCGCGCTGCTCGCGCAATACACGGGCCGCGCCCGCACCATCGCCGCAGATTGTCGCAAGCTGCCGTTCGCTGACCGCAGCCGAGACATCCTCATCGTGCAAGGCGGCCTGCATCACCTGCCGGAGCTGCCCGCCGACCTCGATCAAACCGTCGCCGAGGCCGCGCGCGTGCTCCGCGACGGCGGACGCTTCATGGTCATCGAGCCGTGGGACACGCCGTTCCTGCGCTTCGTGCATTTCGTGACGCGCCTTCCGTTCGCGCGCCGTTGCTGGGACAAACTCGACGCGCTCGCCGTCATGACGGAGAATGAAATCGTCACCTACGAGCAATGGCTGTCGCAACCGGAAATGGTTCTCCGCACGCTGCGCAAGCACTTCGAACCTGAGCGTTGCTCATTCCGCCGGGGAAAAATCCGCTTTCTCGGTCGAAAGAAGACGCCATGAGCAGCACGCTGGCAGCCTTCCCGCCGCAGGCGCGCCGCGCCGTGATGCTCGCGTTCGGAGCGCAACTGCTCCTGCTCATCGTCGCCGCCTGGCGCAACGCGGACCAACTCAACACCGACGCCGTCGCCTATTTGCGCCTCGCGCACTACTACACAACCGGACAAATCGAACTGGCCGTTTCCGGCTATTGGAGCCCGCTCTTCGTGTGGCTGCTCGCGCCGCTGCTCAAGCTCGGCCTCGCCCCGCTCGTGGCCGCGCGCATCGTGATGGCGCTGTCGGCGGTCGTGTTCTTCTGGGGCTGTGTGGCGGTGTTTCACGCATTTCGTTTGCGAGAAAGGGCATACGTTCTCGGCGCGTGGCTCGCGGCGCTCGCGAGCGTGTTCTGGTCCGTGCGGAACATCTCGCCCGACCTGCTCGTCGCGGGCCTCATCGCGTTCGCAATCGCCACGATGCTTGAAGAACGCTGGCTCAACGAACGCCACGCGGCCGTCATCACCGGATTCTGGTGGGGCCTTGCCTATCTCGCCAAAGCCGTCGCGTTGCCGCTCGCGTTGCTGGTCGGTTCCACGCTGGCCGCACTCATCGGGTTCACGAAAACCGAACAGCGGCAACGAGCCTTTTACCAGTTCGGCATCACGTTGCTTACTGCTGTCGTGATTGTGCTGCCGTGGATTGCCACGATCTCGCTTAAATACGGACGGCCAACATTCTCGACCACCGCGCGCATCGCACACGCCGTGGCAGGGCCGGCGGATCGCGCGCGCTATCATCCCGCGCTGCGGACGTTTCACCAACCGGAGCCCGGCCGGCTCACTGCATGGGAAGACCCGTCACGAATGCCGTATGAACATTGGTCACCGTTCGACAGTGCGGAAAATTTTCGCCATCAATTCGATGTCATCGCGAACAACCTCGGCAGCGAACTCTCGATGCTCGGTGGCGTCAACCCGGCTGGGCTCGCCACGGCGGCGCGGCATCCGGGTGCGCAGGCATTCGCGCGCGCATTGCCGGGCCTTGATTTGTGCTGGCTCGGCGTGATCGCGCTCGCCGTGTGCGCGTGCGTGCCGCGTCAGTGGCGCGAGACGCTCGCTCGCGAGCGCTGGCGCTGGGCCGTCGTCCCGTGCGCGTGCCTGATGGCGATTTACCTGCCAGTGCTGCTTGAGCGCGCGGAGCAACGTTACTTCTACGCCCTGTTGCCGTTTGTGTGGGTCGCTGTCGCCGGAGCGGTTTCACAATGGGCGCAGCGGCGCGACGGAAACGAAGTATTTGAATGGCGCTGGCTGCAACGCGCGTTCGCCTCCTTTGCGCTGCTCGCGTTGCTCTGGTGCACGGCGTCGCTGAATGGCCTGCCCAATTACGCGAGTGAATTCGCACACGAACTCGCAGCGAAGATGCGTGCGAAAAACTTAGGTGGCCCCATCGCTGGCAGCGCGCTGATGCAGGGTGGGCGCGCGGGCTTTTACACGGCGTTCCTGCTCGGCGAACGCTGGCTCGGCGACGAACCCGGCGCGACTCCAGAGCGATTCCGCGAATCCGGAGCGATGTTTATCATCGTCCTTCGCGACTCGGCACAGTTCGACGCGATGAATCGCGCGGCAGGCTTCCGGAACCTCGACACCAAGCTGTTCAGCAGCGCAGAGGAAGCCGCAAACTTTCCGCTGTGCGTGTTTGAGGTGGTGCCGTTCGCCACCGCCCAAGTTCAGCGCGAATAACGCAGGCGCAGTTGCGGCGTCATGATGCGGATGCCGGGCGTCGCGCCGGATTTGCGGAACGCCTCCATCAGGCCCGTCTGCAACACGCTCCGCTCCACCGGCCACGGCGGCTCGCCGCTGCGGAAGAAGTCGTCCACCACCGCGACGAGCCGGCTGAAGTGGTTCTCTGCGGGCACGGGCGAGCGAAGGAGTTGCGCCGAATAAATTGTGTTGTCCCGCGCCTGCGCGGCGAAGTTGATGTCCGCAACCACGCCGTCGAGCACGAGCACCGTCGTGCGCAGTCCGTCCTCGTGCTCGATGATCCAGCCGCGCGGCTCCCGCGCGAGCTTTGGCACGAGGCCGAGGCCGACGAGATCCTGCGTGCGTGCGTCCTTGAGCGCGTCGCCCTGCGGCGAGTCGGAGCGCGATAGCGCCGAGGCCAGCAGCGGCCACGACCAGCGCTTCGCGTCGCCGAATCGCCACAGTTCATCGCCCGTGAGGAAGAGCACGCTCTTTACGCCCGACTCGCCACCGCGACGGCGTTCGATAACGGGAAGAAGTCCATCAAGCGCGTTGAACTCTGCAACGGGCCATTCGCCCTGCGAGACGATGAGCGATTCAGAGAGTTGCGTGTCCTTTGGCAAATCAATCTGCGGCAGACGCCACGAGACGGCAAATGGCGTGCCCGCGAGGAGCGAATGCTTTCCAGCTTCAGCGGTTTTACGAAGTTTCGGCCAACCGGCGAGCGTGTTGACGAGCGCGCCGTGCGCGAAGCACGTCCGGGCCGGCGCGGCCTGCTTGAGCGCGTGCAGCAGCATCGCATCCATCGCCTCGATCGCTGGCCCGCGCGAGGTGACGACGATGGCATCCGCCTCGCGCACGGCGGTGGTGACGTTCTTCTCGATGACGAGGCCGAAATCTTTTGCGCGGCGTTTCAATTCCTCCTCGCCCGCGCCGGGCTGCGTCCACACGGCGATTTTTGTTCCGGTGAATTTCCGCCACTCGCCGTCGCGCGGATAGCCGAGGAGGAAACGGTCGAGGAGTTGTTGCGCCGGTGTTTGCAGCGCGAATTCCTCGGCGAGGAAGGCGATTTTTTTGAGTTCGCGCATCAGGCCCTCCAGAAATGCGACGCCGCGGGCGCGCGATAAGCGAGCTTCATCCACGGCGTGTCGAGCGGCGCGGGACGGCGCAGCGATTCGCAGCCGGCGGCGGTCATGCCGGTCGTGAGCAACGTCCGCTCGATGGGATACGGCGCAGCGCCGGTGAGGATGGTTTGCTCGACGTGGTTGATGAGCGGGTTGAAAAAGTCCGCGAGCGTGGTGTTGTAGGGCGGCATCGGCAGATGAAACTTGCACGAGTGGACGCGACCGCCTTTTTCGATGCCAGCCCATGTGAAGTCGCGCGCGAAGCGGCTCATCCACATCGCGGCGCGCTGCTTCGGGTCGCGAAACGCCACCGGCTCGACGGTGCCGTTGAGCAAAAAAACGGTCGTGCGAAAACCATCGAGGTGCTCGCAGAAAAACGCCGTGACATTCGGGCTGCCGCAGCGAATCCAGTCGAGCGTCGGCTCGGCGAAGGTGTAGCCCTCCGGCGCGCTCATCGCGTCGCTGCGGCAGAGCGCGGCGAGCAGCAAGCGCTGTGTGGAGTCGCGTTTCGCGAGCAGTTCCCAAACTTTTTCGCCTTTGGCGGCGTGCATGGATTTCACGCCGACTTCGCCGCCGGCGCGGCGCTCGCTCATGCACTGCGCCATCTCGAAGCCGTGAAAGTCATACGAGTCCACGCCGCCGTAGCACACGCTCACGCTTTCGGCGAGCGGCGTTTCCAGCGGAAGTTCCAACTCCGGCAATCGCCACGTCACGGGCAGCGACGAGCCGGCGAGGAAGGCGAACTTCAGCCGCCGCGAATCCTCGACCATCTCGACGGCCTCACGCCAATCGGTCGAGAGATGCTTGTCGTTGAAGAGCGGCACCGCGCGGCCGCTCGACTCGAAGACTTTCACAACCTCCTTGAACCACTTGTAGCGCGGATAGAGCACCTGGCCGTTTTCGTTTTTAGGATACTCGCCGTGCTCACCGATGATGAATACGCCGTCCACCGCGAGCCGGCCCGTGCCGAGCGTGAGCGCGTCGGCGACGGACGGATAAAGTTTCACCTTGTGGCGCTCGCAGCGTTCGCGCGCGAGGTCGTCTTGCGGAAATTGATCCACGTAGAGCGCGGCGAGTTCGAGCCCGGGACGGTGGTGTTTGCCCTGCCAGCCGTAGCCTTCGAGCAGGCGGTCAACGAAGTGCTGCGCGTGCGAATACTTGCGCACCTCGGTGGCGATGAGCGCGACCTTCTTGCGCGGCGCGGAAGCCTTCTCCGCCGCGCCGGCGGCGACCGCGAGCGACGCACCCGCCGTGGCGGCGACGAACTCGCGGCGGGTCCACTGCGATGCGTGTGATGGGTTCATCGGATCAGTCTGCGCCTTTGACGACAGGCAGAGGGTTGGCGATGTAATCGCGCTGGCAGCGGTGGCAGAGGTCGAACTTCATCTCAACAAAAACGTCCTTCATCAGTTCGTCCTCGCTCATCGTCTCGCAGCGCTGGAGCAGGCTTTTGATTTCCTCGCGATGGTCGCGCGCAAGTTCCTCCGTCGTGATGACAAGCGGGCCGGGACTGGCGAACACTTGAATCTTGGCGATGAAGCGCACCTCGCGCTCGTCGAGCGGGCGTCCACAACGGTCGCAAAGGTGCGTGAACATGTTCGTGTGCGCGGCTGCTGCGCTGGTGCCGACGGCGGGACTTGAACCCGCATGGCTTTTAAGGGCCTGGGGATTTTAAGTCCCCTGCGTCTGCCATTTCGCCACGTCGGCGCGGGCGGCCGCGCGACTGGTTTCAGTTGGGCAGCGTCCCCGCCAGAAATAGCGGACGGGAGAAGTGGAAGCAAGCGCCGTCAGATGCGGCTGGCGAGGCGATTAAAAATTCGTGCGCGCGGTTGCACTACACGACGGAACGGCGAAGCAAGTCAGTAGTAGTTGTTTCCGTTCGCAAAGGCGATGGTCCAGAGCTGGATAACCGGACGCAAGTGAAGCTCGACGTGTCCGTCACCAAAAAGCAGATTGACCGAGTCCACCTGATTGTTCCATGGGTGGCCGTCAGATGATGTGGCGTTTAGCTTCGTGCACTTGTCAGACAAAATTGGCAGCCGGGAGGCAAAAGTATTCTCCATTCCATCAGGCCAATAAGGACTGAGTGCTGTGGCTGTGGTATTTGACGGCGACAACACACCGCCGTTGAGACGAGGCACCCACCAGTTGTGACCGTCGAGGATGGAGAAATATCCATACGCGTTAGTCGTGTAAGAAAAAATGTCCATGGTTGTCTGCACAGGATGGCCAAGATTCGCCTGACACCATGTGTTGATCGGATCTATCTCTGTCTTTCTAACCGGACAAAACCACATCGGAACATTCAAACCATAAACCGTCAGGGCGGGAATCATGTTTGACGGCACATCCCACGTGTTTTTGCCCGTGCCGCCCATCGCCCACGTTGGAAACTTCCCGTTGGGATCGTCCGTTGCGTAGGCAAAAACCGCCGTGCCCCACTGCCGGTAGTTGGACGTGCAACTGGTGACTTTTGCCTTGAACTGTGAACGGGCCAAAGCCGGCAGCAACAACGCCGCCAGAATCGCGATGATCGCGATGACGACGAGCAGTTCGATCAACGTGAACGCCCTTTCATTCCGGCGAACCGTTCGTGTCATTTCAAAAAAACAGACTTTCATAAAGCTGGGCATAGTGACGCATTGCCGCGCCGTTCCTTCAATCAAAATGACCGCACCAACTCGGGTCGTGACACAGACTCGACGGCTGGTATGGTTGGACATCATCCGCACATGAAACTTCTGATTTCACTCCGCTCTCATGCAACGCTCGCCGCAACGATGTCATTGATTTTTGCCGGTGGCACTTCCGCTATCGAGCCTGCACATGTCGCGCGCCTCGAACGCACCAACCTCCTCATCTACGCCACGCCTGCTGGCGAAGTGAAGCCGGTAAAGTCCATCGGCGACTGGCAGAAGCGACGCGCGCTCGTGCTCGCCGGAATGCAGGAGGTCATGGGCAAATTGCCCGGCAAAGAGAAGCGTTGCGACCTCGACATGCAGATCGAGGAGGAGACCGATTGCGGCACTTACGTGCGCCGGTTCATCACCTACCAGAGCGAGCCGGGCGGTCGCGTGCCGGCGTATCTGCTCATTCCGAAGGCCGTGCTCAACGGGAAGAAAAAAGTTCCTGCCGTCCTTTGCCTGCACCCGACGGACAACACCATCGGGCACAAGGTCGTCGTCGGCCTCGGCGGCAAGGCGAACCGCCAATACGCGGCGGAGCTGGCCGAGCGCGGCTTCGTCACGCTCGCGCCGTCGTATCCGCTGCTCGCGAATTACCAGCCCGACATCATCAAGACGTTCGGGTGGGAGAGCGGCACGCTCAAGGCCGTGTGGGACAACATGCGCGGCCTCGACCTGCTGGAGACGCTGCCGTTCGTGAAGAAGAGCGCGGGCTTCGGCGCGGTCGGCCATTCGCTCGGCGGGCACAATTCAGTTTACACGGCGGTCTTCGACGAGCGCATCAAGGTCATCGTGTCGAGCAGCGGCCTCGACTCGTATCTCGATTACTACGACGGCAACCCGAAGAACTGGCTTCCGGAGAAGGGCTGGTGCCAGACGCGCTACATGCCCAAGCTCGCGAACTACGCGGGCCGTTTGGAGGAAATCCCCTTCGACTTCCACGAGATGATCGGCGCGCTCGCGCCGCGCGTGTGCTTCATCAACGCGCCGCTCAAGGACTCGAACTTCCGCTGGGCCAGCGTGGACCGCGTCGCCGCCGCCGCGTCGCAAATCTACAAGCTCTACGGCAGGCCGGAGAACCTCATCGTCGAGCATCCTGACTGCGAGCACGACTTCCCGGATGCCATGCGCGAGAAGGCTTACAAACTTTTCGAGCAGCACTTGAAGTAGCGGCGACTTCGGCTCAAACTGGTTGACGCGCGCCGTTGCCGTGTTACAGTTTTTGCATGGGCACAGATACGTATTCCGTTTCGGAGGCGCAGGCGCAGTTTCCCAAGCTGGCCCGGACGCGCACCGTCAAAGCCGTCGCCAACCGGGGCCGGGTTACGTGCTTCATCGTGCCGCGCGCCTTCATGGCCGCGGTTTTGGAGACGCAGGAAATTCTCGCCGACCCGAAGGCGATGAAAGCCATCCGCGACCACGAAGCTGGCAAAACCCGGTTTGGCTCGCTCGATGAAATACCGGATTAAGCCCGCGCGACAGGTGGTCGAGTTCACGTCCGCCCTGCCGCCCGATGCGCGGCGTGAATGCAAGCGCGCGCTCGCCGCGCTCGCCGGCTGGAAGGGAAACATCATCCCGCTGGCGGGTCGGTTGAGTGGTTACAACCGGCTGCGCGTGCGGGGCTATCGCTTCATCTTCGCGGTGAAGTCCGGCATGGTCATCGAAGTCGTCTTCGCGAAGGAGCGGGAGATCGTCTATCAACTTTTCGAGGCGATGCTCCACGCCGGGGAAACGGAGCCGCTCACGTAGGAAACATCTTCCGCACGGGCGGCCCGCCGCGCTTCGGTCACGCGAGGATTTGATGGATCACTTCGCCGAAGTCCATTTCGAGGCGCTTGCGGCCGGGCACTTCCATCTTGTGCGCGTCGAGGCCGAGCTGCTTGAGCAGCGTCGCGTGAACGTCCGTGACGTAGTGCGCGTCCTCGACGGCGTGAAAGCCCAGTTCGTCCGTCGCGCCGTGGACGATGCCGCCCTTGATGCCACCGCCGGCCATCCACACGCTGAAGCCATACGGATGATGATCGCGCCCGTCCGCGCCCTGCGAGCCGGGTGTGCGGCCAAACTCGGTCGCGAAGACGACGATGGTTTCATCGAGCAGCCCGCGCGACTTGAGATCGCGCAGCAGGCCGGCAACGGGCAGGTCCACCTGGCGAGAGAGATTCGTGTGGTTCGCCTTGAGTCCGCCGTGCGCGTCCCACGCGCCCGCCGCGCCCTCACCGTGCTGGATTTGCACGAAGCGCACGCCGCGCTCGACCATGCGCCGCGCCGCGAGCAGTTGCTGCGCGAAGGGTTTCGTCGCCGCGTCGTCGAAGCCGTAGAGTTTCCGCGTCGCGTCGGATTCCTTTGTGAAGTCGAGCACTTCCGGCACGGCCATCTGCATGCGAAAGGCCAGCTCGTAGCTCTTGATGCGCGCGGCGAGGTTCGCGTCGGCGGGATTTTTCGCGGCGGCGAGGCGGTCGAGCTTGCCGACGAGGTCGAACTGGATTTCCTGCTCCGCCGAACTCACGTCCGCCTCGGGCCGCGCGTAGGCAAGCGGCTCGCGCGGGTCAATCTTCAACGGCACAGCGTCGTAAGCGGGCCCGAGGTAGTGCCCGTCGCGCGTGTCGAAGAAGCGCGGGCCCATGTTGATGAACTGCGGCAGGTTTTCGTTCAGCGTGCCGAGGCCGTAGTTGACCCACGCGCCGATGGTCGGGCCGGGCGTATCGAGCATGTGCCGGCCCGAGTGGAATTGCACTTGCGCGCCGTGGTTGTCGTCGGTCGTCCACATCGAGCGGATGATGGCGATGTCATCCACGCAGTCGCGAAGGTGCGGAAAAAAGTCGCTGATCTCGATTCCACTCTTGCCACCCTTTTGGAAGCCGACCTGTAACGGATAAATTTTGTTTCGCTGCTGGCCGTTGGCGTCGTTCACCACGACGACGCGCACGCGCTTGCGCTTCTCCGGGTCGTTGACGCCCTTGAACGGCGTCTCGTCGAAGGTCTTGCCCGCATACTGCGTGAGCGCGGGCTTGGGATCGAAGCTCTCCATGTGGCTCACACCACCACGCATGAAAAGCCAGATGACGCTCTTGGCGCGCGGCGTGAAATGCGGCACGCCCGTCGGCGGCTGCCACGCGCCGTCCGAGGCGAAGCCATCGCGCGTGAGCATCGCACCGAGTGCCACGCCGCCGAAGCCGAGGCCGGAACGGAACAGGAAGTCGCGGCGGCTCAAAGCGAAGTTCGGTCGAAGAAATGGATTCTGTCGGCTCATGGCTTCGTTCAACGGATAACAATAAAATCGTTGTGATTCAAGAGCGCCTGCACGAAGTCGGTGCGGGCCTTCGCATCGGGCTGCGCGTGCTTGCGCTCGACGAGCGTGGCACGGAACTTCGCGAGGCTTTCCTCACACGTCTTCTGCTCCGCAGCGTCCGGCTTCGCCGCGAGGATCGTCTCGAAGGCCACGCGCACGAACTCCTCGTCGGACGCGCTCGCGGCGTCCTTCGCGATGCGCTCGGCGAGCTTCGCGGCGGCGGTCGCGGTGAGCTTGCTGTTCGCCAGCGCGAGCGCCTGCTGCGGCAGGATGCTCTCGGCACGGCGGTAGCATTCCTTCGTGTTCGCGTTGTCAAACATTTCGAGAAACTTGTGCAAATCCTCCGGCGACTGCGTGAAGTAGAGGCTGCGCCGGAACGCGGTGTCCTCCTTCTTCGGATCAATCGTCGGCCCGCCGAGCTTTGGATCGAGCAACCCCGCGAGGTGTAGCAGGCTGTCGCGGACGACGTTGGCGTCCATGCGCTGCGCGTTCATGCGCCAGTAGAATTTGTTCTCCGAATCCTTCGCGGCATTCCGAGTTGAGCGCTCCACCCCGGATGAACTCATCCGATACGCCTCGCTCATCACCATCACGCGGTGAAGGTGCTTGATGCTCCAGCCATGCTCCATGAAATCCACCGCGAGCCAGTCGAGCAAATCCTGGTGCGCCGGCGCGGGCGAGCGCAGGCCGAAGTCCGTCACGTTCGCCACAAACGGCTGGCCGAAGTGCCGCGTCCAGACGTGGTTCACCAGCACGCGCGCGGTAAGCGGATTCCGCTGGTCGGCAATCCAGCGCGCGAAGGCGAGCCGCCGCCCCGTGCTCGTGGCGGGGAACGGCCTCGCGTTCGGGTTGGAATCCTCCGGCCCTTCCTGCGCCTTCAACGTGCCGCGCAGCGACGTGTAGCTCTCGCCCGGCGACGCCGCGGCTTTGCGCGCCTTTTCGAGCGCGTCCTTCGCGACCTTCAATTTTTGCTCCGGGTTGTCTTTTTTCTTCGCCGCGGGCGCGCCCGGCTCGATTTCGAGTTTCGCAACCTCGGCCTCGGCCTGCGCGAGCTTGAACTTCGCCTCGGCCTGCGCGGCGGTGCGGGCGAGGCCCGTGGTGTCCGCGCCGGAAGGCGCTTCAATCTTCGCAACGTCGGCAGCATGCGCGGCCTTCAGCGCGGCGGGTTGAAGTTCAGCGGCGGCCAGCGCGAGTTCGACGGCCTTGAGCGCGGCGCGGTTTTGATCGCTCTCTGATTCGGCCAGTTTTTTCTTCGCCTTCTCGACTGCGGCGCGGGCGTCGGCGATTTGCCTCTCGGCGAGCCGAAGATGATCTTCCAAAACGAATTCCAGCGAGCCGGGCGCGAATGAGGCGGCGGGCAACTTCACCTGCTGTGGGTCGTATTGGTTGAACGCGAGCGTCACCGGCACGGCGGCGTGGATGACGCGGTTCGTGTCGAGGCGCTTCTCGTCGCCCTTCACGTGGATGTAGGTCGGACGGTCGAGGTGCAGGTCGAACACGCGCGGCAGGCCGTCGCGTTCGAGGTCGGTCTCGCCGGGGATTTCATCGAGGCGGACGTGATACGGCTCGAACACGGCGCGCATCGAATAGTAATCGGTGACGGTGAGCGGATCGTATTTGTGGTCGTGGCACTTCACGCAATTCATCGTGAGGCCGAGGAAGCCCTTGCTCGTGTGCTCGATGACTTCATCAAGCCAGGTGGTGCGGTTGAAGAGGTAGTAGTTCCGCGCGAGGAAGCCCGTGGCACGCAGCGTGGCGGCGTCCGTCGGCGCAAGCTCGTCACCGGCGAGTTGCTCGACGATCATGCGGTCGTAGCCCTTGTCGGTGTTGAGCGACTCGACGATCCAGTCGCGCCAGTGCCAGATATGCTTCTGACTGTAACGAAGCTGCGCGCCAAGCCCCCACCAGTCGCTGTAGCGCCAGATGTCCATGAAGTGCCTGCCCCAGCGCTCACCATAATGCGGGCTGGCCAGCAGACGATCCACGACGCGCTCAAAAGCCAGCGGCGAAGTGTCCGCCTCGAACTCGCGCATCTCCGCAAGCGTCGGCGGCAAGCCGGTGAGGTCGAGATAAACGCGGCGCAGCCAGATGGATTTCTCCGCGGGTGGCGCGGCGGTGAGGTTTTGTTTGCGGCGTTGAACTTCGAGGAAGGCGTCAACGGGATTTGCGATTTGCGATTTGTGATTGCCGATCTTGGGAATGGGCGTCTTTTGCGGCGGCTTGAAAGCCCAATGGTCGCGTGAGTCGTGTTGGGGCTGCTCGTTCGCCGGCGCGGGCGCGCCCTGCTGGATCCACGCGGTGATGGCGGCGATCTGCTCCGGCTTGAGCGGTTCGCCCTCCGGCGGCATGCGTTCGTCGAGGCTCGTCGCGGAAACTTTTTTGAGCAGCAAACTTTTCTCCGGTTTGCCGGCAACGATGGCGGCGCCGTGCTTGCCGCCCTTGCGAATGAACTCGGCGGTGTCGAGCCGCAGATCGGATTTCTGCTTGAGCGCGCCGTGGCACGCGTAACAGCGCACCGCGAGGACGGGTTTCACGTCCTTCGCGTAATCCACTTTGTTGGCGGCGGCCGCGGTTGCGGCGAGCGTGAACAAAGCAAGCACGTGAAGCGCGCGGTTCATGCGAAGTGCGGATTGGACGATGCAACGGAGAAGTTCATCAAACTTCGCCGCGCGCGCAAGACCTGTGAAAACAAAAACGCCCGCCGCGAGTTGCGACGGGCATGGTGAAAAGTTTTCAGCGAAGCGGACTACGCGCCGTTGTCGCCGATGGCCTCGACGGGGCAGCCTTCCTTCGCCTCCTTGCACTGCTGCTCTTCCTCCGGCGTTTCGGGCTGCTTGTAGACGTAGGAATAGCCGCCGTCGTCGTTGCGCGTGAAATTGTTTGGGGCGGTTTCGCGGCAAAGGTCGCAGTCAATGCACTGGTTGTCCACGAAGTAGCGTCCCGCCTGATTCTCGGGGTATTTGTTTGCGATGTCGGCCATAAATGTCGTCGTTCAAAAGTTCGCGGGTTGTTATGCGTGCGCGTCCAGCGGATGGCAAGCACCATTTGACGCCGAGGCGGACGACGCCCGAATCCCAGTCAGCCTCTCAATAATGGATGTTGCACTGGTAGCGGACGACTTCCGCGGTTCGCGCGCCGTTGCACCGGTTTGGGCGCCTGAGTTGCGCGCGCCACCATGCGAAGCCGCCCCATTGCGTGAAGGAAAGAGCGGTGACTTCGGCGGTCTTGCCTGACAAACGCACGGCGGGACGCAGGTCCAGCGCAAGCAGCTTTGCGCGATCTCCAGCGTTGATGACATCGTTCATCGGCATCCGCGGATGGGCGGCCTCGGCGTGGATGGGCTTGAGAATCTGCTCCAGCCGGTCGCGTGTGATGACGAGTTCGAGGTCGCGGTAATTGGAATGCCAGTGAAGGTAAAACTTCGGCGCCTCAATGCAAAAGAGCGCGAACTGAAACGCGCCTTCCGCCGATTGCTCGAACGCAAGGTGCCTCAGGTGCGGCGGGTCGTCGTTTGGATATTTGTATTCATCATGCCAGGCCTGCGGGTCCGCGAGCGGTGTGTCGCCGCGGCGTCGCGTGTAAAGCAGCGGGACTCCGCCGACACCTGTGAATTCCCATACATAATCAAGCAGCCAGCCGTCGTCCAGCTTCACGCGGTCGAAGACCTCGAACCATTTGTTGGCGTCGAAGCGCTGCTTCGGATTACCCGGCGGCTTTTCGCCCGGCCCCGGCGGAAAATACTCGCGCGGGATCTGGCCGATGGTGGCACGGACCTCGGCGAGTTTTGCGGCAAGGCGCGTGCATTCCGCTTCCGGGACGCGCGATTCAACCGCAGGCTCTCCGGCTGGCTCTGTATTTTCGCCTGAATTCTCCCGCGAGGACGAGCTGAAGATATTTTTTACGGAATGCAACAAGCCCGCAAAAAATCCCGTGCCAGCCTTCGCTTCGGCTCGCTCTTCGTCCGGGTTCATGGTGCAAGAATGACACGAGCCGGCGCGCGTGGCAAAGGCTTCGTCTTTTCAGGTGCGGCCTCCAAATGGCGGGGCCATCCTCTGCACGGTCAACAAAACCCTCGTGAAAACGCGCCATTCCTTTCCGTGTGGTCTCCCATTGAGGCGCGCGCATCTGCCATGGCAACGGTTCTCGCCTCGACACTTCAGCTTTCTGTGCGAGGCCAGCGGGCGGTTAACGCGCGCGATAACTGAAGTCTTCGTTTCCGTGTTGCACACTTGCGCTGGGCCGGGAAGAGTTCCCGCATCGCGAGAGCTAAGACTAACTTCGCGGTGGAATCTCCTTCATGGACACGCGCCTGTTGAAAATGTTTTGTGCTGTCGCGAAACGCGGCAGCCTCGTTGCCGCGGCAAAGCATTTGAATCTCACGCCCTCCGCGCTTAGCCACGGCGTGCGCGCGCTTGAAACCGAGCTGGGCTGCCGGCTCTTCGACCGCGCCGGGCGCAAGATGCTGCTCAATCAAGCAGGCGAACAATTGCTCGCCGAGGTGCAGCCGCCGCTCGCCGCTCTCGATGCCGCTGGTGAATCGCTCAAGCGCCTCGGCAAGTGGGGACAGACCCGGTTGCGCATCGGCGCGGCGTCATCCGCGTGCCAGCACATCGTCCCGGCGGTGATCCGCGAACTGAAAAAGGACTTTGCCAGCGTGACATTGCAGGTCGAATCCGGCGACATGGCCGAGATGGAGGAACTTGTCCTACAGGGCCGAGTGGACCTCGCGCTTGGCGTCGCGCCCGAGGGCGGTGGGGGCCTTGAGATGAGGACGGTGTTCCGGGACGAGCTGATGTTTGTCTTCGCGCCGTCGCACCCGTGGGCGGACGGGCGGCCGATTTCGCATGATGATCTTCGCCGGCAGCCACTCATCCTTTACCAGCGCGCCAGTTACACGGCGCGGCAGGTGGATGACTTTTTCCGCAGCCAGAACATCACACCCAGCGCCGTCCTCGAAATCGGCAACATCGAAGCCATCAAGGAACTCGTGAAGCTCAACCTCGGCGTCTCCGTGCTCGCGCCGTGGACGGCCGACAAGGAACTCGTCCGCCGCAAGCTCCTCATGCGTCCGCTCGGCCTGCGGCCCGTGCGCCGCGAATGGGTGGTCGCCCATCGCGCCGGCCGGCGCCTCACGCTCGCGGAGGAAACCTTCTGCCGCCTCTGCCGGCAGGTCGCCGCCGGGCTGCGCATGGATCGCCGCGACTTGCCTCCGCTGAAAGTTTGAAATCCCGCGTCGCGCGACCGCCTCAATACACGTCACGCTGATAACGCTTCGCTGCCTTGAGCATCGCTACGTATTCGACGGCCTGCTCCGTGGTCTTGCCGCCAGCCTTCACGACCACTTCATGCAATGCAGCATCAACGTCCTTGGCCATGCGGGAGGCGTCGCCGCAGACGTAGAAATGCGCGCCTTCTTCAAGCCACGTGAAAAGTTCCTTCGCGTTTTCGAGCATCCGGTTCTGCACGTAAATCTTTTCCGCCTGGTCGCGCGAAAACGCCGTGTCGAGCCGCGCGAGCGTGCCGTCGCGCTGCATCGCTTCGACCTCCTCGCGATACAGGAAATCCGTCGCGGCGCGCTGGTCGCCGAAGAAGAGCCAGTTCCTGCCTTTCGCCCCGAGCGCGCGGCGTTCGGCGAGGAATCCGCGGAACGGCGCGATGCCCGTGCCGGGGCCGACGAGGATCATCGGCGCATTGGGATTCGCCGGCGGACGGAAGTTTTTGTTCGAGTGGATGAACACCGGCACCACGCCGCCCGCCGGCACGCGCTCGGCGAGGAAGGTCGAGCACACGCCCTTGCGCACGCGGCCCAGCGAGTCGTAGCGCAGCACGCCGACGCACAGGTGCACGTGGCCCGCGTGGGCTTTCGGACTTGACGCGATGGAATAGAGGCGCGGCTGGAGCTTCTTGAGCAACGCGACAAATTCGGCGGGCGCGAACTTCACTGACTGATGCGCGTGAAGCAGGTCAATGATTTCGCGGCCCCACAGGAATTTCGTTAACTCGCCGTTCACGCCGGGCGCGGTGAGCTTTTTGAGCAAATCATCGCCGGTCTGGTCGGCGACGGCCTTGAGCAGCGGCAGCGGAATTCGCGTGATCTCGTAATGATGCAGCAGCGCCTCGCGCAGCGGAATCTCCGGCCCCTCGCGGCCGGGCACCGGCTCCTCGCCGGAGCGGCCGAGCGCGCGGAGAAGTTCCTCAGCAAGCTCCGCGCAGTTTGCCGGCCGCACGCCGAGCGCGTCGCCCGCTTCGTAATTCAAACCGGAACCTTCAAGTGCGAATTCGAAGTGCCGCGTGTCCTTCGCCGAGCCGGGACCGTTGAGGCGCACATTCGCGACCAGCGGCGCGGGAAAGGGATTTGTGCGCGAGTGGGCAGTCGGCGCAGCCGCCGTGGTGCTCACCGGAGAATCGGGCGAGGCAGCCGATTCGACAGCCGGAGCGGCTGTGCTCCCCAGCGCGTTCAGCGCGGCGTCGAGCCATTTTGCAAATGGCTCCTCGAATTCCACATCGCAATCGGTCCGGGCGTGGACACGTTTTGCATCGAGCTTTTCCAGCCGTTCGTCCACGCCTTTGCCGAACGCGCAGAACTTCGGATAATTCGAGTCGCCGAGCGCGCAGACCGAGAAGCGCAGTTCCGGCATCTTCGGCGCGGCGGCACCGGTGAGATATTCCCAGAAACCTTTTGCGTTGTCGGGCGGTTCGCCGTCGCCATAGGTGCTCGTGACGACGAGCAGGTGCCGTTCGGACGCGAGCTGCGCGATCGGATACTTCGCCATGTCATGCACCGTCGGCGCGAAGCCACGCTTGCCAGCCTCCTTCGCGATGCGCTTGGCGAGATTCTCCGCGTTGCCGGTCTGCGAGCCGAACAGGATCGCGAGTGGTGTGAGCGGTTTGGCGGGCTGCGACGGCGCGCCGGGCGCGGCGGCCGCGGCCACGCGCGAAAACATCCCGGCGAGGAAGCCGTTCAGATACGCGCGCTGCTCGGCCGTGAACGGCGCGCTCTCGGGAATGACTGGGACAAAAACTGGCTCGCTCATGACGAAAACATTTCCTGCAACTCTTTCACTTCATGCCGGCGCGTGAACTCGGCGAACGACTCGCCGGACTTGCGCCGGGCTTGATACGTCTTGAGCACGTGCTCCAGGAGGCGCGGCACTTCGTCGAACGAAATGCCCTTGAACACTTCCTTGCCGATGGCCGCGTGCGCGCCCGTGCCGCCGCCGAAGACGATATTGTAGCCCTCGACGGACGCCGCACCAATGGCGACCTTCACGCCCTGCAAGCCGATGTCGCCGACATAGTGCTGCGCGCACGAGTTCGGGCAGCCGGTGAGGTGGACGTTGATCGGCTGGTCAAGATGCACGCGCTTGTTCAGAAATTCAGCCAGCGCGACGGCGTGGCCCTTCGTGTCGGTGCTCGACCACTTGCAGCCCTTGCTGCCCGTGCATGCGACGAGGCCGCCCGCGATGTTCGTCGCCTCATGATGGAAGCCGACGCGCACGAGCTGGCGCTTGAGCGTCTCGACGAACGCGTCCGGCACGTCGGGGATGAGCAGGTTCTGCCACGGCGTCAGGCGCAACTGGCCAGAGCCGTAGTTCGCCGCGAGATCGGCGACGCGCCGCATCTGCTTCGTCTGCATGATGCCGACGGGGATGACGACGCCGACGTAGTTCTTGCCCTTCTGCTTCTGGCGATAAACGCCGATGTGTCCGTGGCGCAGCGCGGGCGGACGCTTCACGCATTGATCGAGCGGGAACTTCACCAGCGGGAAGGCGAGCTGTTTCTGCGTCTCGGCGAGGAATTTTTCCACGCCCCACTTGTCAATGAGGTATTTCAAGCGCGCCTTCTTGCGGTCGGTGCGGTCGCCGTTCTCGATGAACACGCGGGTCATCGCGGCGGCGACGGCCAGCGCCTCGTTTGGCTTGATCAAAATGCCCGCGTCCGCCGCGAGCTGCTTGTGGCCGGTGATGCCGCAAAGTTCGACGCGAAAATAAACGCCCGGCTCGACCGCGAGCAGCGCGGCGTCCTTGAGCGAATTGCCCTGTGCCGGTGCAGCGATGCGCACGGCCATGAACCCGATGTCGTTCGTGTCCGCCACGGTGTCCACCGCGCCGCCGCCCTCGAAGGCGACGTTGAACTTGCGCGGCAGGTTGTAGAGGTCGCGGTGATTGAGGATGTAATGGTGCAGCGCGTGCGCGAAGGGCCGCGTGTCGAGCAGTTCCTGCGGGTCGAAGCCGGCGGTTGGCGACGCGGTGACGTTGCGCACGTTGTCCACGCCGCTGCCGCGCGAGGTGAGGCCGAGGCTTTGCAGGCGCGTGATGACGTTGACGAGGTTGCGCGGCGCGATTTCGCGGAGCTGGATGTTCGACCGCGTCGTGATGGCGGCTTTGCCGTTGCCGAATTCATCCGCGATGTCGGCGAGGCCCGCAAGCTGCGCGGAGGTCATTTCACCGGCGGGAATGCGGCAGCGCAGCATGAAGCTGTTCTGCGCCGGCCCGACGAAGAACAGGCCGAAGTTGCGCAGGCGGAATGTGTCCTCCTCGTTCGGCAGCTTGTCGGCCTCGGCGTGCGCGAGCACGCGGTCCCAGCCGTCGAGCGGATGCTCCTCGTGCTTCCAGCGCTCCTGCTTCGTCACGTCGCCGAGGGGCGTGCCGAAGACGGTTTCCTCGCGCGGCGCGGCGAGGTTCGGCCCGCCGGCGGCTGAGTCGTTGGTGAACTGCCCGGCGGGCACGGCACCGACGTAGGGGAACAGCCCGCGTTGCACGATGCCGGCCATGAAGCCCGCGAGAAATTCCTTCTGCTCCGCGTTGAACGCGGCGCCGGCGGGTGCGGGCGGGGCTTCAAGTGTGATGCTCATGTTCAATGTCGCTTTGAAACGCGCTCGACCCGCACGGCGCAGAACTTGTAGCCGGGCTGGCGCGAGTAGGGATCGAAGACGGGCAGCGTGAGCTTGTTCGTTGCCGCGTCGTGCATCGGCAGAAAAATCTGCCCGCGCTGCACCGTGGCGGTGACGAGCACGGTGGCCTCGATCGCACCGCGCCGCGAAACGATGCGCAACCGCGAGTTCGTCTTCGCGCCGACGCGCCGCGCGTCGTCGGGATGAATCTCGACTTGCAGCGCCGACGGCGCGAGCTGGCGCAGGATGTCCGACTTGTTCGTGCGCGTGAGTGTGTGCCACTGCGAGCTGGAGCCGCGGCCCGTGAGCAGGATGAAGGGAAATTCCGTGTCCGGTTGCTCCGGCAGTTCGCGCGGCTGCTCGAACAAAAACTTCGCGCGGCCATCGGAGGTGAAGAATTTTCCATCGGCAAACAGGCGGCGTTCTTTGAAGTTCGATGTCTGAGGTGCGAGGGACGAAGTGCCTGCATTTCCGTTCGCACTTCGCGCTTCGTCTTTCTCACTTTGTGAGAGCGGCCACTGGATGCCGCCGCACGCGTCAATGTGGCGGTAGTCTTCGATGCCCGTGATGTCGCAGGGCCGCCCCGCGCTGAGGCGTTTAAGAATCTGGAAGGCCGCCTGTGGCGACGTCCACTCGCGGAACAGCGCGTCGCAGCCCCAGTAGTGCGCGATGAGGCGGAAGATGTGGAAGTCCGCCAGCGCGTGGCCCGGCGCGCGCGCGACTTTCTTCACCACGCCGTAGCGCCGCTCGCTGTTGATGAACGTGCCTTCCTTCTCGCCCCAGCCGGCGGCGGGCAGAATCAAGTGCGCGTGCCGCGCCGTGTCCGTCGTCGTGTAAAGGTCCTGCACGACGAGGAATTCGAGCTTCTTCATCGCCGCGGCGAAATCATCGCTGCCGATCCACGAATGCGCCGAGTTCGTCGCGATGACCCACAGGCCCTTGATCTTTCCGTCGGCGATGTCCTGCACGATCTGGTCGTAGGCGAGCGAGTTTTTCGCGGGAATTTTTTCAACGGGAATGCCGAGGATGTTCGCAACCTCGGCGCGGTGCTCCGCGTTCAACGTGTCGCGTCCGCCGAGCAGGCTCGTCGCGTTGGCGAAGAGCCGCGAGCCCATCGCGTTGCACTGGCCGGTGATGCTGTTCGCGCCGGTGCCGGGCCGGCCGATGTTGCCGGTCATGAGCGCGAGATTGATGACGGCCTGCGCGGTGCGCGTGGACTCGTGGCCCTGGTTGACGCCCATCGTCCACCAGAAACTCACTGCCTTGCCATGA
Organism: uncultured Verrucomicrobiota bacterium; assembly: GCA_964589935.1. Classification (GTDB taxonomy): domain Bacteria; phylum Verrucomicrobiota; class Verrucomicrobiia; order Limisphaerales; family VHCN01; genus VHCN01. The sequence continues at coordinate 177,408 of CAZPVD010000003.1, read as the reverse complement.
TGAATCGTCTCGGCGAAGCGGAACAACTGCCCGACCGTGAGGCCCGTTTCCGCCGCGACCTTGTCCGGCGTGAACTGTCGCACGAAGCTCACGAACTCCGCGTAGCCGGTCGTGTGCGCCTCGATGAACTCGCGGTTCACCCAGCCGTTTTGCACGAGCAGGTTCGCGATGCCGTAGAGCAGCGTGATGTCGGACTTCGGCCGCAGCGCGAGGTGTTGCGTCGCGTTCGCCGCGGTTTCCGTTTTTCGCGGATCCACGACGATGATTTCGGGATTTTTTTTGTTCCGAAGCACGCGCTGCCACATGATCGGGTGCGCGACGCAGAGGTTCGAGCCGACGAAGACGAGCACGTCCGACTCCTCGAAGTCCGCATACGTGTAGGGCGGCGCGTCGAAGCCGAAGCTCTGCTTGTAGGCGACGTGCGACGTGGCCATGCACTGGCGAGTGTTCGAGTCGCAATGCAGCGCGCCCATGCCGAACTTCCACAGCGCGCCGAGGAAGGCCATCTCCTCCGTGCAAATCTGCCCCGTGCCGAGGAACGCGACGCTCTCCGGCCCGTGCTGGTCCATCAGCGCCTTGAACTTGAGCGTGAACACTTGCAGCGCGTGATCCCAATCCGTCGGCTCCATTTCGCCAGTCTGTGGATTTCGCAACAGCGGCGTGGTCGCGCGATCCGGCGCGGCGAGCGGCGTGAGCGCCTCCCAGCCCTTCGGGCAGGCCATGCCGAGGTTCACTGGATAATCCTGCGTCGCGGAAAGATTCACAGCCTTGCCGTCTTTGAGATGCACGTTCAGCCCGCAGCCGGTCGAGCAATAGCCACAGACCATCGTGGTCGTCGCGTCGGGCTTGAGCCGCGCGGGCACGTGGCCGAGGCCGAAGTCGCCCGGATGCTGCACGAGGTCCGCCGTAAGCGGGCCGCTGCGCTCGCGCAGCAGCGACGAAGGCCGTTCCACAAGCGATGGCAGCCGGGGTTTGCCCTCCTCCGGCCCTCGGTTCACGGCCTTCGACTTTCGCATCAAAGTGGTGCTCATGTTCAGGCGGCTCCGGGCATCCGCGGCGGCACAACCACGCGAAAAAAGAGGTAACGCTCGGCGAGTTCGCCAGCCACGCAGAACGCGAACGCCAGACTCGTCATCATTGCGCCAGCGCCCGTTGGAAGAAATCCAAGCAGCGGCAATAATACACCGCCGGCGACACCGCTCGCGAAGCGCGCACGTGTGAGCAGGCCGAGCTTGTCGCGCATCAGCACCGCGCTGTGCGCCAGCGACCACGCGTCGAAGTCGCCGTTCTTCGGCCACATCTCGTCGGCGGCATCGTCACCGGCGCGACGCAAGAGGCGTTGTTCGCCCGCGAGCTTCGCCGTCATCGCCAGCGCAAGCAGCACGGGCAGAAGCGGAGCTTGAATTCCTTTCACCGCAACAATCATCCAAGCGGCAGAAAGACCGAGCACGGCGGTTGTTCCGAAAAATCTCCCGACCGAGCGCACGCCGCACCACAGCGCGCGGCGCGTGTCGTGATAAACCATCCCGGAACAGAACACTCCGGACAGGCCGATGAGCGAAGCCGCGACACCCAACGCGAGTTTTGAACCGGCGGAAAGATTGAAAGGCGACATCAACGCCATCGCCGCGGCGAACGGGACGAAAGCACCGAAGGCGACGATTTCGCGGCTGAGCCACGATGTCCTCAGTCCGAGGAACGACCGCCACGCGCGCGTCGGCCGGCCGAGATGCGAGATGCTCGCCGTCAAACCGGCGAGCGTGGCCGCGAGCGAGAGCAGCGCGAGCGCCGGCCGCGCCGGCGCGGGCAGCAGCGGCAGCAACGCAACACCACCAACGCCCAGTTGCGTGAGCACGAGCATCCACACGAGCGGCCAGTGCGGGGGCTGCAGTTTTACTTCCGCCGCGTCCGAGGGAATCAGGTCGTCCGCGAGTTTTCGCTTCGAGACGAAGCGCGTGGTCGGCAGCGTGATGCACGGATCGGGTGAGGCGGGGAGAAATTTATTTGCGGAATTCGCCGCGGCGAATTCCGCGCGCACGGTTTCCTGCGTGACGACCGTGATGCGGATGGCTTCGTTCGGGCACGCCTGCACGCAGGCGGGCGCTTCGCCGACGGCGAGGCGCTGCGAGCACATGTCGCATTTGCGCACGATGCCGCGGTGCTCGGAATACTTCGGCACGTCGTAGGGGCACTTCATCACGCAGTATTCGCAGCCGATGCACTGGTCATCGAGGTGCCGCACGATGCCGGTGACGGAATCCTTTTCGTAGGCGAGCACGGGGCAGCCGTTGAGGCAGCCGGGGTCAACGCAGTGGTGACACGCGGTTGTGACGATCTGCCGGAACGGCCGCCGCCAGTCGTCGCTGACGAGCGTGCCGACTTCGCGCCACGACTCGCCGTCGTCGAGGCCGTTGAGCGAATGGCACGCGGTCACGCACGCCTTGCAGCCGCTGCACTTGTCGAGGTCCACCTCGAAGGCGAGCTGCTGCCCCGGCTGCGGCGCGGAGGCGGGAAGGAGTTTTTTGTAATGCGGCTCGCCAATCTCGTGCCGGTCGTGAGCGCGGGAAAATTCCTCGACCGCGGTGAGCTGGCGTTGCTCGGCAAGCAGCGAGTCAATCAACGTGACCGGCTCCGGCGCGTCGTGTGATGGAGAAAGCACGGTCACGGTTCAACCAACCTTCGCTTCCGTGACGGAAGGAACCTGCGACTCCGACTGCACGCGGCCGTGGCGCGCGATCCACACGCCGACCCAGCCGCTTTGCGCGATGGCGAGCACGGTCAGCGCGAGCACGGCCAGCGCCGCCAGCAGCATCAATCCGCCCGCGTAGCCGCCGGTGGTTTGCTTGACCCAGCCGAGCGTTGTGGGAAGGAAAAAACCGCCGATGCCGCCAGCCGCGCCGAGGATGCCCGTGGCCGCGCCGACGCGGTGCTTGTAACGCTGCGGGACGAGTTGAAAAACGGAGCCGTTGCCCACGCCAAGGCACGCCATGATGACGAAGAAAATCCCGACCGTGATGGCGAGCGAGGGCAGTTGAGCCACCGCCAGAAAGAGCAGCGCCACTGCGCCGTAAAGAATGGTCAGCATGCGGATGCCGCCAAGCTTGTCGGCGAGCAGTCCGCCGACCGGGCGCAGAAAACTGCCGGAAAGCACGCACAGTGAAGCGAGATCGCCGGCCTGCACCTTCGAGACGCCGAACTGGTCGCGCAAGACGATTGAGAGAAAGCTGGCCAGCCCGACAAAACCGCCGAACGTCACGCCGTAAAACAAACTGAACAGCCACGTGTCGCGTTCCTTCAGCACGATGAAGAAATCCGCGGAGTCATTCTTTTTCGCCGTCGCGGGCGCATCCTTTGCAAAGCACAGGAAAACAATCGCGACGAGAAGGAGCGGCACGATGGCCAGCGCAAACACCGCGTGCCAGCCGAAGCGCTCCGCCAGCCGCGGCGCGAGCAGCGTGGAGAGCAGCGTGCCCGAGTTGCCCGCGCCCGCGATGCCCATCGCCACGCCCTGATACTTGGCCGGATACCAGCGGCTCGCCATCGGCAGCGCGACGGCGAAGCTCGCGCCCGCCACGCCGAGCAACAGCCCGACGAGATAAACCTTGTCAAGCGAGTCGGCCCACAGCCAGCCGCCGAGCAGCGGCACAAACGTCAGCGCGAGACCGATGCAGCCGGTTTTCTTGGGCCCGATTGTGTCGGTCAAATAACCGAAAAGCAGGCGCAGGATCGAGCCGCCCAGCAGCGGGATGGCGGTCATGAGACCCTTCTGCGACGGAGTGAGGTTGAACTCGCCGGCGATGTGGTTGCCAAGCGCGCCCAGCAGCACCCAGACCATGAAGCTCACGTCAAAATACAGGAAGGCGCTGAGCAGCGTCGGCCAGTGCCCCGATTTCAAGAATGTCTTTTCACTTTGCATCGTGTTCACAACACGCAATCGCGATGCCGAAGTCTCCACACATCGAAGAAATCGGTTCAATTGAACCATGAACAACATTCAACCGTGTCCTTTGGGCTTGGAATTCGCTTTGTTGAGGCGCGGCCCTCCCTTGGCACGCGGCATCAATTCAACGGGATGAACCGAATTCCGGCGTGAATCCAGTTGTTCTCACCCTTGCGAGCGGTGTCTGGATTTGCTCACCCTGCCCATTATATGTTCGATGGTTGACATGCCTCTGGCGGGGGCGTATTTATCGGCTTAATTCCTCCGGTTTATTCCTACTATGAACGTGCCCAAAAAATGTCCGAGGCGGCATGGCTTCACCCTGATTGAACTGCTTGTCGTCATCGCGATCATCGCGATCCTTGCGAGCCTGCTGCTGCCTTCGCTGGCGAAGGCGAAGCAGTCGGCGAACAAGGCGCTGTGCATGAGCAACCTCAAGCAGTGGGGCACCTCCATCAACACCTACGCAGGGGACTACGACAACAAGTTCCCGCCGGGCACGGATGTCATCGGCGGCACGGCTTACGGCCAGGACGAGAGCTGGATTGGCCCGTCCGTGCTTGGCCTTTACAAGAGTTACCTCCTGCCGGCGACGACGAATGCGTCGAGCACCAAGAACAGCCCACTCTACTGCCCCACGGGCGAATATCACCGGACCTACGATCAACTCGTGCTTCAGCCGTCCCTTCCCGCAGGCACATACGGCAACCCGAACATCGCCCATAGAGAACTATCGGGTTATTTCTACCTTCTCGGACGAACCCCGGCTCAAATTTCCCCAGGTCGTGTCACCTTCGGAACTGGCAACACCATCTCCAACTGGCTTGCGCGCACCCGCCTCGACAATCCTTACCCGGAAGGCCCCATCGTTGCCGACATGCTTCAAGCCTTGGGCACTCCTGGGCCGCAGCCCACGGGGCGGCCTTTCACGCTCACGGCACCGGCGTGGAAAACTACCATTGCCGGTTCAGGGCAGTCGGCGACTGTCTCGACCACCAGTCACCGCGCGCCCAGCGGCCCGATGCTGGGCGGAAGCTTTCTTTTTCAAGACGGCCATGTGAGCTGGTATAACGAAAACCAGATTACACTTGGCTCACAAATCAATCAATGGCTCTGCTTCTACAACGTCCCGCCGTGATCCTCGCCAAGGTTTCCCGTAGCTTCGACGAAGAATTTTACATGCCGTTTGCGCGTCTATTGCATGGCGGGCGTTTCATGCGCCCGCTAAATTTATTTCAATGTTCGTGCATGTAAGAAACCTGTCCCTCACGACGCTCGCCGCGTTTGTGATTGCCCGCCCTTTTGCCATCCCGGCCGCGGAAGTGGACTTCACGCATCGCATCGTTCCGATCCTACGCGAGCATTGCGGCGAGTGCCACACCGGCGACAAAAAGAAGGGCAGCCTCTCGATGAACACGCGCGAATCGCTCCTCGCGGGCGGCGAGAACGGCCCCGTCGTCGTGCCGGGCAACAACGCAAAAAGCAAACTCATCGAAGCCATCCTGTCGAAGGATCCGGATGTGCAGATGCCGCCGAAAGGCCCGCGCCTTTCCGCCGAGAAGGTGAAATTGCTGCGCGAGTGGATTGATGCCGGCGCGCCCTGGGACGCCGGCTTCGCGTTCAAGAAGGCCGCCTACGAGCCGCCGCTCAAGCCGCGCCGGCCCGAGTTACCAAAGGCGGTCGCGGGCCGCACGAACGCGGTGGATCGCATCATAGATGCCTACCTCGCTAAGAACAAACTCAGGCGCCCGCAGCCGCTCGACGACGCGGCGTTCGCGCGGCGCCTTCATCTCGACCTCGTCGGCTTGCTGCCGGAGCCGGAGGCATTGGAAAAATTCCTCGCCGACAAATCGCCGGACAAGCGCGCGCGGCTCGTGCGCGAACTGCTCGCGAACGACGTGGCTTACGCGGAGCACTGGCTCACGTTTTGGAACGACCTGCTTCGCAACGATTACTCCGGCACGGGCTTCATCACCAGCGGGCGCAAGCAGATCACCGCGTGGCTTTACCGCTCGCTCGTCGAGAACAAGCCTTACGACCGGTTCGCGCGCGAGCTGATCGCGCCCACACCGGAGAGCGAGGGCTTCAGCGCGGGCATCAAGTGGCGCGGCGACGTGAGCGCGGCGCAGACCGTCGAGGTGCAGTTTGCGCAGTCGCTGGGGCAGGCGTTCCTCGGCATCAACCTTAAGTGCGCGTCGTGCCACGACAGTTTCATTGACCGCTGGAAGCTCGACGAGTCTTACGGCCTCGCGGCGATTTACTCGGAAAAACCGCTTCAAATTCATCGCTGCGACAAGCCAGTTGGAAAAACTGCGACCGCCGCGTGGCTCTTTCCAGAACTCGGCGAAATCAATCCCGCCGCGCCGCAGCCCGAGCGACTCAAGGAGCTTGCGGGGCTGATGACGCACCCCGACAACGGCCGCTTCACGCGCACGATCGTGAACCGTTTCTGGCACCGGCTCATGGGCCGCGGCATCGTGCATCCGACCGACGCGATGCAAACCGAGCCGTGGAGTGCGGACCTGCTGGACTATCTCGCGGTCCATTTGGCCGACAATCATTACGATCTCAAGAAGACCCTTGAACTCATTTGCACCTCGCAGGCGTATCAGTCGCGCGCGCAGGTCGTGGCGAAGGGCGCCGACGACCGCGGCTACGTCTTCGCCGGGCCGCGCGCCAAGCGCATGACAGCGGAGCAGTTCGTGGACACCGTGTGGCAGCTCACGCACGCCGCGCCGACACGGTTCGACGCGCAGGTCGTCCGCGGCAAGGCCGATCCCGAAATCGCAAAAAAAATCACGCTCAACGCGCGTTGGATTTGGGCGCACGCGGACGCGGGCAACGCGAAGCCCGGCGAGGTTTTTGTGACGCGGAAAAAGTTCGCACTCAAATCCGCGCCCGTCCGCGCCGGCGCGGTCGTTACGGCGGACAACAGCTTCGCCCTCTACGTCAACGGTGTGCCTGCCGCGAATGGCGACAACTGGGAGGACCCGGTGGCTGTGACGTTCGATGGGAAATTGCGACCGGGTGAGAACGAATTCTTCATCGTCGCCAAAAACGGCGGCACCGCGCCGAACCCGGCCGGGTTGATTTTTGAGGCACGCATCAAGTTTGCCGATGGCACCGAGCAAAGCATCGCCACAGACGAAACGTGGCAGTGGACCGCGTCGCAGCCGGACAGCAAGGGCAAGTTCAAGGCCGAGCCGGATGACTGGCAGCCCGCCGTGCCGGTGGCAAATTCGAGCCGGTGGAATTCCAAGATCGGCAAACAACTCGCGATGCAGCTCACGCAGGCCGCGCTCTCGAACCTGCCGATGGTGCGCGCGTCGCTGCTCAAGAGCGACTTCCTCATGCGCACGCTCGGCCGCCCAAACCGCGACCAAATCGTCTCGGTGCGGCCGAACGATTTGAGCACGCTGGAGGCGATTGACCTCTCGAACGGACAAATCCTCGCCGACTTGCTCGCGCGCGGCGCTAAAAACATCGCCGCAAAGGAATGGGATTCGCCCGACACACTGGTGAAGTGGCTCTACAAATTCGCGCTGTGCCGCACGCCAACGGCGGACGAACTCAAGCTCGCGCGTGAAGCACTCGGTCCAAAGCCCGGCGAACAGGCCGTGCAGGATTTGCTCTGGGCCGTTGTGATGTTGCCGGAGTTCCAGTTGGTGAGGTAGGCTGCCGGCAGTCATGAAAGCCACCATGATTCCACTCGTCATCGGGCTGGTTGCCGTCTTTGTTGCGTTCAACGCCGTGCATGACCGCCGCGCCGCGCAAGGCGAATTGTCGGCGCTGCGCGAACGAGCGCGACTGGCGAACGAGCGTCTGGCCAGGCTCGAAGCGGAAAACGCAGTCCTGCGCAAGCACAACGCCTATCTTGCGTCGCAACTGCCCGATCCAAACGATCTGGCGAAACTCCGCGCGGACGCGACCGAGCTTCGCCGGCTCAGACGCGAGGTTGCCTCGACAAAACCGCCTTCCCAAACCGGAAAAATCGCCAGCCTGCCGCCCGCGCCCCAGCGTGCGAATGATGAGGCAAAGGGCAACGCCCTGACGCTCGATGGCACGGTGCGTCTGGACTTCGGCGAAACCGTCGTGAGCGGCGGCTGGCATTCCGCCACGGAGGGCAAGCGCATCTTCGCGCTGATGACCCCAACGCGCGATCAGGAAAACGGCGGAGGCATCACGCTTTCCGCGCACTTCGCCGAGGTTCCCGAAAACATGCTGGAAACACTCGGACTGAAAGGACTCGTGACGGACGCACAGGCAGCGGAGCGATTTACCACTTTCTCGCACGAACAAGTTGTTGAACTGCTTCGCGCCTTTGATGAGGCAAAGGACGTGGATTTGCTCTCCAGTCCCCGGATCGTCACGCGCAACGGCGGCGAAGCGGTCATTTCAATTGGCAACGATGCCGACACGGAGGGAGTTTCCATTGGTTTCACTCCGCAGGTTCAGCCGGACGGAAACGGTTTGGACATGACCTTAAAAGTCCGTCTGCCGCAGCCAAAGGCAAAGACCGATCAATGATTTTTAGCAGTCAAAAAATGAAGGCGCTCGCTCTCGATCCAACTTTGCCGCCACACCTCGCCCGCCGCGAATTCCTCAAGCATCTCGCCGCCGCCTCGACGGCAACGCTCGCGATGGGCGCGCCACGTCTGCTCGCGGGAGAAAAAATCTCGCACCCGAAGGCCACGGCGGATTCGTGCATTTTGTTGTGGATGGCCGGTGGCATGGCCGCGCCGGAGACATTCGATCCGAAGCGTTACCAGTCCTTCGAGGTCGGCGCGCCAGTTAAAAATATTCTCAGCACCTTTCCGGCGATTCCCACGGCGGTGGACGGCGTGCAGATTTGCCAGGGCCTCGAAAACATCGCGCAGGTCATGGACCGCGCGACGCTCATCCGCAGCGCGGTGCAGCCGGACCTCGGACACATTTTGCACTCGCGTCATCAGTTTCACTGGCACACCGGCTACGTGCCGCCGCAGACGGTCGCGTGCCCGCACGTCGGCGCGTGGATGGCGCGCGTGCTCGGCCCGCGCAATCCCGTCATGCCGCCCTTCATCAACATCGGCCAGCGGCTCGAAGGCGTCGGTGAACAGGAGGAATTGAAGGCCTTCACCACGGCGGGCTTTTTCGGCAACGAGTTCGGCCCGATGAACCTGCCGTATCCCGACGACGCCGCGCAATCCGTGCGCCCGCCCAAGGGCATGGAGCCGGGCCGGTTTGAAAATCGCAACGCGCTTTTCCGCAAGCTGCTCGACAAAAATCCGCAGCGCGACTACCTCGGCGACTACCAGCAGGAGTCCATGCTGCGCGCGATGGAGAACTCGTATCGGCTCCTCAGCGCGAAGGAGCGCGCCGCCTTCGACCTTTCGCTCGAACCGAAGGAGAGTTACGCGAAATACAACACAGGCCGCTTCGGCCTCGGCTGCCTGCTTGCGCGGCGACTCGTCGAGAACGGCGCGCGCTTCATCGAGGTTACGACCGAGTATGTCCCGTTCCTGCACTGGGACACGCACAAGGACGGCCACGACACCGTTGCCGAAATGCACAAGCAGATGGACCTGCCCATCGCGACGCTTATCCGCGACCTCGAATCGCGCGGCCTGCTCGACCGCACGCTTGTCATCATCGCCAGCGAGTTCAGCCGCGACGCGATGATTGAAGGCGTGCCCGGCTCAAACGCGAAGGACCAAGCCACCGCGCCGAGTGACACGCTCAAGGAAATGAAACACTACGGCCTGCACCGGCACTTCACCGGCGGCACGAGCGTCGTGATGTTCGGCGGCGGGATGAAGAAAGGTTTTGTTTATGGCGCGACCGCGGACGAACGTCCTCTCGTAGCCGTGAAGAATCCCGTTCCCATCATGGACCTGCACGCGACAATTTTCACCGCGATGGGTGTCAGCCCGAAGACGACGTTCGACATCGAAGGCCGGCCGTTCTATCCGACCGAGGACGGCAAGGGCAAACCGGTGACTGAGCTTTTCGCGTAATCGCGCGTGGTCACTGGTGCAACCTCCGCCGGTGCGCTAACCTGCGATATGTTTTTCATCGGCCTCGGCACTGCAACGCCGCCGCAGCGCTACACGCAGCGCGAGTGCTGGGAAGCCTTTCGCGCCTCCGCGCCGTTTGCGCGCTTGCGGGCGCGCTCGCAGGCCCTGCTGCAAAAAGTCCTCCTTGCCGACAACGGCATCTCGACGCGGCACTTCGCTGTTCCACGTCTGAACGAAGCCTTCGACCTCGCGCCCGACGCGCTTCATCGCCGCTTTGCTGAAAATGCGCCTGAGCTTGCTGCGGAAGCCGCAACGCGCGCGCTTCATGACGCCGGCATGGAGGCGGTGGAAGTGGACGCCGTCATCGTCAGCACATGCACCGGCTATCTCTGCCCCGGTCTCACGAGCTACGTCAGCGAACGGCTCGGCTTGCGGCCAGACGCGCTCGCGCTTGATCTCGTCGGGCAGGGTTGCGGCGCTGCGCTGCCGAATCTCCGCGCCGCCGATGCGCTGCTCGCCTCGGGCCGCGCGCGCCGCGTGCTCTCGGTCTGCGTCGAAGTGTGCAGCGCGGCGCTCTACCTCGATGACGATCCCGGCGTGCTCATCAGCGCGTGCCTGTTCAGCGACGGCGCGGCTGCGGCGATCCTGTCGAATGAACCCGTCTCTGGACGGCGCAAAGTCGAGTGGCACGCCGCGAGCACCGTGCTGAGTCCGGCCGATCGCGATTACCTGCGGTTCGAGCAGCGCGACGGCATGTTGCGCAATATCCTCGCGCGCCAGGTGCCCTCGCTCGCGGCCAAACACGCGGAACACGTCCTCGCCGAAGTGCTAGCGCAGACCGGCGTCCGCCGCGATGAAATCACCGCCTGGCTTTTTCACGCCGGAGGACGCGACGTGCTGGCCGCGCTGCAACGCCGGCTCGGACTCACGGAAGCCGACTTACGCCGCAGCGCCGATGTGCTGCGCGAGTTCGGCAACGTCAGCAGCCCGTTCGTGCTGTTCGTGCTCGACGCCGCGCTGCGCACAAACGCGCCGGACGGCTGGTGGTGGATGAGTTCCTTTGGCGCGGGCTTCAGTTGCCACGGCGCGCTGCTGCGCGTCGGATGAAACGCCATGCTCCGCCGCGTCACCGCCGAATTGCTCGACGAACTTCCTGCCGCCGACCCGCAGGCCATCCGCTCGCGCGCCGACCTGCGCCGGGTCAACGCGTGGATGGCACACAAATCCATCCTGCTCCACGCGCTGCAACGAGCCGGCGTGACGCGCGCGCCGCGCCGCCTCGTGGAACTCGGCGCGGGCGACGGCTCGTTTTTGCTGGGTCTCGCACAGCACCTGCCCGCTCACCCAGATGGCACTGACGCATGGCTCGTGGACCGACAGGAACTGCTCGACGCACCAACTCGCGCTGAGTTTGCACGGCTGGGCTGGCGTGTTCGCACCGTGAAAGCCGACGTGTTCGACTGGCTCGAACAATCGGACGCGCCGGGTGCCGACGTGATGCTGGCGAATCTTTTCCTGCATCACTTCGATGAAGCCAGACTGCGCCATTTGCTCCGGCTCGCCGCGGCGCGCTGCGATGTCTTCGTTGCGTGCGAGCCGCGTCGCTCCACGTTGCCACTTGTCGGCGCGCGGATGCTGTGGGCCATCGGCTGCAACGGCGTCACACGCCACGACGCCGTGGTGAGTGTGCGCGCCGGATTTGCCGGACAAGAATTGACTTCGCTCTGGCCGCAGGACGGCTGGCGGGTTGAAGAATCGCCCGCAGGATTGTTCACTCATCGCTTTGCCGCGCGCCGCATCAAACCGCACTGAATTCATGCTCACACCGAAGTCCATCACCATCGTCGGCGGTGGTCTTGCGGGTCTCGCGCTCGGCCTCGCGCTGCGCCAGCGCGGCGCGCCCGTGACGGTATGGGAGGCGGGTGCTTACCCGCGGCATCGCGTGTGCGGTGAGTTCATCAGCGGACGTGGACTGGACGTGCTCGAACGTCTCGGCTTGCGCGAAAAGCTGCTCGCCGCTGGCGCGCGCGAGGCAGAGAGCGCCGCGTTTTTCACGGCTAAACTGAGTTCGCCCGCATTGTCTCTGCCACAGCGCGCGCTCTGCATTTCGCGGCACGAGCTGGACGCGTTGCTCGCGCGCGAGTTCGCCTCGCTCGGCGGCGAACTTCGCGAGCAATCGCGGTGGCGAGATGGAAAATTCAGCGAAGGCGTCGTGCGGGCGACGGGCCGGCGCATTGAGCCGGTCGTGGACGGCTGGCGCTGGTTCGGGCTGAAGGCGCACGCGCGCGGCGTGACGCTCACGGCTGATTTGGAGATGCACTTCGGTGCGAACAGCTACGTCGGCCTGTGCCGTTTGAATGGCGGCGTGGTGAACGTGTGCGGGCTGTTCCGCAGCGCGACGCCGGTGCCGGATTTGCCGCTGCGGCGCGCGGAATGGCTGTGCGGCAAACCAGGCTCACCGTTGCATCACAGGCTCGCGGGCGCGGAATTTGATGAAACATCATTCACCGCAGTTGCCGGCCTCTCGCTGGGCGCGCGGCGCGCTTCGGATGCGGATGAATGTTGCATCGGCGACGCGTTGACGATGATCCCGCCCGTGACAGGCAACGGCATGTCCATCGCGTTCGAATCGGCGGAAATCGCTGCCGAACCGCTCGCGGAGTTCAGCGTGGGCCGCCGCACTTGGACGGACTTTCAGCACGAAATCGCCCGGCGTTGCGACCAGACATTTGCGCGGCGCTTGCGGTGGGCTGCGCGGTTGCAATCGCTTTTATTCCATCGCTCCTGCGCGTCCGCTCTCGTGTGGACTGCGCCGCGCTGGCGGTGGATGTGGAACGGACTTTTCGCGGCGACACGGTGATCGAAATCACACCAGCCCGCTGATCGGCTCGCCCTTGGTCACGGCTTCGACAAGGTGCTTCGGCAGGCCGTCCATCACGCGCACCTGCCCGAGGTCGAGCAGCGTGTGCATGATCGTGGCGAGCAGGTCGGGGATGCGGACGGGGTTGTCCGCCGGCTCGCCGCCGTCGCGCGAGGACTGGCCGATGACGCGCCCCATCTGCAACCCGCCGCCGTAGAGCAGCAGCGGCGCCAGGCCGCCCCAGTGGTCGCGCCCGCCCTTCGCGTTGAGGCGCGGCGTGCGGCCCATCTCGCCGCAGCACACGAGCAAAATCTTGTCGCGCAGGCCGCGCGCCTCACAGTCCTCGATGAACGCGGACACCGCGTGGTCGAACGGCCGGCCCACGTAATCCATGCCCACCGTCACCGGCGCGTTGTTCACGTCCGAGTGCATGTCCCACACGAAGCTCGTCGCCACGGTCACGAAGCCCGCGCCGCGCTCGCACAGCCGCCGCGCGAGCAGCAGCAACTTGCCGAGCGTCGCCGCGTTGTCAGCGTAGTGCTCGCGATTTTTCCATTCAGTGCTGATGCGCTCCTTCGGCATGAGCGGCGCGGTGTCGTAGCGCGCGATGAGCCGCGGGTCTTCCTTCGACAAGTCAAACGCGTCCGACACGCCGCGCAGCAACGTGGCGAAGGCCTGTTCATGAAATGAACTCAGCCCCTCGGCCACGCCGCTCGTGTCTGCCCAGCGCTTCCACTGGTCAATCGCGCCGAGCAGCGCGCGCCGGTCGTTGAGCCGCTGCTGCGGGAGGTTCAGCTTCATGTCGGCCTGCAACCCGCCGCCCGCACCGGGCACGAACGGCGCATAGGCGATGCCGAGGTCGCCGGCCGCCTCGAAATTACCGAACTGCGAAATCGCCGGGCCGGCCTCGGGCATCACCGCGCGTGGGAAGAGCGCGACGTTCGTCGGCATCGCAGTGTCCGCGCGCAACGGGCCGGCAATGCGCGAGTAGAGCGAACCCATGTTCGCGCGCAGCGTGTCGCGGCCCATGATGGGCTTGATGTCGTGGTTCGCGTCGCCGGTGGTGAAGGAGCGGACGACGGAGAACTTGTTCGCCAGCCGCGCGAGCTTCTGAAACGTCGCGCCGAACGTGACGCCGGGAATGCTCGTCGCGATTTCACCCGTCGCGCTGTGGATTTCGCGCGGCGCGTCCATCTTCGGATCGAACGTTTCGAACTGCGACGGCCCGCCGTGCATGAAGAGGAAGATGACCGACTTGTCCTTGAGCGGGAGGTTGCGCGCCTTCGCGAAGGACTTGAACGCCAGCCAGTCGGCCAGCGAGAGGCCACCAAGGCCCAGCCCGCCGACGCGCAGGAACTGGCGGCGGCGCATCCGCGACTCGACGAGGGCGTTGTCTTGCAAGGTCAGCATGATGCCGCGTGGCTGTTGGAATTCTGACGCATCATCCGCCTCGCGCTTTCAATTCGCAATTTCAAATCTTGCGCCATCGCAACCGCAGGCTGCCACAATCGCAACGCTGTGCTAGCCTCGCCGCACATGGCGAACGAGTATTACGCGCCGGGCGAACAGCGTGCCGAGAAGGTCCATGACCTCTTCGCCGGCATCGCGCCGCGCTACGATCTCATCAACGACCTGCAAAGCTTCGGCCTGCACCGCCGCTGGAAGCGCAGGCTCGTGGAACTCGCCCGCGTGAAGCCCGGCGACGCCGCGCTCGATCTCTGCTGCGGCACCGGCGACGTGGCCTTCGGGCTCGCGCAAGCCGGCGCTCACGTGACCGGCCTCGATTTCAGCGGGCCGATGCTGTCTGTTGCAAGGCAACGAGAGTTCAAGGCTCAAGGTTCAAGGTTCAAAGTTGAGTCAAACGAAACCGAAGTTTCCACGGTTCAGTGTTTCATCCAAGGCGATGCGTTGCGCACGCCATTTGCCGATGCGAGCTTCGACATCGTGAGCATCAGCTACGGATTGCGGAATCTCGCGGACTTTGACGCCGGCCTGCGCGAGATGTGGCGTGTGGCGCGGCCCGGCGCGCGACTGCTGGTGCTTGATTTCGGCAAGCCGGACAATCCGCAGTGGCGCGCACTTTACTTCGGTTATTTGCGCTTCGGCGTGCCGCTGTTTGGCCGCGTTTTCTGCAAGAATGCGCCGGCCTACGCCTACATTTACGAATCGCTCCTGCACTATCCCGCGCAGCGCGGCGTGGACGCAAAACTCCGCGAACTCGGCTCCGTGAACACGCGCATTGTGAATCTGCTCGGCGGTGCGATGAGCATCAATGTTGGTGAAAAACCAACCGTATGAAATCACTCGCGGCGATCATGACACGGCGAGCTTCTCGAAACTCTCCTCGATGAACGTCGTGTTCTGGATGCGCGCGAGTTTGGCGTAGAGTCCGTCGGCGGCGAGCAGTTCCTCGTGCGTGCCGCGCTCGGCGATCTCGCCGTGCAGCATCACGAGAATCTGGTCCGCGTCGCGAATCGTGCTCAGGCGGTGCGCGATGACGAAGCTCGTGCGGCCCGCCATGAGCCGCTCCAGCGCCTCCTGGATCAGCCGCTCCGTCTGCGTGTCCACGCTCGCGGTCGCCTCGTCGAGGATGAGGATGGGCGCGTCCTTGAGCAGCGCGCGGGCGATGCTCACGCGCTGTTTTTCGCCGACGCTCAACTTCACGCCGCGCTCGCCGACGCGCGAGTCGTAGCCCTGCGGCAGGCGCGTGATGAAGTCGTGGCAGTTTGCGGCCTTCGCGGCGGCAATGAGTTCCGCCTCGGTGGCATCGAGCTTTCCGTAAAGGATGTTCTCGCGCACCGTGCCGTTGAAGAGGAACGACTCCTGGCTCACGACGCTGATTTGCGCGCGCAACTCGGCAAGCGAAAGCTCGCGAATGTCGCGCCCGTCAATCGTGATGCTTCCCGCCGTGGCCTCGTAAAACGCGGGCAATAAATTCACCAACGTGGATTTGCCCGCGCCCGTCGGGCCGACGAGCGCGATCATCTCGCCGGGCCGCGCATGCAAGCTCACGCTATTGAGCACCACGCGTTCCGGGCCGTAACTGAAACCAACGCGGTCGTAGAGAACCTCACCGGAAAATTTCAAATTGCGAATTCCGAATGGCGAGCCGGCCCGGTTGCTGGCCGCGGCTTCAGAAATCGCGGCGCTATTTGAACTTCGCAATTCGACATTTCTCCCGCCGCGTTCTTCCGTCGCGTCCATGATGTCGAAGACGCGTTCACCGGCGGCGCGTGCGGACTGCATCATCTGGTTCAGCCCGTGCAGGCGCGCAACCGGCTCGTAAAACAGCACGAGATAAAAGATGAAACCAACCAGCTCGCCAACGGTCATCACGCCGCGAATGACCATCGCGCCGCCGACCCACAGCACGAGGCCCGCGCCGGCCGACGCGAAGAACGCCATCGCCGGCGAATACATCGCCCACACGCGCATCACGCCAAGCGTGCCTTCGCGGAGTTCATCGGCGCGTTGTGAAAACCGCGCGTCCTCGTGCGTTTCGCGTCCAAAGGCCTTGATCTGCCGGACGCCTTGCAGGTTGTCCATGAGTAGCGCGTTCATCGCGCTCGCGGCTTCGCGCTGCCTGCGATAGCGGCGGTGCGCGGTGAGCGTATACCAGAGCGCGCCTCCCGCGAGGAACGGCAGCGGAGCGAGCGCGACCCACGTGAGCGTGGCGTTCGTGAAAAACAAAATCGTCAGCACGCCGATGATGCTCAACACGGCCACCGTTCCCTGCTCCGTGCCGTCAATGAGCACGCGCTCGACGGAGTTCACGTCCTCGATGACGCGCGTCATGAGGTCGCCCGAGGCGCGCTGGTCGAACCAGCCGACGGGCAGCCGTTGCAGCCGCGCATACACGTCGCGGCGCATGTCGAGGATGACCTTCTGCTCGAACTCGTTGTTGATGCGGATGCGCAGGCTGTTGAACAGCTCGCGCAGCGCGAACGCGCCCATGAGCATCAGCATCACCGGCGTGAGCCGCGAGGCGTCCTTCTTCACGATGACATCGTCAATCACGAGCTGCGTGAGCTTGGGATACGCAAACGCGAACGCCAGCGAACCCAGCGCGCAGCCGACTGTGGCGAACGCCATCAATTTGTAAGGCCGCAAATACACCGCGACACGGCGGAGAATTTCGCCGGTCGAACGTTTCTTCGCCGTGAAACTCGGGTCGGTGTGCGCGCCAGTGTGGTGGTGCATCGGATTTTGGACGACAAACTGCCACGCGAGAATCGCAGAGGCAAATGGCCCGCATCAAGCGCGGAGGCGCTTTTTCCTTCCCGCTTCCCGCGCTTCGCCGTTGAATCGCCGCATGTCGCGCGACTACCAACTGCAGCCGTTCCGTTCCAACACGGAATTGCAGATTGATTACGCGCACGAACTTAACGAGCAGCAATACGCCGCCGTCACCGCGCTGCCCGGCCCGGCGCTCGTCATCGCCGGCGCGGGATCGGGCAAGACGCGCACGCTTACGTATCGCGTCGCGTGGCTCATCGAGCAGGGCATCCCTGCCGAGTGCATCCTGCTGCTCACGTTCACGAACAAAGCGGCGATCGAAATGATGCGCCGCGTCGCCGACCTGCTCGCGAGCGACACCTCGCAGCTCTGGGGCGGCACGTTTCATTCCGTCGGGCATCGCATCCTGCGCCGTCACGCGGAACTGATCGGCTGGCAGCGCGACTTCACGATCCTCGACCGCGAGGACTCGACCGACCTGCTGAAGGCGTGCGTGGACGACGCGAACATTGACGTGAAGGCCACGCGCTTCCCCAAGGCCGACGTGCTCGCGGACATTTTTTCGCTCGCGATCAACACGGGCCGCGCCGTCACCGATTTGCTTCACGCGGATTACGATTACTTCACGCCGCTCGAAGCGCAGATCGCCGACGTGCACCGCCGCTACGCGGAGCGCAAACGCGCGACAAACGTGATGGATTTCGACGACCTGCTCGCGCTCTGGCTGCGGCTGCTGCGCGAGCACGAGGACGTCCGCGAGACGTGGCAGCGGCGCTTCCAGTTTGTGCTGGTGGACGAATATCAGGACACGAACCAGCTTCAGGGCGAGCTGATTGACCTGCTCGCCGCGCGGCACAAAAACGTGATGGCCGTCGGCGACGACTCGCAGAGCATCTACTCGTGGCGCGGCGCGAACTTCCGCAATATCCTTGAATTTCCGAAGCGCTACGCCGGCGCGAAGATTTACAAGATCGAGACAAACTACCGCAGCACGCCGGAAATCCTCGCGCTCGCCAACGCGGCCATCGCAGCAAACGTGAACCAGTTCGCCAAGCAGCTCGCGCCCGCACGGCCGGCGGGCGCGCGTCCCGTGCTGGTGCCGTGCGGCGACGGCGCGGAGCAGGCGGCGTTCGTCGCCCAGCGCGCGCTCGAACTGCGCGATGAGGGCGTCGAGCTGCGCGACATGGCGGTGCTCTACCGCTCGCACTTTCACTCGCTGGAACTGCAGCTCGAACTTACCCGCCGCAACATCCCGTTCAGCATCACCAGCGGCATCCGCTTCTTCGAACAGGCGCACGTCAAGGACGTGGCCGCGTATCTCAAGCTTGTGGCGAATCCGCGCGACGAACTCGCCTTCAAACGCCTCGCGCGGATGCTGCCGGGCGTGGGCGGGAAATCGGCGGAGAAATTGTGGGCGAAATTTG
Organism: uncultured Verrucomicrobiota bacterium; assembly: GCA_964589935.1. Lineage (GTDB taxonomy): Bacteria > Verrucomicrobiota > Verrucomicrobiia > Limisphaerales > VHCN01 > VHCN01. The sequence continues at coordinate 158,952 of CAZPVD010000003.1, read as the reverse complement.
CGGCCCAGAACGTTTCGCCGCTGGCACCGCGTCTGCAATCCTGCGCCGTCGCCGTGCCGAAGAAAGCCGCCGTCGCGTGGGCGCAGTTTGTCGCGACGGTTTCGCAGCTCGAAGCGCCGGACATTCGCACCAGCGCGGAGAAGATGATCTCGCTCGTCGTCGAGGCGGGTTACGAGGATTATCTCAAGGCGAACTTCCCCAACTACCGCGTGCGGCTGGAGGACATCGAGCAGCTCGCGGTGTTTTCGCGCCGGTTCGCGACGCTGGAGGAGTTCCTCACACAGCTCGCGCTCATGACCAACGTCGAGGCTGAGGAGCAGGAGACGCAGCAACAGCAGCGCGACGACGAGCGGCTGCGGCTCTCGACGATCCACCAGGCCAAGGGGCTCGAGTTCCGCGTCGTGTTCGTCATCATGCTGTGCGATGGGATGTTTCCGAACGCGCGCGCGCTCAACGCGGCGGAGGGCGAGGAGGAGGAGCGGCGGCTGTTTTACGTGGCCATCACGCGCGCGAAGGACGAGCTGTATCTGAGCCACCCGCTGCTGCGCGCGATGCCCGGCGGCGGCGGGATCGAGATGCAACAACCGTCACGCTTTCTCGGCGAACTGCCGCTCGAACTCATCGAGGAATGGAACCTGCGACCGACGCATTCGATGTAGGGGAATTAACCGCAGAGGCGCAGAGACGCGGAGGATCAGGGAAAACTATTTTCTCCGCGCCTCTGCGTCTCCGCGGTTCTTCCTGTCAGTCATCATCATCTCCCTTCGGATGCGCGAAGACGAAGGCGGCGCGCACCGGCGCGGGCATCGGCGAGTTCGCGCCTTTCACCGAGCGCCAGATGATTTCATTGAGCGCCAGATCATCCGCGGCGTCTTCCTTCGAGAAATCCATCTTGCGCGATTTCTCCGCGCCCCAGGCGAGTTTGCCGTTGCGCTCGGTCAGGTCCACATTCGCCGGCACGTGGACGTAGGGCGCGACGTTCTGTCCGGGCGTGAAGGCGTTGAACATCGGCGTGGCCGCGGCATCGAAGATCGTCATCGGGTGGAGGCCGAGGATGAGTTCCATCGTGCGCAGCATCGAGCTGGTGGAATACATCGTCGAGTCCGTGACGCGCCGCTTGGTGAACGGGCTGATGACCAGCGCGACGGTGCGGTGCGCGTCCACGTGGTCGGGGCCGTTTTGCGCGTCGTCCTCGACGACGAAGATCGCGGTCTGCGGCCAGAACTTGGACGTGCTGATCGCCTCGATGACCTGGCCGAGCGCGAGGTCGTTGTCCGCAACGGCGGCGGTGGGCGAATACTTGCCGAGCGTGGTGCCGGAGGTGTGGTCGTTCGGCAGGCGGACGATTTGCAGCCGCGGCATGTCGCCCTCGCGCTCGAAGCGCCGCAGCTCGCCGATGAAGCGCTCGGCGCGCTTCGTGTCCGCGTAGTCGAGGTCAAAGCTGTGGAAGCCCGGATCGAAGTGGCCTTCGAGCGACTTGGCCTTGGCCTTGCGCGGCGCGTCGGGCGTCTTGCCGTTCGCGACCCACTCGCCGTAGCTGCGATAGCTCACGCCGGCCTGCTTCGCGCGGTCCCAGATGTAACCGCCGGCGGGCGTGGCGATGGGGAAGTTGCCTTCCGCCGGATACGTGTATTTCTTCGTCTTGTTGTGGCCGTAACTGAGCGGCCAGAACTTCTCGACAAAGTCCGTCGCGATCGCGCCCATGCTCCACTCGTGGCCGTCGGCGCTGACCTCGCTCTCGACGTAGAAGTTGTCGAGCAGCACGAACTCGCGCGCGAGCTTGTGGTGGTTCGGCGTGACACGCTCGGGGAAGAGGCAGAGCTTCGCGTCGCCGTTGCCCTCCTTCATGTCGCCGAAGATTTGATCGTAGGTGCGGTTTTCCTTGATGATATAGATGACGTGCTTGATCGGGCTGGGTTCACCGACCTTGTTGGGAATCGGATACGCCGCCGCGTTTGCGACCGTGACGCCGAGATCGCGGCGCAGCGGCGCGCACTTGTAGGCCGTGGCGGTGTAAGTCTCCAACTGCTTCTCGAACTCCGCGCGCTTCGGCAAATCAATGATGCTCAGCGTGCCCTTGAACAGGCTACCGATGTATTCAACGGTCGTGCCCGCCGGGACACGCCGGCCGGGCTGCGGGCCGCCGGGGTTCGCCTTCGAGATGAGGCCCTTGCCGTTGGCGACGAGAAGTTTTTTGCCGTCGGGCGTCACGCGCACGCTCGTCGGATACCAGCCGGTCGGGATGAAGCCCAGTGAGCGGGCCTTGCCCTTCACGCTCACGTCGAGCACGGCGAGGTTGTTCACGTTGGCGTTGGCGACGAATAAAATCTTCTCGTCCGGCGTGAGCGCGAGCGAGTTCGGCACCGAGCCGGGCGGCACGTCGGGATACAGCGCGGCCCAGATCGTCTCGACGGCGCGGCCCGCCTCGGTGTCGAAGACGGTGACGGTGTTACGGTTCGCGTTGGCGACGTAGAGGAGCTTGCCGCTGCGCGTGAGCAACATCTCGTTCGGATGCTCCTCGGTCGGCCAGCGCGCGATGACGGTGTTCGACTTCAAATCAATCACCGCGACCTGCGCCTGCGCCCAGAGGCTCACGTAAAGGCGGTTCCGCTTTTCATCAAGCCGGCACGCATACGGAAACGGTGCGTCGGGATTTTGCGGATCGTTCGCCGCCTCGGCGCGCTTGGTGATGGCCGCCTCATCCTCGGTCTGGGAACTCGGAACTCGGAACTCGGAACTCGGAACTGCCGAAGGCGGCCCGACGGCGATGTCGAGCACGTTGCTCTTCGCGATCAAGTCCACCTTCGTCACACGCTGGCCGAGGACGTTCGCGACGTAGAGCGACTGCGCGTCGCTGGAGAGCGCCATGCCCGCCGGGATGCCGCGCTCCTTTACATCGCGCAGATGAATCTCGTGTTCCACGCCGAGCGCGCCGGTCTTTGCGTCGAAATCAAAATAGCGCACCACCTCGGAGCCGGCGCCGCTCGCGTAGATACGGTTGCCGCCGTGCGAGAACTCGAGGCCGTAGAATGCCTCCTCGACCTTCGCGCGCGAAACGATCTTCGCCTCGGCGAGGTCCACGACCGCGACTTCATGCGCGCTGTGGCCCGCGTGCAAAATGGCGGCGAAGCGCCCGTCGGGGTGCGGCGCGATGTTGACGGGGAAATCGCCAAGGTCCACCTGTTTGCCCGCGGGCCGCAGCGACCACATGTTCGGCAGCAGAACCGAACCGTCGGGTTTGCGGCCCGGCCACGGGTCGGGCTTCGCGTTTCGGGTCTGAGATTTTGGGCTTTCAGCCGGCGAGGTGGCGAGAGCCATGATACCGGCGAGAAAGATCAGCGCGCGTGCGTTCATAGAGTGCGCGTGTTATGTCAGCAAAGGCCGGAGCGGTAAAGCGGGTTCCGCATTCGGCACACCTCAACCCGTTGCAAACTGAAACGGCTGCAAACTGAAACCTACCCGCCGTTGAGTCCGTCCTTTCTTCAGAACTCATCACGTCGTGCGCTCCAATCACGCCAGAAATGTTGTCGCCCCGCGGGCCGCGACGTGTATGCTCCAGACGAACCATGAACCGCGTGCGCGCCTCGCGTGTAGCGCCGTCCACGAATCCGTTATGAAAACCATCGTTGCCTCCGCGTGTCTTCTCCTCACCTTCACCTCAGCCGCCACCGATGTCGGCGTCCGCGTGCGCTTCGGCCTCACCGACAAGGAGCCGGCCAAGTGGGATGGCTCCGTAACCGTCTCGCCCGGCAAGGTCACGAGCATCACGGGCTGGCGCTTCACCGCGAATGACAAAGCGGACGGCACGACGGGCTGGTCTGCCGCCACACGACGCCAGGCGCAACAGGCGCGCAACAACAATCCCGCGAAGGCCGCCGCGAAGGCCGCGAAAGGCAAGGCCGCCAACCCGCAGGGACCGATCACTGACAACGGAGTGATCCTCAACTTTGCCGATGTGACCGAGGACAGCGTCGTCGAGATCACCACGCCGAAGGGCAAATTCAACTTCAAGCTGCGCGACGTTCCGTTCGGCAAATTCACCGAGCAACTTGATGGCGCGGTCGAGGTCGAGCGCGTCGCGTCCGGCGAGCCGCTCACGAGCGTCCGCACCGACGATGATTATCCCGCCGCCGCCATCGCCGCCGACGGCACGGTGTATGTCGCCTACGTCAGTTTCACGCCCGGTCTCGACCGCGACGAGCGGGCGCGCCGGCTGGAGAAAGCACCGGAGGATTTTTCGTATCTCGCCAAGCCCGCCGGCGGCGACCAAGTCTGGCTGCGCGTGCACAAGGCCGGCAAATGGAGCGAGCCGGTCGCCGTCACTGCCGGCAAGGGCGACATCTACAAATGCGCCGTGACCGTGGACGGCAAGGGCCGCGCGTGGATCGCGTGGGCGGAGAACGTGAACTATCAGGCTCATCCCGGCAGGGAGCCGAACTTTGAAATTCGCGCGCGGTCATTCAGCGACGGGAAACTTTCCGAGACCCAAAATCTCACGAGCGCGCCGGGAAACGACATTTGTCCCGTCGCAACGACCGACGCGAATGGCAACGTGTGGGTCGCGTGGATGGGCGTGCGCGAAGGGCGTTTTCAAATTCTCACCCGCAAACAGTCCGCAGCCGGTTCATGGTCGCCAGAGCAAATTGTGAGTTCGCAGAAGCGCAACTGCTGGACACCTGCCATTGCCGCGACAGCCGCAGGCAAAGGTTCGCCAAAAGTCGCCATCGCGTGGGACACGTATGACAAAGGCGACTACGACGTGTGGGTGCGCGAGTTCAGCGCCGACGGCAAGGCCACCGCGGGCCAACCTGCCGCGAACACAGTGCGCTACGAAGCGCGGCCGTGTCTCACTTACGACCATGACGGCGCGCTGTGGATTGCGTGGGAGGAAAGCGGCGCGACGTGGGGCAAGGACTGGGGTGCGCTCGTGCTGAACAAGGGGATTCCGCTGTATCAAGACCGGCAGATCGGGCTGCGCGTGCTCAAGGACGGCAAATGGCTTGAAACTGTCACGTCGCACACGAAGGCGCTGCCCGGCAACGCACCTCGACGCGGAGTGCGCGCGCAGCGCGTGCCCGCGCTCGAACCCGAAGGCGAGTCCCGCAAGCAGGCGCAGGAGGCGGAGAGCCGCGCCGCGCAGGCTTACAACAATCTTTCACGCATCGTCACCGACCGCGACGGTCGCGTGTGGCTGCTCGCGCGTTCGCGCTTGAATGATTTTCGTTCTCCCATCGGCTCGGTGTGGGCGGAGTTTGCGAGCTACTACGACGGCAAGGCGTGGGTCGGCCCGATTCTCATCCCGCACAGCGACGCGTTGCTTTACAACGTGCCCGCCGTCGTTGCCGCGCCCGATGGCGGCCTGCTCGTCGCGCATTCGACCGATGGAAGACAAACGCGCGCGCTTGTCCGTCGCCCGCAGCAGGCTGCCGGTGGCAACGACGCGCTCGCCGCGGACGGCGATCCGTATGACTACAACATTTATTTCAGCAAACTCGCGTTCAGCGGCAAGCCCGGCGCAACGGAACTGAAGCCCGCCGCGGCGGCGCCCGCGAACAGTCCCGCGCCCGCCGCGGATGTGTTGAAGGAGGATCGCGAAGTTGCCCGCTCGCGCGCGTATCGCGCAACAGTTCACGGAAAGGAGTTGCGCATCGTGCGCGGCGAGTTCCACCGGCACACGGAGATTTCCGGCGACGGCGGAAACGACGGCCCGCTCGAGGACATGTGGCGTTACGCGCTCGACGTGGCCGCGATGGACTGGATCGGCTGCGGCGACCACGACAATGGCAACGGCCGCGAATACACGTGGTGGCTCACGCAAAAGACGACGGACGCCTTCCGCATCGCGAGGCAGTTCGAGCCGATGTTCACTTACGAGCGCAGCGTGCGTTATCCCGAGGGCCATCGCAACGTGGTGTTTGCCGAACGCGGCGTGCGCACGCTGCCGCGGCTGCCGATCTCGGACGAGAACATTTTCGCGCACGCGCCGGACACGCAGATGCTTTACAAGTATCTCAAGCATTTTGGCGGCGTCTGCGCCTCGCACACGAGCGCGACCAACATGGGCACCGACTGGCGCGACTGGGATCCGGATGTCGAGCCGATGGTGGAAATCTATCAGGGCTGCCGGCAAAACTACGAGCGGCCCGGCGCGCCGCGATGCCCGTCGGAAAATGATTCCATCGGTGGCTGGCGGCCCAAGGGCTTCGTCAACCTCGCGTTCCAGAAAGGCTACCGCTTTTCCTTCGAGTCGAGCAGCGACCACCGCTCGACGCACATCAGCTACGCGCTCGTGTATGCCGAGGACACGTCACGCGAGGCCATCCTCAAGGCGATGAAGGCGCGCCACGTCTATGGCGCGACGGATAACATCATCGCCGATTACCGCTGCAGCACGGGCGGCGAGCATTTCATGGGGGAGGAGTTCACCGTCAGCGAAGCGCCGACGCTCAAGGTCAAGCTCATCGGCACCGCGCCGTTTGATCGCGTCGTGCTCGTGAAGGACGACGTGGAAACCGTTCTCGCCACACCGAAGAAGGCGGAAGTCGAATTGACGTGGACCGACCCGAACCCGACGCCGGGCAAGACGAGCTACTACTACGTGCGCGGCGAGCAGGCGGCTGAGGGCAAGGATTTGCTCGGCGAACTCGTCTGGGTTTCGCCGATGTGGATCACGTATCAGCCGAAGAAGTGATGCCGCCAATCTGCGGGATGGCCACGAAGAAGCACAAGAGGCACAGGATAAAACTGCGTTTGCACTTCGCGCTCCGTTCCGCCTTTTCTTCCTTTCTTTGCGCCTTTTTGTGGCTGCTCCTTTGCGTTCCCTTCGCGGCCGCACACAATCCCGACACGAGCTACACGCGCATCAAGCTCTCCGCCTCTGAGCTTGAAACGAAGTTCACGCTCGACCTGTTCACGCTGCGGATGATCACGCCGCTCGACGCGAACCGCGACGGCAGCGTGAGCAAGGCCGAGCTGCTCGCAAAGGCACCGGTTATTTTTGATTACCTTCGCAGGCACGTGAAACTCGCGCTCGACGGACACGCCACGGACTTCGGCGAAGGCGCGGAAGTGTTGTGGCCCGAAGACACGCTCACGGTGCCAGAGAAAGATTACCATCAGGCGCTCGTGCACTTCGTCTTTCGGCGCGAGTTGATCGGGCCGCCCGAGGAAATCCATCTCTTGTATGATTTCTGGAACGAACTCGGCGATCGCCACGTGAACCTCTGCCGGATCGAGGAAAGCGGCAAAGAAAGCGACGAGATCGTCTTCACGCGGCTGGAGCCGGACTACACTTACTATCCCGCGCTCGAAGTGCGCGCGTGGCCGCAGATGCTCCAGTTCGGACGGCTCGGCGTGAAGCACATCTTCGGCGGGCCGGATCACCTCATGTTTCTTCTCGCGCTCATCGTCGTGGGCCGCTTCCGTGACCTCGTGCTCATCGTCTCGTCGTTCACCGTCGCGCACACCATTACGCTCATCCTCGCCGCGCTCGAAATCGTGAAGCTCCCCACTCGCCTCGTCGAGAGCGGCATTGCGCTCACCATCGTTTATGTCGCGCTGGAAAATCTTTGGGCGAAGAAAACGAGCCACCGGTGGGCGCTCACGTTTGCGTTCGGGCTTGTGCATGGATTCGGCTTCGCGAACGTGCTGCGCGAACTCGGCCTGCCCGCCACCGGCCTCATGCGCTCGCTCGTGTCGTTCAACGTCGGCGTTGAAATCGGCCAGCTCGCCGTTGTCGCGCTGATGTGGACGACGTGGCGCGCGGTGGTCAAACGCCTCGGCGGCGACGAGCACAAGCGCAAGCCCATCGTCGTGCTGTCGGTGCTGATTTTCCTCTTTGGCGCGGCGTGGTTCATCGAGCGCGCCCTCGGCTTGAACTTCATGCCGATTTGAAGTGGCGCGTCACGACGCGTCGCGATCAAGCGTCAGCGCTCGCCAGCCAAGCGCGGTTCCCACGAGAACGGCGGACGCGCACAACAGGACATCGAACACGCCGAGCGTGCCGCGCCTGCTGAAAACAAACCACACGGCAAGCGCGCAGAGCGCGGCGTCGCCGGCGAAGAGGACGAATTTCAACGACCCGGTTTTTTCCGCGGACATCGGCGCGGGGATGCCGTTCGTTTGCGGCGCGCGATTCGCAACCATTCGGTCGAAGCCGGGGCTGACGCGCGGCGCGGCGGATTCCGCCGGCTTGCTGGCGGCCGGTTGCCCCTGCATCAATTCATCGAGACCGCGGCCTAGGACGGGTTTGGACACGCGCGCAGCGTGGGCGAGAGGGCGGGGCGGTTCAACGAAAAGTTGTTCGCAGGATGCCCACAGGCGCGCGGTTCAGGCTTGACGCTTGCGGCGCGCATGGGATTGCATAGCGCCACAATGAAATTGAGACTTCCCGTTGTTTGCGCCCTGGCCGCCGCAGCGCTCGGCTCGGCCGCGCTCCTGACCGGCTGCGTGGCCACCGTGGACGGCCACACGAAGGCCGCCGTGCCTTTCCGAAAGGACAAGCTCGTCAGCCGCTACGAGCTGCCGCTCACGCGCGTGATTGACGCCGCGCGCCAGGCGCTCAAGGACAACGGCGTGTTGCAGGAGGAGAACGTGGTGAACCACTCGTTCGTCGCCAAATGCAACGAGCGCTTCGTCTGGGTGCTCGTCGAGGAGGTCAACCCCACGCTCACGCAGGTCACGACTCAGGTGCGCACGCGCTACGGCGGCGTGGACATGGACGTGACGGCGGAGATTGACAAGCAGATCGCGCTGAACCTCCAGACGGGATTGAACGCGAAGTAAGCCGGCGAAAATTTCCAACGCGACGGCGCGGGCGAAAATCCGCGCCGTTTGTTTTTACTGCTCCGGCTGCGCGCGGAGGAACACCATGCCGCTCTGGTTCGTGCCGAGGAAATAGCCGCTGGCCCAGTTCTGCTTTTGCAGCAGCACGCCCTTGAACGGCGTGGCGCGGCGCGTGACCGGATGGAGGAAGTTGCCCGAGAGCGTGCCGTTGTTCGACGCGAGCGTGAGCACGAACGCGCTGTTGCCCTTCACCGGCGCGGGCCGGTTGTCCACGCCGATGGAGATGTTTTCCATGACCTGTTCGTCGAGGTTGCCGCCGCGCATGAGACCGGTGAGCCGCGCCGTCACGTCCCTCTGGCCGGCTGGCGCCATGTAGGACGAGCCGAACATATACACCCGCGTCGAGAAGCCGGCGGGATAGTAACGGTCATCCTTTGCCGGCGGCTTGAACCAATGCACCTGGCCGTAGAGGTCAACCGGCGCGCCGTTCGTGATCGTCACCCAGCCCATCAACGCGCCCCGGCCTTGATACAACGGCGCGTGCAGCGGCCAAACGCCAGCCTTCGAGAGAACCGCCTCCTGCGACACCGGCGTGCCGTCCGCAAGTTCGCCGCGGAACGAGAGCCGGCCCGTCGCATCCACCGTCACCGTGCCGAAGCCGTCGCCCACCGGCGCGACGGCGTTCGTGTGGCCCGGAATCACAAGCGTGTAGCTGCCCGCCGCACTTGAGACTAGCGCCTTGCCGTCGAACGCCTGCCGGTCGCCAAACAACCGCGCCGTGAACGAGTCATCCTTGAGCTGGCCCGTGAGCTGGTCACCCTTCGCGTCAGTCTGGAACGAGAGCAGCATCGCCGTGCGGCCCTGCGCCTGGATCGTCTGCTGCGCGCGGCCTTGCGCGTCAAGCTTGCCAGACAGCGGGAACGACTGCTCGCCCAAGTCCAGCCGCCCGTAAAATGTGCCGCTCTCGGTGACGGTGATGATGAAGTAACCCGCCGAAGTCGGCGCGAGCGCGTTCGTATTGTAGAACAAACCGTTGTAGCGTCCGGCAAAGGTGTCGCCCGGCGGACGATACACGAATGGTTCGGCCGGCGGCGCATTCGTCATCACCGCGAGCGGCGCAGCCTTTGGCTCGAAGCGCGCCTCCATTACCAGTTCGGGCTGCATCACAAAACTCAACGTCTGTTTTTCGGGATTGATGCCATCCACCCAGCCCGCGAACTGCCAGCCCGGCGCCGGCTCCGCGGTGAGCGTGTAGCTGTGGCCGACTTCGAGCAGCTTGCCGTTCAAGTCCGGCACCACGCGGCCCTGCCCGCGCGGGCGAAGTGTGAACAGGCTGTATTGCACATACACGAACGACCGGCTCGCGAGCACGGACTCGTTGCCCGCCGTGTCCACCGCGCGCACGACGACGGTGTTCGTGCCCGGCACGGCGGGCACGCGCGCGACCCAGTTTGTCGTGCCATCGGCAACGCGGAAATCCGCCGCGCCGGCCTGATACTCGACGCGCGCCACGGCCACGTTGTCGCTGGCTACGCCGCGCACCGTCACGACGCTGTCGCGCACGCGCTCGCCCTCGGTCGGTGAAAAAATCGTTACGTTCGGCCGCACGCGGTCCTCCATCGTGAGCGGCGCGAAGTTCGCGCGGAGAACCATGTTGGATTCCATGATGAACTGGATCCGCGCGGAGCTGCTGTTCGCGCCGCCGGTCCAGCCGAGAAATTCCCAGCCCGGCGACGGCTCGGCTGTGAGCGTGTAGGCGCGGCCCACGTCGAGATATTTCCCGCCGTAGTCCGGCGTCACGCGGCCCTGGCCGTTTGTCTCCAGCGTGAACCGGCTCAGAACGGGCAACTGTTGCGGCGACGGTCGCATTCCCTGTGCGCTTGTGACTGACGGCACGGGAACAACCGGCGGCGTCAAAACTTGCGGCGGGCCGGGTGCTGGTGTCGGCACGACCGCGAGCGGCCCGGCACCGGGACGGAAGTTTGCCTGCAACGCGAGCGTTGAACGCATCACAAATGTGATCGCCGCCTTGTTCGTCTCGATGTCGCCGCTCCAGCCTGTGAACTCGCTGCCCGCATCGGGCACGGCCGTGAGCGTGACCGTCTTGCCCACCTCGATAAACTGGCTCGCCGCAATCGGCACGATGCGGCCCGCGCCCGTCGTGTCGAGCGCGAGCAGGCCCATCGGCGCGTTCGGCAGCGACTTGCCGCGCGGCTTCGGCGCGGACTCGACCGCTTCGGCGGGCGTGACACCCGTCATCTTCGCCGGGCGCTGCGCCTGCTCCTGTTTGTAAGGCGGATTGATATAGACAAGCGCTTGAAGCCAGTGGGGCAGCTTGGAAGTTTTCAGAGGCGCGGCCTCGGCCGCCTTTGCCGTCGTCGTCAAAGTTTCAGCAGGAACAACCGGAGCAGGACCAATGGGCATCGGGCCCGGAGGCGGAACGGCCTGCGCAATCGCTGCCGGCGCGGGCGCTGTGGGCACAGGCGAAGGCACGGTTTCAACGGGCGGCGGCGTTACAACGGGTCGGGGAGGAACTTCAATCGGGGGAATCGGCGACGGTTGGAGCGTTGCCGTCGAGGTGAACGCGGGAACCGGCGGCGCCGTCGTCGCGGAAGCCGTGGGTTGGGCAACAGCCATCGGCGGCGGAACCGGCGCAGGCGCGGGTGTTGGTGTAAGAGCAACGGGTGTTGGCGTTGGTTGTGGCGGCTGGGGCGTGACGACCGGCGCGGGTGCGGCTTGCGCGGCAACCTTCGGCGACTGCGTCGTGGTGCGCGCCGCAGTCACGGGAACAAAGTTCGCGACGAGCCGCGTGTTAGCGTGCGGCGTGAACGTGATGCGCTGCGACGCGGACTCCATGTCGCCCGACCAGCCCGCAAAAACCTGGCCGCGCCCCGGCTCGGCCATGAGCGTGTAACTCTTGCCCACTTCGAGCAGGCGTCCGTTCCATTTCGGCGAGATCGTCCCCACGCCGGTTGTTTCGAGCGTGAGCAGCGCCATTCGCAATTCCTGCGCGCCTTTGCCCGGAGTCGTTGTGCGCGTCGTCACCGTCGGCTCCGGCACCATTTCGCGCGGCGTGAACACCGGCACCGCTGGCGGCGGACTCGTGACAACCATCGCGGGTGCCGGCGTTGGAACGGGTGCCGGCGTTGGAACGGGTGCCGGCGTTGGAACGGGTGCCGGCGTTGGAACGGGTGTCGGCATTGGAACCGGAGCCGGCTGAATCGCAACCGTCGTTGGCGCGGGAGTCAGCATCGCCGCTGGCCCTAGTGTGGAATCGAACGGCACGAAATTCGCCATCAGCACGACGTTGGACCGCATTGTGAACGTCACCGTCGGCGTGCTGGCGACGATGGAACCGCTCCACCCCGTGAAACGGTGGCCGATGCCCGGCTCGGCGACCAGCGTGACCGTGCGCCCCACGGCCAGCCACGCCATGCCGCCGGTTTCGGGCAGCACGCGCCCGACGCCGTTCGTGTCCACGATGAGCAGCCGCTTCTCAATGCCGGGCGGATAACTTTGAAGCAGCGAAGTCGTGTCCTCGGCCGGCTTCGCGGCAACATTCGTCGTCGCTGGAAGTGTGGGCGAAGGCGCAGTGACACTGTTCGTCATCACGGACGCGAGCGGCTTTTCCGGCGCGCTGATGCCCGGCTTGGCGGAAGTGACGCCCGGAGCCGGGGCGGGCGCAGTGACCACGAGACCGGATGGCAACACTTGCGGTGCGGGCGGCTTCGTGTCAGGCAGGATCGGCAGTGCGGACGTGGAAATCGTCACAGACTTCACGGGTGGCAGCGGGACAGGCTTGACGACCACGACCGGCGGCGCGGAAGTGACCGCGGGCACGACGGGCAACGGCGTTTCGGGAGCGGAGATGGCGGGCTTTGCAGAAGTAACATTCGGTGCCGCCGGCGTAAGTGTCGGCGTGACGGCGGGCGAGGGTTGAGCGGCGGATTGCTTCGTGTCGGGCTTCACCGCCGGCACCGGCTCTGTCGTCGCGACCGGAGCCGGTGGCTTCACAGTGGCCGGCGGCATTCCCGCGAGACCGGGCTGCGAGGCAAGCGGGCCGCGAAATTTCGGCCACGCCGTGCTCGCGAGCGCTTCGCCGCCGCGGAATGCGTAAAGATTTTTATCCCACGAACCGACGTAGATCGTGCCGTCGCTCGCGATCACCGGCGACGACGTGATGTGCGAAGCGGTTTCGATGAACCATCGGCTCTTGCCGTCCGGCCCGACCGCGTAAAACTTGCCGTCGTAGGAACCGACAAAAATCGTGCCGTCCGCGCCGACCGCCGGCGAGCTGCGCACCCAGTTGCCGGTCTGGAACGTCCACCGGCGCGTGCCGTCGGGCGCGATGGCGTGGAGCTTGCGGTCATCGGAACCGATGTAAATCGTGCCGTCCGTGCCGACCGCCGGCGAGCTGCGCACCGCGTCGTCGGTCTTGTAAGTCCAGCGCTTCTTGCCATCGGGCGTGACCGCATACACCAACCCGTCATGCGCGCCGAAGTAAACCGTCCCGTCCGCGCCGATCGCAGGCGATGAGTTGATTTTTCCGCCGGCGGCGAACTCCCATTTCTTCAGCCCTTCGGACTGAATCGCGAGCAGTTTGCCACTGAGCAGGCCGACGTAGATTGTGCCGTCCTCCGCGATGGCCGGCGAACTCACCACGCCGCCGCCCGCGTTCAGGCCCCACGCGACGTGTCCGTCCGGCAACACGGCGAAGACGTTGCTCATCACCGTGCCGAAATAAATCGTGCCGTCCGCGCCGATGGCGGGCGAGCCAGTGAGGGAATCGCCCGTCGCAAGGCGGAATTTCTCCGTGCCTTCCTCGTCGAGCGCGTAAAGACAGCCGTCGGTCGAGGCGGCGTAAATCGTCCCGTCGGGGCCGATTGCCGGCGTGGCGATGACGCTGCCGCCCGTCGGAAAATACCAGCGAACCTTGCCCTCGCGCGTGACGGAGTAGAGACGGCCGTTATCGCAGCCGACGTAGATCGTGCCATCGGAGGCGAGCGCAGGCGAGGACTGCACGATATGGCCGGTCGAAACCTCCCAGAGTTTGACAGAGGCTTTTTGCGCGAGCACGCCGAGCGCGCCGGCCGCCAGCACGGCGAGCGCGGCGGCGGCCGTTTTGAGTTTCAACCTCGGCATGGTGCTCAATGAATTTCAGCCCGCAGACACATCAATGCGGAACGCTGCGAGACTAGGTTTGCGCCGCGGGCTTTACAAGATTTTATCCGGCTGCTGCGCTTCAGAAGAACAGGATGAACAACACCAATCCGATCGCCAGCGGCAAATAGAACACGAGCAGGATGAATTTCCAGTCATCCGGCAGCCAGCGGTCTTTCCGCGTCAGGTTCATGAAAAGCTAAATTCATCGTAACACTTCGCGAGGATGTCGCAAGTCTCACAGCATCCCGGCCCGCTTGCGCAGAATCCACTCGATGACGAGCAGCAGCACGACGGGCGCGAACCACCAGTAGCTGCGCCACAGCACGGTGTCGCTCTCGACGATCTTGCCCTGGCTGAACGGCTTGAGACGGTCGGCGAGCGCGCCGATGTCCTCCTCGCGGAAATAGTCGCCGCCGGAATGGAAGGCCATCTGCCGCAGCAGCGCCTCGTCGCAGTTCAGGCTCGCCATCTCGCCGCTGCCGGGCGGCACCACGGCAAATTCCGTCGCAGCCTTCAGTTCGCCTTCCGGCAGGCCCTCAACGGCCACGCGAACTTCGTAATTACCCGGCGCGAGCGGCACGGTCTTCGCGCGGTAAACACCACCGAGATTTTCGTCGGGCACGAGCGGGAGCGTCGCGACGCGCTGGCCTTCGCGCAGCAGGCGTGCCTCGGCCTTCGCGCGCAGCAGCAGGCCGCCTTGCGCGTCGCGGATGCGCGCGCGGATTTCGGCGACATCGCCCGGCTTGTAGGTGGAAGCCCCGCTGTCAAGCGAGATGAATTTGTCCTGCACTGGGAAGGGCGGCTCCATCACCCATTTCGCGACCTGGTTCCAGAATTTCTGGTGGTGCAGATCGCCGACGTTGTAACGCCAGCGCCACGATTCGTCGTGCGCGGCGTAGAGCACCTTGCCCGCGCCGTAGCGGCGAAACACGAGCGCGTCAGCGCGCTGCGCGCCGGCTTGAAGTTCGAGCCACACCTCCGCGCCCGGAAGCGCCTGCGCGGGCGCGGCCCAGTGCGGGCCGGGGAAATTCTTCCACAATTCAACATTCGCCGCCGGGTCGGACGCGATGAGCGTGAGCGGCGCGAGCGAAGCACCCGATGCCTTGAGCGCGAAGCGCACGGATGCCGAGCCGAGCGGCACGCCCTGCCACTTCACCGGCAGCAGCGGCGCAAGCGGCGTGTTCAGCAGATTGGTCAATCCTTCCTGCCGTCCGTCCACAAAGATGATTCCGCCGCCGCGCTTCTCGACGAACTCACGCAGCCATTCCATCTCGTCGGCCTTTACCTGCAAACGAGGCACGTCGCCGAAGATCACGAGGCTGTAGGAAAAAAGCTGCTCGCGGTTCGCGGGAAACGTGCCCGGTTGCAATCCGCGCACCCACGCGCCGCCGCCAGCGGCGAGCGCGTTCACCTCCCAGCGCTGGTCGCGCTCGAACAAGTTCCGCAGATAACGAAATTCCCAGCGCGGACGGCCATCGAGCATTAGCAATTTTGGCTTCTGCGTGATGACGGTCGTGCGCAGCGCGCCGATGTTGTTTGTCACGTCCTTCTCGCCGGGCACGGGCGACGCGGCGACCTTGAACGTGAGCGGCAGCGTTGAAAACTTGAGGTCCTTGTCGCGGCGCTTGAGCTCGGCGGCGACGAAATCCTTGATCGGGAAATCGAACGGCACCGAGCGCGTATGCTTGTTCTCCGTCGCGAGCGCCTTCTCCCACAGCACCGTGCCGCCGTGCTCGATGCGCAGCGTGAACGGCTGTCCCGCGCGCAGGTCGTCCTTGAGCACGATCTCGCCGGTGACGCGCGCGTCGGGGAAAACTGTTTCCGGGCCTTTCGCTTCAAGCACGGCCAGATCGGGCGGCGGATCCTGCGAGCCGAGGCCGACGAGAAAAACCGGCGCGCCCCGGTTGCCGAGCATCTTCGCGGTTTCGAGCGGCGAGGAACCGGCGTTGTGCTGGCCGTCGGTGAAGAGCACCACGGCGGACTTCTCGCCCTCGCGCAACGCGAGCATCCGCTCGCGAACAGGATCGCTCAGATTTGTCGGTGCGTTCGTCGGCGCGAGCGGCAGCGTCTGCGGCGCGCGGCGCGCAGCGTCGAGCTTGCCCGCGCCGGGGAACCACACGGTCTCGGCCTTGTCACCGACAAGCGCAACCAGCTCCACATTGTGTTCGCTCGCGAGGCGCGCGAGCAGACCCTGCCCGCCGCCGGTGAGCATCGCGTCAAGCCGCTGCCAGCGTGTCGAGGTGTCGAATTTTTTAAGCGCAGCGGTGACAGCCGGATCGCCGGAAGCCGCGACACGCGCGACGTAGGCATCGAACGCGCCGCGAATTTCCTTCTCCCATTTCGACACAAGCGGCACGAGCGCGGCGACATCGCGGCCGGCCTTCTTCGCGTCGCGCGCGACGTCGCCTGCGAGCAGCTTGCGCACGGGCGTGACAAGTTCCGTCTGGAAACGCGCCGCGTTCGCGGCGTTGTTGCTCCATACGGCCGCGGGCGCCTTCGCAAGTTGGTCGGCGGCGGCCTCGGTGAATTTTGCGAAGTTCTGGACGACCTCCGCCGGATCGGGCGCGGGCGCGCCGGGCCGCGCGACGGTGGCCTGTTGCGCGGCGGCAAGCTGCTCGGCGGCGGACTCGAGCGCGACGTTGAACTTTTCCTGCGGCAGCCAGCCGAGCTGGTGCGCGACGAAAAGTTTCCGCGGCGCTTCCATCTGCTCGTCGGTGAGACTCATGCTCCCGGAGGTGTCCACGAAAAGCAGCACGTGCGCGAGTTCGCCGATGACCTTGCGGTGATGCAGCACCGGCCCGGTGAGCATCAGCACGACGAGCGCGACCGCGACCGCGCGCAGCGAAGGCAGCCCCCACGCGAGCCAGTCGCGCCGAACGCGCGTCTCGCGCCGGTAAAGGAAAAACACGAACACCGCCGCCGCCACCGCCGCGACAACGCCGGCCCACAACCGCCAATCGCCAATGAAGCGCAGGTCAGTCATGTTCACTTTCTCGCGGCAAACCACTGTTGCAGCACCAGCTCGCCGATGAGCAGCGCCAGCACGGCCCAAAGCAGCGGCTTCCAGATTTCGCGGCCGTAGCGGCGGTTGTGGTCTTGTTCCTGAAATTCCTTGAGCGAGTTCACAAGCGTCGCGCCCATCGCCTTCGCGACGCCGTCCCGCTCGGCGGGCGTGAGCGCCTTGAGGTCGGACTCCTCGCGCGACGTGCTCGCGACAAAGTGAACAATGCCGCCGTCGGGCGCGGTCATGACGTAGAGGCCGGGATGCCGCGCGCCGGTGAACTCCGCCATCGCTCGCGCGCCTTTTGCGAGGACGGTGACTTCGTGGCGCGCGCCAGACGGGTCGGTGAAAACGGCGACGCGGCCCGAATCTGTCTTGGGAAGAAAAGCGGCGAGCGGCCTGCCGACCTCGACATTGCGCGGCGGGAAAACCGACGAGGCCAGATACGTCACGAGCCGCTGCATGAACGGCAGATACACGGGCCGCGTCGGCAGGTTGCCCCAGTCCGCGTCGCACGGCACGGCGCACTGCATGACGCGGCCTTCGCCAAATTTTTTCTCCACGAGAAACGGATCGCCCGTGTTGAGGCTGGCGAGCACGGTGAGGTTTGAGTTCGCGGAGTCCGGGCGGCGCAACTTGAACCAGAGTCTGATCTCGGCATCCGCGAGCGAGCCGTTTCGCGGGTCGTTGAACAGTTCGAGTGCCGGATGCATGAAATGTTCGCCGACGACCTTCGCACGTGGCGCGCCGTCTTCGAGCGAA
Organism: uncultured Verrucomicrobiota bacterium; assembly: GCA_964589935.1. Classification (GTDB taxonomy): domain Bacteria; phylum Verrucomicrobiota; class Verrucomicrobiia; order Limisphaerales; family VHCN01; genus VHCN01. Next base: position 141,242 of record CAZPVD010000003.1, on the reverse strand, counting down.
CCGGCAAGCGAGAGAAATGGCAGCGGCACCAGGCCGTTCGTCCCGGCGAGCGTGCGGTTATACCAGTCCGTGCTGATACGGTTGCCGGGGAATACGAGCAGGCCGCCGCCGTTCTGCACGAAGTCGCGCAGAGCCACGAGTTGCGCATCCGAGAGTTGGCGCACGTTCGCAAGCACGACCACGCGCGCCGCCGCGAGCGCGGCGGACGTGAGTTCCTGCGGCTGGATGACGCGCGGCTTGATGAGGTCGGTGAGGTCGGCCTTCGCCTGGCCGAAGGGTTGCAGCGCGATTTCGAGGAAGTCCGTCTCACCTTTGAGCGGTTCGGTGCTTGGATCGCCATTCACGAGCAACACGGGAACTTCATTCCAAACGGGAATGCTCGCCTGCAGCGAATTGTCGGCCTTGAGCGCGTCGGCGTCCGCATGAACCTCAATGAAGTGCGAGCCGCCGGTGTCGAACACCGTCGTGAAAAGCACCTGCCGCTGCTTGCCCGCCGACAGCGAAATCTGCGCGGCCGAACGCTCGCGGCCGTCCACGCGGAAATAAACGCGCAACTCTGGGTAATCGCGCTCGCCGAAGTTGCGCACGGACGCGCGCACCTGAAGCGTCTGCCCGACGCCGAGCACGAGCTGTGAAAAGTCGAGCGACTCGACGGCGACGTTGTCGCGGCCCGGCGAGCCGATGTTGAGCAGCGTGATGTGCGGCGGGAGCGGGAGTTTCTTGAGTTGCTCGACGGCGCGGGCGCGGGCGGAGGCCTCGGCGTCCGACCAGCTCACCTTCTGGAAGTCGGTGATGACAACGACCTCGCGATCCTGCTGCTGCATCCGCGAGAGAATCTGCGCGGCGGTTTCGAGTGATTCGGGAATGTTCGCCTTGCCGTAACCGGCGTCGAGCTTGCCAAGCTCCTTCACGAGATGCGGCGCGTCAAACGCCGGCGAATCGAGCAACGGCGCAACACCGCCCGCCATGAGCACGACGGAGAAGTCCGAGCCGCGTCCTGCGTCAGTTAGAATTTTTGCCGCGGTGTCGCGCGCTGTGGCGAAGTTCGGCGACGCGCCCGCGCTGGATTCCATCGAGTAACTGTTGTCGAGCAGCACGACGACCGAGGCCTTGTCGTCGCCGAGCAGTTTCGCCGCGCCTGTAAGGACGGGCCGCGCCATGCACAGCGCGAGCACGGCAGGGATGGCGCAACGCAGGAGCAGGAGCAGAATGTGTTCGAGGTTGAGCCGGCGCTGGTTTTTCTCGAATGCCGCGTTGAGCAGGTGCATCGCGCCCCAGCGCACCGTGCGGAAGCGGTTCTTGTTGAAGAGATGAATGATGACCGGAAGGCTCGCCGCCGCCATGCCGCCCAACAGGATGAAGTTGAGGAAGGTCATCGCGGCTTCACTTCTGTCTCACGAAAACATACGTCCGGGGTTGACCAGTCCCAGCCTCATCTTGAAGAATCGCTTCGACCTTCTCGCCTGCCAATGGCCCGTGGAATTTGAAAACCAAGTTGTCCACCTGAGTTCCGAGGACAACGGTGAAATGAATTTCCGTATCGGTAGTGCGTGCAATCTTCATGGCCGCTCGACGACCTGCTGCCTTGAAATCACCCGGCTTATTCGGGTCGAGGAGAAAAAAGTCTCCGCTTATTTCGCTGTCGCGTTGAGTGAGACAAAATCCAACTCCCGGCTTATCGCCATTGGCGACGAACGCTTTCCAGACAACAACGCCACCCGACACTGAGTTCAGTTCCTTGTCCGTCGAACAACCCGCCAATACGAGGGCCACACAAATGAAAAAAGATTTGAGAAGCATTCGCACGGTCATCCTCTCGCCAACCGCTTCGTCAGATACGTCGCCAGCGCGTCGGCGTAAGGTTGGTCGGTGATCATCTGCACGAGGTCAATGCGGTGGCGGTGGCAGCCTTGCGTGAGTTCGTCCTGAAATTTGCGCAGGTTTTCGAGATACGCCGCGCGGAATTGCGCCGGTTCAATGAGCCGGAACTGCTCGGCCTGCTCCAGCGATTCAAATTTCGTCCAGCGCTTGAACGGAAATTCCACCTCGTCGCGGTCGAGAATTTGGAAGAGCAGAATCTCGTGGCGCGCGTGGCGGAATTGCGCGAGCGCAGTGACAAGCTGTTTCACATCGCCGAAGCAATCCGAGAGGATCACCAGCAACCCGCGCCGATGAATGCGCGGCACGAGTTCGCTGAAAACTTGCGCCAGCGCGGTTTCGCCGCCGGGCTGCGCCTGCTGAAGCTCATCCATGAGCACGCGCAGGTGGCCGACGCCGGAGCGTTGCGGGATGTAGCGGCGGATTTTCGTGTCGAACGTGACGAGGCCCACGGTGTCGCGCTGTTGGAGCATGAGATAGGCGAGCGCGGCGGCGAGACGCGTGGCGTATTGCTGCTTGGTCGGATTGCGCGCGCCGACGTAATCCATCGAGCCGCTCAGGTCAAGGAGCAGCGTGGCGCGGAGGTTCGTCTCCTCTTCGAACTCGCGGATGTAGAAGCGGTCGGTCTTGCCGAAGACCTTCCAGTCGAGCCGGCGGATTTCGTCGCCCTGCACATACTGGCGGTGCTGCGCGAACTCGACGCTGAAGCCCTTGTGCGGCGACTTGTGCAGGCCGCTGAAGAACCCCTCGACCACGAGCCGCGCGACGACCTGCAGGTTGGAAATCTTCTGCAGCTCGGCGGGGGCAAGAAAATCGGAAACGTGGGCCATGTCAGCGAGAAATTATTTTAGCCACGGATGAAACACGGATGGAACACAGATAAGGGTCTCAAGTGAACTGATACATCATCTCGGCCGGCTCGGAACTTATCGAACCATCGGGCGACATGATGAAACCCTCCGCAGTCATTGTCCCGGCTCCGAGATAGCGGAGCCGGTAAGACTGAACGACTATGCGCACACGCTGATCTGGAAGCGTGTCTCGATACGTGCAAACATCCACTCGTTGGTCTTCTACAAAAACAGTTTCGCGAGTGGTTGCTGGAAGTGCGCAAAGTTCATCGAGGGAGCACACTCGCAGTTTCTCTACGCGTTCTTTCGTGATTGCCAGCACTTCGTCCGGTGTGACCTTCCAAAACTTGTGCATTTGTCCGCGTTCCATCCGTGTTTCATCCGTGGCTAAAGCACCCCCTTCGCCTCGCCCTTCGGCGTGGCTTCGAGGATGCGCTTGATGATGTCGTCCACGGCGATGCCTTCGGCCTCGGCGTTGAAGGTCGGCACGATGCGGTGGCGCAGCACCGGATACGCAAGCGCCTCCACGTCGTCGAGCGTGACGTGAAAACGGCCGCGCAATACCGCGCGCACCTTGCCGCCGAGCACGAGCTGCTGGCACGCGCGCGGGCCGGGGCCCCACGCGATGAGTTCCTTCGCGAAGGGCAGCGCGTCCTCCACGTTCGGCCGCGCGCGGCGCACGAGGTCGAGCACGAATTCCATGACGTGGTCGGGCACAGGCACCTTGCGCACGATGGATTGAATCTGGATGACTTCCTCGCCGGTGATGACGGGATCAATCCTGGCCTCGTAGGCGCTGGTGGTGCGCTTGATGATTTCGCGTTCCTGGTCACGCGTCGGGTAATCCACCTTCACGTGGAACATGAAGCGGTCCTTCTGCGCCTCGGGCAGCGGGTAGGTGCCCTCCTGCTCGACGGGATTCTGCGTCGCGAGCACGAAGAAGGGTTCTTCAAGCCGGTAAGTCTGCCCGCCGACGGTGACGCTGTGTTCCTGCATGGCTTCGAGGAGCGCGGCCTGCGTCTTCGGCGGCGAACGGTTGATTTCGTCGGCGAGAATCATCTGCGCGAACAGCGGGCCTTTGAGGAAAATCAAGTTGCGCCGGCCGGTGACGGGGTCCTCCTGAATCACGTCCGTGCCGGTGATGTCCGCCGGCATGAGGTCGGGCGTGAACTGCACGCGGCGGAAGCTCAGGTGCAGCGCCTCGGAAAGGCTCTTGACCATGTAGGTCTTGGCGAGGCCGGGCACGCCTTCGAGCAGGCAATGGCTGCGCGCGAAAATGGCGATGAGAATCTGCTCGATGACGGCGTCCTGCCCGACGATGAGCTTGGCGATCTCGCCGGTGACGAGTCCGTGGGCGTTGGCGAGCTTTTGCGCGAGCACAGCGTCCTCGGATGCCATCGGCGAGTCGGGATTGTGCTGCGAGGCAAACGTGAGCGACGACGCAGCCGGCTGCTCCGGCGAACGCGAAACGCGCAACGCCGGGACCGCGAGACGGACGGGCGCAGAAGGAGCCGCGCTGTCATCGGCGATGACAGGCGGAGCGACGGGTGACTCGCGGAAGTTCTCCGGCCCCGGCTCCGGGACGAGGGCGACCTTGCCGCAGTCGGGGCACTTGATTTCGGAGCCGGCGGACGAGAGCGGCACGGTCAGCTCCATCTCGCAAAGGGGGCATTTGAAGGCGATTTCCATGCAATGATTCGTTCGGCTGTGCGACGCAATAATGGCGTGCGGACGCAACGTTGGGAAATCAAATCAGCGCTGACTGGAATGCAACCGTCCGCGGCGGAGAACCTTCACTGCCACCACGGGCCGTCCACGAGCATGGTCGTGGCGTTCCTGGCGAGATCCTCGGCGGCGAGGGGCAATGCCTGGCGCTCGGCGCTCGGCAGGTCGGCGCCCGCGCGGAACGTGGTGTGGCCGCGCACGTCACGGTCAAGCAGCACCTTGCCCGTGGCGCGCTCGACGGCCTTCACATGCGCCACGAGCGTGAGGTTGAAGTCCACAGCGGTGAGCACGTCACCGACCACGAAGGAAACGCCGCTGCGCTCGAAGCGAACCACCGCGCCGCTGACGATGATGTCGCCGTCGTCGTGCGTGTCGAGGCGCAACGTGCCGTCCTGCTGGAGCCGTTTGCGGAACGCCGCCGTGACGGCCTCGATGACGCGCGGCTCGCGTGTCTGGTTCTTGAAGAAGTTCACCTGCACCGAGCGCGCGCCGGCCGGGATGCCGCCGGTGGGGCCGAGCTTGTAGCCTGCGCAGCCGCCAAGCGTCAACGCCAGCAGCGCAACGCAACAGTGGCGGAGACGGGGCATGTCACTTTTTGTCGGACGGGGCATTGGATGCGCCGACGTTTTCGAGCGCGGCCTCGGCCTTGAGTGTTTCAATCCGGGCCTTGGCCTCGATGGCGTAGGGCGAGTTCGGGTCGCGGACGAGGACTTCGTTGTAATAGACGAGGGCGCCGTCGCGTTTGCCGTGCTTGTCGTAATAGTGCGCGACTTCGAGCGCGCCGCGGGCCTGCTCGGTCTTGATGCGTGCGATGAGCTTTTGCGCCTCGGGAAAGCGCGGATCGTTCGGGTGAAGCGTCACAAAATCGGTGAAGGCGGCGATGGCCTTGACGGCGGAGTTTTGGTCGTATTCGGCGGTCTTGGCCTGCCGGTAATACGCCTGCCCCGCTTTGAAGAGCGCGTCTGCCGCGACGGATTTGTTCTCTGCGTAGCGGTCGGCGGCCTTTTCGTATGCCTTCACGGCCTGGATGAATGGCTCGTCACGGTTGAGGAAGCGCGACTGTTTCTCGCGGGCTGCGCCGATGTTCAACTGCGCCTGCGGGGCGATGTCGCTGTAGGGGCCGTTCTTGATGATTTTCTCGTAGAGGTCGGCGGTCTTGTCCATGTCCGACCAGTAGGGAATGTAGCCGAAGGCCTTGAACTTCTGTCCGCCAAGGTAGCGGTTGGCGATCTCGAACTGCCGCTTGAGGACTTCCTGATAGTTGTCCACCTTGGGATATTTCTCGATAAGCTGCTGATAAGCCTTGAAGGCCAGTTCATCCTTCTTCTCCTCCTCGTAGCAGCGGCCGATGATGTATTGCGCCTGCGGCGCGTAATCGGCCTGCGGCCATTTGGCGAGGAGATGATTGGCGGCCTTCATCGCGAGGCTGATGTCCTTTTTATCCAAGGCCTCTTGCGCGACCTGGAGCTGGAGCGGCGCGCTCTTGCGCATCCAAGTGCCGGCCTTTGATCCATACGGCTCGTAGGTCCAGCCCTCGCCGGGACGGTAAATCAACGGCGCGGGCGAGCTGTGGGGGAAAGCCACCACCGCGAACACGGACAACATCAAGGCGACTGCTCTGCGATTCATGGTGGCGACTGTATGAACGGACCCGCCCGGAGTCAAGGGATGCGGGGGAAGTTTTGAATCCGGAACCTCGTCTGAACGGCTGAAACGACAAAAAAGGCGGCCGGCCTTGCAGCCGACCGCCTCGTAAGAACTAGAAGAGGTTTAGCTGTCCTTCTTCTTGGGAGCATTGCACTTGGCGCAGATTTCCTTCTTCGCCGCTGCTTCTTTGCAGCACTTGTGCTCGCACTTGTCGGCGCCGCCTGCCTTGTCGCAGCAGCTGCCCTTGCGAATTTCCTTCGGAGCGTCAGCAGCGAGAGCCACGCCCACGGAGAAGGCGACGGCAACCGCGGCAACTGTCAGCAGTTTGATGAACTTCATACGATCTGTCCTTTCTTACCGATCAACTACTTTTTTTTGGTTGTCCAACCATCCGACACATCATCGTGGCACCATGCCAAGGCGACGTCGGTTGCGGTTTAGACGGGCGAATGTTTCCCATATTCAGGGCTACTTGTCCATAGGGAAATGGCCTCCAACCGGGGGGTGGTTTGGGGCTGTTTGACGGCCCATCCACCGGCCAAAATCCATCCAAACGGCGGTTTCTGCGAAAACTCTGTGAAGCCATTTGCATTTGAACGCCGTCAGTGTAGAAGAACACAGCACGCCAACATGATTGCCTCCGCCCTTCAGGTCCGCCTCGAACCCGTCGCGAGGCGGTGTCGGCGGCTGCGGCTCTGGCGCTCGCTCGCGCTCTGCTACGGGCTGGCCGCGCTGGTGGGACTCGGATTGATCGGCCTTCACGCACTCACGGGCTGGTGGTCCGGCGCGCTCATGCGGCTGGTCGGCATCGCGGCATTTGTCGCGGCCTTCCTCACGTGGCGGCGTCAGCAAAAACAGCCGGTGGACTGGCTTGGTGTCGTCCGGCAAATCGAAGCCAAGAACCCCGAACTCAACTCCCTCCTGCTCGCCGCCGCCGAACAGCAGCCGCAGCCGGACGGCAAACTCAACTTCCTTCAGGAACGCGTCATCGAGCAGGCCCTCGCCCACAGCCGCGAGCATCGCTGGACGAATCTCGTGACGAGCCGCCGGCTCGCGCTCGCGCAGGCCGCGCACCTCGTCGCACTCGTGGGACTCGTTGCCGTCCTGTTCACCATCCGCTCGTCCGAGGCAAAGGTCGCAGCACGGCGGCTCTTCCAAGCCGCCGGCGTCACCGTCACGCCCGGCGACGCCTCGCTCGAAAAAGGCAGTTCGCTCATCGTCTTCGCGCGCTTCACCGGGCCGCTGCCGCCGGAGGTGAACCTCGTCCTCGCCGGCGCGGCGAATCCCTCGCAGCCGCTCGTCAAGAGCCTCGACGATCCCGTGTTCGGCGGCAGCGTGCCGGAGGTGCAGGCCGATTTCACCTACCACCTCGAATACGCCGGACAGCGCACGCGCGAGTTCCGCGTCGCCGTCTTCGAGCATCCCAAGCTGGAACGCGCGAACGTCTCGCTCGCCTTCCCGGCCTACACGGGTTTGCCGGAAAAGCGAATCGAGGACACCAAGCGCGTCACCGCCGTCGAGGGCACGACCGTCGAGCTGGCGCTGCAACTCAACAAGCCCGTGAAGTCCGCCCAGCTCATCGCGAAGGACCGCTCCATCGTGCCGCTGCTCGTCGAGACGAACCACGCCGCCGCGACGTTGAAGGGCTTCACGCTCGAAGCCAGCGCTAACTACGACCTCGTGCTCACGGACGCCGACGGGCGCACGAACAAAATCCCGGCGCACTTCGTCTTCGAGGCGCTCAAGAACCGTCCGCCGGAACTCAAGCTCGCCTCGCCGCGCGGCGACCAGCACGTGTCGTCACTGGAGGAGATCACCCTCAGTGGCGAGGCGTGGGATGACTTCGGCCTCAAGGCCTACGGCCTCGGCTACACCGTTGCGGGCCGCGAGCTGCAGTGGATCACCCTCGGCGGCGAGTCCAAGGCCGGCGAGCGGCGGCAGTTCACGCACCTGCTCGCGCTCGAGGAGCTGCGCGTGCAGCCCGACGAACTCATCGCCTACTTCCTCTGGGCCGACGACATCGGGCCGGACGGCCAGGTGCGCCGCACGTCGAGCGACATGTATTTCGCCGAGGTGCGGCCCTTCGAGGAGATTTACCGCGAGGCCCAATCGCCCTCCGGCGGCGAGCAGCAGGGCGAGCAAGGCCAGCAGGGCAACCAGAGCGCGAAGCTCGTCGAATTGCAGAAGCAAATCATCAGCGCCACGTGGAAACTCCAGCGCCAGCAGGCCGGCCTGAAAGCGGCGGCGAAACCAGCGGAGAAGACACCGTGAAAGCGGGGACAACAATGAACTTGTTTCGCCGGTTGAATTGCGGCATAGGCGGATTATGCTCCCTTCCGCCAAGTGAAAAGCGAGGCAAGCAGTGTGATGAGGCGGGCAGAATTATCTGAACTCATATTTTTAACGCTATGTCTGACGATTGGACTAAAGTTCACTGCGAGATGGATTCTGCGTTTCAACGAAGCGAGGTGCGTGATGCGACCCCCGATCAGTGGGAACAATGGCTCCAGAATCTTTGCACAGGCAACATCCCAAACGAAGCGATTCGACACCGCGAGATTGTTCGTGGCATTACCATTAACCATCTTCAGATGGCGAAGATGATTTGCGAACTTCAGGATACGATTCAGCGGCTGAACGCCGCTAACAACACGACACAGCAGTTGGTTGTTCGGCTCACTTGGATTGCTGTTGTCGTCGGCACCATACAGGCGATTGCGGCGGTCATACCATTAGTTCGGTGATAAATCTCATTAGCTTAAATAAGTAACACTCTATGAAAATCAAACTCCTAATCACCCTCGCCAGCGCGCTGCTCATCGGCTGCGTCTGCGTCTTTGCCCAGTCCTTCGGTGTTGCCCCACCGAAGCCTGAACCGCCACTGACGCCGCAGGCGGCAACCGACCTTATCAAGATGCTGCGAGACGTTGGCAAGCCAGAACGCACGGACAGTCCCGTAAGCCGCTTCCAACTCATTCCGGCCACGGTAGAATTTATTTCCACGAATGGAGTCACGAGAGGGTCAGCTCTCTTCAAACTCGACACCGCGACTGGTCGCACTTGGACTTACAAGAACACGTTCATTGACGGCAGACTGTCGGAAGGCTGGGAGCTTGTTTGGAACTTTGAAGACCAAGCCGCCATTCAAGAGATAAAGAAGCAACTCCATTTCAAACCTTGACTGCCATGAACCTTTTCCAGCGCCCCATCACCCTTGCCATCGCCGTCGCGTTCAGCGTCGCGCCATTGCATGCGCAGGAGCGCCCGCCAAAGGCCACGCCCAAGTCCACCGGCAATTATGCCGAGGACGCCGCAGTCGTGCTGGAGTCGCAGGGGCACGCGCTCGAACTGGCGCAGGCGCTCGCCGAAAAAGCGCAAGACCCGAAAGCCCAGGCCGCCGTCGCCGCCGCCATCCAGCAGATGGAGCGCGCGCTCAAGCTGCTCGAGGACGCGAAAACTTCCCCGCAAAAACTCGGCGAGGCCGTCGCCGCCGAGCAGGCCGCCTACGCGCAGTTGCTCAAGCTCGCGGCGCGCGAGTTCAACGTCTCGCAGCAGCGCAACCAGAGCGGCAAGAGCGGCAACCAGCAGCAGGGCCGCCAGCGCCAGCTCGACCAGCTCGACTTGAAGATGAGCGAGAACCGTTACGAGCAGCAGCGCCAGGCGCAGGAGCAGAAGCAGTCGCCCGAGCAGCGCGAGCAGTTGCAGGTGCTCAACCGCTTGCAGGAACTCGCCCGCCGCCAGCAGGATTTGAACGAGCGGCTGAAGGAGTTGCAGACCGCGTTGCAGGAGGCCAAGAGCGAGCCGGAGAAGGAGGACATCCGCCGCCGCTTCAAACGCCTGCGCGAGGAGGAGCAGCAGATGATGGCCGACGTGGACGAGTTGAAGCAGCGCATGGAAAAACCAGAGAACCAGTCGCGCATGGCCGAGGAGCGCAAGCAGCTCGACCAGACGCGCGAGCAAATCCAGAAGGCCGCCGAGGCGATGGACAAGAACGCCGTGCAGCAGGCGCTTTCCAGCGGCACCCGCGCGCAGCGCGACCTCCAGCAGATGCGCGACGACTTGCGCAAGAAAAGCTCGAACCAGTTCGCCGAGGAAATGAAACAGATGCGGCTCGAAGCGCGCGAGCTTGCGCAAAAGGAACAGGAAATCGGCAAACAGCTCGACCAGATCACCGATCCCAAGGGCCGCAAGACGCTCACGGATTCGGGCGAGAAGCAGGAACTCGCGCAGCAACTCCAGCAGCAGCGCCAGCGCCTCACGAACCTCGTCGAGCAGGCGAAGGAGCTCAGCGAGCGCGCCGAGACCGCCGAGCCGCTCCTGCACAAACAGCTTTACGACACCGTCCGCAAAAACGCCTCCACCGACGCGGCGAACATCCGCGAGATGACCGAGGAACTGCTCCAGCGCGGCCGCATGTTGCGCCCCGTGTATGACGTGCTGGAAAAGAACAAAAACGCCGAGGTCGGCACCGCACTCGATGTCACGTCCGAGTTACTGAACAAAAGTTTCGTGCCCGAGGCGAAGAACCTTGAGAACCGCGCCCGCCGCAGCATCGAGGAACTCACCAAGGGCGTTGAACGCGCCGCCGACAGTGTTCTCGGCGACGAGGCCGAATCGTTGCGTCAGGCGCGCAAGGAACTCGACGCCTTCGCCGAAGCCGTCGCGCGCGAGCTGCAGCAGGCCGATCCCAATGGCGAACGCACGAATCGCACCGCGCAAGCGGGTCAACCGGGCGGTTCTGAAAAATCGCAGGCACAGTCCGGCCAGAAGCAGGACGGCAAGCCCGGCGAACAATCCGCGCAGAAAGGAAAAGGCCAGTCCGGCCAGAAGCAGGGCGAAGGCGGTGAGAGCGGCCAGCAGCCGGGACAATCGCAGCAAGCATCATCGCAGCAATCTGGCAAGCAAGGTGAGCAGGCCGGCAAACAGAGCGGAGGTTCGCAAGCAGGCAAGTCCGGTTCCTCGCAGCAAGGTGGTTCGCCGCAGGAGCGCGATGCACAGCAATCCGATTCAGCGCAGCAGGGCAGCGCGCGTTCACGAGCCGGAGCGAACGAGCGCGCGGGCGCTTCGTCATCCGGCGGCGATGGCGGCGGCGGCAATTTTCGACGCGGCGTGTTAAACGATTTCCTCGGTGGCGGCGGACGCGACGGCGGTTATCTCGGCCCGATTCGCGGCGAAGATTACGCGCAGTGGAGCGACCGACTGCGCGACGTGGAGGAGATGGTGGAGATTCCCGACCTGCGGCTCGACGTGGCGCGCATCCGCGAGGCCGCGCGGGACATTCGCAAGAATTTGCGCCAGCAGCCGGACAAGCCGCCGTGGGCCGAGGTGCGCACGAAGATCGTCACGCCGCTCGCCGAGGTGCGGCAGCGTCTCGCGGACGAGCTGGCAAAGCGCGAATCGCGCGAGGCGCTCGTGCCGATTGACCGCGACCCGGTGCCGGGCAAGTTCGGCGAGCTGGTGCGGCGGTATTATCAGGAACTGGGCAAAAGCCCGCAGTGAAGTGGCGTTTGCCTTGCCGCGCCGGGATGATTACGTTCAGGCCATGAAGATGATGGAAGAAGTCAAGGTTGCCGCCGCGCGTCTTTCACGGCGCGAAAAGTATGCGTTGTATCGCTGGCTGGGTGACTCGCCCGACGTTGCCAGTGAACGCCTGAAGGCGCTTCGCCATGACATTGCCAACGGAATGAAGGATGCGGATCACGGACGCGTCAGCCGCCTCGACGCGGGTGAGATCATCGCGGAGGGACGCAGCCGGCTCGCCAAGCGAAAGCGGAGCGGATGACCGAGGCGAGGCAGACGGACGCGGCGAGGGCCGACTTGATTGAAATCTGGGAATACATCGCCACGGACAATCCCACCGCTGCGGACCGCCTCATCAAACGAATCGAGATGAAATGCCGCAATCTGGCCCGCTCGCCCTTGATTGGACGCGCCAGGGAACAACTGGCTCCGCAGTTGCGCAGCTTCGCGCTCGGCAACTACGTCATCTTTTACCGGCCGGAGGAATACGGAATCCTGGTGATCCGCGTGCTGCACGGGGCGCGCGACATCGAAACGGAGTTTGAATCGTGATCGCCACGCTCATCTTCGCCAACCGCGGCTGGCTCGCGCCCGTGTGCCTCGCGTGGGCCGTCGCGCTCGCGCTGCTCGTGCGCGGCTATCGCGGCCCGGCGGGCGCTGGCGTTCGCGCTGTTTGTTTTTTCCTGAAACTGCTCGGCCTTGCCGCGCTCGGCTTGTGCCTGCTCGAACCGCACTGGAGCGGCGAGCGCGCGCGGCCCGGCGCGAACCACTTCGTCATCGTCGCCGACAACAGCCAGGGCATGCAGATCAAGGACCGCGACGCGAGCGAGACGCGCGCCGATTTCCTGCGCAAGCTGCTCAAGGCCGACCCGTCCGCGTGGCAGGCGAAGCTCGATGAAAACTTCCAGGTCGCGCGCTACCTCTTCGACTCGCGGCTGCAAAGCACGCGCGACTTCGCCGAACTCAACTTCGACGGACGCGCCTCGGCCATCGGCGCGGCGCTGCGCGGCGTGAAGGAGCGCTTTGCCTCGCGCCCGCTCGCCGGTGTTCTCTTGTTCACCGACGGCAACGCGACGGACATCACCGAGCCGCCCGCGGAGCTGGCCGGCGTGCCGGTTTTCCCCGTCGTCATCGGCAACGACGCGCCGATCCGCGACCTCGCGATCCAGAAGGTCGCCGTCAGCCAGACGGTGTTCGAGGACGCGCCCGTCAACATCCAGGCCGACGTGACCGCGACCGGCTACGGCGGCGCTCAAGTTGTCGCGCAACTCCTCGACGCGGGCGGAAAAAATGTCGAGGAACGAACATTGAAGGCCGCGCGCGACGGCGACACGCTGGCATTCCGATTTCAATTAAAGCCTGAAAAAGCAGGGCTTTCCTTCTATCGCCTGCGCGTCTCGGCGAAGGACGAGCTGGAGCAGTTCACGAATCCCGCGCTTTCGACCGAGGCGACGCTGGCGAACAATTCGCGCGTCGTTGTTGTGGATCGCGGGCGCGGGCCGTATCGCATCCTCTACGTCAGCGGACGGCCAAACTGGGAGTTCAAGTTTTTGAATCGCGCCGTTTTGGAGGACGACCAGGTGCAGCTCGTCGCGCTGATTCGCGTGGCGAAGCGCGAGCCGAAGTTCACCTTCAAGGGCCGCGCCGGCGAGTCGAGCAACCCGCTCTTCCGCGGCTTCGGCAACCAGAATCCCGACGACGTGCAGCGTTACGACCAGCCCGTGCTCACGCGGCTGAACACGCGCGACCAAGACGAGTTGCGCGATGGTTTTCCGAAGACGCCCGAGGACCTCTACGGCTATCACGCGGTCATCATTGATGATTGCGAGGCGGAGTTTTTCACGCCCGATCAGCAGTCGTTATTGCAACGGTTCGTGTCCGAGCGCGGCGGCGGCGTGCTGATGCTCGGCGGCGCGGAGACGTTTCATCAGGGCAAATACGCGCGCACGCCCATTGGCGACATGCTGCCCGTGTATCTCGACCGCAACACTGAGAACACGCCTTCCGTGAGTGGTTACCGCATGACGCTCACGCGCGAGGGACTGCTCCAGCCGTGGGCGCGAGTGCGCAGCAACGAGGCCGATGAAAAAAAGCGCCTCGACGAGATGCCGCGCTTCGACGTGCTGAATCAAGTGAAGGAAGTGAAGCCCGGCGCGAGCGTGCTTGCCACCGTCAGCGACGGACGCGGCGAATATCCTGCGCTCGTCACGCAGCGTTTCGGCCACGGACGCACTGCGGCGTTGCTCATCGGCGACGTGTGGCTCTGGGGCATGAACAACGCCGAGGCGCGCAAGGACATGGACAAAGGCTGGCGTCAGCTTGCGCGCTGGCTTGTGTCCGACGTGCCGCAGCGCGTCGAACTCGCCGCCGAACCGCAGCGCGGCGACGCGAACCAGGCGATGCTGCTGAACGTCCGCGTGCGCGACGCGAAGTTCCAGCCACTCGACAACGCCGGCGTGACGCTGCGCGTGCAGCCGTTCGCGCTTGATGCAAAGGCCGGCGGCGAGACGAACTTCATCCGGTTGCAGGCCGAGCCTTCGCTCGCCGAGCCGGGGCTGTATCAGGCCACTTACGTGCCGCGCGAAACCGGCGGCTATCAAGTCACCGCGTTCGTCACGAACTCCGTCGGCGCGGAGGTCGGCCGCGCCGAGACGGGCTGGAGCACCGACCTCGCGGCGGAGGAATTCAAGTCGCTCAAGCCGAACCGCGCGCTGCTCGAAGCCATCGCGAAGAAAACCGGCGGTGAAGTCATCGCGGCCTCGAAGCTCGACGAGTTTGCGCGCACGCTGCCCAGCCGCCGCGCGCCGGTGACGGAGCCGTGGACGTATCCCATCTGGCACACGCCGTGGGTGTTCCTGTTCGCACTCGCATGCTTCGTGGCCGAGTGGGGCCTGCGGCGGTGGAAAGGAATGGCGTGAGAATTCTCGCTGCGACTTTGTTGTTCGCTTTCGCGGGGACGCTGACTGCGGCGGACGTTTTCGTGGAAGCGAAGACCACCGTCCTCGTCGCTGTCGGCGCAGCGGGCGAGGAGGAGTTCGGGGAAAAGTTCGAGCAATGGTCGGCGAACTGGTCTAAAGCCGCGCGCGCGGCGGACGCGAAGTTCATCAGCATCGGCGCGGGCAAGGACGCCTCGACAAACGACCTCGCGCGGCTCAGGCAGGCGCTGGAGGCCGAGCCGAAGGATGGTCCCGCCGAGTTGTGGCTCGTGCTCATCGGCCACGGCACGTTCGACGGCAAGGAGGCCAAGCTCAATCTCACCGGGCCGGATTTGTCCGCGACGGAACTCGCCGCGCTGCTCAAGCCGTTTCACCGGCCGGTCGCGGTCATCCACTGCTTTTCGTGCAGCGCGCCGTTTCTCGCGAAACTCACCGCGCCGGGCCGCGTCGTGGTGACGGCGACGCGCAGCGGGCACGAGCAGAATTATTCGCGGTTCGGGCAGTATTTTTCCGAGGCGCTGCTCGATCCCGCCGCCGATCTGGACAAGGACGGGCAGGTGTCATTGCTGGAATGTTTTCTCATGGCATCGAGCCGCACGGCGGAGTTCTACAAGGGCGAGGGCCGGCTGGCGACCGAGCACGCGCTGCTCGATGACAACGGCGACGGGCTCGGCACGCCGGGCGACTGGTTCCGCGGCGTGCGCGCGGTGAAAAAGGCGACGGACAAGGCCGCGCTCGACGGCCTGCGCGCGCACCAGCTTCATCTCGTCCGCAGCGCGGCGGAGCGGCAGATGCCGGCGGAAGTGCGGATGAAACGTGACGCGCTCGAATTGGAGGTGGCGAAGCTGCGCGACGCGAAGGCCACGATGCCTGAGGCGGATTATTACAAACGGCTTGAAACCGTGCTGCTCGAACTGGCGAAACTTTACGCGCCGGCGGCAAGCCCGTGAAACCGCCGCGCCTTTTGCGGCTTGCGCGGAGGGGCGCGACGGCTAGACTGCGACACGCATGAAGTTTCTCATTTGCGCGTTGGGTCTTGCGCTGACGGTATTGCCGGGCAATGCCGCACCGGCCGCCAAAAACCAGGTGGTCATCGTTGAAGTGACCGCCCCGCAGGATGTTTTCCTCTCCGGCGAGCCGCTGGTGGTCGAGGTGCGCATCACGAACCGTTCCGGGATTCCGCTCGAGTTCCGTGATGACGTGGACTGGCTTTCGCTGCGTGTGTCCTCGCTCGAAAAGAAGTCGGTGGTGCCGCTCAAGCCGCTGGCGTCACCGGGCAGCATGACGATCGGGAACGGCGTCACAGTGACGCGCAAATTCGACATCGCGCCGTGTTTCGACCTGGCGCGGCTGGGCTTTTACTCGGTGACGGCAACGCTGCGCGTGGCCGAATTGCAGAAGGAAATGACGTGGAACGACGCGTTCCGGTTCGAGATCGTGCGCGGATTCAAGTTGTGGGAGCAGGAAGTCGGGATGCCTGTTCGCGGTGAAACCGTCTCGGCGCCAGTGCTGCGCAGATACACGCTGATGCAACTTCGGACTCCAAAGGAGATCCGCCTTTATTACCGCGTCACCGACCCGGCGGACGCCGAGATCATCAAGGTGCAGTCCATCGGGCAGTATTTCCCGTTTACGGCGCCCGAGGCGCAAGTGGACCGGCTCAACAACCTCCACGTGCTTTACCAATCCCACAGGCGCGCCTTCACACACTGCGTGGTGACTCCCGACGGCGAGCTGGTGCTCCGGCAGACTTACGACGGGGAAAGGGGACGGCCGGCTCTCCGGCCCGACGCGGAGAACCGCATCCTCGTCGCAGGCGGGCGGCAAGTCATCGCGACGAACGACATCCCGCGCATTGACCCTCTGCTACTGCCGCGCGACCCGCTTCCGTCGCCACCGGCGGCCGAAGAGCCGCCGAAAAAGGAGTCATCGGCGAAGTCCAAGAAAAAGTAGCGCACCCGTCGCGATCCGGCCCCTGCCTTTTCGGACGGCGTCACGCGCGGCGCCCACTTCGCATCCTGACCGTCCACAAACAAGACGGGGATTAAACTATTCGGGGGCATTGTGTGATCTTCGCGCATGAGCGGGAAATTTTTCACGGGCATTATGCGACGCAGCGTTTGAGCGCCATGTCAGGAACTTGGAGTTGCAGGATTTTTCCGACCGCATCCGTCAGGGAAGGCACGATGAAATCGCGATGGCAGCCGCCGTTCCACACCGAGCGGATGAGCACGGACGTGCAGCCGGCGACTCCCGCTGCCGCTGCGTCCTGCCACTTGTCGCTCACGACGAAGGAGTGTTCGAGGTCCAGATGCCATTTGAACGCCGCCTCGATGAGCAGCCCGGTGCGCGGCTTGCGGCACGGGCATCGGTCACCCTCCTCGTGCGGGCACACAAGGATGTCGTCAAGCGGCAGCAAACAGCGCAGGCGGTTGTGCATGAGGTCAAGCTCGCGGCGCGGCAGCGTGCCGCGGGACACGAGCGGCTGATTCGTCGTGACGATGAGCACGTAACCGGCATCCTTGAGCTGCTGCAACAACCCGGCGGCTTCGCCATGAACATGAAACTCATCAAAAGTCATCGGCGGCACCTGTTGTCCACACACGACGCGTGTCTGGTTGAGAACCCCGTCCCGTTCAAAGAAGACAGCGACTTTCATGGATGCAAAGGAAGCAAGCCGCCGGCCAACAACCGCGCTGCGCGCTAAAACTCAGGTGAACACCCGACCTTCCGTCCCGAAAAACATCGAGAGGGGAAAGTTCGCGGCCTCCGCATTGCATCACTGAGAAAATCCGGCTCCAGTGGAAGCCGCATTCAACGGCCCAACCGCACCGCAACTTCCTCCGCGGTCAAACCGCGGATGGCGACAGTCTTTTGCCGCGACGTGTGGCCGCGCACGAGCCGCACCGCGCCGCGCGGGCAGTCGAGCCGGTCCGCGAGCAGCCGCAAGAGCGCCTCGTTGGCCGCGGATTCCACCGGCGGCGCCGTCACCTTGATCTTCAACGCGTGGCCGAGCGGCTCGCCGATCTCCTCGCGCGACGCGCGCGGCTGAAGCTTCACCGTGAGCAGCACGGCGTCACCGGATGTTTTCAGAAAGGCGGGAAGGGACATGGTTCAATTCTTCTGGCCGTCGGCGAAATCCACCTCGACGGGCGCGCGCTCAAAGTCGCCGGCCAGCATGAGCGTTTGCGGCTTGAGGTTGGCGAGCAGCGCGATGAAGCGGTCGGGCACGACCTCCAGCCGCGTGTTGTAGTGCGTGGCGATTTCGTTGAAGTAGCCGCGCGCCAGCGCGATGCGCTGCTCGGTGTCCACAAGTTCCTTCTGCAATTTTGCGAATGAATCCTGCGCAACAAGTTCGGGATACGCCTCCTTCACCGCGATGAGGATGTTCGAGCACGCGTGGTAGTCCGGCCCGGCGACGCCCGGCGGCGTGGCGTCGAGCTGCGCGCGCAGTTCGACGAGGCCGGTTTGGAGCTTCGCCTCGTGGTCGCGCAGGCCCTTCACGATGTTGACGAGATTGGGAATGAGATCGTGCCGGCGCTTGAGCTGCACGTCCACCTGCGACCAGCCCTGACGCACGCGCTGGCGCAGGTCCACGAGGCTGTTGAACACCATCCAAACCCACGCCAGCCCGGCGGCGGCGAAGTAACCGAAGGCCGGCAGGAGATACCACGGCCAGCGCGCAGCGAGGTCGAGTTGCATCGCCGCGTCGCGTCCGATCAGCGCGCCCACCGCGAGCAGAAAACCAAAAATGCCCCAACCCCAGAAGGCCCAGCCGAAGCCGGAACTGATCTGTTCCTCGCTGCGCGTCGAGATGAGGAACATCGGCGCTGCTTTGTCGTAGGCGATTTCCGGCGCGACGACGTCCTCGCGCTCGCGCGACTGGCCCATCAGGTAAAGCGGCGCGTGCAACGGGATGGCGGCTTCGTGAAAACGCCGCTGATGATCCGAATCGGCGACGGCGAACGCCGGGCCTTTGCCGTAGTAAAGCGAGTTGAACGGCGTGCAGAATTCGTTGAAGACGTCCGCAGGTTCGAGCTTTGCGCCCTCGGGGCGCACAAGAAGGTAGCCGCAATCATCCTGCAAATAAAATGCACCCGCCGTCTCGCCGCCGCTGGCCACGGTGGTCCAGCCGCTCTCGTGGCGTGTGCGCGTCTGCGTCTTGCCCTCGCTGTCGGTGTAAGTCTCCGTGACGGTGCGCGACCAGTGCTCCTCGACGCTCCACTCGTAGTGGACGCACTTCGCCTCGGCGAGAAAGCTCGTGAGTGGTTCGCCGGTTTCCGCCGTGCCCTTCAACTCGACGAGGCCGATGAATACGCCCGTGGTCTTGGACGTGGGCAGGTTGTCCACGAGGCGCTTCCGCCGGCCCGCGCTCATCGCGCCCCACAGGCACAGCAGCGCCAGCACGCCGCCAAGCGCCGGCAGCCACGGCGCAAAGGCGGCGAAGTCGTTCATGGACGGCGAGGCTAGCGTCACGGCGAGCGCGAGTCGAGCGCGCGGCGGTTCCACAATTTCGATTTGTTTGGAATCGGCCGAAGTTTTTTCGATGCTCCGCGCCGTTGCCTTCCGCGAGGGATTCGCCTGTAATGCCCGCAGCAAATGACCCTTCCGCGCAACTATCTCCTGCTGCTGGCGAGCCAGTCCCTCAGCGCGTTCGGCGACCAGTTCGTGCTCGCCGTCATCATCGGGCAGCTCACGTTCCTCAAGCGCGATGGCGCGATCAGTGACGCCGCGTATCAAAGCGCGAACGCGATTTATCCGAGCCTGCTCTTCATTCCCTACGTGCTGCTTGGCCCGGTGACGGGCTACTTGAACGACCGCTTCGCCAAGACGCGCTGGCTGCTCGGCGGGAATGCGGTCAAGTTCCTCGGCGCGCTGCTCGCCGTCGCAAGCCTCGCGCTCGGCTCGCGCGACATGGCGTGGCAGGGAGTCGGCTACTTCATCATCGGCATCGGCGCGTGCGTGTATGGGCCGGCGAAATACGGCATCCTGCCGGAAATCCTCCCGACGGAGCGCCTCGTGAAGGCCAACGGCACCGTCGAGATGCTCACGCTCCTCTCGATCCTGCTCGGCGCGCTCGGTGGCGCGCGGATGATCGACCATTTCCCGCCGCAGACGTGCTACGGCGTGCTGCTCGGCCTCTATGCCGCCGCGCTCGCGCTCAACGCCTGCATGACCGTCACGCCGCACAACGAGGGCGTGCGCTTCCGCGATTCCGCGGGCGAATTCTTCGGACACTTCGGCGGACTGCTCAGTCACAAACGCCTCGGCAAAATTCTCCTCGGCACGGCGATCTTCTGGGTGTGCGGCTCGGTGATGAAGATGAACTTCAACCCGTGGGGACTTGAGACACTCGGCTTCAAGCACGAGGCGAATCCCAACACTGCCATCGCGCTGCTCGGCCTGTGGCTTGCTGTCGGCGTGATGATCGGCAGCATGCTCGCCGGACAATTCCACCAAGTCGGCGAGCTGCACTGGACGCAGCGCTACGGCTGGACGCTCGCGCTCGTGATCGCCACGCTGGGCTTCCTCACGCAGCGCGGCGTGGCCGTCGGAGCGCTCATCGTCACTGGCCTTTTCGCGGGGCTGTTCCTCATCCCGCTCAACGCCGCCCTCCAGGCCGAGAGCGACCCGGCGAAGCTCGGCAAGACCATCGCCTGCCAGAACTTTCTGGAGAACCTCTCGATGAGCGCGAGCGGCGTGCTCGTGTGGTTCGCAGTGAAGTTCGGCTCCACCGCTCCCGGCGTCTTCCTCGGCCTCGCCGCGCTCGTGTTCATCGCCGTCACGCTGCTGCGCATTCCGCCAACGCAGGCGAAGTCCGCATGAATGCCGCCGCCACAACAACGCCCGCATTCACGCCGCTTCCGGCGAGGCAGCGCGTTTTGTTCGCGGCAATCGCGGTCGCGTCGTTTCACATCGCCTACGCGGTGCCGGTGCTCGCCTTCGTCATCGTCGGCTGGGTCTACGGCTTGTTCCGGCTCTCCGAAGCCGCCACGGCGCGGCAGGCGTTCTGGACAGGCGTCGCGGTCGCGCTGGCGGCCTACGTGCCGCACGTGTGGTTTTTCTTCACGATCTTCAAGTTCAGCGCGCTGGCGCTGTGGATGGTGCTGGCGTTCTGGATCGGCCTGTTCCTCGTGACGCTGCGTTTCGTGCGCGTGCGGCTCGGCGCAAAGGCCGCGTGCTGGCTCGCGCCGTTCCTGTGGACGGGCTTCGAGTTTTTCCGCGGCGAACTCTATCCGCTGCGCTTCACGTGGCTTACGCCGGGTTATGCGTTTTCGGAAATGCCGATGATAGTTTGGGCTTTTGGCGGGATGTATGGTGTGGCCTTTTGGCTGATGGTTTTCGCGGTGGTGGCAATCCATAATTTCCGCAGAAAAACGACTTGGCAGGGTTTGGCCAATACTGCGTCTGCCATCATTTTAGCCATTCTCATTGTGCTTGGCTTGATCTTGCCGCGAATGAGCGGGCGATTGCCTATAACGCACAGTGTAAACGTTGCCGCCGTGCAAATCGAGCACGAGCACGACCTCGTCGTGCTCGACGCGCTCGAAAAGGCGCGACAGAAACATCCGAAGGCCGAGCTGTTCGTCACGAGCGAATTGACCTTCGACGGGCCGGTGCCGGAGCGGGTGCAGGCGTGGTGCCGGGCGAACCACGTCTTTCTCATCACCGGCGGCAAGGACATCGTCGCGCGGGACGTTTTCTACAACACCGTGTTCGTCGTCGCGCCGACGGGTGAGATAGTTTTCAAGCAGGCCAAGACGCAGCCGGTGCAGTTCATGGCCGACGGCCTGCCAGCGCCGCAGCAACGTGTGTGGGACTCGCCGTGGGGCAAAATCGGTTTGTGCATCTGCTACGACTTGAGTTTCACCCGCGTCACGGACGAACTCATCCGGCAGGGCGCACAGGCGCTCATCGTGCCGACGGCTGATGAAATTGAATGGGGCGAATATCAGCACCGCCTGCACGCGCGCGTCGCACCCGTGCGTGCCGCGGAATACGGTGTGCCGATCCTGCGCGTCGCCAGTTCCGGCATCTCGCAGCTCGTGAACGCCAGCGGCACGGTGCTCGCCACCGCGCCATTTCCGGGGCAAGGCGAGTCGTTTTCAGGCTCGTTGACGCTGAATTCGCCGCGGCAAAAGATGAGGACGTTGCCTTCCGACCGCTACCTCGTCTGGCCCTGCGTCATCATCGCGTGGGGCGTGTTTGCGTGGACCTTGTTTGAGGGACTTCGCCAGCGTTTCAGCCGCAAATCGCAAATCGCAAATCTGAAATGAAAACATTCTTCCGCCTCCTGCTGCGCGTGTGGTGCCGTTTCCGCGCGTTCAACACCGGCGCGCTTTCCGCGCCCGGCCCGGTGCTGCTGCTGCCGAATCACGTCTCGTGGTTCGACTGGCTGCTGCTCTACGTGTGCCTCGACGACGACTGGCGCTTCGTGACGAGCGAGCCGGCGTCGCGCGTCAGCCCGGTGCATCGCTTCGTGATGGTCAACCGCCACACGTTTCCCGTGGACCCCGCGTCGCCCTACGCGGTCAAGCGCATGGCGGAGTTCCTCAACGCCGGCGGGCGCCTCGTGCTCTTCCCCGAGGGCCGGCTGTCCGACACGGGCGCGCTGATGAAGCTCTTCGACGGCACTGGATTTTTGCTGCACAAGACGAATGCAAAAGTCATCACCGCTTACTTGCGTGGCGCGGCGCGGTTCCCGTTTTCACGTCAGCCGGGCTGGAAGAAAATGTTCCCGCGCGTGAGCGTCCACTTCAGCGAACTGCTCACACCGCCGAAGCTGGAGCACGCCGGCACCGCGCAGGCGCGCACGACTCTCACCACTTGGCTCCGCGACAAACTGGTGGAGCAGCAGTTCCAGACCGAGATGGAGTTTGGCCCGCGCGACGTGTTGAGCGCGGTCGCCGAAGCCGCCGCGAACCAGCCCGGCCACGTCGTGCTCGAAGACGCCAGCTTCACCGAGCTCACGTATCGCAAGCTCATGGTCGGCGTGGATGTGCTGACGAAACGATTGGGAAACAGACTTGGAATCAATTCCAACGACAACAATGGACAGCACACCAGAATGGAGGCTGAGCCATTCGTGATTCACGCAAAGGCTCAGGCTGAAATTGTCCCTTCTGGCTACGCTGTTCGTCCAACAGAACCTGCTCCGCGCATCGGCGTGCTGCTGCCGAACGTGAACAGTCTGCCCGTCTCGGTGCTCGCGTTGTGGTCGCTCGGCAAGGTGCCGGCGGTGCTGAATTATTCCACCGGCCCGACGGTGATGCTCTCGTGCTGCCAGCTCTCGGGCATCAAACAGATTATCACTTCGCGCGCCTTCCTCGAACGCGCGCGGCTCAAGACCGAGCCGCTCATCGGAGCGGGCATTGAGATGATTTATTTGGAGGACGTGCGCGCCGGCATCACGCCGTTGATGAAGTTCTCCGCGTTTCTTCGCGCATTTTTCAAGCTCAAGCCGCATTCCGCAACTTGCAATCCCACTGACGCCGCCGTCGTGCTCTTCACGAGCGGTTCCGAAGGCGTTCCGAAAGGCGTCGAACTGTCGCATCAAAACATCCTCGCAAACGTGCGGCAGATGCTCGCCGTCACCGACCTCAACGACCGCGACCGCATCTTCAATTGCCTGCCGCTCTTCCACAGCTTCGGGCTTGTGGTGGGCACATTCCTGCCGCTCGTGCGCGGCATGTATGTGTTTCTTTACCCGTCGCCGCTGCATTACCGCGTCGTGCCGAGCGTCGTGTATGAGGCCAACTGCACCGTCTTCCTCAGCACGAACACGTTCCTCAACGGCTACGCGCGCAAGGCGCACGCCTACGACTTCCGAAGCCTGCGCTATCTCTTCGCCGCGGCGGAGAAATTGCAGGAAGCCACCGCGCAAACGTGGTCGCAGAAATTCGGCATCCGAATCCTCGAAGGCTACGGCGCGACCGAATGCGCGCCGTGCGTGTGCGTCAACACGCCGCTCGCGCCGCGCTGGGGCACGGTTGGGAAACTGCTGCCCGGAATGGAACTCAAGCTCGAACCCGTCGAAGGCGTCGAGGGCGGCGGGCGATTGTATGTGCGCGGGCCGAATGTGATGCGCGGCTACGTGAACGCTGACGCCGACGCGAAGTTCAAGTCGCACGGCGGCTGGTATGACACCGGCGACATCGTGAGCGTGGACGCCGAGGGCTTCCTGAGCATCCGCGGCCGCATGAAGCGCTTTGCCAAGGTCAGCGGCGAGATGGTAAGTCTCACCGCCGTCGAGGACGCGCTCGCCGGCGCGTTCCCGCACTACGGCTTGCGCTGCGCCGTCGCCGTCATCGCCGTGCCCGACGTGGACAAGGGCGAGAAACTCATCGCCGTGACGAACGAACCGCGAATGCAACTTGGCGAACTGCGCGAAGCGATCAAGGCCAAGGGCCTCTCCAACCTCTGCGTGCCGCGCGAAATCAAGGCCGTGAAGGAAATCCCCAAGCTCGGCACGGGGAAGGTGAACCACCGCGAGTTACAGAAGCAGCTCGAAACCGCGTGAGCGAAGAACTGCGCATCCGCATCCACGGCGATGCTTCGCTGCCGGCGCTCATCTACCTGCCCGGCTTGCACGGCGACTGGACGCTGGTGACGAGCTTCCGCCTCGCGCTGGCCGGGCGCGTGAGATTCGTCGAGTTCACCTATCCACGCACGCTGACGTGGTCGCTTGACGATTACGCGAATGCCGTCGAGGAGGCGTTGCTCTCTCATGGCATCACTCGCGGATGGATTCTCGCGGAATCGTTCGGCTCGCAGATCGCGTGGCCGCTCGTGCAAGGTGCGAAGCGTGAAGGGCGAGGGACGATGAAAACAGAGGAAGTCTCGTCCCTCTTACCTCTTGCTTCTTACTTCACAGCGGAAGGTCTCATCCTTGCCGGCGGCTTCGTGAACCATCCGTTCATGCCGGGCGTGCGGCTCGTTGAAAGTATCTGTGACGGCGTGTCGCTCGCGCGGCTGAAGTGGATTTTGTCCTGGTATGCGAGGGTTTCGCGGTGGCGTTTCCGGCACGCGCCCGAAGTTGTCGCGAGCATCGGGGAATTCATTGCACGACGCACCGAGCTGGACATGCAAGCCATCACGCATCGCTTGCGGCTCATCAAGGCGAACGACCCCCGGCCAATCGCGAGCGCAGTGGAGATGCCGGTGTTTCACCTGAGCGGTTTTTGGGACCCGATTGTGCCGTGGCCGTTCGTGCGGCCATGGCTTCGCCGGCATTGCCCCGGTTTCCGCGCGCAGCGTCTCGTGCCGTTTGCCGATCACAACGTCCTCGGCACGGGCACGGCGGCGTCCGCGCGCTGCGTGCTGGAGTGGATGGCCCCGCGGCCGAGGGTGTGAACACACGTTGACAATCACGCCGCTTCGGCCAGAATCCGAGAATGTCGCATACCCAAGCGGCACATCCATCGAGCATCATGATCGACAACTGCATGGAAATCGTGTCATCGCGCCGCGCCGCACGCGGAACGGCCGGTTGTTCCGCCCCGGCGCGGGATTTGGCCAGCGCCGCGCGTGAACTCCCGCCCGGCGACAAGCCCGCACGTGTGATTTCTCATTGACCGGAAACCGTTGATTTGTCCTGATGCACGTTCCCCCGCAAACGGGGTTGATTTTGCAAGATGCCCAGACCCTCACGAAAAACCGATGTTCCCCCGCCGCGCGCCGCGGCGGCGAAATACGACGCCCACCACACTGTCCTCACGCAGACCTACGGTGTCCTGGCGGACTTGCGCCGCGAACTGTCCGACAGCAAGACCGCCGTGGCCGAGCGCACACAGTTGCTGCAGCTCTTTGCGACCTGCGCGGACTCGCAGCGCTCGTGGCTGCTGCTGGAGGATTACTTCGAGAAGCTCTCGCTCTCGCGCCGCGACTTCAATGGCGACGACTGGTGGCCTCGCCTGCTCGCCGCGAACGGACCGCACCGGCTCGAGGAACTCGCGCACCTGTTCCTGCGCGCCAAACGCTCGCTGCCGACCGAGCTTGTCTCGCACGCGAACTTCGACCGTTTCGCCGAGAGCGAGCAGGCCGAGCAGGACCAGAAGCTCGTGCAGCAGCTTGAGCACTGGCTTTTCCCGCCCGCGCCCGCTCATCTGGACGGCCCGCGCGCCGCGTTGCGCGTCGTGTGCCGCGCCGTGCCTGCCGAAGGCCGCGAGCAACTGCGCTGCTTCGCCGTCGAGTTTCATCTTTTCCGCCCGCGCACCGGCGACAAGCCGAAGGACCTCGCCGACCTCATCGAGCTGACCACGCGCGCGACGCATGAGCAGGAACTTTTCTCGCCCGACGACTGGGAATTCATTGAGTGGCTCGCGGAAACCTACAAGGGTCGCGAGGAGGACGCGCTCAAGCTCACCGGCCTCGAACTGCTCCAGTGGCTCGCGCGCTGGGGCCACGCGCCTCGGCTCGAAGTGCCGGACGAGCCGGCGCACTATGCCTTCCACGGGCAGATGGCCGAGTTGAAGCCGCATTTGCAGAACGGCGACGCCGAGCTTTCCTTCACGCACCAGCTCAGGCTGCCAGACGGTTCCGCAGTGCCGCTCAAGGATGTGAAGTTTTTCACCGGCAAGCCCGCGCTCGCGCTCGTCGGCAATACGTTTTATCTGCTGCGGAGCGCGCCCGGCGCCAGCCTGCTCGAGGCATGGGCCGCGAAGGCCGCGCTGCCGGTGCGCCAGTTGAGCCACCGCTTCCTCATGCACCTGCGCCGCTCGCAGACGAGCAATGGCGTGGACTGGGAGCAGCTCTGCGTCGCGCACGCGGCGGTGCCGCAGTTTGTCTTCGAGATGGTGGACGACACGGTGCGGCTGCGGCTGCTTGCGCGCAGCGAACGCGACGGCTCGACGTGGCACTGGACCGGCCACGATTGGCAGCTCGACAAGCCGTCGGCGAAGTCCAACGGCAAACCGGAACTGCTCGACGACCCGCGCCTCGAACCCGCCACCGCGTGGCTGCGCAAGCTCGACTGGTTCACGCCGGAGCCGGGCTTGTGGATCGGCGACGCGAATGAAAATTTCCTCGGCTCACTCGCGCACGCATGGCCGCAAAAGCCCGAGGGTGTTGAGTTCCTCGGCAACCCCGCGTTCCAGCGCCTGTTCCTTTCGCCGCGCCGGCTCAAGCCCATGCTTGTCGTCAAGGGCAGCGGCATTGACTGGTTCTCCGTTTCCGCCGAGTGGGAGCAGGAGGGCATGAAGCTCTCAAAGGCCGACCTCGAACGCCTCGCGACGGCGACGGGGCGCTTCGTGAAGCTGCCCGACAGCGGCTGGGTCGAGCTGGACACCGCCGCCGTGCAAAACGCGCACGAGGCGCTCGCCGATCTCGGCCTCGAAACCCTCAGCACCGCCGGACAGAAGGTGCCGCTCGAAACCGCCGCGCGACTCGACGGCTCGACGCTCGACAAGTTCGCCGACAGCGCGACGGCGAAGGCACTGCGTGAAAAACTCGCGGACTTCAAGGGCATCGAATCCACGCCGCTGCCCGCGGGCATCAACGCCGAGCTGCGCCCGTATCAGAAGGAGGGTTTTGATTTCCTGTGCCATCTCACCCGCCTCGGCATGGGCGGCGTGCTCGCGGACGACATGGGCCTCGGCAAGACGCTGCAGACGCTGTCGTGGCTCGCGTGGCTCCATGCGGAGAATGAGAAGAAACCCAAGCCCGCGCTCGTCATCTGCCCCGCGTCCGTGCTGCACAACTGGCGTCGCGAGGCCGAACGCTTCACGCCGCACTTGAAGGTGCTCGTGCTCGAGAGCGGCGCCGCGCGCCACAACCTGCGCAAGCAGATTCCGCAGCACGACATCATCGTGACGAACTACGCGCTGCTGCGCCGCGACCTCGAAGAGTTGAACAAGTTCCCGTTCCGCGTCGTGGTGCTGGACGAGGCGCAGTTCATCAAGAACCCGACCGCGCAGGTCACGCAGTCGGTGAAGCAGCTCAAGGCCGACCAGCGGCTCGCGCTCACCGGCACGCCGCTGGAGAACCGCCTGCTCGACCTGTGGAGCATCGTGGACTTCGTGCAGCCCGATTATCTCGGCAACCAGGAGCATTTTCACGAGACTTACGAGCCGAAGGGCGAGGGCGAGGAGGCCATCAACGCCACGCGCATCGCGCGGCGGCGGTTGTCCGCTCGGTTGCGGCCGATTCTCCTGCGCCGCATGAAGAAACAGGTCGCAAAGGACCTGCCCGACCGCATCGAGCAGCGCCGCGACTGCGAACTCGACGAGGAGCAGCGCAAACTTTATCTCGCGGAACTGCGCCGCAGCCGCGAGCAGGTCATGCGCACCGTCGCGGAAAAGGGCCTCGGCAAGAGCAAGATGCACGTGCTCGCCGCGCTCACCCGGCTGCGGCAGATTTGCTGCCATCCGTCGCTCGTGGGCAACGACTCGGTGAGCGGGAAGACGGAGACGCTGTTCGAGCTGCTTGAGCCGCTGATTGACGAGGGCCAGAAGGTGCTCGTCTTCTCGCAGTTCGTGCAGATGCTCAAGCTGCTCGATGCCGAGTGCAAGCAGCGCGGCATTGCGACGCACTTGTTGAGCGGCGAGACAAAGGGCCGGCAGGAAGTGGTGAACGCATTCCAGAACGACACGAACCCCGCCGTGTTCCTGCTTTCGCTCCGCGCCGCCGGCACGGGGCTGAATCTCACGACCGCGAGCTACGTGGTGCTTTACGATCCGTGGTGGAATCCCGCGGTCGAGGCGCAGGCGATTGACCGCTCGCACCGCATCGGCCAGACGCGCGCGGTGAACGCCTACCGGCTCATCGCGCCCGGCACGGTCGAGGAAAAAATCTGGGACCTCCAGCAGCGCAAGGCGCAGACGATTGCCGACGTGCTCGGCGAGGAAGGCTTCGCCCGCAGCCTGACGCAGACCGACTTGGAGTATTTGTTCAGCGAGGACGGCTTGAAGTAGGCCGCGCGGAGTTGAACTTTTTCAATTAACGCGACGGTTCGGGCCTCGGCCATTTGGCCTGCAATTCATTCGCGCGGCGCTGGCCTTCGAGAACCTGCTCGGGCGCGAGCTGTCCTTGGACTTGTGAGACGTATTTGAGCGCGGCCTTCAGGTCAATCGCGTCGGAATCTGTCCGCGACGCGACGAGGACGTAATACTTGTAAGCCTCGACGAGGTCCTTGGGCACGCCTTGGCCGAAGGCATACATGCCGGCGAGGCGCAGCATGGCACGCTCGTCGCCGGCGTCGGCGGCAACCTTGAGGCGGATCGCCGCCTCGCGATAATTCTGCCGGACTCCGCGGCCGTCGTAGTAGAGTTCGCCGAGGAGGCGCTGGGCCACGATGTTGCTGCGCTGCGCGGAAAGTTCATACCACTTGGCCGCCTGTGTGAAGTCCTGCGAGGAGCCTTCGCCGTTGGCGTTCATGATGCCGAGCTGAAGCATCGCGGCGGCGTGGCCGCGGTCGGCGGCCTTGCGGAACCAGTAGCCCGCCTTGGAATAATCCTGCCCGTCCTTCGGATCGCGGCCCTGATAATACATCTGGCCGAGGTGATATTGGGCGTCGGGGACATCCTGCTCGGCGGCGGCCCTGAGCCAGCGCACGGCCTCGGCGTCGTTGGCGACGATGCTGCGAAGATCGGCGAGCTTGAGGCCGAGTTGATACTGCGCCGGCGCGTAGCCTTGTTCCGCGGCCATGATGAGCCATTTGCGCGCCTCGAAGTCGCTCGGCGGCGTGCCGTCCTTGCCGGTCACGAACATCATGCCGAGCTTGAACTGGTTGGTGTAGTTGCCGGCCTTCGCGCTGGCTTCGAGCATCTCGAAATCCGAGCGCGCCTTCAAGTCCGCGCGCCACGGATAGCGACGGGAGTCCTGGGCGGGATCATAAGTGGCGTCCTTGGGCCGGAGCGGTGGGCGAACGTAGGGGCCTTCGTCCGAGGAATGATTGCATCCAAACGCAATGACGCACACCGCCAGCAGGAACATCCACCGTCCCGCTTCCCATCCGGGCAAAGGTGCATGTAGGGGCGGCCGCTGGTGCATTGACCGAGCCACGCTACGGAAAGACATGCGCGAATGCAATCCTTTGCGCCGGAATGCGGGGCTTTCCGCGTCAGCGTCGCCGAATTGTCACTCGCCAGCCCGCGTCCGCGACCGTATTTTGGCTCCGGACGCTATGGCCGGATCTGAAACCGCCTTCGGGCCTTCCCATTTCCTCAACCGCGAGTTGAGTTGGCTCGAATTCAACCAGCGCGTGCTCGACGAGGCGCTCGACAAGAGCACGCCGCTGCTCGAGCGCGTGAAGTTCTTCTGCATCGCCAGCTCAAACCTCGACGAATTCTTCGAGGTCCGCGTCGCTGGCATCAAGCAGCAGATCGAGAGCGACGTCGTCGAGCGCAGCGTGGACGGCCTTACGGCGTCGGGGATTTTCCGCGCCATCAACCGCCGCGTGCGCCGCATGGTGGCGCGGCAGTTCACCTGCTGGCGCGAGGAACTCGTGCCTGCGCTCGCCGAGCACGGCATCCGCTTCCTGACGTTTGCCGAGATGGGCAAGGCCGATCTCGCGTGGCTCGACGACTATTATCGCTCGCAGGTGCGCCCCGTGCTCACGCCGCTGGGCATTGACCCGTCGCATCCGTTCCCGCAGCTCCTCAACAAGTCGCTCAACATGATGGTGCAGCTTGAAGTGACGCGCCACGGCGACCCACAGCAGCGGCTTGCGGTCGTGCAGGTGCCACGCCCGCTGCCGCGCCTCGTCAAGCTGCCGCATCCCGGCGGCCGGATGAACTACGTATTTCTCAGTCATCTCATCGGGCATTACCTCGGTGATTTGTTTCCGGGCACGCGCGTGCGCGGCCACTGGCAGTTCCGCGTCACGCGCAACAGCGAGCTTTACATCGACGAGGAGGACACGGCGAACCTGCTGAAGGCCGTCGAAACCGAGCTGCACAACCGCCGCCGCGGCGAAGCCGTCCGCCTCGAAGTTGAACTCGACTGCCCGCCCGGCATCCGCGCCCAATTGCTCGAATACCTCCACCTCACCGAGGAGGATTTGCATGTCATTGACGGCCCGGTGAACCCGACGCGCCTCATGGCCGTGTGCGAAGGCGACCATTCGCCCGAACTGCGCGACCCGCCGTTCGTCGCGCCCGTCGCGCCCGCGCTGCGCGAGCACGGTGATTTCTTCGCCGCGATTCGCAAACGCGACGTGCTGTTGCATCATCCGTATGACAATTTCAGCGGCGTGGTGGATTTTCTCGAACGGGCCGCCGCCGATCCGCGCGTGCTCGCCATCAAGCAGACGCTCTACCGCACCGGCGGCGACCCGCGCATCGTCGGCGCACTCATGGACGCCGTGAGCAACGGCAAGCAAGTCACCGCCGTCGTCGAGTTGAAGGCGCGCTTCGACGAGGCGAACAACATCGCGTGGGCGCGCCGGCTCGAAGAGGCCGGCGTGCATGTCGTCTATGGCCTCGTCGGCTACAAAATCCACGCGAAGATGACGCTCGTCGTGCGGCGCGACGACGACGCCATCCGCCGCTACGTCCATCTGAGCACGGGCAATTACAACCCAACCACGGCGCGCACTTACACGGATGTCGGCATGCTCACGTGCAAGCCCGACTTCGGCGAGGACGCGACGAACCTCTTCAACCTGCTCACCGGCGTGTGCCAGTTCCAGGGCATGAGGAAGTTCATCGTCGCGCCGTTCGAGTTGAAGGACCGCCTGCTCGCATTCATCGGCCGCGAGATCACGCACGCCGCGAAACGACTGCCCGCGCGCGTCATCGCCAAGATGAACGCGCTGGTGGATCCGGAGATCATCACCGCGCTCTACCGCGCGTCGCAGGCCGGCGTGAAGATTGACCTGATCGTGCGCGGCGTCTGCTGCCTGCGTCCCGGCGTGAAGGGTATCAGCGAAAACATCACCGTGCGCAGCGTCGTGGATCGCTTCCTCGAGCACAGCCGCATCTTCTGGTTCGAGAATGCCTGCCAGCCGGAGGTTTTCGCCGGCAGCGCGGACTGGATGCCACGCAACCTGCACCGGCGCATCGAGGTCGTGTTTCCCATCGAAGACGGTAATCTGCGCGAGCGCATCAAGTCCGAGTTTCTCGACACCATGCTCGCTGACACCGCGAAGGCGCGCTTCCTCCAGCCGGATGGTTCGTGGCGCAAGCAGTCGCCCAAGCGCGGTGAAAAACCGCGCCGCAGCCAGACGGATTTCATCAGGCTCGCGCAGGGCAATGCTTCGACGGCAACGAAGAAAGGCGAGAAGGGCTTTCCCAAGATGCGCCTGCGCGAACGTCCCGCGAAGACGTGAGCAGAACTATTCCGGCATCTTCCATCTTTCATCCGCCGGTTGCGCCGCTTAGTTTGACTGCGTGCTGACTCACGAACTCATCCCCGCGCGCGACAAAGTTTCGCGCCGCCTCATGCTCGTGTTGCACGGACTCGGCGACAGCATGGAGGGCTATCGCTGGCTGCCGCCCGCGCTCAATCTGCCGTGGATGAACTACCTGCTCGTCAACGCACCGGACGACTACTTCGGCGGCTTCGCGTGGTATGAGTTCCCTGGCGACGCCAGCGCTGGCGTCGAACGCAGCACCGCGATGCTTTTTGAACTGCTCGATGCGCAACGCGAGCGTGGTTTTCCGACGGAGCGGACGGTGATGTTCGGCTTTTCGCAGGGATGCCTGATGACGATTGAAGCGGGCCTGCGTTATCCGCATCGGTTCGCCGGGCTGGTCGGCATCAGTGGCTACGTGCACGAGCCGGAGGCGCTCATCGAGGAAATGTCGCCCCACGCGCGCGAGCAGCGGCTGCTCATCACGCACGGCCTCGCCGACCCGCTCATCCCGTTTGCGCTCGTGCGCGAGCAGATCAACGAGTTGAAGGCCGAGGGACTGAACATCGAATGGCATGAGTTCCCCAAGGAACACACCATCATGGGCGACACTGAACTCGACGTGATCCGCGACTTCGTCGTGAAAAGTTACCCGGCGCAAACCGGGTGATTTGCGCACGGGCAGGGTTTTTCTGTATTGCGACAGGCGCGGTCCAGCTTGATTCTACAGGTTAACATGGCCTCTTGGCCGCGCTTCACAATCCGCATCGTGTCGCGCCTTTCCGCATTCTTGCTGTTGGGCGCTTTCCCCGTTTTTTGCCAGACGCCGTCCGTCAGCAGCTTCCTGCCCGTGCAAGGCTCGGCAGGCACGCAGGTGACGATTTTAGGTGGAAATTTCAGCGGCGCGACACAGGTGAAATTCGACACCGTGCTGGCGGACTTCGTCGTGCTCTCGGCGAGCCAGATTCAAGCCACCGTGCCGGTCGGCGCGACGTTCGGCAAAATCACCGTCGTCGCTGGCGCGCTCAACGGCTCCAGCACGGCGGACTTTCTCCCGCCGCCGATCATCACGGACTTTCCGCCGCGCGGCGCGGTTTTGTCGCAGATCACCATCAACGGGGCGAACTTCGTCAACGGCGCGACGAGCGTCTCGTTCAACGGCGTCTTTGCCACCGTGGGCGCGGTGACGGCGAACACCCAAATCCAAGTCACCGTGCCGGCGGGTGCGACGAGCGGGCCGATTGTCATCGCAAACGCCGCGGGCAGCGTGACCAGCATCACAAACTTCACCGTCAGCGCCGCGCCGCTCATCACGGACTTCACGCCGCTCATCGGCCCGGTGAACACCACTCAAGTGCAAATCAATGGCGCGAACTTCGACCAGGGCACCGTCACAGTGAAGTTCAACGGCGTCACCGCCACCAGTGTGAGCGTGACCGCGCCGAACCTGTTGTTTGCCACGGTGCCAGGCGGCGCGACAACCGGCCCGCTCACCGTGACCGTCGGCGCAAACGGCACTGCCACCGGCCCGGTTAATTTCATCACCGGCACACAACCGCTGATAACGAATTTCTTCAATTCAGCGACCAGCACTATACTCGGTTCGCCGGGAGATTCGGTCACGATTGACGGCTTCAATTTTCTCGGCACCACTTCGATCAAGTTCAACGGAACATCCGTCGCCGCCAACGGCATCACCGCCATCGCCGCGAATCGCCTCCAGTGCATCATCCCTGCGGGAGCGATAACGGGGCCGATTACTGTCGTCAACGCGTCTGGCACCGGCACGAGCATCGGGAACTTCACGGTGGCGACCGGGCCGCTAGCCACGGACTTCAGCCCCGTCCTCGGCTCGGTTGGAACACCCATCGTCATTACCGGTATCAATTTCCCAAACCCGATCACTATCAGGTTTAACAACACGTCGGTGGTTGTTTCACCGACAGCAACCACACAAATCAACGTGCCTGTTCCCGCGGGCGCGACCACAGGGCCGATCACGCTGCTGACGAACGGCGTCGTGGCATTCACGACAAGCTCAAACTTCACCGTCCTTGGCAGCGGGCCGTTCATCACTGATTTTTCCACGACGAGCGGCCCGCGTGGCACCAACGTGACGATTACGGGCGCGAATTTTGGTGGCGTGACCGCGGTGAAGTTCGGCGGCGTTGCTTCGACAAATTTTTTTGCAAGCGCAGCGACGCAGATCAGCGCCGATGTGCCCTCCGGCGCGCTCACCGGCCCGGTCACGGTCACGACGCCGGGCGGCACTTACGCGACGCCGTTCACGTTCTACGTGCCGCCGCGCATCGCCAGCTTTTCGCCATCCATCGGCGCAGTCGTGGGCGCGACTGTGACGCTCACGGGCCAGAACTTCCTCGGCGCGACGGCGGTTGAGTTCAACGGAGTTTCCGCGCCGTTCACAGTCAACAACAACACGCAGATCACGGCGACGGTGCCGACGAACGCGACGACCGGGCCGCTGCGCGTCGTCGCTCCGGCGGGCGTGTTCATCACCACGGCGAACTTCCCCGTGCCGCCGCGCGTGGACAGCATCGCTCCGAACGTCGGGCCGCTCGGCACTGCGGTGACGATCATCGGGCAAAACTTCACCGGCGCGACGGCGGTGACTTTCCACGGCTTCACGGCGGGATTCATCGTCAATTCCGACACGAACATCACGGCGTTCGCGCCCGCGGGAGCCGGCTCCGGCCTCATCACCGTCACGACGCCGAGCGGCTCGGGATCGAGCGCGACGGGCTTCACGGTCACGACGCCGACAGACCTCGCGCTGACCTACACGAACACCCCCTCCATCGTGCTGCTCGGCTCGAACCTCGTCTTCTCGATCACGGTGAGCAACAAAGGCCCGTCCATCGCGACGGGCGTGACGTTCACGGACACGCTGCCGCTGGACGCGACCTTCGTGTCAGCCTCGGTGTCGCAGGGGAGTTTCTCGTTTGCGGGCCGCACGCTCACCGCGAACCTTGGCGTGATCACCAACGGTTTCGCGGCCACGGTCACGCTCACGATGCGGCCGACCGGGAACGGCTACGTGAACAACCTGATGAACCTCACGCTCGCCGAGGGCGACCCGTTTGTTTCCGACAATTTCAACTCCGAACTGGTGCCGGTCATCAGCGACGCGGACCGCACGCTCTCGATCCAGTTGCTCAGCGCGGCGAACCAGGTCGTCATTTCATGGCCGCTCTCGACGGTGGATTTTGTCCTCCAGGCAAACACCAATCTCGTCTCGACCGGCAACGTGTGGATGGACATCTCGAACGCCATCCCGCTCGTGACCAACGGCTCGGTCATCACGCACGTTTTCACGAACAGTGCCGCGTTGCCGCGCGAGTTTTTCCGCCTGCGCTCGCCGTGAGCGTCACGGCGCGGCGAACTGCACGCGGCTGAACGCCTCCGGCTTCAACTCCACCTTGCCGAACACGCGGCTCGTGCCGGCAACCCGCTGCGCGTCCCAGCTCTCCAGTTCCAGCGTCACGCTGCCTCGCTGCGCGAAGTAAAGGCGCACATCGTTCGGCTGCTTCGCAACGGGCTGCAATTTTTCCGCGGCGAAGTCCACCTGTGCGACGCGCGTGAGCGGAATTTCAACGCTCGTCGCGCCGGTGTTGAAGCGCAGCTTGCCGTCGCGGAACGCGAGCAGTTCGCCCGCGACCGTGTCCATGTTCACGAGGCGCGCGAGGTCCTGCTTTGGATTCACCGCGGCAGGCGCGGGTGTTTCGAGGTGGCCGTCCCATTCAGTCACACGGATGTTGCTGAGGCGGATTGCACCGACACCTTGGTGCACGATGCGCACGCCGGTGCCCTTCGCGCGGAAACCGTCCGGGTCGCTCCACGACTTGAGCAGCGCGCCGTCCGCGTAGAGAGCGATGAGGTTCTGCGGCTTGTCCACCTTGATGACGACATGCGCGCGGTTGGTTTGGCTGAAGGCCGAGATGATGCTCTGGCCAAGTTGCGCGAGCGGCTCAAGCTTGCTCACGTAAAGCAGGCTCAACACGGGGTTGTTCATCTGCAAGGAATAGAAGTTGCCGAAGTCCGGCTCGTTTTCCTTCGCGCGAAGGCTGATGGGCTGGAGCGAATCCGTGTAAAGCGCGACGGCGAGATTGAACGTGCCGCGCCACGCCATCTCGAATTCAAGGCTCATGCGCTCCGGCAGCTTGAGGTCGCGCGCGATGCTCGCGGACTGCGTGGCGATGAACGCGCCGTTCACAAAGCGCCACTGGCCCGAATCAGGAATGCCCTGCACCTTGCCGAGCGTCCAGCCGTCCAGCCCGGTCGGCCCGTCGTAGATGACCGCCGCTGGCGCAGGCACGGGCGTGAAGGATTTCACCCGCGCGCGCGGCAGCGTCACGCGGCCCGCATACCACGTGTCGAGCACGAGCGCGTCCGCATCGAGCGAGACGAGGCCGCCGGAGAGTTCGTCGTCGTTGACGAGTTTTACGTGGCAGAAGTTCGGCGGGCGTGACACGGGCTGCGGCGGCGAGCCGAGATGAACTTCGCTGAAGTTCGTCAGCGCGAACAGAATCGGCGCGGCCACGTCGGGATGCGTCCAGCGCAATCCCTCCGCCGGCTTGATGGAATGCAGCGTCCCGTAGAGCAGGTCGCCGCTGCGGAAGATCAGGATGTGGCGCGGCTGCGGGTTGGTCTGCGCGGTCGCGGGCAACGCGGCAGCCACGAGCAGCGCAAGAAACGCGCGCAGGATGTGCGGTGGCGTCCTCATTCCCACACCACCTCCCCGCCGAAGAAGTCGAGTTCGTCGGACGGATTTTTCGGTGTCGCGGAACTGAACTCAAGCAGCCGCACCCATTTTGTCTGGAACGCGATGACGCCGAAGTTCGGGTTCACGCCGCTCGCGGTCGCGGCCTCCCATTTCGTCCCGGCAAGCGTGATTTTTTCGCCGGTCGGGAGGAAGACCTGAGCGGCACCAACCGGGCGCGGCGGCACGGGCGCGTTGTCCGCGGCGAGGATGATTTGCGTCACACGCGGCAGCGGAATGTTGAGCTCGGCCTGCGCGGTCGCGATGGCGAGCTTGTTCTCGCGGATGGATTGCAGCTCGCCGTTCACACGGTCGTTGTTCACGAGCTTCACGATCTGGCCCGTGAAGTTTGTGTAGCTTTCGGACTGCTCGTCGCTTTTGCCGTCCCACGCGGAGACGCGGATGTTGCTGATGCGCACGCTCGGCCCGAGCCGCTGCGAGTAGAACGCGATGCCCGTGCCCTGTCCCGCAAAGCCCGCCGGGTCGCGCCACGTCTGCACGGGCTGGCCGTCGGCGAACAACGCGACGGTCGCGGTCTCGCGGCTGGCGCGCAGTTCGAGGCGGACTTTGTTCTTCACGCTCATCGCGGGAATTTGCGCGAGGCCGAGGTGCATCATGCCCGCGTTGCCTTGGATGCGCATGAGGTTTGCGTAGCCGGCGCCGATGTTGAGCTGGTAGCAGCCCATGCTGTAGTCGAAGCGGTCGAGCGCGTCGGTGTAGAAGTTCACGATCATGTTCAGCGCGCCCTGCCACGCGAGGTCGAACTCGATGCGCGCGACATCCGGCAATTTCAGGTCGCGACCGATGAAGCCCACACCTTGCGCGACAAGCGCGCCGTCCTGGAACCTCCATGCCGGCGTGTCGCCGACGCGCTGGTTTCCGCCGGGGTTGCCAAGGATGATGAAGTTCTGCGCGCCGAGCCGCCAGCCTTCGAGTCCCGTTGGCCCTTCGTAGAACGCGCCATGCACTCCGTCGAGAAATGTGATGGACCGCAGCGACGCGCGCGGCGCGGTGACGCGGCCCGCGAACCACGTCTGCAGCACGACGCCATGCGCGTCGAGCGAGACGAGCTGGCCGAGGACTTCGTCGTCATTGATGAAGCGCACGCGGCACGAGGGCGGCGCGTTTGTCGGCATCATCGGCGTGCGGTCAAAGCGCACCTGGTGCACGTTGCGCGGAAGGAACTCGATGGGCTGCGCCGCGGCGGGATGCAGCCACTTCACGCCGCGCTGCGGATCAATGCCAAGCAACGCGCCGTGCAGCAACGCGCCGTCGCGGAACTGAAGCTGCCCGGCCAGAGTCTCATTGGTCTGCGCTCGAACACTGCAAACCGCCGCGAACAGAATTGTTGCGGCGAATAGCGCAAAACATGGACGCGAGCCGCGAGCAAGCGCCATTCTTGCATTCGCGGCGTGCGATTCTGTGCTGCGCCCGCGCAAAGTCATTCAACGGATTCTACTACTTCTTCACGAACACCACACGCGGGAAGTTGTGCGGGCGGTGGAAGTCGGGCTGCACCGGCTGCCAGTGCGAGAGTTCCTGCTTGCCGTCCGCCTGCATCGCGCAGCGATAGACATTGAAGAGCCATGTCGCGCCGGGTTGCGGCGGCTTGTGGTCAATCAAATCAAGGTCGGCGAACGGCACCGCAGCCTCGAGCGTCCAGCCCGCGATGCGGCCGTTCGTGTCGCGGTTGAGCCACGTGGCCGAGCGCACGCCCGGATTGAAGCCCGCCGCCCATTTCATGCCGTGCTTGCCGATTTCGCTCATGTGCCAGTCCTCGATGCGGCAGTCGAAGACGACGTTGAGCGGGTTGTAGTTGATCTCGTAGTAGGGCGCGTCCGCGCCGCGCGGCGCCAGAAAGGACTCGACCGCCTCCGCAATCCACACCGGCCCGTCGTGGTTGTAGATGTGCGTGCGGATGTCATCCGCCTCGCAGGAGAACGCGATGTAAAGAAACTCGTCGTCCCACAGCAACCGCGCCGTGGTCGGATGTTTCGCGGGCTGCTTGCCCTCGCTGCGCAGCACGGTGAAGTTCGTGAGCGGCTGCGCGAGCTTCCATGCCGCGTCGTCGAGGCGGCCGTCAATTTCAATTTTCAACCCGCCGGTATGACGGCACTCGACGCGGACCTGCGACGTGGTCGCCGGCTCGGCGGAAACAAGCGCCGCCGGGAGGGTGAGCGCAAACACCGCGCACCAAGGCAGCGCGCGGCCGAGGGAAACCAATGGCTTGAGCATGGCGCGATTGTCGCCGGTTGGCCGGGAAGGGCAAGTCCGCGCCGCGTGAATTTGCGCTTTGCACTTGCCTGTGCCGCTTGTCGCGGACTAAATCGCCCCGATTTCATGAGCCAACCCGGCGACAACGGCGGACAAATCCGCATCATTCTCGTCATTGACGACGAGGCGGATTTCTGCACGGCGATCGAGAGCGCGCTTTCGCTGCACGGTTATCATGTTCTCACCGCGCGCGGCGGCTGGGAAGGCGCGGCCCTCGCCGCCGAGCACGAGCCTGATCTCATCCTGTGCGACGTGGACATGAGGGACGGCGACGGCTACGAGGCGCTCGCAGACATCCGCGGCAACGCGGCGCTCGCCAAGACTCCGTTCCTGCTCATGACGCAAAGGCCCAGCTCCGCGAGCATGCTCTACGGGATGCAATTGTCCGTGGACGACTACCTGCCGAAGCCGTTCACCATCGAGCAACTGCTGACGGCGATGGAACAGGCATTCAGGGCGCGCGAATGACGCCCGCGCTTCCCGCTTCCCTCAACTGCGCCGCGCCTCTACGCTGCGCGCATGTTCAGGCCGTGCATTGACCTGCACGAAGGCAGGGTGAAGCAAATCGTCGGTGGCTCGTTGAGCGACGATCCGGCGACGCTGCGCACCAACTTCGTCTCCGAAAAACCCGCCGCGTGGTTCGCCGAACTCTACAAGCGCGACGGCCTGCGCGGCGGGCACGTCATCCAACTCGGCGACGGCAATGAAACTGCCGCGCGCGAAGCGCTAGCGGCGTTTCCCGGAGGGCTGCACCTCGGCGGCGGCGTGAATCTCGACAACGCGAGCGGCTGGCTCGACGCCGGCGCGTCGCACGTCATCGTCACGTCGTGGGTCTTTCGCGACGGCAAACTCGATCTCGACCGCTTGCGCGCCCTCGTCTCTGCGATTGGCAGACAGCGGCTCGTGCTCGACCTGAGCTGCCGCAAGCGTGACGGAAAATATTGGGTCGTGACGGATCGCTGGCAGAAATTCACCGAATTCGCCATCAACGGTGAAGCGCTCGCGCGACTCGCGGAATTCTGCGACGAGTTCCTCATTCACGCCGCAGATGTCGAGGGCCTTTGCAGCGGCGTGGATTTGGAATTGGTTTCGCAGCTTGCGGAAGGCTCGCCCATCCCGACGACCTACGCCGGCGGCGCGAAGTCGCTCGCCGACTTGGAGGAAGTCACGCGCGTCGGACGCGGCACGATTGATCTGACCATCGGCTCCGCGCTCGACATCTTCGGCGGCAGCGGCGCGCGTTACGAGGATTGCGTGGCGTTCAACCGGCGACAGGAAAATGCGCGGAGGAGTTAGCCACGAAAAGGCGCAAGAGTCGCAAAAGGATTTTGCGCTTCTTGTGCCTCTTTGTGGCGATGTTACTCGCCGGCGAACTCGAAGCCGATCTTTCCGCCATCCTGCAACACGAGCGACGCAGTGAAAGGCTTGCCGTGGCGCGAAATGAACTTGTCAAACTTGTCCGTGCGGCCATCGGCGAGAAGTTTGGCAACTTGTTCGCGTGAAATCGCCTGCTGGCAGACCACCTTGCCTGTCCGAAACTTGCACGGCTTCGTGTCGGCCTGCGTCTTTTCGCAAACGTAGTGCTCCGGCCCCTCGAACACCCGGCCACCGCAGCGCGGGCACTTGCCGAGCGGCTCCTGCCCGGTGAAATCAATCTTCGGCTGAGGCTCCTTCGGCTTGCGTTCCTTGCCAGCGCGCGGCTCGCGCTTCTCGAACTCGAACGCGACCTTGCCCTCCTTGAGCACGAGGAACGCCTTGAACTTCCGCCCGTTCCGCTTCGACACGAAGTTCTCCAGCAAATCGGTTTTGCCCGCGCTCAGCAGTTTTGCGACCTGCGCACGCTCGATGGTCTGCTGCAAAATCACCTTGCCGGTGCGGAAGTCGCACGTGCGCGCCGGGCCGGTTGCCTTCTCGCAGATGAAGTTCATCCCGTGCTCAAACACGCGCGCCTGGCACTTTGGACACGTGCCGACCGGCTCCTGACCTGTGAAGTCCACCGGCTCGGCGGCCTCGCCCTCGGCCTGCTGGTTGCCGAAGTCGAACTCGACCTTGAACTCGTCCGTGAGTTTGAGAATCGCCGCGAAGGGCCGGCCCATCTTGCTGCGAAAACCCTGCAACGGGCCGATGGTTTTCTTGGTCAGCAATTCCTCGACTTCCTCGAACTCGAAGATGCGGCCTGCGACAAACTTCGGCAGACTGAAGTCGCAGCTCGGCGACGTGCACTTGTAGCCGCGGTAGGTTTCCTTGAGCCGCCGCCCGCACTTGAGGCAGCCGGCGCGGAGCGGCGGGCCGTCCAGTTCCGGCTCGCCCTTGTAGCCGCGCGTCTGCTCGACGATGTGGCGCGTCATCTCGGCGATCTCGGCCATGAACTGCGGGCGGCTCAACTGCCCGCGCTGCACCTGCCGCAGCTTGAACTCCCAATCGCCGGTCAGCTCGGGCAGGCAGAGTTCGTTGATGCCGATGCCGCGCAAGAGCGAGACGAGCAGGAACGCCTTGGACATCGGGATGAGTTCCTTGCCGTGGCGCAGAAGATATTTTTCCCAAATGAGCCCCTCGATGACGGCGGCGCGCGTCGCGGGCGTGCCGAGACCCTTGTCGGACATCGCCTCGCGCAACTCCTCGTCGCTGACGAGTTTGCCCGCGCCTTCCATCGCGCTGAGGAGCGTCGCCTCGGTGTAGCGCGGCGGCGGCTTGGTCGTGTTCGCCTCGATTAGGATTTCGGTCGTCTGCACGCGCTCGTTTGGCTGCACGGCCACGAGCGTCTTGTCATTTTCGGAGCCTTCCTCCGGCACTTCACGGCCATAGACCGCGAGCCAGCCGGCGTTGACCATCACCTTGCCGTCGCTCTTGAACGGCTCGCCCTCGACGCGCGTGATGCGCGTGGTGACGAGAAATTCCGCCGCCGGATAAAACACAGCGAGGAATCGCTTCGTCACCATGTCGTAGAGCTTAGCTTCGAGTTCGTTCAGGCCGCGCGGCGCTTGCGACGTGGGGATGATGGCGAAGTGATCGGAGATTTTTGCGTTGTTGAAGATGCGCTTGTTCGGGCGGACCCAGTCGTTCTGGAGAATCGTGCCCGCGAACTGGCCGTATTGCGTCGAGCCGAGTGTTTCGAGCGTCTGCTTCACCGTGCCGATGTAATCCTCCGGCAGCGCGCGGGCGTCGGTGCGCGGGTAGGTAAGCACCTTGTGCCGCTCGTAAAGCGTCTGCGCGAGCTTGAGCGTCGTGGATGCCGAGAAGCCGAAGCGCTGGTTGGCCTCGCGCTGGAGCGTCGTGAGGTCGTAGAGCATCGGCGCGATTTGCGTCGTGGGCTTTTTGTCCTCGTGCTCGACGATGCCGGGCTTGCCGTCGCACTTCGACTTGATGGCGTCAGCGCGCGCCTGTTCCCAGATGCGTTCGGCGCGCAGGTCGTTTGAATCGACGCCGGTGATCGCGGCGGCGGCTTTGTCCTTCGAGAAATTTTCGTCGAACCAGCGTCCGTCGTAATTGCCCGCCTGCGCGGCGAACTTCGCGTGAACTTCCCAGAAATCCTTCGCCGTGAACTTGCGAATCTTCTCCTCGCGCTCGACAACGATCGCGAGCGTCGGCGTCTGCACGCGGCCGACGGTCGTGAGAAAGAAGCCGCCCATGCGCGAGTTGAACGCCGTCATCGCGCGCGTGCCGTTGATGCCGACGAGCCAGTCCGCTTCCGAGCGGCTCACCGCGGCGTCGTTCAGCGGCCGCATCGAGACGTCGGTGCGCAAATGCTCGAAGCCCTCGCGGATGGACCCGGGCGTCATGGACTGGAGCCAGAGCCGCTGGATGGGCTGCTTGGCCTTGGTGAACTCGACGATGCGTCGGAAGATGAGTTCGCCCTCGCGGCCGGCGTCGCAGGCATTGATGAGCGCGTCCACGTCCTTGCGCTTGATGAGCTTCGCAAGCTGCTTCAACCGCGACTCGGATTTCTCGATGGGCCGCAGGTCGAAGTGCGGCGGGATGACCGGCAGCGCGTTGAACGTCCACTTGCCGCGCTTGGCCTCGACGCCCTCGGGCGCGCAGAGTTCGAGCAGGTGGCCGACCGCCGACGAGAGCACGAATTTCTCGCTCTCGAAGTAGTCGTCCACTTTCTTGAACCCGCCGAGCGCCTTGGAAATATCCGCGGCGACGGAGGGCTTTTCAGCGATGATGAGGGTCTTGCCCATGCGACAAGCTTGGCTTTTACAGTGCGGCACGGGGCGAACGCAACGAGAAGTTTTTCAAATCGGCGCAAAAGTTTTTCCGTCGCGCGCCGGAAAAATCCACTTTGAACCTTGAACAAGCCCCCGCGCCGTCACTATGTTCACAGCATGAAACGCTTGTCTTTCGTCCTCGTTCTGGCCGTGTCGCTCGCGGGAATCACGCCGCGCATTTCCGGGCAGGATGCCGCCGTCGAGGAGCGCTTGCGCCGCCTCGAAAAGAGCCTCGAAAACGCCCAGACGGAGAATTTCAAACTGCGCCAGGACATGGCGACGCTCAACATGCGGCTGGAGAAAGTCATCGAAGCCGCCGAGATGACCGCGCGCCGCGCCGGCAACAGCGAAGACATCGCCAAGCTCGCGCAACAACTCAAGGAACTCGACCAACGCCGCATCGCCGATCAAAAGAATCTCGTCACCGAAGTCGAACACATCGTGCAGCAGATGTTGAAAACAATGCCCGCGCCGCCACCAACGCCGGGCAACGGCGGTTCAAGGCCGAAGGGAAAAAGCGCGAGCCGTGATGACAGCAAGGGCACGCCGTCCACGCCGCCGGACGCGGATGGTTCCCCGGCTACCGCCGAGAAAGGCGTCTGGCACACCGTCGAAAAGGGCCAGACGCTTGGCGAAATCATCAAGGCCTACAACGACGACCTCAAATCGAAGGGCAAGCCCGGCAAAATCACGCTCAAGGGCGTCAAGGAAGCGAATCCGAAAGTGAATCCCGACAGGCTGATCGTCGGCACAAAGGTGTTCATCCCGATTCCTGAAAAATAAGGCGGGAACGGCGCTTCAGTTGTTTCACGACGGGAGTTGCTGATTGACCGAGAACGCATTTGCGGTTATTTGTGAGCAAACATTATGAACCGGTTTCCCACACCACGACGCGCAGGTGTTTCACGCAGACATGCCTTTACGCTTATCGAGTTGCTCGTCGTCATCGCCATCATAGCCATTCTTGCAGCAATGCTGCTGCCCGTGCTGGCAATGGCAAAGAAGAAGAGCACACAGGCTTCCTGCACGAACAGTCTCAAGCAGATTTCCACGGCGCTTAGCCTTTACACAGGAGACTATGAGGACCAGTTGCCCGGCGGTCAGCCCGGTGCCGGGCAGCCGGTCGGACAATATGGCCTTTGGTCCGGGCAGACAGCCCGATACCATAACGGTGACTACGGCGAACTGAGCTTCTATATCGGCCGGTATCTCGGGGGAACGGCTCCCACAGCAGCATACCAGACTTTGAAAGCATTCGAGTGCGCAGGCTACCGCCGGCTGAATCAGTGGGATCAGGTGGCCCAGACGAACACGCCGGTGAGTTATCAAGTGATCAGTTCCTTCAATAACAGCCCCAACCTGTTTGGTTATCCTTCAGGTCAGGGCGCGAGCTCCGCCAATCCACTCCGCGTTACCCAAGTAGAGTTATACGGCCCCCTGTCCGCTGTCTGGCTGATGATTGACACAGATCAGTATGCGGTGACCAATACAGCCAACACTTGGATGTCCCAACTTCCGCTCCAGCCGGTTCACGGAGACGTTCGCAGCGCTTCTCATTTTGACGGGCACGTGGAAGCGCGCAAAGTGCGAGCTAAAGGCACTTTGTATTGAACGCGTTGGGTCTGCTCTGGTTTGGTGGACACCGTTAGGCTTGCCTCCGATGAAATTACTCCGCCGCGTCCACCTTTACCTCGGCTGCTTCTTCGCGCCGATGCTTCTCTTCTACATTCTCACCGGCTGGTATCAGACGCTCGTCATCAACCGCGTGAAGGACCCGAGCGAGGCCGAGACGCTCGTGCAGAAGTTCCGCGTCGTCCACGTCTATCAGGTCTA
This sequence comes from uncultured Verrucomicrobiota bacterium, assembly GCA_964589935.1. Classification (GTDB taxonomy): domain Bacteria; phylum Verrucomicrobiota; class Verrucomicrobiia; order Limisphaerales; family VHCN01; genus VHCN01. The sequence continues at coordinate 96,303 of CAZPVD010000003.1, read as the reverse complement.
TCCCACCGACACGGAAATCAAGAAGCCCTCCTCGCCAAAATTGTATCAGGCGCTTGTCGTCGTGATGGCCGTCGCCGCGACTGCGACGATCCTGCTCGGCATCGTCCTCGCCTTCCGCACGCTCAAGCCGCAATGGCCCGTGTGGCTCTCGCTCGCGCTCGGCATCGGCGTGCCCGCGCTTGTGCTCTGGCTTGGACACAAGCGCTGACACTTCGGAGGGACGAGCCATGCGAGTCCCGCTTCGCCTTCCACCAAGAAGCTGCGGACTCGTGCAACTCGTCCCTCCGGTGCCGGGATCACTTCTTCAAGTTCGCCAGAAACTCCACCAAGTCCCGCAGGTCGCGCTTCGAGATCACCTGCGCCAGCGTGTCGGGCATCGGTGAAAGACCCTTCTCCGATTTCTGGATGTCCGCCTTCTTCAGTTTCAGGATGCCGTCCTCCGGCGAGTTGATGACCATCTCCGTCTCGCTCTGGCTCTTGAGCACGCCGGCGAAGCTCTGGCCGTTCTTCATCACCACCAGCACCGACTCGAAACCCGGCGCGATCTTCGCGTTCGGCGCGACGATGGATTCGAGCAGATACTCGCGGTTCTGTTTGCTGCCCACTTCCGTCAGCTCCGGCCCGACCTCGCCGCCCTCGGTGCCGACCTTGTGGCAGCGCGCGCAGGATGCCTCGGGCTTTTCGAGGAAAATCTTCTTCCCGTTCTCCGCGTTGCCGCCGTAGAGCGCCTCGCGGAAGCCGCCGATCGTGTCCTCCTTTTTGCGCGTCGCGTTGAACTTCGCCACCTTCTCCTTAACGCCCGCATCGGTGCGCTGCGCGGCGGCTTCGAGTAGCTCCAGCGTTAATTCCGGCGCGAGCTTGCCCGCGAGAAGTTTGTCGAGCTGCGCGGAAATCACCGCGTCCGCCGCGGCGTCCTTCAACTCGCCGAGCTTGTCGAGCGCGCTCTGCTTCTCGCTGATCGCGCCCTTTTCCAATGCGGCGACCAACGGAGCGACCGCACCGCCGCTGCCACCGCCGAGCTTGGACTGCAACGCCGTGGCTTCCTTGCGGAGAATATCACTCTTGTCCGACGCGGCGAGCTGAATGGCCTGCAAAAGTTTCGCGTGCTTCAGCGAACCGAGCGCCTTCAACGCCTCGGCGCGCGCCTTCGCGTTCGCCTGCTGGTTCGCGACGAGATCAAACAGCGCGTCGCCGGTCTGCGCCAAATTATACTGGCCTGCGAGCGCGGCGGCGGCGGCGCGAACGGCATCGGGCGCGCTGCGGAGAAGTTCCTTCGAGACGGCGGCGAAGGCATCCGCTGCGGGCTTCGCGTCGCGCACGGGAATCGGCCGCCACAGGCCGGTGATGCGGTCGCGGCCCGAAGGCTTGGCCCAGTTGGCGAGTTCATCGAGCGCTTCGAGCCGCTGCGGTTCGGGTGTGTCGCTGGCGGCGGCGAAGCGGGAGAGCCGTTGCACGGTTTCGCTCGTGCCGGCGCGGAAATTCGCCGCGAGCACGCGGCGCAACAACGGACTGCGCTGTTCGGATTTCAAATTCGGCGAAAGCGATTTCACGTCGAGCGACGCGAGCTGCGGCAGCGCACCGGTGATGGGCACTTCCGCGATGGCGCGCGCGGCTTCCATCACGACGGCGGAATCCTTGTCCGCGAGAAACGCGCCGACCTCGGCGCTTTCGAGGCGGCGCAGCGCGATGACGGCTGCCATGCGAACAGCAGGCGAGGCATCGCCACGCAGCGCGGCGATCTGTTTCACGTCGCCGCAGCCGACGAGGCCGGAAACGCCGGCGTGGCGGAGGACGGGATCGGTGTCGTTCGCTTCGCGCAGCATCGCGACGAGCGATGCGAAGGCGTTTTTATCCCCAATTTTACCGAGCGCAATGGCGGCGAGGCTGCGCGTGCGGGAACTTTCGTCAGCCAGGAGCTTGATGATTGCCGGCGAGTATCCGCTGTGAAGCGCGTCGCCGAGCACCTTGGCCGCTTGCGCGCGAACTTCCGCGTCACGGTCAGAGAGCAGGATGTAAAGTCCGCTCAATGCGGAATCACTCAGTTTCCTGCCTTGCGGCTTCAACAGTCTCGCGCTGATTTGTCCCAAACCCCAGATGCCGTGCAGGCGCGCGAACTGGTTGACTCCCGTGTGGGCGACGTGCGTCAGTTCCTTGACCGCTTGCTGATCTGCCAGCGCAAACTGCGCTTCCTGCCGCACGCGCATGTCGCGGTGCGAAAGGAGCGCGACGAGTTCCTTCACGCCGCGCTTCTCGAAGCCTTCGGCGAAGAGTTTCTTCACGTCCGCGACGACCGGATCGCGCGAGGCTTGATTGTGCGTGACGCGGTAGATGCGGCCTTTGCCGGGCATGCCCCAGCCTTCGACCCAGTCGCAGAGATACAGCGCGCCATCGTAGCCGAAGTCGGCGTCCACCGCGAGGACGTTCCACATGAAGTGGTCGCGGTCCACCATCTCGAAGCCCGCGCCGCGCGGCTTCATCGCGAAGGAATGGATGCCGCTGTTGGCGCTGCCGCCCTTGAAGTCCACGAGGAAGAAATGCCGATCCAGCGACGAGGGCAGTCCGGTGCCGGGATTGTAGGTGTTGCCGGACGGACCGTTGCCGATGATGTCCACGGGCGGCACGATGAACGCGGCCTGGCCGAGCCGTTGCGCCTCGGCGTCGTTCGCGGGATAGCACATGCGCTCGCCGAGCCACGGGCCGCGGCGGATCGTCCACGGCGAGGACTCGATGAACTGCCAGCCGACGCGCCAGCCGCTGTCGCCGCCCTCGACGGCATAGACCCAGCGCGCGGGATCGCCGCCGTCGGAGTTGTTGTCGCCGGTGAAAAGATTTCCGTATTCGTCGAACGAAAGTTCCTGCGGATTGCGCAGGCCGTAGTGGAAGATTTCGAGTTCCGAGCCGTCGAGGTTGCAGCGGTAGATGCAGCCCATTTCAGGATTCGCAACGAGCTTGCCTTCGAGCGACTTGATGCTGCCGCCGCGGTCGCCGATGGAGAAATAGAGTTTGCCGTCCGGCCCGATGCGCAGGCCGTGCAGGTCGTGGCCGAGGAAGCCCACGCGCACGCCGAAGCCCGTGAGCAGCGGCTTCTTCACGTCGGCGGCGCCCGCGCCCTTCGTGTCCTGCAACTGCCAGAGGTTCGGGATGCAGGTGAAATAAACCGAGCCTTTGCGCGCGAGCAGGCCCGCGCCGATGCCGTCCACGGACGAGTTGAAAATGTTGTCGGCGAAGACGGTCGCGTGCGACGCGCGGCCCGAGCCGGTGCGGTCCTCAAGCAGCGTGATGCGCTCGGAAAATTCGGTGAGACCCTTCACGTCATACTTTTTGAAGAGCTTGCGCAGGTCGTCGGTGGACTTGGCGGCGAGTTCCTCGTCGAGCCAGTTCATGTGGCCGCGAATGTCCGTGACGCCCTTGTGCAGGCGGAAGGTTTCCGCGACGTAGATGCGGCCCTTTTCGTCAATCGCGATGGAGACGGGATTGGCGAACATCGGCTCGGCGGCCCACAGCTCGGCCTTGAAGCCGGGCATGAGCTTGAACTTTTTCACGGCGAGTTCGCCTTCGTCCGAGGCGGGATAAATTTTCGGCGCACCGGCCTTGGCGGGCGGCGGCAGTTCCGCCGCGCGGGCGTGAAGGGCGTTGAAGATAAACGAAACCGCGAGCAGCGCGCGCGCGGCAAACGAGGCGGATTTCAAAGCAAACATGTCTGGGAATTGTAGCTTCAGCGACGGGGCGGAATCAAGCCGGGGAAGGAGCGGCGCAGCGCGCGGCCGCTTCATGCACCGGCGCGTCCTGCCCGCAACGAAGGCTCCGAATAGAAGCACCGTGGGGGCGGGTTATTCACGAACCGCGTTCAGCGCTTGCGTCGCCCGCCGTGTTGTGAAAACGTCTGCGGCCTGTTTTATGGGACACATCAAACTGCACATTCCCGGCCCCGTCGAAGTCAGCGAGAAGACCTTCAAGGCGCTTTGCTCGCCGATGATCGGCCACCGCGGCCAGGGCTTCAAAGACCTTTACGCCAAGATTCAACCACAACTGCAAACGCTGCTCGGCACAAAGCAGCTCGTCTATCTCTCCACCTCCAGCGCGTGGGGCGTGATGGAAGGTGCCGTCCGTAATCTCGTGCAGAAGAAGGTGCTCAATTGCATGTGCGGCGCGTTCTCCGACAAGTGGCTCGATGTGTCCAAGCGCTGCGGGAAAAACGCGGAAGCATTGCAAGTCGAATGGGGTTCGCCCATCCGCGCCGAGGCCGTGGACAAAAAACTCGCGACCGGCGAGTTCGACGCGCTCACGCTCATCCACAACGAGACGAGCACCGGCGTCATGTCGCCGCTCGCGGACATCGCCGCGCTCAAGAGAAAATATCCCGACGTGATGTTCATCGTGGACGCCGTCAGCTCGATGAGCGCCGTGCCGCTGAAGTTCGATGAACTCGGCATTGATCTGCTGCTCGCCGGCACGCAGAAGGCCTTCGCGCTGCCGCCGGGCCTCGCGGTGTTCGTGGCCTCGCCCGCCGCACTCGCCAAGGCCGCGACCGCGAAGGATCGCGGTTATTACTTCGACTTTGTGGAGTTTGAGAAGAACGCGAAGGACAGCATGACGCCAAGCACGCCGAGCATAGCGCACATCTACGCGCTGTCGTCGAAGCTCGACGAGTTCTTCGCCGAGGGGCTGGAGTCGCGTTATACCCGCCATCGCCAGACGAATCAGATGACGCGCGACTGGGCCGCGCGGCACGGCTTCACGCTGTTCCCCGAAACAGGTTTCGAGTCCATCACTCTCACCTGTGTCAACAACGGCGCGAAGCCCGGCGGGCGCGCCGTGGACGTGGCGAAGTTGCAGAAGCTCGTAAAGGAGCAGGGCTTCCTCATTGACGGCGGCTACGGGAAAATCAAGGGCACGACCTTCCGCATCTCGAACATGGGCGACGAAACGCCCGCGACGATGCAGGCGCTCATCACCGCGCTCGACGCGGCGATGGCGAAGCTGTGAGCAACGCGTTCACGCGTCGAGCGGCAGTTGGATTTCAGTGAGATAATTTCTCGGATTGCCGCGGAAGATCATCCCCGGTCCCTTCACATAGACCTCGCGCGTCGGCAATGTGAGCGCGATCTGCTTCTCCCGCACCCACGCGAGCAGTTTGCCGTAGGAGCGGCCGAGCGTGTCGTAGGGGCCTTTGTGAACGAGTGCGAGGCTGCGCACGCCGGGAAGTGTGCGAACGTTGAAGCCCTCCACCGCGACCTCCTTTCGCAGCGGCACGCACGGCTCGATGTCCGCGTCGTCCTCGTGATACTCACAGTCGTAGTAGAGACAGAACGGCTTGCCGGCCATGTAGCGGCCGAACGCGCGGCACAATTTGCAGAAGCCCTCGCCGCAGTCGCTGTATTTGCCGTGCATCCGCATGCCGGCGACGAGCTGCGGTTCAAGCGTCTTCTCCTCGATGGCAAACGTGGCCTTCGCGACGAGCGCCTTGGTTTCCTTTTCGATGGCGATGATGCCTTCGAGCGAGCGCACGATGCGGCGGTCGCGGCGGATGCGCTCAGAGAGCGTATCCTTCTGGCGTTCGAGGAAGTCGAGCACGCCGGCCTCGTCGTCGCAGCGCGCGAGCATCGTGGCGATTTCTTCGAGCGAGAAGTCCATCGCGCGCAGCCGCACGATGACGCGCGCCTTGTCCACCTTGCTCTCGTCGTAGAAACGGTAGCCGCTCGACTCGTCCACGCTGGTGGGCACGAGCAGTCCCTTCTCGTGGTAGAAGCGCAGTGTCTTGACGGACAGGCCGGTGATCTTGGAGAACTCGCCGATGCTGAATTGCTGTTTCATATTGGAGCCTTTGTTGAGCTTGCTCCGCTGCCTTTACGCCCTCCAGCAACGGGAGAGTCAAGGGACATTTTGAAATTTTCAAGTGCTGACCGTGCTTGCCATCGCGCTTGCGCCAGCCTACAAGTGGCCATCCCGTGAATGACATTTCACTTCCGCACATCCAATCCGCCATGAACACCACCGCATCCACCGTCAATCGCCGTCACTTCATCAAGTCCTCCGGAGCCATCGGCGCGATGCTCGCCGCCGGTGCCGCGCCGGCTGTCTTCGCGCAGGGCAGCCCCGGTGAACGCATCGTCGTCGGCATCATCGGCCTCGGCCGCGGCATGGGCCACGTCAGCGGTTATCAGGGCGTGACCAACGCCGAGATTGCCTACGTCTGCGACCTCGACCCCAAGCGCCTCGCCAGCGGCGCGAAGGCAGCCGTATCCAAGCAGGAGCGCGCCGTCAAGGATGTCGCCGATTTCCGCCGCATTCTCGAAGACAAAAACGTGGACGCCGTTTCCATCGCGATGCCGAATTTCTGGCACACCATCGCGGCCATCATGGCGATGCAGGCGGGCAAGCACGTCTATGTTGAGAAGCCCGGTTCGCACAACGCGTGGGAGGCGGAGCAGATCGTCGCCGCGTCGGTGAAACACAAACGCAAGGTGCAGATGGGCAACCAACGCCGCAGCTATTCAAACGTGCGCGAAGGCATTCAGAAACTTCGCGAAGGCGCCATCGGCAAAGTGCTCTTCGCCCGCACTTGGTATAACAACGCGCGCGGCACCATCAAGAAGGGCCAGGTCGTGCCCGTGCCTGAGTGGCTCGACTGGAAAGCGTGGCAGGGCGCGACGCCCGAGCAGCCTTACAAGGACAATCTCGTCCACTACAACTGGCACTGGCACTGGCATTACGGCGGCGGCGAGCTGGCGAACAACGGCATCCACGCGCTCGACGTGGCGCGCTGGGGACTCGGCGTGGATTATCCGAAGCGCGTCACCTTCCTCGGCGGCCGTTATCATTTCGACGACGATCAGGAGACGCCCGACACGGGCAGCGCAGTGTATGACTTCGGCACGTGCGGCGCGGCGTGGGACGACAGCTCGTGCAACGCGCGCAAGGGCGAGAAGAACCCTTTCAACGCCTTTTACGGCGACGCCGGCTCGATGACGATGAACGGCGGCAACGATTACACCATCTACGACATGAACGGGAAGGAAGTGCTAAAGAAATCCGGCGGCCCCGGTGGCGGCGACGTGCCGCACTTCCAGAACTTCGCCGATGCGATCCGCAAGAACACGCCGCTCAACTCGCCCATCGTCGAGGGCCAGAAGAGCACCATGCTCTGCCACCTCGGCAACATCGCGCTGCGCAGCGGCACGGTGCTGAACGTGGACCCAAAGACCGGCCACATCCTCAACAACCCCGAGGCGCAGAAGTTCTGGAAGCGCGAGTATCGCCCCGGCTGGGAACCGAAGGTCTGAGCCTCGTTTCCAACACCGCCATGCCCGCCGTCACGCTTCACGTCCGCCGCGCCGCGCCCGGCGAGACGGCGCGCTTCGAGCGGCATGAAGTCGAGGTCGGCGAGCGCGCGAGCGTGCTCGACGCGCTTTTTGCCGCGCAGAAAAAATCCGCGCCCGACCTCGCGTTCCGCTTTTCGTGCCGCGTCGGCATGTGCGGCTCATGCGGAATGGTCGTGAACGGACGCGAACGCCTCGCGTGCAGCACGCTCGTGCGCACGATTGGCACCGAACTGCACGTCGAGCCGCTCCGCAACCTGCCCGTCGTGCGCGACCTTGCGACGGACATGATGCCGTTCTTCGACGCGTATCAGCGCTCGCTCCCGCATTTTGTGCCGCGCGAAGGCTTGAAGGGTTTTCATCCCATGCCGCACGACAGCGCCGAATGGCAGGCGCTCAACCACCAGCCGCAGTGCATTGACTGCGGCGCGTGCTGGTCCGCGTGCTCGCTCGTCACGCTGCACCCGCGCTATCTCGGCCCGATGGCGCTCAACCGCGCGCTCTCGCTGCTCGTGGACCCGCGTGACGGCGCGAGGGATGCGAGAATGAAAGCCGTCACCGGCGAAGCAGGCGCGTTCCGCTGCCACACGCTCGGCAACTGCCGCGACGCGTGTCCGCGCGGCATTTCGCCAACGCTTTCCATCGAACGGCTGAAGCGCCTCTCTCTCGGCACACAACTCCGCGCCTTCTTCGCGCGCTGGTTCGGCTGAGGAAAAACCGACGCGCGCCCGGTGCAATATTTTCGAGGAAAGTCCCGCAATAACGACACGCCAAAGCTACGCGGGCAGATTCGCGAGCGCCGAAAGCAATTGCTTCTCCCGCGCCTGCCAGTCGGCGAGACGCTTCTGATGTTCTTCGAGCACGGCGGGCGAAGCTTTCTGCTTGAACGCCGTGTTGCCGAGCTTGTCCTGCGCCTTGCGGATTTCAACGCGAACCTTGTCGAGTTCCTTCGTCAGGCGCGTGCGCTCGGCAGAGACATCAATGAGGCCTTCGAGCGGCAGGTAAAGTTCTCCAAGCGCGTTCGAAACCATCGGCGTGCCCTTGCCGGGCACCCAGTCGGGCGCGACCACGTCGAGCGTCTCGGCGTTGAGCAGCAGCTTGACGACCTCGGCCTCGTCCGGCGCGAGCCGGCCAGCGGGCTTGAGGACAAAACGCACTTTCTTGTTCGCGGGAATGTTGAACTCGCGCTTGAGATTGCGGCCAAGCCCGACGAGTTCGTATTTCGCGGCGGCGATTTGCTCGGCGGCGTCATCAAGGTTGAAGAAGGATTTTTCCTCGTCGCTGAAGGGCTTGGGCAACGGCGCGAACATGATGGTCTCGCCGCCCTGCTGCGCGGGCAGGTCGCGGTTGAATCCCATCCCGTGCCACAGTTCCTCGGTGATGAACGGCAGCAGCGGATGAAATAGCCGCAGCGTGTTGCCGAGGACAAAATCAATCACGGCGAGCTTGTTCGCCGAGAGTTTTTCCTGTTCCGCGTTCCGCGTTCCGCGTTCCGCGTTTCCGAATGCCGCCTTGCTCGCCTCGACATACCAGTCGCAATACTCGCTCCAGAAAAATCGGTAGAGCGCCTGCACTGCGGTGGCGAAGTTGTAAGTCGCGAGCGCGTCGCTGACTTCGCGGATGGCCGCGTCGAGGCGCAGCAGAATCCACTTGTCGTCCGACGTAAGTAGCGCGGGATTGATCTCGGTTTCAGTTTCACCGCCTTGCATTTGCCGGAAGCGGCAGGCGTTCCAGAGCTTGTTGCAGAAATTGCGGCCCAGCTCCACGTCCTTCTCGTCGAAGAGCACGTCCTGGCCGAGCGGCGCGCTGCGCATCGTGCCGAAGCGCAGGGCGTCCGCGCCGTATTTGGCGATGAGTTCCAGCGGGTCGGGCGAGTTGCCCAGCGTCTTGGACATCTTGCGGCCCTGCTTGTCGCGGATGATGCCGGTGAAATAGACATTCTTGAACGGCAGCTCGCCCATGTATTCGTAGCCGGCCATGATCATGCGCGCGACCCAGAAGAAAATGATGTCCGGCCCGGTGACGAGGTCGGTGGTCGGATAAAACTTTTTCAACGTCTCGGTCTGCTCGGGCCAGCCCATCGTGGCAAACGGCCAGAGCCAGGAACTGCACCAAGTGTCGAGCACGTCGGGGTCTTGGGTGAAGCCGCGAGCTTCAAGTTCTTTGGCAACCTCTTCTGCACCGGGAGCAATTGCGACTTCAATTGTGGTTGGTGCGAGTTCCTTTTCGCCGACTTGCTCATATTCCCCCACCTGTCTGAAGCGGGTGATGACGCAGTCAGGGAAGCGCTGTTTTGCTGATTTCAAATACTGCAATGTCTCGGCAATTTCTTCGTGAGTGCCCCATTCATCTCCTGGTCGCCAAATCGGAATCTGATGCCCCCACCAAAGCTGGCGGCTGATGCACCAGTCCTGAATGTTTGTCAACCAATGGTCATAAACCTTCGCCCAGCGGTCGGGATGAAATTTCATCCGCCCCTCGGCCACGCACTTGGTGCTTACCTCCACGCTCGGATACTTGAGGAACCATTGCTCGCTCAGGCGCGGCTCGATGGGCACGTCTGCGCGCTGGCTGAAGCCGACGTTGTTCTCGTAGGGTTTTTCCTCCACGAGCACACCGAGTTCCTTCAGCCGCTCCACCGCAACCTTGCGCGCCTCGAAACGGTCCAGACCCGCGAGGGATTCGCCGGCCAGCTCGTTCATCGTGCCGTTGGGGTTCATGATGTCCACGATGGGCAGCTTGTGGCGCTGGCCGATCTCAAAGTCCGCCTTGTCGTGCGCGGGCGTCACCTTGAGCACGCCGGTTCCGAACTCGAAGTCCACATGCTCGTCGCCGATGATGGGGATGAGCTTTTGCTCGCGCGGAACCTGAATGGGCAACGGCCGCACGATGTGCTTGCCGATGAGATGCGCGTAGCGCGTGTCCTTCGGGTTCACGGCCACGGCGGCGTCGCCGGGGATGGTCTCAGGCCGCGTCGTGGCGATGGTGAGCCACGTATCTGTGAGCATTATGTCATTCGCGTTGTAGCGGCGGTCTGTGACCGCCGAACCCGGCGCTGACACAGCGCCGCTACAGTCTGCAACTTGGACCTTGAAATGATACATGAAACCTTTCTGTGGTTTCATCTCCACTTCCTCGTCGGAGAGCGCGGTCTGCGTGGCGGGACACCAGTTCACCATGCGCTTGCCGCGGTAAATCAGCCCTTTTTTGTAAAGGTCCACGAACACGCGCTGCACGTTGCGCACGTAGTCGGGGTCCATCGTGAAGCGTTCGCGGGTCCAGTCGCACGAGCAGCCGAGTTTCTTGAGCTGCTGGATGATGATGCCGCCGTGCTTTTCCTTCCACGTCCACACGCGCTTGATGAACTCTTCGCGGCCGATGTCCTGCTTGGACTTCTTCTCCTCCTTGCGGATTTGCTTCGTCACCATGCCCTCGGTGGCGATGCCCGCGTGGTCCGTGCCGGGGAGCCAGAGGACTTCCTTGCCGTCCATGCGCGCCTTGCGGCTGAGGATGTCCTGGATGGTGTTGTTGAGCACGTGCCCCATGTGGAGCATGCCCGTGACGTTCGGCGGTGGGATGACGATGGAGTAGGCCGGGCGCTTGTCGCTGACGCGCGCGGGGTCGGCGGTGAAACAATTTTGTTTCACCCAGAAGTCATACCATTTGTCCTCAACGGACTGCGGTTCGTAGGCTTTCGGAATCTCGGTCATGGTTCAATCGGAGGGGCTGGAAGATGAAACAGGCGTTTGCGCGAAGCGAGGCGAATCAAGCACCCGCACAAACCCGCGAAGCGTCATGGTTTCGCTACCGCGGACTTGGAGCCGCCATCACCGACAACTTTGTTCAGCCTCGCCGACAACTCCGCCTTGGGGACGACGCCGACAACTTGGTCCGCCGGTTTGCCGTCCTTGAAAATCAGGAGCGTCGGAAGGGCAGAGATGTTGTATTGCTTGGCGAGCGTCGTCTCGGCGTCCACGTCCACTTTCCCCATCTTGGCCTTCCCGTCGAACTCGGCGGCCAGTTCCATAACGATGGGCGAAACGATCTTGCAAGGTCCGCACCACGACGCCCAGAAATCCACAAGGACCGGCTTGGAAGAGGCAAGCACCTCCGACTGGAAGTTGTCCTTCGTCAGCGTGAGGACATTCCCGGCAGGCTGTGGCGTGGATGCCGCTTCTGGCCGACCATTGCTCGCGGCGGGCGGGGGGGCGTTTTGGGCGGCCGTCCCTTGGTTTGCAGCCGTGTCGCGCTTGTCGCATGCCACGGCAACGCAAAGGATGGCAATCGAAAGCGCCGAGTTCATGGCAGCCTTGTGAAGCGGGATGCGAACAAAGTTCATCGGAAAAATGCTACCCGATTTTGGACGAATGAAAATGAGTTTTTCCACTTACCCAAACTCCCGGCCTGAGGTTGCGCCGTCTGGACAAACATGAGTTCAGCTCTTCAGCAGCGCGAACTCCATGCTATCCACCAGCGCCTGCAACGACGCCTCGATGATGTTCTCGCTCACACCGACGGTGCCCCACTCGCGCTTGCCGTCGGTCGAGGTGATGAGCACGCGCGTCTTGGCGGCGGTGCCGGCCACGCTGTCGAGGATGCGCACCTTGTAGTCGGTGAGCTGGACTTTTCGGAGCTGCGGAAAGGACTTCACCAGCGCGCGACGCAGCGCGCTGTCCAGCGCGTTCACCGGGCCGTCGCCCTCGGCAACTTCGTGATGCACGTCGCTGCCGACGCGCACCTTGACGGTCGCCTCGTTGGTGGAAGTTTTGCCGTTGCCGCGCATCGAGACGTGGTAATCCTCCACGGTGAAGAGCAGTTCCGGATTGTGGTCGAGGATGCCGCGGATAAGCAGCGCGAGCGACGCCTCGGCGGCCTCGAACTCGTAGCCGCTGTGCTCCAGTTCCTTCACCCGGCTGAGAATCTGTTTCGTCTCCGGCGCATCGTCCGGCAGCTTGAAGCCGAGGTCTCGCGCCTTCATCACGATGTTGCTGCGTCCTGCGAGGTCGCTGATGAGGATGTTCCGCTCGTTGCCCACGGACGCCGGGTCAATGTGCTCGTAGCTTGACGCGAGTTTCTGCACCGCGTTGACGTGCATGCCGCCCTTGTGGGCGAACGCCGCCGCGCCGACCCACGGCTGGCGCGGGTTGTGACGGATGTTCGCAATCTCATCCACGAACTGTGAAAGTTCCCTCAACTTGCGCAACGAGGCCGGCGGCAAACACGCCTTGCCCATCTTGAGCTGGAGGCACGGAATGACGCTCGTCAGGTTGCAATTGCCCGTGCGCTCGCCGTAGCCGTTGATCGTGCCTTGCACGTGGCACGCACCTGCCTCGATAGATGCGAGCGCGTTCGCCACGCCCACGCCGATGTCGTCGTGCGTGTGGATGCCGACACGACAATTCAGTTTGCCGAGAGCGACGCGCGTGATGTCCGCAACTTCGCGGGGCAAACAGCCACCGTTTGTGTCGCATAGCACGACAAAATCCGCGCCGGCCTTCTCCGCCGCCTGCCACGTGGCGACGGCATAATCGGCATCGAGTTTGTAGCCGTCGAAGCAATGCTCCGCGTCGTAGACGACGAACTTCCCGTGGTCCTTGAGGAAACGCACGGTGTCGCCAATCATCGCGAGGTTTTCGTCGGGTGAGCAGCGCAGGACTTCCTTCACATGCAGCATGGAGGTCTTGCCGAAAATGGTCACAACCGGCGTCGCAGCCTCGATCAGCAGGCGCACCTGGTCGTCGTTCTCGACCATCACGCCCTTGCGTCGCGTGGAACCGAACGCGGCGAGTTTCGCGTTTTTGAATTTGCGCTTCTTCGCCTGCGCAAAGAATTCAATGTCCTTCGGGTTGCTGCCCGGCCAGCCGCCCTCGATGTAATGAATCCCGAAGGCGTCAATGCGCTCGGCGATGCGGAGCTTGTCCGCGACCGAGAAATTGATGCCTTCGCCCTGCGAGCCGTCGCGCAGGGTCGTATCGTAGATTTCGACTGCAGGTTTCATCACATCCCGCCGGAGCGGGACGTGTGTTCTACGCCAACGGCAGGCGTGTTGCAAACGCGAAAACCCCGTCGAATCTCGTGGAAAACGCCGCATCACGGCCGAGAAGTCGGGAGAGCCGGAACGAACGCCCGGCTCCCCCGGTTCCGGTTCCCTGGCGTCAAGCGCGGCGCGGCGCGAGCGAGAGGCAACCCTGCTGCGGCCGCGGCGCGGGCACCGACATCGCCGGCGCGGTCGCCCGCTCCACGGCCTGGTGCATCTGCTCGAACCACCACGTGGCGCGCGCGAAGCGGCGCGGCCGGCGCGGCGCGTGAACGGGCCTTGCGTTGTCGAGCGTGAGTTCCATCTGTTGCAGGTTGATCATACAATGACTTTCTTTTTGACCGCAGTGTGCGCCACTGGGTCAGACATTGACTGTCCTTCCCTGAAAATACTTTTTTGCCTGCCGCGGCTTGCTAGGCTCGCGGTGGATCACTAAATGTCCGCTGCGAAAGTTTACCTCCGATGCGCCTGCCCGCACTGCAACGGGCACATGGAGTATCCCGATTACACCGCCGGCGGCGTGGCGAACTGTCCGCACTGCGGAGAGTTCATCAAGCTGCCCGCCGCGCCTCCGCCCGCGCCGCCACCACCCCCGCCAGCGAAACCGCTCCCCTCCCCGCCGGCGCTGCCGCAGGCTGCCGCACCGAAAACGCCGCCGCCGGCGAAGCCGGTTTCATCGGCACCACCAATTCCCGCGACAGCGAAACCCACGGCGCTGGCGGCGAAGCGCCCCGCGGCGCGCGCGGCGAGATGGATTGCGATTGGCGCGGTGAGCTTCGTCGGAGTTCTCCTTGTCGGTGGAGTGCTGAAGCGCGCGGCGCAAAAGGCGAAGCCACGTTCCGCGGAGCCGGCGGAAAAAACTTCCGGCGATCCCGCTACCGCTGACTCGGCAAAAGGCGAAGCAAAGTCAGCCTCGCCAACTTCATCGCCTCCCGCGCCGACGGGCACTTCACCGAAGGGCATGAAATCGGTGGCGGATTTCAAGTTCGCCGAGGCTGCAACGCTGGAGGAGCCGAAGGGCGCGAAGGGCAGCAAGCTCGTCTATGCGCTTGGCACGGTGACGAATGACTCACCGCAGCAGCGCTTCGGCGTGCGCGTTGAGCTGGAGCTGTTCGACGCGGCGGGCAAGAAGGTCGGCACCGCAACCGACTACACGGCGTCCATCGAGCCGCGCGCGACGTGGCGCTTCCGCGCGCTCGTGGTGGACAAGACGGCGAAGACAGCGAAGGTGGCGAAACTCAGCGAGGACAACTGATTGTGCGCCTTGCCCTCGCCGCGGGCTTGTGCCATGTTCCACGCAACTCAACAGTCTGCATTTATGCGCCGCGTGAATTCCTCCCCGCCGGACAACGGCTTCCCGCCACTGCGCACACCTTCGCTCACGCGCCGCGAGTTTCTCGAACGCTCCGGCATGGGCTTCGGCATGATGAGCCTGCTCGGCCTCGCCGCGATGGGCGTGCTCGAAAATGATGCGCAAGCCGCCGCCGTCAACTCTTACTCGCCGCTCGCGCCGAAGCCGCCGCAATTTCCGTCGAAGGCCAAACGCGTGCTGCACATCTTCGCCCAGGGCGCGCCGTCGCACATTGACACGTTCGACCCAAAGCCGGAGCTGGCGAAGTTCGACGGCAAGTCGCTGCCGGACGACGCGCGCGGCACCGGCTTTGCGTCGCCGTTCACCTTCGAGAAACACGGCAAGAGCGGCATCGAGATCAGCGAGGTTTTTCCGAAGCTCGCCGAGCACGCGGACAAGCTCGCCGTCGTGCGCTCGATGATGACGGACATTCCCGCGCACGATCAGGCGACGATTTTCATGAACACCGGCTCGCTGCGCTTCGTGCGGCCGAGCGTCGGCTCGTGGGTCGTGTATGGACTCGGCAGCGAGAACCAGAGCCTGCCGGGTTTCGTTGCGCTGTCGCCGGGCGGGATTGATTCGCAAAATTTGCGGGCTGCATTTTTGCCCGGCGTTTACCAGGGCACGCCGGTCAACACGCGCGAGATGCGCGCGGACAAGTTGATCGAGAACATCCAGAACAACTTCACCTCTCTCGCCGAGCAGCGGCGGCAGCTCGACCTGCTCGCGCAGTTCAACGAACTCAACGCGCAGAAGCTCCGCAAGGACGGCCAGCTCGAAGCGCGCCTGCAATCCTACGAACTCGCGTTCCAGATGCAGATGGAGGCCGTGGATGCGTTCGACATCAGCAAGGAGTCGCAGTCCGTGCGCGACGCGTATCAGGCGAACACGCCGTTCGGGCGGCAGCTCCTCATCGCGCGGCGGCTGCTGCAAAAGGGCGTGCGCTTCGTGCAGGCGTGGCACGGTGGCTGGGATCATCACTCAAACATCGCGACCGCGTTGAAGCAAAAGGCCGGCGAATGCGACGGCCCCATCGCCGCACTGCTCGCCGACCTCGCGCAAAGCGGAATGCTCAACGACACGCTCGTCGTGTGGGGCGGCGAATTCGGCCGCACGCCCGCGGCGGACGGCAACGCGCAGGGCAATCCGGGCCGCAACCACAACCACCGCGCGTTCAGCGTGTGGCTCGCCGGCGGCGGTGTGCGCGGCGGCACGGTCGTGGGGCAGACGGATGAACTTGGCGGACGCGCGGTCGAGGACAAGGTCCACATCCACGACCTGCACGCGACACTGCTGCACCTGCTCGGCTTCGACCACGAGAAGCTCACCTTCCGCTACAACGGCCGCGACTTCCGGCTCACCGACGTTCACGGAAACGTCGTGAAAAAGCTCGTCGCGTGAGGAGCACTTTAGCCGCACAGCCCGACGAAATTCTTCAGTAGTGTCAGCCCGATGGTCTGGCTTTTCTCCGGATGAAATTGCGTGGCGAACACGTTGTCCTTCCACACCGACGACGCGAACACATCGCCGTAATCCGTGCGCGTGGCGACGATGCTCTCGTCAACAGGCTTCGGATAAAAGCTGTGCACGAAATACACGTAACTGCCGCTGGCGATGCCTCGATAGAGCGGGCAGTCGGGGCGCGCGATTTCAATTTGGTTCCAGCCGATTTGCGGAATTTTCAGACCGGGCCGTTCGGTGAAGCGCACCACTTTTCCGGCGAAGATACCGAGACCCGCGGCGCAGGAGTTGAATTCTTCGCTTGATTCAAACAGCGCTTGATAGCCGACGCAGATGCCGAGGAACGGCCGGCCGCTCTTAATGAACTCCTTGACGCCCGCGAGCAGTTCCTGCCGCTGCATCGCGGTGATGCAGTCATCGAACGCGCCGACGCCCGGCAGCACCACGCCGCGCGCGTCGCGCATCGCGTCGGGCCGCGGCGACACGAGCACGTCCGCGCCGACCTTGCGCAGCGCCTTCTCGACGCTGCGCAGGTTGCCGGAGCCGTAATCGAGCAGAGCAATCACGGGGATACTTAGCCACGGATGGAACACGGATGAAACACGGAATTATGCTGAAGGCAATAATCAGGAAGCCGGGAAAGTCTGAATGACATCACTGACTTGGCTGTTTCCTGCTTTCCTGTGTTCCTGATTCATCTCCGTGTTTGATCCGTGTTTCATCCGTGGCTAAAAGTTCCTTCTCCGTCTTCAGCCGCAACTGTCCGCATGCGGCGTCAATGTCGTGGCCCTTCTCGCGGCGCAGCGTGGCGGGAACATCGAACTGCTCCAGCGCGGCGAGAAAATTTTCCTGCGCGGCTTCGCTCGGTCGCGACCACGGCAGTCCCTCGACAGTGTTGTAGGGGATCAAGTTCACCTTCGCGTGCAGGCGCTGCGTGAGTTGCGCGAGCGGGCGCGCCTGCGCGGGATCGTCGTTCACGCCGGCGATGAGGATGTATTCGAACGTGATCATCCTGCCCTTGCGCTGCTGGTAGTAATCACACGCGGCGGCGAGTTCCTTGAGCGGAAATTTTTTGTTCACGGGCATTATTTTGCCGCGCACCTCGTCGGTCGCGCCGTGCAGGGAAATGGCGAGGCGAAACTGGAACGGCTCGTCCGCGAGCCTGCGAATCTGCGGCGCGAGGCCGCTCGTGGAAATCGTGATCTTGCGCGCGCCGATGCCGCCGCCCCACGGCGCGTTGAGGATGGCGAGCGCCTTGAGCAGGTTGTCGTAATTGGCCAACGGTTCGCCCATGCCCATCACGACGATGTTGTTGATCAAACGAGGAGCGCCTTGAGTTTCAAGTTTCAAGTTTTCAGTTTTCAGTTCCGAAGCTTTGTCCGGCTGAAAACTTGAAACTGAAGACTTGAAACTCTCCGCCACATTCCACCGTTCAGTCGCCAGGATCTGCTCGACGATTTCGTCCGGCGTGAGGTTGCGCTTCCAGCCGTCGAGGCCGCTCGCGCAGAACTTGCAGCCGTAGGCGCAGCCGACCTGCGTGGAGACGCAGAGCGTGTGGCGGTCGCTCGCGTCGCCGTAAAGCGCGGGATTGGCCGGGATAAGCACGCTCTCGATGAGCGCGTGATCGCGGAGCCGCCAGAGGAACTTCTGCGTCGTGTCGCGCGCGCCCTGCTTGCGGACGAGTTCGAGCGCGCGCAGTGAAAAGTGCCCGGCGAGCTTCGCGCGGAGCGGCTTGGAGAGATTGGACATCGCGTCCCAGCCTGTCGCACGGCGCTCGTAGAGCCAGTGGAGCACCTGGCCGGCGCGATAGACCGGCTCGCCCCACTCGCGGAAGCGGGCCTCGATCTCCTCGCGCGTGAGGGATTTGATGTCAGGCAGCACGGGCAAAGGATACGCGAGAAAGGAAGGGAAACCAAGCTGAGGGCCACGATTCCAGACTGCTGCGAATCCGAATTTGAAGCCGGGGCGACTACTCCGGCAGGTAATACTTCTCGGTGTATTCCTGCACCATGCGCCAGGTGTTGTATTTGTGCGTGAGGGTGATCATGGCGCGGCGGATGCGCTGGATCCATTGGCGCGGGATGCCGTTGGCGTCGCGGTTCCAGAACATCGGGATGACTTCCTCGGTCAGCACGCGGTAAAGGTTCTCCGAGTCGCGGCGGTCCTGCTCCTCGACGTTGTCGGGGTGCGTGTCGTCGCCGATGGCGAAGCCGTTGGTGCCGTCGTAGCCTTCACGCCACCAGCCGTCCATGATGCTCATGTTGAGGCAGCCGTGGCAGCTCGCCTTCATGCCACTGGTGCCGCTGGCTTCGAGCGGGCGGCGCGGGTTGTTGAGCCACACGTCGCAGCCGGAAACCATCGAGCGGGCAACGTGGACGTCGTAGTTCTCGATGAAGACGAGGTGACCCTTGAGGTCGCTGTATTTGCTGAGGTGGATGATGTGCTGGATGAAGCGCTTGCCATCGTCGTCGCGCGGATGGGCCTTGCCGGCGAAGACGAACTGCACCGGGCGGGCGCGGTCGTGGACGAGCTTCACGATGTTGTCGAACTGCTGGAAGATGAGCGGGGCGCGCTTGTAGGTGGCGAACCGCCGCGCGAAGCCGATGGTGAGCGCGTCGGGATTGAGCAGTGCGTCGAAGGTGATGAAGTCACTCTGACCGAGCCGGTGCCCCTGCAACAGGAGGCGGCGGCGCGCGAACTCGATCAGCTCGCGCCGCAGCCGGTAGCGCAACGACCAGAGTTCCTCGTCGGAAATAAAGGCCGGGTCGGCAATGCGCGCCCAGAACTCGGGCGAGTTCACATCGGCTTCCCACGCCTCCGTGGGCGGTTTGCGCCAGAAAGAAGTTGTGCTGCCCATCGGCTGGTCGGGGCCGACGCGCGGCGTGCTGAACTTGCGCCGCCAAAATCGCCGCACCGGGCCTTTCATCCAGCCGAGCAGGTGGACGCCGTTGGTGATGTGGCCGATTGGGACTTCCTCGACCTTGCGGTCAGGCCAGAGGCACTGCCACATCTGGCGGCTGACCTGGCCGTGCAGCTCGCTGACGGCGTTTGCGGCGCGCGAGGCCTTGAGCGCGAGCACGGTCATGCAGAACGGCTCCTGGTCGTTCTCCGGATGGACGCGGCCGAGCGCCATGAGGTCGTTGAGGCTCAATTTCAACTGCGCCGGATATTTGTTCAGCGCGTAGCTCATCATGTCGGGACTGAACCGGTCGTGGCCCGCCTCGACGGGCGTGTGCGTGGTGAAAAGGCATTCCTGTCGCGTTGCCGCAAAGGCGTCCTTGAATTTTTTGCCCCCGGCGATTTTTTCGCGCACAAGCTCAAGCGTGAGGAAGGCCGCGTGTCCCTCGTTCATGTGGAAGACGGACGGCTGAACGCCGAGCGCGCGCAGCAGCTTCACGCCGCCGACACCGAGGACGAGTTCCTGCATGATGCGCGTGGTGCTGTCGCCGCCATAGACGCGCAGGGTGAGGTCGCGGAAGCGCTGCTCGTTTTCCGGACGGTCCGTGTCGAGCAGATAGACGGGCACGCGGCCGACGTTGACGCGCCACGCTTGGAAATAGACTTGATTCATCCCGACATCCACCTCGCACACGAGCGGTTCGCCCTTGGCGTCGAGGACGGGTTCGACCGGGAGGTTCTTCGGCTTGAGAAGGGTGTAGTATTCCGACTGCCAGTTGTCCGCGTTGAACGACTGTTGGAAGTAGCCCTCGCGGTAAAACAGACTGATGCCGACGAAGCCCAAACCAAGATCGCTCGCAGATTTCGCGTGATCGCCCGCCAGCATGCCGAGGCCGCCCGCGGCAATCGGCAGCGTTTCGTGGAAGCCAAACTCCGCGGAAAAATAGGCCACCGGATTCTTGAGCAACTCCGGCGCGTGCTCGCGGCCCCACGTGTTCGGCTCCTTCAGATATTCGTCAAAGTGCCGCAGCACGAGACGGACGCGGTCGGCGAACTCGCTATCCTGCAGGCGCACGCGAAGTTCGTAGTCGCTGACTTCGTGAAGAATCGCGACGGCGTTGTGGTAGAGGTTCTGCCAGCCGCGCGGCGAGAGTTCCTGGAAAATTTCCTGGGGTTCCTGGCTCCATGTCCACCAGAGGTTCCGCGCGAGGTGGTTGAGGCCGGCGACGAGTTCCGTGATTTCACCGGCGGAAAGTGGCTTGTGGCTCATAGATGCGATGGGCTGCGGCGACGCGGATGATTCCGCGAAAAAATCCGCACGAAAACTAGACAGCCGCCGCGCGAGGGGCAAACAAATTCACCTGCGCGACGCCATGAGAAATTTTCCTAGCGCAGATGCTCCGGATTCAACGGCCGCAAATCTTTCGGCAGGAAGCGGCCGTCCTTGCGGATAAGTTCGCCATCAAACCACACCTCGCCGCCGCCCCACTCGGGCCGCTGGATGAGCACCATGTCCCAGTGCACCGCGCTGCGATTGCCGTTGTCGCACTCCTCGTAGGCCTGGCCCGGCGTGAAGTGCAGCGAGCCGGCGATCTTCTCGTCGAACAGGATGTCGCACATCGGCGAAAGAATGTGCGGGTTGAAGCCCAGCGAAAACTCGCCCACGTAGCGCGCGCCCGCGTCGGTGTCGAGAATCTCGTTGAGCTTCTTCGTGTTGCTCGACGAGGCATTCACGATCTTGCCGTCCTTGAATTCGAGCCGCACGTTCTCAAACTTCGTCCCGCTGTAGAGCGTGGGCGTGTTGAACTGGATGACGCCGTTCACGGAATTTTTCACCGGGCACGAGAAGACCTCGCCGTCGGGAATGTTGCGGTCGCCCTTGCACATCTTCGCGCCGATGCCTTTGATGCTGAATTTGAGATCGGTGCCGGGCGCCTTGAGATGCACGCGGTCGGCGCGCTTCATGCGGCGCTCCAGCGGCACCTGTGCGCGCGCCATCTTCGCGTAGTCCATCGTGCAGACATCGAAGTAAAGATTTTCAAACGCTTCCGTGCTCATGTTCGCCGACTGCGCCATGCTCGGCGTGGGCCAGCGCAGCACGCACCAGCGCGTCTTGTTGATGCGGTAATCGAGCACGGGCCGCAGCGTCTTCGCGTAAAGCTGCAACCGGTCGCTCGGCACGTCGGAAGTCTCGCTCGCGTTGCCCGCGCCGCGAATGGCGATGTAAGCCTGCACGCGTTTCATGCGGAACATCTCGATGTCGCGGATGAGCCGCGCGTGCGTCGCATTCGTTTCGCGTTGCACTTCTCGCAGCAGCCGCGTGTGGCGCGCCTCGACCAGCGGCGTAGCCCCGGCGGCGCGGACGGCGCGCATCAGCTCGACGCTGAACTCGTCCGGCACGTCAATCATGTCCAGCAGCGCGACCTCGCCCTTCTTGAGTTTCGTGGAATAATTGACGAGCAGCTTCGCGAGCTTGGCGTAACGCGGGTCAGTCATAAGTGCGCGAAGGCTAACGACGCGCGGCAGAAAGTCGAGCCGGTTGTGCCCGCATCAGCGCTTCGCAACCGCCAACTGCACTGGCTCGCTCCAGTGGCTCCAGCGTCCCGTGTTGTCGCAGTAACGGGCGCGGATGCGATACACGCCATCGGGCGCGAGCACCTTTTTGCCGGGACGCAATTCGCGTTCCGGCGACGTGATTTCTTCACTCTGCCAATACGGCTCGATTTCGTAGCGCCACGGCCTGCCCTCGCGAAACCCCGGCTGGCCCGGCGCGCCGATGCGACCCACGCGCCATTGCACGGCGGCGAAGGTGTTCGTCTTCACCGGCGACTCGAACTCGCTCACTCCAAATGTGTGCGCCCCGCTTTTCCCGTCTTCGCCAATCATCCGCACTGTGGGCCGCGCGGGAATCGCGTCATCGCGCGATTCCCACCACAAGTGCCCGAAGCCGTAGCCGCGCATGTCGCCGTCGTTCGGCGCGTAATTTTTCTGCGGCCGCGAGTCGGTGCAAAACTCCGTGATGAGCTTGCAGAAGCCGTTGAAATCTGGCGTCGCGAGCGTGCGCTTGAAGTTGCCGCCCATCATGCCCTGCTCGTAGGGGTTCTGGTAGAACGCCCCTTTCTGGCTCGTGCGCGGGTGGTAATTCCACATCGCCATGTCCAGCTCGGCCCAGTTGCGTGCGTGGCCGGCGGGCTGGATGACGCGCGACAGTTCCGCGACGAGCTGGCCGATCTGCCCGCCGTCCGGCGCGACGTCGCTGCAAAACAAATCGAGAATCTCCCGCGCTCGGTTTTTGTATTCGAGCTGGATCGCCGGCACGTCGAGGCATCGCGTCTGGTCAATGATGCCAGGCCAGTGCGTCTTCGGGATGAACATCATGTCGAGGTCCCACGGCACGGGCGCCCAGTGGCCGTCGGGGTTGTGGTAGAAGTAATGATTACCGCCGTGACGCAGATCCACGTTCGACACGACGCGGTTCATCGCGTGAAAGCTGAAATACGCCGGCAAATCCAGGTTCGTGCGCCACCACGACTCCGGTTGCGCCTGCCGCGAGCGGTCCATGAACTTGTTCCAATCCGAGTTGTCGGCCGGCATTCCGGCGGCGAGATGTTTGCGTCCGCTTTCGTGACTGTAAGTGTTGCCGTCCGGCAGGCCGCGGTCCTTCAGCCACGCGCCGTCGGGCACCTGCACCGCGAGATACAGGCCCCACAAATCGCCGTCATACTGGCTCTTCGGCGACGCCTCGTCCGCGCCCGTGATCACGCGCCAATGCACCCAGTGCGTGCTCGCGCTCGGCACGCCCGCGAGTTGATACGCCCGGAACGACACCGCCTCGTCCATGCCCGCCATGCCACGATTCACCTGCACCCACGGGCTGGCGCAGGCGTTCATGTCGAAGTTGTTCCACGTGTGCGGATACGCCCGGCCCCACACATCGCGCGGCTCGAACTCGCGGGCGCGGTTAAAGTGAAACCCCCACTTGTTCTTGCCCGCGACGTAAGTGCTCGCCTGCCCGCGATTGTGGAATTGAATGTGGTCATACACGCGGCCCTCGTAAACAAACGTCCCCGTGAACCGCTGTTTGTTCGCGCCGCCGTCCCACTGGCTGCGCTCCACGTCCGTGCGGTTCGCGATCAGGTGATACGTCGGCAGCGTGCCGAGGAACTCGCTCGAAAACGTCAGCGGCGCCGTCTTGCCCGGCTGGCTCGCGCCCGTCCACGCCGGCACGCCGTTGTAGCAAAACCACGCGAAGTTCGGCGAACCGTCGTCCGCGTAAGGTAACACGGTCGCGAACTCCGGCTGCTCGACGCGCACACGGTAGCGCAGCAGATGACGGTGAACCTGCAACTCGCCCGGCACCGTCGCGATGAAGGTGCCGCGTCCATCGCCGCGCATCGGGAAGTCGCGCCACAACTTCGTGAACTCCGCGTCGCCCTTGCGGATATAGCGGCCCGGATCGACGACCTGCACTTGCAGCACCACGTTCGTCACGCCGCGCAGCTCGGCGAACTTCACCGTCACCGTCACCGCTTCGCCTGCGCGCGGCTGCAACGGCTGATGCGCCACGCCCTCGACGCACGGCGGCGCGTTTGTCGAAAACACGGAATTGATTTTGCCCGGCGTGGGTGGCGCGAGCTTGCCGCCGCCGTTGATGCGAAAACCCGAACTGCGCCAGGAACTCGCAAAAATGCCCGGTAAATCCGGGTGAATTCGCTCAAGCGACGCTCCCGCACCCGCCGACGCCGTCGGCCATGGAAAGCCAGCACTGTAGCGCACTTCGTCAACGATGCGCCCCGCGCGGTCGCGAAGCGTCAGATGTCCGTCGCTGTGTTTGAGCTTCGCGGTGAACGGCCCGAGTGGCTGAAAGCCAAACGCCTTTGCGAACGCCGCCGGGTCGCGCGCGACAACGACGAAGCCGCCCGCCGGTATGCTCGATGTGATTGCGAAGGTGAATTTTTCCAACGTCCAGCCCGCGAGGCTGATTTCCTGCGTCGTGGAATTGTGCAGCTCGATGAATTCGAGCGGCTTTTTCTCCGGCGGATCGAAATGGATTTCGTTGATGACAACGCGCTCCGCAGGCGCAGTGACGGCGGCGTGCGTGAGTGATGCACTCACCGCCACCAGCACCGCGGTTTGAATCATTCGCCGCATCACGACTGCGCAATGCCGCCGTTTGTCTTCGCGCGCTGCCGTTCGCGGCGGCGCAATTCGCGTTCCCGCTTCTGCGTTTCGCTGCGCAGCAGTTCTTCGGCAGACCAGCCGTGCGATTGCGCGAACGCCGCGAGCGCGAACAGTTCCTCCGCGAGCTGTTTCTTCGTCCGTTTTCGTTCGCTCCAACCGTCGCTGATGAGTTTCGCCTTGCGCGCTTTCTTCACGAGTTTTTCGGCGCGCAGCAGGGCGGGCAGATGTTTCGGAATGCCGTCGAGCGCACTGGGGCGCGCGTGCTTGGTGCCATGTTTTTCGGCGTGCTTGATCTTGTCCCAGTTCGCCCAGACTTCGTCCACGTCCTTGACCTTCACATCGCCGAAGACGTGCGGGTGGCGGCGGATGAGCTTGTCGGTGATGTGCCGCGCAATTTGCTCGAAATCGAACGCGCCGCGCTCGCGACCGAGCTGCGCGTGAAAGACGACTTGCAGCAGCAGGTCGCCGAGTTCCTCGGCCATCTCGTGATCGTCGCCGGCCTCGATGGCGTCCATCAACTCATAGACCTCTTCGACTGCGTGGGTGCGCAACGTCATGTGATTTTGCTCGCGGTCCCACGGGCAGCCATCGGGCGCGCGCAGGCGGGCCATGACATCGAGCAGGTCAAAAATCGCGGGCCGTTTTTTCATGCGGGAGAAAACTGCGGAACTAATCCTTGATCGTCACACCGAGTCGTTTGCCTTGTGCGCTCGCGGCATAAATCGCATCCAACATTTCGAGCGTGGCGAGCGCGGATTGCGGCGTGTTGCGGCAGGACTTCACTTCGCCACGCGCGGCAGCAGCCCAGTCTTTCAACAACTCGACGCAACGCGCGCCGCCGTAGCCGGGAGTTTTGTCCGGCGGCAGGGTGAAGACTTCCTCCATCGCGTGGAACTGCGGCTGCGGGCCGTGAATTTCCAAAACGCCGCCAGTGCCGGGACGATTCGGTTCCCAGTGAACCCAGCGCTCGGAGCCGCGCAGCGTCCAGCGCCACTCGCCCATCCAGCGCGGCAGCCAGTAGCCGCCGGTGAATGTCGCGAGCGCGCCACCGGAGAGATCGAGGATCGCCGTGCCGCCATCTTCCACTTCGGTCGCGGTCGCGCCGAAGTTTCCGACGCGCGCGGTGACGCCGGTGACGGATTCAACGGTGACATAGCGAAGCAAATCGAGGTAATGGCAACCGAGCCAGTTGAAAAATCCGCCGCTGCTGATTTGTTTGTCGAAGAGGTTGTGTTCCGGCCCGCGCTTTGCGACGTCGCTGGTAACGCAGGTCATCTCGATGCTGATGAGTTTCCCGAAGCGGCCCTCGGCGACCATCGCGCGGAGGCGGTTGGCGAGTTCGTCGTAGCGCCAGAGGTAGCCGGATTGAAAGGCAACGCCGGCGCGCTGCACGGCGTTCAACGCGTCGCGCGCAGAGGTGGCGGAGCCGGCGATGGGTTTTTCCGCAAGGATGTGTTTGCCGGCGGCGGCGAGCCGCGCGATGGACAGCGGGGCGCGGTCGTTCGGCAGGGCGACAACGGCGGCATCGAAGAGCTGCGAACCTTTCGCGAGGAGTTCATCGAGCGAAGCGAAGCGCGGCAGCTTTGCGTGGCGTTCTTCGAGGCTCGTGATCGTTCCAGGAAACTCCGGCACGAGCGTGGTGAGCGAAAGTTCAGGCACGAGCGAGATGGACTCGCGCCAGCCTGCGCCGTGGGGATGATCCACGCCGAGGAAGGCGACGCGCAGGGGCTGGCTCATGGGCGCTGAGGTTGCGGGACTCGCGGCGGCGCGTCAAACGCAACGTGCGCGGCGCAACAAAGTCCGAAGCAAAGATTCTCGCTCGCAGCGAGTCGGTGCGTTATGATCCGCTCAGTGAAAGCGCCCCTGCCCGCCAACGAAAATTCCCGTCTCGCCGTCCTGCGCGAGTATGACATCCTCGACTCGCAGGCCGAGCAGTCCTTCGACGACATCGCGCAGATCGCCTCGCACATCTGCGGCACGCCCATCGCGCTTGTGAGCCTCGTGGACGCCGATCGCCAGTGGTTCAAGGCCCGCGTCGGCATGGAATCCACCGAGACGCCCCGCGACCAGGCCTTCTGCGCGCACACCATCCTCAAGCCCAAGGAAAATTTTGTCGTGCCCGATGCGACGAAGGACGAGCGCTTCATGGACAACCAGCTCGTGACCTACTATCCGCACATTCGCTTTTACGCCGGCGCGCCGCTCGTCACGCCCGACGGCCACGCGCTCGGCGCGCTGTGCGTGATTGACCGCAAGCCGCGCCAGCTCGACGAGAGCCAGTTGAAGGCCCTGCGCGCGCTGAGCCGCCAGGTCAGTGCGCTGCTTGAACTACGCAAACAGCGGGCCCAGCTCAAGCACACCGAGGCCGAGCACAACAAACTCGTCGGCGAACTGCAAAAGTTCACTGAGTCCATTTGCCCGCAGTGCCGGCAGAAGCTGCTCTCCGAGCGCGCCGGCGGTTGAACGACCGCCATGAGCCTGCGCGAATTTCACCACGCCCTCGGTGCCACCTTCACGGAAGTCAACGGCGCTGAAATCGTCGCCCATTACGGCGACGCCCTCGCGGAACACGCCGCGTTGCGCACAAGCGTGGCAGTTATTGACCTGAGCTGCCGCAGCCGCCTCTGCCTCACCGGCGCAGACCGGGTTGAGTTTCTTCACGGGCAAATCACCAATGACGTGAAGCCACTCGCGCCCGGCGCGGGCTGCTACGCCGCGCTCGTGAACGCAAAGGGCAAAATGCAGAGCGACCTCAACGTGTGGCGGCTTGACGGCGAACTGCTGCTGGACTTAGAGCCGGGCTTCGGCGGGACCGTCACACAACGGCTGGAGAAATTCATCGTCGCCGCCGACGTGCAGATCGTGGATGCCACGCCGCACTTTGGGCTGCTCACCGTGCAAGGCCCGCGCGCCGACGACGCCGTGCGCGCGCTCGGCCTCGCGCTCACACTGCCGGAGAAACCGCAAACCTCCTCGCACACCAGCGACGCGATGCTCGGCGACATTTATGTGATGAACCAGCCGCGCACCGGCACGGCGGGTTTCGACTTGTTTGCGCCGACTGCCTCGCTCGCAGCCATTACGGACAAACTCATCGCTGCCGCGCGCGCGCTCGGCGGGCGCGCCGCCGGCTGGCAGGCACTCGAATGGGCGCGCGTCGAGGCCGGCATCCCGCGCTTCGGCGCGGACATGGACGAGACGAACCTCCCGCCCGAAGCCGGCATCGAGGCGCGCGCGGTCAACTACACCAAAGGCTGCTACATCGGGCAGGAAGTCATCGCGCGTGTGCGCACTTACGGCCAGGTCGCAAAAAAACTGTGCGGCTTGCGGCTTGCGGAAAATCTGCCCGCGCTGCCGCAACGCGGTGAAAAATTATTTCACGGCGAACGCGAAGCGGGCTTTATCACCACGGCCATCGCGTCACCAACGCTGCGCGCGAACATCGCGCTCGGTTACGTGCGACGCGAGGCAAACGAAGTTGGAACGGAGTTGAAACTGCACTCGGCCGCGGGCGAAAGCGTCGCGCGCATCGTGCCGCTGCCTTTCTTGTAGCGGCGGTCTGCGACCGCCGGTCCCTCGGCGCTCACAGAGCGCCGCTACAAGTTCACTCGTTGCGCTTGCGCTGTTTCGGATCGGGCGGACGCGGCGGAGGTTTCTGTTCCGGCACGAGACGGATGACTTCGCCGGCTTTCCACGGACGCGACTGGCGGTTCACGCCGAGGCGCGTCGGCAGCAGTTCAATTTCGTGGCCGAACAAGTCAAACGTCACCGCGCCGGGCAGATACATGAGGTCGTCGTAGATGACCTTGCCGAACGGCAGCGGCGGGCGGGGCCGGTCAAATCGCACGATGCCGGTCGTGTTCGTCGGCGCGAGAGTTTCCCCGGCGAAGATGAGCTTCACATCGGCGATGCCGAGGCGCGGCTCCGCGATGACTATGGATGGTTCGCCGTTGGTCTCACGCTCGAACGCCACTTCCCACGGCCCGCGCCGCGTGCGGAGATGCGAGTCCACAGTCCAGAAGACGATGTAGAGCGCGACTGCGCAGGCAAACGCGATGGAGAGATGGCGGAGAAGTTCGCGCGAATCGGAACGGCTGTCGGACGCGGAGGGCACGGGCGCGGATCAACTGGCCTTGCGTCCGGTCTTGGCGGCGATGAGCTTCGCGCGCATCGCGGGATAGAGCGCGGTGGCGCGCTTCTGCGCGTCGGCAATCTGGTTCGGCGTCATCGTGCGGCCGACGCGCTCGCGCTCGCCGGCGGCACGCAGATGTCCGAGCGCGGCGGCGAGGTTGAACCACTTGTAAGCCTCGACGGTGTCCTGCCCGGTGCCCTTGCCCTGCTCGCGGCAGAAGCCAAACTGGAACTGCGAATCCACGTGGCCCTGCGCAGCGGCGAGGCCATACCACTTCGCGGCCTCAGCGGCATCGCGCGGCACCACGCGGCCCTCATCGTAGTATTGGCCGAGCGTGGCCTGCGCCTCGACGAGTCCCTGCTCGCCCGCGGCGCGGAACCATTTCACCGCCTCGGCGTTGTCCTGCGTCACGCCAAGTCCCTGCGCGAGATACTGCGCGAGGCGGAGCTGCGCGTCGGCGATGCCGTGCGTCGCGGCGAAACGGAACCACTTCGCCGCCTCGCTGAAATCCTGCTTTACGCCCAGCCCGCGGTCGTGCAAATGGCCGAGCCGCGCGGCGGCGTGCGGCTGGTCAAGCTCTGCGGCCTTGCGATAGCACTTCGCGGCCTCCGCGTGGTTTTGCCCGACTCCGCGGCCCTGCTCGTGGCACGCCCCGAGGCGGAAGAGCGCGTCCGGCTCGTTCTGCTCCGCGCCGAGCCGATACCAGTGGACGGCTTGCGCGAAATCCTGCTCGACACCCGCGCCGTTTTCAAAGCAGAGGCCGAGGTGATACTGGCCGCCAGCGTGTCCGCGCTCGGCGACGTGACGGAAAAGCTTCGCAGCTTCGGTGAAACTCTTCTCCACGCCGAGTCCCTGGAAGAGGAGCTGCGCGAAGGCGAACTTCGACTCGATGTGGCCGGCGGCGGCGGCCTGCTCGAAGCAGCGCGCAGCCTTTGCAAAATCCTGCGGCACGCCCTGGCCGAGGGCGTGACAGGTGCCGAGCTTGAATTGCGCCTCGACATGGCCCTGATGCGCCGCGGCTTGGAACCAGCGCGCGGCGGCGGTGTGGTCCTGTGAGACGCCTTGGCCCTTTTGCAGATAACTTCCGATGGAAAACTGCGCGTTGGCGTGGCCCTTGCCGGCGGCGCGCTCGAACCACTTCGCCGCGAGCGCGTAGTCCTGCGCAACGCCGTTGCCCTGCTCGTGGCGGACGGCAAGGTTGTATTGCGCGAGCGTGTGGTTCTGCTCGGCGGCGCGCTGGCACCACACGATGGCCTCGGCGAAATTCTGCGGCACACCTTTCCCCGCGTCGAATAGCTCGCTCAACGCAAACTGCGCGTCGGGCAGCTCGCGCTCGGCGGCAGATTGCACGAACATCGCGCCGAGCACAGCGTCCTGCTCCACACCCTGGCCGTTCAGATACGCAAGGCCTTCGCGATATTGCTCGTCGGCGCTGCGCGTGTCCGGCGCGGTTGCAGCAACCGGCTCGATGGGCGGCAACGGAGTGGGCGCAACAGGAATCGGCGCAGGTTCAGGCTTGCTCGCAACAATAGGCGGTGGCGGCGGGGCGGCCTGAACTGGAACCGGCTCCGGTTCCGGTGCCGGAGGAATGGGCGGCGCGTAAACAATGATGCGCTGCGGTTCCGGCGCAGGCGGCGGAGCGGGAGCAGGCTCTTCGCTGTGGATAACGACGGTTTCGGAAACTTTTTTCTCCGCCTCGACTTGCTCGTGTATCATCGCCTGCGCGAGCGACGCGGTTTTCTGCGCTTCCTCGACGGGTGATTCCTCGGCGGCGCGCTCCTTCAATGTCTCGGCGGATTCTGCGACCTTGGCTTCGCTGTCGAGCAGGTCGTCGAGCGCGGCCTTCGAGTCCCCGTCACCCTGCGCGGCGGCGAGGCGATACCAGTGGATGGCCTCGCTCTTGTTCTTCTCGACGCCTTCGCCGATCTCGTGGCAGTAACCGAGGTTGAACTGCGCGGCGGCGTGGCCTTGCTCGGCGGCCTTGCGATACCAGTTGACGGCTTCCGTGTGATCCTGCGGCACGCCCTCGCCGCGATGATAGTGCGCGCCGATGGCAAATTGCGCGTCGGGATGTCCCTGCTCGGCGGCCCTGAGGAGCCACTTGGCCGCGACCTCGTTATCGCGCACGCCCAGCTCGCCGGTAACGTATTTGATGCCGAGCATGAACTGCGCGGTCGGATTGCCGCGCTCGGCGGCACGCTTGAGGCCCTCTTCGGATTCAAAGTCGTCCTCGGCTGGCTGTGTGGAAATTTCCCCGGCGGCACCCGGAGTTGCTTCAGACTCGGCCTCAAGAATCGGTCCCTCGTCGGCAGCGCGCGACGGTTCGTCTGACTCTTCGTCGGGGCGTTGTTGTTGATCGTGACGGGCGCGTGTGATTTCCCCGAGCGCGATCTTGGCGTCCTCATCTCCTTGATCAGCGGCCATCTTATACCACTTGGCGGCCTCATCGAGGTCGGTAGTCACGCCTTCGCCGGTTTCGTGGCAATAGCCGAGGTTGAATTGTGCCGCGACGTGGCCGCGCTCGGCGGCGGCGCGGTAGCATTCGACCGCGCGGGACATGTCCTGTTTGACTCCCTTGCCTTTTTGGTAAAGCGCGCCGAGGACGAAATTCGCGTCGAGATGATTGCGCGACGCGGCCTTCGCAAGCCAGTCGGCTGCGGCCGCGAAATCCACGGGCACGCCGTCCTCGCCCTTTGTGTGCTTGAGGGCCAGTTCGTATTGCGCACCGGGGTCGCCACTGGAGGCCTTTAGGAAGAGCTGTTTGACGTTGGGCTTGGCCATGCCGGACGCATTAAATCTTTTGAACGCGAGGTTGGCAACGCAAAATGCCGCAATACGGCGCGAACGTGCGAACCAATCTTGACACCCTGTTGCCCGCGCATAAGGTTGCGCGCGTCACTGGCGGCATTTTCTGTTATGTTCCTGTGTTGCTGGTAGTGCCGCCGATTTGATGAATACAGTTCTTCACCGTTCGACCCTGCTGTCGCGCGCCTTCTGCGGCACGCTCGTGTGCCTGCTTTGCACGGCGTGGGCCGCAAACACGCGCGCGCAATCCATCACGACGGATTGGGGCGCCAAGTCGCTGCCCGAAATCCGCCTCGGCGCCGAGCGCGGCAATCCCGTCGCGATGCGCCTGCTCGCCAACGCCTACCTCACCGGCGAAGGCGTTCCCAAGGATTCCGCCGAGGCCGCGAAGTGGCTTCTCAAGGCCGCCGAACAACGCGATCCGCTTGCGCAATTCATCCTCGGCATCCTTTATCAGGAAGGCCGCGGCGTGGCGCGCGACGCGTATGAAGCCGCCAAGTGGTATCGCGCCGCCGCCAGCCAGGGACTTCCCGAGGCGCAATACAACCTCGGCCTCTGTTACGCCACCGGCGAGGGCGTGCTCAAGGACACGGACGAAGCGATCAACTGGTTCAAGAAGGCCGCCGAGGCCGGCGACAAGGAAGCTCAGACCCGACTCGGCCTCGCCTACATCACCGGCAACGGCGTCACGCAGGACGACACGCAGGCCGCACACTGGCTCCGCAAGTCCGCCTATCAATACGATCCCGTTGCGATGTTTTTCTTCGGCCGCCTTTATCAGGAGGGTAAGGGCGTCTCGAAGGAACCCGTGGATGCCGCGAAATGGTTCCGCCGTTCCGCCGAGGCCGGTTATTCCGACGCGCAATATGCCCTCGGCATCTGTTATCAAAACGCGGAAGGCGTTCCAAAGGACGCCGCGCAATCCATGCTCTGGCTGCAAAAGGCCGCAGCTCAAGGACACAAGAAAGCCATCGATCAGCTCGCGTATCTTGGCATCGCTCCCGCGAAGGACGCCGCTCCCGCCGCGCCCAGCTACACATTCACGCCTGTTCCGGCAACGGTCCCCGCCAACCCCCTCGCTTCGCGCGCCGATCCGCCCACTGCGCCGCGCACCAACGACACTTCGCCCGCCGCAATCCAGGCACGAATCAATGCGACGCTCGACAAATTGCGAAGCAGTGACACAAGCGGGCTGACCAATTCGTTCCGGCTCGAACCCGCGCCGTCCCCGACGACGCCGACGCCAGCCACGACCGCAGACAACGCGGCGAACCCGTTCAAATCCGACACCACGCCCGGCTTCTTCTCCGCCACCACGAGCACGAACGCGCCGAAGGAGGATTTTACTTCGCCGCGCGACACGGGCGCATCGGTTCCGAAGGAAACTTCCGTGCCGGCTTCGCGAGATTTCAGCCCCACACTCGACACCGCAAAGAAAGCCGAGACGACGCTGACTCCGGACACGAGCCTCGTGCGTCCGGGGGGCGCGCGCGACTACGTGCCCGGCGCGACGGTGAGCGGCGCGGAACGCAACGTGAACAACACCATCGCCGTCCTCGCCCTTGTCATGGCGGTTGTCATCGCGGTTCTTTGCGTCATCATCCTCATCACGTTCAGGACGCACATCACGAGCCTCGAAATGGAGATCAAGAAAACGCAGTTTGAACTCTCCAAGGCAAACGTGAACCTCTCCGCGGTGATCAAGCAGGTCGAGGCGCTGTCGCTCGGCGGCGGCGGCACGAACGCAAAGCAAATCGAGCTGCCTGACTGGCTCAAGGACAACGAAGAAAACAAAGCGCAGCAGCGCGCCGCGCCGAAAAGCTCCGGCTTCAAGGCGAAACGCTGACGCGTCTCACGCGTTCCTCACAAACATTTTCCCCGGCAGTTGCTTCACCAGCCGTTTCATTTCGAGTCCCAGCAGCGTGACCGACACGGCGGACGCCGGCAACCCACTCGCGCGGATTACTTCGTCAATGCTCCGTTCCTCGCGGTCGAGTGCGGCAAACACTTTCTGTTCGTTCTCGGAAAGCGTGAGCGCCGGCAGCGTGCCCGTCTCGGCAGGTGACGGAGGCCGGTTGCTCGCCGGAAACAAATACTCGAATTCACTCAACACGTCCTCCGCGCCTTCGCAGAGCTTCGCGCCCTTCTTGATGAGTTCGTGACAGCCTTTGCTGCGTGGCGAATCAATGCGCCCCGGCACGGCAAAAATCTGCCGCCCGCATTCGACCGCCATGTTCGCCGTGATAAGCGCGCCGCTTGTGAGGTTCGCCTCGACGACGATCGTGCCGAGCGTCATGCCCGCGACGATGCGGTTGCGGATCGGGAACGACTGCTTGTCCGCCGGACGGTTGAACGGAAACTGCGTGATGACCGCGCCATTCGCCGCGATGCGCTCGAACAACTCCGCATTCTCCGAAGGAAACACTAGGTTGATGCCCGTGCCGAGCACCGCGACGGTGCGGCCCTTCGCCGCGAGCGCGCCCTGATGCGACGCGGTGTCAATGCCACGCGCGCCGCCGCTCACCACCGTCACGCCGACGTAGGCGAGCTGATACGCGAGCTTGCGCGCCGTCTCGACGCCGTAGTGCGTGGTCTGCCGCGTGCCGACCATCGCGACGGCGTTCCTGTCCTTCGCAGTGAGCGCGCCCTTCACGTAGAGCACGATGGGCGGGTCGTAAATCTGCCGCAACAATTCTGGATAATGCTCGTCGGATTGGATCAGCACTTCGCAGCCGAAGTCTGCGATGCGCTTCAACTCGCCCGCGAGGTCCACGGACTTCTGCCAGTTTGCGATGGACTCCGCGGTGTCCTCGCCGATGCCGCGCACCTGCATCAGTGAAGATTTTGGTGCGCGCAAAATCGCGGGCGCGTCGCCGAAGTGTTCGAGAAGTTGCCGCACGCGCACGGGGCCGACGCCCTCGACGAGATTCAACGCGATGAACGCTTCCTTGGAATCCATGCGCGCGTGTTAAACAATTCTCGCCGACGCAGCAAGCCGCGAGTTGGATCACGGTAGGCGAGTTCCGGGGCTGAAAGTTGTGACCGCTATTGCGGCCACGATTCGCCGTCCACGAGTCGTGTGGCAGTCACTTCATCAGAATCTTCGCCCCGATGTCGGCGATGTAGGCGGCGACCTCGGCGGCGGAAGCGGGCTGGGGCCAGACACAGTCGCGACCCAGATGCCAAGCAAATGTGTCGGTTCTCGTTGCGTGTCGAGGGTCTCCGCCATCATCAACTCCATCTTCGCCGACTGAGTAGAGGAGGAACTGGCCATCGGCCTGAAGACGGTAGCGAAGAGGCTGGCCGTCGAAGATGTCACGAGGCACCGACGGGAGGAATTCGGGAACCAGCGCGTCGAGGCGGGCGGGATAACGATCATGCCGAAGCTGATAGCGCCGCAAGGCAATGGCTGTGACGACCACGTCTCGCGTCATGACTGCCCTGGCCCAACTTCGGAACATGGACTTCATGTGGTTGCAATCATGGTAGCTGGACCACGAGAAGATGAACTTCGTAGAGACGTTCGTCATTTTACCGAGTGCTGCATCAACGGTCACCCACGCATTGGTTACACAGTAGGTCGTCCTCGCTGTTTCGGCGGCCTCGATTAACGATTGGATAAACTCCCCATGAAGTTGTTCATCTTCGTAAGAGTTCCACAGAGGCCAAAGCGCAAACCGGCCGGCATGCTTGACCACGTCAAGAACCAAACCCGGCTTGTCTGCAATTCGACCGACGATTTCGCTGGCCGGCGGGAGATCCTCAGGGCCACAGCCCCAAACTTCGGAGGGCCGGACGCGTGCTGTCTGGTAGAATTCGCTGATTCTCGCCCGTTCCATCCGGTAGGACTCGGCAAAGTCACCAGTGGCCACAGCCTGCCATTCCGATTGAATCCTGGCCAGTTGGCTTTCACTCCACTGCCCGGATTGGAGGCAGGCCCACACCAGTCCATCGGAGGACGAGATGAGAGAACTCCGTGTCAGTTGCGCGATGGTCTCCCGCTCGATGCGCTGTCTGCTTAACAGACGCGTGGCCGCAAGCCAGTTAGTCCAAGCCTCTTCGTGGCGGCCGTCCCGAAGTTGAACCAAGGTAGCGTCTCTGAGCCATTGAGAGGATTGGATGATCGGATCGCGTGGTCCCGTTGCGAGGTGAGGCCATGAAGTGTGATACGGAATGTCAAACGCGAGCAACGGCGCGTTGAGGGCCAATGCAATCTCTGCGAGTTGCTCCTCACGGAGCGTTACAGCTTCGCGAGTCGGCGGCCATACATCGTCCACGGGTTGGTTCTTCATCTGATAGGCCGGCAACCGCGATTGCTGCCAGGAAGCGAAACCTCGTCCCGGCGCAACCATCAATCTCGCACCTGGCTCGGAATCGTAGGCGACTCGCCCCAATCCACTCGCCGCGCTTAGAAACGCCTTCGCCCCGTTCGTAACGCCGACCGGCGTCGGTGGCAGATTCTCGTCAATCGTGAGCTTCTCTCCCTTTGCGATGAGCTGGCGCTTGTAGGCTTCGAGTTGCCCCTTCGCGCGCTCGTGCGAGAGCCAGCCGGCGAGCACGAGCAGCGCGGCAATCGCACACAGCCAGCGTCCCCAGCGCGTCGGCGACTTTTCTCCGGGCGCGAGCGCCGGGTCGGGTTCTTCGGCCGACGGGACACGTTTCGGCTCTTCTTTCACGGCCATGGAGGCGTGCGTTCGGGCTACTGCGCCATGATCGGCCGGCCGGGCACGGGCGGCGGCGGCTCCTTCCACGCGGGGCCGGGCTTGTAGCTGATGGCGAGGTGCGGCGTCTCGATGCGCGCGCCACCCTGTTTGCGCGACTGGAAAATCGCCGCAAGGATGCCGGTCGTGAGCAGCGTCCGCTCGACCGGCCACGACGGTTTGCCGGTGAAGATCATTTTCTCGATTCCCTGCGTGAGGAATGTGAAGTGCCCAAACGGCCGCGCTTCCTGCGTCCAGAACGATGTCGCCGGGAAATCCTTGCGGCCCTCCTCGTTCCACGCGACGACCCATTCGCTGTTCGCGCTGCCGGTGTCATGCACCAGCACGGCGCGAAAGCCGTCGAGATACTCGATGAAAAACGCCGCGGGCTTGATTGCGTCGCGAAATGTTCCCTTGAAACGGCCCTTTGCCTCACGCGCATTCGCGGCGGCGTCAAAAACTTTTGCGTCAAAGCGCCCCGACTCGGCGGCCTTCCACACTTCCGCGCCTTCGACGAACTGCACGCTGCGCACGCCGGTCTCGCCGCCGCGCCGGCGCTCCGCGAGACACTGGAGCGCTTCGAGTCCGTGATAGCTGTAGCCTTCGAGCGGGCCGTAGCTGAGGCCGACGGCCTCGGTCGCGCGCGCGCCGGCTTTCATTTCGACCGACGGATGCCGCCACGTGCCCGACACGGACGAACCGGCCATGAACGGAATCCTCAACTCGCGCGCGGCGTCATACATCCACTTCGCGTCGGTCCAGTTCCACGAAAGATGTTTGTCGCTGAAGACGGGCACCGACTTGCCGCTGCGGCGAAAGACTGCCGCCGTCTCCTCGAAGAAGCGCCGGCGCGGATACATGATCTGGTCCGTGTCGCTGCGCGGGTAATTGCCGTGCTCGCCGATGAGCAGCACGGCGTCCACCGCGAGATCCTTGCCGCCGAGCGTGAGCGTTTCCGCGATGGTTGGAAAAATCGTGAAACCGTGTTCGCTCGCGAGTTTGCGGCTCATGTCGCCGGCGGGCACCTGGTCGGTGTAAAGGCTCGCGAGCTTGAGGCGCGGGAACGGCGGCTTGAAGTCGAGGTTGTAGCCCTGTAGCAGCCGGCTGACGATTACATCCGCGTGCGAGTTGTGCCGATACTCGGTGACGATGGCGGCGACACGTTTTGGTTTCGCCTCGGCGGAAAAAAGTAGCGGGGCGAAGGCGCTGGCCGCGCCGGTGGCGGCGAGTTTTCCGATGAACTGGCGGCGTTTCATCCGTAAACAGATTGTTGCGTGAATGTGTCGCGCTCGAGGTTGTGCAGATGATGATTCACAAACAGCGCGGCCATCACCATGCCCGCCGCGGCGGCGAAAAGAAAGCCGTAGCCGAACCACCGTTCGCCCGCGAGGATGCTCAACGCGGTAAAGAGGCCGTTCACCGCCGCGAAAACCGCACAGCACCACATCGCGTCGCGACGCTTGTCGAGGTAGTGCAGCACCATCAGCAGGCCGAGGAACATCACGAGCATGAACGTGCCGAGCAGCGCGATGCGGAAGATGCCCGCCTGCACCGCGCCGAGGCCGAGCAGTTGCAGCGTGCGTTCCGCGCCAAGGATGAGCAGCGCGGTGAAAAGGCCCTGCACCTTCAGCAGCAGTCCGAGGCCGTCGCGCAGCGCCGAGACCATCGCATTCTTCGCCACGATGATTTGCGCGAGCGTGCCCTTTTTGAGGACGTGATCGAAGAAATTTTCGTTCGCGATGGAGAATTCTGTTTCGAGCTTGAGCAGGAACACCGCCATGCCGGGCACGATGGTGAGGAAGCTGAAATAAACGACGCGGTCATAGACCGGCGCGGCGCGCAGAATGCCGGCCACGTGATCCGCAGCCGGGTCAATCCACCAAAATAAAAATTTATCTATCCAGATGCCGAGGTTGTAAAAGAGGCCGGCGAGCGCGAGGTCCTGGTATTGATTGAACGAGCCGAGCAGCTCCGAGCCATCAAGCGTGTGGCCGCCGGTTTCCTGGAAAATCGCGGCGCAGAGCAAAAGCAGCAGGAGCGCGTGACCGAGCGTGAACCCGATCATCGCGCCTGAAATGCCCCAGACCGATTCCATGCCGAGCGTCGCGAGGAAACTCATCGCGCACCCGCAGATGAAGGCGAAAAGCACCTTGTGATAGTTCTTGATGGCCGTGAGGAAAATGCTCGCGATCCAAATGCCGGAGACGATGGACATCATCGCCGCAGCCGCGAG
The DNA here is from genome assembly GCA_964589935.1 of uncultured Verrucomicrobiota bacterium. Taxonomy (GTDB): domain Bacteria; phylum Verrucomicrobiota; class Verrucomicrobiia; order Limisphaerales; family VHCN01; genus VHCN01. The sequence goes on along the minus strand of CAZPVD010000003.1, from coordinate 58,186 downwards.
GCGGAACGCAAGCGGCCCCGGCACGAAACCGACGAAAATCACCAGCCCCAGTGCACTGAAGATGAGCATGGTCCACGCGAGCGCAAACGCGAACGCGGGGAAGATTTTCTCGCGCCGTTCCGCGTAGATCAAATCCGACGCGTGCCGCGTGAGGACCATCTGGATCGGCCCCGTGAAGACAAGCGTCAGCGCGTAACAGTAGGAAATCGCGACGAGGAAGACCTGCACTTCCTCCTCCAGGCCGCGCCCGGTGAGGATGACGCCAAGCACGCCGAGCGCGACGACGCTCACGAGCCACGGCCCGCTGCCGATGAGCGCGGCGTAACTGTAGGCCCGCAGCAGCGACACGTAGCCGCCGCGCGCGAGGATTTTGTTCAGTTCAATGCCAACGCCGGCCATGAAATCAGTTGATGGTTGATGAAGCCGTTCCGCGGCGGGCGCGACCAAAAAGTTTTTCCATGCGCCGCTCGTGCTGCGCAGGAAGCTGCGTGTAAAGGTCGCGATACGCGCCGAGCATCGAGCCCATGCTGTAAAACTGCTCCGCGCGCTTGCGGCCCGCGGCGCTCATGCGGCGCATCTGCGCGGGGTCGGTGAGAATGCTCAACAAGCCGTTCGCTGTTTCGGCGGGCGAGAGGATTTTTGTGAGACGTCCGGCGCGGCCGAGCGCGCGGTCCTCCGGCGTGCGGCCGAAGATGAGTTCGCGGCACGCGCCGACGTCGGTGGCGACGGACGGCTTGCCTGCGGCGAAGCCTTCCAGCACGACAAGCGGCAGTCCCTCGCTGATGCTGGTGAGCACGAGCACGTCCATTTTCGGCAGGATTTCGATGATCTTCTGCATGCCGAGGAAGTGGACCCTCTTCTCGATGCCGAGCAACTCGACGATCTTGCGGCACTCGTCGTAATAGTTCGGGTCCTCCTGATATGGGCCGGCGATGAGGAACTGCGTTTCCGGCAGCTTCTCTATGACGAGCCGCGCGGCCCGCAGCAGCGTCTTCACGTCCTTGATCGGCACGACGCGGCCGATGAAGCCGACGAACTTCTCCGCTGGTTCCGTCTGCCACCGCTTGAGGTGCGTCGCGTAAACCGCGTCAAAGCGCGACGGCTCGATGCCGTTCGGGATGACGGTGATGGCGTCGGCATCCGCGCCGAACTCGACCTGCGTCGCGGCGTTGCCCTCGTAGAGCGTGACGATGCGCGCGGCGGTGTCGTAGGCAATCTGGCCGAGGAACATAAACAGGGAAATCCACATCTTCTTGAGCGATCCAAGCCCGCCGCTGAATGAAATGTGCGGGCGATCCGCCTCGTAAATCCAGCCGGCCTGGCTGATCTCGGCGATGCGCTCCTTCGTGTAGATGCCGTGCTCGGTCAGCAGGAACGGCGCACGCCGTTGTCGCGCGGCGACGGAACCGATCCAACCCGCGTAGCCGGCGCTTGGCGCGTGATAGAGACGGGCGCGCGGCACGTTGTCGAGGTCGCACCAAAGCGTCCAGAGCGGCAGGTGCGTGAAGCGCGCCGTCCAGAAGAAATCAATGAACGATTCGTCTGGCGCGAACTTCTCGTAGGCGCGGCGGAGAATGTCCCAGCTCTCGCGGTCGTGGAGGAGATTGCCAAACGTGAAGCTGTTGCCCGCGTCCCGAAGTTCATCCAGCGCGGTCCAGAACAGCGCGGCCTGCTCGGACTTCGACTCGGCGAGATAAAACTTCGCGAGCGTTTCGTAAAGCATCACGCGCGTCTCGATGGGCAGCGCGCCGGGCTTGAGCTCCGCATCGGGCAGGCGGTCTTGCAGATAAATCTCCGTGAGCGACGTGACATTGGGCGGCAGCTTGTAGTGCGCAACTTGCGCGGCGTCCCGGCGCGCGCCGATGTAGTAGAGCGCAAACTTCAGCTCCGGCAGGCCGCGGACGATCTGGTCCACCCACGCCGACACGCCGCCGAGCACGTAAGGATACGTGCCTTCGAGCAGCAGGCAGACATCGGCGGTTTCGGTGCTCATGCGCTTGTTTTTGCCGATTCAGCAGGGAGCCAGAAGTCCACCATCTCGCGCAACGGCGCGGGCGTGTCGCCGGCGCTTTCAAGCCGTCGAAGGGAGACAGCCAGCCCGGTCCAGTCGCGTTCAAGGAAACAAATCTCCGCCTCCCAGCCGTGCGTGAACGCGCCGCCCCAGCCGCGCGACTTGATGGCCTTGAGCACGGCCTTGGCCTTCGGCGCGTCGGCGAGGCGCAGATGGCAGCGGAGCAGCAGGAAGAGAATGTTCGCGTTGTTCGGCACCTTCACGCCCGCTTCGTTGAGCAGCTCGACGGCGCGGTTCAAATGCAGCCGCATCGTCTCGTCCGTGCTGAGGCCGAGATACACCAGCTCGTGATACTGCTCGGCAAGCTGGACAAGCCGCGCGATGGGCCGCGCGCCTGCGGAAATCTCCGCTTCGATTGTTTTGATCGTCCCCTCGATGCCGGCAAGGATGAGGTTGAACTGCGTCTGCGCCATGAGCCGCACCTGTTCGTCGCTGTCCTGAATCGCCTTCTGCAACAGCGGCAGCGCCTTCTTCGGTTCGACATCGCGCAGCGCGAGAATGGCGTCGCGCCGCGCCTGCGGCGTCGCGCCTTGCAGGATTTGCAACAGGCTCTGCGGCGTCACCGGTTCGAGATCCTCTTCTTCAGGCGCAGTAAGATATTCGCGCGTGCCGAGCACGAGGTCCTTGTCCTTGCCTTTGCCGACGCTCAATTCCAGCAAACCGCGCCAGCCGAGCACGATGAGAAAACCCAGCACGGGCGCGGCTGCGGCGAAACCCGCAACCAGCGCGACGAAGGTCACGCCGCCCGCGCGATGTCCCGCCGGGAACAGCGCCGCGAGCGCGGGCAGCGCCGCCGCGACGGCGAGCCAGTGCAGCAGCAGCACTTCGCCCGTGATGGGCTGCGGCGAGAGCAGCGCCTTCACGCTCAGGCATTCGAGCGCGAGCGCGGCGGCCGCGCTAAACAGCGTCAGCACGGGATGCGACATAGCTGGTCAGGTTTTCCCAGATTTCATCGAAGCCTGCGCCTTCGTCGAACGTGATGAGGCGCGTCTGCACCTGTTCGGCGATGTCGCGGTCCTTGCGGCAGCCGGCGAGGATGCGCTCGATGAAGATGTTCGCGCCGCGCTCGCCGCACAGCGGCAGCAGCACCGCGAGATGCGGCACGGGCAGGCCGAGGTCGGCGGGAAAGTCGCCGCCGCGCACGCTGGCCATGATGAGCTGCTCGAAGCGCGCCTGCTTCGCCTTGGACGTGCGCGGAAGCAGGAACAGCACGACCGAGGATGGCAGGTTGTGGCGGCGGTAGCTTTCGTGCGAGAGGCGCAAATTCTCGGCGAAAAATTCCTTTGAAAAAATCCGCTGGCCCTCGGTGCCGGCGACCACGCGGCTGACCGCCTCGCCCTGCTGGCGAATCTCCACCACGCGCGACGCCCAGCGGCAGATGAGCGCGACGAGGTGGATGGTTTTCTTCGACAGCGCGAGGAACGGCATTCCCGTGACGAGCAGAACGCCGAGCGGTTTTTCAGCGGAATCCATCAACGGCACGGCCATCAGGTATTCCCTCGGCGGACCGCCGGGCCGCTGCCAGAAATCGGGCGTGCTCACCGGCCGGCGCGCCTGGAGCGCGAGCATGACCATCTCGATGTCGTCGGTGCCCATCGCGTCCGGCAGCGCGTCGGAGCGGCCGAGCGCGGCGCGGCGGCGCATCTCGACAGGCGAGTCGAACGTGTAGATCGCCGCGTCCGTCACGCGCGCCTGGCGGTTGAGCAGGAGCAGGATGTCCTGATACAGCTCGTCGCCCTGGCTCTCGAAGAGGCGGCGGATTTCCGTGTCGAGCGTGGCCAACTCGGCGTCCTTCGTCGCGAGCAGGCGTTCGAGTTCGGCCTTCGCCTCGCGCAGGAAAAACACATCCATGTCGAGCTTGCGCAGTCGTTCCTGATAATGCTGCACCTGCGCGGAAAGCTGGAGTTCCCGCTTGCGGAAGGCCGCGCAGATTTCGCCGCAGATGCCGCCGGCCAGGATCATTCCGCCGAGAAAAAATCCATAGACGCGCATGAAGTCCGTCTGCAATACGCCTTCGCTGGCCAGCGCGAGCCAGATGACCGCGCCGCCGACAAACCCGCTCACGACGCCCGACGCAAATCCGTATCGTGAGCCGACCAGCACGGGCAGCAGCAGCCACGGGGATGGATTCAGCCGGCGCCAGCCGAAGTCGTCCGGCGCGAGGAACCAGTTCGCCGTCGCGAGGAGCAGCACGAGCACGAACGTGTCCACCCAGGCGTTGCGCGAGGCGAGGCTCTTGAAGAAATTCACGGTGGTGTGCAGGCGCTTCGCCGGCCCACGCCGTTCCAGTGTTCCGCGCCGTGCTACGACGCGAGGCTAGTTAAAACCACGCGCGCAGGGCAAGGCTGATTTGCCACAGGTCGCTCGACTGGTCGCTCGTTCGCGCGCTCGTGAAGTATTCGAGTTCCGTGCGCAATTCCAGCCGCGCAAACGGCGTCCACGTCAGGCCGCCGAGTCCGTTGTAGGCCATGTGCGCGCGGTCCAGCTCGTAGTCCGCGCCGCCGCCGGCAAACCACGCGAACGACGGTGCGAGCTGATGGCTCCACGTGAGGTAGGCGCCCTCGCGATGCAGGAACGGCGCGATCATGTTCGCCAGCGCGGCCTGCTGGTCCGCGAGCGTCGCGCCGGGCGCCATCACGGGCGCAACAAGTCCGACATTTTGCGTGCGCAACGAATGGCGGAAATAAAAGCCCCGGTAGCCGACGCCAAGGTAACGCTCGTCGTTCAGGAAGATGTGCTCGAAGTTCCAGTTCGCGTGGATGCCCGCGCCGAGCTGCTGGTCGTCAATCAACGTCTCGCGTCCCGTGACCGAGGCATAAGCCAGCCAGCGCGGATGCAGCAGATAACTCGCCGTCAGCGTCGCGCGATGCTCGCGGCCGTCGAGCGATTCCATCAGCAACGAGTCGAGAGCGCGTTCGTTCAGCGCCGCCTCAAGTTTCAACTCGCCTTTGCCGCCGAGGTTGCGCGTCACGCTCGCGGCACCCTGCGCGCCGCCTTCCCAGCCGCCGACGGTCGCCGATGCCGACCAGTTTCGGTTGAACTTCGCCTCGGCGGAAATTGTCCCGTCGTTGCTGCTCGTGCCGCGGTCGCGCAACGCGGGCGCTGCATCCACGTGGACGTCCTCGCGGGAATACTGCGCCGTCAGCGCGTAACGCGAGCCGACCGGCTGGCGCCACGCGGCCTTCGTGCGGACGATGCTGCCTTCACCGAGCAGGTAGCCCGTGGCTTCCGCCGAAAGCTGCGGGTCGAGTTCGTGCGAGATCTGCTTCAGCAGGCGCTGCGCTTCCGCGCGCAACTCCTCCTTCGTCTCCGGCGCGACGGCCACTTCCTGATACGCCTCGCGCGCAACGCGCAAGTCGCCCGCTTGATACGCGGCGGACGCGAGATCGGCCTGATACTTGAACGGTTGTGCCGTCGCCGCGCTTCCGCCCTCGTATTTGATTGTCGTAAACATTTTCTGCGCTTCCTCGTAGCGGCCCGCCTGCGCGTAAGCCGCGCCGAGATAGTAAAGCGCCTCGCTGTCGTTCGGATAAAGCGCCACGAGCCGCTGCGCTGTGTAGAGCGCCTTGTCCGTCTGTTGCTGCTCAACATACAGCGACGCCAGCGCGAGCAGCGTCGCGCGGTCGTCCGGCGCCTCGGCGAACACCAGCCGCGCCACCGCCTCGGCCATCTCGACGTTTCCAAGCTTCGCGTAAAGCTCGAACAAATTTCTCCGCTGTTCGAGCGGCACACCCGGCGCAAGCGCAAGACGGTCCTGCGCGGGAAGCCTCGCCGAAATGTCCTGCGTCGCCATCGCGTAAGGCGAAGGAATCGCCTGCGCTGGCAACGGCGAAGCGAATGGTTCTCCCGCCGGCGCGCTGTTGCCGACGATGATGTAGCCGGCGTCCGCAGGTGCGCCGCTCCTGCGAATCGTGCGTCTCTCGCGCGGAGGTGGATTGGTCGCCACGTCAACCGGCGCAGTCATCGGTGTGTAGGCTCCCGGCCCGATGATGTTGTAACCGCGATCCGCAGGGTCACGCTGGAAAATGGGCGCTCCTCGCACGGGCTGCGCTGTCCCGTTCGCCGCAGACGGCGCGGGCTGCGACGTGTAAGCGCCCGGCCCGACGATGATGTAGCCCGCGTCGCCCGGATCACGCGTGCGTGCCGGTGCCTTCACCTCGCGCGGCGGCTCGTAACTCTGCTGCGGCACAGCCGGCGCGGGCTGCGGCGCTGCCAGCCACGGCAGCGGCGTTGCCGAAGGGTTTGGAGAATAATTCGCCGGTGACGCCGGGCCGCGATTGACGATGAACGAACCTTCGTGCGGCGCGTCCGCGCCCCAGCGCGGTTGCGGTGCTGAAATGGATGCCGCTGGCTGCGCCTGCTGCCACTCCGCCGGCGATACTTCGCCCGGACGCAAAATCGGCGCGCCGCTCGTCCGGCGCGGACGAGACGGTTGCTGAGGTTCCCACGCGGATGGATTCGCCGAGATGAACGAGCCGTCTTTCGGCACATCGCCAGAGCGCGGCGCAGGACGCGCCACGACTACATTCGTCCGGTAATAGTTCGTGGCGGGCGCCGGCTGATTTGCGGTGATGTAGGAGCCGGAAGCCGGCGAATCACTCAGACCCGAAGCGGAAACCGTCATGGATTCCTGTGCCTGCGCGGCGAGCGCGATGAAGCCCGCCGACGCCGCGGCGAGAACGCCCGCGACAGCCCACGTGCGGTCCGGTGCGCGGATGAAACGCAAGTGCCGGTTGCGGAACGAATTCACGCGCGGAGACTCGCCGCGCCGACGCGCACGGGCAAGCAGAAAGGACGGGCTGAACGGCCGAACTCTGCGCTTGACAGTTTAACTTTGCAATGCAAAGTAAAAGCCATGCAACCGAACTGGGCCGAGGAGAACCTGCAAGTCATCCGCACGCTGATGGAACGCGCCGCGCTTTACCGCCGCGCGCTCGCGCCGGTGATGCTCACGACAGGAATGATCGGAGTCGCCGGGTGGCTGGTCGGAGACAGGTTTCAGTTGGACGGTTATCAGCCGTTTCTGTGCCTGTGGTTCACTGTAGCCGCAGTCGCCGTTGTCGCTTCGCTGCTGATTATACGTCGTCAGGCACTCAGTTCCTCGGAGCCGTTTTGGACGCCACCTACCAGACGGGTCGCTCTGGCCATGAGTCCGCCGTTGTTAGCCGGCCTGCTATTCTCCCTCATCCCACTCCATGCACACCTCGGTGATACCGCTCGTTATCCTGAATACCACATGGTTTGGATTCTACTGTATGGCTGTGCCCTCAACTCGGCCGGCCAGTTTATCTCGCGGGGAGTTCGCGTGCTTGGATGGGTTTTTATCATCACTTCAATACTGATTGCGTGGATGCAACTTTACTCGTCGATTGGGATTGGCCCGAGCGGCAAGCCTTCTGTTTGGTTTCAGCCGAACACATTGATGGGCCTCACCTTCGGCGGCTTTCACCTCATTGCCGGCATCTACCTTTACTTCACCGAGAAGGGCAGGAATGCGCAGTGAATCCCGAACCGTTTCTCCAGCTCGACCGGGTCATCCACGAGAAGGGGCGCATGGCCATCATGTCGCTGCTCGCCGCCTCGCCGGAGACCGCCTTCACCGAGCTGCGCGACGCGCTGCAAATGACTGACGGCAACCTCACCACGCACATCCGCACGCTCCAGGAGGCCGGCTACGTCTCCGTTTCCAAGTCGTATCAGAACAACCGTCCGCTCACGACCGTCTCGCTCACCGCTGCGGGCGAGAAGGCGTTCAAGGGCTACATCGGCCTGCTGGAGCAGATCGTCAAACAGACAAAGGGAAAATGAACCGCGCGTTTGAACAAAACCGCAACCGACGGGTCATATACTTTGTATTACAAAGTTAAACGACGACACACCATGGAGCCGGAAGCCATCATCGTAATCGCCGTGACGGTGGTTCTCGGCGTCGTCGCAGCGCTTGCCGCCGTTGCCGGCATCGTCCTCTGGCGCATTGAGCGCACTCGAAGTCTCGCGCCGTTCGTCACATTCATTCCCACACTCGCAATGCTCGGAGCAGCGGTCTGCTCTTGGGGCCTCGGCATTTCGACCGCTTCCTTTTGGCCGTGGCTTATCGGCCTTCCCGTGGGCGGTGTTCTCGGCGGCTTGCTCGGTCTGCGGCTGGCACTTTCGTTCAGAAATGGCCCAACAAGAACGCCAAACCCAACTCGCTTATGAAAAACCCATGGTTCCGTCCCTGCGGCTGGTTCCACCGGCCCGCAAGCTGGCAGGGCTGGTTGGCCACTGCGCTCGCGGTCGCCTTCTGCATTCAAGTGTTCGTCGCCGTGGACCGCCACTCGCATTCGGCGAGCGACACGCTTTACGGCGTTTTTCCCTTCTGGGCTTGCGCCTTTTTGCTTTGGAACTGGCTGGCCGAACGCGCCGGCCGCAACTCCGACTCGACTCATGAAAATCCTCCGCGCTGAACATCTCGGCATGTGCTTCGGTGTGCGCGACGCGATCGCGCTCGCCCTCGACCATGCGGAAACCCAACCGCTCACCATTCTCGGCGAACTCGTCCACAACGAGGCCGTGCTCGCGCAGCTACGCGCCCGCGGTGTGCTGATGGCGGCCAATCCCGCCGCCGTGCGCACGCCAACCGTGATGATCACCGCGCACGGCGCATCGGAACGCCGTCTCGATGAAGTGCGCGCCCGCGGGCTGAACGTGGTCGAGGCCACGTGCCCGCTCGTGCATGTCGCGCACCGCGCGGTGAAGCTGCTCGTCGCCGAAGGCTTTCATTCCATCATCATCGGCAAACGGGATCACGTTGAAGTGCGCGGCTTGACGGAGGATTTGGCGGAGTTTGATGTCGTGCTCGACGAAGCCGACGTGGAGCAATTGCGCGAGCGACCCAAGTTCGGCATCGCGGCGCAGACGACGCAGCCCATCGGGCGCGTTCACGAACTGGTTGCGCGGATTCGTGCGAAATTTCCGCGCAGCGAGGTGCGTTTTCTGGACACCGTCTGCCAGCCGACGAAACAGCGTCAATCCGCCGCCGTTCAACTCGCGCAGCGGTGCGACGCGGTGGTGGTCATCGGCGGAGCGAACAGCAACAACACGCACGAACTCGTCGCGACCTGCGCGCGCCACTGCGCCCGCGTGCATCACGTGCAAAGCGCGGCGGACGTGCGCGCGGAGTGGTTCCTGCCGGAGGACACCGTCGGCATCACCGCCGGCACGAGCACGCCGGATGTCTTGATTGACGCCGTGGAGCAAGCCTTGTGGCGAATCGCCTCCCAGTCGGAGGCACGCACGACCTCCACCGCGCCGATGGCTGCGTGAACAATCACCTGTTCCCATGAAAACACTCGCCCGAATCGGAGCGGTCACGTCCTTCGCCTTCTTCTTCCTGCCCGGTGTGTGGGTTCTGTGCAACGCCAAAGCGGGCGAGGCACTTGCAGTGATACTGGGGTGCGTTCTGGTTGGCATCGCGTTCTTTGTCGGCCCGATACTTTGGCTGATCGGAGAAAAGTGCCGCCCGCCGCAGGACAGGAAGTAAAACCGCAACCCAAACCAACCCACCAACATGAACCACGACAAATGGCTCCGTCACTTCGCGCAAAACCGCCTCGACAGGCCTGAGCCGGATTGGAAAGCGCCGTTGAATGTCCCGCCCGCCGCGTTCGCGCGGCTCGTGCGCTCGCTGGAACAGTATCAGCTTGGCGACGGCGGCGGCCCGGCGCGGCTTATCGCGGGTGACGCGGAGCAATTCCGCGGCAGCACCGAGCAGATGAGGCAGATCGTGGACGCGTGGTTCGCCGAGGAGCGCGAGCACGCGCGGCTGCTCGGCGGGTTGCTCGACCGTTTTGGCGGCCGACACATCCGGGCGCACTGGAGTTTCAGCGCGTTTCTCGCGGTGCGCCGCGCGCTGGGCGTGCGGTTCGAGCTGCAAGTGCTGCTGCTCGTCGAGATCGTGAGCATGGTTTATTACCGGCTGCTGCGCCGCCACTGCGCGGACGCCGCGCTGCGCGACGTGTGCTCGCTCATTCTGCGCGACGAGGCCGCGCACATCGCCTTTCACCGCGACCGGCTCGCGAGCGCGGGCGTGTCGTGCTGGGGCGTGGGCGGAACGCTGTGGGAAACCCAGTTCCGCCTGTTCGGCCTCGGCGCGGCACTGATGCTCTGGCTCAATCACGGCCGCTGCATGAAGGCGCTCGGCGCGCGGCCGCTGGAATTCTGGCGTGAAATCCACCGAGAACTCTCGCGCTTCCTCTGGCGCTTGGGCCGCACGGCAACGGTGCAGGCGCAAACCACATTGCAAACCGCGACCGCGTGAAGTTTATGAATTCGCCGCAAACGCAACTGCTTCGCCGCATCCGCGCGATGACGGCGCTCTTCATTCTCGGGCTGGTGCTCAGTGGCGTGACGGCGATCCCGCTGGAAACTGAGCTGAACCTGGCCGTGAAATTAACGGGCGTTTCTGCGAGCGGTGACGCGCCGACGTTCAGCGTCTGGATTCAGCGCGTCCACGACGGATTGCGCGAGACGAACGCGCGCTTTCCGTTTCTCGCTTACGGCACGGACTGGCTGGCGTTCGGGCACATCGTCATCGCGCTGGCATTCGTGTGGGCGTGGCGCGAACCGGTGCGCAACCGCTGGCTGTTTGATTTCGGACTGATCGCGTGCACGCTCGTCGTGCCATGGGCGCTGGTGTTCGGCGGACTGCGCGGCATTCCGCTTGGCTGGCGGTTGATTGACTGTTCATTTGGAATTCTTGGCGCAGTCCCGCTGTGGTTTTGCCGGCGGTGGGCACGCGAACTAGACTCCGCGCCGGGTTCAACATCGGGATAATTCCATTGCATCGTGCAGGGACTCACTCCGCGCGATGCGCTGCTTTGCATTTCTTTGCCGCTCCGTTACGCTCCGGGCATGGACAAGCGACTCAAGCCCGCGGGCGATCCCGAATTGCAGCGCCGCATCCGCGACCTGATCGCCTTCAAGGGCGGCGGCTTCAACGAGGACCTCGTCGAGGACGTCATCGAGCAGGCGCTGAAGCTGTTGCACGACGTGCGCGACCGCGGCGACGTGCGCGTGATGCAGACCTCGCTGCGCGAACTGCGCTACGCCTTCAAGCTCTTCGCGCTGTGGGCCGACAAACGCAAGGTCACCATCTTCGGCTCCGCGCGCACGCAGCCGAGCAAGATCGAATACCAGCAGGCCGTCGAGTTCGCCCGCAAGATCGCTGACGCGGGCTACATGGTCATCACCGGCGCTGGGCCGGGCATCATGCAGGCTGGCCACGAGGGCGCGGGACCGGAACGAAGCTTCGGCGTGAACATCCGCCTGCCGTGGGAACAGGCCGCCAACCCCATCATCGAGCACGACAAGAAGCTCATCACCTTCCGCTATTTCTTCACCCGCAAGCTCATCTTCATCCGCCACTCGGACGCCATCGTGCTCTTCCCCGGCGGCTTCGGCACGATGGACGAAGGTTACGAGGCGCTCACCCTCATGCAGACCGGCAAGGCCCAGCTCATGCCGCTCGTGCTCATGGACAAGCCCGGCGGCACCTACTGGAAGACGTGGGACAAGAACATGCGCGAGCACCTCCTGCGCAACGGCCTCATCTCACCCGAAGACCTCACCCTCTACCACCTCACCGACGATTCGGACGACGCGGTGCGCCACATCACGCGCTTCTACCGCAACTACCATTCGAGCCGCTTCGTGAAGGACCTCTTCGTCATCCGCCTGCAACACGCGCCCACGCCATCCGCGATTGAGGCGCTGAACGAGGACTATGCCGACCTCATCACCGGCGAAAAATTCCACGCCGTCGAACCTTCACCCGAGGAATGCGAGGACAACGATTGCGTGACCGCCCCGCGCATCGCCTTCGGCTTCAACCGCCGCGACTACGGCCGCCTGCGGCAGTTGATTGACACGCTCAACACGTGGTGAGCTGACGCCCGTGTGTGACCAACGGCACCACGACGGGTAGCGTGCGCACGCTGACGCTGGTGAATCCGAACCCGAGAGGAACTGCCGCCAACTGGGCGCTGGGTTTGCAGCCTTTGTCGGTTTCATATTTGGTCGAGACAGCAACGCAAATGCTTCTGGACAAAAACCATCCCATGTTGGCCAATCTAATCGAGATCAAGTGATATGCGTCATGTTTGACGCATAATAATAATGTTAGGCGGCTACATGAAAGCAAATCAACGTCCTAAAGCTTGTCTATGTTATGGCGCTCTTTGCCTGATTTCCACGTTGGCTGCTTTTCCATGCTTTCGATTCTTGCCAGCTAGAATTGAGTATCTGCGCTTTTATCATGGAGATCAGCCATTACTTCTTCCTAGTGATCTTCTGCTCGCTAAGCACCTGTCCGAGCTTTGCTTGTATGCACCTGTTCTGTTCGCGGTCTTGGGACTCATGGCGCTATTTTACCCAGCGGTGACACAGACGCGCGTAATCGTAGTGTGTGCATTTGGCTTGGCTGCACTCTACAGCGTATTTATTGTGATGCTTTCATTGTCCTTGGATACGGCAATTTTAACACTGAAAGTCCGATGAAGCCGCCTAACAAATCGCTGCAGGCAACGCGGGATGACACTCTCAGTTCCGCTTCGCGGTTGACGCTGATTGGTCCCGCGTGCCTGAGTTCTGTTCGTTAGGCCGTCTCGACTTTTCTTCGCCGCCCGCTACCGTCTCGCGCATGGAACAACGGCTGTTGACGCTCGGCCATTCGCCGGACCCGGACGATGCGTTCATGTTTTACGCGCTTGCGAAGGACTTGATCCCCACGCACGGCTTCCGCTTCGAGCACATTTTGCAGGACATCCAGACGCTCAACGAGCGCGCCACGCGCGGCGAGCTGGACGTGTCGGCCATCAGTATCCACGCCTACGCGCACGTCTGCGACCGTTACGCGCTGCTGCCCAGCGGCGCGAGCATGGGCGATGGCTATGGGCCGATGCTCGTGGCGAAGCAGAAGTTCTCGCGCGAGGAGATCGCCCGCAAACGCATCGCCGTGCCCGGCACGATGACGAGCGCGTTCCTCGCGCTGCAACTCTGGCTCGGCAAACCGGCGAAGGAGTTCAAACACATCGTGGTGCCGTTCGATGAAATCTTCGCCGCCGTGCGCGCGGGCCAGGCGGACGTGGGGCTGATCATCCACGAGGGGCAGCTCACGTTCCAGAACGAGGGCCTCGTTTGCTGCGAAGACCTCGGCCAGTGGTGGGGCACGGAGAACGACAACCTGCCGCTGCCGCTCGGCGGGAACGTGATTCACAAGCGCTTCGATCCGGCCACGCGCAAAATTGTTTCCGACATCCTCACCGCAAGCATCCAGTTCAGCCTCGATCACCGCGACGAGGCCGTGCGGCACGCGCTGCAATACGCGCGCGACATGGGCCGCGACCTGGCGGACAAGTTCGTGGGCATGTATGTGAACCACTGGACGCTCGATTACGGCGAGCGCGGACGGGAAAGCATCCGGCGCTTCCTCGGCCGGGCACACGAGCGCGGGCTCGTGCCGCGCGCGCCGGAGCTGGAGTTCGTGGTGTGAACGCGCGGCGCGTCACACCCACGACTTCTTGATGAGCCAGGTCTTTACGACCTGCGTGAGCGCGACGTAGCAGAGGAGTGTCACCAGCAGGATCGGCCAGAACATCACCGGCAGCGGCACAAAACCCAAATACGACGCGAGCGGCGAATAAGGCAACCACGCGCCCAGCGCCATGATGACGACCGTTGTAACCGTGAGCTGCCAGCTCGCTCGCGACTGGACGAAAGGGATGAGATTCGTGCGGATGACATGGATGATGAGCGTCTGTGTCATGATGGATTCGACGAACCAGCCGGTGTGAAACAACGCGGCGGCGTAGGTGTGGTCCGCGTCGGGGGCGTTCGCGAAACGCGCGGCGAGTTCCGCCGTCGGCGGCACCAGCTTGAGTTCGCTGCATTTGAAGAAAAAATACATCACCGCAAACGTCGTATAATCGAAGATCGAGCTGATGGGGCCGATGCACATGATGAACTTGGCGATCTCGCCCATGTTCCACGGACGCGGCTTGGCCGTCTGCAACGGGCCGACGTTGTCCGTCGGGATCGGCACCTGCGAGAAGTCGTAGAGGAGGTTGTTACTGAGCACTTGGATGGGCGACATCGGCACGTAAGGGAGCCAAGCACTGGCGCCGATCACGCTGAACATGTTGCCGAAGTTCGAGCTGGCGCCCATGCGGATGTATTTTAAGATGTTCACGAACACTTTGCGGCCTTCGAGCACGCCTTCCTCGAGCACCATCAAATTCTTCTCCAGCAAAATCACGTCGGCGGATTCCTTCGCAATGTCCACCGCATTGTCCACGGAGATGCCCACATCCGCGGCGCGCAGGGCGGGCGCGTCGTTGATGCCGTCGCCCATGAAGCCGATGACGTGGCCCTTCGCTTGCAGCGCTTTCACGATGCGCTGCTTGTGCGCGGGCGAAAGGCGGGCGAAGACATGCACCGTCTCGACGGACTCGGCGAGCTGCGGGTCGGACATTTTCTCGACCTCGCTGCCGAGCAGAATCTTCTGCGCGTTCAATCCGACTTCGGTGCAGACCTTGCGGGTGACGAGGTCGTTGTCGCCGGTGAGAACCTTCACGGTGACGCCGTGCTGTTGCAGCGCGGCAATGGCCTTCGCGGCGGAATCTTTCGGCGGATCGAGGAAGGCGAGGTAGCCGGTGAGGACGAGATTGTCCTCGTCAGCTTTTGAATAAGCGGCGCGGTGCTCAACTTTTTTGTTGGCGACGGCGAGCACGCGGAAACCGTCCTCGCTCAGTTCGTTGACCTGCTCGATGAGGTCGCCGACGAGGATGGGTTCCATCGGAAAAATTTCGCCCTCGCTCTCGAAGTGCGTGCATTTCTTGAAGACCGCCTCGGGCGCGCCCTTCGTGAGCAACTGCCGCTGACCGTCCGGCCCCTCGACCACGACGGACATCATGCGGCGCGAGAAGTCGAACGGGATTTCATCCACCTTGGTGAACTTGTCGAGCGACAGCTCCTTGTGCAGTTCCTTGTGGTGCAGCACGGCGCGGTCGAGCACGTTTTTCAGGCCGGTCTGAAAGTGGCTGATGAGGTAGGCGTCACGCAGCACCTCGTCGTTTTCCTTTTTGAACACGTCGCAATACAGCTCGAGGATGACGTGGTCCATCGTGAGCGTGCCGGTCTTGTCCGTGCAAAGCACGTCCATCGCGCCGAAGTTCTGGATGGAGTTGAGCCGCTTGACGATGACCTTCTTTTTCGACATCGCGAGCGCTCCCTTGGACAGGCAGACGGACACGATCATCGGCAGCATTTCCGGCGTGAGGCCGACGGCCACGGCCATCGAGAAGAAGAACGCCTCGTGCCAGTCGTGCTTGGTGATGCCGTTGATGACGAAGACCAGCGGCACCATCACGAGCATGAAGCGGATCATCAGCCATGTGAACTTCTTCACGCCGCGGTCGAAGCTCGTGTCCGGCTGCTGGCCGACAAGACTGCGCGCCATGCAGCCGAAGTAACTCTGGCCGCCCGTGGCGACCACGACCGCCGTGGCCGAGCCGCTCTCGACGCTCGTGCCGAGGAAGCAGATGTTCGTGTGCTCAATGACGGAGATGCCCGCGCGAGAGTCGCGCGTGTCGGATTTTTCGACCGGCATGGATTCGCCCGTGAGCGTGGCTTGAATCACGAACAAATCCTTCGCGGCGAGCAGCCTCACGTCGGCGGGGATCATGTCGCCGGCGGAAAGTTTCACGATGTCACCGGGCACGATTTCCTTGAGCGGAATCTCGCGCGGCTTGCCGTCGCGCAGGACGGTGGCGGTGACGCTGATCATCGCCTTGAGCTTGGCGGCGGCGTTGTCGGCCTTCGTCTCCTGCACGAAACGCAGCGACATGCCGAGGCCGACCATCAGCAGCATCACTGTGCCGGCGCGCATGTCGCCTGTCGCATACGACAATACCGCCAGCACTGTCAGCAGAATGACGAGCGGGTTGCGCGCGGCGGTGTAGAGACGCTGGAGCCAGCCGTGCTGCTTTTCGTGCGCGACCTCGTTGGGGCCGTGCTCGGCGATGCGCGCGGCAGCCTCGGCTTCGGTAAGTCCGTTCAACGAGGTGCGGAGCAGTTCGAGGGCTTCACCGTTCTCCTTGGACGAGGCGGTTCCAATCAAATCCGAGGCGCGATTGCTGGCGGGAGTTTTCTGGCCGGGCATAGGTTGAATCAGATCAGCGCGGGCATTCAGGACCTGCCGCGCCCTCGGGATGCGTGATACCACGCGGTGTCAGGATTTGGCGAGTGTTACTTGCCGCGTGATTGTGACGTTCGCGCAACCACGCCCGCTAGGGGTTTCCCTTATCCGCGCTAATCGTCCGCCGCCGCACGCGATAAGGGCGCTCACCAATTGTTGCCACAGGCGTCTCTCCGTATGTTGCAGCCATGCAAACAACCCTTGCGAATCCAACGGCGGAAATCGAAACCAACGCAGCCGCGGCGGTTGTCCCGGTGAACGGCGGCAACGGCGCGAACCACAACAACCACCATCTCCTCGATGCACTGACGCACTCAAAGGTTTATCAGGATTACGAACGCGCCTTCAGCGAGACCACGGGCATGCCCGTCGCGCTGCGGCCGGTCGAATCGTGGCAGTTGCCGCACCACGGCCAGCGCAAGGAGAACCCGTTCTGCGCGATGATGGCGCAGCGCAGCAAGGCGTGCGCGGCCTGCCTGCAGGTGCAGCAGCAACTCGCCGAGACCGCCACGCACGAGGCGCAGTCCGTCACGTGCCACTTCGGCCTCTGCGACATCGCGGTGCCGGTGCGCACGGGTGACAAGCTCGTGGGCTTCCTCCAGACCGGGCAGATTTTCCGCAAGAAACCGACCGAGGCGCAATTCAAACGCGTCGAGCAGCAGGCCGGCGAGTGGGGCGTTGGTGCCGGCCGAGTTGAGATGAAGAAGGCTTACTTCGACACGCGCGTGCTCAGCGCCCGCGAGCACGAGGCGGCGGTAAAGCTTCTCGGCATTTTCGCCGAGCACCTCTCGATCATCAGCAACCAGATTCTGGTGCAGCAGGCCAACGCGGAACCGCCGGTCATCGCGCGCGCCAAGCAGTTCATCCACGATCACCAGCACGAGGATTTGTCGCTCGGCGCGGTGTCGAAGGCCGTTCACACGAGCACGTTTTACTTCTGCAAGCTGTTCAAGAAGGCCACGGGCATCAACTTCACCGACTACCTCTCGCGCGTCCGCATCGAGAAGGCCAAGCAGCTCCTGCTCAACCCGAACCTGCGCGTGAGCGAGATCGCCTACGAGGTCGGCTTCCAGTCGCTCACGCATTTCAACCGCGTCTTCAAAAAGATCGTCGGCCAATCGCCCACGCGGTATCGGGGGAAACTTCCGGTGGCGGCGTGACACAAGCCGGGCGTCGCCAGCGCAGCCCATAAAATCAGACGAAACGAGAATGCACATGAAAATGAAGACGAAGAAAACCAGCGCACCGAAGAACAAAGCCAACGGCTCGAACGGCAAGCCGACCCCGGAGGATATCGCGAGTCTGGCCAATTCCATCTGGGAACAGGAAGGCCGGCCCGATGGTCGCCACATCGAGCACTGGTTGCTCGCTGAATCGCGACTCCGCCGGAACCAACCCCAACCCGCTTCGCCAGTGTGAGACACCGCGCGGCTTTTCGCGTGCCTCGACTTTGATGTTTGTTAACATCCGGTCTGTGAACGATCCCCTCGATCCCGGCCCCGCGCCGGGCGCCGAATTGGCGCGCCTGCGTTCGGACGCGACCGTCCGTGAGTTACGCGATCTCAAGGCTGCGCTCGATGCGCATTCCATCGTCGCCATCACCAACGCTGCGGGCGACATTACTTACGTCAACGACAAGTTCTGCCAGATTTCAAAATATTCCCGGGGGGAACTGCTCGGCCAGAACCATCGGATCATCAATTCCGGCCATCACCCGAAGGCGTTCTTCACCGAACTGTGGCACACGATTGCCCACGGCAAGGTGTGGCACGGTGAAATCAAGAACCGCGCCAAGGACGGCTCGTTCTACTGGGTGGACACGACCATCTTTCCGTTCGCGGACGCGCAGGGCAAGCCGACGCAATACATCGCCATCCGCACGGACATCACCGCGCGCAAACGCGACGAGGAGCGGCTTGCCGAGCTGGCCCGTTCGCTCGCGGAAAAAAACAAGGAACTCGAAACCATCGTGTATGTCGCCTCGCACGACCTGCGCTCGCCGCTCGTGAACATCCAGGGCTTCAGCAAGGAACTCGCGCACAGCTGTCAGCGAATCCACGAAAAATTATCCGGACCGGAGTTCCGCGCGTTGCACGAGGGCGAACTCGGCGACCTGCTCGACAAGGACGTGCCCGAGGCCATCGGGTTCATCCGCGCCGGCGTGGAGCGCATTGACTCGCTGCTGTCGGGCTTCCTGCGCTTCTCGCGCCTCGGCCGCGCCGCGCTCACCATCGAGCGGCTCAACGTCAGCAAGATGCTCTCCGGCATCGCGCAGGCGATGGAGTTCCAGCTCAAGCAGGCCGGCGTCCAGCTCACGCTCAAGCGCGTGCCCGCCTGCCTCGGCGACGCAACGCAGATTGCGCAGGTCTTCTCCAACCTCCTCGACAACGCCGTGAAATACCTCGACCCCGACCGGCCCGGCGTGATCACCGTTTCGGGCTGGACGGATGGCGGGCGCGCCATTTACAAAGTCGAGGACAACGGCATCGGCATCGCCCCGGAACATCAGGGAAAGATTTTTGAAATCTTCCATCGCCTGAACCCGGCGGTCGGCACCGGCGAAGGATTGGGGCTGACCATCGCGCAGCGCATCCTCGAACGGCAGGATGGCAAAATCTGGGTCGAGTCCGAGCCGGGACGCGGCAGCAGCTTTTTCGTCTCCCTGCCCGCCGCAGCCAGATGATGACACCGGAGACATGACATGAACCGCACCATGAACAACGAAGTCATCATCCTCGTGGCCGACGACGACGCCGGCCACGCCCGTCTGATCGAGAAGAACCTCGCCCGCGCCGGCCTGCACAACCCCATCCAGCGCTTCGAGGACGGCCAGCAGATTCTCGACTTCCTCCTCCGTCGCGGCACGGGGCCGAAGCGCGTAACCGGCGTGCCCTACCTGCTGTTGCTCGACATCCGCATGCCCAAGGTGGACGGCGTGGAGGTGCTGCGCCAGCTCAAGGCCGACGTGGATTTACGCAAGATACCCGTCGTCATGCTCACCACCACCGACGACCCGCGCGAGGTCAGCCGCTGCCACGAGCTGGGGTGCGCCCACTACATCGTCAAACCGGTGGACTACGAGAAGTTCGCCGAAACCATCAAGCAGATGGGCCTCTTCTTCGCCCTCGTCCAGGTGCCGCCCGTCAACGGCAAACATTGAGCGGCCTGAATTATGGCCGCCCCGACGGCACAACAACCCGCGCCCGCCACGATCCTCGTCGTGGATGATGACCGCGGTTTGTTGCGGCTGATCGAGAAGGCGCTGCGCCGCGAAGGTTACACCGTCGCCACCGCCGCCTCCGGCAAGGAAGCCCTCGAGTGGCTCGAACGCAACCGCGCCGACCTGATGCTGCTCGACCTCAAGCTGCACGACATCGAAGGCAAGGAAGTCATCAATCATCTGGACACGCTGGGGCGCCGCACGCCGTTCATCGTCATCACCGGCCAGGGCGACGAGCGCGTGGCCGTCGAGATGATGAAACGCGGCGCGCTGGACTACCTCGTCAAGGACGTGCGGTTTCAGGAGTTAGTGCCCGCCGTTGTGCGGCGCGCGCTGGACCAGCTTGAACAGAGGCGGAAACTCGCCGCGGCCGAGGAGGAAGCGCGGCGGTTGCAGCAGGAGATTCTGACGATCATCGAGCGCGAGCAGCAGCGCATCAGCCGCGACCTGCACGACAGCCTCGGCCAGCAGCTCGCCGGCATCGAGTTGATGAGCCAGGTGCTGGAGCAGCAACTGGAAAAAAAATCCAAGCCTGCCGCGAAGCACGCAAGCGAGATTGCGCGCCTTGTGCGCCAGGCCATTTCTCACACGCGCGACCTCGCGCACGGCCTCTCGCCGGTGATGCACGAGCCGGAAGGCTTGATGTCCGCCTTGCGCGCGCTGGCATCCGGCACGGAACAACTCACGCGCATTCCGTGCGAGTTCAGATGTCCTTCGCCTGTGCTGGTCACGGACAACACGGTGGCCACGCATCTTTACCGCATCGCGCAGGAGGCGGTGTCCAACGCGCTCAAGCACGCGCGGCCTTCGCGGCTGCGGATTTCGCTCTGCACCACGCCCACCTCGCTCGTGCTCGCTGTCGAGGACGACGGTGTCGGCTTCCGTCAGGCCGTCGGTGGCCGCAAGGGGATGGGCATGCGCATCATGAGCTACCGCGCGGGCATGATTGGTGGCACGTTCGTCGTTGAAAAGGGCACCGGTGCCGGCACGACCGTCGTCTGCACCGTCCACAATCCGCCGGCCTCAACGTCAACCTAACGGATTTCATGACACCGAAGAAAACCAAGGCCCGCAAAAAAATCCTCGTCGTGGATGACCATCCCATCATGCGCGAGGGCCTCGCGCAGCTCATCAACCACGAGCCGGACCTGACCGTCTGCGGCGACGCCGAAACCGCCGAGCAGGCGCTCACAGCGGTCCAATCCCTTCAACCCGACCTTGTGCTGGCGGACATCACGCTGCCGGGAAAAAACGGGCTGGAGTTCATCAAGGATTTGCAGGCGATGCGCCCTGACCTCGCCGTGCTGGTCCTCTCGATGCACGATGAATCGCTCTTCGCCGAGCGCGTGTTGCGCGCCGGCGGCCGCGGCTACATCATGAAACAGGAAGGCGGCAAAAAACTCATGGGGGCCATCCGGCAGGTGCTCGCCGGTCAGATTTATGTCAGTGAAAAAATGTCCGCGCGCATCCTGGAAAATTTCTCGGGCCGCCGGTCCGACTCCGGTGCATCGCCCATCGAGAAGCTGACCGACCGCGAGTTTGAAATCTTCCAGCTCATCGGCCGCGGCAAAGGTTCGCGCGACATCGCCGAGCAGCTCCACATCAGCGTCAAAACCGTCGAGGTGCACCGCGCGAACATGAAGGAAAAGCTCCAGCTCAAGACTGCGCCCGAGTTGGTCCGGCATGCCGTTCGCTGGATCGAAACACAAAACGCGGGCTGAGGCCGTTTTTCAGGGGTTTTCCCATGATCGAGGCAAAAAAGAAGGGCAGGCTTGCGGCCTGCCCTTCCGGCGTTTTCGCCTTAAAAACGATTCGGGCAGCAGACGCCAAGGAGGTGGGGGTGGGGAACCCCTCTGAAGAAACGTGCTGCCACCCGAATCAAATTTCAAATATCCAGCCGCAAAGTAGCAGTGAACCGAATGTTGTCAACGCGATTTTGGAAAAATTTCATGACAGCTTCATTTCGCGCCCGTGCCCATCAGCACCACGGGAATTGTGCGGAGCAGAATCTTGAAATCGAGCCACAGCGACCAGTTGTCAATGTATTCGAGGTCGAGCCGAACCCAGTCGGCGAAGTTGCTCACGTTGCTGCGGCCGCGCACCTGCCACAGGCACGTGAGGCCGGGCTTCACGCTCAGGCGGCGGCGGTGCGCGGGGTCGTCGAAGCGCCGCACCTCGCCCACGGGCAGCGGGCGCGGACCGACGAGGCTCATCTCGCCACGCAACACGTTCCAGAGCTGGGGCAATTCATCAATGCTGTATTTGCGCAGCCACCGGCCCACCGGCGTCACGCGCGGGTCCTTCGACACTTTGAAAACCGGCCCGCTCATTTCGTTGAACGCCGCCAGCTCGGCCTGCCGTTGCTCGGCATTGGAAACCATCGTGCGGAATTTGAGCATCGTGAATGGATGGCCGTTCAGCCCGCAGCGCTCCTGCCGGAACAGCACCGGGCCGCGCGATGTGAACTTGATGAGCGCCGCGACGACGAGCAGCGGCACCGCGCACACGACGAGCAGCACCAGCGCACCAAGCACGTCCACCGTCTGCTTGATGACGCTCTGCCAGGACACTTCGGGCGCAGCGCGGAACACGAGCGTCGGTCGGCCGAGCAAATCATCCGCGCTGGTCTGCGAAATCTGCGTCCGGAAGAAATCCGCCAGCAGCCACGCTTCAACTCCCTCGAGTTCGCAAATCTGGATGGCCTGCTCGACTTGCTCAAAATACGTGTGACGCGCGCTGATGATGACCGTGTTGGCCGAGTGTTCGTGCAGCAGCGCCGCGAGCCGCTCGGCGGGCGCGGTGCTCAGGTCCATCCGCGCGAGCACTTCCACGCGCTCGGATGATTCGCCACCGAGGTCGGCGGCAAGGCGGGCGGTTTCCGAATGCGCGCCGATGAGGATGACGCGGCGCTGGTTCTGCGCCTGGCCGAGCTTGGTCTTGCCCCAGCGGCGGAGCAGTTCGTCCTTCACGAGCACGAGCAAAAAGCTGACCGGGCCGAACAGGATGATCACCGAGCGCGCCAACTGGACGCGCAGGATGAACATGAGGAGAATCACCGCCACGACAGAGTAGGTGCAAACCTTAAAGAGCCGCCAGCCGCGCTCCACTCGGTCCAGCGCGACGCGCCGGTCGTAAAAGCCCTGCGCCGGCAGCAGCAGCAGCGGCAGCACAAATGCAGTGGCGAACAGCCAAAAATAATCCACGAACGGCTGGATGCGTGCCGTGCCGCCAAACACCTCGATCTGCCAGTGCGAACGAATCCAGTGCGCCAGCCAGAAGCCAATCGCAAACAGCCCCGCGTCCACGAGCAGGTGGAACTGAGTGCGGAGTTTGCGGTGGCGGCGGAGCATGGTGAGTGTGACGTGGTTCGCGTCGTGGGCGTTCAGTTCTTTTCAGCAACCGCCGGCCCGGCGGCCAGTTGAAACTCCGGCGCGGCAGCCGCGATGAATTCTTTCATCCGATTGAAGGCCGCTTCTTCCGCGCCCGGCATGCACGCCGCAAAGCAAATCACATACGCCCAGCGTTGCAAGACGCCACTGCGCAACTGCTCGCGCGCCAGCGACCACATCCGCTGGCGATGGTCCGCAGTCAGTTCGCCGTCGGCCACGAACCAATATACAAAAATACCGCGCCGCGTCTCCGGGCCGCGCTCGGTCTGGAAACGGCCCGTCAGCGTGAGCTTCCTCACGGGCAGATCGTATGGACGGGGGAGCGCCATGCGGATGGTCTTTGTTTCACTATCATCAATCTGCCATCCCGAACCCGTAAGGCAATACTGTGGTTGATGTATGCTCGTGCGGTCCGCGCCCATCAGCACCACTTGCGCGTCCACGGTGAACCCGTCCCGCGCCGTGTAAATGCGGTGCCCGTAAGTCGTGTCCTTCGGCAGCCACTCGTGAACAACACGCGGCACGTTCACCGGCTTCGACGTGTAGTCGAGCACGCGCTGCGGCAGCGCCACGCTGTTCGTCGCGATGACTTCGCCGCTTTCGCCCAGCATCGGCTCGGCAACCACCTTCACACCGGGCGCACCAAGGCGCTGGCCCGCCTGATGCTGTCGGAGAAATCCAGAAGTCGCCGCAACGAGCAGCAGCACGGCGGCTAACGCGAGCCAGCTTGTCCTATCCACGCGGCTCCTTTCTTGCCGGTTGCGAGTCTTCGCGCAGCCAGCGGCCAATCAGAAACAAACCCGCCAGCGCCGGCAAATACGGCAGCAGGCTCAGCCACGCGCTCTCGTGGACGTAATTCCCAGCCTTCTGCCCGAAGGCGTCCGCTGCGATGACGATGCAGAGCAGGCGCAACGCATTCGCCGCGACCGCGAGCGGAAACGCCGATGCGAGCACGACCGCGCGCTTCCACGGTGCGCGGAAATTCATGAACGCATAAATCACCGCCAGCGCCGCGATGGCCGTGAGGCTGCGGATGCCGCTGCACGCCGCCGCGACCTCATACTGAAACTTCCCCGCCGGATCAAAGATGCTCGTGCCGTTTTGAATCACACTCAGGCCCAGCACCGCGTGGGACAGAGTGACGGTGATCTTCGTCGCGAGCAGCCGCAGCGGAAACGTGATCATCTCCGCCGAGTTTCCGAGCGGCACGCAGAACGCAAACAGCACTGACGGAAACAGCGTCGCGCGCAGCCACGCCGCGCCCCACGCGAGTCCGCCCAACGCCCACAGGCCGGTGAAAAAAGCGACGATGGACACGCGCGTCTGCTGCACGATGAAGCCGAGCGCGTGCAACGCGAGCGCGAGCGCAACGAGCGCGAGTGCCGGCAGCCACACGCGCTTCGGCAGCGCAAGCAGTTCGTCGCGCTTCCACCACAGCAGCGCGAGCACAACGAGCGGGATCACGTAGCCGAGTTCGTCGTCCGCGCTGTTCTGATACGCGTAGTTCATCCAGCCGAACAGGCTCGAAGTCTTCACGTAGCCGAGCGTGGAGTTGCCTTGGAACTGGAACAGCGCGAGCCACACGAGCAGCAGCAAGCCGAACAGGGCCTTGCCCGGCAGCGCCGTCCAGCACCGCAGAAACTCATCGCGGAAGGAGGCGCGCGACGGGGTTGGAGACTCGCTGTCCATGCAGGATTCTACTCCAACACCGCCGCGTAAGCCGCGAGCAGTTGCCGCTTGGAATGTTCCCAGCCCAGTTCGCCGCGAATGCGCTCCGCGCCGAGCCGGCCCATTCGCTCGCGCGCGGCGGGATCATCGAGCAAACGGGCGAGCGTTTCGGCAAACTTCGCCGACGACGTTTCGTGCACATAAACCGCGGCATCGCCGGCGGAGGCGCGGCCTTCGCGCAGGTCAAACATCACCTGCGGCTTCGCGAACGCCATGTATTCGAGCACTTTGTTCATCGTGCAGCCGTGATTATACGCGTTCATCGGGTCGCACGAAACTCCGGCATCCATTGTAGCCAGCGCGCGGAAGAGAAACTCATCGCTCACGCGCCCCGGCATGTCCACGAAGTCCGCGAGGCCAAGCCGGTCGCGTTGCGCGACGAGCCGGTCGAACTCCGGCCCCGTGCCCATGAGAAGAAACCGCGTGTCCGCACGGCCAAGCGCGCGAACGAAGTGCGCGATGGCATCGAGCAACAGATGCACGCCATCCGCGTTGCCCATCACGCCAACATAGCCGGCGAGAAACCGGCGGCCTTGACGAAGCGACGGATCGGGCTGCGAGATGTTCGCGGAAATCTCCGGCGAGGTGCGGACGACGAAGACTTCCCACGGGTCCTTGCCGCCGCGTTCGAGCGCGGCAAGCTGCACGGTTTGATTTGTCGCGAGCACGACATCTGCGGTTGAGTGGGTAAGCCGTTCGGCCGCGCGCACGGCCCAGTAGAGCGGGCCGCGTTTGCCGAACTTCGCCTCGAACATCTCCGGCCACAAATCATGCACGTCGTAGATGACGCGCACATCGAAGATCAGCTTGAACGGCCACGCCACGAAGAACAGCAGGTCGGGCGGATTGCAGAGGTGGATGATTTTGAAGCGGTGCCGACGCCAGGCTTTCCACGCGAGCCACCATTCACCCCACAGCGCGCTCGCATATTCGCGCAGAAAACCAACTACGCCGGACGCTTCCTCGCTGATCCAATGGCGATAAATGTGGATGCCTTCGAGCGTTTCCTCCGGTGCCGTGAAGCCGCGCATCCGCGGGCAGATCACCGCAACCTCATAGCCGGCGTCGCGCAATGCACGCGCCTCCTGCCACACGCGGCGATCCAACGGCACGGGCAGGTTCTCGACGATGATGAGGACGGCGGGCTTGGTCACTGAGTGTCACCAGCAAAACCCTTCGTATTTCACGGACAAACTCTTGAGTTCCGTCCAACCGTTCACGTCGAGGACGCGGTGGTCCGGCGTGAGGTATTGCGCGAGGTCGGCGAGCGCGGCGCACTTTTGCGCAACGACAAGCAGGCCGCGTTTGCCGACGGCGGCGCCAAGGTCGTTGTGCAGCAGCGACGCAAGGTGCGGCATCTTGGTGTCAATCACGCGCTTGTTCGCGCCGACGAGCGCGGCGAGATTCAGCGCGGGATCGTAGATGCGCAGCTTGTGGCCGCGGCCGAGCAGCGCCTGAGCGACATCCACCATCGGGCTTTCGCGCAGGTCGTCTGTGTTCGATTTGAAGGAAAGGCCAAGAATCACCACCTCGCTCTGACCGCTTTCCATGATGAGCGAGAGCAGCGACTGCAAATGCCGCTCGTTGCTGTCGAGCAGGTTCTCCAGCATCGGCACGTGCAGGCCATTCACGCGCGCATGGTTCGTGAGCGCGCGCACGTCCTTGGGCAGGCACGAGCCGCCGAACGGATTGCCCGGCTTCAAATAATACGGCGAGATGTTCAGCCGCGTGTCCTGGCAGAGCAGCGCCATCACCGCGCGCGAATCCACGCCCATCTGCTTGCCGATGCGACCGATTTCATTCGCGAAGGTGATTTTCGCCGCGTGAAAGGCGTTGCAGGAATACTTCACCATCTCGGCCGTCTGCCAGTTCACCACGCCGGCCTTTTCGCCGAAAAGAGAACGCATCAATTCCTCCGGCGGACGCGAGCCGTCGCGTGTGCCCACGACCGCGAGCGAGGGATTGTCGAAGTCCGCCACCGCCGTGCTCTCGCGCAAAAATTCGGGATAATAAAAAACCTTCAGCGAGCCATTCGCTTCGAGGTCGCCGAGCCATTCGCCGACGAACTTCGCCGTGCTGCCGGGCAGCATCGTGCTGCGGAAAACGAGGAAGTGCGGCTTCGGTTTCGCGCGAAGCGCGGCGGCGATCTGCTGCACGACCTGCCGCACGAAGCCGAGATCCAGCGCGCCCGTCACCGCGGACGGCGTGCCGACGCAGATGATCGAGAGTTCGGTAGAAGCAATCGCATCATCGCAGCTCTGCGTCGCGCGCAGGAGGCTTTTGGACTTCGCTGTTTTCAGCAAATCATCAAGACCCGGCTCGATGATGGGCGGTATGCCTTGATTGAACGCCTCGACCTTTTGCGGATGCACGTCCACACCGACAATCGCATGCCCCTGCTTCGCCAGACAGCCCGCCGTGACCGCGCCGACGTAGCCCAGACCGAAGATGCTGATTCTCATGCGTCGCGCGAGGCTAGAAATGTGGTGGTGAAAAGGCAAGGCTTCTCCCCCGGACGCGCCACGAGCTTGAGATACGGCGCCCATTCCGTCTTGCGGAACGCGGGCGAAACGATGCCGGCGAACTTCCGTTCCTCGTCCGTCTTCTCCGCCTGCATGAACGCCGGATCGTTTCGGTCGCTCACCGCCCAAACTTCAGCCCAATCTGCGCTCACCTCGACATCCATCGCAACGCCGCGACGCGTGACGCAGAAGCGGCGCGGAGTAAGTTGTTCGAGCTTCGCGCCGGGTGCGAATTGCCAGCGAACGGAAAATGGCGCACGACGCATCGGACGCATGCCCTTGGAAGCTGTGTCCATGACTCGAATCGGGCCTTCCTTCGTCACGAGACTGAACTGGCGCGTCAGAGCCCAAGGGTTAGAGGTGCCTTTCATGTAGAGCTTAACGAGTCCCATCAACGCCTCCACGGCATCGCCTCTCTCATAGGACTCACGCACCAGCTTGCCAATGCCGCTCTCGAACGCATCTTTTATCAGTGCTTGGGGCAGCGACCAGATTCGTCCTCCAATACCAATCGGGGTGTCGTGTTGCCTCGACCACAGAAATGGACCTTGTCGCTCCACCCAATCCTCTGGAGTCACGCGCGGACCGTTGTGCGCAGGGCCCGACGCCAGCCAATGCCGGAGCCGCGAATCTGAGAAATAGCCTCCCGTGCCGGGGTCAACCACCATTGCGACGCCGTTCAGCCAGAGCGACAGGTGAAATACATCCAGGTGTCCGTGGGCTGAAGTTGCCAGGTAGCCAAGCGGCGACACATCCCACCGCAGCGTCCAACCTCTGGCCTTCAGGATGGCGATGCCGGACTTGTTGAAGACGGACGCGAAAGACGATCCGTCAGAAACCAAATTCGGGTATGGACGCTCCCCTTTGTCCTCCTCGGCAGGCGGCATCCCGAATATAGCCTCTTCCAACCTGGACTCGACGGGCAGGCTGGGCGGGTTGCCAAGCCAGAATGCAAGTTCAGGAGTGGATTTTCCAGCGAGCCACGAGTGCCAAGTCTCAATCATGCCGTAGCAATCCCGAGTAACCGGCAGAACAAACGCGTTGTCCGAGTCGCCGTAGTCCCACGGGTCGCTCGGCACTTGCACGTCCACATAGAATTGCGCGGCGCGGCGCAGTCGTTCTTCAACGGCTGGAGCGATGACGCGACCGGTAGCGACGAGCGCGGCGCGCGCGTGCCAGCAGAGTTCCCACGAGAACAGGTGATAGTTCAGCGCCTGCTCCTTGTTCCCGCCGTCCTCGTGGAACTGCGCGAGGACTTCGTGTTCCCAGCGGCGTTGCAGTTCGTCGAGCGGCGCGGCCCATGGCGCGAGCGCGGGCCAGCGCGCCGTGGCGACAATCAGGCCGGCAAGTTCGCCGATGAGGTGGTTGTTCGCCGACGAACCGAAGGATTTGTGCCGCCATGTGAACCACGCGTGCGGCGGCAGGATTTCGTGCCGCAACCTATCGAGTTCCGCGTCGAAGGCCCAGCGCTCGGCGTTCGGCGCGAGCAGCGCGTCCATCCACGCGAAGTTGATGAGCCGCAGGCCGGCTTCGAGCGCGCTTGTCCAGTTCCAGCCGCGGAAGGGCTGGTTGTGCTTCACCCAGTCTTCGAGCCAGAGCACGCATTTTTCGCCGGCCTTCTCGTCGTCGAGCAGCCACGCGGCCTGCGCGAGGCGCGCGAGCGCGTGCCAGCGGGAAAGCTCCCAGATGAGCTTGATGTCCGCGCCGCCGGGAAGCTCGCGGTAATCCAAACGAAAGGCGGACGCCGTCGTCGCGAGATCGCGGCCCGCGAGATAATCGCAGTGCCAGCGCGGCGGATCGTCCACCTTGAGTTCGAGGTGGCCAAACGCGCGCCAGCGGCCGGCAAGGATGTTGTCCGCGTCGCGACGCAGAGCGGAGCGGAGCGATTCGGGCGCGGCAGGTTTTTCAGGCAACTTCGGGAATGCGCCGGAGCTTTCGATTGGCGAACCAGCCCAGTCGTGCTCAAGCGTGGAGTCAGCCAGCTCGCGGAACTTTTTGCGAATGCGGAGAGCGACTTCGCCCGCGCTCATCGCGCGCAACCGGTGCCAATACCATTCAAGCGAGGGCATGGGCGGAGGGGTTCACGGGCACGGACGAATTGTTTCAGCGGCAAATCCTTGCCGCAAGCCTCCGATTGCAACCGCGCGGCGGGATGCGACCGTCGCTACAGCGGTTGCTCGCGCATTTTTTCCGCGTCGAGTCCGACGCTGCAACACCAGTCGCGATAGGCGTTCGGCGAGATTTCGCTCGGTTTGATTTCGCTGCGGCCGCCCCAGAAGACGTTCGTGTAGCCGACCTCGATGCCCGCCTCGCGCAGGTGCTGGTCAATCGCCGCCTTGTGCGCGAGCACGAGCGCCTTGTCCGTGCCGTGCGCCACACCCATCACGTTCACGTTGCGGAACTCCGGCCCGCCTTCGCGCCAGTAGGCGTGCGTCATGATGTGGTGCCGGCCGACCTCGCGGCCCGCGTCCATCTCGCGGCCCGGCGGCACGGCCCAGTGGAAGAGCGCGTTGAAGCGCGTGACGCGCTCGCCGTCGCTGTGCGGCTTGACGTGCTCCAGAAACGTCGAAAAGCGCCCGATGATCTTGCGCCGCTCGAAATCCTCCGCGAACTCGAAGAACGTCTGCAACGGCACACCCGCCTCCTTCGCGCGCGCGGCCCACAAATCCGGCACGAGTTCCTCCGGCTCGAACTCGCGCTTGAGCGCCTCCAGCACGCGCCATTCGAGTTCATTCAGCGACACGACGGAAACTTCCGTGACCTCGGCGGGCACGTCCGCGCGGCTTCCCGGTTCCATGCCGCGACGACGCGTGTGCCCAACACCAAGCGCGAAAAGTTTTTTCGCCGGAAGCAGGATGAACTTCTCCGCGCCGGTTTGTTTCGCGAGAAACTCGCAGTGCTTTCGAATCGAGAAACTCTGCGGCACTTTGAGCGTCGTCCAGAGCCGATAGGACGAGCCTTGGGTCGCGGTGTCCGTCGAACGCGTGACGACATGCCCGCTGAACGGATCCTGCTGGAACATGTAGTCAAACGCGGCGTCGAGTTTTTCCTGCGGCACCTGCCACGCGACGAGCGCGCCTTGAGCAAGGTTCGTCGCAAGCAACGTCTGGCGCACGCGGCGGACGGTGCCCGCGCGCAGCATGGCCTGGATGCGCTCGATGACCGTGTCCAGCGGCAGGCCTGTCTGGCGCGCGACCTCGCCGAGCGGATCACGCTGGAAACCCTGCAACCGATCCTCGCTCACCGCGAGGATTTGAGCGTTGACCGGATCGCTGAATTCAACCGGGACGGACGTGACATTCATGTGGAATTGAGACGGCGCGGCGCGGCCGCACCTTCGCGGAGAATGTCACTGCGCCGCGGCGGGAAGCCAAACATTTTTTGGCGGGAACAAATCAGTGCAGACTGAAAAGGGCGTGACCCTCCGCATTCTCTCGCCTAGCCTCCGCGCATGGATCGCGAGCGCCTTGATGGCCTGTGCGAGAAGGGCATTCTGCTCCTCGTGCTGGCCGCGCTCGCTTACGCGCCGCTGGCGCTCGGTGCGGTTCGCGCGGCGGACATGGTGCTGCTTCAGACGCTCGCCGCCGGCGTCCTCCTCGTCTGGACCGCGCGCTTCTGGCTCAATCCCGATTTCCGCCTGCTCTGGCCGCCGCTGTGCTGGGCCGCGCTCGCGTTTGTCGCCTACGCAATCTGGCGCTATGGCAATTCAGACATCGAGTATGTGGCGCGGCTCGAACTCATCCGCGTGCTCGTGTATGCGGTGTTTTTCTTCGCCACGCTGAACAATCTCAACCGGCAGGAGGCCGGGCAGAGCGTGGTGTCGGTGCTGGTGTTCATTGGCCTCGCGCTGTCGGTGTATGCGGTGTTCCAGTTCATCACGCACACGGAAATGGTCTGGAAATATCTCCGTCCCGCGAGCTACGGCAACCGCGGCTCCGGCACCTACGTCTGCCCGAATCATCTCGCGGGCTTCCTCGAAATGGTCCTGCCGCTTGCGCTGGCGCACACGCTCTCCGGCCGGCTGCCGCACGCGGCGAAAATCGTCTTCGGCTACGCGGCGCTGGTCATGCTCGCGGGCATCGGCGTGACGCTTTCGCGCGGCGGCTGGATTGCGACGATTGCGGGGCTGATGCTGTTTGTCTTCCTTTACGCGCGGCGTCGGAACGTGCGCTTGTCCGCGATCGTGTTCCTCGCGCTGCTCATTCTCGGCTCGGTGTGGTTTATCACCTCGGCGCAGTATTCGAAGGAGCGCTTCAAGGTGCTGTATCAGACCGGCAAGTTTGACGAGACGCGCTTCCATCTGTGGAAGCCCGCCGTGCAGATGTGGCTGGACAACCCGTGGATTGGCGTCGGGCCGGGGCACTTCGACGCGCGCTTCCGGCAATACCGGCCCGAACTCATCCAGCGCCGGCCCGACCGTGTTCACAACGACTATCTGAACACGCTCGCCGACTTGGGAATCATCGGCGCGGCGCTCGTGGCGACGGCGTGGGCGCTGCTTTTCGCCGGCGCGTGGCAGACGTGGAAGTATGTGGCGCGCGCGCAGAACGACCTCGGCGGCAGCCACGGCAACCGCGCGGCCTTTCTGCTCGGCGCGGTCGTCGGACTCGCGTCACTGCTGGTGCATTCGGTCACTGACTTCAACTTCCACATCCCCGCCAACGCGCTTGTCGCGGTCACAATCATGGCGCTGATTGCGGGGCACTGGCGATACGCGTCGGACCGGTTTTGGGTTTCATTCAACCTGCCCAGCCGCATCGCGTTCAGTGTCATCGCGATGGTGTGCATGGTTTATCTCGGACAGGAAGCCATGCGCCGGTTACAGGAGGATTCGCTGCTCCGCCACGCGGCGAAGACGCCGGAAAACTCGCGCGAATACATCGGCCTGCTCGTCCAGGCGAACCAAGTCGAGCCGATGAATCCCGACACGCCCTACCGCATCGGCGAGGCGTGGCGCGCGTGGAGCTGGCAGGGCGGCGAAGGCCACGAGAAGCAGGCCGAGGAGGCGATGCAGTGGTTCGAGAAAGCGATGGCGCTCAACCGCTGGGATCCGTCCGCGCCGATGCGTTACGGCATGTGCCTCGATTGGCTCGGCCGCGTGGACGAGGCCGACAAGTGGTTCGCGCGCGCCGCGCAGCTCGACCGGAACAGCTACTACCTCGTCGCGCATCTGGGCTGGCACGCCGTGCAGCGCGGCGACTGGGCAAAGGCAAAGGAATACTTCGAGCGCTCGATCAAGCTCGAATGGAACGACAACCCCATCGCCCGCTCCTACCTCGACATCGTCAACCAGCGCCTCAAGGAAAACGCGCCGAAGTAAGCCGCAATTTCCGCTTGTGCTGCGCCGTGCATCCGTGAATAAACGCCCCGCACAGCCCGTTTAACAAAACACCTATGAACCAGCAAAACACCAGTGTCGCCCCGTCCTCCCGCCGCGAGTTTCTCAAAACTTCAACCACAGCCGTTGCCGCTGGCGCGCTGGTTTCCGAGTTGGGTTTTCCCGCCGTCGTCTCCGCCGCGCCCAACAGCGACAAGCTGCGCATCGGTTTGATCGGCTCCGGCGGACGCGGCAGCGGCGCCGCGGCAAACGCGCTCAACGCGGACAGCAACACCGTCCTGCACGCGGTGGGCGACATTTACGCGAGCCAGATTCAGCGCAGCCTCGGCGGCATCCGCGGCGAAATCAAAAACGACTCGCGCATTGATGTCCCCACTGAACGCCAGTTCGTCGGGCTGGATGCCTTCGAGAAAGTCATCAAGAGCGACGTGGACATCGTGATTCTGACGACGCCGCCGGGCTTCCGGCCGCTGCACTTCAAACGCGCCATCGAGGCCGGCAAACACGTCTTCCTCGAAAAACCCGTCGCCACCGATGCGAGCGGCGTTCGTTCCGTGCGCGAGACGGCGAAACTCGCGGCGCAAAAGGGGCTGGCCGTGCAGTCGGGCTTTGTCTGGCGCGCGAACACCGCCCGCCGCGAGTTCTACAAACGCATCCACGGCGGCGACATCGGCGAGGTGCGCGCCGTCTATGCCACGTATCTGACCGGCCCGGTCAAGCCGATGCCGCCGAAGGAGTCGCGCCCCGCCGGCATGAGCGACACCGAGTGGCAGGTCAAGAACTGGTATAACTTCACGTGGCTTTCCGGCGACGGCCTCGTCGAGCAGGCCATCCACAGCGTGGACAAGGTCGCGTGGGCGATGAAGGATGAGCCGCCGCTCAAGTGCACCGCCGTCGGCGGGCGGATGATTCCCAACAACGAGGGCAACATCTGGGACCACATCGAGGTGAACTTCGAGTGGGCGAACGGCGCGCGCGGCTTCGTGGCCCAGCGCCAGATCACGGGCTGCCACAGCGAGACGCGCGACTACATCATGGGCGAGCGCGGGCAGGGCTTGCTCGGTCATCGCGGCGGCACCGAGATCACGGGGCCGAACTCGTGGCGCTTCAAGGGCGAACTCAACGAAAATCAGATGCTCGGAAAGGCTTATGAGACCGAGCACGTCGAGTGCTTCGAGTCCATCCGCCGCGGCAAGCCCGTCAACGACGGCGAGCACATGTGCAACAGCACGCTCCTGGGCATCATGGGCCGCATGGCCGGCTACACCGGGCAGGAAGTCACGTGGGAACACATGCTCAAGTCCGAGGAAAAACTCTGCCCCGTGGACCTCGACAAGCTCGACTGGAACGCCCCGCTGCCCTTCAGCCCGATGGCATTGCCGGGACGAACGAAGCTCGTTTAGAGGAAAATCCGTGAAATCTGACCCGAAGTCGAAAGCTCTGGTCGTTCACAGCTACGCGGCGCTGGATCGTCTGAATCAAAGCGTTCTTCCGCTGTTGGATTTCAAGCTTAAGGCCGTCGGAGCACATTCTCTCGATGAACTGCGAAACGAGTTGGGAACAGGCCAATATCCCCTTTGCATCGTGGAACACTTCGTTTGCCAAGCCGATCCGTTAAAACTCGGCAAACCTATATGGGACGGAACGCCAGAAAACGATCGACTTTGGATTGGGAATGAACATGGCGGATTCGGTGCAACACCGATAACTGCACTTGAGCTTTTGCCTGAATTTCACCGCCTATGCCCCGACACCCGATTTGTGATCGTTTCTCACATAAGGCATTATGGAGTGCCACGTGAATTCCTCATCGCGTATGAGCAATGCCCCCAAGTTGTGAAAATTATCGGGTTCATCAATGGCCTTGTGAACATGCGCTACTTGGCGCGGCTGTTGACGCGAACTTACGAAGGCCGCAAATGGAAGCCAATCACGTTAGTAGAAGCTTACGAAAGAGAGAAAGCCCGATCAAAAGAGATTTGATGCTATTCAGCCGCTACACATGCTCCTGCAAGAAGGTAGATTGTGCTTGAACAAAGACGCGGCGCGGATGAACTAGAAGGCGTCATCGCGGACACAATGCGCGCGCACATAAAAAAACTTTTCGGACTTAGCCTGCTGGCCGCAACACTCGCTGCCGGCTGCCACAAGGAAACGCCGCCACCTCCGCCTGCCATCACGCCGCCCGCGCAACCCGCGCCGCCGCCTCCCGCTGCAACCACACCGTCAACACCCGGAGCGTTGGATGCAGCGCCGCTTCCCGCGCCAGACTTAACTGCAAATCAACAATCCAAGGCCGCTTTGCTGACTATGATGGTGCAGGACTATGCGGCAAAAACAGGAAGAGTTCCAAAAGACCTAAATGAACTTGTCGCCGCAAAAGTCATCGCCAAGATTCCTCAACCGCCTGTCGGCACAAAATTCGTCATTGATCCCCAAACTCGACAAGTAGTGATAATCAAGCAGTAGCGCCAATGCCAGCCTTGGATGGAAGAAATCAAACGACCGATCAAGGGACAACTGGAATAGCTGCCGGTGGCGTGTAGATATAGTGCCACTTCAGATTCCACAGGTTCTGTAGTTTCACAAGTTCTACGTGACCATCCATCATAGTGATGTTGATGGCGCGACCATGACGGGCAATGCAAATTCGTTGCATGCCGTTGGCGTCATCTCCATCGAGAACACTATATCCCGCGGGTAAAGTGTCGGTGCGATCTGGCCACGCATCCACCCATCCTCCATCCATTACGAGTGGTTGATTGGCTGGCGTTCCATCCTCCAGTGTCTTGAACGTTTGAGTTGCATTGTTACCACTCGTTTTGGGTTCGACCCAAGCGTTTATGCAATAGCTGCCAGTTGTTCCACCCATAAAGGCACTATTATACCATGCCAAGTAGGCCGCGTGCGGATTGTTTGGCGGCGCTCCCCAAACGCTCCAATCCGCTGGAAACGTTACAGTAGGATCGGTAGTCGCGGCTTTCGGACACAGCCAAGTTTTGGCGGCAGTTACATAGTTACTTCGTAGCAAAGGAATCCAAAATGTGGACGGCTGAAGTCCCGGAGGATTGGCATCCGTGTAAAGGATACTCTTCCCAAAATCGCCCGAATACATCTGAAACCCAATCCCGAATTGTTTTAGGTTGTTAACACAACTAGCCGTTTTGGACTTCTCCTTCGCCGCAGCGAGCGCCGGCAACAGGAGCGATGCAAGGATCGCGATGATGGCGATCACGACGAGCAGTTCAATAAGCGTGAATGCTACTTCAGCAAGGGAGCGTTTGTTGCGCGCGTTCATTATCGGCTAAATTGACGCTCCCACCATCCGGCATCATCACCCCATGTGTCAAGACCGGCGGTGCTTCGATAGTGGGCTGCTTTGAATCGTTCGCCGGCAATTTGAATGATAGGGCCGCGCTGCTGCGCGGCCACGGACGACCAGCAGGTCGTCCCTACCCTGACGGTCAAAGTTTCCCGCCGCCGGCTCAGTCCAGCATATACCAGAAGGAGTGGACGACCCGGTTGTTCGCGCCGATTTCCCAGAGTTTCTTGAACGCCACGCGCTCCACGTGGCCGTCGAGCAGGGTCACGTTCGCACCGCCGCTGTGGACGGTGGGCCGGCCCCAGTTGAAGGCCACGGTCGGGTATTGCGGCATGGTGTCGAGCTTGCCGTCCTTGTCCAGGTCGAGCGTGAAGAAGTAGGACGTGTCCACTGGCGAATAAACGTAGTGCGTGATGGTATCCATGAACGTCATGGCGTCGTCGGGCCGGTTGATGCGCGAGGCGCGCAGCGGCGGCGTCGAATCTCCGTAGTAAAACGGCCCGCTGATCGGGTTGCCGAAGCGGCCGAAGTTCGCGCCGATCCAGCAGTTCCAGTTGTCGGTGAGGCCGACGCCGGTGGAGAAGGGAGGCTGTTCCGGCCCTCCGCCGGGGCATTGCCGCAGGGAGTTGGTGAAGATTTCCGTATTGCCGAAGGTCACGCCAGCCTGCGCCTGCCGCGCGACGTAGGGCGCCAGATACGCGTGCCAGAAGGGTTTCGTCAAATCGGTGGAAAGCTCGCCAAACAACGGGAGTTTGTCGTCGTTGTCATCCCGATACATCTGCGTCGCGAAAGCCCAATTGCGCATGTTGGACGAACACTTGGTCGTCTTGGACGCGGCCTTGGCCTTGGCCAGCGCCGGCAGCAGCATCGCCGCGAGGATCGCGATGATGGCGATGACGACAAGCAGTTCGATGAGAGTGAAACCAGCCGCGACAAGGGAATGGCGGAAGCGGGCGTTCATAATGCCGAGTTTCGGGCACCGTCTGCGCATTGCCGCCGTCTGTCAAGAAGCAACCGGGCAAGGTTTCGCGAGGTTTTCTTCGTGTTCCGCGCGAGTGGTTGTGATTTATTTTTCCAATGCCGGACGCGCCACTGCTCAAGCTCACCGCCGTCAACAAAAGCTACGACGCGACGGACGGCGGCGCGCCCGTGAGTGTGCTGCGCGACATCAGCCTCGCGCTCGCCCGCGGCGAATCTCTCGCCATTGTCGGCCCGTCCGGCTGCGGCAAGAGCACGCTGCTCAACATCATCGGCACGCTCGATCGGCCCACGAGCGGCGAAGTCCTGCTCGACGGACAGAACCTCGCCGCGCTTGATGAACTCCAGCTCGCCGCCGTGCGCAACCGCCAGATGGGCTTCATCTTTCAGGCGCACCATCTCCTGCCGCAATGCACCGTGCTGGAAAACGTCCTCGTGCCCACGCTAGCCGGCGGCGACAATGCGAGCCGCGATGCCGCGATGAATCGCGCCAAAAAACTCCTCGACCGCGTCGGCCTCGGCGCGCGGCTTTCGCACCGGCCCGGACAGCTCTCCGGCGGCGAACGCCAGCGCTGCGCCGTCGTGCGCGCGCTCATCAACGAACCGAAGCTGCTCCTCGCCGACGAACCCACCGGCGCGCTTGATCGCGCCTCCGCCGAGACCCTCGCGCAGCTCCTCCTCGAACTAAACCGCGAGGAAAACGTCACGCTCATCGTCGTCACGCACGCGCTCGACCTCGCCCGCAAAATGGCCCGCGTCGTGGAACTGCGCGACGGCAGGCTGGCTTCGCAATGACCCTCTGGACGCTCATCCTCCGCAGCCTGCGCTTCCACGCGCGGGCGCATCTCGGCGTGCTGCTGGGCGCGACCATCGGCAGCGCCATCCTCATCGGCGCGCTGCTCGTGGGCGACTCCGTGCGCGGCAGCCTGCGCGACATGGCGCTGGCGCGGCTCGGCAAGGTCGAGGCCGCGATGTCCACCGGCGACCGGCTCTTCCGCGCCGCGCTCGCCACAAATCTCAATGCCGCGCCCGTGCTCGCGCTGCCGGGCACGGCGAACTCCGCCGACGGCGCGCGCCGCGCGAACAAAGTCCACGTGCTCGGCGTGGATGAAAACTTTTGGAAGCTCGCGCCCACGCCGCCGGCCTTCACCGCCATTCCTGCGAACGGCGTCGTGCTGAACCAGCCGCTCGCCGAGCAGCTCGGCGCAAAGCCCGGCGATGAAGTTTTGCTGCGTGTCAGCAAAGTCTCCGCGCTCTCGCAGGACGTGTCGCTCACTCCGCGCGAGGGCCAGACCGTCGCGCTGCGGCTGAAGGTTCACGCGATTGCCGGCAGCGAGCAACTCGGACGCTTCAGTTTGCAGGCGAACCAAGTCGCACCGTTCAATGCGTTTATAAATCTCAGACAACTACAGGATCGCGCAGCCGCACCGTTGGAGGCCAATCTTGCTGTCACTGACTATGCGTTGCGTCCAGCATCGGACAAGGCATTCCGAGATTTGGTCCGTCCCGCGCGGCGTCTCTTGGAGAAAATCGGGCTGGCAGATCGCGAGCCTGTTATTCCTGTGCCTGTCAAACCAGCGCATGAACTCGCCAACATTTCGGTGTGGGCACTTGCACTGGCGCGCTTGGAAGACTTTCAACTCAACCTTCGCCCGCTCACCAACAGTTCCGCCATCGAGCTTCGCACTCCGCGCATCTTCCTCGACCCGCCCGCCGTCCACGCCGCGCTCGCGGTGGACACGAACGCGCAGCCGGTGCTCACGTTCCTCGTCAACCTGCTCCGCGCGGGCGAGCGCGCGACGCCTTATTCGATGGTCACGGCCGCGGGCGCGCCGTTCACGCCCGCCGATTTGCGTGACGACGAAATCGTCATCAACCAGTGGCTTGCGGAGGATTTGCAGGCCGGTCCCGGCGCGGAGATTTCGCTCACCTACTTTCAGCCGGACTCGGGCGCGCGGCTCGCCGAGGCGACAAACCGGTTCCGCGTCCGCGCCGTCGTGCCGATGCAGATGCCGTGGGCCGACCGCACGTTGATGCCGGATTTTCCGGGCATCGCCAGCGCCGAGCGCGCGGGCGACTGGGACGCGGGCTTCCCGCTCACGCACAAAATCCGCAAGCAGGACGACGATTACTGGCAGAAATGGCGCGGCACGCCGAAGGCTTTTGTCACGCTGAACGCGGGCCGCAAAATGTGGGCGAACCGTTTCGGTGACACGACGGCGGTGCGGTTCGCGCAGAATTCGGAATTGGAGAAACGGCTTCTCGCGAAACTCAATCCCGCCGACTTCGGCCTCGTGTTCCAGCCGGTGCGCGAGCAGGCGCTCAAGGCCAGCGCAGAGGGGCAGGACTTCGGCGGGTTGTTCATCGGGTTCAGCTTCTTCCTCATCGTCGCGGCGCTCGTGCTCGTGTCGCTGCTGTTTCAATTCGGCGTCGAGCAGCGCGCGGCGGAGGTGGGCACGCTGCTCGCGCTGGGCTTCACGCCGAAACAGGTGCGCCGCCTGCTGCTCGGCGAGGGCGCGGGCCTCGCGGTGCTCGGCGCGGCGCTCGGCGCGGTCGGCGCGATCTGGTATGCGCACGCGATGCTGCACGGCCTCTCGACCGTGTGGCGCGACGCGGTGGGCACGAGTGATCTGCATTTCCACGCGGAGCCGGCGACGCTCGCGGGCGGCTTCGCGGGCGCGGTGCTCGTGGCGGTGTTCAGCCTGTGGCTCGCGCTGCGCAAGCAGGCGCGGCAGCCGGCGCGCGAACTTCTCAGCGGGGAGGATTCGGGATTCAGGATGCAGGATTCAGCGCGCAGACCGTGGCTGATGAAGTCCGTCGCGATTTTCTCGCTCGTGCTCGCTTTGGCGCTCGTGGGCTGGGCGCTCGCGAAGGGCGAAACGGCGGCGGCGGAAATCTTCTTCAGCGCGGGCGCGTTGCTGCTCGTCGCCGGGCTGGCGTTTCTCGCGGCGCTGCTCACGCGGCTCGAACGTTCCGAGGCGGCGGCGCGGCTTTCGCTCGGCGGCATGGGCGTGCGCAGCGCGACGCGACGGCGACGACGCAGTCTTGCCACGGCGGCGATGCTGGCGTGCGGCAGTTTTCTCATCGTGAGCATCGGCGTGTTCCGGCTCGACGAAAACGTCAACGCGACGAAGCGCAGTTCCGGCACCGGGGGCTTCGCGTTCCTCGGCGAAAGCACGCTGCCCGTCACGCAGGACTTGAACACGAAGGCCGGCCGCGAGGCGCTTGGCCTCGATGAAAAATCACTCGCAAACGTGAGTGTCGTGCCGTTCCGCGTGCGCGACGGCGATGACGCAAGCTGCCTGAACCTGAACCGCGCGCAGAAGCCGCGAATTCTTGGAGTGAAACCAGAGATGCTTGCCGAGCGCGGCACATTTGCATTTGCAAGCGTGGCAAAAGAGTTTGCGAAGGAGCAGCCGTGGACGTTGCTGAAACACGGCTCTGTAGCGGCGGTCTATGACCGTCGCGTTTCAACAAGTGAAAAAGACGGCGGCGGTCACAGACCGCCGCTACAGAATGACGACGAAATTCCAGGCATCGCGGACGAGGCCTCGATTTTGTGGGCGCTCGGCAAGAAAGTCGGCGACACGATTGATTTCACGGATGAGCGCGGAAAGCCGTTCAAGGTGCGGCTCGTGGCGGCGCTGGCGAACTCGATTCTGCAAGGCAGCATCGTCATCGCGGAGGATGAGTTCACCGCGCGTTTTCCGAACGAGAGCGGCTACCGCTACTTCCTCGTGGACGCGCCGGCGAATCGAGCGGCGGAAGTTTCCGCGACGTTGACGCGCGCGCTGCGCGACTTCGGTCTCGAACTCACGCCAACGACGCGACGGCTTGCGCAGCTCAACGCGGTGCAGAACACGTATCTCGGCACGTTCCAAATCCTCGGCGGCCTCGGCCTGCTGCTCGGCAGCGCGGGCCTCGGCGTCGTGGTGCTGCGTAACGTGCTGGAGCGGCGCGGCGAACTCGCGCTGCTGCTCGCGGTGGGATTCCGTCCGCGCTCGTTGAAATGGCTCGTGTTGAGCGAGCACGGCGCGCTGCTGTTGCTCGGCCTCGGCTGCGGCGTGGTGTCCGCGGCGGTGGCAGTGCTGCCGGCGGTGTTGTCACCGAACGCCGCGCTGCCGTATGGTTCGCTCGCGCTGACGCTCACGGCCGTGCTCGTGAGCGGCGCGGCGTGGACGTGGATCGCAACGGTGTTCGCCCTGCGCGGACGGCTGCTGGACGCGTTGCGCAGCGAGTGAAGGTTGAACCAAACCGCGCCCCGGCGCGTCTCACACAGCGAAAGAAACGCACAACGATTTTTGCCCGCATGAAGACAAAACTGATGACACTCGCCGCCGTGCTCGGCCTCGCGCTGCCGCTCGCCGCGCAGACCAAGCCGGTGTATGAAAACAACTTCGAGAAGGCCGAGGTGGACAAGGTGCCGGCGGAATTCCTCGTGCTCGACGGCGCGTTCGCGGTGAAGCAGGACGGCGCGAACAAGTTCCTCGAACTTCCCGGCGCGCCGCTGGACACGTTCGGCGTGCTGTTCGGCCCGACGGAGGCGGACGGCCTGTGCGTGCAGGCGCGCGTGAACGGCACGGGCAAGGGCCGGCGCTTCCCGACGATTGCCGTCGGCCTCAACGGCGTGGGCGGCTACAAACTGCAAATTTCTCCGAGCAAAAAACAGCTTGAGCTGTATCGCGGCGAGGACGCAGTCGCAAACGTTCCGTTCGAGT
Organism: uncultured Verrucomicrobiota bacterium; assembly: GCA_964589935.1. Classification (GTDB taxonomy): domain Bacteria; phylum Verrucomicrobiota; class Verrucomicrobiia; order Limisphaerales; family VHCN01; genus VHCN01. Next base: position 16,667 of record CAZPVD010000003.1, on the reverse strand, counting down.
GGCAGTCCGGCGCGTGGACTGTGCTGCGACTGCAACTGCGCAAAGTAAAAGACGGCGAATGGAAACTCGAAGGCAAGGCATGGGCGCAATCCGCGAAGGAGCCGGCGCAATGGACAATTTCATGGGACGAGAAGCAGGCGCAGCCGGCGGGCCGACCCTCGATCTGGGGCAATCCCTACGCGGGCACGCCGATCCAGTTCGACGACCTCATCGTCACGAAGGTGAAATAAAGCGGCGCGGATATTGCCACGCGTAGTTCAAATTTCAGCCGGTTCGCGCGTCAAAAAGCGCAGCATTTCAGCCAAAATTCGCGCAGTTTAGCCGCACTTGGGCTATTATGAAGGAGGCATGAGAACCGTGCGGCGGTTCCGCTGGTTCGGGGCGATGTTGGCATCGCCCGTTCTGCAAACACGACAGGCTTATGGCTGACCTCCCGAACATCCTCATCGTCCTCGTTCCTTATGCGCTTGCAATCGGCTACCTCGTCTGCTGGCACAAGTTCCTGAAGAACGAGGATCCCGATCATCCGTCACCACAACCCACCGTGGCGAAGGACAAATCACACGCGGATCACGGCACGTTCGCGCACGCTTAGCGCCGGGCGGCGCGACACTCGCCGGTCGCCGGGTTGAAGGCCACCGCGCTGACCGTGGCAATCGGCCCGGTTGAAACCTTGTAGCCGACGGTGTTGAAAAACTCGCGCTCCTCCTTCGGCCACTTTGCCTCGAAGGCCACGTCCAGTCCGCCCTCGGTGTGAAGCCGCGGCGCGGCGACGGCGTCCTCGACCGATGCGTCCAACGCGACGAGATTCAACAACACGGTGAACACGGAAGTCGGAATGCGGCGTCCGCCCGTCCCGCCGACCGCGAACACTGGCCGGTCGCCGCGCGACAAAATCGTCGGGCACATGTTGTGCAGCGGACGCTTGCCAGGGCCGGGTGAGTTCGGATGCCCCGGCTGCGGTTCGAATCGCGACATGCCGTGGCCGAGCGTGAGGCCGAGGCCGGGCACGGTGACGCACGCGCCGAAGCTGTTTCCGTGCGTGAGCGTGAGCGCGACCATGTTGCCCTCCTTGTCCGCGACGCTGAGGTGAATGGTGCCCGCGTGCTCGCGCGGTTCGCCCGCGGGCGGCAATGGCTTGCGAGATTTCACGGCGTTCTCAATTTTTGCCGCAAGTTCGCTCGCGCCCTCCCTCGAGAGAAGTTTCGAGGTAAGCGCGCGTGCCTGCGCCGTATCGCCAAACTTTTGCAAACGATCCTGCCACGCGGCGCGCTCGGCTTCGATGCGAAGCCACAGGCGCGTCTGCGCATCCGTGCGCGCATCCCAACCGAGCGACTTGAGCACGAGCAGCGCCTGGAGCGGCGTGATGCCGCCGGCAGTCAGCGGCGCGGTGCGGATCGCCAGCCCGCGCCAGGAAATTTCAAGCGGCTTCACTTCGCGCGGCTCGTAGGCCGCAAGATCCTTCGCCGCGACAAGGCCGCCGTTTTTCTCAAATGCCTCCGCAATGCGATGCGCGATGTCGCCATGATAAAAATCGCGCACTGATTTTCGCGCGACAAGCGATTTAAGCATCTCGGCGGCCTCGGGATTGCGGAACGTGTCACCTGCCTTGAACGGTTCGCCGTCGTTCAACAACAGCTTCGCCGTGGCGGTGTCCTTGCGCAGTTGCGCAGCTGTGCCGCGCAGCGCCGCCGCCATGCCGGAAGTGACGGGAAAGCCCTTCTCCGCGAACTCGATTGCCGGCGCGAACACCTGCGCGAACGAAAGTTTTCCGAAGCGCCGCCACGCGAAGTCGAGTCCCGCGAGCGTGCCCGGCACGCCGGCCGCAAGCCAGCCGTGCTCGTTGATGCGGTCGCGCACCTTGCCGTCCGCGCCGGGCTTGAAGGTGTCTTCGCGCATGGCGGCGGGCGCGGTGGTGTTGAAGTCAATCGCCGTGACCTGCCTTTTCCGGGCGAGCGCGATGACCGCGCTGCCGCCGTAGCCGCCGAGGCCGCAGGACTGCGGCGCGACTACAGCAGCCGCGAGCGCGGAGGCGACCGCGGCATCCACGGCATTGCCGCCGTCGGCGAGAATCTTCAGGCCGGCCTTCGCCGCGGTGAGTTCACCGATGACCACGCCGTGGGAATAATCGGGCGGCGACTGTTCGGCGGCAAGGGAGAGACGCGGGGCGAAAACACCGGCGAGCGCAGCACCGCCGGCAAGCTTTAGCGCGGAACGGCGCGAAAGGTTGCGGGTCATGTTCGGAGGTTGCTCGATGGCCGTGGCTGAGGCGAGCGAAAGTTCGCGCTTCACTTTTTGGCTTTTCGCTCGTGCGCGAGAAACCACTCATAGAGTTTCGGATTGTTGTAGGTTTCCGACCACGAGTCGTGCTGGGCCTCGGGATAAACGGTCAACTGGATGTCCTTCACGCCCGCCTTCTTGAGCGCGGCGACCATGCGCTCGGATTCGGCAAGCGGCACGACGGGGTCCTTCGCGCCGTGAAAGGCCCAGACAGGAAGGGACTTGAGCGCCGCGGCCTGCGTGCGCTTCGCGAGCAAAATGTCAATGCTCGTGCCGCCGCCGCAGATTGGGGCGATGGCGGCAAAGCGGTCGGGATGCCGGACACCGAAGCTCCACGAACCGAAGCCACCCATGCTGAGGCCGGTGAGGTAAACACGCGCGGTGTCCACTCGATGGCCCGCGATGACGCTGTCGAGCAGCGCGAGCAACGCGTCATTGTCCCACGTCTCGTCGTCGGGACACTGCGGTGAGACAACGATGAAGTTTTCGCGTAGCAGCTTCGTGGCGGCCTCGCGGCTGGCGCGGGCCTCGTCGGTTTCATTCCTCGGCGTGGGCGGATTTTTCCTCACCAGCTTCGGCGGTCCATGAACGGCGACGAGCGTAAGGTTGGTGCCGCGCTCGCCCGCGCCGTGCAGGAAAAGGATGAGCGGCCACTTCTTCGCACCGCTGGCGTCGTAGCCGTCCGGCAGGCGGAGGAGGTAGCCGAGTTCGATTTTTTTGGGGACTGTTTGCTGGAACTTTTGTCGCTTTTGCATGAGATCGGGATCGGTGTCCTGGGCGCGGGCCGTGGTGGCAGAAACCGCGAGCAGATCGGTGAGGGAGAGCAGTTGAAGCCGGGCGGCGATGAATGAGTTCATGGTGAACCCGTGGATTTTCTCAGCGCGCGGGGCGGAAGTCGAGCGTTTTGGCCTGCCGCCGCGGACGAAATCAGTTTGTCATTTCGCGCTCGCGCCGTTAAACCACGCCCGTCACATGACGCTTACGCCCAACCGCCGCATGGCGCTCGCCGCCGTGATCGTGCTCGCGCTCGACCAGCTTACGAAGCTGGCCGTGCTGCGCTATCTCGGCTACGCGGAGCAGCGCGAGATCGTCGAAGGCTTCTTCCGCTTCGTGCACTGGGGCAACACCGGCGCGGCATGGAGCCTTTTTTACGGCAACAACGAACTGCTCGCCATCGTCTCGCTCATCGCGCTGCTTGCGCTGTTTTTGCTGCGGCACCACTTCGACACACGGTCGGCGGCGGGCCAGATCGCGCTTGGTTTGATGTTCGGTGGCATCACGGGAAATCTCGTGGACCGAATGACGGAATCGCGCCAGCACGTTGTGGACTTCCTCTATTTTTACGTGCAGCGGCGGGGTGGCGGCGAAGCGGGCTTTCCCGCGTTCAACGTCGCCGACAGCGCCATCTGCATCGGCGTCGGGCTGCTGTTCATCCTCTCGTGGAAACAGGAGCACGCACCGAAGCCGGATGTGGAAAAAGCCGCTGAAGGCTTCAACCATTGAACGGTTCAAGCGTGGCGTTGCCGAACGCGTCCGCGTCGCAAATGTCATCCGTCATTCTCCATCCTCCATCCACGCCGGTCTTCCTTGCCGGCCCGACGGCGGTCGGCAAGTCCGCCGTTGCGCTCGCGCTTGCGGAACGGCTCGGCGGCGAAATCATCTGCGTGGACTCGATGCAGGTGTATCGCGGCCTCGACATCGGCACGGCGAAGCCCACGGCGGACGAGCGCGCCCGAGTGCGGCATCATTTGATTGATGTCGCGGAACTGAACGAGCCGTTCGACGCCGCGGCGTTCGTGCGGCGAGCGAGCGAAGCGGTCGCCGACATTCAATCGCGCGGGCGCGCGCCGGTTTTCTGCGGCGGCACCGGGCTGTATTTCAAGGCATGGCTCGATGGACTCGGCGAAACCCCGCCGGCCGATGCAAGGCTTCGCACCGAACTCGAAGCCGCTCCGCTCGGTGAACTTTTGCGCGAACTTGAGCGGCGCGATCCGGAGACATTCGCGCGCATTGACCGCAGCAATCCGCGCCGTGTCGTGCGCGCCGTGGAAGTCATTCGCCTCACGGGCAAACCGTTCTCGGCGCAGCAGGCCGATTGGAAAACAGGAGTCAGGAGTCAGGAGTCAGGAGTCAGGATTATTTGCCTTGGGCGCGGCCCGGCGGAGTTACGCGACCGCATCCACGCGCGAGTGGACACGATGTTCGCGCGCGGTCTGGTGGCCGAGACGGAATCGCTGCTGTCGCGCGGCCTTGCGCAGAATCGCACCGCGATGCAGGCCATCGGCTACCGGCAGGTGGCCGGGCATCTGCGCGGCGAGCGCGGCCTCGCTGAAACCGTCGCGCTGGTGAAAACGAAGACGTGGCAGTTCGCGCGCCGGCAGATGACGTGGTTCCGGCATCAACTGCCTGTGGAGTGGATGGAACTCGCCGCGTGCTCGGAGCCGGAGACAATCGCAGAAGAGCTGGAGCGGAAGTGGCGCGAATCGTTGAAGCGCTGAGATTGTTGCATTCTTAAAACGGTCGGCGCGAAAAAATTTTGCATTTCACGCAACCTTGTCCCACGCTGCGCGCCGTGACATCGCCGCTTGCCATCGTGGTCTATGAGCATCTTGTGCTGGGCAATCAGCTTGGCAACAAGCTGCGCGACATGGGCTATCGCGTGACGATGCTCAACGAGCCAAACAAACTCCTCGAACACGCCGAGCGCGACAAGCCGATCGTGGTCCTCATGGATCTGGATGCGAAGAATGCCGATGCCATCGCCGTCGTCGGACAGCTCAGGAACACCGTGAGCACACGGCACCTGCCCGTGCTGTGCTTCACGAGCCATGACGACAAGAAGCGGCAGGAGGCCGCCGTTGCCGCCGGCGCGTCGCTCGTCGCGGGCGATCAGGCCATTCTGCACCAGCTCCCGCAGTTGCTCGACCAAGTGCTGCAGGTTGAGTGACCGAATTTTCCCATGCCATTGCCAACCGTCAAACTCACCCAAGGCATCCACGTGATGCACTTGTTCTACCGCGTGGACCGTGTCCGCTGGGCCGCGCTCAAGCCCGGCGAATCTGCCGCCGTGCGCGCGAAGCTCGAACAACTCCGCACTGCGAACGCCAATCCGTCGCATCCGCGCATGTGCACTTACGCAAATGTCGGGGGAAAGGCGGACTTGGGTTTCATCCTCTATCACGCCGACCTCGCGGGCCTTGGCCAGATGCACCGTGATCTGGAGGCGTGCTTCCCGCCCGGTGCGCTGCAAAAAGTTTATTCGTATCTCAGTGTCACCGAACTGACGGAATACATGCCGAGCGAGGAGGATGTTCTTGCGCGGCTCAAGGGCGAGGGTCTTCAGCCCGGCGGCGAGGTTTATGAGAAACGCCTCGCGGACGAACGCAAGCGCATGGAGGAATACCGCCACTACCGGCTTTATCCCGAGCTGGATGACTGGGAGGCGATGTGCTTCTACCCGATGAACAAGAAGCGCGACCTCACCGACAACTGGTATATGCTCGATTTCGCGGCGCGCAAGAAGCTCATGGGCGGCCACGCGCGCGTCGGCCGCAAATACGCCGGGCGCGTGTCGCAGCTCATCACCGGCTCGGTCGGCATTGATGACTGGGAATGGGGCGTGACGCTCATCGCGCATCAGGTTGACGCGCTGAAGGAGATTGTGTATGAAATGCGTTTTGACGAAGTCAGCGCCCGATACGGCGAGTTTGGCGAATTTTTTGTCAACATCCGGCTAAACCCGGCGGACTTGTGGGCGCACCTTCACCTGTAGCCGCGATGTTCCGGCGGCAGATGAAAACGCAGTCAGGAGATTAAGCGTATGGCCAGCGGAAAAGTGAAATGGTTCGACAACAAGAAGGGCTTCGGGTTCATCCAGCAGGACTCGGGGCAGGACATCTTTGTGCATCACACCGCCATCGCGGGCGATGGCTACAAGACACTCAATGAGGGCGAAACGGTTAATTTCGACGTGCTCGAAAGCGACAAGGGCCTCAAGGCACAAAACGTCCAGCGCAACCAGCAGGACGAACAACCGCGCTAAAAACGCGGCGTAGTCAGGTGCATCGAGACCGGCGACGGTTTTTCTTCTCAATAACTTCATTGCGTCCGGTCGCTTCTTCCCTTGCCCGCGCAATTCGCGTGCGGCAGCTTCCCTGTGATGTCCGCTCCGACTGAAATCGTCACGAGTCTCTACGTCCATGTGCCGTTCTGCGCGCACAAGTGCGAGTATTGCGCGTTTTACTCCGGCCAGCCGTCTGGCGACCTCGTCAACCGCTATGTCGCCGCGCTCGTGCGTGAACTCGAAATCGTCGCGCCTGAACTCAAGCCGCGCACCGTCTTCTTCGGCGGCGGCACGCCATCGCTGCTGAACCTCGCGCAGTGGACGCAAATCCTCCGCGCGATGGAACGGCTCAATCTGCTCGGCGCGAAAGAGTGGACCGTCGAGTGCAATCCCGCGACCGTCTCGGCGGACAAGGCGAAGCTCCTGCGCGATTTCGGCGTGAACCGTGTCTCGATGGGCGTGCAGTCGCTCGATGAAAAACTCCTCGACCGGCTCGGACGCATCCACTCGCGCGAGCAGGTTTTCAAATCCTTCGACACGCTGCGCGCCGCGGGCTTCGACAACGCGAACGTGGATCTCATGTTCGCCATCCCCGGCCAGACGATGGAGATGTGGCGCGACACCCTGCGCGAGGCGCTCGCGCTCGGCTGCGAGCATCTCTCCTGCTACGAAGTGATTTACGAGCAGGACACGCCGCTCTTCGCGCAGCTTCAGGCCGGCGCGTTCGACGTGAACGAGGAACTCGCCGAAGCGATGTATGAGGAACTGCTCGAAGCCGCGGAGCGCGCGGGCTTCCACCAGTATGAAGTCGCAAACTTCGCGCGCAATGAATTCGCAATCCGCAATCCGCAATTCGCAATCCCGTCACGGGCCTGCCTTCACAACATCAACTACTGGCGTGGCGGCGCGTATCACGGCCTCGGCCCGAGCGCGGCGGGCTACGCACACGGCGCGCGGACAAAAAACTGGTCCAACACGCAGCTCTACTGCGAGCAATTGGAACAAGGCGCGCGCGCCATCGAATCGCGCGAGGAACTACCGCCGCTGCGCCGCGCGGGCGAAACGGCCGCGTTCGGCCTGCGCATGAACGCGGGCTGGTCCTTCGAGCTGTTTGAGCGGACGACGGGTTTCGATCTGCGCGGCGAGTGGAAACGCGAGATGGATGAGTTGATCTCGGAAGGACTCGCTGAATTCTCGCCGGAAAATTTTCATCTCACGCGCCGCGGGATGCGTTTCGCCGATCACGCGGCGGAACAATTTCTCCGGTGAAGCTCGCGTTCTGTCCGGCGCAGACGCGGCCCGTTCATTAACCGATTTTCATTAAAAAAATGTCACACAGAGCGGCTTGATTGAAAGGCAAACGGGGGCAACTTGGTGCGACGGCACGCAAACAACAGGACACCCATGAACACAAAAACTTCGCACCCAACCCGGCTCGCGTTTGGCCTGATTCTGGCCGGCACGGCAATGCTTCTCACCTCGTGCACAAGCGCGCCGATCACGGTCGGCCCGGTGGGGCCGCACTCGGGCCGCGCGGACCTCGGCCTTGGCGGCACGGGACGGCTGATCGTCCACACCGCGACGGAGGAAAAACGCGCGGGAAAGGATTTCGTTTATTACGTTCACACGGAATACGTGGTCAGAACGCAGGATGACAGGATGTTCAAATGGGTGCCCAATCACGCGGGCAACACGGATCAGTCCACGCAAATCGTCTCACTGCCCACGGGCATTTACGAGGTCGTGGCTTCCTCGGAAGGCTACGGGCGGATTCACGTGCCGGTGGTGATCCGGGCGGGCCAGACAACGGAGGTGGATCTGGAAGGCCGGTGGACTGAACGCGGAAATCCGACGACGGACGGCGACATGGTTCGCCTGCCGAACGGCCAGATTATCGGCTGGAGCGCGTCGCTGGCCAAAGCCGGACCGAAGAATTGAAACAGTGCACGGATGCAACCCGCATCATGCACCGGCGCTCGCGGCCACGGGCAGCGCCAGCTTCGCATAAATCGCGTCCACGATTTTCTTGGATAGTTCTGGTTTGTCGCGCATCGCGGCTTGCGCGGCTTCCTTGCCTTGGCCGATGAGATCGCCGTTAAACTGGAGCCACGCGCCCTTCTTCTCGACGACTCCCTTGTCCACGCCCACGTCGAGAATGCTGCCTTCCTTGTTAATGCCGTGGTTGAAGATGATGTCGAACTCGGCCTCGGCGAACGGCGGCGCAACCTTGTTCTTCACGACTTTCACTCGCACGTGGCTGCCCGTGGCTGCGCCCGCGGAATCCTTGAGCGTGTCCTTGCGGCGAATGTCCATGCGAACGCTGGCGTAGAACTTGAGCGCCTTGCCGCCGGGCGTGGTTTCGGGATTGCCGAACATGACGCCGACTTTTTCGCGGAGCTGGTTGGTGAAAAGGCAGGTCGTCTTGGATTTGCTCAAGATCGCGGTGAGTTTGCGCAGCGCCTGTGACATGAGCCGCGCCTGCATGCCCATCGTGGCCATGCCCATCTCGCCTTCGAGTTCCGCCTTCGGCACGAGTGCGGCGACGGAATCAATGACGATCACGTCGAGCGCGTTCGAGCGCGCGAGCGTTTCGCAAATCGTGAGCGCTTCCTCGCCGCTGTCGGGCTGCGAGACGAGCAGGTCGTCGAGGTTCACGCCGAGCTTCTTCGCGTAGCCGGGGTCGAGCGCGTGCTCGGCGTCAATGAACGCCGCGAGGCCGCCGCTCTTTTGCGCGTTGGCGATGACGTGAAGCATCAGCGTGGTTTTGCCTGAAGATTCCGGCCCGAAAATCTCCACGACGCGTCCGCGCGGAATGCCGCCGACGCCGAGCGCGAGGTCGAGCGCGAGCGCGCCGGTCGGAATGATGCCAATCTTGACCTTCGATTGCGCGTCGCCGAGACGCATGATGGCGCCTTCACCGTAGCTTTTGTGGATGCTGGAAATGGCGGCGTCCAGCTCGCGCGCGCGGGTGGCGGCGATCTTGGAGGCCTCGGCGGCCTTGGTGTCGGCAGATTTCTCGACGGATTTATCAGCGGGTTTGGGCGGCATAGATTCTCCTGAGTTGTGTTGCGAAGGTGATAGAGAAGTGCGCGCGGCATGTCAATCGCCGTTCGCAGAAAAACATTTGCCCCGGCCCGCGCGCCTGCCTACGCTGCGCGCCTATGTTTTCGCACGTTGTCATCTTCTGGACCGATCCCGCCAAGCCGAACGCCGCCGATGAACTCCTCGCCGGGGCGCTGAAATATCTCAAGCCCATCCCCGGCGTGCTGCATTTCCACGCCGGCAAAATGGCGGGCAGCCACCGCGCGGTCGTGGACCAGACATATCAGGTCGCGCTGAACATCGTCTTTCCCGACAAGAAGACGCAGGACGATTATCAGGTGCATCCACTGCACCTTGAGTTCATCGAGAATGCCTTCAAGCCGAACTGCAAGAAGGTCGTCGTCTATGATTTCGAGTAGGGGCCTCCCGCGCCGCTTTCCGGGTTGAATCCGCCGCCGCTTTCATTCATGGTTCACGCCATGAAATCCAAATCCATTTCCCTTTCCGCATGTGCCATCCTTTCCGCTGCTTTGGGCATCGCGGCCTTCGCCCAAACTGGGCGGGATGACACCACCAAGCTCGAAGGCACCTGGGTCGGCGGCGTGCGCAACCCCGGTGGCAAGGGCAAGAGCGGCAACGCCACGATGGTCAGCATCTCCGAACTCACCATCAAGGACGGCAAGATCGTCGCGTGCAAGGACGGCAAGGGCGTGAGCCTCGGCAATTGCGAGAGCCTCTCGCTGAATCCCACCGCTCGGACGATGGACGCCACGGGCAACACGAAGGAAAAGAAGGGCGTCTTCCAAGGCATCTACCGCATCAACGGCAACACGCTCGAATGGTGCGCGGCCAATCCCGGCATCCCGCGCCCGAAGGACTTCTTCACCACGCCGCAGGTGCAGTTCCACATGGTCTTCCAGCGGAAGGCGGAGTCGCAGTAGCGGCGGCGCTCTTCACTTCGCCAGCGTTCACGCAGGCACGGCGAAGATGTCGAAGTGCGGCCAGCGCATCACGTCGCGTTCCGTGAGCACTTCACCCTCGTAATCCTCGTCGCTGTTCAACTTGTGGATCGTGTAGCCGAGCGCGAGCAGGTCGCGGAAGTAACCGGCGCGCTCCGATTCGGATAGATGACCGAAAATCTCCGACCGTAAAAACGGGCGGTTCGCCGCGAGCAGCTCGCGCAGGCTCGCGGCAACAGCGCGGTCGAAGCCCTCCGTGTCAATCTTTACATAACGCACGCGAGCAAGCTCGCCGGGATACTCGCGCTTCAAGTAGTTCACCAGATTCCGGCCCTGCACCTGGAGCTTGAAGAAGTGCGCGTGCTTCCACTTGCTGATGCCGGCGTGCATACCGCCGTTGCAAAAACCGGCGTCCGAATACTCGAACTCAAACTCGCCGTCCTCCGGCGTCGCCGCAAACATGAGCGGGATGATGTTGGTGGTTTTGCGGTTCAGCGCCGAGTTTGCGAGCAGCACCTTGAACGCATACGGATTCGGTTCGAGCGCAAACACCGCGCCGGCGCGGCCCACGGCCAGGGCGAGCGGCACCGTCGTGTCTCCGCTGTGCGCGCCGATGTCCACAGCCACGTCGCCTTCGCGCAGGAACCGGCGCAACGCATCCACCGCACCCTGCGAAATCACCTTGCGCTGCTCCTTGGGATGACGCCAGCGGGCGAACTCGACTCGGCCCTCGCGCGGCAAGGTGAAGGCGTCGAGGTCGAAGGGGAATTCCTTCGGCGCCGGTTTGAAACCGGCGGCGTAGAAAAACTCGCGCAATTTCATCCGGCCCGTCCTTATTTGGACAGCGAACCCACCGCTTCGTCCGTCGCCTCGTCGAGCACGGCGAGTCCTTCGCGCAGCGCATCTTCGGGAATCGTCAGCGGCGGGGAAATCTTCACCGTCTGGCCCCACGCGCCAACCGGCGCGAAAAACAGCAGTCCCTTCCACATGCAGCGTTCGATGATGGCGTGCGCGAGGTCGTGGTCGGGCTCCTTCGTGCCGCGCTTCACGGTTTGCAAACCGCCGACCAGCCCGCGCGCGGTGACGTGGCCGATGACATCCGGGTGCTTCGCCTGAATCTTTTTCAAACCTTCGAGCAGCGGTTTCTCCAGGCGCGCGGCGTTGCCGGTCAGGTTCTCGTTCACAATTTTCTTCACGCTCGCCAGTGCGGCGGCGCAGCACACGGGATTGCCCGTGTGCGTGCTCGTCATCGAGCCGGGCGGGAACTGGTCCATGATTTCCTCGCGGCCGATCACGGCTGAAATCGGCAGCGAACTGCTGATGCCTTTGCCGCAGCAGATGACATCGGGTGTCACGCCGTAATGCTCGAAGGCCCAGAACTTGCCCGTGCGACCGAAGCCCGCCTGCACTTCGTCGAACACGAGCACCACATCGTTTTTTTTGCACCACTCGGCCATGCGGCGGACGTATTCCACCGGCGCGAAGTCGGGACCAACGCCTTGATACGTCTCCATCATCACACCGGCGATGTTCTCCGGCTTGAGGCCGCGCGCGGCGATGGCGTCGAGAAAAGTTTCAAAGCGCGTGTCCTCCTGCCAGTAACCGTCGGGGAACGGCGCGTTCAAAATCGCGGGGTCTTCGTTGACGATCCACGACTTCTGTCCGGCCATGCCGCCCGCCTGCTGCGAGCCGAGCGTGCGCCCGTGAAAGCCGCGCGCGAAACCGACAATGCCGATTTTCTTTTTGCCGCCGCGCTTGATGCCCATCGCGCGAGAGAGCTTGATGGCGCACTCGGTCGCCTCGGAGCCGGTCGTGAGCAGGAAAACTTTCTTCAAGCCATCGGGCGCGACGCCAGCGAGGCACTCCACAAGCGCAGCGCGTTCCTCATTTGGAAAAACGTAGCTGTGGAGCAGGTTGCTGTTGACCTGATCGAGAATGGCCTGCTTGACCTCCGGCGCGCAGTGGCCGGCGTTTGTGACGAGCACGCCGCTTGACCAGTCGAGCCAGCGGTTGCCGTATTTGTCGGAGATGAAGATGTCCTGCGCGTGATCCCACACGATGGGCGGCTGCCCGCGCATGGACTGCGGCTCGAACTGGCGGAGTTTTTCGAGCGTCGCCACCGAGTCCGGATGCGGCAGCGGGGTGACGATGCGGCGGTATTTGGTTTCAACACGCGGCACATCGCGCGGCGTGATGCTGAATTCTTTGCCCATAAAACGGGCCGCATCATGCCGGGGAAACACTCGCGCCGCTACACGATTTGTCTCCGCTTCTGATGTTTTTGTGACGCACACTCCAAACAGCAGCGCGCAGCACGAACTGACGTGACCACGCTTTTTCGGGCCGGGAGGAATGTTAGTCTTGGGCCAGCATGCGAAAGGCACCCGACATGAAAGGCAAGCCCGACCTCCTCGTCGGCGCCAACGTCACGCTCATTTCCACCGCCAACGGCGTGAGCAAGGAGGAGTTTGCGAAGCGTTACGCCAAGTGGCAGGAGTCCATCCAAGCCGCCTCGCGCGAGCTTGGCAGTTCCAGCGGCGGCAACAACCAGAAGGCGATGGAGCGTTACCATAAAGTTTACGAGGAACGCACCGCCTTCATGCACGAGGAGCGCACCGGCTATATCTGGCTGTTTGTGAGGAAGTGAAACGGAAGGCTCGCGGCTGGCCGCGTCCATCTGCTTGAAGTTCAGGCCGGCCAGGCACAGGCGTCAGCTTTGGGAAATCAAATTCCCTCGATCGCCTTTTTCCGTATCGCCATGATTTCGTCGGCCTTGGCTTCCAGAGATTTTGCTTCGTCGCCGCGGCCGATTTTTTCGAGAAGCACTGCGTAATTATGAAGGGTCACCGCGTGATCCTCGGTAGGCAGCGGGCCGTCCCAGCGCTTCTCCCATAGTTCCTTCGCAGTCTTGAAGGCTTTTTCTGCTTCCGGGTGCCGGCCTGCCTCGGTGAGCACGACACCGAGATCATTGTGAGTGAGGGCGAGGTCATAGTGCATTTCCAGACCGCGCTTAATTTGGAGATCAAGAACCCGGCGATAGATTTTGTCCGCATCGTCATAGCGCGCCTTGCCGCGATACCAGCCGCCGAGATCATTGAGCGCCAGCACGAGCCGCTGATCCGGCGTGGCCTCGCTTTCCTTGACACCCGCCAGCAGTTCCTGCTCGGACTTTTTCACACTGTGCCACGGCTGGCCCTGCACAAGCTGGTGGGTGACATTCCATTTCGGTTTCGCCGGTGGCGCTTTGCCGGACGGCGCAGGTTTTGGTTCGGCGGCGCCCAGCGGACAGGCCAACGCGAAGGCAGCCACCACGACAGCGAACGGCATCTTTGCGGAATGCATGGTGCGGGTGTTCATGATGAATCAGAGTCGCAGGTTGGCGGCGAATCTCAAGACGGATTCTTCTTCACACTTGGGCGGGCGAGCCGACTTCGATTTCAGCCGCCGGCCACGATGGCCTTCTTCGCGCGGCGCTTCGCGGCGAAGGACTCCGGCGCGGCCAGCCCCACGGCGAGCGAAGCGCCCGCCAGCTTCAGCGCGGCACGGCGGTTGAACTGCGGTGAAAGTGCGGAGGCTTCCGTGTTCATGCTGTGAGTTGATTGAGCCACAAATTGAACACTGATAGAACTCGGATTTATTCCCGCGATCCCACGATGGCGCAGGTGATACGGGCTTCTTCGGCGGTGGGATACAGACTCGCCACGGCGTCGCGGTTTTCGCCGGCGAACTTCACGCGACAGATGGCCACGAGGCCGACGGTGAGGCTGTCCACGCCGTAGCCGACATACGCCTTGCTGCCGTCCGAGCGGAGCACGTCGCGGGTGAAGTGGTGGTTGCTCGTGCGCGAACCGCCGCCCTTGTTCCACCAGCGGAAGCCGCGGTATTGCTGGTCGCTCTCCACGTTGCCGTCGGCACCGAGCCCCGCATTGACCAGTTCCTCTCAGCTAGCTGTATTCGGGGGCATTGTCGAAATGAATCCTCCAGTAGAACGCCATACTTTGATGGCAAAAAAACCGAACCCTTGCGGCATAAGAATTTCAGCGTATTCCGCTGAATCAGGGCTACCACTAATTCGATACTCGGGGTTCGAATTTCGAGATTGACGAGTTCTCTCAGCAAGCACCTCATCAAGCGCACTCCGTAAGCGTTCGGTTGAATCTGCAAAAAACGGTTTTTGTTCGCTTACACGAGAGAAATTCATGATCTCATCAAAACGTTTTTTGATAAAAGCATCTTCCAGAACGGGTAAGTGAGGTATCAACTCATGACAGAAACATTCGACAACATCGCGCCGTTCATTGTTGGACCAAGGAATCGAACAAAGCGCCGCCCGGAAGCGAATCTGAACATCCTTATCGCTTTTTCCCATTCGAAAAACACTAATTGTATTGTCATCAGCTTGGCCTCTGAGCGCTTTTAAGACAAGTATCTTAACAAAGGGCATCGAAGCTTTGTTATACAATCGTGCGAGCAAATCGGTGTCCTTAGTTTCACCAATGGCGCTAATACACCATTCTTTCAGTCTATTCAAATCACCTCGCAACATCCAGTCCGCGAGTTCTTCGGCCGTGTCCTCCTCCAGCACAACATTTGCAATTTGAGCTAGCACACTGCGACTCAACAGATTTGACACGAGAAATTCGTGTTTTGCTTTAAACGCGGCGTCATTACGAGACGGTTCCCGTTCGATCTTCATGAGAGTAATCGCCGCCGCCTTCCTAACGGATAACTCTACATCTTCGAGCAATGGGACGATTTCAGCCACCCTAGCGTAACAGTCACCGTTTAGCAGAAGCCGATTCCCGATTCTTTTGACCGCTTCGAGACGGACAAGTGTTTCGGCGTGATTTAATAACGCGAATAACTCGCTGTGCGTAGCATTGGGGCCAATAAGTGGATGCATATAGGGATCTTGTAGCAATGGTCATATTGATTGCAAATAAATCTTCTGAAACACCTTCTCCGCCCCTTCGCCCGCGCGGTTCGGGTCGCAGATCGTGATACCGTCCTTGCCGAAGCGCGCGGTAACGGGCGCGCCTTTGCCCTCCGCCATGTATTTGAAATTCCGGTCGCGCACTTTGGATTGAAGTGATGGAGGCGTGGCTGACTAAGCGGCTTTCGTCTCGTGTTTACGATCCACTCCATTCAACCCGGACAATGACACCCGGCCATCTCCAGCGAGCCAGCATTCGAAATTCGCTTTGTGGACAGGCCAGTCGCCATCAAGCACCGCGAACCACGCGGTGTCGCGGTTGTGCCCCTTCACTACCATGTGCTGACGGAAGATGCCTTCAAACTGGAAGCCCAGCCGCAGCGCGGCGGCGCGGCTCCGGGCGTTCTCCGCGTTGCACTTCCACTCCACACGCCGGTAGCCGAGATCGTCGAAGAGATGCCGCAGCAGCAGGAAGACCGACTCGGTGTTGACCGGTGTCCGTTGCGCGGCGAGTCCATACCAGATGTGTCCCAGCTCGGCAGTGCCGTGCGCCGGCGTGATGCGCAGGATGGAAATCATCCCCACACGCCGTCCGCTCTGCTGTTGTGTGACGGTGAAGAAGAGTGGATCCGCGCTGTCCTGCACGCTGCGAAGCCAGTCGCGAAAGTCCGCCTCACTCGCATACGGCCCGTGCGTGAGATAGCGCCAAATCTCCTGCGCTGCCGGCGAGTCGTGACTGGACTGATACAACTCCACAGCATCGTTGTCCGCCTGCAACGGCGTCAACCGGACATGGCGACCTTCATGCACTCGACGTGAGGGCACTGTCCAGATTGATGGAAATTCTTTCATCGTTAAGGCGCGACCGTTTCAAACCGCCTTCTCGTAAATCTTCTCAAACACTGCCGCTGCCCCTTCGCCAGCACGGTTCGGATCGCAGATGGTGATGCCGTCGGGGCCGAAGCGGGCGGTGACGGTCGCCCCTTTGCCTTCGGCCAGGTATTTGAAGTTCAGGTCACGCACTTTGGCGGCGGCGTCCACGATGGCGCAGGTGATGCGTGCCTCCTCGGCGGTCGGATACAAGCCCGCCACCGCGTCCCGCGTTTCGCCGGCGAATTTCACGCGGCAGACCGCCACGAGGCCGACGGTCAGGCTGTCCACGCCGTAGCCGACGTAAGCCTTGGTGCCGTCAGCGCGGAGCACATCGCGGGTGAAATGATTATTGCTCGTGCGCGAGCCGCCGCCCTTGTTCCACCAGCGGAAGCCGCGGTATTGCTGGTCGCTCTCGACCTTGCCGTCGGTGCCGACGATTTCGTGGCCCTGGTTCACCGGGCCCTCGAAGTCGGGCGGCGTGATCCAGTTGTTGTGGAAGTTGATGCTCATGCCGTTG
>CAZPVD010000002.1:0-578345 GCA_964589935.1 uncultured Verrucomicrobiota bacterium | reverse complement strand
TCATGCTCATGGCGCTGCACTCGATGTGCCAGCCGGGCCGGCCTTCGCCCCACGGGCTGGGCCAGAAGACCGCGCCATCGTCGGGCACGCGGGCCTTCCACAATGCGAAGTCGGCGAGGGATTCCTTTTCGTATTCGTCGCTGGCAACACGTTCGCCGGCGCGCATTCCCTCAAAGTTCAAATTCACGAGCTGGCCATATTTGCAGCCGCAGCCCTGGTATTTTTCGATGCTGAAATAAACCGAGCCGTCCGCGGCCTGGTAAGCGACACCGCGGGCGATGAGCTTTTCGATCAGCGAAATAATTTCCGCGATGAATTCCGTGGCGCGCGGCGTCATGTGCGGCGGCAGGCAGCGGAGCGCGCGGTGATCCTCAAAAAAGGCGGCCTCGAATTTCGACGTGAACTCACGCAGCGACGTGCCGGCCTCGCGGACGCGCTTGATGATCTTGTCCTCCACGTCCGTGACGTTCATCACATGGCGGACGTCGTAGCCCTTGAATTCGAGGTAGCGCCGCAACAAATCAGCAAAGACAAACGTGCGGAAGTTCCCGATGTGCGCGAAGTCATGCACCGTCGGCCCGCAGCAGTAGAGGCCGACCTTGCGCGCGGCGGGATCGAGCGGCGCGAACTCCTGAACGGAGCGCGTGAGTGTGTTGAAGAGGCGCAGCGCCATGCTTTGCGCGCGAAGATTAAGGGCGCGGCGCGCGAAGTTCAAAGTGCAAATGCCGCTTCGGGGCTGGTTGAATATCCGTTGACGCTCCCGGCCCTGCTTCGCATTATCCGCCACGGCGATTCAACCCTTCGCCTGAAGGGCGGATCGCCTTTTTGCTGAACATCAACTTTTTTGAACATGAACCTCGACCAGCTCTATTCCTCCCTAACGCTCAAGACCGGCGCGAAGCTCGCGCTCGTCGTCCTCGATGGGCTCGGCGACATCGCCACCGCCGCGCAGGGCGAACTCACCCCGCTCGAAGCCGCAAACACGCCGAACCTCGACGCGCTTGTGCGCGCCGGCGTCGCGCAGGGCCGCATGATCCCCGTCGCGCCGGGCATCACGCCGGGCAGCGGGCCGGGGCACCTCGCTCTCTTCGGCTACGATCCGCTGGAGTTTGAAGTGGGCCGCGGCGTGATCGAGGCGCTCGGCCTCGGCTTGGAACTCAAGGCCGGCGATGTCGCCGCGCGCGCAAACTTCTGCACGCTCAACAAAAAAGGCATCGTCACCGACCGCCGCGCGGGCCGCATCGCGACGGAGGTTTGCGAGGAACTGTGCGCGTTGCTGGCGAAGAAAATCAAAAAAGTCGGCGACGTCGAAGTCATCATCAAGGCCGGCAAGGAGCACCGTTTTGTCGTCATCTTCCGCGGCAAGGGACTCGAAGGCCCGCTGAGTTCCACCGATCCGAACCGCGAGGGTTTGCCCATCGCCATCGCGAAACCGGAGAGCGCCAAGTCCGCCGCGCAAAAGAAAACGGCGAAGGCCATTGTTGAATTCTACAAACTCGCGCTGCCGTTGCTCGCGAAGCATCCGAAGGCAAATGGTTTTCTCCTGCGCGGCATCGCGCATCAGCCGGAGATTCCGACCTTCGAGCAGCGTTACCAGCTCAAGCCTGCGTGCCTCGCGGTGTATCCGATGTATAAGGGCCTCGCGCAGCTCGTGGGCATGAAGAAGATCGAGGGGCCGCAGACCATCGCGGAGCAGTTCCAGCGCTACGCCGCCGAATACGACAACTACGACTTCTTCTTCATTCACTACAAATACACGGACAAATACGGCGAGGACGGCAACTTCGAGGCGAAGAAGAAGGCCATCGAGGACTTCGACGCCGCGCTGCCAATCCTGCTGGCGAAGCAGCCCGACGTGCTCGCGATCACCGGCGACCACTCGACGCCGTGTGCGGTGAAGGGCCACTCGTGGCATCCACAGCCCGTGCTGCTCCACTCGGCGCTCAGCGGCTCGGACAAGCTCGACCGCTTCACAGAGACCGGCGCGAACCTCGGCTCGCTCGGCGTCTTCGAGGCGAAGTTCCTCATCCGCCTCATGCAGGCGAACGCGAAGATGTTCGACAAGTTCGGGGCTTGAACAATTCCACCACGGAGACACAGAGAAATTACTTCTGATTGACCTCTGTGTCCTCCGTGCCTCTGTGGTTGATTCTTCCTACAGAATCGGCGTTCAGCGTCCGAGCTGCCGCTGAAGTTCCATCAGTGCCGTGACGATCTTCTTAGAAGCCTCGACCTCGACGTAGCTCGATTTTGCGCGCCACGTCTCGTAGCCGCCGAGCGCGTGATGCTCCGGCGTGGGCAGGTAGCCGTTGTAACCATTCGCGAGTGAAATCGTGAAGGCCGGCTTGAGCGCGGTGCGTTCCTTCAACTCCAGCCCGATCTCCGCGAACACCTCGCACGGAATCGCGAACACGCCGACATCTCCGATGCGATGCGCCTGCACGATGCACTTCACCTCGGGCGGATAGGCGTCCATCTGCACGGTCTCGCGCGCGTAGATTTCTTCCTGCGTCACCATGCGCGGGATGGTCTTGGCGCGTGACATGATTTCCTTTGCGCGCACGAGTTCCTCCTGCGCGGGCTTGCGGACGCCGAGCGTGATTTCCTTTTGCACGGACTTGAGCGAAACCCAGTCCGCGTGCTTGATGGTGAGCCACGCCTTGTAAGCCTCGGCGGCGACAGTGTTCGCGACGAACCGCATCTGCTCATACGGCGCTTTGCGCTCCGACGCGGGACCGGGCCAGTTGACGTTGTTGATGTTTCCGCTTGTGCCGTTGGACATGAGCGCGACAAACGGCGGGTCTTGTTTCTCCGCGCCGAGCAACTCTTTCATCCGCTCGCAGAAGTAGCCGTAGTAATCCGCGCTGATATGGCCGGGGCCGGTGCCACCAACGTAGTGCAGCGAATAATTCGCGAATACCGCGATGGGCCGCCCGTTCGTCGAGACCACGGAGAGAATGCTCACGTCGGGATCGGTCGGGCCGGCGGGTTCGAGCAGGTTGGGATTCGCGACGCCGGGATTCATCTTCACCTTGTCCTCGCCCCCGAATGGGTTCGGCAGCTTCGTGCCGGGCTTCATGAACCAGCGGCGGTTGAAGACCTGCGTCGGCTCGCGGCCCACGGCCCAGCCGATGCGCGCGGGCGCGAGGTTGTTGAGCGCGCGGCGCACGCCGTCCGCGATACGCACGGCGAGGAAGGCACGATACTCCATGTCCGCCTCGCTCTGGAACACGCTGGCCGACGTGCCCGCCGAATGCGTGTGCGTGGCGCTCATCACCATGCACTCGGGCGGCAGGCCGGTCTCGGTCGTGACGAGCCGTTTGGCCTCGTCGAACACCTCGCGCGGGATCATGCACGCATCGTTGACGACGAGGACGAGCTTGTTCGTGCCGTCATCGAGCGCGAGGCAGCGCGCGTGCAACTCATCGTGAATGTGCCGCGCCGTGCCGTCCTGCATGTTGCCGTTGATGGATGTTCCGAGCTTCGGCGTGATGACGCTCGTGGCCGCGCCGGCGCGGAAGACACGCTGCGCATCGGCGGCATTAACCCTGAAGCAGCCAGTAACAAAAAACAGCAGGCAAACTAGAATCGTTCTGTGCGTTGTGTTCATGAGGTTCTTGGACGAAAGCATGCGGCTGAATTGTCAGTTCCCGACGTTGAATTTATCATCGTCACCGTTCCCCGACCGCGATTGTGGGGAGGCGGGAAGGAGCGAATCCACGCTCGGGCCATCGAAAAACGTCACTGCACCAGCCCAAGTTGCTTGATGACCCAGTGGTCGCGGTGGCCGAGGCGCAGCGCCTCCTGCGCGCTCGCGGTCGCTTCCTGCACGCGGCCCAGCCGATACAGCGCGCCGGCGAGTCCCGCGTGAAAGCTGCCGACCTTCGCGTCGAGTCGGATGGCATCGCGGAATTGCGCCTCCGCGTCGGCGAACCTGCCCTGCGCCATGAGCGAGTGGCCGATGCCTTCGCGCGCGTAGGCGTTCTTGGCATCAAGCCGCGCGGCGTCGCGATACGGCGTCTCGGCGTCGGCCCATTTGTTCTGCGCGACGAGGACGTTGCCGAGCCGCCACGGAAATTCGCCGCTGTTCGGGTCGAGCCGCACAGCCTCGCGGAACGCAGCCTCGGCCTCGGGCAGCTTCAGCTCGAAGTGCAGCGCCAGCCCAAGGTAGCTGCGATACGCGGCGACGTTCGGCGCGAGCCGCGTCATCTCGCGGTAGGCCGCCTCGGCGTCGGCATACTTGCGCAGCGCGAAGGCGATGTTGCCGATGTAGTTTTGATACTGCACGTTCGCGGGGTCCAACAGCGCCGCGTCGCGGAAGGCCGTCTCCGCCTCGGCGAGCTTGTTCTGCTGCTGGAGCGCGAGGCCGATGTAGCTGCGCGCGGCGGCGTTCGTCGGCGCGAGGCGCGCCATCTCGCGATACGCGGCCTCGGCATCGGCGAACTTGCGCAGCGCAAAGGCCGCGTTGCCGACGCCGTTCTGGTAGCTGGGTTGCGCTGGCTCGATGCGCGAGGCTTCACGATACTCGGCCTCGCTCTCGGCCCACTTCGCTTGTTGCGCGCAAATCCAACCGAGGCCGCCGTGAAACAATCCGTTGGTCGGCGAAGTCTTCACCGCCTCGCGCATAGCGGCCTCGGCCTCGGTGAACTGCTTCTGCACGGCGAACGCGAGCGCGCGCGTGTAGGCTTCCATGCCCGGCGCGGCGGGAATTCCGAGCACGGTGACGCCCGTGGATGTGCTGGTTGTTGTCGAAGTGGTGCTCGTCGTTGTTGAGGTTGCCGGGCTGGTGGTTGAAGCAGTGGTGTTCGTGGCAGTTTGTGGCGGCTGGCGCAGGATGGGTTGCGTGGCGGGAATTTTCTTGAAGCTGCGGTCCGAGTAGAACGCGCACGCGAGGCCGTCGTGAAAGCCCGCCTTGTCGCGCACGAGCAGCAACGGGCGCTCGTCGGTGATTTGCTTTACCAGCGCGTAGTCCGAGAGCGCGTCGAGGTCCTCCGCGCTGGTGATGCGCGTGGACGACGCTGGGCAGGCGAACGTGCCGAGGTCGAGCACGTAGCTGCCGCGATACAGCTCGCTGATTTGCGCCGGCGGCTTGCCGTCGTGGTAGAGCATGTAGCGGATGAGCGCGAAGCCGAGCGTCTGGAGATGGTCGCGACATTCCTGTTCGTGTTGCGCGACGGCATTGGTCTGCGCCGGCGAACTGGCCGTGCCAATCAGGGCGGTTAGCAGCGCGGTTGTAAGAAATCGGTTCATAGGTAAAAAACTCAGGCGGCGAACACGATGAATTCGGACTCGTTCACGCGCGGCTCGAATGTTGGCGCGGCACGCCGGCGGTCGAAATCGAACCGCAATGCGGCGGTCTTCTTGAATTGAGTGAACTTTGTTTTCAGCACTTCTTCGAGAAGTCCGGCGCGCTCGGTGAGCGCCTCGAAGGCTTCCTGCACTTTCTCCTCGGGCAGGGCCTGTCTCAGCATTTCCTTGAGCGCTTCGCCGTTTCTTTCGCCGCAAAGATCCTTGATGGCCTTCACGGTGCCGGCCATCTCGTCGTAGCTCAACATGCCGTCGAGGCGGTCGAGCCACGTGTAGAGCGGCGCGCTTCCGTGTTCCCCTAGTCCCAGCTTGATCCGTTGCTCATTCACTTGTCGAACGCCAGCAGGGAAGTTCAGCACGTTTTCGAGGAATTCCTTCTGGGACGACGTGTCCATTACCGCTTGCCTAATCTTGCCATCTTTCTTGAGCGAACCAAAATCGAAGTCAATCGGCAGCAGCCGGCCCTCGGGCGTAATGAGGATGTTGCGGAGGTGGCCGTCGGTGTCGCCCATCCACAATCGCAGCACGCGCTGCTTGGCGTAGTCTTCCTTGAGCGCGAGGATGGTCGCCTCGGTCATTTCCATCAATTCCTTGCCTTCAGCGGCGCGAACGAGAAAACCTTCGACCTCCTCCAGGATGGGCTTGCCGTTGACGATCAGGACCTTTCCGTCTTTCAATCGCGGCACCGTCATCTTCGTGCGCCGGGCCTGTGCGGAGCTGAGGCCAAGCTTGTTCGCGGCGAGCGGGCCGAAGACCTCGCAGGCCACCTTGTCCGCGTCGTCCAGCGCCTTGAAGACGAAGTTCAATTTCTTGTCGCCCTTGCCTTGAATGAAGTAAACCGGATTTGCGCTGCGGTTCGGATTTGGAATCAGTTCGAGTTTGCCGGCCGCGAGGTTCGCAAGCATTTCGTCCAAGTGCGTCTGTTCAAGCGCCTGTGCGGAAGGCGGTGCGCGCGCGGGACCGCGGCGGAGGATGCTTGATGATTCGGCCTCGGCGGCGGAAATGAGATCGAGCCGGCTCTGGATGAACTTGGCCACCTCATCGGCCTTTGATTGCTCCGCCTGTTCCAGGGCGTGCATATAGAAGTCCCGCGCCTCGTCGAGCTTGCCCTTCTGCACCGCCTCGTCGCCGTATTTGAGCGTGATGCCGGCCGGACCGGATGGATAGCCGCCGGGCGGCGCGAAGTTCGGCGGATTACCGGGGATCTGCTTGATTGGCTTAAGCGGCTCGACCGGGGTGGTCTGGCGCAACGCGGGTTTCTTGCTGTAGATTTCGCGCACTTTCGCGAGCGCCATGCCATAGGCGTCGAGCGTCATCTGCATCTCGCCTTGGAGCGCCTTCGAGCCAGTGAGCGCGCGCTTGGCCTCCTCGGTATCACCTTTCTTCAACGCGTCGGCGGCGGCCTTGAGCGTGCCTTTCGCGTCCTCCTTCTTGTCGGTGCCGGCTACCTTCAGTGTGCCTTTCTTCGGTGGCGGCAGTTTTGTAATTGCATCCTCGATTTGCTTTAACTCGGTGTCATTCAGCACGGGCACGGTGCCGGGCTTCGCGCGGGCGGCGAGGCTCTTCTGCACCGCCTCCAACTGCTCGTGCGCCTTGGTGAGTTGCGCCAGCTCGGCCTCCTCCTTCGCCAGCACGCCGGCGAACTCGTCGCATTTCGTGAGCAGCTTGCGAAGCGGCGTGCCGTTGCGCGAAAGGATGTCGAAGGCCATCTCTTCCGCGCCGAGCGCGCCGAGCGCGTCCACGAGCATTCTCATGCCGGGGATGCCGGACTCGTCGGCCAGTTCCGCCGCGCCGCAATAAATCGTCACGGACGCCGCGAGGCGCGCACCGCCGTTGAGAAACCGTTCGAGCAGGCTGCGGCTGGCGAGGAACTTCTGGTCCGCGATGACGGCGTCCGCGAGCATCCCGCCGACGCGCGTGGAGGTGAAGCGGCGGCCCAGCTCCTCAAGCTTCATCGTGGTGGCGAAGACGTCGCGCACGCGCTCCAGCCGGCCGGCCTCTTCGAGCAGGGCGAGCTGGCCGCGCGGCACGGTCGCGACCCACTGGCCGTTGGCGCGCACGACCGCGCTCGGACCGAACATCATGACGATGCCGAGCGGGCTGAAGAAAAAGTCCCCGATGCTTTCGCTCCATGTCTTCGAGCCGTCGAAGGTGGCGTAGTAGTTGCGCTCGATGAACTTCTCAAACTCGTCCATGTCCCCTTCGGCCAGCGCGCGCAGGTCATAAAGTTCGGCGAATGTCTCGTGGATGTCCTGGCATATCTTCCGTGCCTTGGCCCGGTCGAGTTCCTTGCGCTCGAACGTCTGGAAAGCGAGGTGTTCGAGGATCTGGTCGTCTGTGATTTTCCGGATTTCTTTCAGCGTCAGCCCGCTGCGAATGAGCCGCTGGATGGCGAAGAGGGAGACTTGGTTCTTTGCGACGGCTTCCTGCACAAGGATGGTTTCGTCCGCGACCGTGCTAGCGGTCGAGTTGGTGCCGCTCCAATTCAGGCCGCCACCGAGCGTGACCGGTGACGAACCCCAAAAGGCGGAGTTGAGTTCCTTGAAACCGTCCCACCAACCCTTCGCCTCACCGGGATTATAGCCGCGCGTGGTGAGGTAGCGGTGGAAACCCGCGATGGAAAGATGCCGCTCGTGGTCGAGCTTGCGCTGGATCCAGCCGAGCATTTCCAACTCGGTTTCCTTGAGCACCGCGCGCGCTTGGATGCTCTCGGGCGCGGCGTCGAGCGCCTCGTGCAACGCGCGCATCGCCTCCATGCGCGCGCGGTGCGCCTCCATCTCGGTCGGGCTGTTTGGCTTGACCGGCGCGGGCGAAATGACGGCGACAGCAAGCCGCATGTCGAGGCTCTTGGCGCGTGCGAGCCACGACTTGGCGTCCATGATTTTCGTCAACTCACGCGCGGCGGTCGAACCGAACTGCGTCTCGTCGAGCAGCTGCTGGAGTTCGGGCGAGCCGTGCCAGCCCGCGGCGTCCATCATGTAGAGCCGGTTGAGGTCGTGCCGGTCCTTCATGTGGTCGAGCGTGCGCTTGACCTCGGCGAGGTGCTGGTCGTTCTCGCGCGAGCTGATGGTCTGCACGTCGGCGCTCTCGACGAGCTGCTTGCTCAGGCGCGTGCCCTCGGCGATGAGCGCGGCCTGTTCCTGGCGCGAGGCGTCAATCTTCGGCTGGATCGCGTCGCGGTTGTTCTTCAATTCTTCGAGCGCCTGCTTCGTGATGGTCGGCTGCGTCGGAATCCACCGGCCGCGGGTGAGTCCGCGTCCTACGTATCGGCCGATGGACTCGATGAGGTCGTCGCCATCGGCGGGGTCGGCGGGCCAAGCCTTCATGTCGAACCACAGGAGCTTGAACCATTTCGACCGCAGCGACCGCTGCTCGCCGCTGAGCGCGCGCAGTTCGAGGCCGATTTCCTGCAACCGCTGCTCGGTCCTCTCGCGCTGCTGGTGAAAGCGCACGAGCCAGTCGTGATAACCGTCGTCGGGCAGGCTCGCGACGACCGAGGGCGCGTCCTTGACGGTGAAACCTTCCCGGTTGTCTTCCAAATCGCTCAACCGCACGGCGAAGAAGTCCACGTGCTTGATGACATTTGTGCCGGTGGACTTGAGCGTGCCCCAGAACTTGATGTCGGCGCTCAGGATGGGTTGCGGCTCGTCGAGCTTCTTGTCCGCAGTCCAGAGGCCCGGCAGCGTGCCGCCGCCCTTGGGATTGAATGGATACTCGCCGCGCGCGCCGGACGGGATGTTGACCCACCAACGCTCCCCGCTCAGGCCGGTGTTCGTGTCACGGCTTTTGTCAATCGCATCCCAAGTGTTCCAGAGGAAGGCGGTGAATTTGTCGCGCCGGCCGTTGAGCACGTCCGCGTAAATCGCATTGGTCGAATCCTTCGGCTTGAACGGATGGGCAAGCAGCACGACGCCCTCGCTGGGATCCAGCCCGTAGCGCGCGTCATACGGCGTGCCGCCGGGTTTGCCGACTTGTTGCATGTCTATTGAAGTCCACTGCTCCGCGTGGTCGAGCAGGCGCGTGGGGAAGGTCACTGTGATCCGAACATCGGTCGCTTTCGACGGCACGTTTGTGTCGCTGCTGCGCCACGTGGCACGGTGCGTCGAGGTGAACGTGGACGGGACAAACTTCTCACCGAGGTCGAGGTATTCGTAGCTGTCGCCCGCGTTGAGTTTGTAGCGCAGCTCGGCAAGGTTGCCGAAGTTGGTGACAGCCGCGGAGCGGAGCTGCCAGCCGTTCTGCTTGAGCATGATGTCGAGCGAGTTCGTTCGCTTCGACCCGGGCGTGGCCTGACGTGCGGCCGTGGCTGGCGCGGGCCGGCCGAACTCGCCCGGAGTGGGACGGTCCTTCGATGGATCCACGGCGACTTCCTCGAACACAAAGTTCAGGCCGCCCTTGATCGTTTCGTTCGTGCCCCAAACGCTGCCGGAAATGCCGCTCACGCTGGTCAAGCGCTCCGTCTCGCGGAGGTCCGGCTCGAACTGTTCGTTGATCCAGCGCGGGCGCGGATCCATCACCATCCACACTGCGTAGCGCGCAGGGCCGAGCAAATCGCTGCGCAGGAAAGCCGTCGGCATCCACGTGTTCGTCGCCGGGCGGTCGCCTGCAAGCAGCACCGACATGGAGCGCAGATCGCGCAACTCGTATTGAAAATAGAAACGGTTCGTGTCGCCTTGCAGGCACGGCTGCTCGTCGAAGCGATACAGGCCCGCGGTGAGCACCGTTGGCGCGCTGCGGCCGCCGTAGTTGGTCGTCGTGCCGAAGCCGCTCATCCACGAGCTGACCCGGTAGGGCTTCGACTGGACGCGGCCAAACTCGATCTTCGTTTCGAGCTGAAACGGCATGTGAACCGCAAACGGCTGGTCCGACCACACGAACGCCAGCCGGTTCGTGCTGGGCACCCAGCGCTTCACCTTCTTGCCGGAGACGACGAACTCCTGCTCCTCGGCAGTCGTGATGAACAGGTCGGTGTTCCCGGCCGGCGGCGCGGTCGGAACCTGCGCGCGGATGCATGAAGCGGGGAGAAATGCGGCGACGACCCCGAACAGGAGCGATAGGCGCGTCTTCATGGGAATCGGGCCGACTTTCGGGAGTAAAAACCGGGCAATGGCGCGGGTCAAGTTTTCTGGTGAACGCGGGTCAGCGCTCGGACATCGCCGTGTGATCGGTCTTCAACTCGCCTTCCCAGCGTGCCATGACGGCGGAGGCCAGGCAGTTGCCGACGAGGTTCACCGTCGTGCGCGCCATGTCCATCAACTCGTCCACGCCGAGGATGACCGCGACGCCCTCCAGCGGCAGGCCGAACGTCGCCAGCGTGCCGGACAAAATCACCAGCGACGCGCGCGGCACTGCGGCGATGCCTTTCGTCGTGAGCATGAGCGTGAGCATCATCATGAGCTGCTGGCCAAGTGTCATCTCGATGCCCGCGGCCTGCGCGACGAAGACCGACGCGATGGCGAGGTAAAGCGTGCTGCCGTCGAGATTGAACGAGTAGCCGGTCGGCAGCACGAAGGACACGATGCGCTTGGGCACGCCGAACTCGACCATGCGCTTGAAAGCGGTCGGCAGCGCGGCGTCGGAGGAGGTAGTCGAGAAGGCGATCAGTGCGGGTTCCTTCACGGCGCGGAGGAACTTCAACACTGGAATACGCGCGAGCAGCATGATCGGCAGCAACACGACGAGCGCAAAGACGACGAGCGCCCCGTAAAGCGTGAGCACGAGCATCGCCAGGTTCTTGAGCACATCAATGCCGCTGTGGCCGACGGTGACGGCCATCGCCGCGCCGATGCCGAACGGCGCGAACATCATCACCAGCCCGGTGAACTTGAACATCACTTCGCTCAAGCCCTCGAAGAAGTTGAGCATCGTCTCCTTGGGCCGGCCGCTGACCTGCGTGAGCGCGACGGCAAAGATGACGGCGAACACGACGACTTGCAGCACGTCGTTGTTAGCCGCGCTCTCGAAGAAACTTTTCGGCGCGATGTGCTCGATCATCTCCTGCGTGGTCAGCTTCTTCGCGGAGAGTTCCTTGCCGGTCTCGGCGGGCTGCTTGAGCGCGACACCGACGCCGGGTTTGACCGTGTTGACCGCAAGCAATCCAACGCCCAGCGCGAGCGTGGTGACGACCTCGAAGTAGAGCAGCGACTTGAACGCGAGCCGGCCAACGGCCTTGAGGTCATCGCTGTGGCCGGCGATGCCGGTGACGAGCGTGCCGAAGATGATCGGCACGATGATGCACTTGATGAGCTTGAGGAAAATGTTGGAAACGACCTTGAGGTTCAGCGCGAGGTCGGGATGCGTCTTCGCTGGAAACTCCCAGCCGACGGCGATGCCTGCGACCATCGCGACCACGATCCACTGCGTCAGGCTGATGCGGTGGATAAATTTCAGCATGGCGCGTTGAAGTCGGTGGACGCGCTATTTCTTGCCGTAATTCTCGGCGAAGTAATCCGCGAGCGGCGCGACCTTGTCCTTCGGGATGGGCGCACCGAATTTGCCGCGCATCTTCTCGATGTTCGCCTCCCAGAACGCTCGCGGCAGGGGCGGCTGAATGAGCACATAGTCCGCCGAATGGCAAAGCAGGCAGCTTTGCTTCGCAAGCTCGACGCCGGGCGCGTCCTTGAACGCAGCCGTCTCCGGCGGCGCCTCGTATTTCACCGGCGCGGCGACGGCCAGCAGCGCACACGCGGTTGAGATGCAGCAAACCAGCGGCACAAATTTTCGTGTCTTCATAAATTCACTGCTCGCAGACCAGCGGGTTAATGACTCTGGCCTGGCTGCCAGCGTTGCTTATACTTGGCTATCCAAACGTGTTCTGGCGTGAACTCAAAAACGAGAACTGGTCCGCGGGGAGATAAATCTAAAAGCGATATATTCGTCCGCACTTGGCGCCCAGGCGTCGTCCAAGCGTCGCTGCCCTCGCTCCATGACAATGTCACCTCTGTAGGCAATCGCATCGAATGCAAGAACGAGCCTGCCGTCGCTGCTGGACTCAGTGCGCCCACAGGAGGATTGCTATCGAAGCCTGAAACCTCCACCCATAATGGCGTGCTGCTTCGATTGTGAAACTCGATTTCGCCGCTGAGTCGGCTTGCGCATCCATAGGCAAAAACGGCAACCAGCAAACTCAGGATTGAAATACGCTCGTGCATGGTCGAGAGCCTTAACTCGCCGCCACCTTCACCGTCTCGACGACGTTGCGCATGTAGCCGGACGGGTTCCACTGCGCCTCGGCGGGCTGTGATTGGCCGATGCGGTTCGTCGCCTTGCACTTGAGTTCCATCGGCCCGGCCTTGCGCGGTGTGAAGGCGATGGTCCATTCGCGGAACGAGTATTTGCCCAGGTCCTTGCCGAGCTGCGCCTCGCGCCACGTGCGCCCGCCGTCCTCGGAGAAGAGCACTTCCGCGATGCCGAAGCCGCCGTCGAACGCGATGCCGCGCACGATGCGTTCCGCGCCGGCCTTGAGCCGCGCGCCGTCGGCGAGGTTTGTGATGAACGAGCGCACGTTGAAACGCCCGATGGGAATGGTCTTCGCCACCGTCGTGCCCGGCGCGATGAAGCCGCAGTCGTTGTCGGGGATGCGGTAGCCCGTCGCCATCCAGAAGCCGTTGAAGACCTCGTCAACCACCGTGATCTCGTGCAGGTGCTTGATCCAATACGTGCCGTAGTGGCCGGGCACGACGAGGCGCAGCGGGAAGCCGTTAAGAAGCGGCAAGTCCTCGCCGTTCATCGCGTAGGCGAGCAGCGCCTCGCCATCGAGCGCGTGGTCCACGTCGAGCGCCTTCACGAAGTCCGGCGTCTGCGCAACCATCGGCGCGTCGAGGCCGTTGAACGTCACTTGCCGCGCGCCCGCAGCGACGCCGCATTTCTTGAGCACGTCGGCCAGGCGCACGCCGCGCCAGCGCGCGTTGCCCATCGCGCCGTTGCCCATCTGGCCGCCGGCGACGCGCGGATTCGAGAAGCCGCGCCCGTTGCCGGAGCACTGGTTGACCGCGGTGACTTCGGTTTCCTCGAAATTCTTTTTCAACTCCGCCACCGTGTAGCTCGCGGGCGTGTTGACCTTGCCCTTGATCGCGACGGTGAAGGTCTCGATGTCCACGTTCGCCGGCGGCGAGTTGAGCATCAAATGGTAGCGGACGAAGAACGCGTCGTTCGGCGTGAGCACGCCCTCGTTGAACACGCTGAACGGCGTCTCCAATTGCGGCGGGCGCGTGGTGAGGCGGAGGAGCGGGCGCTTGCCGGGATACTTCACGAGCGGCCGCTCGCCGTTCGCGAAGGGCAGCGTGACGGTGTCCTCCGCGCGCGCGCCGAGCGCCACGCCCGCACTCGCAACAGCGGCAGCGCGGAGAAATTTGCGGCGCGACGAATGGATGCTGGACATGCGGCGAGTGTAACGAGGCGTTGCGAGAATGCAACGCGGCGCGTCAGCCCACGGCGGCGCGCATCGCGGCGAAGAGGTCCTTGCCGGCGTCTGGCTTCACGGGCTCGCGGGACTTCGCGTTCATGTCCTCGACCAGTTCGGCGGGCAGCTCCTTCAGAAACGGCGACGGATGACAAGGCATGAGCTGGCCGTATTTGCGCCGCGCGCCGCAGTGGCTGATGGCGAGCGTCTCCTTCGCGCGGGTGATGGCGACATAAAACAGCCGGCGCTCCTCGTCGAGCGTGCCCTCGACCTTCGAGCGCGCGTGCGGCAGCAGGCCGTCCTCGACGCCGACGAGATACACATGCGGAAACTCCAGGCCCTTGCACGAATGTGTGGTGATCAGCGTCACTGCGTCGCCGGTGTTTTCTTTCTCCTCCTCGCGTTCGGCGTCGAGCGTGAGGTCTTCGAGGAAGGATTCCAGCTTTTCGGAGAGAACCGTGCTGTTGGTTCCGTCCATCGTGGCGATGAGGTCGCGCAGGTTGCGGACGCGGTTCTCGCCGGCTTCAACATCCTTTTCGGAACGGCGCAGTTCGCTCCAATAGCCGATTTCGTCGAGGAAGCTGGTGGAAAACTTTTCCAAACCACTCGCGTCGCGGCCAAGTGACTCGCTGGCAAGTTGCGCGCGGCGGTGTTCGACGAAGTTCACGAACTCGCGGATGCTTTCCGCCGTGCGCGCCTGAAACTGCGCCTGCACATCCGTGTGCCGCATCGCGGCGAAGACGCTGCTGTGCCGCTCCTGGCTCGCGGCGAGTAGTCGCTCCATCGTCACGTCGCTCAGGCCGCGGGCGGGCGTGTTCGCGATGCGCAGCAGGCTCACGTCATCGTGCGGGTTGAGAAACGTCTTGAGATATGCGAGGAAGTCGCGCACTTCGCGCCGGTCAAAGAAACTCTGCCCGCCGATGAGGTGATAACGCACGCCGGCCTTGCGCAATTCGGTTTCGAGCGGGCGCGACTGGAGGTTCGTGCGAAACAGAATCGCCTGTTCGCTCCACGGCACGCGCCGCGCCATACGCTTGAACTCAATCTCGCCAACGATGGTGCGCGCCTCTTCCTCTTCGTTCGCGAAGGCGAACAGCGCGATCTTGTCGCCCTGCCCTTTCTGCGACCACAGGTTTTTGCCGCGGCGGCGCGGGTTGTTTTTGATGACCGCGTTGGCGGCCTGGAGAATCGTGTTCGTCGAGCGGTAGTTCTGTTCGAGCTTGACCACTTTCACTTCCGGAAAGTGCTTTTCCAAGTCGAGCAGGTTCGCGACTTCCGCGCCGCGCCAGCCGTAGATGGACTGGTCGTCGTCGCCTACGACGCAGAGGTTGCGGTGCTCGCGTGCGATCGCGTGGACGAGCTGGAACTGCGCGGCGTTCGTGTCCTGGTATTCGTCCACCATCACGTAGCGGAAGCGCGCGCGACAGGCTTCGAGCGCATCGAGATGCTCGGTGAAGATGCGGAGCGTGAGGAGAATCAAATCGTCGAAATCCACCGCATTGCACGCCTTGAGTGCGGACTCGTAGCGCTTGCGCACGTGCTCGGCCAGCGCGCGGACGCTCTCCTCGCCGAACACCGCCGCCTGCGAGCCGCCGTTCTTGAACTTGCTCAGCATCGCGAGCACTGCGTGCGGATCAGTCTTCTCGCCCTTCGCGGAAATGTGGCTGAGGATTTTTTTGATCGCGCTGAGCTGTTCCGACTCGTCGTAGATGACGAAGTTGCGCTTGTAACCGAGCTTCTCGATGTGCTGGCGCAGGATGCGCACGCAGAGCGAGTGAAACGTGCTAATTGTTGGCCGAGAGTCGAGGGTCGAAAGTCGAGAATCGTCTGCGTTCCGCGTTCCGCGTTCCGCATTCCGCATTTTTGGGACGAGCTGGTTCACGCGCTCCTGCATTTCGCGCGCGGCCTTGTTGGTAAAGGTGACGGCAAGGATGTTATCCGGCGCGATGCCGCGCTGGATCATGTGCGCGATGCGGAAGGTGATGACGCGCGTCTTGCCCGTGCCCGCGCCGGCGAGGATCAGCACCGGCCCGCGGTGCGTCTCGACGGCGAGCCGCTGCTGCGGATTGAGCGTGGCGAGGTTCAACATGCGCGCGGAGTGTAGGCCGCGAGAAATCCAAGGCAAGCACGTGGCGGAAAAATCAACGGCGGTGAGTTCAAACCGGATTGAACGATCCGCACACCGGCTCAGTTGCCGGCCTGCCGCTTCAAATCTTCCTCGATGAACTTCGTCACGTCCTTGAAGCGCGCCACGTTCTCCGGGTTGAGCGCCATGAGCGTGCGGTGGGCTTCGAGGCAGTTGCGCGACATGTCGGTCTTGCTCGTCTCGGCGGCGACGGACTTCACCGGCTCAAACTGCGCATCCGGCGTAGGCGCGCACTGGACGACCTTGAAAAGTTCCAGCACGCCGAGGTTGTCGAGCAGGCCGAGCACGCGGTCGTTTGGATTGATGAGTTCTACGAACGGTGTCTCTAGCGCGCTTGGCGCGTCGGCGAGCTTTTGCGCGAAACCCGCGAGCACGCCGAGGAACGTGCTGTCCATGATCGGGCACGCGGCGAGGTCGAGCAGGAAGCGCTGGTGGCCGCGCGCGCGCAGCTCGCTAACGAGCGTCTTGAAGTCCACGCTCGCGGCGAAGTTCGCGCGGCCCGCGATGCGAACGCACACGAAGTCGTTCGCCACCGCGACCAACATGCTTGAGGTTCCGTTGCTCATGAAATTCTGCGGGGCGATTCAATCGCGCGGCGGCGGGAGAGAACAGTCAAATTTTCAGTCGCGGAAAACCTTCACGCCGACGGTAGCTTGAACTTCGGGCACTGGCTCATGAATTTCAACGGGTTTCCGTAAATGACGTTGTCAATCGCCTCAGCCGTCCATGCGCGCTTGCGCATTTCCAGCGCGGTGCGCGGCACGTTCAGCGGGATGCTCACGCCCCAGTCGCACGCGCTGTTCATCCAGATGCGCTCGCTGCCGTAGCACTCCAAAATGTCAATCGCCCGCGCCGGCGAGCACTTGCTCTCCGGGTAAAGCGTCATGCCCGCCCAGAAGCCCGCGTCCAGCACGTGCGCGACCGTGTGCTCCTCGACGTGGTCAATGATGACCCGCTCGGGCCGGATGCGTTTGTCGGACTTCAGTGCGTCCACGATGAGGCGCGTGCCCTTGAGCTTGTCCTCGAGGTGCGGCGTGTGGACGAGGATGAGCTGGTTCGTGCGCGCGGCGAGGTCAATGTGCCATTCGAGCACCTTGATTTCGTTCTTCGAGTTTTTGTTCAAGCCGATTTCGCCGATGCCGAGCACGGTCGGTCGGTCGAGGAACTGCGGGATGATGCCGATGACTTCCTCGGCGAGCTTGGTGTCCTCGGATTCCTTGGGATTGATGCAGAGCCAGCAGAAGTGCGGCAGGCCGAACTTGGCGGCGCGCTTCGGCTCGTAATCCGTGAGCTGGCAGAAGTAATCGTAGAAGCCGTGGACGCTGCTGCGGTCAAAGCCCGCCCAGAAGGCCGGCTCGCACACCGCGGCGCACCCGGCGGTGACCATGTCCTGGTAATCGTCCGTCGTGCGGCTGACCATGTGGCCGTGGGGTTCGATGTAGCGCATAAAGTTGCTAGTCGGTTCTGACACTGAATTTGCTGCCGCCGTCTTCAACCAAGAAATGTAACACCCGAATCGCATCTGTGGCATGGCGCCCCCAATGAAACTCCAGATTCGCTCGCCAGCAACAAACGACCAATCTCGCCAGTTCCTCATCTCCGCTCGATTCCCATGCGCGTAATCCCGGAGCGATGTCTCCATGAATGCTCATCAGGTCGTCACTTAAGGCACCACCGACAACTTCGTGGTCATGAGCATCAGCCGGGTCGAAAACATCATGATAACGATCATGTTTACCAAAGATCCGCTGGACACGATTCCAAATCACAACTTTCTCTTCATGCATCACAGCAAACTCTTTTGGCAGTCCTAGTTCCAGTTCCTCCTCCTCGCTGATTTCGATGTCCGGTAATTTCAGCGCCAATGCATAGAGAGATGCGAGCGACACCAGCAACGAGCGAGGCCAAGTTGAAATGTCAGCAGGCTCAGACTCAAGCAACACACGAAGGGCCCTAGCCTCACCGACGAATTCAATCACTCGCTGATCTTCTCTCAGATTCATGTTCACTTCGCGCCCGGCCACGCACCCGTTGCACCCTTCACCGTCGCCTTCGCCAACGGCTTGGTGGTCGGGTCGGTGAGTTGTTTCACCGTGTTCATCAAAGCTTGATTGTCTTCAATCCCGCCGCCGCCGCCAGCTTTCGCTGCCGGTCGTCAAAGGTCAGGAAGTGCTTCATCTTCAGCTCCAGCGCGCAGGCCACGTGCAGCACGTCCAGCGCGCGTGTGCCCAAGTTCGGCGTGTGGGTGCGGCTCAGTTCCGCCGCCCGGTTCAAGGCCGCGCGCCAGAGAATGTCCGCCTGATTCAAGCGGCCGTGGGCAAAGTCGCTTTCAAAATCAGCCAGCGCCTCGGTGAGTCCGTTGTCATCGAGATCGCCTCGAAACCGGGCCAGGCAGATGGCGTTGGCAATCTCCGTCCTGCCGTGATGCGTAACCGGCAACGCGCCGTCTACACCGGCGCGCCAAGCCACAATCCGGCGCGAACGTTCGTGCTGGTGCAGATACAGGCAGGCCAGCGCGCTGGGGTCTGCGTAGATTGTTTGTTCAGCGGTCGCCACGTTCGTAGTCCCAGAACTCGCGCGTCGCCCTTTCGGACATGGGCTTGGGCTGGCGCTTGAGCAGCCGGGCCATGTAGTCCGGCATCGGGCGGCGTTTCTTTGGCTTAGGCACCACCGGCCCCATCACGTAAGCCGGCTCGCCGTTGTCGGTGATGGTGACTTGGCCGAACTGTTCGACCTTGCGCTTCACCGCGCGGAAGTCCGTCCGAAGCTCGCGGATGCTAACTGTTGGGGTGCTCATGGTGTGAAACAGTAGTGTTTCACGGTGTCCGCGTCAACCTGCTTTCCCCGGCCACGCACCCGTTGCACCCTTCACCGTCGCCTTCGCGAGCGGCTTCGTTGTTGGATCACTGAGCGAGAGCAGGACTTGCTTCGCGCGCTCCGGCT
Organism: uncultured Verrucomicrobiota bacterium; assembly: GCA_964589935.1. Taxonomy (GTDB): domain Bacteria; phylum Verrucomicrobiota; class Verrucomicrobiia; order Limisphaerales; family VHCN01; genus VHCN01. The sequence goes on along the minus strand of CAZPVD010000002.1, from coordinate 559,548 downwards.
TTTTCTTCGAGAGTTCCTTCATCGCTTCGCGAAAGGCGCGGATGCGGAAGTCATCCTCGCCGGGGGAGCGGTCCACGCGGTCAAGGAAGGCGGCCAGCTCGATGAGCTTGAAGCGCGCTTCCATGAAATAGAGGTCGAGGGTTTGCTGGCGTGTCATAACGGTTGATGTTCGTCAGGCAATTATACGCGTTCCCGTTTCGCGCACAACTCGCATCCGACACGGGAAAAATTTCCGTGTCTGCCGTCACAACAAGAGCGGCGCGGCGTCAAGCGAAATTCAAAAAAAGTGCGCGGCCTATGGACACGCAGATTGCTTTGTGGCAAAAAGCGCCTGCCGAATCCCACCCGGCGTCGTCCGGGCGGGTGCCTGCGGCGAGCCGGGGAGGAGACGGCAACCAACCAACAACCAAACCAACACCAACATGAAGATGAACAAGATCCTCATCGCCCTCGCGCTCGCTGTCGCTTGCAGCTTCAGCGTCGCCAAGGCCGATGACGAGAAGAAGCCGGAAGAGAAGAAGGACCAGCCCAAGCAGGAAGAGAAGAAGCCCGAGGAAAAGAAAGACCAACCCAAGCAGGAGGAGAAAAAGCCGGAAGAGAAGAAACCCCAGCAGAGCTAACACTCCGTTAGGAGGTTTCCAATCGGCGGCCGGTCGGCAACGACCGGCCGTTTTTGTTGGGCCGGTGAAGTTACGCTCCTGCGGCCATCAAGCGGTTATTTCGCAAACTCCACCACGCGGGTCTCGCGGATGACCGTCACGCGAATCTGGCCGGGATATTGCAGTTCGTCCTCGATCTTGCGCGTGATGCTTCGGGCCAGCGCCGCGGCTTGCACGTCGTCCAGCATGTCGGGCTGGACGATGACGCGCAGCTCGCGGCCCGCCTGCACGGCGTAGCATTTCTCCACGCCGGCGAAGGACAGGCCGATCTTCTCCAAGTTTTCGAGGCGCTTGAGATACGTCGTCATGGACTCCGCGCGCGCGCCGGGCCGCGATGCGCTGATGGCGTCCGCCGCGCTGACGAGGATGCCCCAGACGCACGTGTGCGGGACTTCGTCGTGATGGGAGGCGACGCCGTTGACGACATCCTCGTTCTCGCCGTAACGGCGGATGAAGTCCGCGCCGATGATCGCGTGCGAACCTTCAACCTCGTGGTTGATGGCCTTGCCGATGTCGTGCAGCAACCCGGCGCGCTTGCCTTCGGTCGCGTCAAGGCCGAGTTCCGCCGCCATGAGGCCGACGAGGTGTGCGACCTCGACGGAGTGGTCGAGAATGTTCTGCGCGAAACTCTGACGGAACCGCAGCCGACCGAGCAGCTTCACGATCTCCGGGTGCATCGGCGGCAGGCCCGTGCGGAACACGGCGTTTTCGCCGGCCTTCACGATGGTCTCCTCCATCTCGCTGTTGACCTTCGCGACGACTTCCTCGATTCGCGTGGGATGAATGCGCCCGTCGAGAATGAGTCGTTGCATGGCCTCGCGCGCGATTTCGCGGCGAACCGGATCAAAGCCGGAGAGCACGACGGCGTTCGGCGTGTCGTCAATCAAAACGGTCACGCCCGTCGCCGCCTCGAACGCGCGGATGTTGCGGCCCTCGCGCCCGATGATGCGGCCCTTGATCTCGTCGCCTTCGAGCGCAATCGTCGCGGTCGTCGCCTCGAAGGTGCTGTCGGCCGCGTAACGCTGGATGGCCATGCAGATGACGCGCGTGGCCTCGGCCTCGGCGCGTGTGCGCGCGTCCTCGACGATGTGGCGCGTGAGGTCGTTGGCGTCCTTCATCGCCTCCAGCTCAACTTCCCTGATGAACTGCGCGCGAGCTTCGGCAACGCTGAGGCGGGAAATCTTTTGGAGCTGTTCGCGGCGCTGGATTGCAAGCTGCTCGGCCTCGATGCGCGCGGCTTCGAGTCCGGATTCCCTCTGTTGAAGCCCCTTCTCCTGCTGCTGCAACGTCTGCGCCCGCGCCGCGAGCACGACGGCCTCCTGGTTCGTCGCAGCCTCACGCTGCGTGAGCCGCTGTTCCTCGCAGGAAATTTTCTGCTGCCGTTCGCAGAAACTCGCCTCGGTCTGCCGGCGCAGCTTCATCGCCTCCTCCTCGGCATCGAGGCGCGCCTTGCGCACGACGGCGTCGGCCTCGCTGCGGGCCTTGTCGAGCAGCGCCTGCTCCTGAAGCTTGAGCGCGTCGCGGCGATGACTCTCCTTCCACCGGAAAAAGGCGTAGCCGAGCGCCACGCCGGCGGCCAGCCCCGCGCCGTGTTCCCAACCAATTTCAGCGAGCAAAGTCATCTTCAGTCGCGCGCCGCCACGAGCCAGCGCGTCGGTGTCAACACACAATCCACTTTAGCATCATGTGACTCCGTTGGCACGGCGTCCACGATTTGAAAATCAAACGCCACGCCCACGTGCACACCCGCAGCCCCGGCCAGCAGCCGGTCGAACACGCCTCCGCCCCGGCCCAGCCGTCCGCCTCGAACATCGAAAGCTAGCCCAGGAACCAGCAGCAAGTCCAGCCGGTTTAACGGGAACACAGGACATCCCGCGCGCGGCTCGCGGATGCCGTGCGGCCCGCGCACCAGATCGCGTTCCAAATCCGTGACGACATGTGGCGTGTAATGCGTGCCATCGGATTGATGCCGGAGGAGAACGAGTTGCTTTCCCATCGAGAGCGCCTGCGACGCGAGCGGCCAGACGTCCAGCTCCTCCGCCAACGGGGCGTAGAGCAGGATCGCGCACGCCGAATGCCAGACGGGCTGTTGCTGAAAAAGGTTAACGGCTTTTGTTGAAGCCGCGGCGCGCTCGGCCGGGGAAAGGTTCTTCAACTCGGCGCGGAGCCTTTTGCGGAATGCAGCTTTCTTTTCAGAAGTTGTCACCGCTTCGTTTTGTTCGGAGTTTTTTCCAGCGCTTCGGCCGACAACTTCCGCCAGTGTTCGACGCGTTCCTTGATCTTCTTCTCCACGCCCTGATCGGTCGGTTCGTAGAAGCGGCGCGCTTCGCCGAGGTAATCCTGCGGCGCGAAGTGGCCCGGGTTGTCGTGCGAATAATCGTAGCCCTGCCCGTGGCCGAGCCGCTTCGCGCCCTTGTAGCTCGCGTCGCGCAAATGCTGCGGCACCGCGAGCGTGCGGCCGGTGCGGACGTCTTCGAGCGCGGCGTCAATGGCCTTCACGACCGAGTTGCTCTTGTTGGCCGTCGCGATGTAGATCGTCGCCTCGGCGATGGGGATGCGCGCCTCGGGCCAGCCGACGAATTCCGCCGCGTGATGCGCCGCGCCCGCAAGCACCAGCGCCATCGGGTCCGCGAGGCCGACATCCTCCGCGGCGTGGATCAGGATGCGCCGCGAGATGAAGCGCGGGTCCTCGCCGGCGTGGATCATCTTCGCGAGCCAGTAGAGCGCGGCGTCGGGATCGCTGCCGCGCATGGCCTTGATGAACGCGCTGATCGTGTCGTAGTGCGCGTCGCCGTCGCCGTCATAGACGATGGCCTTTTTCTGAATGCACTGCTCGGCCACGGCGAGTGTGACGAGGATGAAGCCATCCGTGCCCGGCGGCGTGGTGAGCGCGGCGATTTCGAGCGAGTTCAACGCCTTGCGCGCGTCGCCGTCGGAGACTTTCGCGAGATGTTTCAACGCCTCCTCATCCGCGCGAATCTTGATATGACCGAGACCGCGTTCCGCGTCGGCGAGCGCGCGCTTCAACAAATTCAGCACGTCTTCCTCGGTCAGCGATTGCAGCTCGAAAATCTGCGAGCGCGAGACGAGCGGCGAGTTGACAAAGAAGAACGGGTTGTGCGTGGTCGCGCCGATGAGCCGCACGACGCCGCTCTCGACATCGGGCAGCAGCACGTCCTGCTGCGCCTTGTTGAAGCGGTGGATTTCATCAATGAAGAGGATCGTGGACTGGCCGGTGTTTTCGAGGCGGTTCGTCGCGCCCGCGAGCACGCGGCGCATGTCGGCCACGTTGGATTCCACGCCGCTGAGACGCTCGAATTTCGACTTCGTCTGCCGCGCGATGATTTGCGCGAGGGACGTTTTGCCCGTGCCCGGTGGGCCATAAAAGATGAGCGATTGGATGCGATCCGCCTCGATGGCGCGGCGCAGGAGTTGGCCCGGCGCGAGGATGTGTTGCTGCCCGCAATACTCGTCGAGCGAACGCGGACGCATCCGCGCCGCCAGCGGCATCTGGCCCGGCGGACGCTCCGGTTCGCCGGAAGCGGAAAGCTTCGGCGCCTCCGCCGGTTTCGCGGCTGCGAACAAGTCGTCGTTCGGCACAGCTTGAACTTAGCAGCGGCGCGGAACGGCCAAAACAAAAAAGCTCGTTCCAGCAACGGTCCGCGAGACAACTTTGGCTTCTCATTCCGCAACGCAACAATTACAACCTTCGCCAGCAATACAACCAAGCCATCCGCAACCCATGAATATCGGCATCATTGGCCTCGGCTACGTCGGGCTTCCGCTCTCTCTCCAGTTTGCCCGCTCGGGCGTGAACGTCACCGGCCTTGACGTGGATGACCGGAAGGTCGTCGCGCTCACGGCGGGCAGGAGCTACATCGAGCACATCCCGGCGGCGGCGATTCAGGAGCAGGTCAACGCCGGGCGATTCCGCGCGACCACGGATTTTTCCACGATCAAGCAACTCGACGCCGTCATCATTTGCGTGCCGACGCCGCTGAACAAAAATCGCGAGCCGGACATCAGCTACATCATCAAGTCAGGCGAGGCGATTTTGCCGCACGTTCACAAAGGCCTGCTCGTGGTGCTCGAATCCACCACGTATCCCGGCACGACGGACGAGGATTTGCGCGCCGTGCTGGAGCGCAGCGGCTTGAAGGCCGGCGTGGATTTCAATCTCGCCTTCTCGCCGGAGCGCGAAGACCCCGGCAACCCGAACAGCATCGTCGCGCAGATTCCGAAGGTCGTCGGCGGCCTCACGCCGGCGTGCCTGCAACGCGCCATCGAGCTTTACGGCAAGGCCATCAAGACCATCATCCCCGTCTCCTCATGCCGCGCTGCCGAGGCGACCAAGCTTCTCGAAAATATTTTCCGCGGCGTGAACATCGCGCTGGTGAACGAGCTGAAACAAGTTTATGCCGCGATGGGCATTGACGTGTGGGAAGTCATCAACGCCGCGAAAACCAAGCCATTTGGCTACATGGCGTTCTATCCCGGCCCCGGCCTCGGCGGGCATTGCATTCCGATTGATCCGTTTTATCTCACGTGGAAGGCGCGCGAATACGGGCAGAACACGAAGTTCATCGAACTCGCCGGCGAGGTGAACACCGCCATGCCGATGTATGTCGTGCATCGCACGCAGGAGGCGCTCAACGCGAAGAAAAAGGCGCTCAACGGCAGCAAGATTCTCATCATGGGCCTCGCCTACAAGGCGAACGTGGACGACGACCGCGAGTCGCCGAGCTACATCCTGCTCGATCTCTACAAGGAACGCGGCGCGGAAGTGGCCTACTTCGATCCGCATGTGCCGGTGATCCGTCCGAGCCGCGAGCACGGCCACTGGGCGGGCACGAAGTCGGTGCCGTGGACGAAGGAAAGCATCGCCAGCTTCGACGTGGTGGTGATCTCCACGAACCACAAAAAGGCGAACAACCAGGAGCTCGCCGACTGGGCGCAGTGCATCGTGGACACGCGCAACGCGATGGCCGACGTGAAAGTCGCCGCCGGAAAAGTGTGGAAGGCGTGAGTGCCTACGGTCAATACAAGGCTGAACTCAAGGCGAACCCGCGCCGCTGGCTTGTCACGGGCTGCGCGGGCTTCATCGGCTCGAACCTGATCGAAGCGCTCCTCAAGCTCGACCAGCACGTCGTCGGCCTCGACAGCTTCGCCACCGGTTTCAAAAAAAATCTCGATGAAGTGCGCGGCCTCGTCAACGGCACGCAATGGTCGCGCTTCCACTTCATCGAGGGCGACATCCGCATGTTGCACGTCTGCGCCGAGGCGTGCGTGGGCGTGGATTTCGTGCTGCATCAGGCCGCGCTCGGCAGCGTGCCGCGGTCCATTGCCGACCCGCTGGCGAGCCACAACGCGAACGTCACCGGCTTCCTCAACATGCTGCTGGCCGCGCGCGACGCGAAGGTGAAACGCTTCGTCTATGCGTCGAGCAGTTCCGTTTATGGCGACCATCCCGACCTGCCGAAGGTCGAGGAAAAAACCGGCAGCGTGCTCTCACCTTACGCGGCGACGAAGAAGTTCAACGAGATTTACGCGGACATCTTTTCGCGCTGCTACGGCTTTCACACCGTCGGCCTGCGCTACTTCAACGTCTTCGGCCCGCGGCAGGACCCGGACGGCGCGTATGCGGCGGTCATCCCCAAGTGGGTCGCCTCGCTGCTGCGGCGTGAGCCGGTCTTCATCAACGGCGACGGCGAAACGAGCCGCGACTTCTGCTACATCGCGAACGTGGTGCAGGCGAACCTGCTCGGCGCGGCGGCGGAAAAACCCGAGGCATTGAACCAGATTTACAATATTGCAGTCGGCGACCGCACGACGCTCAACCAGCTCTACGCCGGGATTCACGATGGCTTGAGAAAACGCGATCCGAGTTTGCCCGAGCAGAAGCCGACGTATCGCGAGTTCCGTCCCGGCGACGTGCGCCATTCGCTCGCGAACGTGGACAAGGCGCGCCGCCTTCTCGGCTACGAACCCACGCACACGATGCAAGAGGGCCTCGACCTCGCGCTTGACTGGTATAAGTCGAACGTCGCGTGAGACGTTCGCGCGGCGTCAGATTTTTTCGGAAACTTCCCACCGCTTCGGCAGTCCACGATGCCACCACAGCAGTGCAACCACCGCGCCAGCCGCGTAGGCCACGACATCCCACGGGTCGGCCGTCGTGTGCGGAACCAGCCACGGCCCGATGACCTCGAAAAGCACGGCCCAGCCGGTGAGATGCGCGAAGATTTCGAGCGTGGTCGGCATCGCGTCGTGCGCGCGCAATCCAAACCAGCGGTGAACCATCAGCACCGGCGGCAGCGCGCACGGGATGAGCAGCGTGTCGTTGAACCAGCAGCGGAAGAACATCACGTGGACGTGAGGCTTGATGAGCCAGCGGTTCGTGGCGTAGAGCGCGCAGCAGCCGAGGAACAGCGGGTCGCGCAGATAACGGAAGCACTTCACAACAGCGCGAGGATGATGAGTCCGAACGTGAGGCCAATCGCGAGTTTCAACAGTATCGTCAACATGACACCCTATCCGTAGCGGCACGGCGCGCGCCACGCAAGATAATGCTTTGGCCGCGTAAAAACAGCCGCGCTAATCCGCGACGCAACGCGGGTTTTCCCGTTCGACAGCGCCGGCTTGTGCGCTTAACTTCCAGTCGCGAATGAAGGTTTATGACTCTCACTGAAGCCATCGGACCCGACTCGACGATGCGCGACGTGCTCGCCGCCTATCCCGGCGCGCGGCGCGCGCTCTTCCGTAAATACCACCTCGGCGGCTGCGCGAGCTGCGGTTTCCAACCCACCGAAACCCTCGCGCAACTCTGCGAGCGCAGCGGCGCGCTGAACGTCGCCGAAGTCCTCGCGCACATCCAGGCGAGCCACGAGCAGGACCGGCAGCTCGAAATCACGCCGCGCGAAGTCGCCGACCGCCGCGCGCGCGGCGAGCCGGTGCGGCTGCTGGACATCCGCACGCGCGAGGAATGGGACGCCGTCCGCCTCGACGGCGCGGAGTTCGTGAATCAGGAGCTGGTGCAATCGCTCATGGGCAAGGCCGCGCGCGATGCGCTGCTGGTCTTCTATGACCACGACGGCTCGGCGAGCCTCGACGCCGCCGCCTACTTCGCCGGCCACGGCTTCACGAACGCCAAGTATCTGCGCGGCGGCATTGACGCGTGGGCGCAGGAAGTGGACGCGAACGTGCCGAGGTATAAACTGGAAGCCTCGCAAAAAACTGCGGCAGCATGAGAACTACCGACTTTATAACAGAATCCCTTTCGTTTTGGGCGGCCATCGGTTGTTTCGTATGGGGCGTAAAGTCGCAAAAAATCGTCGTTATAACTGCGTCGCTCTTCTGCCTGCTCGGAGCGAGCCTTGTCGCTCTCGAACTGGACGGATCGTCATCTGCATTTGAAATCATCGCTGGCTACTTTATTTTGTTTAGTATCGTTGCATTTGCTTTGAGCAGACATCTTTCAGAAGTTGGGCGTGTGTCAAAGAACGGCTTACAGGGATTGGCGACGCTGATTTTGATTCTTGGCATTCTCTGTTTAGGGATATTGTAGCTGTAAAAAATGAATTCAGACGGAAATGATTTTCAAAAACGTGTCGCCGATGCGATGGCCAACCCGCAGCACATGGGCGAGATGGCCAATGCCGACTCGGTCGGCACGGTGGGCAACGCCGATTGCGGCGACATGCTGCGCGTGTGGGTGAAGTTCAAGGACGAGGGCGGCCGCAAGGTGATTGACCGAGCCAGCTTCCAGTCCTTCGGCTGCGAGACGGCCATCGCCGCCGCGAGCCTCGCGATGGAACTCATCCAGGGCAAGACGCCCGAGGAAGCGCTCGCCATGCGCGGCGAAGATTTCGGCAAGGACCTCGGCCCGCTGCCACCGACGAAAGTGCATTGCACGTCGCTCGTCGAAGGCGCGCTGCGCGAGGCGCTCGCACCCGCCGCGGAAACGAAGCCCATCGCTACCGCTGAAAAACAACCCGCCGCCACGCCGCCGCCGAGCCTGATGGACACGTTCAACAAGCCCGAACAAAAAAAGGGCGGCGTGAAAGTGGTATTCCTCAAGCCGGAATGAATCAGTTCATCGGGCCTTGTCGGCGAGCAACCGGCGCGCGTTGTCCTCGCGAATCGCCTGCAACTGCGCGTCCGTCAGCACGGATTCCTTGAGCTTCAGCACCGCCGACTCGAAGTAGAAGAACGGCGCGTGCGAGCCGAAGAGGATTTGCTTCACCGGAATTTGCGACGCGAGGTTCGCCACGCCGCCAACGCCTTCAAGCATGGAGATTTCAAAGTGCGCGCCCACAGCGGCCAGCCGCAGCAGCGGCTCGGCGCGCACGGTGCGGAAGGCGTTGAGCAGTTGCAGCCGGAGTTTCGGCAGCTTCTTGAGCAAGTCCACGAGCGGCGCGGTGTCCACGGGCGGCACCTGCACGAGCGGATGCAGCGTGCGCTCGTCCTCCATGATGACGGCGAGCTGCACGACCAGGCCGCGGTCGGCGGCGAGCGCAAGCAGGCGCGCGAACGCGGGGTCGTCGAGCTTGCAGCCGTGGTAATTCGGGTGCAGCCGGATGCCGGGCATCTTGTGGACCTCGGCGCAACGGCGCAGGTCGTCCTCCCAGTCGGGCAGCTTGGGATTCACCGAGCCGAAGGGCAGCAGCAAATCGCCGCCGTGCCGTGCGCACTCATCGGCGAGGCGGGCGTTGGCGGCGGCGATGTCCTTGTGCAACAGCCCGTCGAAGGTGCCGGCCCACGCCTGCGTGACGCTGCTGGCGCGCAGCTTGGCGACGAGCGCGGGCGTGTCGTCCAGCGGGCAACGCCGGAACGGCCAGCGCGAGAGGGTGACGTTGGTGTCAATCAGGGGCATGGGGCACGATCAAAATGAATTAAAGAATCATGGCAGTGTTACCGCCTTTCAATCCTGTTGCGCAACTTGGCCAAGCAACTGTCAATCTCGGCCAGATACTTTGAGAGCTCCGATTCGGGACAATCAGGGAGCAACTTCAACAAGATCGCGCGCCATTGGCCTGATTGGAGGAGAAGCGCAGCGTAGTGCTCATGTTGCCGTTTGTCGAAATCGTCGCTAATTCCGGGCGCAGCACATTCCGCTTTGATGAACTCGTCATAACCTGCTCGCCACCGTTCGTATTCGTCGAGCCACTGGTCGAGCGTGCGAACCGCAGTTACGGAAGGGCCGCAATGCAACTCCTCCGAGGATGCAATGACATCCACTTCACTCCATCGCTCGAAGCTCAAGGGAAGCCTCGGTTGTGCTTTGAACATGTTGAACATTTTGTGACGTGGTTGATTAACGCACCCTTTATTTCAAATCTTTAGGCCCTTTTCTTTCAGTATCGGCAGCATGAGCCGCTTGAGGTTGCCGGCAAGGATAAGTTCCTTTGCGGCGTCGGGCACGTTCGCGCCGAGGACTTTCGAGAGTTGCGAGGCGAAACTGCGGCCGCCGGCGTCGCTGCCGTAGATGACGCGCTCGGCGCCGAGTTCGCGCACGGCCATCTCGGTGTAGCCCGCCACCGGGTCGGAGCCGGCGAGGTCGGCATAAAGATTTTTGTGCGCGCGAATGGCGCGGATGCCGCGTTCCCAATCGCCGCCGGTGTGGCCGCAGATAATGTTGACCGTCGGGTGCCGCGCGGCGAGTTCGGCGAGGTCGAGCGGCGTGGATTCGCCGGGGTCGTTGCCGGTGACTTTGAGCCACGTGTGCTGGAAGATGACGGTCTTCAACTCGGCGGCGCGCTTGATGATGGGATCGAGTTCGGGTGCGCGACATTCCTTCGCGACCCAGAGCTTCACGCCGACCATCGGGCCGCGCGCGACGCAGCGCTCGATCTCGGCGAGACTGGCCTCGACGTGCTTGGGATTCAGATACACGAAGCCGAACGCGCGATGGTGCCAGTGGCTGATGGCTTCGAGGACCTGATCGTTCTCCTCGCGCAGCTTTTCCGGCGACGGGTCGCGCGACCACGGAAAGCCCATGTAAACGCAGAGCCGCTCGATGTCCATGCGGTCGGCAAACTCGATGAGCTGGGCCATGCGTTCGTGCGGCGTGCGGCCGGAGACGCCGGAAAGGTGGACGTGCAAATCCCAGATGGTCATGGCGGCGAAGAGACATTGGCCGAAGCGCGCCGCGGCGTCAATGCGGGCGGATTGCCTTCAACGGCATGAAGTTTTGCGAGCGGATTCGCGTCACATTTCTTCACAACCTATGCAAACCAACGAATACCTCTTCCCCAATCGTCTCACCCGACGCGACTTTTTGAAATTCAGCGCTGCCACCGGCGCAGCGATGACTTTGCCCGGCCTCTCTGGCGCGGATGAAAAAGCAGAGCCAGTCCGCTTCGGCACGGGCAAATGGACCTACACGCTCGACGAAAACTGGGGCAAGCTGCCCGAGGGCATGAAATACGGCTTCGGCTGCGGCATCGTCGTGGACTCAAAGGACCGCATCTACGTGACGAGCCGGTCGGCCAGCCCGTGCGTGGCGGTGTTCGACCGCGGCGGAAAACTGCTTGAAACATGGAGCCAGGATTTCGGCGACAAGATCGGCTACACCACGCAGCAGGTTTCCGCGACGGCGCACTGCATTTACTGGAGCAAGGAGGGCAAGGACGAATTCCTGTATTTCACGGAAAATGTCGCGCCCGGCGGCAAGGACAAGGACGGCAAGGACCTGCCCGCGCTCGGCAAGCGCGTTTACAAGACCGACCTCAAGGGCAAGGTCCTCTACACCATCGGCAACGTGGACAAGGAGGACTCGACGCACCAGAAATTCACGTGGACCAACCCGACCGATGTCGCGGTCGCGCCCAACGGCGACATCTACACCGTGGACGGCTACGGCAGCCAGATCGTGAGCCGGTTCGACAAAAACTGGAAACACATCAGGACCATCGGCGGCCGCGCGGAGAAAGGCTCGCCCACGGGCGTGAACGCGCCGCACGGCACGTTCAACACCTGCCACGGCGTGTGGGTGAACACCGCCGGCAAGGAAACGGAAATTTACATCGCCGACCGCGCGAACGGGCGCATCGAGATTTATTCGATGGAGCTGGAATACAAGCGCACCATCGGCGACATGCGGGCGCCGTGCTGTTTCTACCAGCACGGGGGCCATCTTTACGTGCCGGAGCTTGGTGCGCGCGTGAGCATCCTCGACGGGCAGGGCAATCTGGTCGCGCGTCTCGGCGACGGCTCGGCGGTGCCGAAGGAGGAGAAGGACAAGCGGCCGGAATTCATCGCGCCGCACGCGCTCACCGTGGACTCGAAGGGCGACCTTTACGTGCTCGAATGGGTGCCCTACGGCCGCGTGCGCAAGTTCAAGCACACGCCGCAGGCGGCGTAAAGCTTCGCCCGGACAAAATGAAAAGCCCCGGTGCGAACACCGGGGCTTTTTTGTTTGCAGAAGCTTTTTACTTCGCGCCCTGGTCAATCCACGCGCGGATCAGGCCGACCTGCTCGGGCGTGAGCGGCTTGCCCTTGTCCGTTGGCGGCATGGCGTCGTCCTCGACCACGCGGGCGACGGCCTTGACGAGCGGGCTGTCGGCGCTCTTGCCGGGGATGATGTCCTTGCCGTTCTCGCCGCCCTTGAGCGCGGCGCCAAGGCTGTCGAGGCGGAGCTTGCCCTTTTGCTTTTCGGCGCCGTGGCACTTGAAGCACGTTTTTTCAAAGAGGGGCTTGATGTCCTTGTCGAAAGTCACGCCCTTTTTGTCGGAGGCCGGCGGCAGCTTCTTTTCCGCGGCGAAGGCGAAGGATGCGAGCGCGAGGCTCGCGCAGGCGGTCACGGTGAGTGTGAGATGTTTGCGAGTCATAAGTTTGTTGGTTGTTCGGCAGGACTGTCTAACCACTCGGCAGACGTTTTGCACGTAAAAACATTCAGGGCTTTACTTCACTTGCTTCACCCTCGTCCACTTGCGGGTCTTGCCCGACGCGAGCACGGCGTCCACGACGTAGTCGGTGGCGAGGCCGTCCTTGAAGTCCGGCTTGGCGCCTTTGCCGCTTTCGAGGCCGCGAAGGAACTCGACGACCTGATGAACAAAACTGTGCTCGTAGCCGAGCTGGAGTCCGGGCACCCACCACTTGCCGCAATACGGATGGTCGCCGTCGCTGACGTGGATGCTCTTCCAGCCGCGCTCGCGGCCTTCGTCCTTGTGGTCGAAAATCTGGAGGCGGTGCAAGTCGTGTAAGTCCCACTTGAGGCTCATGTGCTCGCCGTTGATTTCAAATGTGTAGAGCGCCTTGTGGCCGCGCGCATAGCGGGTGGACTCGAACAGGCCGAGCGAGCCGTTATTGAAGTGGCAGAGGAACGCGCAGGCGTCGTCTATGCCGACCTTCTCGACTTTGCCGGTAAGGCTGTGCTTGCGCGCCTTGATGAAGGTCTCGGTCATCGCGCTCACGTCGGTGATGCCGCCGTTGAGCCACATCGCGGTGTCAATGCAGTGCGCGAGCAGGTCGCCGGTGACGCCGGAGCCGGCGGCCTTCACATCGAGCCGCCACAAGCCCTCGCCGCCCTGCGGGAGGTCGGGATTGATCGTCCAGTCCTGCAGGAAGTTTGCGCGGTAATGGAAGATTTTCCCAAGCTTGCCCGCGTCAATGAGTTGCTTGGCGAGCGTGACGGCCGGGCAACGGCGGTAGTTATACCAGACCATGTTGGGCACCTTCGCCTTCGCGACGGCGGCGACCATCTTCTCGGCCTCCTTCGAGTTGAGCGCGAGCGGCTTCTCGCAGAGGATCATCTTGCCGGCCTTCGCGGCGGCGATGGCCATGTCCGCGTGGAGGTTGTTCGGCGTGGCGATGTCCACGAGGTCAATGTCATCGCGCGCGATGAGCTTGCGCCAGTCCGTCTCGATGGAGTTGTAGCCCCAGCGCGCGGCGAAGGCCTTGGCGCGATCTTCGTTGCGGGCGCTGATGGCTTGGAGGACCAGCTCGTATTGCGAGTCGAAGAAGTGGCCGACCTGGCGGAAGGCGTTCGAGTGGGCGCGGCCCATGAAGCCGTAGCCGATGAGACCGATGCGGAGGGGTTTCTGTGGCATGATTGTTTTGGGTTTGCCCGCCAATGACAAAAGAGGCGGAAATTTTATTCGAGATGAAACTCGCGGAAAAGCAGCCGGAAATTACACCATGTTCCATCCGTGCCTCTCGCGCACGGCGATCATCGCGGCGAGAATTTTGTTCCACGTCTCCTGCTTCATGAGCGTCTCGTTCGGGAACATGCAGCCGTCCCAGCAGATGTGCATGAAGGCCTTGGTGAGCTTGCGGTTCTCGTCGCGCAGCCAGTAGCCGGAGTGCGTCGGGATGTCGAGCTTGCCGTTCGGGTCGTCCACCTGACAGTGCTTGCCGGTCTTGTCATGGCCGCCGGAGCCTTTCACGGTCGCGTCGTTTTGAGCGACGTGGAAGTCAATCGTCCACGGCCGCAGCGCGGCGGTGAGTTTCTTGAGCGCGGAGAGAAGCTTGTTCTTGTCCTTCCAGTCGTAGCCCGCCGGAAGAATCGCGTCCTTTTCCGCGTTGTAACCGAGCGTGTAGAGGAGCGTGTGCGCCATGTCCGCCTGAAAGCCGACGATGCCGGGCCGGTCGGTTTCTTCGAGCAAGTCCACCATTGCGCGCCACGAGTGCATCCCGCCCCAGCAGATCTCGCCCTCGGCCGCGAGCCGCTCGCCGTGGTCGGCTGCGACCGCCGCGCCTTCGCGGAACGTCTGCGCGATGAGTTTCGTGTTGCCGGCGGGGTCTTTGTCCCAATCCGCCACGCCCGCCGCGGAATCAATGCGCACGACGCCGTAGGGACGCGCGCCGAGTTCGCGGAGCTTCTTCGCGATGCGGCAGGCCTTGCGAACGGCGGTGACCCAGCCCGCGCGCTTGGTTTCGTCGCCCATTGCGTTGCCGTCGAACCACACGGGCGCAACGACCGAGCCGACGAGGAAACCTTTGGCGCGAATCTTGTCCGCAAGCGCCTTGATGCCGTCGTCATCAATGTCAATGTTCGTGTGCGGGTCGTAGAGGAAGAGGTCCACGCCGTCGAACTTCTGGCCGTTCACCTCCGCCTTGGCGGTGAGGTCGAGCATGGTGTCGAGGTCAATGAACGGCTCGGCGCCGGGGCTGCCCTTGCCGACGAGGCCCGGCCACATGGCGTTGTGAAGCTTGGGGAACTGGTTGGTGTGCGTGCTCATGGCTCGTTGCGTTCGGAAATGCGCGCCGAAAGTAGCAACGGCGCTTTCGCGCAGGCAACACCAAACTGGCGGCGGCGCGCCTCAAATCGCTTTACTTTCGGCCCTTCGCTCGTAGCCTTTCCGGCATGAAGAAGAAGCTTCTCAGGGTCGCAATCGTCCTGGTGGTGGTTTTCCTCGCAATCGCCGTCGGCATCGCGCTTTCGCTGGATTCCGCGGTGAAAAAAGGTGTCGAAACCTTCGGCCCGAAGATCGCCGGCGTGAGCGTGAAGCTCGACGGCGTGAATCTCTCGCCGCTCTCCGGCAGCGGCAAGATCAAGGGCCTCGTCATCGGCAACCCGGAGGGCTTCAAGACCGCCAACGCCATTTCAGTCGGCCAAGTTGAGGTCGCCGTCAGCCCCGGCTCGGTGCTCTCGGACAAGATCGTTGTGCGCAAGGTCAACGTCGTCGCGCCGGAGATCACGCTTGAAAGCGCCGGCAAGGGCAGCAACCTCAGCAAGATTCTTGAAAACATCCAGGCCGCGACTGCTTCGGAAAAAACCGCCGAAAAGAAGGACGCCAAGTCCGCGAAGAAATTGCAAGTGGACGACTTCAGCGTCACCAACGGAAAGATCAACCTCAGCCTTTCGATGCTCGGCGGCAAATCGCTCACCGTGCCGCTGCCGGACATTCATTTGAAGGACCTTGGTGCGAACGAGCAGGGCATCACGCCGGCCGACCTCACGGAGCGCGTGTTCGCCGCCATCTTCCAGGGCACGGCTGAGGCCGCGGGTCAGGCCATCGTCAAACTGGGTAAAAACGCCGGGGAATTCGCCAATTCGGTCGGCAAGGGCGCGCTCGACGCCGCCAAGTCCGTGGGCAAAGGCGTCACCGATGGCGCAAAGAAGATTGGCGAAGGCATCGGCAGCCTCTTCAAGAAATAAGACGCTCCGTTCGCGTTGCGAACGGTGGCTTGCCCAACATGACCGCCGCACGGGCGGTTCAGGCCTTTCCTCACGTCCCGCACTTGCTGGCGAAGAGCGCGAGCAATCCCGCGCCAGCGACTACCGCCCCGCCCGTGAGCGAGCCGTATCCCATTACGAAGTGCGCGACGAGCATGACGGCGCCGAGTGCAAGAGCAGCGATGCCAGCGATGGTGGATGGTTTCATGGCTTGAATTTCGCGCCGTGGGCGGCGGTTTTCAAGCACGCGCTTTTTGCGGTTCAACTTTGTCGTGCGCATTGCCACACTGGCGGGCATGAGCCAGCCTGAGAAACCGCGCGTCCGTTACGCGCACACGAACCTCATCGCCCGCGACTGGCAGGCAATGGTGAAGTTCTACTGCGAAGTTTTTGACTGCGAGCCGGTCAGTTCCGAGCGCGACCATCACGGCCCGCACATTGACGCGCTCACGGCCATGCCCGGAGCGCGCATTCGCGGTCGTCACGTGCGACTGCCCGGCCACGGCGAGAACGGCCCGACGCTCGAAATCTTCTCATACGACCAGCAGCTCGCGGCACAGCCCACAGCATTGAACCGCCCCGGATTCGCGCACATCGCGTTCGAGGTTGAGGACATCGAGCACACACGCCGGGAAATCCTCTCGCGCGGCGGCCACGATGTGGGCGGGTTCGTGACGATTGACATCAAGGGCGCGGGGCTGCTCTCGCTCATCTACATGGCTGACCCGGAGGGCAACATCATCGAGTTGCAAAAGTGGCACTGAGGCGCCGCAAATGCACTTTGCGTTGAAGCCTTAACACGGATAAAGTCGTCTGATTCACCGGCCCGGCGAGTTCGATGAAGTTTTTTTTGCAACAATCTTTGTTCGGCGCGGCGTTTCTGGCTGTGAGCCTTCTTTCAGCCGCGACGAATGCGGCCGAGCGCGTGTCGTTCCGTAACGACGTGCAAGCCGTGCTCTCAAAGGCTGGTTGCAACCAGGGCACGTGCCACGGAAACGCAAACGGCAAAGGCGGCTTCAAGCTCTCACTGCGCGGCGAGGACAACGATTACGACTTCAACATCCTCTCGCGCGAAGTCTTCGCACGCCGGGTCAATCCTTTCGACCCCGATCAATCCCTCGTGCTGCTCAAGGCCACGATGGCCGTCGCGCACGAAGGCGGCCTGCGCTTCTCAAAGGACTCCGCGGAATACTCGACGCTCCGCCGTTGGATCGCGGATGGATTAGCCACCGACGCGCCCGGCACGCCCGTCGTGACGCGCATCGAAGTTTCGCCGGTGGAGAAAATTCTCGTCGAGCCGTCGCGCGAAATGCAAATCGCCGCCGAGGCCTTTTTCTCCGATGGCTCGCGGCGCGACATCACGACGCTTGCGGTTTATGAGCCGTCGAATCCGTCCGTGACCGTTTCGCACGACGGCCTCGTGCGCAGCGACAAGACCGGCGAGGTGACGGTGAACGTGCGCTTCCTCCGCCAGCAGGTGCCGGTGCGGCTCACCTTCGTGCCGGCGCGGCCCGGCTTCGCGTGGAAAAACCCACCGCGCAACAATTTCATTGATGAGCATGTGTTCACAAAGCTGCGACAACTGCGCACCAACCCGTCGGAGCTTGCGGGCGACACGGTGTTCCTGCGGCGCGCGTATCTCGACCTGCTCGGTCTGCCGCCGACGGCGGACGAGGCAAAGGCGTTCCTCTCCGACCGGCGCAAGGACAAGCGCGCACGGCTGATTGACGCGCTGCTCGAACGGCCCGAGTTCGCCGATTACTGGGCCATCAAGTGGGCCGACCTCTTGCGAGTCGAGGAAAAATCGCTCGACCGCAAGGGTGTGCAGAACTTCCACCATTGGATCCGCCAAAGCTTCGCTGAGAACAAACCGCTCGACCAGTTCGCCCGCGAGATCATCGCCTCGCGCGGCAGCACTTACGCGCAGCCGGCGGGCAACTGGTTCCGTTCGCTGCGCGATCCGGTGAGCCGCGCGGAGGCCACGGCACAGGTTTTCCTCGGCACGCGGCTGCTCTGCGCGCAGTGCCACAATCATCCCTTCGACCGCTGGACGCAGGACGATTACTTCAACTGGACGAGCCTTTTCGCCCGCGTGCAATACCGCGTGCTGGAGAACAACAAGCGCGACCGGCTCGACTCGCATGAGTTCGTCGGCGAGCAGGTGGTCGTGATGGCGCGCGACGGCGAGGTGAAAAATGCCCGCACCGGCAAGGACGCCGCGCCGCGTTTCCTCGGCGCGGACGCCGTGGGCGACGACGCGGACCGTCTCGAGGCGCTCGCAGTGTGGCTCACCAGCGCGGAGAATCCGCGCTTCGCGAAGTCGCAGGTGAACCGCGTGTGGTTCCACCTGATGGGCCGCGGCATTGTGGACCCGATCGATGATTTCCGCCCGACGAACCCGCCGTCGCATCCTGCGCTGCTCGACGCGCTCGCGAAGGACTTCGTCGCGCACAAGTTCGATCTGCGCTACCTGATTCGACTCATTATGAACTCGCGCGCCTACCAGCTCGCGTCCGAGCCGAACGACACGAACCGCGATGACGAGGTGAACTATTCGCACGTCGTGCCGCGCCGGCTCGCCGCGGAGCAGATGCTCGACGCGCAGCACCAAGCGCTCGGCGTGCCGCCGAAGTTCACCGGCTACCCGGTCGGCCTGCGTGCGGCGCAGATTCCCGGTGTCGCCGCCGTGTCCCGCCGCGAAGGCCGCGCCTCGATGGACGACAAGTTCCTCACCGTCTTCGGCAAGCCGATGCGGCTGCTCACGTGCGAGTGCGAGCGCTCGGGCGAAACGACGATGAACCAAGCGTTCCAGTTCGTCACCGGCCCGGCCATTAACGAACTGCTCAGTGCGCCCGACAACCGCCTCGGCAAAATGCTCGCCGCAAACAAATCGCCCGGCGAAATGATGGACGAACTTTACTGGACAGCGCTGAACCGTCCGCCGACGGACAAGGAACTCCGCGAGAACGTCACCTACCTCGACAAGGCGAAGGACAAGCGCGCCGCGCTCGAAGACATCACGTGGGGCCTGCTCAATGCGAAGGAATTTGTCCTGCGACGGTAAAGGCCGGCGCTGCTCGAAGAGAATCCCCTTAAAATTTCGCTTCCCTCTCTGCCATGTCCGACTAAACATGCCCGGTATGAACCATGACCAAGAGCGGGCCGCCATCGCCCCGCGGCGCGTCGAAACTAAAATCCCAACCACCACTATGTCACTTCATACCCGTCGCGAATTTGCAAAACTGGCGCTGGCGACGCTGCCCTGCGCGGGCCTGCTGTCCTCCGCGCGCCATCTCGCCGCCGCCGAAGCGCCGGGCAAGCCGAACTCGAAGGTGGCCGGTGTCCAACTCGGCCTCAACGTGCCCTACAGCTTCGCCAGCGGTTCCATGAGCGGGGATGATATTCTCAAAAACTGCCTTGAGCTTGGCCTCAGTGGAGTTGAACTGCGAACCCAGCCCGTCGAGGCGTTTCTCGGTGTTCCCGCCGAACTCATCAACCCGAAGAAGGGAACTGCGGCGGCCAGCGGCGAACAACTCCGGCAGTGGCGCAAGTCAGTTTCAATGGACCGGGTGAAGGAGTTCCGCAACAAGTATGAGACGGCCGGTGTGCTGATCGAAATCGTCAAGGTGGACGGGATCTTCAAGATGTCGGACGACGAGCTTGATTATGCCTTTGCGCTCGCCAAGGCGCTGGGCGGCCGCGCCATTTCCACCGAGATTTCGCACAAGGACGACGAACTCAAGCGCGTCGGACAGTTCGCCGACAAGCACCGGTTGATGGTCGGCTATCACGGCCACGCCACGACGAAGCCCGAGCATTGGGAGACGGCGTTTTCCCTTGCCAAGCACAACGGCGCGAACGTGGACCTCGGGCACTTCGTCGCCGGCAACAATACCTCTCCAGTTCCATTCATCAAACAGCACCACGACCGAATCACGCACGTGCATCTCAAGGACCGGAAGTTCAACAACGGGCCCAACACGCCGTTCGGCGAGGGGGACACGCCGATTGCGGAAGTGCTGCGCCTGATCCGGGACAACAAGTGGAACATCCAAGGCACGATCGAGTTTGAATACAAGGTTCCGGCGGGTTCCACTCGCATGGCCGAGATCGCCCGAGCCATCAAGTATTGCCGCGACGCGCTGGTGTAGATCACCCCCGACCTGCTCACCGTTGCGATATTCTTCCTGACTTTCATGTGACCGCATTTCGGATGATTTCGCTTTCCTCTCGCACACGGTGGTGGTCTTTTGGTCTTTGTGCTTTGACTGTAACCATTACACATTCTCTCAACTCTCAATGAACATGCGCTACATCCTCCTCCTGTCCTGCCTCGTCGCCTCGGCCAATTTCGCCGCCGAACTGCCCGCAGTCCCTGACTCACCGATTGCCAAAAAGAAGGAACTCCTTTTCTCCGACGACTTCCAGGGTGCCGAGCATGACAAGCGCTGGCACCGGGTCGTGGACACGTTCACCTTCGAGAATGGCGCGCTGAAGGGCACGCAGACCCGCGACAAGAACATCCCTGCCACGGACGGCAAGCCCGCCGTCACTGCGCACGCCGCCGTCTATGGCTTGGAAATTCCAACGAAGGACAGTGTCGTCGAGTGCCGCATCAAGTTCGAGGGCGCGACGATGATTGATGTCGAGTTCGACGACCGCAAATACACCGGCGCGCACTACGGCCATCTCTGCCGCGCCCAGGTGCGCCTCAATGGCGTCATGCTCATTGATGAGCGCGACGGCACCATGCGCAACGACATTTATGAGATGAGCAAGGACTCGTCGAAGAAAGAGGAGCGCGCCAAACTGCTCAAGGGCCGCACTGTCACTTATCCCGCCAAGCTCGAAGCCGGCAAGTGGTATGCCCTTGCCGTCGAAACCGTCGGCGACACCATGCGCGTCACGATTGATGGCAAGCCCGCCGGCTTCCTCAAGTCCTCCGGCATCGGCCACGCCACCAAGTCCAAGATCGAACTGGGCGTCGCCGGCAAGGACGGTTACTTCGGGGACATCAAGGTTTGGAACGCCGAACCCGCCAAGTAATAAGCCGGAAGAAATCTGTGTCACCGTCCGATCAACCGTCTTTAACGGTTGTGTTCTCGCCTAGGTTTTTTGCAACCGCACAAGCTGGATGATGATTCGCGCCCGGCAATTCGTCTCTGCATTCACCCATGCACCGATGGTATGAATGCCGCAGCGCCGAGCACGCGATGTCGCGCCGGCAGATGCTCGGCCTCACCGGCGCCGCGGCGGGCGCGGTCGGCCTCGGCGCGCTGATGCAGGAGAGCGTCGCCGCCGAGATGCGCAAGGCCGGCAAGCAGGTCGTCTTCATCTGGCTCGACGGCGGCATGAGCCAGTTCGAGAGCTGGCATCCGCTGCCGCGCTCGGAGTTCGGCGGCCCGTTTCGCTCCATTCCCACTTCGGTTCCCGGCGTTCATGTGAGCGAACTCATGCCGGACACGGCGAAGATCATGCACAAGATCGCGGTCGTCCGCTCGATGTGCACGAAGGATCCGAACCATTCCACCGGCGTTGCGCGCATGCAGCGCGGCGATCCGGCGAACCGCGGCGTGCCGTATCCCTTCCTCGGCTGCGCGGTGTCAAAGCTGCTCGGCGTGCCGGACAACGGCCTGCCGCCCTACATCTGGATCAAGCCCGGCAACGGCGGGTTCATTTATCAGGAGGCTGGTTTTCTTGGCGCGAAATACGGCGCGCTCGCGCTCGGTGAAGGCAAGCCGCCCATCCACATCAACCGCCCCGACTCGATCACCGACGAGACCGACGCCGCGCGCAACGAACTGCGCCGCCTCGCCAACCAGCGCTTTCGCGAATACCGCCGCGACTCGGACGTGGACGCCTACGAATCCACCTACGACATGGCGACAAAGCTCATGGCGCGCAAAGACCTCTTCGACGACTCGCGCCTGCCCGCGAAAGACATCGAGCGCTACGGCACGCATCCGCTCGGCAGGCACATCTTGCAGGCGCGGCGGCTCATCGAGGCCGGCGTGCAATTCGTGAAAGTCACGAGCTACCACTGGGACACGCACGGCGACAACTTCAACATGTCGCAGCAGCTCGTGCCGCAGATTGACCGGCCCTTTGCCGCGCTCGTGAACGACCTCGACGACCGCGGCCTGCTCGACAAGGTGCTCGTCGTCGTGATGAGCGAGTTCGGCCGCACGCCCACCATCAACGCGCGCCTCGGCCGCGACCACTGGCCCGACGCGTGGTCACTTGCGCTCGCCGGCGCGGGTATCCGGCGCGGCGTCGTCGCAGGCAGAACGACGAAGGACGGCGCGTTCGTGGATGAATCGCCCTACGACGTGGGCCATCTCTTTCACACCGTCTTCACCTGCCTCGGCATCAACTCGAAGAAGGCGCAATACAACAACAACGGCCAGCCGCTGCCCATCGCCCGCGAGGAATGCGAGCCAATCAAGGAAGTGCTCGCGTAAAGTCCCCGCCGCGCTACCATGCGCGTGATGCCGGACGCACTTCAGCTTCGCCGAGTTGCTTTCATTGTAGCGCTTGCCCTGCTGCTCGCCGCGTGCGGCGGCCCTTCGCAGGCGATTTACACGACCGGTTCCGTGCTGACGAAAACCGTCACGACCACCGGCAGCGTCGCGGGCAAGACCGCCTTCGTCGCCGGCAAGGTCGCGACCACGACCGCGACCACCGCGGTCAAGACCGGCGTGAACGCCGCCGCGGGCATCGCGAAGTCCGCCGTCGTCACGTTCATTGATTCTTCGACCGGCGTCGCAAAGCAGTTGCCCTATGCGGAGGGCATGAAGCTTTATGCCGCAAGCGAGATGGCCAAGGTGAATCTCGCGCTCAAATCCATCCAAATCCTGCGCGGCTCGCAGGTCTTCACCGCCAGCAGCCGTGACCGCAAGCCCGGCACGGACATCCCGCTCCAGCCCGGCGACGTGATCAAGTTCGCCAGCCTCGCCTCGAAGTGAGCCTTTAAAGGGAATCGCCACAAGAAGCGCAAAGAAACGCGATTGGCAGGTAGTGCGTTTTTATTTTGTGATTTTTTGTGCATCTTCGTGGCCATTGATCCGTGGCGCAAATCCGTGTTCATTCGTGTTCTTCCGTGCTTAAATTTCCTTGGCATGTCCGAGCACTGTCATGAGCACGACGCAGTTCCAGGGCCCGCGTCCGCGACCGAGTTCGCCGTCACCGGCATGAACTGCCAGAGCTGTGTGCGCAGCGTGACGGAGGCGATTCGCGACGTGAACGGTGTCGCAAGCATCGTCGTGGACCTCGAAGCCGCGCGCGCCACGGTGCGCTGGAAACCTGACGCTGTTCCTTCCTCCGAAGCCATCCTGCGCGCGGTGAAAGATGCCGGCTACTCGGCAAACGCGCTTGCGCCTCACTCGCCCCTCGCCGCTCACCCTTCGCTTTTCGATGGTTGGAAGTTCAACGTCATTCTCGGCTCGCTCGCCACCTTGCCGCTCATTGTCGGCGAATGGGTCTTTCAGCTCGGCATGGAGCGGTGGTTTCAGTGGCTCGCGTTCGCGCTCGCGATGCCGGTGCAAATTTTTTGCGGTGCGCGCTTCTACCGCGGCGCGTGGAATCAGTTGCGCAGCGGCGGCGCGAACATGGACACGCTCGTTGCGCTCGGCTCGACGACGGCGTTTGGCTTCAGCGCGTGGGGACTTTTCGCGGGGTGGCACACGCACCTTTATTTCATGGAGGCCGCCGCGATCATCACGCTCATCAGCGCGGGGCACTGGATGGAATCGCTGGCCAGCGCGCGCGCCGCATCAGCGTTGAAGGCGCTGATGAACCTCGCGCCGCAAACCGCGCGCCGTGTCGAAGTTGACGGTTCTGAAAAGGAAGTCCCCGTCTTGACTCTCGCGGTGAACAATCGCATCGCGCTCCGTCCAGGCGACCGCGTGCCCGTGGACGGCGAAGTGCTCGAAGGCGCATCCGCCGTGGACGAGGCGATGCTCACCGGCGAATCGCTGCCCGTCGAAAAAATCGCGGGCGCAAAACTCTACGCCGGCACGGTGAACCAAAACGGCCGCCTCGTGATGCGCGTCACCGCGACCGGCGAGGCGACAGCGCTCGCGCACATCATCGCCGTGGTGCAGCGCGCGCAATCAAGCCGCGCGAGCATTCAGAAACTTGGCGATCAAGTGAGTGCGGTGTTCGTGCCCATCGTTGTGCTTGCGGCGCTCGCGACCGCGTTGTGGTGGGGCCTCGCGTATGACAGCGCCAAGGCCGCGCACGCCGCGCTTGCGGGCTGGTTGTGGCACTCGCACATTCCTGACAGCGCGCTCGCGGCGGCGTTCGTGCAGGCGGCGGCGGTGCTCATCGTCGCGTGCCCGTGTGCGATGGGACTCGCCACGCCGGCGGCGATCATGGCCGGCACAAACGCGGCCGCCCGACGCGGCATTCTCATCCGCGATGGCGAAGCGCTGGAGAAAAGCGGACGAATCACTGCCGTGCTGTTCGACAAGACCGGCACGTTGACGGAAGGTAAATTGAGCATCGCCGCCTCGGCTGAATTTGGTGGCTCACCGGATTGTTCGCTGAACTTTCTCGGACTCGCGGCGGCGCTCGCGCAGCCATCGGCTCATCCGCTCAGTCGTGCTGTAACGGTGGTCTATGACCGCCGCACAAATGTGGAAGATTCGACCGGCGGTCACAGACCGCCGCTACAACTGGAAGCGTGGCGCGAGGTGCGCGGACGTGGCGTCGAGGCGAAGAGTGATGGCGCAATGGTGCGGCTCGGCTCGCTGGCGTGGTTGCGCGAGTGCGGTGTCGCGCTGAACAGCGCGGAGAAATTCATCGCCGAGTGGACGGCGCAGGGCGCGACGATTCTCGGCGTTGCCGTGGAGAAAGAGTTGCTCGGCTCGCTGGCGCTGCGTGATTCGTTGAAGCCGCATTCGGCGGACGTGGTTCGCGAGTTGAGCGTGCAGGGGAAAAAAGTATTCCTCGTCACCGGCGACAACGCGACGACGGCGCGGGCCATCGCGGCACAGGCGGGCATCGCAGCGGAAAACATTTTTGCCGAAGTGCGGCCGGAGCGGAAGGCGGACATCGTGCGCGAGTTGCAGCGTCGCGGCGAGCGCGTGGCGTTCGTCGGCGATGGCATCAACGACGCGCCGGCGCTGACGCAGGCGGACCTCGGCATCGCGGTGAGCCGCGCAAGCGACGTGGCGCGCGAGTCGGCGGATCTCGTGCTGCTGCGCGCGGACATCGAGGCGATTCCCGAGGCGCTCGGGCTGGCGCAGGCGACGCTGAGGACGATCAAGCAGAATTTGTTTTGGGCCTTTTTCTACAACGCGGCGGCGGTGCCGCTGGCGGCGCTGGGTTTTTTGAGTCCGGTGCTGTGCGCGGCGGCGATGGGCGCGAGTGATTTGATCGTGATCGGCAACGCGCTGCGGCTGGCGCGGCGGAAGAATTAACCACCGAGACGCAGAGTTCACCGGGGAGGAATTCAGCTTGGTGTCTTGGCGCCTTGGTGGTTCAATCCTCGCACATTATGAAAAAGTTTTTTACCGCGCTCGTGTTGTCGTTATTTGGATTTGTCCCGCTGTTCGCCGCCGATTCGGGGAAGGCCGTCGCCATTTCGGACGGCAAGACGTTCGCGGGCTGGACAGGCGAGACGAACAAGACGTGGCGCATCGTGGATGGCGCGTTCGTGGGCGGCACGCTCGACGCGAAGGTGCCGCGCAACGAATTCCTGCGCACGGAGCGCAGCTACACGAACTTCGTGCTGCGGCTCAAGTTCCGGCTCGCCGGCACGGAGGGCTTCGTGAACGGCGGCGTGCAGATTCGCAGCGAGCAGGCGGTCAAGCCGCCGAACGAGATGGTCGGCTACCAGTGCGACATGGGCGACGGCTGGTGGGGCGCGCTCTACGACGAGTCGCGCCGCAACAAGCCGCTCGTGAAGCCCGATCCCGCCGCAGTCGAGAAGGCGCTCAAGAAGGGCGAGTGGAACGAATACCTCATCCGCTGCGAGGGCCGGCGCATCCGCTCGTGGATCAACGGCGTGGCGATGATTGACTACACGGAGCCGGACGAGAACATCCCGCAGTTCGGCTTGATCGGACTGCAAGTCCACGGCGGCGGCAAAACCGAGGCGAGCTACAAAGACATCACCATCGAGGAGTTGCCGTGAGCAGGCTCGTTGTGAATGGATGTGAACAGATGGGACAAGTTTCTGTTGCCGCAATTCGCGGGTGATTTCAGTCTGCGCCTCCCATGATTGACGTTGTTGATTCGCCCGCAGGTTCGTCGCCGGACTTGAAGAAGTCGCGACGCTCGAAGGCGCCGTCCGCCGACGCGCTGAAGATTGACCGGCTGCCGCCGCACTCGGAGGAGGCGGAGCGCGGCGTGCTCGGCTGTCTGCTGCTCGCGCCGAACGAGTGCGTGCCCGTGTGCATCGAGCGCTTCAAGCGCGGGAGCGGCATGTTCTACGATCCGCGGCACCAGGTGATTTATGATTTGCTGGTGGGGATGTTCGACCGGCAGGAGGCGATTGATCTCATCACGGTTCAGCAGCGTTTGCGCGACAGCGGCCAGCTCGAATCAGTCGGCGGCCTCGCGGGCCTTTCGGCGTTGCAGGACGCGGTGCCGAGCGCGGCGAACCTCGCCTACTACGCGGACATCGTTCGCGCGAAGCATTTGCTCCGCCGGATGATTGCGACCTGCACGGGTGTCGTGGGCCAGCTTTACGACGATCAGGGCGACGTGGACGCGCTGATGGACAACGTCGAAAAGGAAGTGCTCCAAGTCTGCGAGGAGCGCGTGGAGCCGACCGTGCGTTCAATGAAGGACCTCACCAACCACGCCATCACGCAGGTGGAGCGATTCCACACCAACAAGGGCGCGTTGGACGGTCTGGCCACGGGGTTCAAGGACTTCGACGACATGACGACGGGGCTGAAAGGCGGCGAGATGATCGTGATCGCCGCGCGGCCTTCGATGGGCAAGACGTCGCTTGCGATGAACATCGCCGAGCACGTCGTCCTGGAGCAAAAGCTGCCGGTGGGCGTGTTCAGCCTTGAAATGACCGCCGAGTCGCTGGTGCTGCGCATGATGTGCTCGCATTCGCGGATGAACATGCGCAGCGTGCGCGATGGCTTCCTCGCCGAGCGGGACTTCGTCCGCATGACCACGGCGGCGACGCGGCTCTCGAAGGCGCCGCTCTACATTGACGACACGTCGGGGCTGTCCATCCTGCAATTGCGGGCCAAGGCACGGCGGCTCTGGCAGCAGCACCAGGTCAAACTCTTCGTCATTGACTACTTGCAACTGCTCCATTCTACTGCGTCGCGCTCGAAGGAAAACCGCCAGCAGGAAATCGCGGATATTTCGAGCGGGATCAAGGCGCTGGCCAAGGAACTGAAGGTTCCCGTCATCGTCCTGAGCCAGTTGAACCGCGAGCTGGAGAAGGACAAGGGCCGCAAGCCGCGGCTGTCCGACCTGCGCGAGTCCGGCGCGATTGAGCAGGACGCCGACCTGGTCGGCCTGCTCTACAAGCCCGCCGCCGAGGAAGATGAAGATGGCGCGCCGCCGGAGGAACACGACGGCGTGCCGGTGAACCTGCTGATCGCCAAACAGCGCAACGGGCCGACGGGCGACGTGCAGTTGACGTTCCTGAAGGGCTACACGCGCTTCGAAAGCGTGGCCAGAATCAGCCCGGAAGACATGCCGCCGGAATGACAGACGAATGAAGACATTGCTCCGCCGCTACTGTGTGTTGCTGGCGCTGTTGCTCTACTGGCTCCCTGCCCATGCGCAAACCGCCCCACCCGTCAAAGAAATCGAAATCCGCCACGTCGGCCCGCCCGCCGTCAGCGACGACCTGATCCGCGCCAACATCCGGCTCAAGGTCGGCGAGTCCTACAACCGCACCGCGGTGGACGAGGATGTGCGCGGCCTCTACAACACCGGCTACTTTTACAACATCCGCATCTTCGAGGAGCGCGTCGAAGGCGGCCTCAAGGTCATTTACCAGGTGCAGGGAAAGTTCCGGCTCGAAGAGATCCGGTTCGAGGGCAACAAGGAAATGAGCACCTCGAAGCTTCAGAAAAAAATCAGCTCCAAGACCAACCAGCCGATGGACGAGCGCAAGCTCTTCGCCGACACGCAGGCGATTCTCAAAGTTTACCAGACTGCCGGCTACCAGAAAACCAAGGTCGAATACAAAATCTCGCCCAACGAGGCGACCGGCCGCGCCCGCGTTGTTTTTGAGATCACCGAAGCGCCGAAGGTCAAAATCAAGAACATCGTCTTCGACGGCGCGACGGCTTTTTCGCAGAAGAAACTCGCGGGCGTGCTCAAGACCAAGCGCCGCTGGATGTTCTCGTGGCTCACCGGATCAGGCGTGCTCAAGGACGACGAGTTCGACGAGGACAAGGAGAAGCTGGCCGACTTCTACCGCAATGAGGGCTACATTGACTTCG
Organism: uncultured Verrucomicrobiota bacterium; assembly: GCA_964589935.1. Lineage (GTDB taxonomy): Bacteria > Verrucomicrobiota > Verrucomicrobiia > Limisphaerales > VHCN01 > VHCN01. The sequence continues at coordinate 531,343 of CAZPVD010000002.1, read as the reverse complement.
AAATCAAGGAAGCGAAGGTCGAGCAGACGGACCCGAAATGGGTGACCATCCGCCTCGTCATTTTCGAGGGGAAAAAATACAACGTCGGCACCATCGGCTTCAAAGGCAACAGCCTCTTCACCGCCGAGGAAATCCGCGCCGGCTGGGAAAAGGGCAAGGGCCTGCGGATGACCGAGGGCAAGACCTTCACGCCGAAGGGGCTGGACGACGACCGCCAGGCCGTGCGCGATTTCTACGGCTCCAAGGGCTACATTGACACGCAGGTCGAGGCGGTCAAAAACGCGAACACCGAGACGGGCGCGATTGACCTCGTGTATCAGGTCCTCGAGCGCGACAAGTCCTTCATCGAGCGCATTGACATCCGCGGCAACGTCAAGACCAAGGACAAGGTGCTGCGCCGCGAGCTTTCCGTGTCGCCCGGCGAGCCGTTCAACATGGTCAGCGTCAACCTGAGCAAGCAGCGCATCGAGAACCTGAACTACTTCGAAAAGGTGGACGCCAAGCCCGAGCCCACCGACGTGCCGAACCGCAAGAACCTCGTCCTCTCCGTCGAGGAGAAGAGCACGGGCAACTTCCAAATCGGCGCGGGCTTCAGCACACTGGACAGCGTGCTCGGCTTCGTCGAGGTCACGCAGGGCAACTTTGACATCGCCAACCCGCCCTACTTCACCGGCGCGGGGCAGAAGGCGCGGCTGCGCGCCTCGTATGGCGCGTTCAGCCAGGATTACGTCGCCGAGTTTGTCGAGCCGTGGTTCCTCGACCGCAAGCTCTCGCTCGACGTGAAGCTCTACCACCGCAACACCGATTACAACCAGCTCGTCTATGACGAGGTGGAGACCGGCGCGCGCATCGCGGTGGAACGGGCGCTGGGCAGCGACTTCCTGCGAGGCTCCGTCTCCTACACCATCGAGAGCGTCGGCATCAAGAACGTGCAGGCCACTGCCTCGCCGGAACTCCAGGCCGAGGCGGGCCAGAGCCTCGTGTCGAAGATCGGCCTGGGCCTCACCTACGACACGCGCCGCGGCGGATTGATTCCCACCGGCGGTCAGCGCACGTCGTTGCTCGGTGAAATCGCCGGCGGCCCGTTCGGCGGCGACAACAATTTCTACAAAGCCGAGTTCACCTCCTCGTGGTATTTCCCCGGCCTGCGTGAAAAGCACCTCATCGAACTCGGCGGCCGCATCGGCTCGGTTCAGCCTTACGACGGCTCGAAGGACGTGACGATCTTCAACCGCTTCTTCCTTGGCGGCCCGCGCACGCTGCGCGGGTTCAAGTATTACAATGTCGGCCCGCGCTTCTCGCTCGGCGAGCCTTCGGGCGGCAACACCTACTGGATGGGCACGGTCGAATACAGCGTCCCGATCATCGAGCGCCTGCGCCTCGCCGTCTTTTATGACGTGGGCAGCGTCTATGCAGGCTCCTTCAGCATCAACCCGCACACGTCCAAGGGCGAAGTGCTCTACAGCGACAACTACGGCGTCGGCGTCCGGCTGAACCTGCCGTTCGGCCCGTTGCGGCTCGACTACGCCTGGCCGATCTCGCACGACGCGCAGACGGGCAGCAGCGGACGGTTCAACTTCGACGTGGGCTTCACCCGCGATTTCTGATCGCGCGGCGGATTTCACCGGCCACAAATGAACGCAACGCGCCCGAACCTGTCTCCTTCGTGGTCCGCGTCCATTCGTGGTTGTTAAATGATTGCAGCCTTGTTACGCTTGCCGGCTCTATGAAGAAAATGTTCGTCCGAACCGCCGCCGCACTCGCCGCACTCGCCGCGGTGACGCTGCTCGCCGCGCCTGTCCGGGCCGCCGAGTTGAAAATCGCCACGGTCAACCTCAAGAAGGCCTTCGACGACTATTGGAAAACCAAGATCGCCGACAAGCAGCTCAAGGATGATGCGGCCAGCTTCGAGAAGAGATACAAGGACATGGTGGAGGATTACAAAAAAGCCAACGAGGATTATCGCAAGCTCCTCGACGGCTCCGCCGATCCCGCGGTTTCTGCCGACGAGCGCGACAAGCGCAAGAAGGCCGCCGAGAACAAGTTCAAGGAAGTGCAGGAAATCGAGAACAGCATCAAGATCTTCGAGCGCTCCGCCAACTCGCAGATCATGGAGAAGAAGCGCAACATGCGCGACAAGATCGTCACCGAGATTCGCGGCTACATTGACGCCAAGGCCAAGGCCGGAAGTTACGCGGCGGTCATTGATTCGTCGTCCGAGAGCATCAACAACGCGCCCATCCTCCTCTACACCGCCGGCCTGCCGGACCTCACCGAGGAATTGCTCGCGCAGCTCAACGCCACCGCCCCGCCCGGCGCGCTCGACGCGCCCAACGGCAATAACGCAGAAAAGAAGGAAGACAAGAAATAGCCTTCACCCCCGCGCCTCTTACCTCGCACTGTCCTATGCCTTCGCTCGCCAACAAATGGGTTCTCATCACCGGCGCTTCCTCCGGCTTTGGAGCTTCGGCCGCGCGCGCCTTCGCCCGCGAGAAGTGCAACCTCCTTCTCGGCGCGCGCCGTGTTGACCGCCTCGAACACGTTGCCGCCGAGTGCCGCACGCTCGGCGCCGCCAGCGCGAACGTCCACGCGCTCGATGTCGCCAGCACGCCCAGCGCAAACGCCTTTGCTGTGTGGGCGAAGCAACTCACGCCCACGGTGGATGTTCTCATCAACAACGCCGGCGGCGCGCATGGCATTGACACCGTCGCCAACGGCAGGGACGAGGACTGGGACGCGATGGTGCAGAGCAATTTCCTCGGCGTCATGCGCGTCACCCGCGCCATCCTGCCGCTGATGCTGAACAACCCCGGCAGCTACATCCTCAACATCGGCTCCGTCGCCGGCCACGTCGCCTACGAGGGCGGCTCCGTTTATTGCGGCGTGAAGGCCGCGGAGCTGATGATCACCAAGGCGCTGCGCCTCGAACTCAGCGGCACCGGCGTGCGCGTCGGCTCGATTGACCCCGGCATGGCCGAGACCGAATTCAGCGTCGTCCGCTTCAAGGGCGACAAGGCCCGTTCCGACAAGGTCTATGAAGGCGTGCAGCCGCTCACCGGCGAGGACATCGCCGAGCTTCTCGTCTTCTGCGCCAGCCGCCCGCCGCACGTGTGCGTGGACAACCTGCTCGTGAAGTGCACCGACCAGGCCGCGATCCACAAGGTCCACCGCCGCACCGCGAAATAACGGAGCGCAAACCGGACAACGCGGTTTTGGCCGGCGGCACAATCCTCAAAACGCCGAAACGTGCGCTTGACGCAAACGACGCCGAGGCGCAATTTACCGAACGATTGCTGATGAAATGCGTTTTTCGCTGAATCGCGGAACACCAGGCAAGCGGATTCCTATGAACAAAGACCGAAGCCCCGCGGCGGCCTTCACTCTTATCGAACTGCTTGTCGTCATCGCCATCATTGCGATACTGGCCGGCATGCTCCTGCCGGTGCTCGCCAAGGCGAAGGAGAAGGCGAAGATGACCAAGTGCATCAGCAACCGGAAGCAGATCGCGCTGGCGTTCGGCATTTACGCGGGCGATTACGACGACCTGCTGCCGCCGTATGCCTACAACTTTCAGGGCGTTTATCCGCCACCGGGAACTCCAACCCAGGCGCCCGATTGGAAGACCCAGCTCTCACCCTACCTGAATGTCTTAACCAACGTCGCCAACGATTTTGAAAACAAGCTCGGCTGCCCGTCGCTCCAAGTGCCCGCGGGCGGCGGCATCACCACCGCGCCGAACTACAACAAGATCATCAACTACACCATCGCCTCGACCAAGGCCGGCGGCTCGATGCGACTAGGGCAGGTTCCACCGAGCGCGTTCCTTGTCGGCGAGTCCACCAACATCGTCATCTACAGCCCGACCGTGTTCCCAATTGACGTGGACACGGACGGCGACGGGGTGCTGGACAGCAACAATTCGCTGTTCACCAGCAACATGCAGGTCATCTACAACAACTTTGTTTTTCACCACAACCGCAAGAATGCAACCGCGGGCCCGAACGTTCTCCGCACCATGACGGACCAGGCGAACGTCTGCTTCGCCGACGGCTCGGCGCACGTCGTCACCCGCGAGCAGTGGTTGAAGAACTACCAAGGAATGTGGGGACCGTAGCGCGCCCGCGTCAGTTTCAATTCCGCCGAACTTCCAAACTCATTCGTGCCTGAGCGCCTCGATGGGGTCGAGGTCCGCTGCGCGCCGCGCCGGGTAGAGGCCGAAGATGATTCCCACCGCGCCGGAGATGCTGAAGGCGATCAGCACGGAGAGCGGCGTGATGATGGTCTTCATGTCCGTGAGCGCGGAGACGATGAGTGGCGTGGCGATGCCCACGACGACGCCGATCAACCCGCCGCCCACGGAGAGCACCACGGTCTCGACGAGGAACTGCGTGGTGATGTCGCGCTTGCGCGCGCCAAGCGCGCGGCGGATGCCGATCTCTCGCGTGCGCTCGGTGACGGTGGCGAGCATGATGTTCATGATGCCGATGCCGCCGACGATGAGCGAAATGGCGGCGATGGAGCCGAGCACGATGTTGAAGATGCGCTTGGTGGCCTCGGCCTGGCGCTGCAATTCCAGCGGCACGATGATCTCGTAATCGGGCTTCTGGTGGAAGCGCTTGAGCAGCGTGCGGATTTGCGGCACGGCGATGTCCACATCGTCAACGTCATTGAACTGCACGGTAAGCTGGTGCAGCTCGACTTTCTCGGCCTCGTAGGTGCCGGCGGAGCGGCGGATGATGGTTTCGCCAAAGCGGCTCTTCGTTGTCGCAAGCGGGATGTAGAGGTTGTTGTCGAGCGGCTGGCCTTCCATCGGGCCGGACTGCGGGCGTTTCTCGGAAGCACTTCTCTCGCGCAACAGGCCGACCACGGTGAAGTAATCGCTGCCGATCTTCACGTCCTGTTCGAGCGGGTCCTGATAGGGGAACAAATTCGCCGCAAGCCCGACGGTGAGGACGCAGACGTTGTTCTGCCGCTGCTCGTCGGTGTCGCTGAGGAAGCGCCCGCGCACAATGTCCACGCCGGACATCTCGGCATAAACAGGCTGCGTGCCGATGATCTGCGCGGTGAGGTTGATGGTGTTGAAGCGCACCTCGTCGCGGATGATCCGCAGCGGCAGCACGCGCTTGATGCCGGGGATCGTCCCAAGCCGGCCGAGGTCCGCGTAGGTCAGGCCGTAGTCGGCGACGTAGCTGCGGCCCGCGCTGGACATCTTGTTGTCCGCCGCGGGCTTGACACTGCGGAGGATGATGTTGCTGGAGCCGAGCTTCTTGATGGCCTCCTGCGCCTCGTAGCTCGCGCCCTCGCCGATGGCGAGCATGGCGATGACGCTGCACACGCCGAAGATGATGCCGAGCATCGTCAGCGCGGAACGCATCTTGTGCAGCATGAGGCTTTTCAGCCCGAGCTGGACAATGCGGATGAGAGCACGCAGGCGCATCAGGAAGGAGAGGCGACGGGCGTGGGGCGCGGGGCAATGGAGGAAGCCGGAGCAGCCGTGGAGGGCGCGGCAGCGGAAGGCTTGCGCCGCACGATCTCACGGTCAATCACGCCGTCCTTCATGTGAACAACGCGCTGCGCCCGCTCGGCCACCTCGTCGCCGTGCGTCACGAGCACGATGGTCTTGCCGGCGGCGTTGAGCTGGTCGAAGAGTTCAAGGATTTCCACGCCAGTCTTTGAATCGAGGTTGCCGGTCGGCTCGTCTGCGAGAATCAAGAGCGGATCGTTCACGAGAGCGCGCGCGATGGCGACGCGCTGCTGCTGACCGCCGGAGAGCTGCTTGGGCCGGTGGTCGAGGCGGTCACCCAGCCCGACAAGCTTCGCGAGGCCTTCGCATTGCTCGATGCACTCCGCGAGATCGCGGCCCTGATAAAAGAGCGGCACGTGGATGTTCTCGATGACAGTAAGTTGGTGGATGAGGTTGTAACTCTGGAACACGAAGCCGAGCGTGCGACCGCGGAAGGCCGAGAGCGCGTCATCATTCATCGCCGCGACATCCTCGCCGCCGAGGAAGTATTTGCCCGCGCTGGGCCGGTCGAGACAGCCGAGGACGTTCAGCAGCGTGGACTTGCCGGAGCCGGACGCGCCCATGATGGCGACGTATTCGCCGGGCATGATGGTGAGGTCCACGCCGCGCAGCGCGCACACCTCGACTTCGCCGAGATGATACGTCTTCTCCAGCTTTTCAATGCGGATGATCGCGCGGTCGCTCATGCCGGATGAAGTGGCATGAAAGCCTAGTCGGTTGCGCGCCGTGGCTTCTGCGGGGCGACGGGCGGCACGGGCTTGGCGAAGTCGTTTCTCCGGCTTGTGGATGCCGTCCGCGGCGCGTCCACGGGCGGCGCAGCAACCGCCTTTGATGTCACTGGAGAATTAGTGACAGGCCCGCTGACAGCGGGACCGAGCACGCCGCCATTTCTTGGCAAGTTGGTGCGTGAGCCGGAATCGGTGTCCTCGGGTTTGCCTTCGCCGTCTTCCGCGGGTGGAGCTTCCGTGGCGGCGAGCGCGGCAAGCAGAACGCGGTCGCCCTCGTTGAGGCCGGATTTGATTTCGATCATGCGGTCGTTGTAAAGGCCGACCTCGACGGGCACCGGCGCATTGCGACCGTTCTTTTCGACGAAGCACACCTGCCGACCCTTGACCGTGGTGACGGCTTGGATCGGCACGGTGACGACATCGTGCAGGTTTGTCACGATGACTTCCGCGCGGCCGGACACACCGGGCTTGATGTCCTGCAGCGGCTCGTTGATCCAGACCTCGGTCGTGTAAACCTTGAGATTCGGATTGTAGTAACGGCTCGTCGAGTCGGGCAGCACGGCGACCTTTTTCACGACGCCGGTGAACTGCTTGTCCGGCAGCGAATCAATCGTCACGACCGCAGGCAGGCCGGGCTTGACTTGACGCACGTGCGATTCGTGCACCTTGATCTCGACCATCATCTGCGTCACGTCCGGCAGCCGGATGAGCTCCTGTTTCTGGCGGACGGTCGCGCCTTCCTCAATGAGAATGCCGCTGCCGGAGGAACTGCCCGTGGCATAGACAACCAGACCTTCCTGCGGCGCGTAAATCTTCACAAGGTCGAGCTGCGCTCGCGCGTCGGCGAGACGCTCCTTCTGTAAATCAAGCGAACTGAGCTTGGTCTTGAGGTCAATCTCGTAGGAATTGATCGTCGCGGTGGCGCGCTGCTTGACGCGGATCAATTCGAGCTTCGCCGATTCGACGGCGGACTCCATCAGCCGGACCTTCTTCGGGTAATCGTATTTCTGCGCGAGGCGAAGCTCCTCCTTGGCCTGCGCGATGGTGATTTCCGAGCGCTTCACGGTGAGTTGGTCGGCCTTGAGCTCGTCGCGCGTGGCGTAGCCCTTCCCTTCCAGCTTCACGGTCCAGTTCAATCGGTCCTGCGCGCGCTGCATTTCCTCCTCGGCGATGGTGATGCGCGCCTCGACGCCCTGCTTTTGCTGCGGCCACTCGCCCTCCTTGTATTTTTCAAGGTCCGACTCGGCAAACTCGACGCGCAGTTCCTGATCCTTGATGGCCGCGTCCATCGTGAGCTTCTGGATGGCGAGGTCTTCCTTGGCCTTTGCGTAGGCGGACTCCGCATTTTGAACGGCCAGGTCCTGGTTCGCGAGCTTGTCCTTCACGCCGGACGCGTCAAGCTCGACGAGCAAATCGCCCTTCTTCACAAACGTGCCCTCGGGAACGATGCTGATGATGCGCGGCATGCCTTCCAGCTCGCAACGCACCGTGAGTTCCTGCACCGCGCGCAGCGTGCCGCCCTCGACGAGCGACACGGTGAAGTCTCCGCGCCGCGCCGGATAATAGGTGTGCTGCGGCGCGGTCGCATGGCGCGTGCGCACCACGGCAACCACGCCCGCCACGAGCGCCAGCACCGCAAGCACCGCCACGAGCGGACGCGAACGGATGAAGTTCAACACGGCGGAACCAATGGCGCGAAACGAAATCATGGTTTTGCAAAAATCTTTTCCGGCGGAAGCACTTCCTGATCCTGCGGCGGCGTGGCGGGCTTCGTCCTGGGTTGGACGCCGGGGAGCTTCGCCGGCTTGAGCCAGAATTTTTCCTGGTCCACGTCGAGCGCGCCGAGGTCAATCAGCAGCTTGAGTCGCGCGGCGAGATAATCCACGAGCGCCTGCGTGACGGCGTTCTGCGCCTGCACCTGCGCGGTCTGCGCCTCGAGCTGGTCGCGGATTTGCGCGCGGCCGGCCTGTAGCAGCAGGTTGGCCGAGTCCACGCGGATGTCCGCGAGTTTGAGCGCGCTTTTCTGGATCTCGTAATTCTGCATCACGGCGTCGAGCGAGCGCAGGCCGCTGCGGACCGACTCGCGCATGGTGTCGAGCGCGATGCCCAGCGCGCGCAGCTCGCGCTCGAAGGAAATGAGCGAGGTGCGATAAATGTTGCGCTCGCTGACTCTATCGAAAGGCAGGTCGAGCTGCAGCCCCGCCGACGCGGTGGATTTGTTCCACACGAACTTCGCGTAGTTCACGCCGTCGTTGTTCAACGCGGCGTTCGCGGTGAAGAGCAGGCCCGGACGCAGCCGGTCACGCGAAACATGCACCTTGCGCTTGGCGTCCTCAAACCGGTCAATTTCATTCAGCAAATCGAGCCGGTGTGACGCCGCCAGCTCATAACCCTGCTCTTCACCGATGTCCACCGGAAGCAGCGCCGCGCTGGAAAGCTCCTTCAACGCGCCGTCGTCGAGCGCGAGGTCGTAGCCCACGGGCAGGCCGAGCGTTTGTTTGAACGAATCAAGGCCGTCCTGATACGCCTGCACCGCGCTGATGTAGGCGGCCTTGGCCTTCAACTCCTCCTGGCGCGATTGATCCACCTGAAAGGCGGCGAGCCGCTCGCCACGGGAGAGCGCCTCCGCCTGTTCGCGGCCCTTCACGAGCTTGAGATAGTTTTCATAACCGTTGATCACGGCGTCCTTGCGCTGGAGCTGGCGGAAATAGGCTGTGACGACGTCCGACGCGAACGTCTGCTGGAACAGCGCGAAGTTGCGGATCTCATAAATCACGTCGCGCTCGGACTGCGTGAGCGATTCCGCGGCGATGTCCGCGCCGAAGCCGCGGAGCAACGGCTGCGAAAGATTCAACGACATCACGCTCGTCGCCGTCGCCCCCGGACTGCCGATGAAGTAGCGCGTGAAATCATTCAGCAGGCTCGCCGTCACGGTGCCGCCTGAGCGGAGCAGTTGCGACACCGTCCACTGGTCGTTCTCGGTCGTGAAGCCCTGCGCCGACGAATTGCGCCCCACCGTGCCGCCGACGGTGCCGGAGAGGCGCTTCTCGAACGTGTGCCGGTCAAGTGTGAGCGTGAGGCCCGTCAGATAGAGCGTCTCCTTGTGCAGTTGATACGTGCGGCTGTTCGTGATGGCAATGCGCAGCGCGTCGGGCAGCGTGATGAAGAGTTTGTTCGTGCGAAAGCGGTCCTGGATGATTTCCTCGGCCTTGATGGCGTTCGGATCGCGCGGCGAATAGGGCGTGTCAATCGTGAACGCATTCGTGCGGCCAAACAGATTCTGCTCCTTGTTTCTCAGCAGCGAATACACGTCGCGGTCCGCTTGCTTGCGATAATGCGCCGCTGTGCAACCGACAGTGAACAGCGCCGACAGCGCGATCAATGGCACGAGGGCAGACAACGACGACGACGCTCCGTCCGTGGACGTGCGCCTGGCGCGGGCCTCGCGGGGCCGATGGGTCAGGTTCCACACTCGAAATCTACAGTGCGGCGGGTGCTACAGAGCGACGCGATGCTGCTCGGAACTATTCAGCGCGATTGAAACAAAATCCGTTTCTTCCCCGATTTTCTTTCACGGGAAAATATGTATTGTTTCTGCCGCCGATGAAATCTGTGTTTTCATTTGCGTTGCTCGCCGTTGCGCTCGCGCCCGCCGCGTGCCGTCGGGAATTGCCCTCGCCGCCGGTCGCGTCCGTTCCGCCGGCGAACACGAACATCGCGATTCCGGCGAATGCACCCTCCAATCCCGTGCCGCTGCGCTTGTTGACGACGGGCGCGGCGCAACCCAGCGGCATCCACGAGGCCACGCTCACTCACGACATCGAACGCGTGAAGCGCATCCTTGCGGCAAACCCCGCGGCGGTCAACGAGCGCAATGACAATGGCGACACGCCGCTCTACATCGCGGCCTTCCGCGGCTACAAGATCATGTGCGAGTTGCTGCTTGCGAACATGGCTGACCCGAACCCGCCAGTGAACAAGCGCGGCGAAACGCCGCTCTCCATCGCCGTCGAGCTTGGCTTCCCGCAGACCGCCAGCATTCTCCGCAAGCACGGCGCGCGCGATGACGACCTCGTGCGCGGCGCCGCAATCCGCCACACGGCCGTCAGCCGCCAGACCACCCGCATGGCTCCGCTCCTCGCCGCAAGTCCCAACCTCGTGGACGCGCGCAACGCCTACGGCCAGACCCCGCTTTATCTCGCCGCCATCACCGGCGACACTAACATGGCCACGATGTTGCTCGGCTTCAAAGCCGACCCAAACGCGACGAATTCCGGCGGCGGCACGCCCTTCTCCGCCGCACGTGAGCGCGGCGAGCCGACGATGATCGCCCTTCTTCGCGCCCACGGCGGCAAGGAGAACAACATCACCGAAGGCGCGGACATCCGCATCGCCGCACGCAACGGGCTGCTTCAGGATGTCCAGGAAATCCTCAAAAAAAATCCTGAACTTGCGACTGTGCGTGACGATCTTCAACGAACACCGCTTCACGAGGCCGCGGCAGCCGGCAGTCAGGCCGTTGTCCAGCTTCTTCTCCAGTGTAAGGCTGATCCCAACGCGCGCGACTTCTCAAACGCCACGCCGCTGCATGGCGCCGTGCAAAGCGAGAGTGTGGGCACCGTCCGCGTGCTGCTCGACGCGGGCGCCGATCTTCACGCGCTCAACAAGCAACTCGACACTCCGCTCCATCTCGCCGCCGCTCGCGGACGCCGCGACGCCGTCGAACTTCTCTTGAACCGCGGCGCGAACATCGCCGCCAGGGACAACACCGCGCAAACACCGCTGCACTTCGCATCCCTCTCCGGCGATGCCCGCACGGTGGAACTTCTCCTCGACCACAGAGCCGCAATCAACGCAGCGGGGGCGATGGGTGTCACCGCACTTCATAATGCCGCGCTGCGCAACCACATCGAGGTGGCCAAACTGTTGCTTGCACGCAAAGCTGATTTTTCGGTGAAGGACAGCGCGGGCCGCACGCCACTGGCCATCGCCATGCAGAACAAGCTGGGCGAAATGGAGAAGCTCCTTCGTGACGCCGGCGCGAAAGAATAATGTCACGCGCGCTTACCGGCGAGGCTGGTTTTCGCAAAACCACCGGTAGGTCCCGCCGATGCCGTCGCGCAGCGAGATTCGCGCGTGCCAGCCGAGCGCGTTGATGCGCGACACGTCGAGGAGTTTGCGCGGCGTGCCGTCCGGCTGCGATGCGTCCCAGACGATTTCGCCACGGAAACCGACGATCTCGCGCACGAGTTCCGCGAGTTCGCGAATGGGGATGTCCTTGCCGACGCCGACGTTGATGGGTTCCGCCGATTCATAATTCTCCATCAGCGCCGCGCACGCCTCCGCGCAGTCGTCCGCGTGCAAAAATTCGCGCCGCGGCGTGCCCGTGCCCCAGAGCGTCACCGCAGCCGCACCTCCAATTTTCGCCTCGTGAAATCTTCGGATGAGCGCGGGCAGCACGTGCGAAGAAGCGAGGTCGAAGTTGTCGTTCTGCCCGTAAAGGTTTGTCGGCATCGCGCTGATGAAGCGCCGCTCGTGCTGGCGGTTGAGGAACTGGCAGAGCTTCAGCCCCGCGATTTTCGCGAGCGCGTAGCCCTCGTTCGTCGGCTCCAGCGGCCCGGTAAGCAGCGCGTCCTCGTGAATCGGCTGTGGCGCAAGCTTCGGATAAATGCACGAGCTGCCGAGGAACAAAAACTTCTCCGTGCCCGTGCGGAACGCGGCGGAGATGACGTTGTTTTGTATCTGTAGATTCTCCAGCAGCATCTCGGCTTGGTGATCCGCATTCGCGCGAATGCCACCGACGCGCGCCGCCGCGAGGATGACGTGCCGCGGACGCTCCGCGTCGAAGAAGCCGTTCACCGCCGCCGCATCGCGCAAGTCCAGCTCCTGCCGCGTGCGCGTCAGCACGCGCCAGCCCTGTTTTTGCGAGTAAAGCCGCAGCAGCGCGCTGCCCACGAGGCCGCGGTGTCCGGCGATGAAGATGGATTTGTCGGCCATGATTTCGTCAGTTGCGCGCGCCGGCGATGCGCCTCACGACGCGGAGCAGCGCGGCCACTTCTTTCTCCGAACCGATCGTGATGCGCAAGAAATCCCGCACTTCGGGATAGTTGAACCAGCGCACGAGGATTTTTTGTTCGCGCAGTTTTTGGAGCCAGACCTTTGCGGAAAACCCCGGCGGACGCGCGAGGATGAAGTTCGTCTGGCTCGGCAGCACAGCCCATCCAAGCGCGGCCAGTTCGCTGCTCAAAAATTCGCGTGAGGCGATGATGCGGCGGAAATTCGCGCGGTAATACGGCAGGTCATCGAGCGTCGCGAGCGCGGCGACCTGGCCGAGGCCGTTGACGTTGTAGCTGTCGCGAATCTTGTCCAGCGCCGCGATGAGCGCGGGATGGCCGACGAAATAGCCGACGCGCTGGAAGCAGAGCGAGTAAGCCTTGCTAAACGTGCGCGACACGAGCACGTGCGGATATTTCAACGCCAGTTCCATCGCGTTCTCGTCTGCGAAATCCACATACGCCTCGTCGAGCACGACGACGCCTTTCTGCGCCCGGCAAAGTTTTTCCAGTTCCGCGGTTTTGTAGCCGCGCCCGCTCGGCGCGTTCGGCGTGGTGACAAACGTGAGCGCGGCACGGAAGTCCCACTGCCTGCTGCGCCGCAACTCCGCGAAACTCGGCAGGGTGAAGTCGGGGTTGAGCGGCACGGCGTTCTTCACCGCACCGTGGATGTCTGCGAGGACTGGATAAAGCGAGTAGCTCGGAGTGAAAAACTGAACCGTTGCCTGAAAGTCGTTCCGCGTTCCGCGTTCCGCGTTCCGCATTTCGACAAACGCCCGTGTCGCCAGCGCCAGCAATTCATCCGAGCCGTTGCCGATGATGATGTTTTCCGGCGCGCAACGGTGAAACTTCGCCAGCCTCTCGCGCAGCGCGGACGCGGTGGGATTCGGATACAGCCGCAGCCGTCCATCAACCGCAGTCTTCACCGCGCTCAGAACTTTGGGCGACGGCGGGTAAGGATTCTCATTCGTGTTGAGCTTGATGAGGCCTGGAATCTTCGGCTGCTCACCGGGCACGTAGGCGTGCAGTCGTTGCACAAGCGGGCGGATGAGTTTCATTTGCCCTCCGAGCGGATCGTGGCTGAACGCCCGTGTGCGTCGAGGCCCTCGAGTTCGGCGAACTTGTTCACGGCCGGCAGCGCCTTTTTCAACGCGGCACGATTGTATTCCACTACGCTCGTGCGGCGCTGGAATTGATCCACGGTGAGGCCGGCGAAGGACTTGCCCGCGCCGCCGGTGGGCAGCGTGTGGCTTGGACCGGCAACGTAATCGCCGAGCACCGTCGGCGACCAGCCGCCGAGAAAAATCGCGCCGGCCGTGACAATGCGTTCAGAGATTTTTGCCGCGTTGCGCGTCATCACCTCGCAGTGTTCGGGCGCGAGCTGGTTCACCAGTTCCACGCCGGCGTCGAGAGACTTCACTTGGATGAGCCAGCCGTTGTTTGCCAGAGCCTTTTCGATGAACCCACGCCGCGAGAGCGCGGGAATCTGTCTCGTAATTTCCTTTTCGACGGCCTTGAGCAGCTTCGCCGAGGTCGCGACGAGCCAGACGCGCTCGTGGCCGGAGCCGTGCTCGGCCTGTGCGAGCAGGTCGGCGGCGATGAACTTCGGATTCGCCAAATCGTCCGCGAGCACAAGCACTTCGCTTGGGCCGGGCAGCAGGTCAATCGCGACGTGGCCGAACAACAGCCGCTTGGCCGCGACGACGTAGGCGTTGCCGGGGCCGAAGATTTTTTGCACTGGCCGGATGGTCGCGGTGCCGAGCGCCATTGCGGCGATGGCCTGCGCGCCGCCGGCCTTGTAAATCTCGGTCGCGCCCGCGGTGCGCGCGGCAAAGAGCAGCGCGGCGTTCACCGAGCCGTCGCGCCCGCACGGCGTGCAGACGACGATCTCTCGGCAACCCGCGGCCTGCGCAAGCGTCACGGTCATCAGCGCCGTCGAGGCAAGTGGCGCGGTGCCGCCGGGGATGTAGATGCCGACGCGCTGGAACGGGTCGAACTTTTCGCCAACGCGCGCGGCGTGCGAATTTTTCATCTGCCAGTTTTTGCGGAGCGATTTCTTAGCGAACGTGGCGATGTTTTTGTGCGCCTCATTCACAGCGGCGCGGAGCGGTTCATCGGCTTTCAGCGAGGCGGTGAAGAGTTCCGCCTGCGACACTGCGAGCTGGTCGGCGGCGAGTTTTGCGCCGTCGAAGCGCTCGGTAAATTCGAGCAGCGCCGTGTCGCCGCGGTCCCGCACGGCCTCGATAATGCCGCGCGCGCGGGATTCGATCTCGGCGTCGAAGAGGCTCGACGCAGCGGTGAGGGCCGCGAGTCTCGGCGCGAAGTCCGGGTCGGTGTGACGGAGCACGTTCATGGCACGCGAGGCTAGGGGAACGCGTGCCGGAAGTCAAAACGCAGCGCCCGCTTCAGTGTCGTCCAAAGAAATAAAGCGCCGCGCAGAGCAGGCCGGAGACGAGCAGTGCAACGACAACCGACCAGATGAACACGACGCGCTGCACGCGCCGGTTCGATCGGTTCATGCCCGGCAGGATATAGTAGATGTTGTCGGGCTTTTTCTTGCGCGGCCAAAGCATGGCCCCTCACAGACCGCGATGGACCATCTCCAGCGCGATGAGCGAATACGCCGTCACGAGCACGGGGTCCTTCTCCCACCAGCGCGCGTTGTCGTTGACCCACGAGCCGTCGCGCGCCTGGAGATTGAGCAGCTTGAGCGCGACGTCCTTGCGCCAGTTGATGCGGCGGCCGTCCTTGGTTTCTAGCGTGTCCACGCTGTAAATCGTCAGCGCCTTGGTCATCGTGTGCAGGTAGTAGTAAATGCCCTGCGGCCCCATGCCGGGATTTTCGTCGAGCGTGAAATTGGCGCGAAGCCAGTCGAAGACGGCGTTCACGCGCGGATCGTCGCGCTTGAGGTCGGCGTAGATGTAACTGAGCAACCCGGCGTAACTCGCGCTGCCGTAGCTGCGGAACGCGACGCGGCCCGTCGTGGAATTCGTCACCGCGCCGGCCATGCTCTGGCCGGGGTAATAAATGAAACCGCCCTTGTTCTCCGGCGCGTCGCTGGCCCACGCCTCCTTGTTGTGGCTTGGCAAATTCTGGCAGCTCTGGAGGAAATGGATCGCGGCCTTCCAGTCGAGGTCCTTCGAGTCGGTGGCGGGCCGGTCGGCGATGAGATGCTTCGAGTAATAGAGCGCTTCGAGCGCGCAGAGCGTGTTGTTGAGGTCGGAGTGCTTGTATTTGCTGCCGTAGCCGACGCCGCCGTCGAAGGGCGTGTCGAGCTTGCCCGGCTCGCCGAGGTCCACCTGCGAGCCGACGAGATAGGCGCGCGCTTTGCGCAGCACGGGATCGAACGCCGGGTCCTTCGAGGTGAGCAGCGCCATCATCGAGATGGACGTGTTGTAGTTGGCGAGGTCGCGCACGTAGAGGCCGCCGTCGGGCTTGGCGTTGGACAGGATGAAGGCATAGCCCCTTTTCATCGCGGCGGCGTGTTCCTTCGCGGCGCGACCGGAGGGGTCGCCGTTCAACGCGGTGAGCGCGAGCGCGCTGACGGCGGTATGGTCGCCGGTGGACCACCAGCCGTTGGAATTCTGATTCGCAAGCAGCCACGCGGTGCCACGGTCAATGGCGCGCTGGACTTCGTTGCGAAGCGATTCGTCCGCCGCGTTTGCGCCCGCAGCAAAGGCGAGCGCGGTGGCAAGGGCGAGCGTGTTGGACAGTTTAGTTTTCATTGCAGAACTTTATTTGAGACGGACGAAGTTCGTTAGATGCTCAAACGCATGTTGTGTCCAGTTTTAACCGTTCAGCCCAAGTGTTGAATCTCGTTTCCGCACAAGACGCCAAAGCAAGATACAAGTGATAAGAACGAAAATGAAGTCGAACGCGGAAGAGACAGCCACAACTTTTAAGGACAACAACTCACCGGAACCTTGCTCCACGAAGAATGCTGGAATACATGCAACCATCATCAGCGAAACAATGACGAGAGAAGCAAAATCATGTCCCCCTGTGGGCTTGGCTATTTGAATGGCAAGCCATAAAGCCCAAGGAAACATGGCTACTATCGCTGGTGGCAGAAAGATGAACAGGAATTGGAGCCGATGTTTCAAGTGGCGTATTTAGACTGAGATTGCCATTGAGCTTGGCTGACGTCACGGCTTAGACGGAAAATTGAGCCTGATGGTAACAGTCACGGGTGTCTCGAACGGTGGCGTCTCCTTCGTGAGCACGGCCCATGTGTCGTCCTCGTCGCGGCCGGGACGCGGGTTGTTGAACGTGGCCGACGGGTCGGTGACGGCGGCTATGATGGAGCCTTCCTGCTGCGCGATGTAGGCACCTTCCCAGACGACGGAGCCATTGAAAGTGAAGTCGCCGCGCGTCATCGGCTGCTTCGTCTTCGTGTTCAACACAAGCTCCTCGATGCGGCGCTGAATATCCTTTGCGCCTGACTTCCAGTTCACTTCGATCGTGACCGCTTCACCGGGCAGCGGCTTGTCGCGGAATTTTGCGAGTGACGACGCGGTGATTGGGCCGCCGGCGGGCGCGTTGGTGGGCTTGGTCTGCGAGCCTTTTGCGCCGAGCAGCAGCATGGCGACGTGGATGTGATACGGCTCGGCGTCCGTCTTGAGCAGGCTTTCGTGCGTCTTGCCCGTGGTCGTGACGAGCAGATATTCGAGCGGGCCGTTGGTCATGTTGACGGCGGCAGGAAAGGAAACGGCGCGCGCGGCGCGGTCAAGGCGCACTTTGCCGATCTGGAAAATGCCGGGCGCGATTTCCCGCACCGGCGGAACCGCAAGTTTGGATGCGTCGCCGCGGCGGGATTCCTGGGCAAACGCGGCGGAGAAGTGGACGAACGCCGCCAGCGCCACCGCGATGGCGAGCGTGGGCTTCATTGGCCGGGCCGGAATTTTTTCACGAGCAGGTAGCTGCGAGCGGCCTCGAGCGCCATCCCAAAATCGTTGTAGCTCATGTAGCGCTCTTCCGGATTTTTCGCCATGGCGCAAACGATGGCGTCGTTCGTCTGCTGCGAGATGTCGTCCACGATCTGATCGGGCGGCACGAGCGGCTGGTTGACGTGGGCCATCGCCACGTCCTGAATGGTCGGCGCCTCGAACGGCACGCGGCCCGTGAGCGCGTGATAGAGCGTGCCGGCGAGGCTATACATGTCGGAGCGAAAATCCTCACGCTGGTCCCGGATGCGTTCCGGTGCGATGTAGTAGGGTGTGCCAAAAACGCCGTCCTCGGGCTTGCGCTCGGCCTCGGCGGCCTGGGCAAGGCCAAAGTCCACGAGTTTGGGCTCGCCGTCGGAATTGAAAAGGATGTTGCCGGGCTTGATGTCGAGGTGCAGGAGGTTGTGCTTGAGTGCGGCGTCGAGCGCGGAGGCGATTTTGATGCCGACATCGAGCACGTAGAGTTCTTCGATGCGGCCTTCCTTTTCGATCCGGCTGTCGAGCGTGCCGCAGTCGGCGAGTTCCATCACGAGGTATTTGTTGTTCTCGTTCTGGTCGAACGTGTAGATGTGAATGATGTTGGTGTGGTTCAAGCCGGCGCAGGCGCGGGCCTCGCGTGCGAACTGCTCGACTTGGTGCGGGTCGGCGGCCAGCTCGGGCTTCATCAGCTTCACGGCCACTTCGCGGTGCAGCATCGTATCCCACGCGCGGAAGACCGTGCCCATGCCGCCGGAGGCGATGACCGCGCGCAGCTCGAACTGCCGCAGCTTGACCGTGATCATCACGGGATGGCCGCACTTGTGGCAGGGCGTGGTATCAAAGGCCGGCAGGTCGCTGGGGATGAAGTTTTTCGCCCCGCAACCGCCGCACGTCACCATCTTGAGGGACTTCGATCCCTCTTTCATTTTGAAGCCGTTGCTCACTGGCGATTCCCGTGTGGTTCGTTTTGCTCAAGTCATTTAACCGCATCCAAGGTTTCTTTCAAGCCAATGAAATTAAAAGATTTTGCGGCTGGTTAAACACCCCATGCGCATGACCGCCCAAAAACTTCGTGCCTTCCGGCCCGCCGCGGCATAATTTGCCCGCGAAACAAGCCGATGGAAGTCCCTGAACACTTCTATGTCCGCGTCGAGGAAACCTGCCGCGACCTCTACATCCGGTCGCTCAAGGAAATCCCGCCCGACATCGTCGAGGCCATCCGCCGCGCCGCCGCGCGCGAAACGAAGGAGGTCGCCCGCCGCATCTTCGCCGCCTACCTCGAATCCATCGCACTGGGCCGCGACCGCGACATGATCGTGTGCCAGGACACAGGCATCCCGATTTACTGGGTCGGCATCGGCAGCCGCCTCCGCTTCGACGGCGCGCGCCTCACCGAGGCCATCCGCCGCGGCACGGAACGGGCAACGCGCGAGCATCCATTGCGCAGCAGCATCGTCGCGCCGCTCACGCGCGAGAACCGCCAGACCAGCACCGGCGAAGGCATCCCCATCATTCACTTCGACTTCGTGCCGGACGCCGACACGCTCGACATCCTCTTCATGCCGAAGGGCAGCGGCTCGGAAAACATGAGTTCGCTCAAGATGCTCGTGCCCGCCGACGGCGTGAACGGCATCAAACGCTTCGTGCTCGAACAGGTCGTCGGCGCAGGTGCGAAGCCCTGCCCGCCCACCATCGTCGGCGTCGGCATCGGCGGCTCGTCTGACCTCTGCATGGCGCTCGCGAAGAAGGCGACGACGCGCCCGCTCGGCACGCCCAATCCTGACCCGCAGCTCGCCGCGCTCGAAGAAGAATTGTTCAACGCCATCAACGCCACGGGCATTGGCCCGCAGGGACTCGGTGGCGACACCACGGCGCTGGCCGTCCACATCGAATCCGCGTGGACGCACATCACATGCAATCCCGTCGCGGTGAACTTGCAATGCTGGCGCGCCGAACGCCGCCGCGCGACGCTCACGACGGACGGGAAAGTGGAGTTTGGATTTTGATGAACTTCTTTTGCCCTCAGACTCGCCACAGTCTAATACTTTGTTAGCTCATTTCACACGAAGTGCAATTTCACGTCCAAGAGCCATTTGACGAGCGCGGTCACTCACCGGCGCACCAACGCTACGAGCAGGGTCGTCGCTTGATGGAAGATGGCGCGTTTGAGCAAGCTGCTGAATTGTTTCATCAGGCGAGCGCCCAGTCTCCTCATTTCAAGACTTACGAGTTGCTTGGCGAGTGCTACATGCATCTGAAGCGTTTGACTCAGGCCATTCCGTATCTGGCAGCCGCCACGACTCTGAATCGCGGAGCCAGAGCACCATCACTTCTTGCTGAGGCGTGGCTGGCGCTTGGTCGGCACATTGAGGCGGTAGAGGCAGCAGAAATTTCGCTTTCACGCGACCCGAAGAACAAAACTGCGCTTCGAGTTAAAAAGAGTGCAGCGGCGATGGTTAAGCAAAAGAGGCATGAGAACGTTGTTTAACAAGGCGTTGAACTTGGTCGTTAGCAACAGGAGCATCTCCTAGCCATGCCCTCCTTCCACTTCACCACACCGCTCACCGAGGCCGACGTGCGCCAGTTGTCGGTCAGCGATTCCGTTGCGCTCGACGGCGTCGTGTTTGGCATTCGCGACGCGAGCCTGATTCGGATGTTCGACAAGGGCGTGCCTTCGCCGGTGGACTTGCGCGGCTCGGCGCTGCTGCACACCGCGCCGAACGTGCGCCGGCTTCCCGACGGCCGTTACGAGCCGCTCTGCATCGGCACGACCACGAGCATGAGGATGGACCGCTTCACCGAGGCGTTGCTGCGCGACCACGGCGTTCGCGCGATCCTCGGCAAGGGCGGCCTCTCCGCGAAGAGCGCGGAGTTGATGGCGAAATACGGCGCGGTTTATCTGAGCGTCACCGGCGGCGCGGCGGCGGGGCAGACGTTGCAGGTCGAGGCGATTGAAAACGTTTTCTGGGAAGACCTCATGCCCGAGTGCCTGTGGCAGTTCCGCGTGAAAGGCATGGGGCCGCTGACCGTGGGCATTGACGCGCGCGGGCGAAACCTTCAACTCGACGTGCAGAACGAGGCGAAGCGCCGCGCCGACGAAATCCTCCGCAAGATGGGTGTCGCATGAACGACTCCACCGAACCTCCCCGTCGTTTGCCTTACCGCGGCACCGTTGCGTGGCTCATCCAGCGCATCTCGGCAATCATCATGGTCGTGCTGCTGCCGCTCAAGCTCTACACGGGCTGGGCCTCGCGCGACAAACTGCCGTGGGTGCTGCCGTGGTCGCCGAAACTGCTGCACTTCAACGCCGCGCTCGACATCACGCTGCTGCTCTGCCTGCTCATCCACATGGCTTACGGGATTCGCGTGATGTTGATTGACGCCGGAGTTATCCGCGAGGACCGCTGGTTCTGGCGCTTCACGGCGGGCGCGCTAGGACTTTTCGCGCTGATCGTGTGGGCTGTTTACATCCGCGGCGGAGAGTGAAACCGCGCGAGGGCCGGGAACTTCCGGCTCCTTCGCCGCCAGTGCCGCGCGGACCTTCTCCAAATCCAGTTCGCCCTCCCAGCGCGCGATGACAACCGTGGCGACGCCGTTTCCGATGAGGTTGGTGATGGCGCGCGCCTCGGACATCATGCGGTCCACGCCGAGGATGAGCACCATGCCCGCGACGGGAATCGCGTGCATCGTCGAGAGCGTGGCCGCGAGCACGATGAACGCACTGCCGACGACGCCCGCCGCGCCCTTCGAGGTGATGAGGCAAACGAGGATGACTTTCAACTCGTCCCACAGCGACAGATGCGTATTCGTCGCCTGCGCGATGAAGATGGCCGCCATCGTGAGGTAAATGCACGAGCCGTCCATGTTGAACGAGTAGCCGGCGGGCAGCACAAGCCGCACGATGGGTTGCGAGCAGCCCATCTCCTCGAGCCGCGTCATCATGCGCGGCAGCACCGATTCCGAGGACGACGTGCCGAGCACGATGAAGAGTTCCTCGCGGATGAATTTCAGAAACTTCCACAGGCTCACGCCGTTCATTGCCATAATGAGGCCGAGCATTCCGAGGATGAACGCCGCGCACGTGAGATACACGCAGAACATCAGCCGGAGCTGCGCCTTGAGCGATTCGATGCCGAGGCTCGCGGTCGTGTAGGCGATGGCGCCGAACGCCGCGATGGGCGCAAGCTTCACGATGAAGCCGATGACTTTCATCATCGCGTCGGCGAGTTGTTCGAGCAGTTGGGTGAGTGGGCGGCCTTTCTCACCCATGACGGACAGTGCAAAGCCGAACAGCACCGAGAAGAACAGCACCTGCACGATGTCGCCGCGCGCGAAGGAATCCACGATGCTCGCCGGGATGACGTTCAGGAAATGGTCCGCCACGCCTTGCGGCTGGCCTTGCGCGACGAAGGCGCGGATGGGGTTCGTGTCGAGCGTCGCGGGGTCGGCGTTCACGCCCGCGCCCGGCTGGACCCACTTCACCACGAGCCAGCCGATGACGAGCGCGGCAGTGGTGACTACCTCGAAGTAGATGATGGCCTTTAGCCCGACGCGGCCGACGCGCTTCACGCTGCCCGCGCCCGCGATGCCGACAGCGACGGTGGTGAAGATGATCGGCGCGATGACCATGCGGATGAGCTTCACGAAGCCGTCGCCCAGCGGCTTGAACTGGACTCCAACTTCAGGGAAAGCCAAGCCCACCACCGCGCCGACGATGATGGCCGCCAGCACCTGGAAGTAGAGGTGGCGGAAAAGCTTCATGCGCGCGGCGGATTCGTTGGTCGCGCAGAGTGTAAGTGCGAACGCAGGCGCGCCTCAAGGAAATGGTTCGGCCCGCGCCGCGAGCGGCTCAAGCGCGACCGAGCGCGCGGTTGAGCGCGTTCTGCGTGATGCGTTGCACGCGCTCGTCCGGCCCGTGCGGACGCGACCAGTGTGACCACGGAAGGATGTGGCCCGGCGGCGAACTCAACCCTTGTGCCCAGAAAATCGTCGCGGCGTTGAACACGATGTTCTTCTTCGGTCCCGGAAAAATCGTCGCCGTCCAGTGCGCCGGGTTCACGCCGCCTTTCCACGACGTGCCCTCGGCGACAATTTCGAGGCCGGGGATTTTCGCGGGCGCGCCGTGATGCTCCCACCCGACGAGGCCGGGAATCGCCTCTCCCTTCTTCATGCCCGTTCCGGCAAAGAGCCAGTGCTCGGGCCGCGTGCAGACCCAGTCGCCGCCGCCGTTGAACGGCACGATGCTGCGCGCGCCGATGATGAGGCTCTCGTCCGGCCCGACACGCAGGTAGTTCTTGGTGAACACGGCCTGTTCCTCTGCGACCTCGTCGTTGCTCAGGCCGGCGAAGTGCCCCGTGCGCGTAATGATGCGGTTCGCGCGGCCGGTGCTCGACGGCGCGAAGGCGCTCACGGCGAAGACTGAGTTGCCCGAGAGCCACAGCGCGTTCACGCCGGACGCGATGGCGTCCTTCACCGTGTCGTATTGCCGCGTGTCCCAATACTCGTCGTGCCCGACGCTGGCGAAAATCTTCGCGCGCCTCGGCTGCGCCGGGTCAAGCATGTCGCTGTTCGAGCAATACGTCACGTCGTAGCCGTGCTGCTCCAGCCAGAACGCGAGCGGAAATTCCCACAGCAGGAATTCTCCCGAGCCGATGGAGAGCGGGTGCTCGAAAATCTGCGCGTATTTGCCGTAGGGCCGGTCGAAGCTCACCGCCACGTCGCGCGCGTGCGCGCCGCGCGGGTCGGTGTAGAGCGAGTAGTCGTTCGGCCAGCGGTTGTAGGCGGCCCACGTGTTGTCGCTGCACTGGAAGAGCACGTCCGCGCGCCGCCGGTCGCGCACGATGAACACGACGTAGCTCTGCCAGTAGGGCTGCTCGGGTTTGTCCGGCGCGGTCGTGAGCCGGCCGAGATACACGCCGCTCGGCCAATCAGCGGGAATCTTCAGCGAAGCGGAAGGCGCCCACTTGCACTCGCGCAAACGCATCTCGCCGACGGGCGGGTCGGGCTGAACAATGCCCTTGAACGGCCCGAGCGTCGTCATCGAGCGCGCGCCGCGACCGCCGTAATATCCCATGCGGAAGAACTCGATGCTGAACGACTGAGCCGGATTTGTGCTGACGAAAATGTCCAGCGTCTGTCCCGCCTCGATGCTCTGGTGCGAGCAATAGCCCTCGATGCGCGGCGAGCGGAAGCCGGCGTTCTTGTCGAGCCGCACGCGCGTGAGCTGCCAGTCCAGCGCGCCAGCCTTTGCGTTTTCCTTTTTGACAAGGTCGGGCTGGCTTGGCGCGAACTGCGCCTCGGCCGCGCCCGAATCGAGCGGCGTGGCGACGGCCGCGGCGAGCGCGGTGGCGGTGCCTTTGAGGAAGTCGCGGCGTTGGATGCCGCCGCCGGTGGAGGAAGTTTTTGCGCGCATGATTGGAATGGTGATCTGACGTGAGCGTAGCCGCGCGGCTTCAGCCGGGCAATTTTTGTTCGAACATTTCCCGCCTGCGTGCATCCTACCCGGATGAGATTCTGGTGCCGCCTCCTCGCCGCAGCGTTGCTTGCCGTGTCCGCGCCGGGCGCGTTCGCGCAGGCCAAGACCAAGGTCGCGCTGCTGCTCTCGCATGACGCGGCCAAGCCCGGCGAAACCGTCACCGCCGCGTTGAGCCTGCGGATGCCGCAGGGTTGGCACACGTATTGGCGCAGCCCCGGCGAGTCAGGCATCCCGACGAGCATCAAATGGACGCTGCCCGCGGGCGTGACCGCTGGCGACATCCAGTGGCCCGTGCCGGAGAAGGCGCTCTTCACCGACCTCATCACCTACGAGTATCACGACGAAATCCTCCTGCTCATCCCGCTCAAGCTCGCGCCCGGTGTCGCGCCCGGCACGGTTGAAATCAGCGGCGAAGTAAAGTGGCTCGAATGCGAGGCGCAGGGCTTGTGCATCCCCGGCAAGACCGGGGTCAGCGCGTCGCTCAAGATCGGCAACGAATCCAAGCCTTCCGCCGACGCAAAGGACATCGAAGCCGCGAAGAAATTCCTGCCACAGCCCGGCGCAGCCGCCAACGCGCAGGCCGGCTGGGAAAAGACCGTCACGAACGACACGCGCTCGCTCATCATCGAGTGGACCGTGCCCGGCAAGCCGGAGTCGGTGGACTTCTATCCCATCACGAGTCCCGATGACAAATGGGAGATCGTGCAGAAGACCGACTCGCTGCCCGCCGAGCCGGGCAAGGCGCGCATCCGCAAGCTGGTGAAGAAAAACTCCGAAGGCGGCGCGTGGCCGACGACTGTCAACGGCCTGCTCGTCCACAAGAACGCGGGCGAAAAAACCGGCGCGGCCTTTGAAGTGAGCGTGCCGATTCCCGGTGAAGGAACCGCCAGCGGCACGAAGCCCGCGACATCAACCGGCGGCACCGCGTTCGGCGGCGACGCAAAAGAGTCCGTCGGCAAGATGCTGTGGTTCGCCTTCCTCGGCGGCATCATCCTCAACATCATGCCGTGCGTGTTCCCGGTCATCGCGCTGAAGATTCTCGGCTTCGTGAACCAGAGCAAGGAGGACCCGAAGCGCGTGCTGCATCTCGGCATCATCTATTCGCTCGGCGTCGTGGCGTCGTTCCTCGTGATGGCCGGTGCGGTCATCGCCGTGCAGCAGGCCGGCAAGTCCGCGAGCTGGGGAATGCAGATGCAGAACCCGCAGTTCACCACCGCGCTCACGGTGCTGATGACGCTCGTCGCGCTGAACCTCTTCGGTGTGTTCGAGGTCACGCTCGGCGCTGCGGTGAACGCCGCGGGCGGCGTCACTCAGAAGGAGGGCGTGAGCGGCGCGTTCTTCAACGGCGTGCTCGCCGTCGTGCTTGCGACGCCGTGCACCGCGCCGTTCCTCGCGCCTGCGCTGGGCTTCGCGTTCTCGCAGCCGCCCGCGCTCATCGTGCTGTTCTTTGTCGCAGTCGGCGCGGGGCTGGCGCTTCCGTATCTCGTGCTCAGCGCGCAGCCGAAGTGGATCCGCATCCTGCCGCGGCCCGGCGCGTGGATGGAGAAGTTCAAGGTCGCGATGGGCTTCCCGATGCTCGCCACTGCGATCTGGCTGTTCAGCTTCACCGCGAAGCGCTTCGGCCCGGACGGCCCGCTGTGGCTCGCGTTGTTCCTCGTCGTCGTCGCGCTCGCGGCGTGGGTCTTCGGCGAATTCGTGCAGCGCGGCACGCAGCGGCGCGGGCTCGCGGCGGTGATTTGCATCCTCCTGCTCGGCGGCGGTTACGTGAAGGCGCTCGAAGGCGAACTCAACTGGCGCAAGCCCGTGAAGAAATCCAGTGGCGACGCCATCGCGGAAAACAAAAACTCCGATGACCCCGACGCGCTCGTGTGGCGGAAGTGGAGCCCCGACGCCGTCGCGAAGGCGCGCGCCGAGGGGCGCGTCGTGCTCGTGGACTTCACCGCCGACTGGTGCCTCACCTGCAAGGCCAACCTGCGCACGAGCATTGACATCGCCTCCACGCGCAAGAAGCTCAAGGAGCTAAACGCCGTCACGCTCATCGGCGACAACACGGACGAGGACCCGGCCATCATCACCGAGCTGAAAAAGTTTGGCCGCGCCGGCGTGCCGCTCGTGCTGGTGTATCCCAAGGACGCCTCCAAGCCGCCGCTCGTGCTGCCCGCGTTCCTCACGCCGGGCATCGTCCACGACGCGCTCGACGAGGCGGCGAAGTAAACCTGCCCTTGCCTGAATTGGTGGATTACCGGCGGCAGAACCTGCGCGAGTCGCGCGCGCTTGCAAAGCCTCTGCAATCCTTCGGTGAAAAAACCGCGCTCAAGACCGTGAATGCGCCTTGGGACTCATCGGAAAAAGAAACCCAAGTAATTCAATTGACACCTGCTCGCATCAGCAGACGATGGCTAATCGGTCGAAAAGCGATTATCGCTGAATTACCGGTCGTTGGAAAGAACACCATGAAAATGTCATTGCCCCTAAATCGAATCGGCGTAGCATGCGCGGCGGTTCTCTCGCTTCTTGTGCTTACTGCACGCGCAGCATCCCCCGGGGCACCCGCCATCGCTCCGCGGGCTATTATTCCGCCACCGCGCCCGCCGATCTTCGCGCCTCTGTCGCCCAAAAAGCTGCCGGACAGCACCACCATCAAAGGTGCCAATGATGGGAGCACCGTTCCCGCCCTGCCGCCGCTCATCCTCACGCCCGGCGTCCCGGTCGCCTTCGAGGTGATTGAAACTCCACCAAAGGGCGGGGATGGCGGATTGCCCGGCTCCTCTATCAACACCAGCCGGTCCAATCTTAAACATTCAGTAGCCGATGTAAATAACGCCATGGATGCGGTTTCAACGACCCGGGGCATAGTTATCAAGCCAACTGGCGGGGATGCAATAGGTGAGCGAAAAAGTCCCGCTGGAACCGGGGCGGCGCCCCCCTCAGATGGGTTGGTTACTTCAAAAAATCACTTCGGATCCGTGAGCGATGAGCGGGCGGCGACCCCTCCAACGGGAGGGGAAGTAGACATCCGCGACGTCTTGACCTTCCTGCAAGGCCGTGCGGCAACATTGGCAGCAGACCCCTCAGATCCCACCGGAAATACTTTTACGCTCATCTTCAACGGCCAGACCACTGGCGCAGGCAATAATGATACATCACCGGGTGTCCAAGTCCGTGAGTCGCCTACCCTCGCAGCCGGGAAAGCCCCTGGCTCTTCCCCTTCAACTGTCGGGGATGTGAAACCCATCCGTGGTCCTCGTGACGCTGGCCGGACTGGCTCCTCCCCCTCAACTGGCGGGAATGAAAATTCGAAGCCGCGCCCGACTGACCAAAACGGCGGTCGAGCAGGGATTGCAGTCAACAGCGGCGGGACTGTAGGCCCAAGCATTAAAGACGCAAATACCGCCATGCAAGGGGTTTCAACGGATCGGGGCATAATTATCACCGCACCTGGCGGCGGTGCAGGTCCAGGCAAATCCAAAGGTGACGTAAATAGCGCCATTGACATTGTTTCAACGACTCGGGGCATAGTTATCAAGCCAACGGGCCCGCCTCCGACGGACAATAGGGAAAAGGCGCGAATCCCGATCCCCTTAACTGTGGGGCCTGTAAACGTTTTCTCCGATGCCGCGACACCGCCAAATGCTATCCCGACCCCCTTAACTGGCGGGGCTGGAAAACTCCCGGGCATCTCGGGCACGCCCATCCTAGGCATACCTGTTGGGCTTGATCACGATCCCGGCGGGAGTATCGTGATGGCGAATCTCCCGAAAGCAGGGAGCAAAATCCATTACAAAGACCATGAAGGCACTATCGTGTTTAATAAAGGGGTGACGACAATTAAATGGAAAGGCGGTTATGTCACGGAGATTGTAAAAGATGCAAATACCGCCATGCAAGGGGTTTCAACGGATCGGGGCATAGTTATCCGCGCACCTGGCGGGAATGCAGGCCAAAAGAATAATGACCCAAATACCGCCATGGATGCGGAGTCAACGACTCGGAGTATACTTATCTCCCCAACGGGCCTGCCTCCGACGGATAATAGGGAAAAGGCGCGTATCCCGACCCCCTTAACTGTGGGGCCTGTAAACGTTTTCTCCGATGCCGCGACACCGCCGAATGCTATCCCGACCCCCGCAAATGGGGGAATAGCAAAACTTGACCACGTCGTCGTGCACGGCGGTGAGGATAACCGAACCGCCGCAAATGGCGGGGTTGGAACACCGGGCAGCATTTTATTTGGTGAGTCCATTGGGGACGCGACGACCGGCCCGCGCGGGGTAAGGTCAAACAACACCCTCCCGCAGGTCAACCTGATCGCCAAGGGAGCCAATGGTAAACCAATGCCTTACGCAGAGGTGCAAATCCAAGACGCATCGGGCAAAATGATCGCCACTGTCAAAGCCGATCAAAAGGGCTGCGCTTCATGGACGCCGACCCAGACGGGCAGCTATAAGGGCACCGTTACCCTCGTAAAATAATAGTAGGGGTGGTGGCCATCAATTGGGAAGCCGGGTCCGCTCGCTGCCAAGCTCAGAGGCGGTTGAGCGGCGTCACTTGTTCTCCGTAACGCAATACGGCACCGCCGTATCTGGATACGATCATGCCGTATCGCACTACGGCGTTGACGTAACGCGATACGGAGGCGGCGTATCGTCCTACGGAGGCTCCGTATCGCAATACGGTCGTCACGTATCCTGATACGGAAGCGGCGTATCACGATACGGCGGTCAAGTATCGCGATACGGGACACCTCTTCCCAGCACTTGAAACAC
Organism: uncultured Verrucomicrobiota bacterium; assembly: GCA_964589935.1. GTDB lineage: Bacteria > Verrucomicrobiota > Verrucomicrobiia > Limisphaerales > VHCN01 > VHCN01. The sequence continues at coordinate 502,875 of CAZPVD010000002.1, read as the reverse complement.
CGTAACACGTTACTTTTCAATGAATTGTGCCAAAGGGCAGCCTCTTTTGTGCGCGAAATGACTTTGTGAGGGCTTTCAACGTCCGTAGCACCGCCCGGTTTGAGCAAATCGGGAGTGGGCCGGTCGAACCTATTTGATGAATAGTTACCGGCGTTTCCTGCTGATTGGCTTGGGTGTGGTCGTCTGCGTTGTTGTGCTCGCAGGCTACACTGTGCGCACGGCTGCCCGCGTGCGCAGCCTTGAGCAACGATTGAAGTCGAGCGAGGAGCAACTTCGAGCCGTCCAAGCCGCGTTGCAAAGGGTCGAGGCTTCGCTCAAGCCTCATGTCGAGTTGCTCCGTTCCAACGACCCAAGCCGCTGAACGGTTCCGCAACGAACGGTCAGGGCAATCTTTCGGGCGCTACTTCTCCGCCTTCTTCTTTCCCTTGCCTTCGCCTTGCTTCGCCTTGCCGGGGCCGGGGCGGATGGCGGATTGCTCAGGGTCGGGGTCGGGCACCTTGAGTTCTTGGCGGAGGCGGTCGAGTTCGGCGTGGAGTTCCTTCTGCGTGGCGGCGTATTCGGGCGCGTCATAGACGCTGCGCATCTCATGCGGGTCCTTGAGCGAGTCGAAGAGTTCCCAGTAGTTCATGTTCGGTTCGTAGAAATAGACGAGCTTGTAGCGCTCCGTCACGACGCCGTAGTGGCGCGCGACGCTGTGCGGGCCGGGGAATTCATAGTAGTGGTAGTAGAAGCTCTTGCGCCAGTCGGCGGGCGTCTGGCCGCGCAGCACGGGCACGAGGCTGCGGCCCTGCATGTCCGCCGGCACGGGCGCGCCCACGGCTTCGAGGAAGGTCTCGGCGAAGTCGAGGTTCGAGACGATCTTGTCGCTCGTGCTGCCGGGCTTGGTGACGCCGGGCCAGCGGGCGAGCAGTGGCGTGCGCAGCGACTCCTCGAAAATCCAGCGCTTGTCGAACCACCCGTGCTCGCCGAGGTAGAAGCCCTGGTCGCTGGAATAAATCACGATGGTGTCCTTGGCGAGTCCCTCGTCGTCGAGGAACTTGAGCAGCCGCCCGACGCTTTCATCCACGGACGCGATGCAGCCGAGGTAATCGTGCATGTAACGCTGGTAGCGCCATTGCGTGAGTTCCTTGCCGGAGAGGTTGGCGTTGGTGAAGGCGGCATTGCGCGGCCCGTAGTATTCGTTCCACTTGGCGAGTTGTTCTTCGTTGATGCCGGGCGGCGGAGTCAACTTCACGTCGAGCGGCGTGAAGGTTTTCGCGATCATCATGTCCTGCGAATGCTCGGCCTTGCCGCGGCCCGCGTAATCGTCGAAGAGCGTCTCCGGCTCGGCGAACTTGCGGTCGCCGTTCCAGCCGAGGTTTTTCAGGTTGGGCGACCACTCGCGATGCGGAGCCTTGTGCTGGCACATCATGAGAAAGGGCTTCGACTTGTCGCGCTGCTTCATCCAGTCGAGCGCGAGGTCGGTGATGATGTCGGTGGCGTAGCCGGTGCGCGCAACCTGCTGGCCCATGCGGTTCATCGGCGGGTTGTAGTAGCGGCCCTGGCCGGGAAGGATTTCCCAGTAATCGAAGCCCGTCGGGTCGCTGACAAGGTGCCACTTGCCGATCATCGCGGTCTGATAGCCGGCGGCTTGAAGCAATTTGGGCATCGTCTGCTGCGAGCCGTCGAAGCGCGAGTTGGTGTTGTTGTAAAATCCGTTCGCGTGGCTGTATTTGCCGGTGAGCACGGTCGCACGGCTCGGGCCGCAGATCGAGTTCGGCACCATCGCGCGGCGGAAGAGCATCCCTTCCTTCGCGAGGCGGTCAATGTTCGGCGTCTGGTTGAGCTTGCGCGGGTCGCCATAGGCGCTGACGGCCTGATACGCGTGGTCGTCAGAAAAAATGAAGAGGATGTTCGGCTGCTTCGCGGCGCGCGCGGAGGCCAGCCCGATCCAGCCCGCGAGCGAAATCAAAACGAGCCGGCGAAGGAAGTGCGGAGTGTTCATGGTGCGATTGGATGCGATGCGCCAGTTGTGCCCGAACGCCGCCGCCGCGGGAAGTTGAAAAATGCCCTGACCGGAACGAGACTGTCGCCGCGCATGATTACACTTCGCAAAGCTGGTGAACGGGGCCACGCCAACCACGGCTGGCTCGACTCGTGGCACACGTTCTCCTTCGCCGATTACTTCGACCCGCAGCACATGCAGTTTCGCAGCCTGCGCGTCATCAACGACGACCGCATCGCGGGCGGCGGCGGCTTCGATATGCACCCGCATCGCGACATGGAAATCGTCACCTACGTGCTGAGCGGCGCGCTCCAGCACCGCGACAGCATGGGCAACACCGCCGTGATGCGCGCCGGCGACGCGCAGCAGATGAGCGCGGGCACGGGCGTCATGCACAGCGAGTTCAACGCCTCGCCCACGGAGCCGCTGCATCTGCTGCAAATCTGGATTCTGCCGGAACGCAAGGGCTTGAAGCCCGGCTACGCGGATAAATCGTTCGCTCAGGCCGCGACGGGAAAACTTCATCTCGTTGCCAGCAAGGACGGCCGCGACGGTTCGCTTACGATCAATCAGGACGCGGACGTGTTACTCGCGAAGTTCGCCGGCGGCGAAACGCTTTTGCATTCCTTGCGCCCGGAGCGCCATGCGTGGATTCAAGTGGCCGAGGGTGAAGTGGAGTTGAACGGCCTCGCGCTGAAACCCGGCGATGGCGCGGCAGTGAGCGAAGAACAGGAACTGCGTTTGGCAGCGCGCGGGCCGGCGCAGGTGCTGGTGTTCGATCTGGCGTGAGGCGGGCTTGGCTGTCCGGCATGGATTCGAACCATGACAAAGGCCTCCAAAGGGCCTTGTGCTACCATTACACCACCGGACAAGACGGAGGGAAGGTAATGCCCCGACAACGCCCTGCAAATCGAAAATTGGCCGCGCTCGCCGCGCCTGATACGCTGCGCGCGTGGCGTCTTCCGCTTACCAGATCGTTCATCTCCGCAACGGCACTTGCAGCCTGCGCAGCCTGCACGCCGCCGAGACGTTTCATCCGGTCATCGGCCCAGCCGCGGAGGCCGACACTCTTTACGTGCGCCAGCTCCGGCTCGTTGAACGCGTGTGCGAAGCAAATGATGAAGAGTTCGTCGTCTGGGATGTCGGACTCGGTGGCGCGGCCAACGCCATCGCCGCGCTGCGCGCCACGCGCGAGCTTGACTGCGCGCTGCGATTGGTGAGTTTCGACAACACGCTCGAACCGCTGCGCTTCGCGCTGGAGAACGCCACTGCGCTCGGCTACGTCGAAGGTTACGAAGCTCCGCTGAATTCACTGCTCGCGGAACAATGCGCGTCCTTCATGCACGGGCGACAGCGTGTGACGTGGCAGGTTCACGTCGCGGATTTTCCGAAACTGCTTGTCCAGAATAATTGGGAGGGCGCGATTCCGTCCGCGCCACACTTGATTTTCTTCGATCCGTTTTCACCGTCGGTGAATCCTGCGATGTGGACTTCACCGCTCTTCGCCGCATTGCACGCGCGGCTTGATCCGCGGCGTCCATGCGCGCTGGCGACCTACTCGCGTGCGACGATGGTGCGTGTCGCGCTACTGCTCGCGGGCTTTTTTGCCGGTGCCGGCGGCGCGATCGGAGCGAAGGATGAAACTACGGTCGCCACGAATTCGCCGAAACTTCTCGATGCCCCGCTTGACCGCCGCTGGCTTGAACGCGCGCGCCGTTCCGACTGCGCCGAGCCGCTTTGCGACGCGGTTTATCGCCGCGCGCCGCTGCGCGATGAAACTTGGGCGCGGCTGCAAGCCCACCCACAATTTCAAGGATGACATCCCGTGCCACGACATGGCTCTTCGCGACGACGCTCTGCCTTAGCGCCGCGCTGCTGTTCTGCGTGCAGCCCATGGTCGCAAAACTCCTCGCGCCATTGCTCGGCAGCACGCCCGCGGTGTGGAACACCTGCATGTTGTTCTTCCAGGCCGCACTGCTGGCGGGCTACGCCTACGCGCACGTCGTCGCACGTTTCGGCACGAGAACTCAACTCATCCTGCACTTCACGCTGCTCGCCGCGGCCGCGATTTTTTTACCGACCCAACTGCGTTCCGATTCGATGCCGCCGACCGAGAGCACGCCGGTTTTCTGGCTGCTCGGAACACTCGCTGCGACCATCGGCCTGCCGTTCTTCATCATTGCGAGCACATCGCCGTTGCTTCAGCGCTGGTTCGCACGCGCAAATGGCGGCGATCCTTACTTTCTCTACAGCGCGAGCAATGTCGGCAGCCTCGCCGCGCTGCTCGGCTATCCGGCGCTGATGGAACCGGCGCTGCGCCTGCGCGAACAGGCAATTTTGTGGGTGTTCGGCTACGCGCTGCTGGTCGCGTTCACCGTGGTCTGCGCGTTCGTTGCGGCGAGGAAACAGGCCGGTCCTGCAACACCCGGTGGCTCTGTAACAGCCATTTTGGAACCAGTCGTGAATGGAATTTCATTACGCCGTCGCGCGACGTGGGTGCTACTCGCATTCATCCCGTCGAGCCTCATGCTCGGTGTCACGACGCACATCACAACGGACATCGCGAGCATTCCGCTGTTGTGGGTCATTCCGCTCGCGCTATATCTCACGACGTTCATCCTCGTCTTTGCGCGGCAGGAATTGATTTCACCGCGCCGCGTGAACCAGCTTCTGCCCTACGGCGTGATGGGCCTCGTGCTCGCGCTGTGCAGCGAGGCGGGCGAGCCGGTGTGGATGCTCCTGCTGCTGCATCTCGTTACGTTTTTCCTCGCGGCGATGGTCTGCCACGCCCGGCTCGCCGCGAACCGTCCGCCGCCGGAACAGCTCACTGAATTTTATCTGTGGCTCTCGGTCGGCGGCGTGCTGGGCGGCGTGTTCAATGCGCTGCTCGCACCGCAGCTCTTCAACGGCATCGTGGAATATCCGCTCGCGCTCGCGCTCGCGTGCTTCGTGCGTCCGACGCCGGAGTTGAAGAAACCAAAATCCGCGAGGCCGCACCTCGACCTCCCGCTTGTGCTCGCGTGCGGGGCACTCACGGCCTCGCTGGCGCTTGCGGCGACCCACTTCGACTGGCAGCCGGCGCGATTTCGCAACGCGCTTGTGTTCGGCCCGCCGGCGATTCTCGGGCTTGCCTTCATGCATCAGCCGCGACGATTTGCGTTCTCAATAGCGGCGATTTTTCTCGCGGCGACGCTGCACGTTGGTGCGCACGGGCGGGCGCTGTTCACGGAGCGGAACTTCTACGGTGTCACGCGCGTGACGCTTGACGCAACGCGAACGTTCCACGAGGTCATCCACGGCAACACCGTGCATGGACGCCAGTTCATCACGGCGGAACGGCGTTGCGAACCGCTCGCGTATTACCACCGCACCGGGCCGCTCGGCGACGTGTTCGCCGAGTTTAATGCGCGCCAGCCCGCGCCCGTCGGCGTGATCGGCCTCGGCGCGGGCGCGATGGCGTGCTACGCGCAGCCGGGGCAGGAGTGGACGTTTTATGAAATTGATCCCGCGGTGATCCGTCTCGCGCGCGGCACGAATTATTTCACATACCTCGCCGAATGCGCCCGCGTCCCGATCCGTATCGTGCCGGGAGATGCACGGCTCCAGCTCCGCCACGCGCCGCCGACGCACTACGGACTGCTGGTGCTCGATGCGTTCAGCTCGGACTCGATCCCGCAGCACCTGCTCACGCGCGAGGCGTTTGAACTTTATTTGTCGAAGCTCGCGCCCGGCGGCCTGCTCGCGCTGCACATCTCGAATCGCTACCTCGACCTTGAACCGGTCGTCGCGGCTGCGGCGGCCGAACTCCATCTCGTCTGCCGCTCGGCCTACGACATGGATGATGATCCGGCGAACGGAAAAGAGGAGTCGCACTGGCTCCTGCTCGCGCGCGACGAGCGCGACCTCGGCAGATTGCAGAAGGCCACGCGCTGGTTCCCGGTCGAGCCGCGGCCAGGCACGCGCGTGTGGACGGATGATTACTCGAACATCCTCGGCGTGTTTGAGTGGAAATGAATCGCGCGCCGGTTCACTCGCGATAAATCGCAATCTCAAACTTGCCATCGGCGCGGATGATGCCGCGGAACATGCCCTCGGTGTTGAACGGCATCGCCACGTTGCCCTGCCGGTCGAGCGCGATGACGCCGCCGGTGCCGCCGAGTTCCTTGAGCTTTTTCATCACAACGAGGTCGGCGGCTTCGGCGAGCTTCATGTCCTTGTATTCCATCAGAGCTGCGATGTCGTAGGCCACGACACCACGAATGAAAAACTCGCCGTGACCCGTGGCGGAAACGGCGCAGGTGCGGTTGTCCGCGAACGTGCCCGCGCCAATGATTGGCGAGTCGCCGACACGGCCGAACTTTTTGTTCACCATGCCGCCAGTCGAAGTGCCCGCGGCGAGGTTGCCGCGCGAATCGAGCGCGACCGCGCCGACGGTGCCGACACGCTCGGCAGGCGTGAGCATTTCAAATTCGGAGCGCGGCTTGTCCTTCTGATCCTTTTGCGCGCGCTGGACGCGTTCGAGCTGCTGCTTGCGATATTCGGTGATGAAGTAGTCCTGCGGCATCATCGTTGCGCCATGCTGACGACCAAATGCCTCAGCGCCTTCGCCAGTCATCAGCACGTGTGGTGACTTGTCCATCACGAGCCGGGCGAGCGCGATGGGATTTTTCGGATGCTTCACCGCGGCAACCGCGCCGGCGCGCCGCGTCGCGCCGTCCATGATTGAAGCGTCCATCTCGACGGTGCCGTCTGCCGTGAGCACCGCGCCGCGTCCGGCGTTGAAGAGCGGTGAATCTTCGAGCACTTGGATTGCGGCCCCGACGGCGTCGAGGCTTGCGCCGCCGTTCTTGAGCACGGCGTGGCCGGCCCGCAACGCCTCTTCGAGCGCGGCGCGTTGCGCCTTCTCCTTTTCCGGCGTCATTTCTGCGCGCGGAACCGGCCCAGCGCCACCGTGAATGACGAGCACGAACGGTGTGGCGGGTTTTTCATCTGCGGCGGGGGAGGTGGCGGCGTGGCTCATAAGGAGGGCGGCTATGATGGCAAACGAACATTTCATGTGCGTGACGGTTCGCTGAACCGGTTGAGGTCTGGTGTCGCGCCAACGATTGGCGGACGCGCGGCGAAGTCAAACAAAAGTTCGCCGCGCGCCTTTTGATTGCGGCCTTCGCCGCGCGCCGTATTATGGCCGCGCTCTCGGTTCATTGCCGCTCATGAACAAATTTGTTTCCACGCTGGTCTGGCTCGCTGTCGCCGTGCTCGGCGCGTTCGCGTATCTCACGCTTGCCCTCAAACGCGGTGAGCACATCAGCTCCGCCTACATCCTGACCGCCGCGCTGTGCAGCTACGCCATCGGCTTCCGGTTCTACTCGAAATGGATCGCCGCGCGCGTGTTGGCGCTCAACGACCGCCGCGCCACGCCGTGCGAAGTCCACGACGACGGGAAGGACTTCTGCAAGACGAATAAGTGGATCGTGTTCGGCCATCACTTCGCGGCCATCAGCGGGCCGGGGCCGCTCGTCGGGCCGGTGCTCGCCGCTCAGTTTGGTTATCTGCCGGGGACGCTCTGGGTTTTGATCGGAGTCGTGCTCGGCGGCGCGGTGCAGGATTTTGTGATTCTCTTCTGCTCGATGCGGCGCAACGGCAAGTCGCTCGCGCAGATGGTGAAGGAGGAACTCAACACCACCGCCGGCGTCATCGGCCTCGTGGCGATTCTCGCCATCATGATCATCCTGCTCGCCGTGCTCGCGCTCGTCGTGGTGAAGGCGCTGGCCGAATCGCCGTGGGGCGTGTTCACCGTGGGCGCAACGATCCCGATTGCGATGTTCATGGGCGGCTACCTGCGCTGGTGGCGAGTCGGCAAGGTGCTGGAAGTTTCCGTGTTCGGCGTTGTGCTGCTGCTGCTCGCGGTGTGGGGTGGGCAGTTCGTGCATGCGGACAAATCGTGGTCGAAAGTTTTCACTTTCGAGGCGCTGCCGCTCGCGTGGGGGATCATCGCGTATGGGTTTGCCGCGAGCGTGTTGCCGGTGTGGCTGCTGCTCGCGCCGCGCGACTACCTCAGCACTTTTATGAAGCTCGGCACCATCTTCGCGCTCGCGCTCGGCGTGTTCATCGTCCTGCCGGACCTGAAGATGCCTGCGGTGACGAAATTCATTGACGGCTCGGGCCTCGTCGTGGCCGGGAAGCTCTTTCCATTCTGCTTCATCACCATCGCGTGCGGCGCGATCAGTGGATTTCACACGCTCATCTCCAGCGGCATCACGCCGAAGATCATCACGCGCGAAAGCTACGCGCGGCCCATCGGCTACGGCGCGATGTGCCTCGAATCGCTCGTGGCCATCATGGCCATCATCGCCGCGTGCACGCTCGACCCCGGCGTGTATCTGAGCATGAACGTGAAGGGCGCGGGCGCGGACGCAGCCGCTGTCGCTGCCGACACGGTTGCAAAGGTGAAGGCCGTCGGGTTCAGCGTGACCGCCGATGAAATGCACGCGCTCGCCGAGGAAGTCGGCGAAAAAACCCTGTTCGGCCGCACGGGCGGCGCCGCGACGCTCGCGGTCGGGATGGCGCAGATTTTCGCAAAGGTCACGCACGGAAGGTGGGTTGACCTCTGGTATCACTTCGCAATCATGTTCGAGGCGCTGTTCATCCTCACGACGCTCGACGCCGGCACGCGCGTGGGTCGCTACCTGCTGCAGGACGTGCTCGGCAACGTGTGGAAGCCGCTCGCGGACACAAAGAGCCTGCGCTCGAACATCGTCGCCAGCGGGCTCATCGTCGCGGGGTGGGGCTACTTCCTCATCCAAGGCGTGCGCGATCCGCTTGGCGGCATCAACTCGCTCTGGCCCCTCTTCGGCATCGCGAACCAGCTCCTCGCAGCCATCGCGCTGTGCCTTGCCACGACAGTGATTTTGAAAATGCAACTGGCGCCCAAGGAAACGCCGGCTGGCCAGCCAACAGTCGTCGTCGGAAAGCCGATCTTTGTGCTCGTCACGCTCGTGCCGCTCGTATGGCTGCTCGCGGTGACGATGACGGCGGGTTATCAGAAAATTTTTGATCCAAGCCCGCGCATCGGCTTCCTCGTCGTGGTGAAGGATTTGGATGCGAAACTGCCCGCGCTCACGCAGGCGCTTGACGCCGCGAAAGCCGGCGGCGAGGCGAAAGCCATCGAGGCCGCGCAAAAGGCGGTGACTGTCAATCGTGTGCTGCGCTTCAACAACGCGCTTGATGCAGTCGTCGCCGGACTTTTCATGTCGCTCGTTGCGTTGATTGTCACCCTGAGCGCGTGGGAATGGCTGAGCCTCGTCTCGCGCCGTCGCGTGGCAAAGCTCGCCGAGGCGGATGCAGTGTGGCTGCCCGATTACGCCGTCGCCGAGGGCAAGCCCGTGAAATGGTGGAACCTCTTCGCGCTCGCGCTGCTCTTCGCGAAGGAACTCAGCGGACAGGGTGCCGTGGACCGCGCGCAGGCGTGTGTGCCGCCTAAGGTCAACCTCCTCGGCGGCCACGCCGCGATGGAGCGCGACGCCCGCGCGCAGGCTTACGTGAAGGCCGCCGAGCAGCGCTTCGACGGCGTGAACCGATGCTGCTGATTTTCAGAGCATGACTCCAAAAAAGGTCATCTCACTTGCGCTTCGCGCCTCGTGCGTGGTGATGCTGGCTTCGTGCGCAACGAACGCCCAGCGGGTGCGCGACATCGGCCGGACCGAACTTGCCGGCCTGCAACTGACTGCGGAACTGCCGCCGGTGAATCGCGTCGAAATCAACCGCATCGCTGCCGGGGATGTGCCGGTCGTTTCCTTTTCCGGCTTGCCGTTGCAAGGGCAAGGGCCGGTTTCGCTAAAAGTTCTCGCAGGCAAAACACTCACTGGCGCGGAAGCGACACAGTTCCTCGGCGCGTGGCGCACGCTGCACACGAGCTGGTCGTTCTCCGGCCTGTGCCACGAGCCGGCGTATCAACTGCGATTCTTCAATGATGCGCGGCTCGTTGCGGAAACGAGTGTTTGCTACAAGTGCCAGAACTTCAGCGTGCGCACGCCGGATGGCTGGCGGTTTTGCGGCTTCGACACGCAGAACGAGGCGGGCCGGCGCGTGTTCAACCTGCTCACCAATCACGTCCCGCTCGCGGCCGGCGCGCCGAAACAGTGACATGAAACTCGGCCTCTTTGGCGGTTCGTTCGATCCCGTTCACCTCGGGCACCTGCTCGTGGCGCAGGCCGCGTGCGAGGAGTTCGGGCTGGAGCGGATTTTTTTCGTTCCCGCCGCACAGTCGCCGTTCAAGCCCGACGCGAAACCCGCACCGGACGCCGCGCGGCTGCGGATGCTGCGTCTCGCGCTCGCGGGCCAGACGCGCTACGAGGTTGACGATCAGGAACTGCGACGCGGCGGCGTGTCCTACACGGTTGACACGGTGCGCGATTATCAGCGGCGCTTTACGGGCGCGGAACTCTTCTGGCTCATCGGCGCGGACCATGTCGAAAAACTTCCGCAGTGGCGCGACGCGAACGAGCTTGCGCGGCTCGTGGAATTTCTCGTCATCCCGCGTCCCGGCGAGACGCCCGCGCCGGTGCCCGCGCCTTTTCGTGGACACGCGCTGCACGGTTTTCCGCTCGGCGTTTCGTCCTCACAAATCCGCGCGCGGGTGAAGGCCGGCCAGCCGGTTGAACTGCTCGTCGGCGCGGCCGTTGCAGGCGCGATCAAGGAACTCGGACTCTATCGCAAGGCCTGATTTTTCAGGCACGCGGATTGTCCGGCAGGAAAAACCCTCGCGTCCGTTTGCGCGGCGCGGCAGGATGCATTCCCGATGGCCGCTTTCCTTGAAAAGGTGCTCCGCCTCGCCGCGCCCTATCGGGTGCGGCTGGCGTGGGGCGTTCTGTTCGGTGTGCTCGCCGCACTGGTTGAGCCGTTGATGGTGGTCACGGTGGGGCTTGTCTATGCGGTCATCTTTCCGTCGAGCAACGATCCCGATCTGGAGCAGCTAATGCAAACGCTTCAGAAAAAATTGGAAAAGCTCCCCGATTGGATGGACTGGCTGCGGCAGTGGGTTGAAAGTTTGGGCCAGTCCCACGCTGCAACGGGCATTCACACGGGTCTGGCGTTGCTCCTGGCGGGAGCGATTCCGCTGATATTTCTCGTTCGAGGCGTTGTCGGCTATCTGAACATTTACCTTCTGCAATGGGTTTCGATCCGCGCGATCACCGACCTGCGGGCGAAGCTGTTCGCTCATTTATTGAACATGCCGGCGAGTTTTTTCAGCGGCCAGCGTTCCGGCGAGCTGCTGTCGCGCGTCTTCAACGACACCGAGGCCCTTCGCGCCACCATCAGCAATTCGTTGAGCACGCTGGTGAAGGACCCCGTGACGGTCGTGAGCCTGATGGCGCTGCTGATTTACAAGGAGCCGAAGCTGACGCTGATCTCCTTCATCGTGCTGCCCGTGTGCATCGTGCCCATCGCGGTGTATGGCCGCAAGATGCGCCGTTCCAGCTCGGCGTTGCAGCAGCATTCCGCCGAACTTTCCAACGTCATGATCGAGAGCTTCACCGGTCATCGGATCGTGAAGGCCTACAACCTCGAGGCCGCGGTGACAAAAGAGTTCCGCGAGACGACGGACCGGTATATCGGCCATTTCATGCGTCTCGTGCGCTCGATGGAAGTGCCCGGGCCGCTGCTCGAATTCTTCGGTGCCATTGGCGTTGCAATCGTGCTCGCGTATGTCGCGCTGCAATCCGGCGCGCGGCCAACCGGTGGCGGATTCCTGACGTTGCTGCTTGGAATCCTCTCGATGTATCGCCCGCTGAAATCACTTGTCCGCCTTCATTCATCACTCGAACAGGCCCGCGCCGCCAGCGCGCGTGTGTTTGAATTCCTCGCCACCGAATCTTCGCTGCCTGAACCGGCGCAGCCCAAACCGCTCAAGGCCGCCGGCGCCGATGTGCAGTTCGAGCACCTGCATTTCAGCTACGGCGAAAAGCCCGTGCTCACGGACATTCATCTCGCCGTTCCGGCCGGGAAACTCGTCGCGCTCGTCGGCTCCAGCGGCTCGGGCAAGACCACGCTCACGAACCTGCTCCTTCGTTTCTACGATCCCACGCGTGGCGCCGTGCGCATCGGCGGCACGGACATTCGTGATGTGACCACGCGCGACTTGCGCAGCCAGATTGCCGTCGTCACACAGGAAACAATCCTCTTCAATGACACCATTCGGAACAACATCCGCATGGGCCGGCCCGGTGCGACGGACAAGGAAATCGAGGACGCCGCGCGCCACGCCCACGCGCATGATTTCATCATCGAAAAATCGCAGGGCTACGACACCGTCATCGGCGAGAAGGGCGTGCTGCTCTCCGGCGGACAACGCCAGCGCATCGCCATCGCGCGGGCGATTTTGAAGAACGCGCCGATCCTGATTCTCGACGAGGCCACGAGCGCGCTCGACACCGAATCTGAACGCGCCGTGCAAGCCGCGCTGGAAGAACTCATGGTAAGCCGCACAACCGTCTGCATCGCGCATCGGCTCTCGACGATACAAAACGCCGACCTCATCGTCGTGCTCGCCGACGGCCGCATCGTTGAGACAGGATCACACAAGGAACTCCTCGCCCGCAACGGCCACTACGCGCGGCTGCACGCGCTGCAGTTCGCCGCGTGACGCGCTACACCTGCTTCACCACGCCCCAGTGAACGTCGAGGCGTTTCGTGAGATAAAGCTTCACCGCTTTCACCAGCACACGGCTTTCAAGCCGCTGGCCTGCCGCGACGATGTCCCTCAACGACATCGCCGGACGAATCTGAAAACTTCCCTGCGCGATGATCGGCCCCTCGTCGAGGTGCATGCTCACGAAGTGCGCCGTCACGCCCGCGATCTTCACGCCGTGCTCGTAGGCCTGCCGATACGCCTGCGGGCCGGGGAAGCTCGGCAGCAACGACGGGTGCATGTTGATGATCTTGTTTTTGTGCCGCCACACGAAGTTCGGCGAGAGAATCTTCATGAACCGCGCCAGCACGACGAAGTCCGCCTCGCGCTCGTCCAGCGCGCGCAGCACGCGCGATTCGGCCCGCGCGCGGTCGGTCCACGGCATGCACGCGAACGGGAGTTTGTGCTCCTTTGCGAGTGGCGCAAGATCGCGGCGGTTGGAAATCACCACGACAGGCTCGGCATCCTTCAGCTCACCGCGGGTGAACGCCTTCATCAAACCCTCGAAGCAATGCGTCTCCTTCGTGACTAGGATTGCCATGCGTTGACGCCGATGCGGCTCTGTGAATCGCACGCGCAGTTCCATTCCCAGCGGCGCGATGAGCGCCTCCAGCCCGCCGCGCACGGCGTCGCGGTCAAGTTGCCCCTCGCGCCACGAAGCCTGTAGCGTCATGCTGAACTGTCCTCGCGTAACTTGCTCCTCGAGCGCTTCGATGTTCGCGTGCTGCTCGAAGAGAAAATTCGTGACGCGCGCGACCACGCCGGTCTTGTCGCGGCCGATCACCGTGATGGTAGCGAACTGTTTCATGCGGCGGACATTGGCAGGAAAGGCTCCGTGGGGAGCAAGGCAAATATGGCGCGTCACGCAGGCAAAACCCGCGGCGGCGGCGCTTTCACGAATGAAACTTCGCGCAGATAAATCGGCTCCAGTTTTTCACCGGGAACGAAGTCATCCCGCGTGGACGCCAGTTGCGCGAGCATCGCCGCATCGGGCAACAACAAGCGAGCCGTGGGAGAAATCCGCAGCGCATCCGGGCTAACGAGCATGGCACCATCCGCAGTGCGCGCCTGCACTTCCGCGAGCGACGCGAGCCGCAGCGGCTCCACTTCGCGCCGTCCGCTCACGCTGAGTTCGTAGCCCGCCATGTAATATTCTCCGCGCTGCGCGTCGAGAGCGACCGTCACGCGACCGAACCAGCCGAGCGCCCGCGCCTGCGCGGCGAGGCATTCCACGCTGGAAATACCGAGCAATTTCACGCCGCGCGCGAGCTGCCATCCCTGCGCCAGCGCGATAGCCGAGCGAATGCCCGTGTAGGAACCGGGGCCGAGTCCCACCGCGATGCACTCGACGGCCTCGCGTTCAACACCCGCCCCTCGCAAGGCCTGCTCAACAAGCGTAAGAGAGTGCGTGTGACGTCCGCCAGCTTCGTGCGCTTCGCCCAAAAGTGTTCGCGCCGTGCCGGCGCTTTCCAGCACCGCGGCGCTTCGCTGGTCAGACGAGAACTCAAACGCCAAAATCTTCATACGCGATGCGGCGCTCAGTGTCACCGAGCACTTCCAATTTCACCCAGCGCAGCCGGGATGTGAGACCTTGAATCTTGAACCTTGAACCTTGAACTTCGCCGAACCACCGCTCAGCCCACTCGACCACTGCGACGCCGTCGGGCGCGTCGAGAAATTCCTCCAGCCCCGCGCCGAGAATCTGCCCGCGCGTGTCGAGCCGATAGAGGTCGAGATGGAACAGCGTGAGCCGCCCGCCGTCGTATTCGTTCACGAGCGCGAACGTCGGCGAATGCACGCGCGCCGGGCAGCCGAGTCCGCGTGCGAGTCCCTTCACGAGCTGCGTTTTGCCCGCGCCAAGATCGCCGCTGAGCGCGATGACCCAGCCGCGCTGCGCCTCGCGGCCCCACGCCTCGCCGAGCGCCTCGGTTTCCGCCGGGCTGTGTGTGGTGACGGTGTTCACGCAAAATGTTCGTAGCCTTTTGCGCCAAGCTCGCGCGCACCGCGCTGATCACGAAGACGCAGCCCTGGCTCCTTTGTGATTTTGCCGATACAACTGAGCTTCACATCGGGAAATTGTTTTTTCCACGCGTCGAGCAGCGGCACGGCGTCCTTGCCCGCGACGGTGAAGACCAGCTCGAAGTCCTCGCCGTCCGTAAGCGCAGCCACGAGCGCGGGCTTGGCGAGCGACGATTCCTTTCCGCGAAGCTTCGCCTCGCGGCTGACGGGAATCGCGGATGCAAGCAGTTCCGCGCCGACTCCGCTGGCTTTCAAGATGTGACGCAAATCGCCTGCGAGACCGTCGCTCAAATCCGTCATCGCATGAATGGTGAAATGCTCCGCGAGCCAGCGCGCCTCGTCGAGTCGAGGCTCGAAGTCGAGGTGTTTGCCAGCCAGCGAGCCGCCGAGTTCGCCTGTCACAAAAATCGCATCTCCACCGCGTGCGCCGGAGCGGAGGATTTGCCGGCCCTTCGCGACCGTGCCGAGCAGGGCGATGGAGAGCAGGATTTGACCGGGATTCGTGGTGGTTTCACCGCCAACGATGGCGACCCTGTGCTGTGCGGCAAATGCACTCATGCCGGCGTAGATGACTTCGACGCGCGCGACATCGAACTCGCGCGGCAGCGCGAGCGTGACGAGCGCGTGCGTCGGCGCGCCGCCCATCGCGGCAATGTCGCTAAGGCAGCGGGCGAGGGCTTTGCGACCGATTTTTTCCGGCGGCGTTTCGGCGGTGAAATGGATGCCCTCGACGACGGCGTCCGTCTTGAACAGCACGAGCCGGTCGGGCACGCCGAGGTCGAGCACGGCGCAGTCGTCACCGACGCCGGCGACAACCGAGGCATCGCCGGGCAGCGAGCGCGTGAGGCGCGCGATGAGTTCGAATTCGTTCATTTCGACAACGGAAGCCAGCGTTCGATGTCCCGGCTGAACGTGAGCAGGACGAAGTTCGCCGCGTTGAAGAGCGCGTGCGCCGCGATGGGTGCGAGCAGGTTGCCCGTGCGCTCGTAGAGCCACGTGAGCACGACCGCAAGGACGGTGAGAGGCAGCAGCGTCATCCAATTCGAGTGAATCGCGGCAAAGAACAGCGCGGTGCTCCACAGCGCGAGCCGCGGCCAGCCGAGCTGCTTGATGGCTGGATACAAAATGCCGCGAAAAAG
Organism: uncultured Verrucomicrobiota bacterium; assembly: GCA_964589935.1. Classification (GTDB taxonomy): domain Bacteria; phylum Verrucomicrobiota; class Verrucomicrobiia; order Limisphaerales; family VHCN01; genus VHCN01. The sequence continues at coordinate 487,046 of CAZPVD010000002.1, read as the reverse complement.
CATTTCCTCAACGACAGGTGCAAGCGCGATGGCGGCGACGGCGGCGTAGATTTGCTGGTCGGCGGCGACGGCGATTTGCAGCGTTTGCACGGTGAACTGCTCGACCGGCCTTTGCTCGAACTGCAACATGATCCACGCGGAAAGTTGTCCAAGCCCCCAGCACACGGGCAGCACGGCCGCAGCCGCGACAGCGCCGAGCCGGACCGAGCGCGCGGTGTCGTCGCCGAAACCGAACGCAAGCCTCCAGCCGGTTTCGTGCTCGCGCAGAAACATCGCGATGAGCAGCAGACCGGCCCAGTGAAAGCCAACCGTTCCCGCAAGCAGCACGAGGAATCTGCCCGCGCCCGTGTCCCGCGCAGCAGCGGGCACGAGCGCCGCGACCGCGAGTGTCACCAGCGACATGCTCACGAACGTCGCCAGCGTCAGCCGCAGCACGGCCTCGGGCTTCCACGGTTTTGCCGACAGCATGGCGTCACGATACTTCAGCGGGGCCGTCCGACGCAAAGGCGCAAAGGCGGTGAACTTTTCCTTTCGGCGCGGCGGACTTTGCGGCATAAGCGACGGCACGCATGAAGAAATTTCTTCCCGGTTTTTTCGCTTTCGCTGTGCTGGTGACGGCGTTTGATCCGTCAGACTTCGCCGCCGCGCAAGACCCCTTCGCCGAAAACATTCGCGCCACCGAGCCACTCACGCCGGAGCAGGAGCAGCAGACATTCAAGGTGCCGCCGGGCTTCGAGATTCAACTCGTCGCCGCCGAGCCGGAGTTGCGCAAGCCGATGAACATGGCCTTCGATGTCACGGGCCGGCTTTGGATCACGGAGTCGCGCGAGTATCCGCTGCCCGCGAAGTCGGATGCCGAGGCACGTGACACCATCCGCATTTTCTCGGACTTCGACGCGAACGGCCATGCGCAGAAGATGACTGTGTTTGCGACCAATCTGAACATTCCCATCGGGCTGTATCCGTTTCGCAGCCCAAGCGCGCCGGGCGCAAAGCCGACGTGGAAATGCATCGCGTGGTCCATCCCGAACATCTGGCTGTTCGAGGACACCAACGGCGACGGCGTCGCGGACAAGAAGGAAATCCTTTACGGCCCCTTTGACACGACACGCGACACGCACGGGATGATCGCGTCGCTGCGGCGCGGCTTCGACGGCTGGCTCTACGGCACGCACGGCTTTAACAACGATTCGCACGTGAAGGGCCGCGACGGCCACGAGGTCCACATGCAGTCCGGGAACGCATGGCGCGCGCAGCTCGACGGCTCGCGCATCGAACACTGGACGCACGGGCAGGTGAACCCGTTCGGCCTCACGTTCGACCCGCTCGGCAATCTTTTCTCCGCCGATTGCCACAGCCAGCCGGTGTATCAGCTTTTGCGCGGTGCGTATTATCCGAGTTTCGGCAAGCCGCACGATGGCCTCGGCTTCGCGCCCACGACCATCACGCACAGCCACGGCAGCACGGCCATCGCGGGCATCGTGTATGTCACCGACTCGACTTGGCCGGCGGAATTTCAGGACAACACGCTCATTGGAAACGTCATGACCAGCCGCATCAACCGCGACCGGATCGAATGGCGCGGCAGCACGAGCGTGGGCCATGAGATGCCGGATTTCCTGATCTCGAGCGACCCGTGGTTCCGCCCGGTGGACTTGCAATACGGCCCCGACGGCGCGCTCTACGTCGCAGACTTTTACAACCGCATCATCGGCCACTACGAAGTCTCGCTCACGCATCCCGGCCGCGACCGCGAGCGCGGGAGAATCTGGCGGATTGTTCCACCGCCCATTTCCAAATCCAGTCCATTTTATGACAACCAGCCGAAAACGCTCGAACTCGCCGCAGAATCGGGGCACCTGCTCGACGAACTCTTGTCGCCGAATCCGACGCGCCGCTCGCTCGCGCTAAACGAACTCGCCGTGCGTCCCGATGCAAACCAAAACGACATCCTCATCGGCGCGGCGTCCGGCGCGTGGCATTTTAGGCAGGGAGATTCCCGCATCGGCTTGATGAGCGGTGCCCTGTGGGCTGCGGAGCGTCGTGGCTTGCTGACGGAAAAAACTCTGACTGACGCGTTGGCGGACCGTGATTCTGAAACGCGCGTCCACGCGCTGCGCATCATCACGGAGCGTGGAACTCGCATAAGCGCCGCGCTCCATTCATCCGTCGTGTCCGCGCTGCAAGACACGAATGCATTCGTGCAACGTGCCGCTGCGGAAGCACTCGGCACAGCGCCTTCGCCGAACAACATCGCGCCGCTGCTCGAACTCCAGAAGCGCGTTCCCGCCGAGGACACGCACCTTGCGCACGTTGTTCGCATGGCGCTGCGTGACCAGTTTCGCGCGCCGGGCGCGTTCGCGAAACTTGCCGGCGCGCTGCCGGGCGAGGCCGAATCGCGTGCCATCGCGAGCGTTGCCATTAGCGTCACAAATGCCGAGGCCGCGAGCTTTTTGCTGCGCCATCTTCAAACACGCGCTGAACCGCCCGACACGCTTGCTCGCTATGCGCAGCACGCCGCGCGTTTCGCACCTGCGGGCGAGTTGGATTCACTCGGCGACTTTGTGCGGACGAAATTTTCCGCTGATCTCGATTTTCAATCCGCACTTTTCAAATCCATTCAGGACGGCACAGCACAGCGCGGCGTGGAGTTGAGCTCCGCCACGCGCGTGTGGGGCGCGGAACTCGCCGTGAAACTCCTCGCGCCCGCAGACACGAACCCCGCCGCGTGGGTCAACTCGCCGCTCGACGGGGCGAAAGACTCGCGCAATCCGTGGGCGTTGCAGGAGCGCGGCTGCGCGGACGGCGTGCGCGCGCAGCTCATGTCGAGCTTTCCCAACAGTGAGACGCTCACGGGCACCATCCGCTCCGCGCCGTTTCCGCTGCCTGCCAAGTTGAGTTTTTATCTGTGCGGCCACGACGGATTTCCCGGCCAGCCGGCGCAGAAGAAAAATTTTGTCCGGCTGATTGAAGCCGACACAAAGGCCGTTCTGCGCGAAGCCGCGCCGCCCCGCAACGACACGGCGCGGAAAATCACATGGGATTTGAGCGAGTTCGCGGGCAAGCGCGGTTACTTCGAGGCCACTGACGGCGACGACGGGAAGGCTTATGCGTGGCTCGCATTCGGCCGTTTCGAGCCGGCGCTGCCGGAACTCACGCTAAACGATGCGAGTCAATCCAGCAAACGCCAGCAGGCGGGCGCAGACATCGCGCGCACGCTCAAGCTCACAAGCGTCGAACCGCAACTCGTCCGGCTCCTCACTGGCGCCCGCGGCGATGTCAGTGCAACCGGTGCGGCAGCGCGCGCGCTCGCAAGTTTCGGCTCAAACGAGGAAGCACAGGCGCTTGCGCCGTTCACGGGTAATGCCTCCGTGCCGGCAAGTTTACGGGAGAACGTGGCGCGTGCCATTGCGCGCAAAGACGCCACCACCACGCACGCCGTGTTGCTCGACGCGATGCGCACGGTAGCCCGGCCGCTTCAACTCGCGCTCGCGCAATCACTCGCCGGCAGCCTGCGCGGCGCGGAAGCATTGTTGAAGCTTGTCAGTGACGGCCAGGCGCCCGCCGCGTTGTTGCTCGACCGCATCGTGCGCGAGAAGCTGCTTGCCGCTTCACCCGAGAGCGCTGCGAAGGTCGAGTCATTGACGAAAAATCTTCCGCCGCTCAACGACGCGGTTCAGAAGCTCATCGTCCAGCGGCGAAGCATCTTCAACGTGGCGAAGGTGAATCCTTCGCGCGGGACGGAAGTATTCACGCTGGTTTGTGCGGCGTGTCATCAGATTGACGGCAAGGGCGGACTCGTCGGCCCGCAACTCGACGGCGTGGGCAACCGCGGACTCGACCGGCTGTTGGAGGACATCCTCGACCCGAACGCGAACGTGGACCGCGCGTTCCGTGCGACGACGTTCGTGCTCGTGGACGGCGAGGTGGTGACAGGCCTGTTCCGCCGCGAGGAAGGCGAGCAGGTGATCGTCGCGGAGTCCACGGGCAAGGAGACGGCGATCCCGAAGAAGCAGATCAAGGAGCGGCGCGAGACGGAGCGCTCGCTGATGCCGGACAACTTCGGTGACGCGCTGCCCGTGGCGGACTTCAATCATCTCATTGCGTTCTTGTTGTCAAAGACGGGACGCGAGGCGCAGCCACCGAAATAAGCGTGACTTTTGGGCGGCTGCGGTTTTTCATCTTCGAACAACACTCCGCGCCATGAAAACTTCCGCTCTTCTCCGCCTTGCCACTGTTGCGTTGCTCGCCGTGACGCTCGTCACGCGCGCCGCGGATGATCCCGCCGACCAGGTTCGAGCGCTGTTCAAGGAAGCGCAGGGCGCGATGCAGGCGTTGACCACGAAATACCGCGCCGCCAAGACCGAGGAAGAACGCGCCGCGTTGATCAAGCAGAATCCCGCGCCGCAATACGCGGCGAAGTTCCTCGAACTCGGCGAGAAGCTCGGCAAGGATCCCGCCGCGGCCGAGGCACTGGTTTATGTCGCGCAGTTCAACCCGACCGGCGCCGACGCCTCCAAGGCTTTTGATCTGCTGGCGCGCGATCACATCAACAGCCCGCGCGTGCTCCTGCTCATCAACATGCTCCCGCGGCTTGAGAGCGAGTCCGGCAACCGCCTCCTGAAAGCCATCGCGGAGAAGAGCACCGAGCCGTCCCTCAAGACCGCTGCCCAAAAAGCCCTCGACCAGATGGCCAAGCAGGCGGACTTCGCCATCGGCAAGGTCGCGCCCGAAATCACCGGCGAAGACCTCAACGGCAAGCCCATCAAGATTTCCGACTTCCGCGGGAAAATTGTTGTCATAGATTTCTGGGGCGACTGGTGACCACCCTGCCGCGCCATGTATCCCCATGAGCGGTCGCTCGTGGCGAGACTCAAGGACAAGCCCTTCGCGCTCGTTGGCGTCAACAGTGACCCGAAGGAGAAAGTGCTCGATGCGCTCAAGCGCGAGAACATCACATGGACCTCCTTCTGGGATGGTGGCTCCACTGGCGGCCCCATCGCCAAACAATACGGCGTGACCTCGTGGCCCACGATCTATGTCCTCGATGCCAAGGGCGTCATCCGGCACAAGAACGTCCGCGGCGAACAGATGGACGAAGCCGTGGACGCGCTGTTGAAGGAACTGGCGGCGCAAACACCCGCGCCGAAGTAGGCACAGGGGTGAGATTTCCACCGGCAAGGGCCGCCTTTTTTGTTGCCAGCATCCGGCGTGGCGCGGAGACTTTTGTGCGTCATGCAAGTGGTCATCCTGTGCGGCGGCTTGGGCACGCGGTTGCGTGAGGAGACGGAGTTCCGCCCCAAGCCGATGGTGCCGGTCGGCGGACGGCCGATCCTCTGGCACATCATGAAGATTTACGCGCACCACGGGCACAAGGAGTTCATTCTCTGCCTCGGTTACAAGGGCGAGATCATCAAGGAATACTTCCGCAACTACCACTGGAACACCAGCGACGTGACACTCAAGCTCGGCGCGCGCCCGCATATCACTTACCACAACGCGCACGACGAGGAGGACTGGACGGTCACGCTCCTCGACACTGGTCAGGAAACGCAGACCGGCGGGCGTCTTCGCCGCGCGCTGCCGCACGTGAAGGGCGACACGTTCCTGTTCACCTACGGCGACGGCGTCACGGACAGCGACATCAACGCCTCGATCCAGTTTCACCAGCAGCACGGTGCGGTCGGCACGGTCACTGCTGTAAATCCGACAGGGCGTTTCGGCGAACTGGCGATGGACGGCCAGACAATCACTGGCTTTCATGAAAAACCCGCGAAAGAGAAGGCATTCATCAGCGGTGGCTTTTTTGTGCTCAACAAACGAGTCGGCGATTATCTCGACAACGACGCGTGCGTGCTTGAAAAATCACCGCTCGAGCAGCTCGCTCGCGAGGGGCAGTTGCGCGCGTATCAGCACGACGGCTTCTGGCAGTGCATGGACACCTTCCGGGAACAGGAACTGCTCAACAGGATGTGGAGTTCCGGCCAGGCGCCGTGGAAGGTCTGGTGAGCGCTGCGTTCGCCAACTTCTATGAGGGTAAACGCGTGCTCGTCACTGGGCACACGGGTTTCAAGGGCGCGTGGCTTTCCCTTTGGCTTAGAAATCTCGGCGCGGCCGTCACGGGCGTGAGCCTCCCCGCGCCGACGCAGCCGAACCTGCATGAAGTCGTGCGCGCCGCCGCATTCGCAGCTGAACACGAATGTGACATCCGCGACGGCGGGCGGCTTGCGTCCCTCGTTGCTGCAATCAAGCCCGACGTTGTCTTTCACCTCGCCGCGCAGGCGATCGTGCGGCAGTCCTACGCGGAACCATTGGAAACATTCGCGACGAACGCAACCGGCACGGCGCATCTGCTCGAAGCTGTTCGGTGCGCCTCGCTGCCGTGCATGGTCATCGTTGTCACCAGCGACAAGTGCTACGAAAATCAAGGTTGGGACCACGGCTATCGCGAAACTGACCCGCTCGGCGGGCATGATCCCTACTCGATGAGCAAGGCCGCCGCGGAACTCGTCGCCGCGTCGTGGCGGCGATCGTTCTTCCTGCCCGACGCGCGGCTCGGCCATCTCGTCACCGTGCGCGCCGGCAACGTCATCGGCGGCGGCGATTACGCGGCGGACCGCATCGTGCCGGACTGCGTGCGCTCGCTGCTCGCGGGCCGCGCCATCGCCGTGCGCAACCCCGCCGCCACGCGCCCGTGGCAGCATGTGCTCGACTGCCTCAGCGGTTATCTCTGGCTCGGCGTGCGGCTGGCGAATGTGGAGAAAACTTCGCCGCTGGTCGGCGCGTTCAACTTCGGTCCCGGTTTGCAGGCGAACGTGCCTGTGCGCGAACTCGTCGAGGAACTTCTCCGCCAGTGGCCCGGAACGTGGGAGCACACACCCGCGCCCGGCGCGCCGAAGGAGGCCGCGCGGCTCAACCTCGCCATTGACAAGGCCGCCGCGCTGCTTGGCTGGCATCCGACGTGGGAATTCCGCGACGCCGTGCGTGCCACGGCACAGTGGTATCACGAACGCCACGTTGCCAAACGCGCGGACATGACGGCCTTCACGCTCGTGCAAATCGCGGCGTTCACCGATGCCGCACGCCGCAAGGGACTCGCCTGGGCTGTGTCATGAACGCCACCGTTGCCTGCCGCGCTTGCGGCCACGCGCCCGCCGCGCCCGTGCTCGACCTTGGCCTTCAGCCGCTGGCGAACAATCTCCTGCGCCAAGAGGACCTGGCCGCGCCGGAGCCGCGCTTCCCGCTGCGGCTTGTCGTCTGTCCGCGCTGCTGGCTGGCGCAAATTGCGGACCTCGTGCCGCCGGTGAAGCTGTTCAGCGAGTATCTCTACTTCTCGTCGTTTTCGGACACGATGCTGCGCCACGCGCGCGACGCGGCGGAGCGCTACCGGCGCGAGTTCGCGCTCGGCGCGGGGAGCTTCGTCGTCGAGATCGCGAGCAACGACGGCTATCTGCTGCAAAATTTCGTGCGCGCCGGCGTTCCGTGCCTCGGTGTCGAGCCGGCGGCAAACATCGCGAAAGTCGCGCGCGAAAAGGGCGTCGAGACCGTTGAGGAATTTTTCTGTGAAAAAATCGCGCACGACCTCGCCGCGCGGAAGGGCCGCGCTGACCTCATCCTCGGCAATAACGTCTTCGCACACGCGCCGGAGATCAACGATTTCGTCGCCGGCCTGCGCGCGCTGCTTGCGCCGGCAGGCCGCGTGGTGCTGGAGTTCCCGTATGCGGCGGATTTCCTGGAGCACCGCGAGTTCGACACGATCTACCACGAGCATGTGTTTTACTTTTCGCTGACGGCGCTCGCGCCGCTGTTCCGCCGGCACGAGTTGCATGTTTTTCACGCCGAACGCATCCCGATCCACGGCGGCTCGCTGCGGCTCTTCGCGGGGCACGCCGGGGCGCACGCGGCGCAGCCGTCCGTCGCGCAAACGCTCGATGAGGAATCGCAGCACGGCCTCGGCTCGCTGAAACCTTATGAGCAGTTCGCAGCGGGCGTGCAGGAGTTGAAGCGCGAGCTGGTCGCGCTGCTGCAACGGCTCAAGCGCGAGGGCAAATCCATCGCGGCCTACGGCGCGTCCGCGAAGGGCAGCACGCTGCTGAACTTCTTTGGCCTGGGCCGTGACACGCTGGATTTCGTCGCCGACCGCAGCACTTACAAGCAGGGCCGGCTCACGCCGGGCACGCACCTGCCCATCGTGCCGCCGGAGGAGCTGCTGCGCCGCCGGCCCGACTACACGCTGCTGCTCACCTGGAACTTCGCCGAGGAAATCCTCACGCAGCAGCGCGCCTACCGCGAGGCGGGCGGGCGCTTCATCGTGCCGATACCGGAGGTGCGCGTCGCATGAGATTCACGCCCACCAAGATCGCCGGCGTGTGGATCGTGGATCTGGAACGCCGTGAAGACGAACGCGGCTGGTTCGCGCGGACGTGGTGCGCGGAGGAGTTTGCGAAGCACGGCCTGAACCCGCGCCTCTCGCAGTGCAGTGTGTCGTTCAACCGCCGCCGCGGCACGCTGCGCGGGATGCACTGGCAGGCCGCACCGCACGAGGAGGCCAAGCTCGCGCGCTGCCTGCGCGGGGCGCTGTGGGATGCGGTGCTGGATCTGCGGCCCGGCTCGGCAACGTTCAAGCAGTGGGTCGGCGTCGAGTTGTCTGCGGAAAGCGGCCGCGCGCTTTACATTCCCGAAGGCTGCGCGCACGGTTTCCAGACGCTCACGGACGACACCGAGGTGCTTTATTTTATCTCAGAATCTTGGCATCCCGAAAGCGCACGCGGCGTCCGCTGGAACGACCCGGCATTTGGGATCGAATGGCCGGCGCAAGCAAACGCGATTTTAAGCGAGCGAGACCGAAGCTATTCAGATTTCATCGCAGGGACCGGTCCTTGATGAAGTTGAAATCACCGCACTGAAAACGCGGTCTGTGCAACCATGAACCACAACAGCAACCCTCAACTGCTCACAGCAGAACAGGTTGAGCAGTTCAATCGCGACGGCTACCTCGTCCTGCGGAACTTCTACGACCTCAGGCAACAGATAGAACCCATCCAGTGGGACATCCACAACATCATTGGCATTTTGATTCGAAAATATGGCCTGCGGGTGGAACAGGCTCCATTTCGCCCGGAAACCTTCGATTCGGGATATCGGGAGTTGATCGCACACGACCGAAAGATTGGCGGAGAAATTTACGACGCGGTGAAACAGATTCCCGCCTTCGTGCGCCTGGCTTGTTGCGAGCAGCACGACCGGCTCATGGCGCAAATTCGCGGCACCGATCTGCCGGCCATCGCCAGCGGCGGCTATGGCATCCGCATTGACAACCCGTTCGAGGAAAAATACCGGGCCAACTGGCACCAGGACTATCCCAGCCAATTCAGGAGCATTGATGGGCTGGTGTTCTGGTCGTCACTGGTGCCGCTCACGGAGGAGTTGGGGCCGTTACAAATCGCCGTTGGTTCTCACAAGGATGGCATTGCGCCGCTGTTGAGCCGCGATCCCGATCATCCGGAAAAAACCGGCGCCTACGCACTGCGACTTCACAATGAAGCCGAGCGTATCGCACGTTATCGCCAAGTGCAGGCGCTGGTGTCGCCGGGAGACCTTCTGATCATTGACTTTCTGAACCTGCACGCATCCGGCTTCAATCGGAGCAAGCGGTCACGATGGTCCATGCAGATTCGCTATTTCAATTTCCGAGAGCCGACCGGCCAGCGCATCGGCTGGATTGGCTCCTTCGCGGCGGGAAAGAACATCCGTGAAGTGCATCCCGGCCTGATTGTGGACTAATTCTGAATGGGCCAATCATGACTGCATGCCGTGTCTGCGAACATCCAATTGGCGAGCCTCTTTACCGCTCGGCACGGGAAATCTGCGTGACTTCTTTGTGCGAAATTCGCCCGCACGGGATCACCGTGCATTTTTGCGACCGATGCGGGCATATCCAGACAGACGCACTGGCTGACCTGCCAACCTATTACGGACAGGAATACAAGATCCTTGTCGAATCCGAGGACGAGGATCAGCTTTACGCCCTGTCATCAGACGGAAAGAAAAAGTTCCGCACCGAACATCAGGTCGAAACTCTCCTGCGCAAGATGGACCTGCCGCCCGGCGCCCGCGTGCTGGACTACGGCTGCGCCAAGAGTTCGACACTGCGCGGCTTGTTGCGGCACCGTCCCGACGTGGTGCCGCATTGCTTCGATGTGAGCGAGATGTATGTGCCCTTCTGGCGGCAGTTTGTGCCGCAGGCAAACTGGGCAACGTATGTTCCGAAACCGGACTGGAGCGGATGCTTTGATGTCGTGACATCTTTTTTTGCCTTGGAACACGTTGCGGATCCACGCGGGCTTGTCCGTGCTGTCGCAGGCTTGCTGAAGCCGGGCGGCATTTTTTACTGCCTGGTCCCAAATGTTTATGCCAACATTGCTGACTTCATAGTGGCAGACCATGTGAACCATTTTTCGCGCGCGTCTTTGCGCGCGCTGCTGACGAGCGCTGGTCTGACACCGTTGAATGTGGACGATACCGCCCACGCTGGCGCCTGGGTGGCCGTGGCTCGGCGCTCCGATCTCGCCCCGGCATCGTCAACAGATCCGCAAGAGATCAAAACCCTGGATGCGCGGGCACGCGAGATGGCGGGCTACTGGCGGTCATTCGGCGAGGCGGTTCAGACGTTTGAAAGTCACCATGCGGATTGTCATGAGGTGGCAATCTACGGGGCGGGGTTCTACGGGACATTTATTGCAACGTGTCTCAAGCGCTCGGAAAACATCGTGTGTTTTCTCGATCAAAATCCGCACCGGCAAAAACAAACGCTTCTTGGCCGGAAGATTCTTCCACCAGAAGCGCTCGACGAGTCTGTGAAGCTTGTTTATGTGGGTTTGAATCCGAAGCATGCTCGCAGCACCATTCAAGCGCTCGAAGTCTGGCGCGACCGCGCCCACACTTATTTCTACCCATGAAAGCCGCGGCCATGATGCAAGGCTCCCACACTGTTCTTCGCGCGGCCGAGGAAACAGACCTGCAGTTCCTGCAACGACTGCGCAACGACGTGCCGCTTCAGTTGCTCCTCATGGCCGTGCCACGTCCCAATTCGATGCGCCGCGTGCGTGAGTGGCTGGCCGCAATTTCTGCGGATGAACGGCGCGTGCTGTTCGTCATCAGCGCGCGTCGCACCGGCCGGGCGCTTGGCTACGCGCAGTTGAACCACGTCGAGCCGCTTCACGGAACGGCCGAACTCGGCATTTGTCTCGCGGCCGAGGCGCAGGGGAAAGGGCACGGCCGCGAAGCCCTGGGGCTGATGGAGGAATACGCCATGAGCATCCTGAGCCTGCGCAAGCTGGGACTGCGCGTTCTTGCCGGCAATCGTCCCGCCGTCACCCTGTATCGCAAGGCTGGATACGGCAACGCCGGCCTTTTGCGCTCTCACTTCTATCAAGGCGGGCGCTATCACGACGTGTTGCTGATGGAGAAGTTCCTCGTCTCAGGCTCGGAGAGGAAAACAAGGAAGCTTACGTGAAAACAGTCGTTATCTCGCAACCCATGTTTTTTCCGTGGGTCGGAATGTTCGAGCAAATGCGGCTCGCGGATGCTTACGTTCATTACGACGACGTGCAGTTCTCCAAGGGTAGCTTCACTAACCGCGTGCAGATCAAGACGGCGAAAGGTCCGCTCTGGCTTACCGTGCCCCTGCGCGGCCTGCGATTGGGGCAGCGCATCATGGAAGTGGCCGTGGACAACCAGCAGGACTGGCGGAAGCGACACCTGACCACACTCGCGCAGGCTTACGCGGAGTCGCCATTCGTGAACGAGATGCTCGCACTCGTCGAATCGGTCTATCAGCAGACGGCTAACACGGTTTGCGAGCTGGCCATTGCAAGCATGATGGCGGTGCACCGCTATTTCAGCTTCGCCAAGCCGGAGGAAATTTACTATTCTTCGCTGTTGGGCATCGGCGGGGAAAGCTCGTCGCGTGTGCTGGACATAGTTAAAAAACTGGAAGGCTCGGTTTATATCACAGGCCATGGGGCGCGGAATTATCTGGATCACGAACTGTTTGAACGGGAGGGTGTGCGCGTGGAATACATCAACTACCGGAAGCAGCCCTATCCGCAGTTGCACGGCGAATTCACGCCCTTTGTTTCGACGCTGGACCTCGTCGCTAATGTTGGCTTGGAAGGCCGCAATGTTTTCGTGTCCGACACCGTTCAATGGCGGGAATTCATTTCGACACCATGAGTGAAGTTGCCAAATTTTTTGCGGAAGTGGCGGCTAACATCGAGGGCCTCAAGGCCGACAAGGATGTCCAGGCGCTGTCCCGCGTCTGGGTGCGCGAAATTGCGCGCCACAAATATGCCTACAATTTCACTTGGATGGGGCGCCCCATCATCCAGTTCCCGCAGGACATGGTGGCAATGCAGGAAATCATCTGGCGCGTGCGTCCCCGGCGGATCGTCGAAACAGGAGTGGCGCATGGCGGTTCCCTGATTTATTACGCCTCGCTGCTTGAACTGCTCGGTGGCGACGGGCTTGTGGTCGGCGTTGACATTGACATCCGCGCACACAACCGCGCAGAAATTGAAAACCATCCGATGGCGCGCCGCATCCGCCTGGTGCAGGGTTCCTCAATTGAAGAATCCACGGCGCAACAAGTGCGAACCGTCGTGCAAGGGCACGGGCCTGTCCTCGTGGTCCTGGACTCCAACCACACCCACGCGCACGTGCTGGAAGAGTTGCGCCTGTATTCCACGCTTGTCGGCAAGGGCAGTTACTTGGTCGTCTTCGACACGCTGGTCGAGGATATGCCGAATGACCTGACAGGAGACCGTCCGTGGCGCAAAGGCGACAATCCCAAAACGGCCGTGTGGGAATTTCTAAAAAACAACCGGCGCTTCGTCGTGGACAAGGACATCGAAAGCAAACTGTTGATTACGGTCGCGCCAGACGGCTATTTGAAATGCGTCGAGGACTGAGTATGGAACGCATTCCCGTTTCCGGCCCGTGGATCACGCAGAAGGAGATTGATTACGTCACCGACGCCGTGACAAACGCGTGGTATGGTAACGCAAACATCTGGCATGTGCGCTTCGAAAAAGCGTTCGCCGAATACATCGGCGTGCGCCACGCCATCAGCCTGCCGCACTGCACGGCGGCCATTCACCTTTCCCTGCTCGCACTGAATGTCGGTCCCGACGACGAGGTCATCGTGCCTGATGCGACATGGATCGCGTCCGCCGCACCTGTCACCTACGTCGGCGCGACGACCGTCTTCGCGGACATTGACCCGCGCACGTGGTGTCTCGACGCCGCGGCATTTGAAGCCTGCGTCACGCCGCGCACCAAAGCGGTCATCCCCGTGGACCTCTACGGAAACATGCCCGACATGACAGCCATCCGCGAAGTGGCGCGCCGGCACAGCGTCGCGATCATCGAGGACGCCGCCGAAGCCATCGGCTCGGAATTTGGCGGCAAGCGCGCGGGAAGTTTTGGCGACACGGGCGTGTTCAGCTTTCACGGCTCGAAAACGCTCACGACCGGTGAAGGCGGGATGCTCGTCACTGACCGCGATGACATTCGGGCCCGCGTGTTGTTCCTCCGCGATCACGGCCGTCCGCCCGGCGACCGCCTTTTCTACAACACCGAGGTGGCCTACAAATATAAGATGAGTTCCATGCAGGCGGCATTGGGCGCGGCGCAACTGGAACGGGTCGAGGAACTGATCACGCGCAAGCGGGAAATCTTCTCGTGGTATTCGGAGGAATTAGCCGGATTGAGCGGCGTGACGCTGAATTACGAAGCACCGGAAACACGTAACACATACTGGATGATCACGGCGGTTTGGGACGAGCGCTTTGTGTTGACCAAGGAGCAGCTCATGGCGGAACTGTCCGCGGCGGCAATTGACTGCCGGCCTTTTTTCCATCCGTTGAGCAGTCTTCCCGCCTACGCCCAATCACCGCAGGCGGAGGCAGCGCGACAACGCAATCGCGTGAGTTATGCCATCGCGCCGCGCGCCATCAACCTACCGTCCGCCCTCAACTTGACCCGCGAGAAAGTCCACCGCGTTTGCATGACGTTGAAAGACATCCTTCACAAGCACACGCGCGATTGAGTGTCTTTTGGTGTCATGTCGTGTCATCAGACGGACGATGGGCCGTTCCAAGGCTCGTCTTTCCGTGCCGTAATCCAGCGTCCAAGTTGAAAATAACTCCGCCGCGCAGCGACCGGATGGATGGGCTTGGAAAGAATCTGCTCGAAGAAATCCAGCAGCGCGTCGCCGCGGTATGACTCGTTGGGGGCGTTGTCGTGGAAGAACGGCTCTCGCAGCATTTGGAGGTAAAGCGCGTCATCCTTGTCCAATTGGATGATTCGCTCGATGAGAGACTCATCGCTGGGGAAATCGAAGTAGTTAAGGAAGCTTCGCGGGTTGAACTCCGTGTGGATTTGTGGGCAGCCCCAGTAGATGGGCACGCAGCGGGCGCACATGGCCTCGGTGATTTTTTCCGTCGTGTAACCGGGCAGCGACCGGTTCTCAAAGGCGATGTTGAACTTGTAAGGCTGGAGAAACGCGAGCTTGTCGGCTGCCGACCCGCCGATGGAGCGGCCAATGTTATTCATGAATCGGCCGCCCGAGTCCACGCGCTTGTAGCGACTGAGTTTTTCGAAGAACTCGATCCGTTTCCTGTTCTTGCCGTGGCCGATCACGAACGAGCAAAACTGCGTCTTGCGCGCAAGCACGCGCTCCGCTTCATCGGGGGCTTTCACCAGATGCTCGCTGCCCCAGTAGAGCGCGTAAAGCGGTAGGCGGTGATGGCGCGGGTCGTCAAGGTAATGTGATGTCAACGCGTAGTCGCACTCGCGAAAATCCGGGAGTCGCGGTTCGCCGCTGAAAAATATCCGCGGGCACGTGTAAAGCCGATGATGATGGCCTCCTCCTGAATAAATGAGCAGGTCGGGCTTGTCGTGCAGCTCGACATTGAACCGGCGGCGCAGTAGGTCGGTGAAGTAGTTCTGATCCTTGCGAAAGCCGCGCCAAAAATCGCAGAAATCCAGACGCAAAGTTCTTTTCATGGCACAGGCGCGGAGGCGTGACGCGGGAGTCCCATCTTTTCAAACAGCTCGTTGAAGCGCCGTTCGTAGGTGTGTTCCCTCAATGTGCGCTGGTGGCCGGCCTCGGCAATCTTCACGCGCCCGATGTCGTCCGCGAGAAAATGGCGAATCTTGGCGACAAGGTCGTCCTCGCTTTCAAAGATGGCGATCTCTTTGCCGGGCGTGAAATAGTCCTCCAGATTTTCCGCGTGATCCGTGAGCAGGAACCCGCCGCAGGCTGGAATCTCAAAGTTGCGGCCCTTGATCTGTTTGGGCGGCTGCCTGCGGCCAAGCAGTCTCTTGAACCAGTTCACGTGCTTCGGCGGATCGGAGAAGTTCAGGTTGATGCGCGACTGGTTGAAAATCTGGATCATCTCCTCCTGCGTCGCGCGGCCCTCGGGCCATCCGCTGCCGCGCACGAGCACGTTGAACCCTTCCCGGCGCAGGCGCTCGATGATCGCCGGCCGCCGCCGATAGACGCGGCCCACGAAGCTCACGTCATATTCCAACGGCAGGTCGAGCTTGCGATAGATGCCGGGATTCGCACCCCACTGCGTCTTGAGCACGTTTGCCAAGCCCGCTTCGCGATACCACGGCAGCGCGCATTCGGCGGTGGTGGACACCCAGTGAAACGCCGGCGCCCAGCGGCGGCTGAATTTCTCAAATCGAAAATGATCGTCGCAAAACCAGTTGAACGTGGTGGTCTCGCCCGCGTCGGTGATGGACCGAATCGTCGCGAAATCGAACTGTTCGCCTGTCAAACAGACGAACATCAAGTCCGCCCGTGCTGCGGTAGCAACCTCGCGCAACCGGCGGTTCATGCCGTCGCGGCCCAGTTCGCGCATGAGTGTCTCGAAATCAAAGCACGTCAACTCGTGCCCCATGCGCATGAGCGAGTCGTAAAAGTTGACGTGCTCAAAGCTCCATCCCTGGCCGGGCTGGCCGTAATCGAACTGGCTCGCAACGTAAAGGATGCGCATGGTTCACGCGCCTGTAGGCGTAACTGCGTTGCGCCGGCGTCGTTTCTTTGCAGCGCCCACAACGGCTTGGCCACCTTCGCGCAAACCAGTGTAGGCACGCAATCGTGCGAGTTCGAGTCGTAACAGAAGTCGTTCGCGTGCGGTCAGCCGGGCATCGCGCAGGACATTCCCGCAGCCAGCGAAAAAACCGAGCTTGTCGCGCAGCTTTCCGCGCGCCTCGAAGAACAGAGAGTGTGAACCAACCGGTCCGGAAACTCCCGTCCGCGGCGGCGTGATGCGCTTGTGGAAAAGCAGCTCAGGACTGAGCACAAGATCGCCCTCGGCCAGCAGGCGCAAGACGACAAGCATGTCTATGCCCCACAGACCGCGCCCCCAGATTTTGAAGCCGCCGATGGCCGTGATGGTTTCACGCCTCACAAGGGCGTAGATCAGGTTGGCCTTTCCGTCGCTTTCCCTCAGCCTCAGATACCGGCGCAAACGCATGAATCGGCTGGGAGACGGCAGACTTCGCAGCGAATACCTGCGCCCCTTCGTTGAATCTTGCTCGAAGTCGTTGAAATCGCAGAAAGCCAGCACCGCAGCCGGATTGCGCTGCAGCAATGGCACCAGCGTGCGGACGAATGTTGGTTCCCACAAGTCGTCATCCGCCGCCCACATGAAAAACTCGCCCCGCGCGGCGGCCAGCGTGGCATTGAAGTTCTCCTCTCCGTTGATCGTAGCTGCATGTCGTATGCACCTTACGCGGTTGTCTTTTGCGGCCCATTCGCGGCAGATAGTCTCGGTGGCGTCGGTGGAGGCGTTGTCGGAAATGATGAGTTCCAAGGGCGAATAGTCCTGCGCGAGCAACGAGGCCACCGCTTCATTGAGGAAGCGCGCGCCGTTGTAAACCGGCAGACCGATGCTGACAAGGGTGCGAATCGGCGGTTCGTTCATTGTGCACGCCTCTTCGTCGTCGTGTCATGGATTGGTAAGAGGTGATTCATCTTCAACGAAGCTTCACATCGGAAAATCAAACGATTATTCCCTCTGGTAATAATTCTGCGCATTAAACCCGTCTGTTCTTAGCGACACAGATATGCTCAATTTTTGCGTGGGAACCGGACGTAAACGTCGCCCCACGGCAACGAGTCGGTTATCGCAGCCAACTGCGCTAGCAATGTGTCCGAATCCATCCACCGAGGAGAATGAAACGTCATTGATTCACCGAGCGAGAAATTACACTCCAGCCTGCCCAGCGTCTGCAAATGACCGAGGCAGTCTTTGACTGCGCCGAGGTCCTCGCCGACAAACTCGAAACTCAGGCACGGCACTGGTTGGGACAAGCCGCGCAGGACAGGATATTCGTAACCTTCCACGTCAATTTTCACGAAGCTCGGAATCCCGTGCTGGCGGATCAGCTCGTCCAGCGTCGTCACGGGAACTTCCACGGATTTGTCCCACGTCGTCGTGCCGAACCGCCCGGTGTTCTGCGCCGTTTGGACCCATTCCTTGGACATGCTCGAAACAGTGTCGGCCGAGGAGAGCATCATCGTCGCCACGCCAGGCCGCTCTCCGAGAGCCGTTTGCAGAATGACGGCCGGCTTCCCCCTGAAATGGGAACGGAGATAGTCTGCGCATTTTTCCTGCGGCTCCACGCAGATGACTATTGCACCGAGTTCGAGGAAACGCCGTGTGCGGTTGCCGCGGTTGGCGCCGACATCAAAGCACACGTCGCCCGGTTTGATAAACTGCCCGTAAAATTCCAGCGCCTGCCGTTCCTCTTCCTTTCGCCTGCGCACTTTATCCCGTTTGTATTTAAGATACCCGATCACCCCCTTTGAACGGAGGTGGTCGAGTGTTCTTCGGATGTTTCCCATAAACGGTGCCAACTTTACGGAACCAAGGCCGGCTTGTCTCCACCCAACATCTTTGCCTGTCCTTGTTCCGCCGGCCCGGAGCCAAGCAGCAACTGGAGCCCGAAGCCCGCGTTGCGCGCGCCGCGGAACAGCAGCCCCGCCGCGATGCGAAAACGATCGAAAGGCGCGGTCGCAATTACCGCAACGAGGCACAAGAGGCATTGAACTGGCGCGAGCAGCGCGCGGCCAATTCGGAAACCCGTCCTGCGCACGCCGGCGGGTTGCAGGTGCATCCGATAGAGCGCGCTGGAACGTCCGCCCGTGAACTCGCCCCGCATCTGAAACCCCAACGTCAGCCGCTCGCTCGCGACGTGGTGCCGGATGCGCGCCTGCGGCAACCACCAAAAAACGCCGCCTTCACGGCGCAATTTTTCAAACAACTCGGTCTCCTCGTGTGCGCCCATGCCCTTTCCTTTGCGCCCAAGTGCGGGATTGAATCCGCCGAGCGCGAGTGTCCTTGCGCGGTGCAGCGCGAAGTTACAGCCCCACGGCCCGCCTCGCCCCTGAAATGCGCACGGCTCCGGGTGCCAGTTCAACACGTTCGCCCGCGGATCGAGCCAGCACGGTGTCGGCGGGTCGTAGCGTGGAAACACTGCCCCGCCCGCGCCAATGAGGTTCGCGACAGGTGGCCGCGCAAACAACGCGGCGTAGCAATTCAGCCAGCCGGGTTCGGCTGTCGCATCGTCGTCGAGGAAAATGACGAATTCGCCTCGTGCAATGCGCAGCGCGGTATTGCGTGCCACGCTCAAGCCGAGCTCCGTTTCGCGCACGACGGTGACGGCGGCATTCGATTGTGCAAATGCCGCAGCCACCGAGGCTGTGTCGTCAGTCGAGGCGTTGTCCACGATCACCACTTCCGTGTCCGGCCGCAGTTGCGAGAAAACACTCTCAACCGCTTCCCGCAGCAACGCGGCGCGGTTGCGCGTGCAAATCGCAACGGTCAAAAACGGCGTTGTGCCGCCTGTTTTGTCCGGGACGGGACTCATCGTTGCCGACACTGTGCCTGACCCGTTCGCAGCGTCCAGTCCGAAGCTGGTGCAAACAGGCCAGCCCGCCCGCGATTCGCGAGCAGGCGCCGTTGCATTCGGAAAACGTGCCTTGATGCCGTGTGCGGCTGTGGCCTAAACTTTGGCCGTTTTCGCGACGATGCCGGCGATCATCACCTTCAACATCATTGGCCGTCACAGAGAAACCAGCGTGTTCAGACGGCCGGCTGGAGTGAATCGCTGACGGTCGAACAACAACCATGCCACAGCCTTTCGTCGCCAACGCAGTCGTGGACGCGGTCAGGGAACTGCCCGGTTTCCCAAATCTTGACGTGCTTGATCTGAGCTGCGGCGAGGCCGAAATTTTGGACAAACTCAAGGTGCTTGGCTGCCGCGTGCAAGGCACGCATTACCGCGACGACGATTACATCGTGCAGGATCGCGCGCGGCTCTCAGGCATTCCGATCACGACGAACGTGGACCTGCATAAGCCGTTGCCGTTTGAAAACGCGCGCTTCGACGTGGTCATCATGTCCGAGGTCATCGAGCATCTCGAATGGCACGGCACGATCATCCACGAGGCGGGACGCATCCTGCGACCGGGCGGGTTTCTGCTCTGCACGTCGCCGAACATTTTCAGGCTGCACTCGCGGTTCCAGTTCTTCTTCACCGGCAAGCACAAGCTCATCCGCCGCCGGCTCGGCTGGGACCTGCGTTACGACGAGCGTTACGCGTATCACATCAGCCCGGTGGATTTCCCAATGCTGCACGCGCTGCTCTACCAGTCCGGGATGCGAATTCGCGAGCTTCGGCCGACGTGGGTCAAGCCGTTCAAGACCTTTTTCTTCGGCCTCCTCTATCCCTTCGTGTGGATTGGTTGCCGGCTGACGCTCGACCGCAACCTTGAAGGTCCGGGCCTGTTCCTCGACGGCGAGCGCGACCTGAACCACTGGCTTTGCGACCCGGCGCTGCTTTTCAGCGAACAGCTCTTCGTTGTCGCCCGCAAGCAACCGGCATGAGCACACGCATCACAGTTTACATCATCGGCTTCAACGAGGAGGCCAACCTCCGCGAGCTGCTGCCGACAGTGAAGTGGGCCGATGAAATCCTCTACGTGGACTCGTTCAGCACCGATGGCACGGCGAAGTTTTGCGCGGAGAATGGCGTGCGCCACGAGAACGTCCGCTTCGAGGGCTTTGGCGAGCTGCGCAACAAGGCCATCGCGATGGCCTCGAACGACTGGGTCGTGAGCATTGATACCGACGAGCGCGCGACGCCGGAGTTTTCCGATGAAGTGCGCCGCACGCTTGAATCACCGCAGCACGACGCCTACTTCGTCCCGCGCCGCAACACCTTCATGGGACATCCGGTGCGCTTCGGCGGGATGTATCCCGACTACCGGCAGCCGCAGGTCTTCGACCGGCGCAAGTTGCGCTACCGGCCCGAGCTCGTGCATGAGGGCTTCGAGTGTTCGGGCAGCATCGGCTATTTCAAGAACGCCATCTGGCAGCACCCGTGGCCCACGCTCGCCGTCGCCGCGCGCAAGACCGAACGCTACACGTCGCTCATGGCGCAACGGCGCTTCGAGGCCGGACGCCGCGCGCACGTGTGGGATTTCCTCGTCGCGCCGCCCGCGGGCTTTTTGAAGAAATATCTCATTCAGCAAGGCTTCCGCGACGGCGTGCCGGGCCTCATCCTCGCCGCGCTGCACGCAAACTACACCTTCCTGAAATACGCCAAGCTCTGGGAGCTGCAGCACGGTCGCACCGCAACCAAGGCATGAGTGCGAACTTCACCCTCGGCCTCGTGGTCAACACCTACAACTCGCCAGATTATCTCGCGCGTGTTCTACGGGCCGTCGCGCGGCAAACGAGCCGCCCGGATGAGGTCGTGCTCGCAGACGACGGCTCGGACTCGGTGACTCGGAATTACTTCGAGCACTGGCAGAACCTCAGCGGCATCCCCGGCGCGCACGCGTGGCAGGAGAACGCCGGCTTCCGCCGCTCGCGCATCCTCAACCTCGCCATCGCCGCAGCACGCGCGGACTACCTCGTTTTTCTCGACGGCGATACCGTGCCGCATCCGCAATTCATCGCCGATCATCGCTCGCTCGCCGCGCCGCAGACGTTCGTGCAGGGCCACCGCGCATTGATCGAGCGGCACGCGGCGGCGCAGTTTGGGCTGGGAGAATTCTCCGCCGACCGGCGGCGCGCGCTGTTGCAATTTCAAATGCGCGGGCTGAAACACGCCTTCCGATGGCCGCGCCCGTTGAGACGCGCGCGGGCTGACCTGCGAGGCGTGCGCGGCTGCAACCTCGGCATCTGGCGCGCCGACCTCGTGCGCGTGAACGGCTACAACGAGGCCTTTGTCGGCTGGGGCCGCGAGGATTCCGAACTCGCCGTGCGCCTGATGAACATCGGCGCGAGCCGGCTCGACGTGCGCGGCTGGGCGCTCTGCTATCATCTCTGGCATCCGCCCGCGAGCCGCACCGGCCTGCCCGCCAACGACGATCTGCTCCAGCAGGCCATCACACAGCGCGCGACGCGCTGCGAGCACGGCCTTGACCGGCATCTCACAAATGTCGTGACATCCCGTTCGCCATGACCGAGCCGCGCTCATTTTCCCAATACGGCGAGGACCTCATCCTGTGGGAATTCTTTCGCGGCAAAGCGGACGGGTTTTTCATCGAGATTGGCGCGAATCATCCGACGGCGCTGAGCAACACGTGGTTCTTCGAGCAACGCGGCTGGCGGGGAATTCTGGTCGAACCGCTGCCAGATCGGTGCCGCGAACTGCGACAGGTCAGGCACGGAAGCCAGATCGTCGAGGCCGCTCTCAGCGTGCCCGAAAATCGCGGCACGACGGTTTTTCGGATCGCCGAGGAACACGAGTTGTCCGGCCTTCTCGTGAAGCCTGATGTCAAGTGCATCGGCGAAGTGACGGTGACGGTGACAACCCTTGATGACGTCCTTGCGGCGGCCGGCAATCCGCACATTGATTTCATCTCGATTGATGTGGAAGGAACCGAGGTGGACGTGCTGCGCGGCTTCAGCCTGGAACGGCATCGCCCGCAAGTGCTGCTGGTCGAGGACCACTGGAGAAACCCGTCACTTCACAATCATCTTTGCGGGCGTGGCTACCGGATTGTCCGCCGCACCGGCGTCAATAGTTGGTATGTTCCCGCAGACTCTAAGGCGTTTCCGGCGACCGCGCTCGACGCGTTGAAGACAGCCGTCCACGCGAGATACACGCTCGCGCGCCGCGGCCTCCGCAGCCGGTTGAAGCGGCTTCTTTCGCGCGGTGGGAGCGACGCCAACGATTCAGGCCAGCCGTGAAAGTTCTCCAGGTCAACTCGCTCTTCCTCGGCGGCGGCACGGACAACCAGACGCTTGAACTGACCGCCGGCCTGCGCGAACTCGGCGTGGATGTGACGCTCGCCGTCGCCGCCGGCAGCCGCTGGGAACACATGGCGCGCGAACTCGGCGTGCCTGTCGAACTCTTTCCGCAAAAGTCGCCGCTGAAGTTTGCGATGATGCAGCGCGTCGCCGCCCTCATCCGCGAACGCGGCTTCGACATTCTCCACGCGCACCAAGGCCGCGATTACTGGCCGAGCGTCATCGCCGCGCGGCTGGCGATGCGCGGCACGCGCGTGGTCGTGACGCGGCACATGATGACCCGCCCGCGCACGGTGAGCCGCTGGCTGCTGCTGCGGTGCGCGGATGTCATCGCCGTTTCCTGCGCGGTCGAGGAGGTGCAGTTGCGCGAGCTGCGCGGCCCGCGCGCCCGGCTGCACCAGATTTACGGCGGCATTGACACGGTGAAGTTCCAACCGCAGCGCACGGCGGCGATGGAGACGTTCCGACGCGAACGCGGCTGGGGCGCGGATGCCGTGGTGTTCGGCGTGGTCGGCGCGTTTGATTTGCCGGGCGGCAAGGGCCAGCGCGAATTTTTCGAGGCCGCTTCCCGGCTGAAGGGTGAGTTTCCTCATGCGCGCTTCGCCGTCATCGGCGCGGGCACGATGGAATCGCTGCTGCGCGAACAAATCGCCGCCCGCGGCCTGCGTGAGATTGCAACGATGATTCCGTTCACGAATGACATCGCGACGGCGCTCGGCGCGCTCGACGTGCTCGTGCATCCGGCGGTGGGCACGGAGGCGCTCGGCCTCGTGCTGTGGGAGGCGATGGCGAGCGGCAAGCCGGTCATCGCGTCGCGGTTGCACGGCATCCCGGAGGCGTTCATCGAGGGCGAGCACGGCCTGCTCGTGCCGCCGGGCGACGTGGCGGCGATCACAAAGGCAATGCGCTCGCTGCTGGTTGACCCGGCAATGCGCGCGCGCTTTGGCGCGGCCGGACGCGAGCATGTGTGCCGGAACTTTTCGCGCCGCGCCCAGGCGGAGCGCATGCTTGCGCTGTATCGGCGGTTGTGCGCCGAAACGGCCCCGTGATACGAAACACCATGCCCGACGCGCTGCCGCTCTATTACTCGTCGCTCGCGCCGTTTCGCGATGCGTTTAGCGCGGGCCTGCCGGTGCTCACGTATCACAAGGTCGGCCCGCGGCTGCGCGGCGCGCGCATCAAGGGCCTCACCGTCAGCGCGAAACTCTTCACGAACCAACTCGCCGAGTTGCGCGCGGTGGGAATCGCATCTGCGACGCTGGGTGAGTTCGCTGCCACTACGCCGCTGCCGGAGAACCGCGTTGTCATCACGTTCGACGATGGATTCCGTTCCGTGCGGGAACACGCGCTCGCGCCGCTGAAGGAGCACGGCTTCACGGCGATTCAATTTCTTTGCGCCGGTTTGCTTGGCAAAACAAACGAGTGGGATGTCGCGCAGGGTGAAGTGGCCGAACCGCTGATGGACACCGCGGAGATCCGCGACTGGCTCGCCGCCGGGCACCAGATCGGCTCGCACACTCTCACGCACGCGTGGCTCACGCGCCTGCCGCACGACGCCGCGCGCGAGGAAATCACCGCGAGCAAAAAGAAGCTGGAGGATACGTTCGGCGTGCGCGTGCAGCACTTCTGCTATCCCTACGGCGACTGGAACGCGGCGGTGCGCGACCTCGTGATCGAGGCAGGTTACACGACCGCCTGCACGACGGAGCCCGGCGTAAATACGTCCGAGACGAAGCGCTTTGAGCTGCGGCGTTTCACCGCGCGCTATGCCTCACGCAACTGGAAGAACGCGAAGTTGTGGCTGAAAAGCAAAGTGGGACTCGCGTAGCTCGTCCCTCCGAAGCGCGGAAAATCACACCAAGTCGCCGTCGCTGCGGCGCTCGAACGCCGCTTCGTAGAGCGCGACGAGGTCCTCGACGCTGGCGGCGCGCGGGTTGAAATTCGCCGTCCATTGTTTCGCGGCTTCCTCGGCAAGGAGTTTGATTTTGGACGACTCGACGCCGCACTCGCCAAGGGACCTCGGCATTCCCGCGAGGTTGAGCAGTGATTCGAGGCGCGAGATGAGGGCTTCAAGCGCGGTTCCCAGGCCGTCCGTCACGCGCGCGAGTTCCACGGCGGAGGCGAGTTCCGCGTAGGCGTGGAGCGCGACGGAATCCTGCGCGTTAAACCGCACGACGAGCGGCAGCATCATGCCGACGGCCTGCCCGTGGACGATGTTGTAGTGGGCGGTGAGCGGGTTGGCGAGCGAGTGCGCGATGCCGAGCATGGAATTCTCGATGGCCGTGCCGGCGAAGGCCGCGCCGAGCAACATGCGGCCGCGGGCTTCGATGTCCTTCGGGTTTTTCATCACGCGCGGAAAGCTGGTGACGCAGAGCTTGAAGGCCTCGTGCGAATACATCAACGAAAGCGGGTTGCGCTTCTTTGTCACGGCGGTTTCAACAGCGTGGGCGAGGGCGTCAATGCCCGTGCAGGCGGTGACGCGTTTCGGCATGGAAATGGTCAGCGCCGGGTCGAGGATGGCGATGCGCGCGGCGGCCTTCGGATCGCCGCAGGCCATCTTGATGTGCGTCTGCTCGTCGCTGATGAGCGCGAAGGACTGGCATTCGCTGCCCGTGCCCGCGGTGGTTGGAATGGCGATGAGCGGCAGCATCGGCTTCGTGGCTTTGCCGTGGCCCCAGTAATCTTGAATGCACCCGCCGTTGGTCAGGATGAAATTGCAGCCCTTCGCGGTGTCCATCGAGCTGCCGCCGCCCAGGCCGACGATGGTGTCAATGCCGGCGGCGCGCGCAACCGCGACGCACTTGTCCACACAGCGCGTGGTGGGGTTCTCGACCGAATGATCGAAGAGCGTGAC
This sequence comes from uncultured Verrucomicrobiota bacterium, assembly GCA_964589935.1. Taxonomy (GTDB): domain Bacteria; phylum Verrucomicrobiota; class Verrucomicrobiia; order Limisphaerales; family VHCN01; genus VHCN01. The sequence goes on along the minus strand of CAZPVD010000002.1, from coordinate 461,852 downwards.
GTGCAGGCCGGCCTTCGCGAGCAGCGTCTGGACGTGCGTAGCGTGGCCGGCGGCGACGAGGCCGCTGTCGGTGACGAGCAGGACTTTGTTCGCGCCAAGTTCGCGAGCGAGTTCGCCGGCGCGCTCGACGCTGTTGACGCCGAAGACGAGGCGCGTGCGGGGGAGATGGTCGAAATGCGTCACAGATTTAATGGACAGGATGGCCGGGGGGGGGATTCAAGCGTTTCCATGACGTGCGCGGAAACAGACACTGCGGTTCATGCATCGTTCAAATTTATCAACGCGCGGGCCGTGAAGTTGCGAGAAATCAGATGGCGGGAGCGGCGGGGATCGAACCCGTAACCTCTGCCGTGACAGGGCAGCGCTCTAACCAATTGAGCTACGCCCCCGCTTTGGGGAACGCGAACGTAGAGAATGCGCTCCGCCTAGTCAACCCGGATTTCCGGCGCGTTTCGACGCGGCGACAGCGAGTTTCTGGCTGACTTCCGCCGCGTCATCGTCCACAATTTCGCGCAACTGAAGCCATGAGTGTCCCCAACCATACCGCGCAATACGTCCAGTCCCTCGACGACCTCAAGAACATCGAGATCGGCACGCTCGTCAACTACATCGTCCTCGACGCCGTCAAGGCCGGCGCCAGCGACATCCACGTCGAACCGTGGGAAAACACCCTCTGCGTCCGCATCCGCGTCAGCGGCCAGCTCACGGAACTCGTCCACCTCCCGTCGGAGTTGAAGGACAAGGTCGCCGGCCGGTTCAAGGTCATGGCCAACCTCGTCTCGCACGTCACCGGCATCGCGCAGGACGGCAAGGCGAACATGGGCTCCGAGTTCGGCGGCGTGCAGTTGCGCGTGTCCATCTTTCCGACGGTGCTCGGCGAAAAGGTTGTGTGCCGCATCTTCGACCCCAGCTCGCGCACGTTCGATCTCAACGCCCTTGGCTTCGAGGAGAAGACACTTCATGAATATCTCGCGCTGCTGAACAAGCCCAACGGCCTCATCCTCCTCAACGGCCCGACCGGCTCCGGCAAGACCACCGCCATTTACGCCTCGCTCTATTACCTGATCGAGAAACATGGCACCACCATGAGCATCGCGTCCGTGGAGGACCCCGTGGAAGTTCATCTCTCCACCGTGAGCCAGGCGCAGCTCAACCCGGCGGCGGAGTTCACGTTCGCCTCCGCGCTGCGCTCTCTCATGCGGCAGGACCCGCAAGTCATCATGGTCGGCGAGATACGCGACCCGGAGACCGCCGGCATCGCCGTGCAGGCCGGCCTCACCGGACACCTCGTCATCAGCACCGTGCACAGCGGCACCACGGCGGGAGTCTTCGCACGGCTCATCAACATGAACATCGAGCCGTTCCTGCTCGCGTCGAGCATCCTCGGCATCATGGGCGTGCGCCTCGTGCGGAAGAACTGCCCGTATTGCGCCATGCCCTACGAACCGGAGCCGGGCCTGCTCAAGCTGCTCACCCCCGAACAGGTCGAGAACGGCTCCTTCCGCAAGGGCGCCGGCTGCGACCAGTGCAAGAACACCGGCTACTTCGGCCGCATGTCGCTCACCGAGCTGCTCGTCGTCAACGAGGAAATCCGCGCGACCGTGCTCGAAAAAAAACCCACGCGCCAGATTCAGGACATCGCCATCCGCTGCGGCATGAGGACGCTCTGGCAAAACGGCGTGGAGCGCATGCTTGCCGGCGAAACCACGCTCGAGGAAGTCACGCGCAAGGCCGCGAGCGACCAGCTCTGACGCGGCGCGCAGCGATTCCTTCGCGCCATTTGCGGCAATTCAGTTCTCCCGCATGGCCTCGCGTGCTAAACATCCGCCGTGCTGCTGAACTTCATCCTTGCCGCGCTCGCGCTCCTGAGCCTCGCGCTTACGAGTTGGCAATGGCTCGTGGCGCGGCGCTTTCCACTTCACCAGCGCATCGCCGCGCCGCGCTTCACGCCCGCCGTCACGCTGCTCAAGCCGCTCAAGGGCGTCGAGCCGGACACCGCCGCGTGCCTGCGGAGCTGGCTCGCGCAGGAGTATCCCGGCGAAGTGCAGGTGCTCTTCGGCGTCGCCTCGCCCGATGATCCCGTCTGCGCCGAGGTCAGAAAACTTATCGCCGAGTTCCCGAGGCTCGATGCGCAGCTCATCGTTTGCGCGGAACAGCTCGGCGCGAACGCGAAGGTCTCCACGCTCGTCCACCTCGCGCGCCTCGCGAAGCACGAGCACCTCGTCGTCAGCGACGCGGACGTGAAGGTCCCGCCCGACTTTCTCGCCAACGCACTCGCGCCGCTGGAAGACAAAACCGTCGGCCTCGTGAATTGTTTCTACTGCCTCGCGAACCCCACAACGCCCGCGATGCAGTGGGAGGCCGTGGCCATCAACGCGGATTTCTGGAGCTCCGTGCTGCAGGCGCGCAGCCTCAAGCCGCTCGACTTTGCGCTCGGCGCGGTGATGGCGACGCGGCGCGCGCAGCTCGCGGAGATCGGCGGCTTCGAGTCGCTCGTGGACTGCCTCGCCGACGACTACCAGCTCGGCCACCAGATTGCCGCGCGCGGACATCGCATCGAACTCTGCCCCGTGGTGGTGGAATGCTGGAGCGCGCCTATGAACTGGCGCGAGGTGTGGGCGCATCAACTGCGCTGGGCGCGAACCGTCCGCGTGTGCCAACCCGTGCCGTGGTTCTTCAGCATTTTGAGCAATGCGACGCTGTGGACTTTTTCTTGGGCGATTGTTGCAGTCGGAACAATCCTGAAAGCCATGCATTTGATGTCGCTAATGCAAGAAAACTTGGCAACCGTGGCCGCCATTGTTTTCGCAGTATCAATCGACCTTAGAAGCCAGTTCTCCTACGATTTACATTGCAAGCTGGTCGGAAAAGAACTTCCGATTCAGTGGCGAGGGGAAGCGCTAAAAAAAGACCTCCTCCAAGCCGCCATCTGGGCACTCTCCTTCCTCGGCAACACCGTCACATGGCGCGGCGTGCGCTACCGCGTCCATGCCGGCGGCCGCCTGGAAAAACTGTGAGCTTTGCGGTCAATCCTCCAAGTTCATCGGCTCCCATCCGGTGCCGCGATGGCCGAACTTGAACAGGTCCGGGTGAAGAATCTCGGCGAGGATTTCCAGCGAGTCCACGAGGCGCGGGCCGGGGCGGTTGAAGAACTGGCTGCCGTCGGCGAGATAAACCCGGTTTGTTTTCACGGTGCGCAGTTTCGGCCATTCAACTTTTGCAGTGAGCGCGGGCAGTTCGCGGCGCGTGCGCGCGAGGTCGAAGCCGCAGAGCATGAGCACGAGCACATCGGGATCGCGCGCGGCAAGTTCCTCCCACTTCATCCACGGCGAGTGCTTGCCGGCTTCGCCGAAAAGATTTTTGCCCCCGGCGAACTCGACGAGTTCGGGCACCCAGTTGCCGGCGGCCATGAGCGGGTCGAACCACTCGATGCACGCGACGGCGGGGCGGCGCGTCATCGCGGCGGTCTGCATGATGATGTCCACGCAGCGGTTCTTGAGGCGCTTGAGCGTGTCGCGCCCGTTGTCGGGCAGGCCGAGCGCCGTGCCGACGCGCGTGATGTCGTCCCACACGTCGCTGAGTTTTTGCGGCGCGAGCGCGAGGATTTGCGGCGGGTGAAACATTTTGGCCGCGATGCGCTCGACCTCATGCAGGCTCACAGCGCACACGTCGCATTGCGCCTGCGTGAGGATGAGGTCGGGACAGAGGTCGCGGAGCAACGCCTCGTTGACGCAGTAAAGCGGCGCGGAACTTTCCAAGCGCTGCATGACTTGCTGATGGATTTCGCCGCTTGTTTCACCGGCGGTGAAGCCCTCCGTGCAGGCGGGCAGCGCGCGGACTTCGGGCGGGAAATCACACTCGTGCGAGCGTCCGACGAGCCGCGCGCCCGCGCCGAGTGCGCAGACGATTTCCGTCGCGGCGGGCAGGAGCGAGACGATGCGGCGGCTCACTTGCCCTTGACGGATTCCTCCGGGATGCGCATGCCGTAGAAGCTGCGATAGACGAAGTGCAGCGCGACGAGGAAGAAGAAGCCGCCAATGCAATACTTCGCGGTCTGGTTCGTCATCGCCACGGCGATCTCGACGGCGAGCAAACCGAAGAGCGTGGTGAACTTGATGACGGGATTCAGCGACACGCTTGACGTGTCCTTGAACGGATCGCCCACGGTGTCGCCGACGACGGTGGCGGCGTGGAGCGGGGTGTTTTTCTGGCGCAAATCCACCTCGACGATTTTCTTGGCGTTGTCCCACGCGCCGCCGGCGTTGGCCATGAAAAGCGCCTGAAACAGGCCGAAGAACGCAATGCCCACGAGGTAGCCGATGAAGAAATACGGATTGAAAAACGGCAGCCCGAGCGCGAAGCAAAAGATGACGACGAAGATGTTCACCATGCCTTTTTGCGCGTAGATGGTGCAGATTTTCACGACTTCCTTCGAGTCGGCAATCGAGGCCTTGGTGCTGTCGAGCTTGATGTTTTCCTTGATGAACACCACCGCGCGATACGCGCCGGTGACGACGGCCTGCGTGCTCGCGCCGGTGAACCAGTAGATCACCGCGCCGCCCATGATGAGGCCCATCACGACCTCGGGCTGCACGAGGCTGAGTTTGTTGATCACGTCGCTGTATTCGGGAATGCTCCGCAGCAGCATGATGATGCCGAAGATCATCGTGGTTGCGCCGACGACGGCGGTGCCGATGAGCACGGGCTTGGCGGTGGCCTTGAAGGTGTTGCCCGCGCCGTCGCCTTTTTCGAGTTCGTGCTTCGCGTGCTCGAAGTCGGCGTCGAAGCCGAAGTCCTTCTTGATCTCCGCTTTGATGTTCGGGACGGCCTCGATCTGGCTCAATTCATAGACCGACTGCGCGTTGTCCGTGACCGGGCCAAAGCTGTCCACAGCAATCGTCACCGGGCCCATGCCGAGAAAACCGAACGCCACGAGGCCGAACGCGAAGATCGGCGCGGCGAAGGAGACCTCCGCCATCAGCTTGAGCACCGGCGATCCGGAGTAGGTCGCGACGATGTAGCTCACGAGCATCAGGCCGAGAATCACGAGGCCTTTCCAGAACGCGGAGAAGTTGCCGGCGACGAGGCCGGAAAGGACGTTCAGCGAGGCGCCACCGTGGCGCGAGGCGTTGACGACTTCCTTCACATGCCGCGAGTGCGTGCTGGTGAAGACTTTCGTGAACTCAGGAATCACCGCGCCTGCCAGCGTGCCGCACGAGATGATGGTCGAGAGCACCCACCAGAGTTCGGGCAAGTCCTTCAAGCCGCCGAGCAGCGCGTGGCTTGCGAAGAACGTCACCGCAATGGAAACGAGCGAGGTCAGCCACACGAGATTCGTTAGCGGCGCTTCCCAATCAAAATCTTTCTTCGCGCCATAGAGCGACTTGGAAACCTGATGGTTGACGAGGTAGGACACGAGCGACGTGAGGATCATCAACATGCGCATGACAAAGAGCCACACGATGAGCTTGCCGCACATCTCCTGCTGCTCGGGCTTCGCCAGCGCGAGCGCGAGGAACGTGATGAGCGCCACGCCCGTCACGCCGTAAGTCTCGAAGCCGTCCGCGCTCGGCCCCACCGAGTCGCCCGCGTTGTCGCCGGTGCAGTCGGCGATGACGCCGGGATTCTTCGGATCATCTTCAGGAAGTTGAAAAACGATCTTCATCAAGTCCGCGCCGATGTCGGCGATCTTCGTGAAGATGCCGCCGCAGATGCGCAGCGCGCTCGCGCCGAGCGATTCGCCGATGGCGAAGCCGATGAAGCACGGGCCGACGAGTTCCTTCGGCAGATACGCGAGAATCAAAATCATGAAGAACAATTCCACGCTCACGAGCAGCAGGCCGACGCTCATGCCCGATTGCAGCGAAATGCCGAGCGTGTGCAGCGGGTCGCCTTGCAGCGAGGCGAACGCGGCGCGCGAGTTGGCCCGCGTGTTGATGCGGATGCCGAACCACGCCACGCCGTAACTGCCGAGGATGCCGAGGATCGAGCAGAGCAAGATGACGATGATGTTTCCCGCAGGCGCGCGCTGGAGGAAGCCGAAGTAATAAATCATGCACGCCGCGATGAGCACCCACAGCACAGCGAGGAATTTGCCCTGCTGGAGCAGATACGTTTTGCACGTTTCCCAGATGATGTTTGACACGTCGGCCATCGAGCGGTGCACGGGCAGCGCCTTGGTTTGGAAGTATTGAATGAGTCCGAAGCCCGCGCCGATGAGGCAGATGACGAGGCCGATGTTCAGCAACGTCACGCCGCCGACCTGGCTGCCGAAGAGGGGGAATGAAACCCTGGCGAGTTCTGGAATGTGGATGTCCGCCTCGCCGGCAAAGGCGGAGAGACTGATGAAATTCAGGACGGCGAGGACGGTGAGGAACCCAATTGTCCGGCTTTGCCGGAGACGTTTTACAATGGCCATGTGCGGAGACAAATCGTTCGTTGTGTTTCCTTCGGTAATGACGACGCCTGCTACTAAGCGAAACGCGGCGGCACGGTCAAGACGATTCACCCGGCGGCGCGCTTCAAACGACTTGGTGTTCTTCGTCCCGGCGCGTATCACTTCGCCATGCGCATCATCGGCGGCACCGCGGCGGGGGTGATCCTTCAAGTGCCAAAGGGCTTTGACGTGCGCCCAACGCCCGACCTTGTTCGGCAGGCTGTCTTCAACAGCCTCGGCGCGCGAGTGCTCGGCACGCGGGTGCTTGAACTTTTCGGCGGCACCGGCGCGCTCAGCCTCGAATGCCTCAGCCGCGGCGCGCAGCACGCCGCGTGCGTCGAGCTGTCCGGCAAGCATGCGCGCTTCGTCGAGCAGAATCTCGCGAAGGCCGGCCTGCCGCGTGAGATGATGGAGCTGCGCGTGCAGGATGTCTTCATCGCACTGCCGCAACTCGCCGCCGCCGGAAGACAGTTCGAGCTTGTGCTCGCCGATCCCCCCTACGGCGAAAAAAATATCGGGAAGCGCTCGACCTCGTTCGCGCAACGGCTGCTTGACGACGCGAATCTTCCGAAGCTGCTCGCGCCCGGCGGCCTCTTCATCCTCGGCCACGCCAAACGCGATACGCTCGAAGTGCCGTCCGCGTGGAGCGAACGAAAAATTCTCAAGCACGGCGATTCGTGGATGCGGTTTCTTGAGGTCGCGCATTGAACGGTTTGCTTCCGCGGCGCGCTTCCGCTTAACTGCGGCCATGAAGCCCCTGTTCCGCGCTCCACTTTTCCCCGCCTTCCTGCTACTGCTCGCACTCATGCCACGCGCCCAGGCCCAGGATACGAAGTCTTCGCCGCCAGCCTTCGAGCGTTCTCAGACGCTTCAGGCGCTTGTAGATTCCGCAGTTCAGACCGCGCTCGACAAGTTCCGCGACAAAAAACTCCAGACCAACCAGCTCGCCGTCACGCTCGTGGATTTGCGTGATTCGGCGAAGCCCGCGCGCGCGAGTTATCGCGGCAACGCGCAGATTTATCCGGCCAGCGTCATCAAACTGTTCTACCTCGCCGCCGCGCATCGTTGGATGGAGGACGGCAAACTGCAGGACACGCCCGAATTGCGCCGCGCGATGAGCGACATGATCGTCCACAGCTACAACGAGGCGACCGGCTACGTCATTGACCTGCTCACCGGCACGACGAGCGGGCCGGAGCTGTCCGACAAGGAAATCGCCGAGTGGTTCGACAAGCGCAATGCGGTGAACCGCTACTTCGCCTCACTCGGCTTCACGGACATCAACGCGAACAAGAAGCCGTGGTGCGAAGGGCCTTATGGCCGCGAAACGCAGGCGATCAACGCCTTCACGCCGAAGCGCAACATGCTCACCACCGACGCCACCGCGCGGCTCCTGACGGAAATCGTCACTGGCAAATGCGTTTCACAAAAACGCTGCGCCGAGATGATGAAACTCCTCTCTCGCGACCCCGCCTCACCGGACAAGGACCCGGACAATCAGGCAAAATTTACAGGGCCGGTGCTGCCGGCAGGCGCGAAGCTGTGGTCCAAGGCCGGTTGGACGATCCAGACGCGGCATGACGCGGCTTACATCGAGCTGCCCAACGGCGCGAAATTCGTGCTCGTCGTTTTCACCACGGATCACGCGAGCGAAAAGGAAATCATCCACACTGTCGCAAAAGCGATTGTGGAAGGTTTCCAAACGTGACATACGACTGGAAGTTCCCATGGATCCAGAACTCCCAGGATTCGGAGGCCCCAGTAGTGGCAAAGTCAGGTTAGTCGGTGCCGTGCGGCTGCTGCTTGGTGCCGCGGCGACATATATCGTCGTGCACTATTTTGGAGACGAACTGTCTAAGCTCATGGACGGGAAGTTTAAGATCAAGATCAACGCTTTGGATCTGCTCATTCAACTGGCAAAAGTGCTGTGCGATGCGCTCATCCAACTGATGGCGATGGTGTGTTTCGTCGTGCCTGCGGTTGTTGCGATCGCAGGACTGCTCGAAATATTCACCGGGCGGCCGTTTGGAAAGTTGAAGCGTTCTTGGGACGGCATGAGAACCGGGAAACAGGGGCTGTTGTCCTTGGCCATCGTCGCGGCGATTGTTGCGATTGTTGCCTGGCTGTTGTTCCACACATAATCCAGCTCCAGTCGGCTCGCTTACGCCGGTCCAGTTGGGACGCCGGACAATAGGCCGGCGCTTGAGCGCGGGGTTGAAGTGGCTAAGGATCCAGTCTCCATTTTTTCGGAACGCGGAAAAGTCTGGGACTCGCGTAGCTCGTCCCTCCGGTGAAGTTCACTCCTTCTTCGGTGCCTGCTTCGCGGGGTCCACCTTTGCAGTGGCTTGGTCGAAAATCTTCAGTTCGTATTCGCCGGCCCCCTTTGTGCCGGGCCGCGGGAAGAGCATGTCCACCGTCCACGTGTTCATGAAGTCGGTCATCGTGTTTGGTCCGCTGATGGTGTTCATCGCATACCAGCCGTCGGCCTCGTCGTTCCACTTCACGGTCGTGGCGCTGCCCTCGCCGAAGGTGTAGCTGATCTTGAACTTGCCGCACGTTACGTCGGTGTTGCCGTGGAGCACGTCGCCGGTGCCCTTCGTGCCGACGCCCTCACCGAAGCGCGTTGCGCCCTTCACCTCGGTTTCGCCGGCCTTCTTCAGCCCTTCGATGATGCGCGCAAGCCGGTTGCCCCAGTCTGCCGCGGTGATGCGCTTCGCGTAGCTCACATCCACACGCATTGGGCCCTTCACTGAATCGGTGAGGAAGTCCGGCTCCGTCTTGCTGCCGCCGCGCCACAGCCGCGCGTTCATCGCGCTGAAGCGGATGTCCTGCACCTGCCCCGCGTGGCCCGCCTCGCGGATGAGCTTCTGCCCGACGCGCGCGCGGATGAGCAGGTGGCTGCCCTCGGGATTGTCGCGCGTGAGGATGAGCTTGTTGCCGCCCGTGAAGACATACTGCCCGCTGGACCGGCCGACGTCCTCGAGCGCGGTGACCGCGTCCACAACTCGCACGGAGACGATCTCGATGTCGGGCGGGATGAGCGCGCGGTAGCCGAGAATGCCGCCCACGACCAGCGCGATGATAAACAATAATTTGAACAGGCCTCTCATCGTATGACTCCATTGACGCCGCGCGTCCTGCGCGGGTTTCAAGCTGACTAAATGGAAGGCCGATGCGAATGTCAACGAACATTCCGCCGCAACGCGATGAGGAATTATTGAAGGCATGAGACGATTCTGTCCTGTGAGTGTGGCGCTGATGGCGCTGGCTTTGCCGGCGCTGCCAGCCGATTGGGTGCGCGCCGGCGAGGGCGCCGACAAGCCGCTGTGGGGCATCAAGGACGGCCTGCACTTCGGCATTTATCCGGCCAGCGTGCGCGGTGGCAAAAGCGAGGGCGGCCCGCGCGGGCTGATTCGCATCGGCTATCCGACGCTGCCTGGAGAACACTACGACCTCATCACGTTCATCGCGGTCGAGCCGTCCGTGAAAGGCCGCGGAAAGGGCTTCAGCGAGCTGGAGCACAGCCAGCTCGACAACGCGCAGGGCAAACGCATCTGGGCGTCCGCGGCGGACGAGGTGAAGCCGGCCGAGACCCCCGACGCCGGCAGAGTGCGGACGCTCGGCGCGGGTGTGGAGCAACTGGACGTGACGCTGCGCGTTGAGAAATTCAGCAACGGCGCGCACGTTTATCTCGTCGCCTCGCAGCGCAGCGATGCGCCGGACGAGGTCGCGTTCAGCGTCCACACGGAGCCGGGCAGCGCGCCTTTGGAATCGTGCGTCCTGACGGCGACCTTCGGCAATCTCATGCGCGGCCGCCAGCTCTGGCTCAAGGACGGCGCGGTGAGCAGCCTCAAAACGTATCCCAACTACAAGGGCAGCGCGTTCGCGCCCGACAAGACGTATCCGCTCAGCCGCCTCCATCACACGGCGCAAGGCGACGTCATCGTCGCGCTGACGAACGACGAGGCCGACCCTGCCTCAGTGCGGCCGGTTCCTGACAGCGGGAAGTGGCATTACGGCGGGTTCAAGGTCACGCAGTATTGGAAGCAACACAAGGGCAAGTTCCCCGAGGACGTGCATGCGCGCGTGAACGGCCGCTACATGTATTGGGCGTCGCACCAAGTGATACCGGGCGGCATCGCCTTCGAGAACTTTGAACTACGCGAGCACTTCCACAACGGCCAGCAATTCATCTTCGGCGTCACGCGCAAGACGCCGAAGGAGCTCGGCTTCTGAAAAGCAAACGTTTTCGCAGGCAACTTGGGCGGACGAATGGTCTGGGCGAGACGCTCAAACCGGCACGCGGGACACATGCGCTCCTATTCGAAAATCTGCGTCCGGCTTATGCCTCAACCGCTTCCTTCGCAAACCGTTCCTTCGCGGCGGCGACATCATACTTGTCGTTGTCGCGGTGGTCGGGGTTGAGCGGAGAGATCGCGCGGAGCTTCGCGATGAGCGGCGGAAGTTTCGCGAGCAAGAAGTCCACTTCCTCCGCAGTGTTGTAGATGCCGAGGCTGAAGCGCACGCTGCCGCGCGCGCGCATCGGGCTGACGCCCATCGCCGTGAGCACGTGCGACGGATCGAGCGAGCCGGTCGTGCACGCCGAGCCGCTCGACGCGCAGATGCCTTCCTGGTCGAGCAGTGTGAGGATGGCTTCGGCCTCAACGAACTCGAACGCGATGTTGCTCGTGTTCGGCAGGCGCGGCTCCTTCGCGCCATTGCGGAGGGTGTTGGGAATCGTGGTGAGAATCGTCTGTTCCATCCGGTCGCGCAGCGCGCGGACGCGGGTGTTTTCGTCCTTCAAGTTGGCGAGCGCGAGTTCCGCGGCGCGGCCGAAGCCGACGATGTAGGGCACGTTCTCCGTGCCGGCGCGGCGTCCGCGTTCCTGATGGCCGCCGATGAGGTAGGGCTGGAACTTCGTCTTGCGCTTCACGTAGAGCATGCCGATGCCCTTCGGCGCATGAAGCTTGTGCGCGGAGAGCGAGAGGAAATCGCAGTCCACGGAATGCACGTCAATCGGCAGCTTGCCCGCGACCTGCACGGCGTCGGTGTGGAAGAGCGCGCCTTTGCTGTGGACGATGGCGGCGATTTCCTCGACGGGGAAGATGACGCCGGTCTCGTTGTTCGCCCACATCACGGAGACGATAGCGGTGTCTGGCCGGATGGATTTCTCCAGCAAATGCAAATCAACCGAGCCGTCGGATTCGACGGGCAGGAAAGTCACTTCATGGCCGCGACGGTTGAGGAATTCGCCGAAGTTCATGTTCGCCGAATGCTCGACCGTGGTGGTGAGCACGTGGCGTTTGCCCGGCTGCGTGACGAGCGCGCTGTGCAGCGCGGCGTTGCTCGACTCGGTGCCGCAGCTCGTGAAGACGATCTCGCGCGGGTCCGCGCCGATGAGCGCGGCAAGCTGCGCGCGCGCGGCGTCGAGGTGACGGGCGACCTGATGGCCGAACTGGTAGCCGCTGGAGGCGTTGCCCCACAGTTCGGTGAGGAACGGCCGCATCGCCTCGAAGACCTCCGGCGCGATGCGCGTGGTGGCGTTGTTGTCGAAGTAATAAACTGTGCGCTGGCTCATAACACGGCCCGCCGTTCGCGGCGAACCAAGGGCGGCCAGTCTAATCATGAGCCGCGCGGGGGCAAGTTCCGATTCGGCGGTGAATGGGTGGAAACTTTCCTTTGACCCGCCGCTGCTTTGCCGGTAGCAATGCCGCGCTCACATCACGCGACACCGAACCCTTGCGTCCATGACTGACTCCAATCTGAAACGCGCGCAGACCATGACCCTCATCGCCGCGTTCCTTGGATGGATGTTCGACGGTCTCGAAATGGGCATCTTCCCGCTCGTGGCGCGGCCGGCGTTGCAGGAGTTCCAGGCGGCGGCGGGCATCGTGGACGAGACCTTCGTGCAGCTCTGGATGGGCCGCATCACCGCGACCTTTCTGCTCGGCGCGGCGGCGGGCGGACTGGTGTTCGGCTGGCTCGGCGACCGCATCGGGCGCGTGCGCGCGATGACCTTGAGCGTGCTGGCCTACTCGCTCTTCACCGGGTTGAATTACTTCGCGCACGAGCCGTGGCATCTGGCGCTGTTCCGTTTCATCGCCGCGCTCGGCATGGGCGGCGAGTGGTCGCTTGGCGTCGCGCTCGTGATGGAGGCGTGGCCGAACGACAAGCGCCCGCTCATGGCTGGCGTCATCGGCGCGGCGGCCAACGTCGGCTACCTGCTCATCGCGTTCATCGCGGTGATGATCCCCATCACGCGCGACTCGTGGCGCTGGGTGATGCTCGTCGGCGCTGCGCCCGCGCTGCTGACGCTGCTTATCACCTACTTCGTGCCGGAATCGGAGCACTGGAAGCAGGCGGTCGCGCGCGAAGGCAAGAGCAAGCCCCTGCATGAAATCGTCTCCGGCCATCTGCTGAAAAACACCGTGCTCGCCATCCTCTTCGCGTCCGTCGCGCTCATTGTCACGTGGGGCATCGTGCAATGGATTCCGCTGTGGGCCGACCAGATGACCGGCGGCAAGCAGCCGCACGTGAAGGGGCTCATCCAGGTTTGCTCGTCCATTGGCGCGATCACCGGCTGCCTCATCGCGCCGCTCGTGGGCGCGAAGTTCGGGCGGCGGCCCGTTTATTTCGGACTGTGCCTCGGCTCGTTGATCGTGTGCAGCATTCTGTTCCGCGGCTTTCACGAATACAACGTCGCGTTCCTCATGATGACGGGCGTGGTCGGCATGTTCACGGCCGCGTTCTATGGATGGCTGCCGCAATATCTGCCGGAACTGTTTCCGACCCGCGTGCGCGCGACGGGCCAGGGCGTGGCCTTCAACACCGGCCGCATCCTGGCCGCACTCGGTGCCTACAACATGGGTGCCATCATGGGATATTTCGACAAGAGCTATGCCAAGGCAGGATCGGCCATTGTGTTTGTCTATCTCGTCGGCATGGTGCTCATCTGGTTCGCGCCGGAGACGAAGGACAGGCCGTTGCCGGAATAAGTTTCAAAGTTCTGGGTTTCAAGTTTCAGGTTCAAAGCTGCTGAACTCGTCGTGCCATTGCAAAGGCCGGGAACGCCGCCCCAAACTCAAGTTCTCCTGCTCAAAACCTCAACTTTGGTGCTCCAAAGTCGAAGTGGGATGCTCCAAACCTGAACTCGCTTGCTCCCGACCTCGACTCTGATGCTCCAAAGTCGAACTCTCATGCTTCAGAGTTGAACTTTGATGCCCCAGACCTGAACTCTGATGCTCCAGAGTTGGACTTTGGTGCTCCAGAGTCGAACTTTCCTGCCCCAAAGTTCAACTTTGGAGCAGGAAAGTTGAGGTTTGGGGCAGCTTGACGCGGCTTTTAAGCTCCTTTCCTTGAGCCGGATGCAACGCAATTCAGCATGGAGTGCCCGGCCCGCCGTTTTTAGGCTTCAAGCGACGGCTTTGATTCTCCAATCTCCCGGCATGAACCTCCATTCCATCGGCCTCAACCTTCGGCGTCGAGCTTTTCCCCTCCTCATCGCGGCCGGCGCGCTCCTTTTCTCCGGTTCAATTGTGCCAGCCGCCGACGCTGCGAGGCCGAACATGGTTTACATTCTCGCCGATGACCTCGGGCGTGGCGACCTCGGCTGTTACGGCCAGACGAAGATCAGGACGCCGAACATTGACCGGCTCGCGGCCGAGGGGATGAAGTTCATGCAGCATTACTCCGGCAGTTGCGTGTGCGCGCCATCGCGCTGCACGCTCATGACGGGCAACCACACGGGCCATTGCTTCGTGCGCGCGAACAAGGAGGCCGGGCGCGGCTACGCCGGCATCGAGGGGCAGCTTCCCATTCCCGCCGAGACCGTGACTGTCGCGAAGTTGCTCAAGGCGCGCGGCTACGCGACGGGCGCGATGGGCAAGTGGGGCCTCGGCGGACCGGACACCGACGGGCAGCCAGACAAACAGGGCTTCGATTTGTTCTTCGGCTATCTCTGCCAGCGCCAGGCCCACACGTATTATCCCGACCACTTGTGGCGAAACTCGGAGAAGGTCCCGCTCGCGGGCAACGAGACGCGCGTCGAAGGCGGCAAGCTCATCCAAGTCAGCGCGAAGCAATACTCGCCGGACTTGATGACCGATGAAGCACTCAAGTTCGTTCGCGAGCACGCGGGCGGGCCGTTCTTCCTCTACCTGCCATACACCATTCCGCACCTCGCGTTGCAGGTGCCGCAGGATTCGCTCGCCGAATACGCCGGGAAATTCCCGGAGACGCCCTATGACGGGAGCAAGGGCTATCAGGCGCATCCCACGCCGCGCGCCGCCTACGCCGCGATGATCACGCGGCTCGACGGTTACGTGGGCCGGGTCATGGCATTGCTCAAGGAACTCAAGCTCGACGAAAACACGGTCGTGTTTTTCTCCAGCGACAATGGCCCGATCACGCTCTCCGGCGTGGATGCGAAATTCTTCGGCAGCGCGGAGGGCTTTCGCGGGCAGAAAATGGACCTCTACGAGGGCGGCATCCGCGCGCCGCTGCTCGCACGCTGGCCCGGTAAAATCAAGGCCGGCACCACCACGGAGCATGTGTCCGCGTTCTGGGACATGCTGCCGACGCTGCTCGAAATCAGCGGCGCGAAACCGCCCGCGGGCATTGATGGAATCAGCTTCCTGCCGACGCTGCTCGGCAAGGGCGAACAGCGTCAGCACGATCATCTCTACTGGGAATACCACGAGCGCGGCGGCTCGCAGGCCGTGCGCGCCGGTGATTGGAAGGCCGTTCGGCTCGGCATCCTCAAGAATCCCGCCGCGCCGCTGGAGGTCTTCAATCTTCGCACCGACCCAGGCGAAACGAAGAACGTCGCGGCTGAACAACCTGAAATCACCGCGAAGCTCGCGCGCCTGATGAAGGAAGCTCATTCGCCGTCGAAGGAATTCCCGCTGCCGGGTGAAGGTGCGGTGAAATAATTCGGCGCGAGTTTCCACTTGTCGAAGCCTTCGCCCCGCCGCCATCGTCTGCGCGTGAGCAAAATCACCGTCGAGACCATCCGTGCGATGAAGGGTCGAGAGCGCATCGCCGCGCTCACCGCCTACGATTATCCGATGGCGCGGCTCCTCGACGAAGCCGGCGTGCCCGTGCTGCTGGTCGGTGATTCGCTCGGCATGGTCGTGCTCGGTTATCCCGACACCACGCACGTCACGATGGCCGAGATGGAGCACCACATCCGCGCCGCTGCGCGAGCGAAGCCGAACGCATTGCTCGGTGCCGACATGCCGTATCGCAGCTACGAGACACCCGCCGACGCCGTCGCGAACGCGCGCCGACTCGTCGCCGCCGGCGCGGAGTTTGTGAAGGCCGAAGGCGGCCGCGAAATTGTTCCGCAAATCAAAGCCATCCTCGCAGCGGGCATTCCGTTCATGGGCCATCTCGGCATGTTGCCGCAGCACGTGCTCGAAGAAGGCGGCAAATACCGCATCAAGGGCAAGGACGACGCGGGCCACGCAAAGCTCCTCGACGACGCTGCCGCGCTCGCCGAAGCGGATGCGTTCGCCGTCGTGCTGGAACTCGTCGCGCCACCGGTTGCGAAGGAGATCACCCAGAAGTTCCCCTTCGCCACCATCGGCATCGGCTCCGGGCCGGACTGCGACGGGCAGATTCTCGTGACGCACGATTTGCTCGGGACGTTCCCGTGGTTCACGCCGAAGTTTGTGCCGCAGAAATTGAAGTCCGCAGAACTGATGCGCGCCGCTGTGGCGGATTGGATGCGTGGGATTCAGCCTCTTTGAACCGTAAAATACCCCTTATCGTTCGCGGCGGGCGCTGGCGAGGCACCCGCCGCGTTCTGTGACAACTCACGGAGCCGCCGAAACTGTTGTTGTGTTCGCGGGAGTCAGCGGCAGCAGCGGCGGCGGCTTGTGCGCCAGCCCGCGACGACGCATGCGTGTGAACACAAGCAGGTTGAAGAAGTGCATGAAACCCAGCACCAGCAGCACGAGACCGACCTTTGTGCTGAGGGTTTCCAGCGCCTCTTGTCCGTTCGCGGCGGCCACGCCGTAACGCAAGGCCAGTGTCACGTAACCGATGTTGATGAGGTAGAAGCCGACGACGAGCAGGTGGTTCACCGAATCCGCGAGCGCCTCGTTGCCGAGGAAGCTGTCCACGAGGAACACGCGGCCGTTCTTGTGCAGCGTGCGCGCGACCCAGACAGTCAGGCAGACGCTGATGGCGAGGTAGGCGAGATAGGTGGCGATGATCCAGTTCATACGGTTCCTTTCATTTCTTCTGTTTCCATTATTTCTGTCATTGCAGAAATAAAATACACCGGCTCCACTCTAGCGCAAGTGAAAAATTTCACAAACTTCGTGATCGTGAATGGGTTTTGCCAATCCGGCCGCGCTCCGCTAGAAAGCGGGCGTGAGCAAGCTGACGCATCTCGACTCCCGCGGCGAAGCGCGCATGGTGGACGTGTCCGCCAAGCCGGTGCAACTGCGCGAGGCCGTCGCGCGAGGCGAAATCCACCTCCAGCCCGCCACGCTGGACCTTGTCGAATCAGACCGAATCGCCAAGGGCAACGTGCTCGCCACCGCGCGCGTCGCGGGCATCCAGGCGGCGAAGAAAACGGGCGAACTCATCCCGCTCTGCCACCCGCTGCCCATCGCGCATTGTGAGGTGAACTTTGAGATTCCGCCGTCGCGCAACCGCATCATCATCACCGCGTCGGCAAAGATCAGCGCGCAGACCGGCGTCGAGATGGAGGCGCTCACCGCCGTCACCGTCGCCGCACTGACCATTTACGACATGTGCAAGGCTGCCGATAAAACCATGCGCATCACCGACGTCGTGCTGGTTTCCAAGACAAAGAAATGACCGCTGAGGCGCGGGGGACTCGAACGAAAAATTCCTTCGGTGCGCCCTCTGTATCTCTGTGGTAAAAAAATCCAATGCAGATTCACGTTGGCATCATCACGATTTCTGACCGCGCGTCGAAGGGCCTTTACGACGACCTCGGCGGGCCGGCTTTGAAGAAGGCCGCGGAGGGCTACGACTGGAAGGTCATCGCTGATGCGCTCGTGCCGGACGAAAAGCGCGACATCCAGCGCGCCGTGCGCGAGCACATCTCAAAGGGCGCACACCTCGTGCTCACGACCGGCGGCACCGGTGTGGCGCTCCGCGACGTGACACCCGAAGCCGTGCGCGAAATCGCCGTGCGCGAGATGCCCGGCTTCGGCGAGGTCATGCGCGCCGAGTCCATGAAGATCACGATGAACGCCATTCTCTCTCGCAACCTTGCCGTCGTCGTGGAAAAGGCGCTGGTAATTTGCCTGCCGGGGAAACCGAGCGGCGCGGTCGAGTGTTTAAGCTTCGTGGTCGGTGCGATTCCGCATTGTGTCGAGGTATTGCAGGAAGTGCCGACAAGCTGTTGAAGACATGCCGAGAGCTGCCTATTCTGCCACGCTTGCCGCGCTGGTTTTGGCCGGCTGTGTCACGGAAAAGTCCGCCAACCTGCGCGCTCGCGAGGCGTATCAGCGCGGACGCCTTTCCACGGTTCAGCCTGCGCCCATCCCGGTTGCGATCACCGTCGTCGGGCCCGTGAAGAACCGCAGCATTCTGTGGGCGGAAGGACTCACGCTCGCTCGCGTGCTGGTAGCGGCTGAATACACGGCACCGAAGGAGCCGGTCGCCATTTTCATCACGCGCAACGGACAGACGACGCAGTTCGACCCTCAGCAGATTTCGCCCGGCAACGAAGGCCCGTTGCTGCTGCCCGGCGATGTGATCGAAGTGCGCTGAAGTTTGCGCGGCTCGCGAGCGTCGAGAAATTTCACACACTCAACCCCTAAACACCATGACTCCACGGATCTATCCTTCATCGCAAAGCCGGCGTGTCTTGGCCGGCGCGCTGGCATTTGTTTTGTTTGTTTTCGCCGCCAGCACTCGCGCCGCTCTGCTGGATTCACCGGACGCGCAGCACATCGCGTTTCCCGACGCGCGGCTCGTCGTGAACGGGCTGCCGTGGTTCAACGAGGACAAGCCCGTGCTGCGCCGCCTGCCCGCGCGGCTCAAGGACACGTTCCGCCCGGCGGTATGGAGCCTCGCGCAGCAGCCGAGCGGCGGACGCATCCGCTTCCGCACGGACTCGACGACAATCGGCCTCGTCGCGCAAAACCCGGACACTGGCAACATGCACCACATGACCGTCATTGGGCAGAGCGGCTTCGACATTTACGTGAACGGCGAATATCTCAACAGCGCGTGGCCCGACAAAATGGGCAAGATCGCAAAGGAATGGAACGTCGGTCGCGAGCACGTCATGCGCGACATCACGTTCTACATGCCGCTCTACAAGGCGGTGAGCGTTTCGGAAATCGTTCTCGAAAAAGGCGCGAAGATTGAAGAGCCGTCGCCGTTCGCCATGGCGAAGCCGGTGGTTCACTACGGTTCGAGCATCACGCAAGGCGGCTGCGCGTCAAATCCGGGCAACAGTTGCCAGGCGTTCGTCTCGCGGTGGCTGAACGTGGATTTCATCAACCTCGGCTTCAGCGGCAACGGCCTCGGCGAGCCGGCGGTGGCTGAGGCCATCGCGGAGATTGACGCGTCGTGCTACGTGCTCGACTACTGGGGCAACCCCAAGCCCGACGTGTATCGCGACACACTGCCGCCGTTCGTGGAAATCCTGCGCAAGAAGCATCCGAAGACACCCATCCTCGTCACGAGCCCGTATTACTTTTCCGCCGAGGCGTTCAACCCGTCCGCCGCAGACACGCAGAATGAAAAGCGCAAGATCGCGCGCGAGTTCGTGGAATCACGCCGCAAGGCCGGCGACGCGAATGTTCACTTCGTGGACGGCCTCACGATGCTCTCGCGCGAGCAGGCCAACGGCCTCGTGGACGGCGTGCATGGCAACTCGCTGGGCTTCTACTTCAACGCGAAAGGGCTGGAGCCGCACTTGCGCAAGGTGCTTGGGCTGGCTTCGCGTTAGCGCGCAAAAAGCGAGTTGACCGAGAGTTCCATTGGGCTAGTGTTCTTCTCTCAGCATTAACCAGCAACACATCCGCATTATGAACGAGAAACAGAACTCTCCATCGTCCCGCCGGACATTCCTCAAGACCGCCACGGGCGCGGCCGCCGCCGTCGCTGCGGTGAATGCGCTCAAGACGCCCGTCTACGGGCAATCGCAGGCTCCTTCGGCGAATGTGCAGGGGGCGAACAACAAGATCGCCGTCGCCGTCATCGGGGTCGGCTTCGGCATCGGCAAGAACCACTTGGAAGGCATTCACAAGGAGGCGCAGGCGAACAACGTCGTCGTGGCCGCCGCGTGTGACCTGTTCAACAAACGCCGCGATTACGCGCAGGAAAAGGCCGGCCTCAAGAGCGCGGATGTTTTCAGCGACCACAGAAAGCTGCTCGAGCGAAAGGACATTGACGCCGTGGTTGTCGCCACGCATGACCCGTGGCACGCGCCGGTGGCGATTGACGCGATGGAGGCGGGCAAGCACGTCTATTGCGAGAAGCCGATGACGCGCTATCTGGGCGAGGCGTTCAAGGTCTATGACACCGTCAAGCGCACCGGACGCATCTTCACCGTCGGCTCGCAGGGCTGCTCGGCCGAGGGCTGGCACAAATGCGCCGAGCTCGTCAAAGCCGGCAAGATCGGCCAGCTCATCTGGTCGCAGGGCTACTACTGTCGCAACAATCCCAAGGGCGAATGGAACTACCCCATCGAGAAGGAATCCACGGCGGAGAACATTGACTGGACGCGCTGGCTCGGCCAGGTGGCGAACAAGATTCCGTTTAACGCGGACCACTTCCACCGCTGGCGCAAATATTATCCCTACTGCGGCGGTTTGCTTGGCGACCTCGTGCCGCACCGGCTGCACCCGCTCATGGTCGCGTCGGGCAATCCCGAGTTTCCCATCCGCGTCACCAGCATTGGCAGCAAGAATGTCCACACCGACAAAAACACGCCCGGCACGCCGGAGCGCGACGTGCCGGAGCACGTGCAACTCTCGGCGGAATTCCCGAGCGGCTACATGATCACCGTCACGTGCAGCACGGTGAACGCGAAAAGCCCCGGCTTCGTCATCTACGGCCACAAGGCCACGCTCAGCATCGGCAGCAGCGGCGAACGCATCGAGCTGGTGCCGGAGAAGGACTTCACGGACGAGATCGACACCCAGACCATCAGCGGGCTCAAGGGCGAAAACATCCGCGAGCACGAGAAGAACTGGTTCGACTGCATCCGCAACGGCAAGCAGCCGAACGCGAACATTGACCTCGCGATCCGCACGCAGACGATCATCTCGCTCGCCGAAATGGCCGAGCGCCTCAGGATCACCTGCCTCTTCGACGAGAAGACGCGCCAGATCAAGACCGGCGACGGCAAGGTCGTGCCCGCGCTCACCTACGGCTCCATCGCAGGGATGTCCTGATTCCGCTATAGGCGGACGGCCCGCCGGAAATCTCACACGGGCTTCGCACGCGATTGCGAAGCCCGTTTTTTATGCCGTCATCCAATGCCACATCCGTCGCCGTCGCGCGCCATGCGATGGCCACGCGCTTTGAAATCGTCCTGCACGGCGGCGATGCGACCCGCCTTCGCGCGGCCGGCGAGGAGGCATTGAATGAAATCGAGCGGCTTGAATCACAGCTCAGCTTCTACCAACCGACGAGCGAGATTTCGCGGCTGAACACACATGCTGCAAATGCACCCGTGCGCGTCGAGCCCGCGCTCTTCCGCCTGCTGCAACACGCGCTGCGCCTCAGCGCCGAAACCGGTGGCGCGTTCGACATCACCGTCGCGCCGCTCATGCGCGCGTGGGGCTTCACGAAAAGCAGCGGGCAGTTGCCCGACCCACATGCGCTTGAAGAAGCGAGAAAATGCACAGGCTGGCAGCTCGTCGAATTGGATGCGCGTGAGTTCACCGTCCGCTTCGCACGCCCCGGCGTGATGCTCGACCTCGGCGCCATCGGCAAGGGCTACGCGCTCGAACGCGCCGCGGCGATTTTGCGCGACGACGGCATCGCCAGCGCTCTCCTGCACGGCGGCACGAGCACCGTCCATGCGCTCGGCGCGCCGCCGGATGCCGATGCGTGGAAAGTCGCGATTGACCGTTCGCCGCCGAAGGACAGCAGAGTTCAATCCAGCGGTGAAGGAATTCTCGCGACCGTTGCCCTGCGCGATGAATCGCTCTCGGTTTCCGCCGTGTGGGGCAAGTCCTTCACCGTGGACGCGCGCACTTACGGACACGTGATTGACCCGCGCACCGGCGCACCGACGCAGGGCGCGTTGCTGGCCGCCGTCGTGCTGCCGAGCGCGACCGAGACCGACGCGCTCTCCACCGCGCTGCTCACGCTGGGCATCGAAGGCAATGAATCCATCGCGGTGTTGCGCGTGGGAATGAAGACGCTTGTCCTCGCTGAAAGCGGCAAATCTGGAGAGTTTCGTGTCGCTTCGCACGGGATCAACGCGCAGCCTCGTCGCGCTGTTTGGTAATCGAGGCTCGTCAGAAAGCGGTGGCGTGGGCTACATTTGGAACGTGCAAGTCTGGTTGTCCACGTTCGAGCGCGCCCTCGGGTATGCGCGCGGCTTCGCGCGGCGGAACTGGCGGCGGCTGCTGCGGCTGCGCGAGCGGGTGTTCCTGAGCGAGGAGGCGTTTCATCTGCTGATGGCCGGCGTGGTGGGCGTTCTCGGTGGCGTCACGAACTTCCTGTTTTATCACGGCACGGAGTGGGTGAAGCACTTCACGCTGCGCCGCCCAGGCGACCTTGCGGAGGTCGCGGAAATGCTCGACTGGTGGCAGCGGATGTTGATCCCGGCGCTGGGTGGCCTGGCGGCCGGGCTGGTGTTGCACTGGGGGTTGCGGCTTGTCGGTGCGGCCGGCACGAGCAACTTGCTCGAAGCCGTCGCCGCCGGGGATGGGCGCCTGCGCTTCCGGCAGGGGCTTATCAAGGGCGTCTCGTCGCTGTTGAGCGTGGCCACGGGCGCGTCCATCGGCCGCGAAGGCTCGATCACCAACCTCACTGCCACGCTCGCGTCGCAGGGCGGACAGTTGGCGAAGTGGCAGCCCTACCGGCTGCGCCTGCTCGTGGCGTGCGGCGCGTCCGCGGGCATGGCGGCGGCGTATGGCGCGCCGATTGCGGGCGCGGTGTTCGCGGCGCAGATCGTGCTCGGAAATTTTTCCATGAAACTCTTCGCGCCGCTGATCGTGTCGGCGGTTGTCGCGTCCGTGGTTTCCCGCAGTTTCCTCCTCGTGCCGCCGTGGTATCAGGCGCCGGCGGTGGAGTTTCGGGACATCATGCAACTGCCGTGGTTCATCGTGCTCGGCGTGATGGCGGGCTGCGTCGGCGCGATGTTCCTGCGGATGCTGCGCGAGGGCGAGCATCTGTTCGGCAAGATGCGCATGCCTCTGCAATGGCGCATCGCGCTCGCCGGCCTGCTCGTCGGCGTCATCGCAGTCGGCTATCCCGAAGTCTGGGGCAACGGCTACAGCACGACAAACCGCCTGCTTCATGTGACGCTGCCGCTGAGCTTCATCCTCGGCCTCTTGCTCGCGAAGATGGTTTCCACGCTTGCGACCGTGGGCGCGGGCGCTGTGGGCGGCGTGTTCACGCCGACGCTGTTCCTCGGCGCGGCGCTGGGCGCGGCCTTCGGCGCGGCGCTGCACCGGCTCGGCTTCGCCAACAATCCGCCGCTGCCCGACGGTGCGTTCGCGCTCGTGGGCATGGGCAGCGTGCTGGCGGCAACGGTGCATTCACCGCTGCTGGCGATGATCGTGGTGTTTGAGATTTCGCTGAACCATTCACTGATGCCGCCGTTGATGCTTTCGTGCGCGGTCGCGGCACTCGTGGCGAAGAGACTTCACCCCGAATCCATCTACACGCAGCCGCTCCAGATCAAGGGCGTCCGCAGCGAGCAGGAGACGGTGTTCATCGGCGCGGCGGATCACCAGACCGTCGGCGACCTCATGCGCGAGCCGGTGCCGCCGGTTTCCGACAACACGCCGCTGCCGGAAATCGCGACGAAGTTCCTCACCTGCGCCTACAACTTCCTGCCCGTCGTCAATGACAAGGGCCGCCTTGTGGGTTTGATCGCGCTGCACGACCTCAAGGAGCACCTCAACGCCGGCGCGGAACTCAACTCCGTCATCGCGATGGATGTCATGCGGTCCGTGCCCGCGGTGCTCACGCCGAATCAGCTCCTGCCGCACGCGCTGCCGGTGCTGCTGGCAAGCGAGCAGCGCAATCTTCCCGTCGTGAACAATCTCAAGGAACAGAAACTCGTCGGCTCGCTCGTGCGCGCGGAGGCTCTGGGAATTCTGAGCCAGGCGATTGATGCGACTGAAACGACGCCGCAATAAAATTAGCAGCAATTGGGGCGCGCTGTGGAAGGTTCCGCGTTTCCCCACTGTTCTAAAACTTCAACGTGATCTGCGCGGCCACGAGCTGTTCGCCCTGCTGTAGAATTCCTTTCTGGTGGCTGAAGCTGTATTGCAGCTTGCCTTGGAGATGGCGGCTGAAGCGCCAGCCAAGCGCGAAGTCCGCGCGCCACACGTCGTTGTCCCACGGCTGCGGGCCGGTGGGCGTGGGCACATCGGCGAAGAACTGCTGGTTCCACCGCACGGCGGCGAAGAGGTTCGGCGTGAGCTTGTATTTCGCCTCGATGAAATAGGCGAGCGTGTCGGCGTTGCCGACGTTCGGCACGTCGAAGCGCGATTCAATCACTTCCGCCCAAATCTGCCAGCCATGCCGCGCGTAGCTGATGTCCTGGCCGATCACCGTCTGGCGGAAGTCGCCGGCGCTCGTGCCGGCGGGGACCGCGGTTGCGTCGCGCAGATACGGGCCTTCGCTGACGGAACAGCCGAGGTTCCATGACGCGTTTGGCCGCCAGCCGAAGCGCGCGCCAACGGTGGGATTGTCGAAGCCGCGGTCGCGCGCGTCCCATTCACCGGGACGCGAACTGAGCGCGGCGTTCTTCAACTCGAAGGCGTAGTCGAACTTTCCAAGCTGCCCGAACATCGAGGCGCCGGTCGTGTAGTTCGGCCCCCAGATGACCGGCACCCATGCGGGCTTGTTGTCCGCGAGCGAGCGACGCGTGACGAGCGTCGCGCCCGACGCGACCACCGCGGCGTCGTTCACCGTGGTCATGTGCTCGTAGGGCAGGGGCGCGTTGATGAACGGGTTGTTCCACGAATCGTGCCGCGGCACCCATGCGCCAAAAACGGTGGCGAATTTGCCCGCCTGCAAATTCAGCCGGGCATCGTCGAACGGCGTCCAGCGCAGCAGATACTCGTCGAACCGCGCCGAGCGCACGCTGGAGCGCGGGTCGAAGCCGCGGTCCACGCGCGCCTGCACGAGGCTGTAGAGATGCGGGCCGAGGCGCGTGTCGAGGAAGAGCGAGAGGCGCGGGTTGAAAAACGAGTCGCCGTTGCCGAAGATGAGTCCCGGCGGGCGCTGGTCAATGTAGTAGCCTTCCAGATCGAGCAACCCGCTGAGGTCGGAACGGAAAAATCCATCGCGGGACTGGAAGAACAGCGAGTCGTCGAGCTTGTCGAGGAAAGGTTGCGCGGTGGTTTCGCCTGCGAACCCCAGAAACAGCCCGACGGCAGCGACAAATTTGTAGTTCATGCCTTCACCGGCTCCTTCTCGCCGCGAACCTCGAGCAGGCGGAACGCCTTCACTTCCTGCCGAAAGCCTTTCAATTTCATCAGCGTCATTTCCTCGACGCTGACCAGTTCACCGAGCTTCTCGCGGGTGAACTCACCGATGACGACCTCGCCGCGTTCGGCCACGCTGCACAGGCGTGCGGCGAGGTTCACACGCTCGCCGATGACGGTGTAGTTGGAGCGGTCGTTGGATCCCATGTTGCCGGCGAGCACCTCGCCCGTGGCGATGCCGATGCCGATGTGAAGCTTGTGATGGGAGGTTTCGTTGAGCCGCGCTCGCTCGCGCTGCATCGCGTCGGCGCACTTCGCGGCGTTGAGCGCGTCGTTGCCGTAGCTCTTGGGCGCGCCGAATAGCGCCATGATGGAATCACCGATGAACTTGTCCACGACGCCATGGTGTTCGTTGACGATCCGGGTCAGCGCGGTCATGTGGTGGTTGAGCATCTCGATGACGTCAGCCGGGTCCATGTTTTGCGTCATGGCGGTGAAACCGCGGATGTCGCAAAACATCACGCTCACCTCGCGCAGCTCGCCGCCGAGCGCGACCTTGCCGCTGAGCAGTTCCTGCGCGACGTCCTTGTCCGTCACCTTCACAAGCACATCGTGATATTTTTCCTTGAGCGCGAGGCCCTCGGCCATTTCGTTGAACGAGCGCGCGAGCTGGCCGATTTCGTCCGTGCTGCGCACAGGCACCTTGATGCCGAAGTCGCCCGCGCGGATGTGCACGGTGCCGCCGACCAGTTCCTTGAGCGGAACAGAAAGGCCGTGCGAGAGGAACACGCTGAGCACGAGCGCGCCGAGCAGCGCAAGCAGGCTGAAGCCGATGATCTGCGTGCGCAGCTCGCGTTCCGCCTTGAGCGCGCTCTCCCATGAATAAACGCCGACCTTCCACGCGACGCCGAGCGCCGAGTCGGGATTCAGCGGCGTGTAAAAGACACGGTGCGGCACGCCGCCCTGCGTGATGATGAGGTCGTCGCGCGGGACCGAGCTGACCTTGATCTCGGCCGGCAGCAGGCGGGTCAGCTCCGCGCGCGTGGCGGGCTGGATGGTATGGGAGTAAAGTTTTCCTTCGAGGAAGATGCCGTTCTCGATGTCGCTGACTTCGTTGATGGTCTTCTCCCCGATGTCAAGGAACGGGAAGCCCAGCACGAGCGCGCCAACGGTCTTGTTCTCGACCTCGTCCACAACGGGTGTCGCAATCACTTCGAGCAGAAAATCCTGTTTGCTCTCGATCGGCAAATCGAAGTAACCGACCTGCTGGTTTGTCATCGCGCCCACGACACTTCCGACGCGGGCCATGAGCTTCCGGAAATGCACTTGCGCAAAAAAAGGCAGATTGTCCCACGCCGGGTCCGGCAACAGCTTGCCCTCGCCGTCGAGGAACGCGACAAACGTCGCCAGCCGCGCCCGCGGCGGCACGGGCAAGCCCTTGGCCGCGGCCTTGCGCTTGGATTCCTCGATTTTGTCGAGGACGGTGCCAATGTTCTTCTTGCGCTGATCGGGAATCTTGGACGGCTCGGCGGATGCGGCGTTGGTCACGGCCAGCTCGACACTGTCCACGCCGCCGAGTCTGTCGGTCGGGCGCAGGATTTTTCTCAGCTCGTCGTGCGCGACGCGGTAAAGGTCGTTGGTGTTTTCCTCGCGAAGCGCGGCGAGCAGGCGCACGTTTTTCCGCACGAGCAGGTGGCATCGCTCCTTCACGGCGGCGAGCCGCGCCTCCTGCTCTTTTGGCAGGTAAGTGATCTGGGCCTCGAGTTTTTCCTTGAAGACCTTCTCGTAGGCAGACTGCACCTTCTTCTGCGTGATGAACAGCGTCGCGCCCGACACGCCGGCGACGGCGACCATCATCGCGAGCAGGAGCTTGAGACGGAAATTCAGCGCGGGCATGGCGGAAGTCGGTGCAGGCAGTTCATTTCCCGCTGAACTCGACGCGCGCGGTCGCGCCGGGCTTCAACTCGACGTCGCGTTCGAGCGTGGTCTTTTCATCGAGCCACGCCTTGAGCTTGAACTTCCCACCCGGCAGCCCGTCGAGCCGGAACGTCCCGTTCGTCGCCGAGCGCGTGAAGTGCGGCGTGTCGAGCACCAAAATGGTGGCGCGCATGTGATCGTGGATTTCGCAGTAGAGCTTCACCACGCCCGGTGCGTCGAAGACCTGCGACGGCGGAGGCTCCTCGGCGAGAAACCGGCCAAGGTCGAAGCGCTTCGTCTTCGAGTAGCTGAAGACATTGTGGTAAAGGCCGTCCTTGTTCGGAAAGCTCACGCGCGTGCCGCGCTGCACGGGCAGCAGCGAGGGAATGAACTGAAGGCCCTTCTGCGTCATCTGCGCTGTCGGGGGCGGATTTGTCGCAAGCGCGAATGTTCCTTCGAGAAACACCACCGCCGACGGCGGCTCCGGCGGTGCCATCGTCTCGCCACCCTTGAGCTGATAGCGTTGCGTGAGCTGTGCGGCTGTCCCTGCGGCTGGCAGCGCGACCGTGCCCTCGACGCTCGCCATGTCCGCGGCACGCGAAAACCCTCCCGCGAGGAGCAGGCTGAACAACACGAGATGGCGGGTGATCTTCATTGCCGGCGGCAACTGACGGCGCAAACTCTATCACGAAGCGCGGCCGCTTGGCGAGCATTTGACGGATGGTGGTCCCGCGCGGACTTCATCGTGGTATTACGATGTGACCATTGCGGGACGCGGAGTCGCTGTCAACGTTGCTATTGGCACGCCTCTTTGTGGCTGCGCTTCCAACCCGCCGCGTGGCAGCATCGTGCCGTGAGCAAGATCGTCGGCATTGACCTCGGCACCACCAACTCGCTCGTCGCGACGGTGGATTCCGGCATTCCCTACGTCATCGCCGACGCCGATGGCCGCCGCCTCACGCCGTCGGTCGTGCATTTTCCCACGGCGAATGCCTCGCCGCTCGTGGGCGAAACCGCACGGCGCGTGCGCGTGCTCAAACCGGCGGAGACGGTTTATTCGGTGAAGCGCTTCATCGGCCGGCGCGCCGCAGAAATCTCACACGAGGAAATGCTCGTGACCTATCCGGTGAAGGGCGAGGGCAACGGCCCGGCCTTCATCGAATTGCACGGACGCCGCTTCACGCCCGAGGAGATTTCCGCCGAGGTGCTGAAGAAGTTGAAGCGCGACGCCGAGGCCGCGCTTGGCGAGCCGGTGACGCGCGCGGTCGTCACCGTGCCGGCCTACTTCAACGACGCGCAGCGCAACGCGACGAAGCGCGCGGGCGAGCTGGCGGGCTTCACCGTCGAGCGCATCGTCAACGAGCCGACCGCCGCCGCGCTCGCCTACGGTTTGGATCGGTTGAAGGAAAAGTCGAAGATCGCCGTGTATGATTTCGGCGGCGGCACGTTCGACCTCTCGATCCTCGAACTGAACGAAGGCGTTTTCCAAGTCCTCTCGACGAACGGCAACACGCGCCTCGGCGGCGACGATCTGGACAAGCGGCTGGTTGAGTTTCTAGTTCAGAAGGTTCGTGACAATGTTGAGTCGTTGAACCGTTACATCGTTGCAGTCGAGCAAACCGGTTCACCGATTCAACGATGTAACGATTCAACGACCCTCGCGATTCTCTCCCGCCTGCGCGAAGCGGCGGAGGACGCGAAGATCAAGCTGTCCACCGAAACCGAGATCGAAATCGCTTTGCCCTTCCTCACGCCGGACTTCAGCTTCAGCTACAAACTCACGCGCGACGAACTGGAGCGGCTCACGCGCGACATCGTCGAGCGCACGCGGCAGCACTGCCTGCGCGCACTGGCCGACGCGAAGCTGGAGTCGAAGCAGCTCGACCAGGTCATCCTCGTCGGCGGCCAGACGCGCATGCCGCTCGTGCGCCGGCTCGTGAGCGAGTGGTTTGGCTGCGCGGAATTTGAGGAAGAGCGCGGCGCTATCCGGGTTGGAGACAGCTTCCATGAGCGCTGCGGGCCATTGCTGAACACATCACAAAATCCGGACGAAGCCGTCGCACTCGGTGCTGCGATTCAGGCGGAGATTCTGAGCGGCGGCTTCAAAAACATGCTGCTGCTCGACGTCACGCCGCTCTCGCTCGGCATTGAGACCTTCGGCGGCTTGATGAATGTGCTCATCCCGCGCAACTCCACCATTCCCGTGAAGGCCGGCGAAGTCTTCACGACCGCGGTGGATCACCAGCGCGAGATGCTCATCCACGCGCTGCAAGGCGAGCGCGAACGCGCGAAGGACAACTGGAGCTTGGGAAAATTCTCCATCGAGTTCGAGCGCGCGCCGCGCGGCGTGCCGCGCGTGGGAGTGCAGTTCGAGATTGATGCGAACGGCATCCTGCACGTGCTCGCGCGCGACATCGCGACGGGTTGCGAGAAGGTCGTCGAGATGAAATCCGCCGTGGACGTGGACGATGCGGAGGTGCAGCGCATGGTCGAGGAATCGGTCGAGCACGCCTTCGAGGACCTCGCGGCGAGGCGCTGGATCGAAACGAAACTCAAGGCGCAGGAGGTCATCACCGCCACGCACAAAGCACTCGCCGAGTGCAGTGGTGAACTCGACGCGATTCAACGCGTCGCCATCGAAGCCGCCGCGAAAACCGTCGAAGAAATTCTCGCCAGCGAAGACCCGAAGACCAAAACCGGCTCGTCAGAAAAATTAAAATCCGCCGTGGCCGCGCTCGACGAAGCGACGAAGCCGCTCGCCGACCTGCTCATGGACAAGGCGATGGAGGCGATGCTGCGGAAGCGCGGGCTGATTCAGTGAGGCAATCGCCGGCGCTCACCGCTTCGCAAGCCAGCAAACGAGACCAAACACCAGCGCGAGCGCGGCAAGAACAGAAGTGCAGCCGGATTTTCCCGCCGGCTTCTGAAAGAGTTCCGGGTGCGCCGCACGCTCTCCAGCTTCGAGCTTTTCGACATATTCCTTTGCTTCCGCAAGTCCGGCGCCGGTGGCGTCGCGATGGATTTTGATGGCCTCGATTTTCCTGCCGGCCCGCAGCGCGGCAAGAAGCTGTTCGTTTTGAGGAACGGGTGAAGTTGACACAGAGGAAGCGTCAGGCCGCGTTGCTCGCGGCATCCTCACCGCGAACATCCAGGTCCAATTTGGTAAAGGGATTGTTCGAAAATGCGGCCGGCGCGGCCTTGGACTTCACGTGCGGTTGCGCCGGTTCGCCGGGCAAAGACGGCTCGGACAGGCCCGCCTCTGATTCCGACTCGGTGTCTGGAGCGCTTGCGGATGGCGCCGGGTGGCCGGGCTGGCCTTCCAGCGGATGCTTCGCGCGTTTGTTGCGCGGAAGCGGGTTGAGCATGACGTTGATGCTCTTGCCGACGAGTTTGGGCGGCGCGTCCGGCTGCGCCCACGGCGCGGCGTCGGAGATGAATTTGTTGACGACTTGAAAGCCAAATTCCGTGTGCGCCATCTCGCGGCCGCGAAAACGCAGCGCGATTTTCACCTTCATGTCCTCGCACAGGAAGTCCACGGCGTGCGAGAACTTCACCGACAGGTCGTGCGGGTCAATGTTCGCGCTGAGCTGGACCTCCTTCACCTTGTTGGCGTGCTGGTGCTTCTTGGATTCCTTGTCCTTTTTGGCCTGCTCGTAGCGGAATTTGCCGTAGTCCACGAGCTTGCACACTGGCGGCTGCGCGGTGGGCGCGATCTCGACGAGGTCCACGCCCTGCTGGCGCGCCATGACGAGCGCCTCGTTGAGCGTGATGACTCCGATCATCTGGCCATCGGAGCCGATAACCCGGACTTCACGGGCACGAATTTTCCCGTTGACCCTGAAGAACGGAGTGGAGGACGAGCTGCGGGGGGGGAAGGGGCGACTCAAGACGCCCTCTTCGGTTGAAGGTTATCCATGTGGCTTTGCAACAACTGACCAGCAATAAATGGCTGCCATAACAGCCTCTTCAATACGCCCGCCCTCCGGGTGATGCAAGCCAAATCCAGCCGTGTCGCCCGAGGGTGGGTTCCGGCGAATGGACGCGAAGGGCGCGGGGTTATTCATGCGCGGGAATTCACGGCCTGCCCAATACCCTTTTCAACGACTCAAGGCACCGTGAGTTCTCCGCCGGCGTGCCGACCGTGATGCGCAGCCATTCGGGCAGCCGATACCCTCCCATCGGACGCGCGATAACTCCGTCGCGCTGCATCGCCTCGAACACCCGCTGGCCCTCGCCAACGCGCACGAGGATGAAGTTCGCCACCGACGGCACGAACTCGATCCCAGCCGCGCGCAGCTCGCGCTCGAAGAAACGCAGTCCGTCCGTGTTGTTCCGGCGCGTGCGTTCAAGATGCTCGCGGTCGTCGAGCGCTGCGAGTGCGCCGGCCTGCGCGAGCGAGTTAGTGTTGAACGGCTGGCGAATCTTTTCCAGCGCCGCAATGAAATCGGGATGCCCCACGCCGTAGCCGATGCGCGCGCCGGCCAGCCCGTAAATCTTCGAGAACGTCCGCATCAGGATCAGATTCGGGTGTTCGCCCGCCCGCACGAGCGGAAGCAAATCCAGCGCGTCTTCGACAAACTCATGGTAAGCCTCGTCCATCACGAGCAGCACGTGCGGCGGCAGCTCTGCAACGAGACGCAGCACGTCGTCCTTTGCCGCGATGGTGCCGGTGGGGTTGTTCGGGTTCGCGACGAACATGATCCGCGTGCGCGGCGTGACGGCGCGCAGCATTGCGGGCAGGTCGTGGCCAAAGTTTTTCGCCGGCACGGTGACAAGATCCGCGCCGAAAAGTTTTGTCACGATGGGATAAACGAGGAACGCAAACTCGGAGACAACGACTTCCGCGCCCGGCGTGAGCATGGCATGGCCGGCGAACTCGATGATGTCGTTGGAGCCGTTGCCGAGGATGACGTTCGCAGGCTCGACACCAAGGTGTTCAGCAAGGCGGCGCTTGAGATAAAACGCGTTGCCGTCGGGATAAAGATGCAGTTGCGCGAGCGTGCGTTGCATCGCAGCCACGGCACGCGGGGACGGGCCAAGCGGATTTTCGTTCGACGCGACTTTGATGATTCCCGCGGGGTCAAGGCCGAGTTCGCGCGCCACTTCCTCGATGGGCCGGCCGGGCTGATACACCGGGAGCGTGGCGAGCGAGGGGTTGAGTTCGAGTTTCATGCTCATGCGGAAGTCCGCCCGGCGGCGGGGTTCACAGCGAGTCCAGAATGCGCGGCACGTCCACGTGCTTGGCGACGAGGTCGCGGATGAGCGCGATTTTTTCAGTGTCGTCGGGCCGCGTTTTCACGGTCTGGTCGTGCACTTTCGAAGCAACATCGTAGCTGTCGTCACGCGCGAGCAGCACGGGGCATGGCATGGCGCGCAACGTATCGGCGACGCTCGCGCCCGGCCGCAGGCCACCCGTGAGCACGATGCCGGTGAGGCACTGGTTTGGGTTCGCGCGCGCAGCAGCGGCGGCGGCGAGGAGGATGTCCTCGCGGTCGCCGGGCGTGATAAGCAGCGTGCCGCGCTTGAAGAACTGCGCCGCGTTGTGGGCGGCCATCGCGCCGACGATGACGTCATCCACGAGATTGTGCCGGTGTTCGGCGCCACAAAGGAACTCGGCGCGCAACTCGTCCTGGATGGATGCAATCGTCGGGTTGCTGAGAATGGGCAGGTGCGGGAGCACGCCGAGCAATTCGAGTCCCTTGCGCGCGAGGCCGCGCCGCGTGAAATCCGCCACGTATTCCAGCTTGTCCGGCAGCACCTTGTTGATGATGACGCCGATGATCTCGACGCCTTCCTTTTCGAAGAGCGCCTGGTTGAGCGCGACTTCGTCCACGGGTTTGCCGATGCCGCCGCGTGAAACGATGACGACCTTTGCGTTCAGGATTTTGGCGACGCGCGCGTTGGAGAGGTCGAACACCGCGCCGACGCCCGCGTGGCCGGAACCTTCGCAGAGCACGAAGTCCTTCTCCCACGCCACGCGGTCGAACGCGTCGTGGATGCGTTTCACGAGTGCGTCGTAGTTCGCGCTCTCGAGGTATTTGCGCGTGAAGTCCGGCTCGATGGCGATGGGGCTCATGTCCACGAGCGGGCAGTTCAGCTTGTAAACGCTGTCCATGAGCACCGTGTCCTCGTCAATCTTCTGCTCGGCGACTTCGACGAAGCGCTGGCCCACGGGCTTGATGTAGCCGATGCGCGGGAAAAGTTTTTTCAACGCGGCGAGAAGTCCCAGCGACGTGGTCGTTTTGCCGTCGTTCTGCCGCGTCGCGGCGATGAAGACGCGCGGCGTGATGATGTTGCGAAGTGGCATCGAAGAAAATCTCCCGGCTGGAACTCACTCGCCCGGCAGCTTCGTCCCCGAATCGGGATACAGCAGCCGATATGCGATGGCCTGCAACCCAACGATGGCCGCGACGCCGAGGATGTCATGCGCGCTGGCGCCGCGCGAGACTTCAGCAGCGGGCCGGTCGAGTCCGAGCAGGATTTGTCCGTAGGCGTTTGCCCGCGCGATGTGCTGGATGAGCTTGCTGGCGATGTTGCCGGAATTGAGGTCGGGAAAAATGAGCACGTTCGCATGGCCGGCCACGGCGCTTTCGGGCACCTTGCGCTCGGCGATTTCAGGCACAATCGCGGCGTCCACCTGCAACTCGCCGTCGAAGTCTGCCTCCAACCCGCGCGCAGCGGCGTGCTGTCTCGCGAGCGCGGTCGCGGCCTGCACCTTGTCCACAGACGGATGATGCGCGCTGCCCTTCGTGGAAAAACTCAGCAACGCCACGCGCGGCCGCACGCCGAGCAGATGCCGGGCAAGCTGGGCGGTCGAGAGCGCGATGTCCGCGAGCTGCTCGA
This sequence comes from uncultured Verrucomicrobiota bacterium, assembly GCA_964589935.1. Classification (GTDB taxonomy): domain Bacteria; phylum Verrucomicrobiota; class Verrucomicrobiia; order Limisphaerales; family VHCN01; genus VHCN01. The sequence continues at coordinate 428,039 of CAZPVD010000002.1, read as the reverse complement.
CGGTCGGATCGGGAATCACACCGCAATCGGCGAACAGCATCGCGCCTTCGTGGCCAAAGCGCGTGTCCTCAACCTCCAGCAACATGCAACTCGACGCCGTGGTCGTGTTCGGCGCGACCTTGATGATTTGAAACAGCGGCCGCAGCACGCTGCCGCCCGTCTCGCTCACGCCGGAAACAAGCCCGTCGGCCTGGTGCATCGCGACCATCATTGCGCCGAAATAATTCGGCTTGAGCATCGCCTCGAAAGCTTCCTGTTCCTGCACGCCCTTGCTGCGGCGCGCGGCGGCGAAACGCTTCGCAAAACCTTCCAGTTCCTCGCTCTCGGCCGGATTGATGATGCGCACGCCTTCGAGGGAGACATTCAGCCGCGACGCCGCGTCCTTGATGCGCGTGCGGTCGCCAAGCAGGATGGGCGCACCCAGCCGCAGTGAAAAAAACTGCCGGGCCGCCTGCAACACCCGCGGCTCCGTGCCCTCGGGGAACACGATCCGCTTCGGATGCCGCTCCAGCTTCTCGATGACGCCACCGATAAAACGCATGGCCGGGTGTGTAGCCGACGCGGGCGCATTTGCCAATGGCTGAATTCTGGACTGCTACAATTTCTTCGCCAGATCACGGGCGAACTCGACCAGCTTCAAGTCCCGCGACAAATCGGCGAACTTAAATGAGGGCATCCCGCTCTGCGCGCTGCCGAGCAGCTCGCCCGGCCCGCGCAACGCGAGATCCGCCTCGGCGATGCGGAAGCCGTCCGTCGTGTCCACCAACACCTGTAGCCGCTGCTTCGCGCCCTCCGTCTTGAGATCGGCGACGAGGATGCAGAACGACTCATGCGCGCCGCGCCCGATGCGGCCGCGGAGCTGGTGCAGTTGCGCGAGACCGAACTGCTCGGCGTTCTCAATCACCATCACCGTCGCGTTCGGCACGTCCACGCCGACCTCGATGACGCTCGTGGCGAGCAGCGCCTGCACTCGGTTCGCGCGGAACGCGGCCATCGTGGATTCCTTCTCATCCGAATTCAACTTCCCGTGCAGCAGCGCGACCTTGTGCGGCGCGAGTTCGCGTTGAAGAGTTTCCAACTCTGCCTTCACTGCCTTCGTGCCCGTGCGTAAATCCGCGTCCTCGACGCGCGGATAAACAATGTAGGCCTGCCGGCCCGCGGCGAGCTTTTCATGCACAAAAGCCCACACCTTCGGCAGCGTCTCCGCGCCACGCAGAAAAGTGCGGATGCGTCCGCGGCCCGGCGGCATCTGGTCCATCACGGACACGTCGAGGTCGCCGTAAAGCGTGAGGCCGAGAGTGCGCGGAATGGGCGTCGCGGTCATCACGAGCAGGTGCGGGAAGCGGCCCTTGCGCACGAACGCCTCGCGCTGGCCGACGCCGAACTTGTGCTGCTCGTCAATGATGACCAGCCCGAGGTTCGGCGGCGTGAAGGTCGGTTCCAGCAATGCGTGAGTGCCAATGAAGAGGCGAGGCGAGGGGCGAGGGGCGAGGGGAGGAGAGGGAAGCGATTGCAGTTTTTCCCCTCTCGCCTCAATTGCCTCTTGCCTCTCGCCTTCCCTGCGACTGCCCGTCAGTAACTCGACGCGCACGCCCAGCGGCTCGAACCATTTCGAAAAATTCTGCCAGTGTTGTTCCGCCAAAATCTCCGTCGGCGCCATGAGCGCGACGTTGAAGCCGCTCTCGATTGCCATGAGCGCAGCGCACGCAGCGACGACGGTTTTTCCAGCGCCCACGTCGCCTTGCAACAGGCGGCGCATCGGCTGTCCGCCGCCGAGATCGTGGCGGATTTCGCGGAGCACCTGCGTCTGCGCGTCGGTAAGCGTGAAGCCGAGCCGCGCGAGGAGCGGCTTGATGAGCGAATTGTTTCCCGCGCACTGTAGGCCTTTTGCATTCGCCAGCAATCGCTGGCGGCGGCGGCGAAGTTCGAGCTGCAACGCGATCAATTCATCAAGTGCGAGCCGCTGGCGGGCGAGTTCCGTGTCGCGAAGTTCTTCGGGAAAATGCAGCAGGTGCACCGCCCTCGCGCGCGACGGCCAGGTGAGTTGCGCGTTTGCCGCGTCCGGCGCGGGCAGCGGCATCTCGTGCTGCACGCCGCCGCCTTCACGCGGCGTGAGCGGCGTGGTGACGACGCTGCCGGTGAGGCCCGGCCACGGATCGGCGACGCGCGCCTCAAACTGCCCCAGCGCGCGCCACGCGAGGCCGCGCAGCCAGCGCTGCGGCAGCCCCTCGGTGAGCGGATAGACGGGCACGATGCGGTTCATGTGCAGCGACGTCTCCTCGCCGGCCTCGATGACTTCAGTTTCCGGATGATCCATCGTGCGCGGCTTGAGCGAGCCGGGCTTGCCGAACACGACGACCTCGTGACCGACCTGGAAATAATTCTGCATGAACGGCAGATTCCACCAGCGGCAATGCAGGCGCGCGATGCCATCGTCGAGAATGAGTTCAAACAGCGTCTTCGTCCGCTGGCGGAAGGTCTTCACTCCCTGTGCGACGATTTTGCCGCGCACGGTGGCGGCCACGCCTTGTTGCAGTTCCTTGATCGCGACGCAGTGGCGGCGGTCCTCGTAACGGCGCGGCGTGTGCAGGAGCAAATCGCCGACGGTGCGCAGCCCGAGGCGGGCGAGCTGCGCGTCGCGCTCCGGACCGACGCCCCACAGGCGCGACAGCGGCGTGTCGAGGGGCGAAACGGGCGGCGCGGTCATGCCGGGAGGTTAGGAGATGGACGACGCGGGATGGAAGTTGGGAATTGCGGTGACTCGTTTGCGGTCATCCCGCACTTGCATTCCGGGGAAACACGCGACATTGTAACCGCCCCGCAAATGGCGCGGACCTGCTTCCAAATCAATCCTGCGCCGCGGGCAACTGAGTAACTGAATGAGCCAGACGACCGATCCTGAATTCGATCTCGAACAACTGTTCCTGCCTGCCTGGGCGAAACAGCCCGCCACGAGCGGCAACAAATACGCGAGTTTTTCCGGCGAGGACGCCCGTCCCCGCCGAAGTGATCGTGGTTTCGGTGACCGCGGCGGACCGCGCGGGCCGCGGCGTGATGCGCGTGGTCCCGGCGGCCCCGGTGGTCCACGCCGCGAAGGCGACCGCCGTGGCGGACCGCGTCCGGGCGGGCCGCGTGGCGATCGTCGCGATGACCGCGGGCCACGACGTGAGGAGCGTCGGGAGCCGGCGCCGCAGTTGCCGGACTTGGTTGTGAGCCTCACGCCGGAGGAAAAAGGCGTCGAGGGTCTGGCAAAACAAATCCGCCTCACAGGCCGTTCGTATCCACTTTTCGAGATTGCCCAGCTCGTGGTGCGCAAGCCGGAGCGGTATCACGTGCAGTTGAGCGTCGTGAAGAAGCCGGACGGTGCGGTGGCGCAGCCGCTGTTCCTCTGCACGCTCGACGACACGGTGTGGTTGAGCGAGGCCGAGGTCGCGGGGCATTTGCTTCAGCGGCACTTCGACACATTTTATTCCACCGAGAAAATCGCGGGCGAGCCGCCGAAGGGCACCTACACGTTTGTCGCGCAGTGCGGCATGAGCGGCGTGCTGCTCGGCCCGCCAAACTACCACGGCTATCAGGACAAGCTGCGACAGCTCCACACGGAGCGCTTCTCGCGGATGCCGTTCGATGTCTTCAAGTCGCGCGTCAAGATCGTGAAGGACGAGGCCGTGGTGAAGCAATGGATCGAGGAGCAGAGTTGCAAAACGGTTTACACAGCGCTGAACGTGCCCGAACCGCTCAAGTTCAATTCGCGTGAAGAGGTCGAGAAGCATTTCCGCGAAACGCACCTGCCGAACCTCGTGCGCCCCGTCGAGTCGCACACAGTTGCTGGCGTCGCGAGCCGCGCGCTTCCGTGCCAGCCATTAAGAAACCTCGTGCGCGTGGCATTGGAGGACCAGAGCAAGTTCCCGCTCAAAGTCGCGAACGTCTTGAGCCAGCAGTTCGCGGGGCAGGGGCTGCAATTTTTCAAGGTCAACAAAGTCGTCACGCACGTCTGCGTCGCGCGGCCGCACTTCCTCGACCTCGAAACGACGCCCGTGTCGGACAACATCCGACGCATCATCGAGTTCATCAACGCGCACCCGCGGGGCACGCGCCGGCTGCTCCTCGACACCCTCGCGCCCGCACCGGCCAAGCCCGCCGCGCCTCCTCTGCCGAAGGCCGAAGGCGAAGCCGCCGCGGCTCCAGAGGAACCGCAGACCACGCCGGAGCAGCAAGCCGTCATCGCGGACCTGCACTGGCTCGTGCATCAGGGCCACGTGATCGAATTCGCGAACGGCGTCTTGGAAACGGCGAAGAAGCCTCTGCCTCGACCGCAGAAACCAGAACGGAAAACGGCTCCAGCCACCGCTCCAGCGGCAGAAGCAACTGCGCCGGTTGAGTCAGCGGCAAATGAAAGTTCCGCGCCGGCTGAACCGAGTGCGGTTGTTTCCACAGAAGCGCCACAGGGTTCTTCCTCTGTTGACGCCGCGCCGGTTGCTGACGCGCCTGCATCGAGCGAGCCGCCGCCGGTTCAACCCGCGACAAATTCCGAGACGAGTTCAACGCCGAATCCTTGATTGATCATGACCACGACCAAGACACCCATCTCCGCGCCCGATCTCACGCGGCGGCCACCCCGCAGCCCGCGCGTGCAGCTCGGCGGCTACGTCATCCTGCCGCGCATGCTCGACAAGGGCCGCGCGAAACTTGCCGGCAAGGTCGGCGAGTATCATTACAACTGCCCGCTGGATCAGCACTTCACGAATTTCGCGGGCGTGGACGCGAAGGCGCTCCTCAAGCAACTCGCTGCGGGCAAGGGCGACGCGGACATTCTAGTGTGGATCGGAAAGAACGCGAAGCACAAGCGCAGCATCCTCGAAATCGCCGCATGGAGCGCGTATCACGACCAGCGCGGGCCGTCCGACCTCGAATCGCGCGAATACTTCAATGGCTACCTCAAGAACCTTGGCCCGAAGCGCACGGACATCTTGAGCTGGTTCGATGTTCTCGATCTCGATGACTACGTGAGCTTTGGCGGGAAGGCGTGATGCGCCGCGCCGGGTATGAAGCAGTTGCCGGGCGCGGCAAGTTTTTTTCCAGTCACCACGCGCCAAATTTCACTTACCGGCCTCGGCCACTTTTTTCAGATAGTCGAAGGTGAACAATCCCGATGAATGTCCGTCGGCCCAAACCGGCTGGAGTGCGTATCCCCCAACCGTCAGGAGGCGCGTGAGTTGGAATGCGTTCGCGGCGAGCGGACGCTCGGGGTTTTTATAGACGTTGCCGAAGATGTCCTGCTCGCCGTGGCATCCCGCGCACGGGCAGGCGCGGCGCAGCATTTCGAGGCGGATGAAACTTTCCTTGCCATCGTCCCACTTGACGGCGAGTTCGTTTCCGATCACCTGCGTGTCCACCGGCCGCATGGTCAGATGCCAAGGTTGGCAAGCGCGGTGCAGATGCGGTTGACCGCGCCGACGAGCCGCGGGTGCGATTCCTCAAAACCTTCAACGGACCCGCGCAGGCCGGCGATGGAGTGTTCGAGCGCGCTTGGATTGCGCTGTGCGCGGATGGCCTCGTGGGCGGACACCTGCGTGAAGCCCGCGATGCTTTGCGCCTGCTCCGCGTCGGTGCGCGCGAGCGTGTTGACCTCGACCTTGAGCGTGTCGAGCAGTTCGAGCAGCTCGGCCTTGTTTTCGTCCTTGAGCGCGGCCGTGTCCTGGATTCGGGCCTGAATTTTACCGATGGTGTCGTGAATCATGTCTTCCCGCCGGTTGTGTGACGCGATTTTTTGCTGGCTCGGAAATCAAACAGACTGGCCGCCGCGGCTCAACGGCCCTTCTCATTGAAGACGCGGAAGAACCAGATCGCCTCGTAGCGCGGGAGCCGTTCCTTGGCCTTGTCGCCGAGGCCGCCGCGCAGGACGATGCGCACGGTGTCGAGCAGGATGAACAGGTCGAGGAAGATGCTCATGTGCTTCATGTAGTAGAGGTCGTATTCGAGCTTCCACTTGGCGTCCTCGACCGTGCTGCCGTAGGGATAGTTGACCTGCGCCCAGCCGGTGAGGCCCGGCTGCACCATGAGCCGCTCATGGAAGAACGGAATTTGTTGCGCAAGCTCCTCGATGAATTCCGGCCGTTCGGGCCGCGGACCTACGAAGGACATCTCGCCGCTCAACACGTTGATGAGCTGCGGGATTTCATCAATGCGGAACTTCCGCAAAAATGTGCCGACCGACGTGGCGCGCGGGTCCTTGCCGGCGACGGACCAGACCGCGCCATCCTTTTCGGCGTCCACGCGCATCGTGCGGAGCTTGATGACTTGAAACGGCTGGCCAAAGCGTCCGCAGCGCACCTGCCGGTAAAACACCGGCCCCTTCGATGTAAGCCGCACTGCAAGCATCCCAAGCAGCATGACCGGGCCGAACGGGAAGATCAGCCCGAGCAGGGACACGATGATGTCGAAGGCGCGTTTGACCTTTTTGATGTAAACGATGTGCGGCAGCGAGCTGGCCGTGAGCAGCCATTCGCTTGTGATGAGTTCCAGCGGCACGAGCTGGTGCACTTCCTCGAACAGGCTCACCAACGGCATCACGCTCACGCCCGAATAGCGCAGTTCACAGAAGACCTTGCACATCTGCGGGTCGCTGATGCTCTTGTTCGTGCACAGGATGCGCTGGATGTCCTCGCGCTTGACGATTTCCTTGAGCTGACTGACCGGACCGAGCACGCGCATCTCGCCAATGGGCTGGTAGCCGTCGTAATGCACGAGGCCGACCAGCTCGAGGTTTTCCGTGCCGAGCGACTGGAAAAAGCGCGCTTCCAGCTCGTCGAACGTGCACGTCATGATGAAGGCCACGCGCTCCTTGTAGTTGCGCAGCGAGCGCAGAAGGAACATGTGGTGAATCAGCAGGATGAAATACGCCACCACCGCGCTCCACCCCACGACACCGCGCCCGATGGCGGTGGACTTCTTCAGGTAGAACATCGCGGACATCAACCCCACCGTCGCCGCGAGCGCCACCGCGATGAGAGCCACGCGCCGGAACACGCCCTGCCGATAACTCTGCGACGAGTAGAATCCGTTGATGTAAATGATGCAGGGGAAGAACGCGCTGCCGAGCAGGATGCCCGGCAGATACGTCTTCAAGTGGTTCACCAACTCCTGAATCGTCAATTCATCGGCCTGGCGGACGACCGTGCCGACGACGAACGCCAGACAGAAAAAAAGCGCGTCAATGAGCATGTGAACCGACACCCGCACCCAATGCTGCGCCAAAATCCCGTTTGCGTTCATTTTACAAATTCCACCCCGGCACGTTTCGGCCTCAGCCTCGTCCCGGTTCGCATCGCACCATGCGTCACGGGTCGTTGAAAATCCAGAAAAACCTTCCTCCGTGGTTTGCGCGTGACGCCCCGACGTTTGCGAGCGCGGTTTGACTCTTGCACCGGCGAGCGTGAAGCGGGAATCTCAACGCCCGCGTGACCGTCCTCGAAGTCATCCAGCGCAGCACCGAATACCTCGCCAAGCGCGGCGTGGAATCGCCGCGACTACAGATCGAATTGCTGCTCGCACACACGCTCAAGGTCCCGCGCATGAAACTCTACCTCGATTTCGAGCGGCAGCTCTCGGATGCCGAACTGCAAACGCTGCGCGGACTTGTCCAACGCCGAGCCGCGCGCGAACCGCTGCAACACATCATAGGCTCCACTTCTTTTTGCGGACTTGAACTCGCCGTCACCCGCGACGCGCTCGTTCCCCGCCCGGAAACGGAAACCCTCGCCGAACTCGCGTGGAATTATCTCTCGCCTCTCGCCTCTCGCCCCACGCCTGTTTTGGACTTCGGCACCGGCACGGGCTGCCTCGCCATCGCGCTGGCGGTGAAGTGCCCGAACGCGGAAGTTCACGCGCTCGACGTGTCCACCGAGGCGCTCACGCTGGCGCGCGCGAACGCGGCGCGCCATGGCGTGGCGGCGCGCATCGCGTTTCATCGGAGCGACGGCTTTGCAGCACTGCCGGCGGGGCTGCGGTTTGATTTGATCGTGGCGAATCCGCCTTACATTCCGAGCGTCGAGATCGCGACGCTGGAGCCGGAGGTGCGCGACCACGATCCGCGACTCGCCCTCGACGGCGGCGCCGACGGCCTGGATTGCTTCCGACAGCTCACGCGAGAGGCAGGCGCATGGCTCAAGCCCGGCGGAGTGTTGATGGCTGAATTTGGTGACGGGCAGGCGCAAACGTTGCGCGAACTGTTCGCCGCGCCGGCATGGAGTGTCGAGCGCGCGGAAAAAGATTTGGCGGGGTGCGAGCGTTTCCTGATTGCCCGCGTCTCGGCGGCGTGAAAAAGTGGCCACGGTTTTCACTGTGCGCAAAAGAGAAAGGGTTTTATGCCGATGGACAGTTTGTTGATACGCGGCGGCGTGCCGTTGCACGGCGAGGTCACCATCAGTGGCGCGAAGAACGCCGTGCTTCCAATCATGGCGGCGACGCTGCTCACGGCGGAGCGGTGCGTCATCCGGCGCGTGCCCGATTTGACCGACGTGAAGTTCATGGGGAAAATCCTCGAGTCGCTTGGCGCAACCGTCGAGTGGGATGGCGACTCCGTCACCGTGCAGGCGGCGCGCATCAAGGGCCGCGGCGATTATGAACTCATCCGCAAGATGCGCGGCTCGATCTGCATCCTCGGACCGCTCATGGGGCGGCTGCGCAAGGCCAGCGTCTCGCTGCCCGGCGGCTGCATCATCGGCGCGCGACCGATTGACCTGCACCGCAAGGGACTCAAGGCGCTCGGCGCACAAATCAGCGTCAAGGCAGGCTACGTGAACGCCTCCGCACGGCGTTTGCTCGGCGCGGAAATTTTTCTCGGCGGGCGCGCCGGCTCGACCGTGCTCGGCACCGCGAATGTGATGATGGCAGCCGTTCTCGCCGAGGGCGTTACTGTGATCGAGAGCGCCGCGTGCGAACCGGAGGTCACCGACTTGGCAAACTTCCTCAACGCAATGGGCGCGAAGGTTCACGGCGCGGGCAGCCCGACCATCACCATCACCGGCGTGAAGGAGCTGCACGGCGCGGAACACGAGGTCATTCCCGACCGCATCGAGGCGGCGACCTTCGCCATCGCCGCCGCCGCGACGAAGGGCGAAGTCACCATTCATGGCGCGCGGCTCGACCACATGACCGCAGTGCTCGACAAGCTCACCGAAGCCGGCGTGAAGCTGGAACGCACAGGTGCCGCGCTCAAGGTGCGCCGCAGCCGGCTCAAGCCTGTGGATGTGACGACGCTGCCCTACGCCGGTTTCCCGACGGACGTGCAGGCGCAGATGATGGCGCTGATGATCCTCACCAAAGGCATCAGCATCATCACGGAGAGGATTTTTGAATCGCGCTTTTCGCATGTGATGGAGCTGGCGCGTCTCGGCGCGGAAATTGCCATCGAGGGGCCGAGCGCGATTGTGAAGGGTGGCGAGCCGTTGAGCGGCGCGCCGGTGATGGCGAGCGATCTGCGCGCCTCGGCCGCGCTCGTCATCGCGGGCCTCTGCGCGAAGGGCGCGACCCAGGTCAACCGCATCTACCACCTCGACCGCGGCTACGAGAAGATTGACGAGAAGCTCAAGCAGCTCGGCGCGCGAATCGAGCGCGTGCCGGGCGACTGATTTTTGTCTGTCATAATCGGGCCGGGTGTGGTTTAGTCCGCTCAATAATCCGAACCCAGGCCCGTTATGGATGTCACCTGGAAGTGCCCCAATTGCAGTCAGGAACTCGCCGCCGATGACTCAACCGTGGGCGCGGAGATCGAGTGCCCTTCGTGCGGCGAAGTTCAACTCATCCCGCCGGCCAGTCCTCCGCCTAAACCGGAGCCTGCTCCGAAACCCGCACCGGCGAGCCATGAAAAGCCCGCCGCGCCTACGGAAAAGCCCCCCGAACCCAAGCCGGAACACAAGGTCGAACACAAGCCGCTCGCCGTGCCGCAGCACGAAGGCCCGGCCGAGACCCTCGTCAAGAAGAAGGCCGAAACCGTCGCCACGGAAGTGACGGAGAAACGCCTCCGCATCCGTTGCATCAAGCGCGTCCTCTGCGAGGAAGTGGGGCACGACAAGTTCGAGGAAGTCGTCTCCGCCTTTCTTCAGAAAATAGGGGAGCAAAACATCGTCAGCATCAATCCCGTCAGCTACGGCTTTATCAACACCCTCGGCCAGATGGTGAACGACTACGGCGTGATGATCGTTTACAAGGGGTGAGACGATTTTCGGGTGGCGGGGTTTTTTGCTGGCGTTGCCGCGGCGCACGGCCTAATTTCGCCGCAACAATTCCGGCGACGAAACGATATGGACTTCAGTTTCAACTGCCCTTTCTGCAACCAAGCTCTCACCATTGACGAATCCGGCGTGGGCGCGGAGCTTGCGTGTCCCAAGTGCGGCGAGGTGCTCATCATCCCCGCGCCGGATCGTCCGGGCGGCCCGGCAGCCGAGGGCGACCAGCCCACGCACACCATCTCGCTGCCCACTTCCAGCCGCGTCGAGGCGCAGATCATGAAGCCCTCCAAGCCGCTCGAAGTCGCGGCGAAGAGCATCAAAAAAATCCGCCTCAAAACCTTCCGCCACCACGAACTCGTGAAGGACGGCAAGGACACCTTCGACGACGCCGTGTCCGACTTCCTCGCCAAGACCGGCGAGGACAACATCGTCGGCGTTCACACCGTCCACTATTCGCACACGCCCAAGGACGCCACCGCGCCGGTCAGCGACTACGGTATCACGGTGGTTTACAAGACCTGAGAGCGTGCGTTTCGCGTCTTCACGCGAAAAAATTCTCCCTCGTCCTCGCGTTCAAAATGCACCCGGTTTCGACGCCGGGGCATGAGCTGTCGGCCGAGTCGCCTGCAACACTTCCTTGATGCCGGCGGCGCGCGCCACCTCGGCAAGGCGCACGATGATTTCGTAAGGCACGCTCTTGTCCGCCTGCACGACAAGGGTGAGTTCCTGCCGGCCCGCCCGATACCGCGCCACGGCCGCGGCGAGCTTTTCCTGCAATTCCGATTCCTGAATGAGTTGGTTCGCGAAGTAAAGCTGGCCGCTCCGGTCCACGGCGACAACGACAGTCGGGTTCAGCGTGCCGGGAAGGTTGTCCGTTGCCGGCAGTTCGATCTTCACGCCCGTCGAGTAGATAAAGTTCGATTGTAGCAGGAGGAAAATCAGCAGCAGGACGAACACGCACGCGAACGGCGCGACCTCGAGCTGCCCGCGCAGAATCTTTGCGTTGCGTGGAAATCTCATAAGCGTTCAGCCACGAATATGCGGTTCTGCCAGCGCGCCCAGATCGTCCGGCAATAAATCTCTTTGTGATTTTTTGTGGCCATCACTTGCCGCCGTTTTTTGCGCCTCCCTTTTCCGTCACAAGGTTGATGATTTCCGCCGAGCTTTTCTCCATGTCGAGCACGATCTGGTTCACGCGGCTCACGAGGTAGTTGTAACCCGCATGGCACGGGATGGCGACGGCGAGGCCGACGGCCGTGCAGATGAGCGCCTCCCACACGCCGCCCGCGAGCGTGCCCGCGTGCGTGAACGGCCCTTCGCGCTGCATGACGCCAAAGATGCGGATGAAACCCATCACGCTGCCGAGCAACCCCATGAGCGGCGCAATCTGCGCGAGCGTGGCGAGCAAACTCAGCTTCTCCTCGAGGCGCGGCACTTCGAGCAGGCCGGCTTCTTCGAGCGCCTCGCGCACGCCGTCGCGCCCACGGTCGCGCGCGAGGATGGCGGTCTTCACCAGCCGCGCGACCGGTCCCGGCGTGGCGTCGCAGATCGAGATGGCCTCGACGACATTGTCGCGTTTGAGCACGGTGCGAACGCCGTTGAGGAACTCGGCTGAATTGATCTGCGCGCGATGGTAATGCAGCAGCCGCTCGACAAACACCGCGACGGCAATCGCGCTCGTAAGGAGCAGCAGCCACAACATCGGCCCACCCGCGAACAGCAGTGACGGCGACGATGCCTTCTCCGCGGCGGCGGGCGCGTTCGTCACGACCGCGGCGAGGAGCGGGGGAAATTTCAGGGCGCCGGCAATCAGCACGTTCGGCAGCATGGAGTCGTTATAGAGACACAAGTGGCCAACTCAAAGTTCAAAGTTCGCCGGGAAGAATTTTGGAGCCGACTGCCCATGCCATGAAGGCCGCTTTTTCTCCTGACTCCTGAATCCCGGCTCCTGTATTCTCCGCGCATGGACAAGCCCGACCAGCTCTGCGAACTCTTCCGCATGCAAAAGGCGCTCAACGAGCGCATCGGCGTCCGCACGGACGGCATGAGCGAGGAGGAAAAAACCAAGTGGCTCCTCAACTACACGCGCGCCATGCAGCAGGAGCTGGCCGAACTGACCGACAGCGTGCCGTGGAAATGGTGGGCCAAATACCAGCGGTTCGACGAGCAGAACGCGCGCGTCGAGGTCGTGGACCTCTTTCACTTCCTCATCTCGATGGCGCAGGTGCTCGGCATGAGCGCGGACGACGTCTTCGCCGCGTATGTGAAGAAGAACGAAGTGAACTTCAAGCGCCAGGAAACCGGCTACGCCGTGAAGGACGAACACGACTCGAAGCATATTTGAACCGGAAGAATTTGTTTCAAATAGCCACGGATGAAACACAGATTGAACACAGATGCAGAATCAGACCTTCACAACGGTTTTGCGCCCGTCCGTGACGCTGTTCTGTGTTTCATCCGTGTTTCATCCGTGGCTCGGTGCCATTCCCGGCGTCCAAACTTTTGATGTCGCCCAAGCCTTCACCCCAGCACGCCGCGCGCGTGCCGTTGCGCCTGCGCAAGGAGGTGCAGTCGGTGCTCATCACGCAGGCCCAGATCGCAAAACGCGTGCGCGAACTGGCGCGGGAGATCGAGCGCGACTTCGCCGGGCGCGACCTCGCCGTCGTCTCGCTGCTCAACGGCACGGTGATGTTCCTTGCCGACCTCATCCGTCATCTCAACATGCCGCTCCGCCTCGATTTCATGGGCGTTTCCAGCTATCGCGAGGGCACGATGTCGCGCGAACTCGTTTTCACCAAGGAGCTGCGCCTCGACGTGCGCGGCCGCGACGTGCTGCTCGTGGATGACATCCTCGACACGGGCAAGACCTTGAGCTGCGTGCTCGCGAAGTTGCGCGAACTCAAGCCGCGCGAGATCAAGACGTGCGTGCTGCTGGACAAACCGTCACGCCGCGCCGAGAACGTGCAGGCAGACTACGCGGGCTTCGAGATACCCGACCTGTTTGTCGTCGGCTACGGACTGGACTTCGCCGAGCGGTATCGGAACCTGCCATTCGTCGGCGTGCTCAAGCCGGAGATGTATCGTTCGTAAGTCGCTCCACAATACGATGAAAGTCGTTGTCCATTTTTACTCCTATTTCGCCGACCTCACCGGCTGCACGGAAGCGCACGAGGAGCTGCCGGCAGGCACGACGATTGACGGCTTGCTGAGGAATCTCCATGCGCGATTTCCGAAACTCGTTGCGATGAAAAACTCGACGCTCATCGCCGTCGGCGTCGAGTATCAGGGCCGCGATTACGTGCTGAAGGACGGCGATGAAGTGAGCCTGTTCCCGCCGGTGCAAGGAGGGTAGGTTTAAGAATGAGTTACGAGATACAAGGAATCATGCTGAGCGTAGTGGGACCGGTCTTGCTGTTCCTATGGGCAGGCGTGCGCGGGTTTCAAGGCTGCCGCTTGTGGAAGACTGTGGTTCTGAGTTGGGGTCTGCTCGTTACTTACTATCTGTGCTTGGCATTGGTTTCTTTGGAAACAGCTCACGCGAACTCGCAGGAACGAATGATTACGCGGCAAAGGGAAGAAATCGCATCGTTGGCGCGGTATCTTCCCGACGGCACACACGTTTTGTTCATGGTCGTGTTTGGTTGGTTCTACGGTGTTGTAGCAAGCGCTGTTGGTGCGAGCATACGGAAGAAGCGAGAGCAAGCCAGATTGGAAGCACGATCATCCCAATGAAAATGCTCCGCTCTCTAACCTTCACGACCGACCCGATTGACGAGGCCGCGCTCGTCGCGCAACGGCGCATGAGCGGCGGCATGGGCGCGGCGGTTTATTTTGCCGGCGTTGTGCGCGGCGATGAAGACAACAAAACAATTTCCGCCATCGAATACACCGCGTTCCAGCCGATGGCCGAGCACCAGTTTCACAAGCTCTTCGACGAGATGGAACAGCGCTGGCCAGTCGAGAGCGTGCGGCTCGTGCACCGGCTCGGCGTCGTGCGCGTGAACGAGCCGTCGCTGTGGGTGGAGGTCGTCGCGCCGCATCGCGGCGAGGCGTTCGCGGCGTGCCAGTGGCTCATTGACGAGATGAAGCGCGTGGTGCCGATCTGGAAGAAGCCGCTGCCGTGAGCAAATCCTTCGCTGCAATTCCGTGCGGTATGCGCTAGGTTCGGACGGATTTTGCGTGAGCGACATCCCTCAAACAGACTTGGTCCGCTGGTCGCGCAATCGCTGGTGCGTGGCCGTGGCGTTTCTTTTTATCCTTCAGCTGGTGCTGGTGGTGATGCTCGCCGGGCCGCTGCCGGGCGCGGCGGCGTTCCGCGAGCGCGGCATGACCGCGCGGATCGTGCTCGGCGCGCAGGCGAACCAGCAGTTGCTCGACTCGCTCGGGCTTGCGGACCCGGCGCTGTTCGTGCGTGTCTCGCGGTCGGGGTTTTCCGGCGCCGCGTGGCTGGACATTCCGAGCCAGGAATATCGCCTGCAGGAATGGACCGAGCCGTATCGCTGGATGAACAGCTCCACGGCGCATCTCGGCGGCGCGTTTCAGCAGTTCACGCGAACGAACCGCCCGCCTGCCGTCGCCATCGCGGACAAGCCCGTCGAACTGCCTGTGGTTTCCGCGGCGAACGCGTCATCGGCGATGAACGAGTCGAGCTTCCGTGTTGAAGGTCCATTGCGCGCGCGGCGGCTTGTGCAAACGGCGCGTCCGCGTTCGTTCACGAACAACGACGTGCTTGCGGACACGGTCGTTCAGGTGCTCGTCAACACTGACGGGCAGATTTTCTCGCCGCGCCTCGTGACGGCCAGCGTGGTGAAGGACCCCGTTCAGCGCGCCGCCGACCAACACGCGCTGGATCTGACACGGCAGTTACGATTTCAACCGCTTCCAAAATCCACCGCCCCCAACTCAATGACCGATGGCACGCTGGTCTTCCACTGGAACACCCTCGCGCCGGCCGCCTTGCCTACGCCCTGACCATGTCGCTGAACACGATTGTCTTCGGTTATCTCGTGTGCGTGCTCGGCACGTTGTGCGCGGTGGGGCTTTACTACGAGCGGCGGCGCAAGCGCTTCGAGCCGGAGCCGACGGAGGACCACATCTTCCGATGCACGCGCTGCGCCTACGTTTACACGGATGACGGGGACGTGGACCGCTCGCGGTGTCCGCATTGCGGACAGTCGAACGAGCCGGTGGAATTCTGACGCGCAATTATTCCGCCGTCTTGCGCCAGACGTAGCGGAACATCAGCGTGCGCAGCGCGGCGGTCATCGGGATGGCGAGCAGGCCGCCGAGCACGCCGCCGAGGAGCGTGGTGCCGATCATCAGCGCGACGAGGATGACGACCGGATGCAAACCGACGCGGTTGCCGATGATCTTCGGGGAATAAACGAATCCCTCAAGCAGTTGCACGATGCCGAACACGCCGAGCACGCCGGCGAAATGCGGGAGGTTGTTGAACTGCACGGCCGCGAGCACGAGCGCGGTGGCGAGTGTGATGGTCGCGCCGACGTAGGGCACGATGCCGAGCAATGCGGCCATCACGCCGAGCAGCACCGCGTAGTTCAGCCCGACAAACGACAACCCGATGGCAAGCAGCGTGCCCGAGCACAGTGACACAAGGATTTGTCCACGGAAAAAAACCACGACGCAGTCGTTGATGGCGCGCAACGCGAACACCAGCTCCTCCTTCGCCCGTGACTCGCGCACGGGCAGGTATTCCGTCCAGCTTTTCCGGATGGCGCTTTTTTCGAGCAGAAAATAAAACGCATACACCGGCACGAGCGCGAGGCCGATGAAGTATCCGGCCCATGACGCGATGCGCCCGAGCTGGCCGAACGCCCATGCGGACGCAGCGGGCAGCGCATCGGCGAGCCACTTCTGCACGTTCTCGCCCACCTGCGCGTCCCAAGCCTGCTTGGCCTGCACACCGAGGCGCGATTGCGCGAGCCAGTCGCTGAACTTCTCGCGGAAGGACTTTGAATAGTCAGGCAGCTTGTCGAGCAGATCGCCGGCCTCGACGACGAGCTGCGGCAGGACGAACGCCAACAGCATCAACACCAGCATCACCGCCAGGAAGAACACGAGAATGATCGCCCGCAGCCGGGGAATGTGAAGCCTGTGTTCGAAGAAATCCACCGCCGGATCGAGCAGATACGCAAGAATGGTCGCGATGGCGAGCGGGAGCAGGACAGGCGCGAGCTTGTCGAGAACGAAACCCAGCCCCCACAACAACAGCACAATCAACGCGGCCATCACCGCCACGGCCAGCGCCGTGAGGCTGAACCACAGCACGCGCGCCTGCCGTTCGGTTGGCGCGGGGAAGCTCATGCCTGGCCGAGCTTCCTCGATTTTTCGGACGCGGCACGGACGGCATTGATGAACGCGCCGCGCACACCGGCACGTTCCAGTTCATGCAGCCCTTCGATGGTCGTGCCGCCGGGACTCGTCACCGCGTCGCGAAGCGCAGCGGGATGCTGGCCGGTTTCCAAAACCATCTTCGCCGTGCCTAGCAGTGTCTGCACCGCGAGCTTCGTCGCCACGTCGCGCGGCAGGCCGGCGGCAACGCCGCCGTCGCTCAACGCTTCGAGCACGAGGCACACGTAAGCCGGGCCGCTGCCGCTGAGTCCCGTGACCGCATCGAGCAGGGATTCCTTCACCTGCAAGGCGGCCCCGACAGCGGAGAAGAGTTTCAACGCGAGCGCGGCGTCCTCCGCCGTTGCGTGGCTGCCCGCCGCAAAGGCCGACGCCGAAGCGCCGACGAGCGCGGGCGTATTCGGCATCACGCGAATGACGCGCGCGCTGTCCGGCAGCGCGCTCTCGATGCGAGCCAGCGTCACGCCGGCGGCGATGGAGATGAGCAGATGTTGCTTGGTGAAGTGCGGCGCAATTTCCGCCAGCACGCCGGCGACCTGGTCGGGCTTCACGGCGAGCACCAGCACGGTCATGCCTTTCACGACATCCACGTTCGACGAGGACACGCGGGCGCCGACGTCGCGGCCGAATGCCTCGCGGGCCATTTCAATGACATCGCTGGCGAGCACGCGGCCCGGCGTGACGAGGCTGGCGCGAACGAACCCCTTCGCAAGCGCGGACGCCATCTTACCCGCGCCGAGAAACCCGATGGTGAGGTCGGAAGCCATGGGTGCGTTGTAGCAGGCGTGCGCGGACGGCGAAAGCTCAAACCGGCAACGTGACACTGAATGTCGTGCCGCGGCCGGCGCGGGACAGGATGCGCACCTTGCCGCGGTGCGTCTCGACGACGCGCCGCACGATGGCCAAGCCGAGGCCGGTGCCCTTGGCCTTCGTTGTGTTTAACAGCGACGAGAACGCGCGTTTGCGCTGCTCCTCGTTCATTCCCTCGCCAGTGTCCCTAAACTCGACAACCACGTGCGTCGGTGGGCCGTGGCTGCGCGGCGCGCGCATCGAGCGTGTTGTGATGGTGAGGCGGCCGCCGTCCGGCATTGCCTCGACGGCGTTGAGCGTGAGGTTGAGAAAGGCCTGTTCAAGCTGCGTCGCGTCTGCATTTACCGGCGGGAGCGCGGGGTCGAGCCTGCGAATGAGTTCGATGTTCTGATGCGCGAGCTTGTGGCGTGTGAGCAGGCCGAGGTCTTCGATGAGCTGGTTGAGGTTCACTGGCGCGAGCTGCGGCTCGGTGCTGCGCGCGAAGTCCAGCACCTGCTCGACGACCTTGTTCAGGTGCTCCATCTTGTCGCGCATGATGCGCGTGTCCTCGGCGCGCGGGTCGCCGGCCGCGAAGCGCAGGTCGAGCGAGTGATAGAGCATCTTCATCACTGTGAGCGGATTGCGGATTTCGTGCGCGACCTCGGCGGCAAGCAGGCCGAGCGCGGAGAGCTTCTCATTCTGGCGAAGCTGTTCCTCCACGTCCACGATGCGCTCGTAAAGGCGCGCCTTCTCGATGGCGATGGCGGAGAGGTCGGCGAGCGCGGAGAGGATGCGCACCTCCTCGTTTGAAAATGTGTGCGGCTTGTCCTTGTAAATGCTGAGCGAGCCGGTGGCCTGTCCGCCGAACAGCAGCGGCACGCTCAACAGCGAAACCAATCCCTCGCGCCGCGCGGCGTCCACGTGCTGGTAACGCGCGGAAACCTGCACGTTCTCGACTTGCTGCGGTTTTTTGCGGCGCACGACGACGCCGAGCAAACTCTCCTCGGTGCCGACGCGCGGCTTGCGAAGATATGCGCGGCCCGCACCGTGGCTGGCGCGCAGGTCGAGCCATTCATGCGACTCGTCGAGCAGGTGAAGCGAGCAAAGTTTGGCGTCCATGAGGGTCGCCGCCTCGCGCGTGATGACCGTGAGCGCTTCGTCAAGGTTGAGCGTCGAGTTGATGGCCTGGCCGACGCTGAAGAGCGATTCAAAGAGCCGCGCCTTCAAGCGAAGCTGCTCGTAGAGCCACGTGTTGTGAATCACGCGCGCGGCTTGTGTGGCGAGTTCCTCAAGCAGCGACTGGTCATCCGCGGTGAACGCGTCGGGCCGGTCGGATTCGACATTCAGCACGCCGCGCACGTTTCCAACATCGGGCAGCGGCACGGCGAGTTCCGAGCGCGTGCGTTCGTCCACGCGCAGGTAGCGCGAATCCTGCGCCACGTCGGAAACGCGCGCGGGTTTGCCGGTGCGCGCGACCCAGCCGGTGACGCCTTCGCCGATGCGGAGGCGGCGTCCGAACGCGCTCTCCGGCAGGCCATGCGCGGCCTCGATTTCCATGTGGCCGGTGGTCGGATTGAGCAGCACGACCGAGCCGCTCGTGGCCCGCGTGACGCGCGCCGCCTCGCGGATGACAAGCTGCAGCGCCTCGCGCGGATCGAGCGTCGAGTGGATGACGTGACCGACCTCGTGCAGCAGCGAAAGCCGCTCCAGTCGCGCGCGCAGTGTGGAAAGCTCGTCGTTCATCGCAGTTTTTGCGTGAACCACACGCCGATGCCGCTGAACAACAGATGCGGCCCCCACGCCGCAAGCCACGCGGGCAGATTGCCGCTTGTGCCGAGCGCGAGGCCGAGCCGTGAGACGATGAAGAACGCGAAACAGATGAACACGCTCGCGGCGACGCCAACGAAGACGTTGCGCCGGCCCGTCAACGCGCCAAACGGCAGCGCGATGAACACGACGACGAGACACGTCCACGGCGCGGCGAGGCGCCCGTGGAACTGCGTGCCGAGCAGCGCGCGCATGTCGGACCGGAGCTGCGGATGCAGCCGGCGGTAATCGAGGATTTCCGCGAGCGTGAAGCGAATTCGCTTTGCCGCCCGCACGCTCGACATCTGGCTGACCTTGATTTCGCTCGCGATGAGCCGCGGCGACTCGTTGAACTCCGGCACCGCGAGCGTGTTGGTCACGACGAGCTGCGGCACGTCCATGCCCGGCGGATATGTGAAGAGCCGCACGTGCGAGAAGACCCACACGCCGTTCGTCCGCACCGCGCCCGTCGCGAGCAGCACGCGCCGCGCGCCGCTGTCGTGCCACTCGACGCTCGGGTCGAGCATCTCATGTGAAAGCACGTTGTAGGAGCGGATGCGCCAGACGCGCTGCACCGCGTCGTTCATGAAGTGGATTTCGCGCTGCCACTGGTTTGCGCCGGCCGACGCTCGCGGCGCAAGGATTTCCTCGGCCATTTCATTCGCGCGCGGCGCGAGAAGTTCATTCATCGCAAGCAAACTCAAACTCGCCACGAGTGCCACGGCGAAATACGGTGCAGCCAACCGCCAAAGGCTCACGCCGGCGGCTCGCATCGCGGTCAGCTCGTGATGCCGCGCGTGATTCGTCAGCGCATAAAGCACCGCGAGCAGCAGCGCGACCGGCACGATGGTGAGCAGGAACTCGGGCGACTTGAGGAGGTAATAGGCCGCGACATCCGGCACGTCCAGTTTCGCGGACTGGAACTGCGCCATTTCCGAAAGGCAGTCGAAAGTGATCCAGAAAACGAAAAACCCGCCGAGGCAATAGCCGAGCGGGACGAGAAACTCGCGCAGCAAATAACGGTCAAGCAGGCGCATCAAGCAATGGCGACACTAATGGAGCCGCAGCGGCCCGCGCAAGCGCGGCCTGTGCGAATCACGCCGGGCGCTCGGCCGCCAGCAACCGGCGCTTCCAGCCGAGTCCGCCGGAGAATCCGCCCAACCCACCGTCCGACGCGAGCACGCGATGGCACGGCACGAGCACGGGAACCGGGTTCGCTCCGCACGCCGCGCCGACGGCACGCGCCGCGCGTGGCTTGCCAAGGGCGGCTGCGAGTTCGCCGTAACTGCGTGTGCGGCCGGGCTTGATTTTGAGGAGCGCCCTCCACACACGCTGCTGGAAGTCCGTTCCCGACGACAGATCGAGCGGCGGCAGGACACGCGGCTCACGGCCTGCAAGCACGTCGTTCAACGCGGCGCACGTAAGTTTGAACCACTGTGAAAACTCAGCAGGCCGGGTCCGCGAAGTTTTCTGCGAGGCGGCCCTGCCGCCTCGCGGAAAGTCGAGCTGCGCGAGGCCGCGCCCGGTGAAACGGGCGGTAAAATCACCAGCGTCCGTTGGAATGCATTCAGTGTGCATGATGAAACGGGTTCAGAAATTTTTCAGGACCGCGGCGAACAGGCCGAGCAACACGAACAGGAGCACGATGAAGAGCGCGAGAAAGCGGTTGCGCGCGATGCGCTGTTCGTAACGCAGCGGGCGCGGGCCGTGCAGCGTGCCGGCGTTCATCAGCGAGACGAGCCGCGACGGATTGCTCGGCGCGCCGGTGAGTCTGTTTTTCATCTCGTGCCACGCGGCAACGAGGTCGAATTTACGGACGCCAAATTCGTTGTAGTGCGCGACGGAACTCGGCGGCGGCGGCGCGACGGGCACATGACGCGGCGTGACTTCCTCCAGCACCGGCTCGCGCGTGGGCACGGCCGGCGCGGGTGTTTCCAGCGCAACAGAAGCGGGCTGCGCAATGATTTGCCTGCCGTTGGGCAGCGCGGTTGAACGCAGGCGCGGTTTCGTGGATTGCGGCGGCGGATCGGACTGGAGGCGCTGGATTTCCGCCTCGACCGCGGCGAGCTCGGCCTGCAAATCGCGCGCTCGCTCGGCGAGCGGATCGGTGCGTTTGGTGAAAAGGCCCATGACTACTTGCGCAGCAGCACGACAACGATCAGCACCAAGACGACAACCGTGACAGGCCACGTGAGCGCGAAGCCGAGCCAGCACAGCTCGCCGATGCCCATCTGACTGAACTGCGAGAACGGTTTCTGCGCCGGCGCCGGCTCGGTGGTGGCGGGTGCTTCCTTTGGGCCGTCGAGCAGCGGCCATTTCAATCGCGCGGCGTTCCATTCCATGCGCGCGTTTTCGAGTGTCGTGAGGGCGCGCGTCATCTCGGTCTGCCAGTTTTCCTTGTTCCAGTTTTCCTCGGAGAGCGACTGCACCTTGGCGAGCGCGTCGCGGAGCGCGCCAAGCGACTTCGTCATTTGCTCGGCATCGCGGCGCGCAACGAGTTCGCTTTCTTCCATCAACGCGACGCCACGAGTGAGGTGCTGGAGCATTTCCTCACGGCCGGTTTGAAACTCGACACGACGGCGGCGGGCCTCCTCGACTGCGGCGCGTTCGCGTTCGAGTTCTTCCTGCTGGCGCTTGAGTTCGGCAAGGCGCTGCTGCGCCGTGGAAACCTGCGCTTCGAGTTCCTCGCGCGTGGGCGGGCGCGTGGAAGCGTCGGGCGAAGTCCGCGGCGACGCTGTCGTGGACACGTCGGTGTCCACGAATTCGGAGGCGTCGTAAGGCGCAGGCACGAGCCGAATCTAGTCAGCGGCACGGTGCGTGTAAAGTGTCCGCGCTGCGGGAATTATATCTCCACCGTCGCGGCGCGGCGCAGGCCGAGCCGAAGCGGCAGGATGCCGAGCAGCACCGAGAGCGTCGCGAAGCCGGCCCAGCCGAGCACGAGATTTTCGGGATGGTGGCGCCCCGACGGCAGCCACGGCGAACTGAACGCGAGCAGCGTGACCGACGCGACGATGTAGAGAAAACTCAACACGAGGCAGAACGTGCCGCCAAAGCCGCTGACGATTTTGCTCGGGTTGTCCTCCTTGAAGTTCGGATAGAGCACGCCGAGGCCGATGGCCAGGCCGTTGAGCGTGACGGTCATGATGGTGATGGCCGCGGCGAAGTAGAGCGTGCGCTCCCACGGCATGTTCAGCATCGAGCACGAGAGGCTGATGAGGCCGAGCGTCACGACGAGCGAGCACGCGGTGGCGAGCAGAAACTTCGCCTGCACCACGCGCACGAGGCCGAGCGGCGACATGCCGACGATCCAGATGCGTTTGCCTTCGAGCGAAAACTGCGGGAACACGAAGCGCGTCGTGAGCGTGGCGAGGTTGAGCGAGCAGGCACCGAGGTTCAGATACGCGACGACGTGGATCCAGAAGTTGCTGCCGATCTGCGAGGTGAAGTGCCGCAGGTTGATGACGTAGGCCCCGAGCAGGCCGAAGAGCATCAGCGACTGGCCCCACTGCGTCGTGTCGCGCCAGAACATGCGCACGTCCTTGACGAGCAGCGCGCGCACGCCGGGCTTGAGCCAGAAGAGCAACGCAAAGATCGCCTCCATCGTGCCGCGCCGGTAGTGGAATTCCCGCCGCCGTTCCTGCCAGTGACGGAACCATTCCCAGTGGCCGAACAGGCTCGCCCGGCTGTGAACAATGCTCGCCGCGTCGTAAAACAGGTTGCCCATCCGCGTGAACGCAAGCGTGCCGAAGAACAGCACATGGCTCAGGAGCACGAGGATGAAAAAGCCCGCGGCGGCGCGCGCGCCCTCGGCCCATTGCTGCACGCTGGACGAGAGCCAGTAGCTCGGCAGCAGCGGGAATTGCGCGAACCGCGTCTTCATCAGCAAACGGTCGAGCACCGCGAGCACGCGCGTTTCGAGCGATTCCTCGTCCACCGGCTCGGGCTTGAGCCAGAATTTTGCGGCGATGAGCATTGCGAACGCGATCACGAAGGCGGCAACCTGGAACGTGCGGCGATCCATGAAGCGCGCGAGGCTCACCGCGCACCACGAGCCGGCCACCGCGGGCAGCACGATGAACATCACCACGAGCGCCGTGGTCACGAAGTAAAAATGCCACGGCACCTGCCGCACCAGCCCGTAGGCACCGAGCAACGGTGCAATAAGGAACATGAACGCCCACGACGCGAGCAGCGCGGACTCGATGAATTTCCAGCGGTAAATTGTCTGCGTCGGCACAGGGAGTGTGAGCAGAAACGCCGTCTCGCGGTTGCGGAACAGGTTCGTGTAGCTGATGACGAGATTGCTGAACAGCAGCAGGACGAACAGGAACGCGAACAGCACGAACAGCAGCCGCTCGATCAGCAAATCACCAAGGCCGGGGAAGATGCCGACGAATTTCAGCCCTTTGTAGAAGAGCAGGAACGCGAGATAAATGTAACCGACGACGAACAGCGCGATGACGCCCGTGAGCAGCGGCGATTGCTCGCGCACCGACGTGAGCCGCCGCCACATCGAGAGCAGGTTCACGCGCAGCAGGAGCGCGAGCGGGGCGGGGGCTTTGCCGTTGCCGTTCATGCGTGTCTCATTTCACTGCCGCCTTCTCTTCCTTGAAGTTCGCCTCCTGCCGCGTCAGCGCGAGGAAGGAGTGTTCGAGCACGCCGTCCGAGCCGCTTTGTTTGCGCAACTCCTCGCGCGTGCCGACGGCCACGAATTTGCCCTGGTGAATGATGCCGATGCGGTCGGCCAATTCCTCGGCGACGCTCAATTGGTGCGTCGAGAGAAACACCGTCATGCCGCGTTGCGAGCGTTCCTTGAGCAGGTCCTTCACGACGCGCGAATGATGCGGGTCAAGCCCGACCATCGGCTCGTCAATCACGAACACCTCCGGTTCGTGCAGCAACGCGCTGGCGATGGCGACGCGCTGCTTCGTGCCATGCGAGAGGCCCTCGATGGGTTTGCGCAGATACGGCTCCAGATTGAAGCGCGCGATCAGCGCCCGCGCGTCGGCGGCCATCCGATCCTCTTCCATTTGAAAAAGCTGTCCGGTGAACCGGAAGAACTCCCACGGTGTGAGTTTGTCGTAGAGGAACGGAAAATCCGGCACATAGGCGAGGCGGCGGCGCACTTCGAGTGGCTGCGTTTGCACGTCGAAGCCCGCCACACGCGCGCAGCCGGCCGTGGGCTTCATCAGGCCGGTGATCATTTTGATCGTCGTGGTCTTGCCCGCGGCGTTCGGGCCGAGCACGGCGAAGAACTCCCCGCGCTGAACCGTGAGAGACACGTCGTCCACGGCGACGAGGTCGCCGAATTTTTTGGTGAGGTTGAGCAGCTCGATCATGCGCGGCCGTTCACAGCACCAGCCGGGTGTTGAGCATCACCACTTCGTCGGGCAGCTCGACCTTTAGGATTTCCCCGACGCGGCTGACGTGGACGACGACGTGGTGCTTGTCGAAGAGCCGCGCTTCCAAACGAAACACGCGCAGCCGAGAATGGCCAATCTTCATCCAGTCGTTGTGCGCCTCCCAATGCAAGTCGGGCGCGAGCTGGCGGATCTGGCTGAGTCCCGCGCCGCCAAACAAACTGCCTGTGAGCAACTCCAGCGGCAGCGGCCCCGCGCCGCCAAATTCAGACAACATCTGCTCCGTGTTGCGCAACTGGTCGAATTTCCACTCGCGCTGAAACTCCTCGCCTGCCGCGTTCACCACGATGGAGAGTGTGTTCGACGGCGCGGACGCGCGCAGGCTCACGCTGTTCGGCCGCTGGTTCACCTGAAGCGAGAACGCCTGCCACGTGTGGTTCGTCGTGAATGAGGTCATGGCCGAAAAGCGCACGGTTTTTTGCCCGCGGCCCACGTCCAGCAGCCCTTCCGTGATGTCAATGGAGTAGCCTGTAAGCTGTTTGACCATTCCCTCGATGTCTGGGTCTTCGAGCGCCGCGCGGCCGGTGGTAAAATTTTCCTGTATGTTCGCGGCCCAGCGGAACGAACCAAGCCGCTGCTTCTTGTGAAAAACCTCCATCACGGAATCGTCCGGCGCGCGCAGCATCTTTTCCCACACAGCTTCAACTGGAATCGCGCCACCGTCTCCGCCGGAGCGGAACTCCGAACGCCACAGCAGCACATTCATCGTGACCCAGAACACCGTCACGCCGATAAGGAACACGCGCTGGAACATGACAGGTCAGAAGGAGCGATGGGCAACGGGCCTGAGACAAAATGCCGAAGAGCTGCGCGGAATGAAAAAGGCGACCTGACGCCTCTCGTCTCTCGCCTTCCGCTTCTCGCGTTTATTCGCCATCACTGTGCGGGAATGTTGACCGTTTGTCCGATTTTGAGCCGGCGCCAGTCCACGCCGGGATTGGCTGCGATCAGCGCATCGTGCTTAACATTGTATTGTTTCGCGATGCTCGTTGAAATGTCTCCGGATTTCACCGTGTGCGTGTGCGCGCCGCCACTGGATGCGGCAGGCGCAGGCCGCGATTTCGATTCGACCGCCGCTGATGCAACACCGGCTGCAGACGTTTCGTTTCGCGATGGGGCGGTGGCCTTCGGCGCTGCGGCAACTGTCGTTGGCGGTGGCGTCTGGCCGGTTTGTTCGCAGCGGACACGGAGCTGCGCATTCTCGGCGGTGAGCCGTTCGATGTCGGCCTTCATGCGATCAATGTCGCGCTGCGTCGCCGCAGTGCCGCCGACCAGGTTTTCACCGCGAGCCAGCTCCAGCTTGCAATCGCGGACCTGCTGCTTGACGACATCGGCGTGCGGCGAGTTTGGGCGCAGCCGCAGGAAGCGCTCGTAGTGGAAAATCGCCGCCGCGGGATCGTTGCCCTTTTTCTCGTCGCGATAAAGGATGCCCAGCTCGAAGTGCGCGGACGCCGAGCGCGGATTGTTTTCGAGCGCCTTCTCGAACGCCTCGATCGCGCCCTTGTAATCCATGCGCTGCGCCAGTTCCTGCCCGCGCAGATAATGCGGGTCCTTCTGCTCGTCCGCGCCGCCCGGCGGGTTGCACGCCACGCCAAGCGCACACAGCGCCACCGCTGAAACAAATTTCAATATCGTCATCCTGAAAGTCATGGCGCGAAACTAGACGAAGCCTCCGTGACGCGCAACCCCCCGCGTTCACGACGACGTGCCCGACTCCGGCGGAGAAGCCGACGTGACGGAATCGCCCTGTGCCTGAGTCGCAAATGGGTTGGCGCTTTTTGCGGGCGCGGCCGGAGGAGGCGAAATTTTCTCCTCTGGAGACGTGAATGGATTCGCCTTTGACGGAACTTCGCCGCGCGCGGCGGTTTTTTTCGGCAGCCGGAACGGCGCGCCGATCAAATACACCCATCCCACTATTGCGTGCGCCACGACGAGGAATACGAGCCACGGCAGCGAAATCACTTCGAGTCCGTAGAGCAGAATCCCCCCGGCCATCAACAGTGCGCCAGGCATCAACACCGCGCACGCCACGCGCCACGCGCCGCGCCACGAAACTTCGCGCGTGGCGAAGAAGGCGAGCAGCTTCACGACCGGCGCGTAGAGCAGCGCGAGCAGCCACCACGACAGAAAAAGTTTTGCCGCCATCGCGCCGCCCGCGATGGCCACGAGCCACGGCTCACGCGCGCCCCACCACGGTTCAAGCGTCGCGCGGTTCAGCGCGATGACCCAGCCCGCCGAATACGGCACGTCCACGAAGCCCAGCTCGGAGCGCAGCTTCACACGCGAGGGGCACAGCTCGATTTGCAAATCGGCCACGCGGCCGAGGCCGTCCTCGTCAGCAGGATCAACGATAATCGCCAGCCGGCTGTTCTCGGAGAGCACGCGCGCTTCCTTGTCCGGCCAGTGAAGTTTTTCCTCGCGAATCATCGCGCCGTCCTCGGGCAGCTCATGCGCCGCCTCGCGAATCACCGGCACCCACGCGACCGCGAGGAAGGCCATGAAGCACGCCGCGACAATGACGGCGAACACGAGCTGGACGAGCAGCACGCGGCTGAGTTTCGCGCCGGCGAACGCGGCCGCGCCACCGAACGTCAACGGCTGCCACGCACCGCGCGGTGGTAGCGCGGGTGCTGGAGTTGCGGCTTCATTCACGCGCCGTCATTCAATGGGAAACCGGCGCGAGTTGCCAGCGGGCAATTGGCATTGTCACGCTCACTTCGCCGCCTTGAGGAAGGCAAGCAAGTCGGCCAGTTCCTGCTTCGAGAGGATGGTGTCGAGTCCCGCGGGCATGATGCTCACCGTGCCGGGCCGCATCGTGGCGACATCGGCGCGTGCGATGTGCTGCTCCGTCTCCGGTCCGGTCGCGAGCACGACCTCGTCGGGCGCGTCTTTTTTGATGATGCCGCTGAAGTCCTCACCGCCTTTCGTCGTGACGATGAACGGCTCGTAGCTGCGCACGAAGCTCGCGCTCGGATACACGATGCTTTCGAGCAGGTCGCGCTCGGTGCGGATTTTGCCGAGGTTCGTCAGGTCGGGGCCGAGGCGTCCGCCGAGATAACCCTGCGCGTGGCACGTCGAGCACGCGGCCTTCGCGCTGACGAACACCTGCTGGCCGCGGCGAACATCGCCGTCCTTGAGCTGCGCGAGAAGTTCATCCAAGTGCGCGGCCTGCTTCGAGGCATCCGCGTTGAGCGACGCGAGCATCGGCGCCGCCGCTTCCTGCACGGACTTCGGATATTTCGCCAGCAACGGCTTGAGCAGGTCCACGCGCAGGCCGGGCAGACCGGCGGAATCCTTCAGCGATTCGGCGAGCCGCAGGCCGAGCGCCTCGGTCGCGCCGCGTTCGAACGCGGGCAGGAGCTTCGGCGCTTCGAGCGGGCCGGCGGATTTCATCGTGTCGGCGAGCGCGAGCTGTTGCTCGGGCGAAAGCTTCGCCTTCGCAAGAACATTCGCCGCGGCGGCGCGAACGAGCATGGGCTGCTTGCCGTCGAGATGCGCGGTGAGAAAATCAAACAGCGGCGCATCCACGGCGCTCAACGCCGGCGCGGCGGCAAGCGCGTCGAGTCGGACATCCGCCGGCGCCATCGTGTCGCGGCCCACGTTCACGAGCGCGGCGGCGAGATCGGCGCTGCCGCCCTTCGGCAACGGCAGTGCGCGAGCAGTCGTGACGGCCTGCCGCAACAGACCGTTATCGGTTTGCGCGAGCAGTCGCGCCAGCTCGGCGAACCAGCGCGGCGGCGTTTCCTTCAACCCGGCGGCAGCCATCGCTTGCAGCACGAGCTGGCGGCTGTCCAGTGGGAGGATTTCGTTGCACGCGCTGTCCGCGAGGAGTTCCTGAATCGGCGCGGACTTTGCGAGCGCGGAGAGTTGCGATTGAAGTTCCGCGTGGTCGGTCGCATTGAGAGAATTGGCCGTGAGCCGCTGGCGGAAGAAGCCCGCTAGCGCGCCGCCCCAGTCGGGCCGGTGGCTGACGATCCACGACGCGGTCTGCTTGAGCACCGGATCGCGCGAGCCGAGCAGCGGGATGACGGCCTCGGCCTTCAGCGTGTCGCCGCCCTTTTGATCGAGCGCGATGAGCGCGGCGGCGGACGGCGCCGTGGACGCGAGTTGCAGTGAATCGTTCCCGCTCATTTCAATGACGGCGTAAATCAACGAGTGCTGCAAAACGCGCTGCGCGTCGGTGAGCGTCGCGTTCGCACCTCGCACCTTGTCCGCGGCGGCAAGTAGTTTGGAAACGGCGGACGAATCACCGATGCGTCCGAGCGCCTCGGCGGCGGCGCGGGCGAGCGCGGCATCGCTACCCTCGATGAAGGTTTGCAACCGACCGCTCGCGGCGGCATCGCGCCACACGCCGGCAACATGAATCGCCGCGTGGCGCACACCGGCGTCGGTGTCGTTGAGCGCGTCGCGCACGGCGGCGCGCGCGGGCTTGCCCTCGATGCGCGAGAGCGACCAGACGGCGTTACGGCGCGCATCGGCGAACTTGCCCTTCAGCACGGTCTCGTGCAGCGGTGCGACGGCTTCCGCGCCGCGTTTGCCGAGTTCGCGCACGGCGCGCTGGCTGACGCAAAGACGCTCGTCGTCGAGGAGGTTCGCGAGTTCGGCGGGCTTCATCGTCACCCACGCGAGCTTGAGTCCGCGCGGGTCGTCGGGCCGCGGCACGCCCTTGCGGCGAATGCGGTAAATCGCGCCGAGCACGTCGGGCTTGGCGAGCTGCGAAGTCGGGCAACACACCTTATACCAGCCGCCGGTGTCGGCGATGAGCACGCTGCCGTCGGCATCCTCAATCACGTCGGTCGGGTGGAAGTCCACGAGGTCGGACGCAAGCAGGTCGATGTCCTTCGTCTTGAAGGTCGCGCCATCGGGGATGAGTTCATGGCGGACGACCTTGTGCAGATTGAAATAGCACGCGAGCAAATTGTCCGCCCAGTCGAGTCCGAGCACGCGCGAGCGATACGTCGTCAGCCCGCACGGCGCGGCGGCGCCCATGTGCGCGAGCACCGGCATGAGGTCGCCGGTGCGCGGGTGGCCGTCAAGCACGGCGTGGTCCTTGCCGTAGACGCCGCCGTAGATCGCGTGGATCAACCCGTCGCGCTTGCCGCCGCCGGGATGCTGAAAAAAAGTGCAGCTCAGAAACCGCTCGCCGGTCGAGGTGAACGTGACGCCGACGGGATTGTCCATGCCGCCGGTGAGCACAGGTTCGATGCCGCTGCCGTCGGGCCGTGCGCGGAAAATCTGCGACGCGCGGGTAACGAAAGGCTTGCCGTTCGCGAGCGTGTAGCTCTGCTCGGAGAACGCGCCTTTGCACCAGTAAATCCAGCCGTCCATGCCGAGATACGGGCCGTGAGCGTCGTTCGCGCAGCCGGTAAGCGTTTTGCCGTCGTGCCACACCACGCGCACATCGGAGATGCCGTCGTTGTTCGTGTCAGTAAGCTTCCAGATTTGCGGCGGCGCGGCGACGTAGAGCGAGCCTTCGTAAAACATCGCACCCTCGGGGAACATCATCTTCTCGGCGAACACAGTCTGTTTGTCGAACTTGCCGCTGCCTGTCGTGTCCTCGAGGCGCACGATGCGGTGGTCCTTCCGCTCGTATTGCGTCGGGCCCTTCTCGCTCGAACCGGACGAATCCGTGGCGTAGAGCCGGCCCTGCTCGTCGAACGCGAGTGAGACGGGGCGGTTCACCAGCGGCGGGCCGGCGACCAGCTCGACCTCAAAGCCGTCGGGCAGCGTGAAGGTGTGGCCGTTGAGTTTGACCTGCGCGGCGCTCGCTGCGGTGGCGAGCGCGAGCGAGGCGGTGGCGAGACAGGCGAGGCCGTGCATTTTCATGGCTTCCTTTGATAGACGCGGATGTAGTCCACCAGCATTCGTTGTGGGAACGAGGTTTTTGCGTCCGGCGGTCCGGGCCACTGCCCGCCGACGGAAATGTTCAGGATCAAATAAAATGGCTGGTCGAACGGCGCGGGAAACGCACCCCCGTCGCTGTGCCATTTCGCTTGTGTCTGGTAGAGCTCGCCATCCACATACCAGCGGATCGCGCCCGCCTCCCACTCCATCGCGAAGACATGGAAGTCATCGGCGAAGTTGCCGTGCGACAGCACGAAGGGCTTGCCGGTGTGGGCGTTCTTCGGCCACTTGCCGCCGTAATGCAGCGTGCCGTGAACCGTGTTCGGCTCGTGGCCGACCAGTTCCATAATGTCAATCTCCCCACTTGAAGCCCAGCCGCCGTATTTGTCCTCCGTCGGCAGCATCCAGATCGCGGGCCAGATGCCACGGCCCGCCGGCAGTTTTGCGCGCACTTCCACGCGGCAGTATTTCCAATCCGCGCGATATTTCGTGCGAATGCGGGCGGAAGTGAACTGCCGCGTCTGGCCGGATTGTGAAAAGGCCTCCTTGCGCGCCTCGATGACGAGGTTGCCGTTCTCGATGCGCACGTTTTCCGGGCGTTCGACGAAGAATTGCAACTCGCCGTTGCCGCCGCCGTGGGCGTTTTCCTCGGCGGCCCACTTGGTGTAATCGAGCTTCGTGCCGTTGAACTCGTCTGACCAGACCAGTTGCCATTGGTCGTCCGCGGCAATCGTGCACAGCGGAATCGCCGCCAGCAAAACCCGGCAGACACGAAGAATCATGCCCGCATCGTAGTGCGCGGCGCGGCGCAGGCAAGCCGCGTGTGAACAAAAAACCGCTGACAATCGTGCCCGGATTGCGTTCACTCACCGGGATTTTGCGGAGCGCGGCTCGGCGAGCCGCCGCACCGTCGGCGAGACAGTCGGCGCGTGTTTCTCCAGCGCACCAATTAGCGGTGAGCGACAACTGATTTTAATCATGCCCAAACGCACCGACATCCACAGCGTCCTCATCATCGGCGCCGGCCCGATCATCATCGGCCAGGCGTGCGAGTTCGATTATTCCGGCACGCAAGCCTGCAAAGCCCTCAAGGAAGAAGGCTACCGCGTCATCCTCATCAACTCCAACCCGGCCACCATCATGACCGACCCGGAGTTCGCCGACCGCACCTACATCGAACCCATCACGCCGGAGTGCGTGGAAAAAATCATCATCCGCGAGAAAGAGGAAATGAAACGCCTCGGTGCAAAGGGCAAACTCGTTTTGCTCCCCACGCTCGGCGGCCAGACCGCTTTGAACACCGCGATGTCGCTCCACAAGAACGGCGCGCTGACCCGTCACGACGTGGAAATGATCGGCGCGAAACCCGACGCCATTCATCGCGGCGAAGATCGTTTTGCGTTCAAGGAATTGATGCTCCAGATCGGCCTCGACGTGCCCATTTCTGGCGTGGCTCATAATCTCGAAGAAGCCCGCGATGTCGCGAAGAAGATTGGCCGTTTCCCGCTCATCATCCGCCCGGCGTTCACGCTTGGCGGCACTGGCGGCGGCATCGGTTACAACCAGGAAGAGTTTGAAGCCATCGCCAAGAACGGCATCGAGCTTTCGCCCGTGAACGAAATTCTCATCGAAGAATCCCTCCTCGGCTGGAAGGAATACGAGATGGAAGTGATGCGCGACAAGGCCGACAACTGCGTCATCATCTGCTCCATCGAAAACTTCGATCCCATGGGCGTCCACACCGGCGACAGCATCACCGTCGCGCCCATCCAGACGCTGACCGACAAGGAATTTCAGATCATGCGCGACCAGAGCTTTGCCGTCATCCGCGCCGTGGGCGTGGAAACCGGCGGCTCGAACATCCAGTTCGGCGTCAGCCCGGAGAACGGCCGCATGGTCATCATCGAGATGAACCCGCGCGTCAGCCGCAGCTCCGCGCTCGCGTCCAAGGCCACCGGATTTCCCATCGCGAAAATCGCCGCCAAACTCGCCGTCGGCTACCTGCTCGACGAACTCAAGAACGACATCACGCGCGAAACCCCCGCCAGCTTCGAGCCGAGCATTGATTACGTCGTCACCAAGATTCCACGCTTCGCCTTCGAGAAATTCCCACAAGCCGACCCCACACTCACCACGCAGATGAAAAGCGTGGGCGAAGCGATGGCCATCGGCCGCACGTTCAAGGAAAGCCTGCAAAAATGCCTGCGCTCGCTGGAGATCGGCCGCAGCGGCCTGGGCGGCGACGGCAAACCCTGGCGCATCGGCACGGAAGTCTATGGCGACCGCGACATCCTGCCGCGCGACGTCATCAGCCGCAAACTGAGCGTGCCCAACGCCGAACGCATCTTCTTTATCCGCCACGCCCTGCGCGCCGGCTTCACCATCGAGGAGATTTTCAACCTCACGAAGATTGACCGTTGGTTTCTGGTGCAGCTCAAAGAGATCGTGGATTTTGAGGAAGAACTGGCAGGGGCGAAGAATTGACTCGTCGGCAACTATTCCTTTTCCACCACAACTGCGAGTTCGCCGTCTGCTGCTTTCGGCAAATTCGCTGCTGAAATAGAATACTCGATTTTGAACGAGCCTGCCGATTCGTAGCTGT
Organism: uncultured Verrucomicrobiota bacterium; assembly: GCA_964589935.1. GTDB lineage: Bacteria > Verrucomicrobiota > Verrucomicrobiia > Limisphaerales > VHCN01 > VHCN01. The sequence continues at coordinate 394,977 of CAZPVD010000002.1, read as the reverse complement.
CGAAAAGCGCTGTGAACTTCGCCACGCGCAACGTATAACCATGCTTGGCTTTATTCACGTGTGACCGAACATCGTAGCTGTTTGTTCGCTTGATGAATGGCGATGACACGTTGGGCGGTGGCCCGACTCGCGGCATGACTGGCTGTGTAAGGCCGATGTTGTGCAAGGCGGGCAGATTAAAGTTTCTGAAGCCAAAAGTCCCTGGCCGGTTCGGTGGGCTCGGTGGATCAGGCGCGTCCGAGACGTATTCTTCTCCGTCAAATAGCTGAAACCCGTCGGGAAAATGCAAGTGAACGTCAACATCTTCCGCCGGAGTGTTTCCATCGTTGTCCAAGGCAATCTCGAATACAATTTTGAGGAGTTCCCTGTTGCGATGGTCGTGTAGCTTGCGCAAATAAGCTTCGTAGCCTTGATAGAACGTTTCCAAGCTGGAATTGTAGCGATCAGCATCTTCATTTGTTATTGGCAGGGAAAATCCTCCAGTAATCTGTTGCTTGATTCTCTCCATTTCGCTCAGCCTCACCCTTCCGAAATTATCGGGAGCAGGAAGTAATGGATGCTTTGACCGGATTCGCCCCAATTCATGAGCGACGCTCCGTTCATCAAACGCAACTGGCTTTTGGATGCGACGCCGAACAAATTTTTGCCCCGGCGGTTCACCCCAAAAACAAAGCGACAGACTTGGAAGCGTATTCCGCAGTTCCGCCAGTTCCTTCTGGAGTCGCATGATTCGCTTTTCGTCTGCGTCTAACTCCTCAGCAAGCCTGTCAGCTTCCAAGGGTGCAAATACAGGGATAGCCTTAGATTTCGCTTTGATAGAGATGCCCAAATCAGCTGAGACGATTTTAGTTTCGTCGTTCGGATGCGTCTGCTTCCACACAAGGCTGCTGGCAATCAACCAGTCGTCGGTGAGCTCAGGTCGCAGTCTATTCGCGACAAAATCAAGGTCAGGATCTTCCGCAACGAATTCGAGGCGGACACAATCTCGAATCACGTCCGGACTTTCAGCTGAAAGCCGGGAATGCAGGCTCGTGATGATTTCTTGTGCTCGCTTCCGGAACTTGTTCTGAGGGTGGCTAACCTTGTGGTGATCCAATTCTCGAATGACCGCTGGGCACAAAACGATAACCACCGCAGGTGATTTTGAGAGATTGAGCCAATCAATCTCCTCGATCCTGCGATAATGCAAAAGCACGTTTGTATCTATGAACAAGTATGTCATTCGACTGAACCGAGATTCGCAGATTGTCCCTTGTTCTTCAACCGTGCAAACGTGCGTTCGCGTTCGCGAACCGCGCTCCCTCCGCGAATCCCAACGGGATGGACTCACTCGCTCCCGCTCGTTCGGCCCTGATGGGCCTTTGGCTTCGCCAAATTCCTTTCGCCGTTTGCCAAACGGCTCAAGTCAAATCCATCAGCCCAGGGTTGGCGGTCCGCGCCGGACAGGCGAGGAGCGCCTACCCTGGGAAACCGTTCCCCCAATTCATCAACTCTGAAGGAGTTGAATCAAATCCTCCACCGCCCCCAATTTAACCGCGAACCACGCGAAATACGCGAAAAGAAAAATCTAATTCCCGTTCGCGTATTTGGCGTATTTCGCGGTTCGCCTTCCGCCGCCACAACTGGCGTTGTTTTCATTTTGTCCGTTCACGCAGCGTAGGTGCTCGCGCACGGCCACCGGCGCTCCAACGCTGGGCTGAATGATTCAACTCCGTCGGAGTTTTCAAAATTGGTTGTATCACCGGGACGCATTTGCTGCGACACTAGGCCGTCGGTTTTCATCGTGAACATTGCCTCCGCCATTTTTGATTGCAGCGCGCCGGACTTGGATTCGTGTCCAGAGGCATCGCTGCCGGAGTTTGCCTTCATCGGCCGCTCGAACGTGGGCAAGTCGTCGCTGCTGAACATGCTCGCGGGCAGGGAGGCGCTGGCCCGCGTCTCGGCCACGCCGGGGTTCACGAAGCTCATCAACTTCTTCACGATGAGCAAGACGTGGCGGCTGGTGGACCTGCCGGGCTACGGATTTGCGCAGGTCGCGCGGAAGGACAGGGCGAAGTTCAACCGCGCGGTGGCCAATTACCTCCAGCACAGGACGAGCCTCTGCTGCGTGTTCGCGCTCATTGACTCCGGGCTGCCGCCGCAAAAAATTGACCTGGAGTTCGTGGAATGGCTCGCCGGCAACTCCGTGCCCTTCGTCCTCGTTTTCACCAAGACCGACAAGGTGTCATCCGCCGCGGTGCAGGCGAACATCGCGGCATTCACGGATAAAATCTCAGGCTGGTTCCAGAAGCTGCCGGAGATTTTCACCTGCTCCGCGATCACGAGGCAGGGCAGGCAGGAGTTGCTCGGGATGATTGACAAATCACTGGCCGAACTGAAGGCACAGGACTCGGAACCTCCGGCTCAAACCCTGCCAGCCGCGAGTCAAGGTGCGGGCGCCAGGATCATTCACGGAAAACATTCCAAGGTCACGCGGCCTTGGTGAAGTCGCTGGGCGTTCCCTACACCACTTCGAACTCGCGAACGTCGAGCGAGTTTCGGCCGGCTTTCTGAATCGGCCTCGGCTCGGGCTGGGCAAAATCGTTCAAGTCCACGGCGCGGGCACGCACGGAGTGCTTGCCCGGCGCGAGGTCCTTCAGCGTGGCGGACCACGAGAGCATGCTGTAGCGCAACGGCCACGTTGCGGGCCGGCCGGTCTTGGGATCGAAGCCGAGGATTTGACGCGAGGAAATCCCTGCGGGAAGCACCGTGCTCCAGTCGGCGGGCGGGGCTTCGAGTTCAGCAGCAACCCATTGCTCGGGAGCATCGGCCTTCGCATCGGAACGAGCCAGCGAATACTCGACGCGCTTCAAGCCCGACAAACCGGAGATGACGAGACCGCCAATCGGCACCGGCTGGCCGGCGGAGATTTTCGCCGGAAGGTTGTCGAGATACGCCGCTGTTTTGAGATGCGACTCGGGATCGTTGTTCTGCTCCGCGTAAGTGTCGTTGGCCCGGTAGTCGTTCGTGACAACGATGCGTTGCAGCCACTTGATGGATTTGAATCCGTGCGCCCACGGGATGACCATGCGCACCGGGCCGCCGCGAATCAGCGGGATAGGCTGGCCGTTGAGCCGGTAGGCAATGAAGGCGGGTAGCTCGCCCGGCGGCGTCTCCATCGCCTGCGTGTAGCTGATCGAGGACTGGAAGAGCTGCTTGGGGTCGTTGTTGTGAAAGCCCCAATAGTAAATGCGGCGCACGTTGCGCATCGAGCCGCAGAGCCGCAACACCTCGCGCAACGGCACGCCTTCCCACAACCCCTGGCCGAGCGGCGCGGGAATGTTAAGGCACTGCATGGCCTTGAGGAATTTCACCTCGTGCTTTCTGCCGAGTTCGAGCAATGCGGCCAGATCGAGCGCGATGCCGTCCGCGGGCGTGAGCGGTTTGCTGAGGCCGGCGGTTTCCTTGATGGCGGGATTTGGTGTCTCGTCAGCAGTGATTTCCAGCCGCCACGTATCTGGAGTGAGGCGGGCCTGAACGAGCGCGTCGCCGGTGAGTGTGTAAGGTTTGGGATTGCCGCGGGACACGTCGCGGAACTTATCGGCGGGAGTCAGCAGCGGGTGAGCGGCGGACTTTGCAGGAGCTTCCGCCGCCTCTGCCGCGATTGAAAGTCCGGCGGTCGCTGCGGTCGCCGCCAGCGCGGAAGCCGTGGCCATGAAATCCCGGCGCGTGATCAAGTCGGAGTGGACCGAAGGCTTCATGAGTCGGCCGGAATCTCGCAGTTTGGAACGATCCGGGCAAGCGTGGTCAAACGTCCCGCGTTCGTCCGCCCGCGGAAACGGGTCACGATCACCAGCCTCATTCCGAGACTCGCCGTTCCGAAACAGTTAGGCCAAACTCACTCGCATGAAACAGGGCCTGGTCCTGGACAAGGTCGTCCTGCTCGGGCGCACGCTGGACGAGTATCGGCGTTATTTCGCGCTCGACCTCGAAGCATTGCGCGGGCGAGCGATACTCGATGTGGCGTCAGGCGTGAGTTCCTTCTGCTCTGAGGCGCGGCGCGCCGGCATGCACGTGACGGCGTTCGACGCCATTTACGAAATGCCGGCGGAAGAGATTCAGGCGCATTGCGAGCGGGACCTCGACCACGTGGTTGACGCCGTGCGCGGCTTGAAGACGTATCGTTGGGACTTCTACAAATCACCAGAAAATCTGCGCGGGTTCCGCGAACGGGCTTACAAAACATTCCTCGAAGATTACCGGAATCAAGAGCGACAGCATTACGTGCCGGGCCGTCTGCCGACGCTGCCGTTCCGCGACGGCGAGTTTGATCTCACTCTCGTGTCGTATCTGCTTTTCGCTTACGAAGACCACTTTGACTACGAGTTCCACAAACGGTCGCTTCTCGAAGTCATGCGAGTCACGCGAGGCGAGGCGAGGCTGTATCCGGTGGTGACGTTCGAGGCGAAGCGGTCGAGCTACATCGAAAGGCTGCAATCGGATGCCGAGCTGGCGCATCTGAGCTTCGAGTTGGTGCGGACGGACTTCGAGTTTCTGCTCAACTCAAACTTTTACCTCCGTGTGTTCCGACTGTAAGCCGCGCATCTTGCGGTTGAAGGTGTGCGCCGCAATCCGCACCATGCGGTCGTGGAACAAATCTGGCAACGCCACGAGATCATCGCGCACACGGCCTGTCTCGCGCGCAGTCTGAAGCATTGGACGGGACGCGAGCTGTTGCCGGGCGCGAATGACCCGCGCGAGCTGGCGCAAAAAGTTTTTGAAGCGCCGTTCGTGCTCGTCTCCCACGGCACGCAGGCGGATCCGGTGCTCAATTATGGCAATCGCGCCGCACTCGCGTTGTGGGAAATGTCATGGGGGGAATTGACGCGCACGCCGTCGCGACTCACCGCCGAGGCGACGGCCCGCGAGGAACGGGCGCGGCTTCTCGCGGAAGTGACACGGAACGGGTTCATCAGCGATTACTCCGGTGTCCGCATAACGAAGACGGGACGGCGCTTTCGCATCGCGCGCGCGACCGTGTGGAATTTACTCGATGAACAGGGCGCGCTTTGCGGTCAAGCGGCGATGTTCGGCGAGTGGACGTTTCTCTGAGCGCAAACGGCCCCGTCCGTTCAGTTCGGCAGATACTCGCGCGGGTCGGTGATCTTGCCGGCGATGGCGCTGGCAGCCACGGTCGCCGGCGAGGCGAGGAACACCTGGGATTCCTTGTTGCCCATGCGGCCGGGGAAGTTGCGGTTCGTCGCGCTGATGCACTTGAGGCCGGGCTGGTTGATGCGCCCGAACGTGTCCACCGGCCCGCCGAGGCAGGCGGCGCAGCCGGCGTTTTCCGTCATGCGCACGCCGGCATCCACGAGGATTTGCCAGATGGTCTTGTCGCCCCAGCGCGTTGTCTGGAGTTCATGCACGATCTCCGGCGTCGCCGGCACGCCGAAGGTGTCAATCGCCACGCGGCGTCCGCGCAGCACGCGCGCGAACTCGACGAAGTCGCTCGTCTTGCCGCCGGTGCACGAGCCGACGTAGGCGCGATCCAATTTTGTGTCGCCCATGTCCTTTGCCTTCTTGCGCTGGCCAGGATCGGGATGACACGCGACGGTCGGCTCCAGTTTGTCGAGGTCCACGGTGAGTTCGTAGCAAAATTCTTCGTCGCTGTCGCGCGCGACGGGTTCGTAGGCGGACTTCGTTCCGTTGAGCCGCGTGCGGGCATCCACGTATTCGGCGGTGCGCGCGTCGAACTCAAAGATTCCGTTCTTGCCGCCAGCCTCAATGGCCATGTTCGCAATGGTCATGCGGTCGTCCATCGAAAGGCTTGCGACGCCGGGGCCGTCGAACTGCATCGCGCGATAGGTCGCGCCGTCAAAGCCGATCTCGCCGATGCAGTGGAGGATGATGTCCTTCGCCATGACGCCGGGCTGGAGTTTTCCTTCGAGGCGGAAATGCATTGTCTCGGGAACCTTCAGCAGCAGCTTGCCCGTGCCCATGACGAAGCCCGCGTCGGTGTTGCCGATGCCGGTGGCGAATTCGTTGAACGCGCCGGCCATGCACGTGTGCGAGTCGGTGCCGAAGAGCACCTCGCCGGGGCGGGTATGGCCCTTCTGCGGCAGCGCGGTGTGGCAGACGCCCGCGTAGTGGGAACCGTATTGCTTCTGTGTGTTGCCTTTCTTGGGATCGAAAACCCAGTGGCCGTTCGGATCGTCAATCACGTCGTAGAAGTAGGGCAGCTCCTGTTCCTTCACAAAGTCGCGCAGGATGTCCACGTTGCGGTTCGACAGCGAATCGGCGGTGAAAATGTAGTGATCGGGAATGATGACGACACGGTTCCTGTCCCAGACCTTCGCGGTCTTGCCGAACTCGCGCTTGAACACGCCGATTGTGCCCGGCCCGCACACGTCGTGAGTCATGAGCACGTCGGCCTTCACCCAAACATTGTCGCCGGCCTGCACGCGGGCCTTGCCAGCCGCGCGCGCCAGAAGTTTCTCAGTCAACGTCATAACTCAGGGCAGGGAACGTAAAGGCGGACGGACACTTGCGCAATACGAGAAACAATGATGAATTTTTCTCAGCGACACGGGCCGCAAATTGCTTTTCATCACGCGCCGCTTCCGCCAACGTCCCGCCCGGTATGCGAAAGACCAAGATCGTTGCCACCCTCGGACCCGCCACCAGTTCGCCGGAGATGATCGGCAAGCTGATTGACGCCGGGATGAACATCGCCCGGCTCAACATGAGCCACGCTCCGCATGACTGGGTTCGCAAGATCATCGCAGACATCCGCGCCGCCGCGGGCGAGCGCGGCAAGCGCGTTGGCATCATGCTCGACACGCAAGGGCCGGCCATCCGCACCGGCGACCTGCCCGTGCCGCTCGACCTCAAGCCGGGGCAGAAGTTCACGCTCACGGTGCGCGGCGAGCGCAGTGAGGAGCTGCACAGCGTGGACGTGAACTACGAGCACTTCGTCAGCGACATCTCCGTCGGCGACGTCGTGCTGCTCGACAACGGCGCCATCCACATGAAGGTGCTTGCGAAGCACGCGAACAAGGTCGAGTGCGAGGTGCTCACGCCCGGCACGCTCGGCAGCCGCCGCCACATCAACCTGCCCGGCGTCAAGGTCAGCCTGCCCGCGCTCACGGCCAAGGACATGGCCGACATCGAGTGCGGCATGGAGGCGGGTGTGGATTTCATCGCGCTGTCGTTCGTCCGCGAGTCGCGCGACATCCTCCAGCTCATTTCCTACATCGAGAAATGGAAGCACCGCCCGCTCATCATCGCGAAGATCGAGGACCAGCAGGCGGTGAAGAACTTCAACGACATCGTGCTCGTCGCCGACGCCATCATGGTCGCGCGCGGCGATCTCGGCATCGAGATTCCCTACGAGGAACTGCCCATCGTCCAGCGGCGCATCGTCAAGACCTGCCTGCGGGTTGGCCGGCCCGTCATTGTCGCCACGCACATGCTCGAAAGCATGATCGAGAACCCGATGCCCACGCGCGCCGAAATCACCGACGTCGCCAATGCCGTCTTTGAACAGGCCGACGCCATCATGCTTTCGGGCGAGACGACCGTCGGCAAGTATCCGCTCAAATGCATCGAGGTCTTCGACAAGATCGCGCGGCGCATCGAACGCAGCGGCGGGGCGAATTTTCAGGAACGCGCTGAACTAAGCAGCCCGCGGCAGAAAATGGTGAAGAGCGCCGTCGTGATGGCCGATGAATTGCGCGCCGATGCCATCATCGTCTTCACCGTGCGTGGCCGCATGGCGCGCTACACAGCGTGGATGCGCCCGCGCTTCTCGCCGATTTTCGCCGTGTGCGAGCTTTCAGGGGTTGCGGATTCGCTGGCTTTGAACTGGGGTGTCACGCCGTTGGTCATTCCGTTTGACCACGCCGACCCGGAGAAAACCATTGTCGCCGCGCTGAAGGCGCTCAAGGAAAGTGGCGACCTCAAGCCCGGTCAGACCGCCGTCATCATCAGCGCCATCGCCGCCGGCGAACAGATCGTGGACGCGGTGCAAATGCGCACGCTGTAGCGCGCGTTTCACCGCGCTACTTCATCGTCTTGAACGCCGCGTCCACGAGCGCGAGCGGCGCGGCTGGAAACATGCCGAGCCAGAGCATTCCCACGACGCACGCGCCGAGCAGCCAGCGTGTCGGCTGCGAGAGTTCGATCGGCGTGATGGTTGCGGGATTCTTCGACCACCAGATCGCGCGCACCACGCCAAAGTAATAGTAAAGCGAGACGACCACCCCAAACACCGCGACGCCCAACAGCCAGAAAAAGGCCGGCTCGCGCATCCCTTCCTCGACGGTGGATTTGAAGATCATGAATTTGCCAAGGAAGCCAGCCAGCGGCGGCACGCCCGCGAGCGAGACCATCGCCAGCGTCAGCGTCACGGCGAGCATCGGCGAGCGGTCGCTCAAGCCCGCGAGCGACGCGATGTCGTCGGTGTCCGTCACGCGGATGACGACGCACACGACCGCAAACGCCCCGAGCACCGTGAAAAGATAGCCGCCGAGATAATACAAAATGGCGTTGAAACCGGCGGCGTTCATCACCGCGAAGCCGAGCATCAAGTAGCCCGCGCTGGCGATGCTCGAATAACCGAGGAGCCGCTTGAGATTGCGCTGCGGAATGGCGCACAGGCTGCCGTAAAGGATCGTCACCGCCGTCACCGCCATGAGCAGTTTCTCAAAGATCGGGCCGGGAATCTCGGACTCGTTCAACACTCCCCACATCAGCCGCAGGAAGAGCACCACGCCCGCGGCCTTCGAGCCGACGGCGAGGAACGCCACAGTCGGCGCTGGCGCGCCCTGATACACGTCGGGCGCCCAGACCTGAAACGGAAACACCGCCATCTTGAACGCCAGCCCCGCGAAGACCATCAGCAAGCCGAGATGCAGCAGGCGCGAGTGGTTGAGTTCATGGATCGTTTCAAGTTTGAGCTTCAGCACATCGAACGACATCGTGCCCGTCGCGCCGTAGATGAGCGCGATGCCATACACGAGGAAGCCCGATGAGAGCGCGCCGAGGATGAGATACTTCACGCCCGCTTCGAGCGATTGAGTCCGCGTGCGCTGGAAACTCACCAGCACGTAGAACGTCACTGTGATCAGCTCTATCGAAACGAACAGCGTCATGAAATTGTTCGCTGACGCGGCAAACATCATCCCCGTCAGCGCGAACAGCACGAGCGAGTAAAATTCGCTGATGCCCGTCGCGATGCGGTCGGCAAACTCCGCCGCCATCACGAGCACGACGATGGCCGCGACAAGGAAGAAGCGCTTGAAGAACAACGCAAGCCCGTCGAACACATACGCGCCGCCAAAGGCCATTTCTGCGGGCGATTTCACGGCGAAGTATTCGGAGAAACTCAGCAGCAGCAGGATGGCCAGCGCGCCTGCCGCGCCGTGGCCAAGCACGCGCTTCTGCTCCACAGGCGTCCACAGGTCGAGCAACAGCACGCTCAAACCGAGGACGGCCACGGCGATTTCCAGGCTGATCAAAGTCGTGTTCATCCCAATCGAATCAAAAATTGCGCATCACTTCGCCTCGTCCCCTGCGCTGGCGGACTTCACAGGTTTCTTCACCGGCATGAAGACGGGGCCGTTTGCCATTTTCACAATGGGTTCGACGGCGGGTTCAATTTTATCCACGAGCAGCCGCGGCCACACGCCGAGCATGAACAGCGACGCGAGCAGCACCACGAACGGCACCTTGCGCCACGCCGTCGCGTCGGAGACTCCGGCCATGCCCACCGCGAGCGGGCCGTGCGCGATGCTCCGCACGGCGCGCAGCATGTAAACCGCGCCGATGACGAGCGCGCCCCACGCCGCGAAAACGACAACAAACGAATACGCGCTCCACGAGCCGAAGAGCACCATCACTTCGCCGACGAAGTTGCCAAAGCCCGGCAGGCCGCAGCCCGCCAGTGCTGCCATCACCAACGCCGCGCCGATGAACGGCATCGGCCGCAACAGACCGCCCATCTTGTCCATGTCGAGCGTGCCCGTCTGCTGGCGGAGATAACCCGCGAGGCCAAACGTCAGCGCCGCGAGCAATCCGTGCGCGACCATCACAACCACCGCGCCGGTGATGCCGACGAGGCTCAGGCTCGCGATGCCGAGGAAAACAAAGCCCATGTGCGCGACGCTTGAATTGCCGATGAGAAGGTTGAGGTCGCGTTGGCGAATGGCCACGAGGCCACAGTAAAGGATGTTGCCGAGGCAGAGCCACGCGAGGAGTTGCAGCCACATCTGAGCGCCAATCGGCAGCAGCGGCAGCGCGACGCGGATGAGACCATAGAGGCCGAACTTTTTGAGCACACCCGCGTGCAGCATCGCAGTCGCGGTTGGCGCAGCGCCGTAACCTAGCGGCGCCCACGTGTGGAAAGGCCACAGCGAGACGAGGATGCCGAAGCCAAACATCAGCAGCGGGAATATGTAACCCTGCGCGCCAACGGCGAGCGCGCGGGGATTGGCCTGCGCGTGCTTCGTCAGCTCGACGATGTCAAACGTCTTCGCGCCGGACTGGAAGTAGAGCGCGACGAGGCCCACCAGCGCGATCAGCGCGCCGAGACTCAGGTAAATCGTCATCTTGAACGTTGCGTAGTTCTTGTTTTCGCCGCGGCCCCACACGCCGATCATGATGAACGTCGGCACCAGCGCGAGTTCGTGGAAGAAGTAGAAGAAAAACAAATCAAGCGACGCGAACGCGCCGAGGATTCCACCGCTCATGAGCAGCAACAGGAAATAGTAGTCCTTCTCGCGCGACTTGATTTCATGTGACACGCACGCGGCGGCGAACGCGACGATCGCGCCCATCACCACGAGGCCGAGGTTCAGGCCGTCCACGCCGACGTGGTAACTGATGCCGAGATCGGACGCCCACGGTTTTTGATAGACGAACTTGAAGCCGTCCACCGCGTCCGCCGCATCGAACTTGAGGAACAGCACCACCGCCAGCACAAGCGAAACCAGCGACGCCGCCAGCGCCACGAGCCGGATGAGGAAGCGGTAATCGCGCGGGATGAACAGCACCGCGACGGCCGCAATGAGCGGGACGAGAAAAATGGCGGAGACGAGTGACATCAGGCGCGCGGCGGTTCAATTTCGAGATGGCGGTTCATGTCAGTGATCGTGGCCTCCGCCGGAAAGCAGCACGAACGCCAGCACGACCACCAGGCCGGCGGCAAACAGAAATGCATACGTCTGCAAGTTGCCCGTCTGCACGAGCCGCAGCGCGCGGCCAAACAATTCCGTCGTGCCGTGGGCAAACCGCACCGCACCGCTGATGATCCAGCGGTCGGACCAGTCCGCAAACACGGCGAGCGCGTCCTGCGTCTTGGCGACGAGTTCGGCGTAGGCTTCGTCAAAGCCGAAGCGGTTGCGCATCCAGCGGGCCAGCGTGCCGAGCCTCTCCGGCAGCGGATCGCGTTCCGCGTCGCGATACAGCGCCCACGCGAACGACACGCCGAGCATCACCGCGAATAACCCGAAGAACGCAGCAAGCGGCGCGTGGTTGAACGGCGCAAACATGTCTTCAAACGGCCCGAGCAGGCCCCACGCGTGTCCTTGCACTGACTCCGGATCGAAATGCGCGTCGAGGAACCATTCGATGCCAAAGAAGCCCGCAAGCACGCTCGGCACGGCGAGGATTCGCAGCGGCCACGTCATCACGCCCGGCGACTCGTGCGCGTGATCGGCGGCGCCGTCGCGCGGCGTGCCGAGGAACGCGACGACAACGAGCCTCGTCATGTAAAACGCCGTGAGCGCCGAGACGAACACGCCGAGCACGAACAGGAAGATGTTACCGTGTTCAAGATCGAGCGCGGCGGCGAGGATGGCGTCCTTGCTGTAAAAGCCCGAGAGTGGCGGCACGCCGCAGAGCGCGAGTGTGCCGAGCACGAACGTGCCGTAAGTCCACGGCATTTTCCGCGCGAGTCCGCCCATCTTCCAGATGTTCTGCTCGTGATGCAGCGCGACGATGACCGAGCCGGCGCCGAGGAAGAGCAGTGCCTTGAAGAACGCGTGCGTGATGAGGTGATACATCGCCGGCGTCGGCCCGCCGAGGCCAACAGCCATCACCATGTAGCCGAGTTGCGAGAGCGTCGAGTAGGCGAGGATGCGCTTGATGTCGTCCTGCTGCGCGGCCATGAGCGCGGCCAGCAGCGCGGTGAAGCCGCCGATGCACGCGATGATCGTTAGCGCGTGCGAGCCGGGCACCGCGAGGATGAAGAACACCCGGCACAGCATATACACGCCCGCCGCGACCATCGTCGCCGCGTGGATGAGCGCGCTCACCGGCGTCGGGCCTTCCATCGCGTCCGGCAGCCACACGTGCAGCGGGAACTGCGCGGACTTCCCAACGCAGCCGCAGAAGAGCAGCACGCCCGCGAGCGTCGCCCATTCGCCGAGCGCGGCGGGGTTCGCAAGCTCCTGCTCCAGCACGAGGAAGTTCAGCCCGTCCACATGCTGCTTGCTGAGCAGGCCCCACAACAGGATGATTCCAAGAATAAAACCGAAGTCGCCGAGGCGGTTGCAGAGGAAGGCCTTCTTCGCCGCGTCCGCCGCGGATGGCTTCTCGAACCAGAAGCCGATGAGCAGGTAGCTCGACACGCCGACAAGCTCCCAGAAGATGAACATGATCGCGAAATTGCTCGCGAGCACGATGCCGAGCATCGAGAAGGTGAACAGGCTCAGGCTCGCGAAGTAGCGCGAGAAGCCGCGGTCGCCGCTCATGTAGCCGCGCGAGTAGATGTGAATGAGCGCCGCCACGCCGGTGACGACGAGCGTCATCAGCGCGCTCAAACGGTCCACGAGCAGCACGAGGCCGACTTTGAACTGGCCCACGTCGAGCCAGTAGAGCTTCTGGTCCGGCACTTCCATCCCCTGATCAGGCGAGAGGCGGAAAAGAAAAACGCTCCCCACAAAGCTTGCCACCACCGCGCCGACGGAGAGCGCGGAACTCAGCGCCCCGTTGCGCCGCGTGAACAACGTGATGACCGCCGCCGCCGCGAGCGGCAGCAGCAGGATGAGCCAGGGCAAGAAAGTCGGGATGCCCGACGCGGTTTCGTCGTTCATGGTCAGAGCTTCAGCGACGTGAGGTCTTCGACGTGCGCGGTCTGGCGCTTGCGGTAGAGCGCGACGATGAGCGCGAGGCCCACGGACACTTCCGCCGCCGCCACGGTGATGATGAAAAACACCATGAGCTGCCCGTCGAGGTTGTTGTTGAACCGCGAGAACGCCACGAGCGCGAGGTTCGCCGCGTTGAGCATCAGTTCCAGCGACATATAAATCACGAGCAGGTTGCGGCGCACTGTGACGCCAAGCAGTCCAAGGCAGAACAGCGCCGCGCTCACGAAGAGATAATGTTCAAGTCCGATGTGCATTTTATGCGGGCGAGAGGCGCGGGGCGACCGGCATTGGAGGAAAGGCAAACGCCTCTCCGCCCATCGCCCATTGCCGCTTGCCTGTTTTCATTTCAGTTCTTTCTTGCTCAGCAAAATCACGCCCACCACCGCCACGAGCAGCAGGATCGAGACGATTTCAAACGGCAACAGGAACTGTCCCTTCGTAAAGAGATCGAAGCCGAGCGCACGCGTCTCGCCTTCGAGCGCGGGCTTGAGTCCGGCGCCGACGGCCGACTCGTGAATTGTCTTGGCGACGAGCGCCGCAAGACCCGCCACGGATGCTCCGCCGAGCACGATGGCGAGGTGGTTGAAGCGCCGCCGCTCCTCTTCCTTGAGGTCGAGCAGCATGATGACGAAGAGGAACAGCACCATCACCGCGCCGGCATAGACGAGGATCTGCACCGCCGCGAGGAAGAACGCGTGGAGCAGCACGAACAGCCCGGCCATCGAGATGATGGTGAGCACGAGGAACATCGCGCTCGTCACCGGACTGCGGCTGAACGGATTCGCCACGACGAGAAAGCCGCACAGCAGCGTCAGCGCGGCGAACACGTAAAATAATATGTCAGGGAGTGCCATGTCGCTGCGTTAGACTTTCACCGGAAACGTCTCCTGCTCCTTCGCCTCCTCGGCTTTTTGTTTCCATTTCTGCACGCCACCGTGCGTGCCGCCGAGGGCGAGGAGCTTTTCCTTGTCGTAAATCATCTCGCCGCGCGTCAGGGCGGTGAGCGAGTAGTCGCGCTGGAGGAAGATGGCTTCCTCGGGGCAGACTTCCTGGCAGAAGCCGCAGAAGATGCAGCGCAGCATGTTGATCTCGAACTCGCGCGGCATCTTCTCCGCATTCGCGCGGTCGGCGGGCTGGCTCGCGGGGCCGGGTGGGATGATCTTGATGGCCTTGGGCGGGCAGACGAATTCGCAGAGCTGGCAGCTCACGCACTTGGTGTTGCCTTCCTGGTCGCGCACAAGATACGGCGCGCCGCGGTAGCCCTCGGGCACGACCCAGCGCTGCTCGGGATACTCCATCGTGACGGCCTTGCGGCCAAAGAGCGTCTCGCGGAAATGACGCCACGTGACCTTCAACCCGCCGAGGATCGCGGGCAGATACAGCCGCTCAAACCAGGTCAGTTCTGTTCGTTTGACAATCATCGGTTCAATTTCGCATCCACAGCCAGACCGCCGTCACGAGGATGTTCGCCAGCGCGAGCGGGATGAAACGCCGCCAGCCCAAATCCATCAACTGATCGTAGCGGAAGCGCGGCAGCATCCAGCGCACCCAGATGAACACCACCATCAGCACGAGCATCTTCGCGATGAAGATGCCGATGTGCGCGAGCCCTGTGCCGAGCGTCGTCGCCGGCTGGTCGAGGCCCCAGAACGGCAGCGTCCATCCGCCGAAGAACAGCGTCACCATCATCGCCGTGCCGGCGAACATGTTCGCGTATTCCGCCATGAAGAAGAGCGCGAACTTCATCGAGCTGTATTCCGTGTGGTAGCCGCCGACGAGTTCCGTCTCCGCCTCGGGCAAATCAAACGGCAGGCGGTTCGTCTCCGCAAACGCGGACACGAGAAAAATCGCGAATGACAACGGCGCATAAAGCACCAGCCAGCCGTGCTGAGCCTGGTAGCGGATGATTTCGCCGAGGTTCAAATCGCCCGCGATGAGGAACAGCGGGATGACGCTCATGCCCATCGCGATTTCATACGAGATCATCTGCGCGCTGGAGCGGATGCCGCCGAGGAAGGGATACTTCGAGTTCGCCGCGTAGCCCGCGAGCACGATGCCATACACGCCAAGCGACACGATGCCGAAGGTGTAAAGAATGCCGACATTGAGGTCCGCGATAACCATCTTTTGCGCTCCGAGCGTCGAGCCGAACGGAATCACCGCCACAACCATGAACGCCGGGATAATCGCGATGGCCGGCGCGAGCCAGAAGTAAACCTTCCGCACATGCGACGGCGTGAAGTCCTCCTTCAAAAAACTTTTCGCACCGTCCACAAGCGGCTGCCAGAAACCGATCCGCGTCAGGAACGGCCCGATGATCGGAATGCTCCCGACGAGCGGCAACGCGACGCGGTTCGGCCCGACGCGGTCCTGGATGAGCGCCGAAATCTTGCGCTCGGCCAGCACGCCGTAGGCAAACATCGTCAGCACCGCGCCGACCACGCAGACGATTTTCAACAGGCTGAAGAGGATGAAGTTCCAGTCCATGCGCGAATTAAATTTGCACCGTAACGCCCGTGTCGCCGAGCGCAGCCCATTCGAGGCCGTTGAGCGCGGGCACGTCCTTCGCCATCTGGTTGAACAGGCCCTCGATGCTCGACCAGCCGTTCTTGCCGGTGAGGTTCTCGACCAGCTCGTGCAGAAACTCCCACTCGGGCCGCGCGTCGCCGGGCGGCTCGACGGCCTTGGTGAACTTCTGCACGCGGCCCTTCGTGTTCACGAACGTGCCGCGCTTTTCCGCGGGCGCGCAGCCGGGCAGCAGGTAGTGCGCGAGCGCCGAGGTGCGGTTCGGCAGGATGTCGCTGACGATGAGCGTGTTGAGCCGCGCGAGCAGCGCCGCGTCGAAGCCGTGGCGCGTCACGTCCTCGCCGAAGGCGATGAGCGTCCGGATGCGGCCTGCGCGGATGCCGTCCGCAATCTTCGGCAGGTTGATGCCCATCTCGGTGAAGCAGATGCCCGTGAGCCGCGCGCCGTTGCTGTTCGGGTTTTTGTCCTCGTCCACGAGCAGTTTGTCCTCGGTGCCGAGGCGCGGGACGGAGTCGGTGAGCGCGCCGAGCCGGGTCGCGAGCCGCTTGAGCAGGTAAAGCTCCTCGGTCGTCTGCCGCGCGCTCGCGACGATGGCGATGGAGCCTTGCGGCGCCTTGGCGAGCAACGCCAAGATTTCAGCAAGCGCGGCGGTCCATGTTCGCACTTCACCCTTCGGCCCTCGCACTTCCCTGAGCCGGTCCTCGCGCCCGATCCACTTGTAATTCAAGCGTCCGTGGTCGCACATCCAGCAGGAATTCACCGCGTCGTTCTGCCGCGGCTCGTAGCGATAAACCTTCTCCTCGCGCGACCCGACGACGATGTTGCAGCCGGTGCCGCAGCTCGTGCAGAGGCTCTTGGTTTCCTTGAGGAACCACACGCGCATCTGGAAGCGGAAATCCTTCGACGTGAGCGCGCCCACCGGGCAGATGTCCACGGTGTTGAGCGTGTAGTTGTTGTCGAACGCGCCGGGCTTCCACGCGGCGATGGTGTTGTAGCTGCCGCGATTCACGATGCCGAGCGCGTCGTCGCCGGCGATGTCCTTCGTGAAGCGAATGCAGCGCGTGCAGAGGATGCAACGCTCGTCGTCGAGCACGATGCGCGGACCGAGGTCAACGGCCTTGGGCTTGTGAACCTTCGCTTCGACGAAGCTGCTCTGCGCCTGGCCGTGTTCGACCGAGTATTCCTGGAGCTTGCACTCGCCGGCCTGATCGCAGATGGGGCAATCGAGCGGGTGATTGATCAGCAGCGATTCGAGCACCGCCTCGCGCATCTGCTTCGTCGCGGGCGAACTCGGATAAATTTCCATGCCCGGCGAAATGGGCGTCGCGCACGCGATGGCCCCGCGCGGCGTGCCGGGTTCGTAGGGCAAGACGGACTTCGCGATTTTCGTCGAGCCGTCTTCGTTGAGCACGGGCTTGCGGTCGGGCCCCATCATCGGCGTGCCGAACTCGACGAGGCACATGCGGCAGTTGCCGGCGATGGGCAGCTTCGGGTGATAGCAATAGTGCGGCACCTCCTGCGCGGCGAGCTGGCAGGCTTGCAGCATCGTGGTGGGCTGGAGCTTGCCCTGCCAGTCGGGCATCAGCTTCGGCACCTCGAGCTCGCGGCCGTCCACCTTGATCTTGATCTTCTCGACCGGCGGCAGCGCGGCGGGCGCGGGTTTCGATTCAGTTGTTACGGGTGAGGGCATCAAATCACTCTCCACTTTGTTGCCAAGACTGGTTCACTGCGGCGGCTAATTTCGTAAACAACTCTGAATTCGATTCGATCAACTTTTTGTCCAGAGTCATCCTCAACATTTGACCGCCGCTGTCATAAGGCTTCGCGTCATAGGACAAGCCCTTGCGATCCAACTCAGTCGTGATCGCCGAGATGTTCGTATCGGTTAGCCAGCACGCGAGGCGTGACTTTCCACCGCTTCGTTTCCTGAAAGAGAAATGGATGTTGCCGTCGGATCGGAGCGCAACGTAGTTCTTGGTAAAGCTGTTTGTCAGCCGATACCCGGTGACTTTGGAAAACGCTTCAGCGTTAGCCACGTTCAGCGGCTCATTCGTCCGCCACCAGTCTTCCCCGAAGTTGCCTTCGGATTCCCCGGCTTCCTCCTCTGGACCACGAAGAACATCCAGAATCTTTGTGAAGTGTAACGCTCGCCGTCCATCTGCTTCGATGATGTTTGCCTGAATGGCGATGATGGGAATCGAGTTACCAAGCAACTGGACAACATTGAAGAAACGCCGCGTTATCGTCTCCGCCACCAGAACTGCGATGTGCTGCTGTTTGGGGCGACGCCTTCTCTCCAAGTCCCAGTATTCGATGGCTCGGATGATGTGACTTTCATTCGTTTCACCGAGCATCACCTCCACCTCATACATCGTTCCGGTTTCAGAGTCGCCCAACATCAAATCCAGCCGTCCACCGCTCGACTGCTGTCGTTCTTTTGAAATAACGTCCAATTCACCCAAACCCAAAATGCTAGGGTCGTTGTAGATTTCTCCCTGCAACCAATACTCATCCTTTCCGCATTCACGGATGCTCAGGGTCTTCGAGATGGAGATTGGGTCGGACATTTTCAGTGGTTCGGACTCGCCGCGATTTTCTGCGGAACTGCGCCGCCGTGCTTCGCCTCATCCGCCGCGCCCTTGGCCTCGAAGTCTTCCTTGAACTTCTTCACGAAGCTCAGGACCGGCCACGCGGCGGCCTCGCCAAAGGCGCAGATGGTGCGGCCCTGGATGTTTTGCGCGATGTGCAGGAGATAGTCGGCGTCCGCCTTGCGGCCCTCGCCGTGGGTCATACGGTGGAGCGCCTTGCTCATCCAGAGCGCGCCTTCGCGGCAGGGCGTGCACTGGCCGCAGCTCTCGTGCGCGTAAAACTCAGCGACGTTCGCGAGGCAGTCCACGATGTCGCGGCTGTCGTCCATCACGATGATCGCGCTGGAGCCGGACATCGTGCCGGCCTGCTGGAGCGAATCGAAATCGTAGGGCAGGTCGAGCAACGGCACGTCCACCTTCGTCATCTGGCC
Organism: uncultured Verrucomicrobiota bacterium; assembly: GCA_964589935.1. Classification (GTDB taxonomy): domain Bacteria; phylum Verrucomicrobiota; class Verrucomicrobiia; order Limisphaerales; family VHCN01; genus VHCN01. The sequence goes on along the minus strand of CAZPVD010000002.1, from coordinate 376,305 downwards.
GTCCGCGCCTTTGCGGTTGAGTTTGAAAACTTCGCCGGCCTTCAGAACTTTCGAGGACGAGCCGCCCGGAATGATGGCCTTCAACTTTCGTCCGTCGCGCAGGCCGCCGCCGAACGCGGGATCGTTGATGAGTTCGCCGAGCGTGGCCTTGCCGACTTCGATCTCGTAGTAGCCGGGGCGTTTCACGTCGCCGCTCAAGCTGACGATGCGCGTGCCGGTGTTGTTGGGCGTGCCGAGCTTCGCGTATTCGGACGCGCCCATCGCGACGATGTGCTTCACGTGGCAGAGCGTCTCCACGTTGTTCACGATGGTCGGACACATGTAGAGCCCGAGCACTGCCGGAAAATACGGCGGCTTGATGCGCGGATAAGGACGCTTGCCTTCGAGCGATTCGATGAGGCCGGTCTCCTCGCCGCAGATGTAGGCGCCCGCGCCGCGATGGACGTAAATCTCCAGATCGTAGCCGGTGCCGAGGATGTTCTTGCCGAGGAAATTTTTCGCGCGCGCTTCGGCCAGCGCCTTGTTGAGCAGCTTCGCGCCCTGTGGCATCTCGCCGCGGATGTAGATGTAGGCGAGCTTCACGTCGTTCGCAAAGCACGAGATAATCATGCCCTCGATGAGTTGGTGCGGATCCTTGTGGATGATCTGGCGGTCCTTGAACGTGCCCGGCTCGGATTCGTCGGCGTTGCAGATGAGGTAGATGGGCTTGCCGCTGCGGCGGTCCACGAGCGACCACTTGATGCCGGCGGAGAAGCCCGCGCCGCCGCGGCCGCGCAGGCCGGAGAGCTTGACCTCTTCGCGGATGAATTCCTGCGGCAACATTTTTTTGCCGTCGGGCAGTTCCTTCGGCGGGAGGCCGAGAACTTTTTTGAGCGCGTCGTAACCGCCGTGGCGCAGGTAGCATTCGAGGTCCGGCGTGTAACCGGGCTGGTCGGCGTGCTGCAAAATCAGTTTGTATTCCTGCGGCATGTCAGTGGTTTGCCGGCTTGACTCTCAGGCCGGAATGCTTAGGTTTCCTCGCCGCGCCTTGCCCGATGGTGTAACGGTAGCACAGCAGACTCTGGATCTGTTTGTCATGGTTCAAATCCATGTCGGGCAGCCAATTCATTTCCTCGTTCGTTAGGCGCAGCTTCCACAAACCAGGCGAAGTTGAGTCGCAAAGCCGTCTCCGCAGTTGGTAGAAGCGCCGCCGGTTCTCCCAACCCCAACAGCCGGTCAATCGGAGGCAATTGTCATTCATCTCCATCCGCTCGTCTGAAGTGGCAGCTTGAGTCCGCGCAAAAAGAATGCGCTCGTCGTCATGTTCAAATCGCATTCGCTTCAGCATCCGATAAACTTTGGGCCAATCCTTCAGCATATAAATTCAAGCATAACGGCCAGACATTACTTCCTCGGCAAGCTTGAGGCTTAGGTGGGTTCTTTGGCCGTCGGCATCTTTGCCAAGCTGTGCACCTTGAGCACCGATCGCTTCGGAGAACTTTCGAACCTGAGATTTACCATTCGTGATTTTTACTTGGTGGATAAAGCCACGATCCTCGCCGTTCCACGCTTCACAAATCACAAATGGACTATGCGATGAGATTAAGACTTGAGAGCGTTTCGTTGCATCCGGATTCTCGGCAAGGGTTTTCAACGCCTTGTAGAATGATTGGACCGCTTGGGGTGTCAGGCCGTTTTCCGGTTCCTCGATCATCATTATTGCCGGTCGGCTTGTTGATGTGACTAAGACGATCAAGCCGATGTAAGTCAACATGCCAGAGGACAATCGCGGTGCAGAAATTGATTGGCGACCGTCAGAAAAAATAACTGAGAACCCAACCCGATCAGCGCCAAGTGTGTTGAACTCGAAGTCTTGAAAACTGGGTTCAATCTCACGTATCCGATCTTTAATGCTTGCGAGCTCTGGCGCCGAAATCTCATTCATGCGGTAGAGCGTCGCGGCGAGGTCTTCGCCAGCATATCCAATGCGAGGGACAGGCGCTGAAGGGTTCTGCGTCGCATCTGGAAGTCGAGAGGGGGATGCCAAAGTTGATGGTTCAAGCCGGAATCGGTTGAACCGGCTGACGTGCTGCGCGCAATGAAGAACCAAAGGATCAAAATCTGGTTTCTTCCCGGCAATCTGAGCCTGTCGAATTGCAGAGAAAAGAGCGCGATCATCCTCCAAAAAGCCACTTAGTTGGGCTGGGGGATCGCCACGATCGAAAAGCGGTGCGCCGCTTGGTTTCCTACTAAGGCGTTCGTTAAAGATGGTGAAAGATGGATAGTCCTCACTCGTTCCTGTCTGCGCATACTCAATTTGATAGAGCAAACTCTCGGCAGCCTTCTCGCTCTCTGCGATTTCAACTTGAAAACTAATCCGAGCCGGCGGAACTGCGGCTCGGTAAAGCGTTGCGCGAAAAGAAAATGGATACCGATTAAAAGCCTGCCGGAGGTTGCCCCGTGAAACCATTGAAAGATTCAGCAACGCCTCGAAGAACGCCGATTTGCCTCCGCCGTTTGGCCCGACGAACACCGTCAACGGCGATAACTGGATTCTTGTATCTTGGTGGATGGAAAAATTTTTTACTCTTATTTCTCGCAGGAACATAGGTCACCTTCCTTTCGTAACAATCTCGTCCGCCTGTGCGGAGGTTACTTTCAGCAACAAATCCTCGTTCACCAGCACCACCGGCGCGTTGCCGCAGTCGGCGAGGCACTCGACGAACTCCACGGTGAACTTCCCATCCGGCGTGGTTTGCGGCGCGTGCTTGTGGGCGTCGAGTCCGAGCTTCTGGCAGAAGTGGGTGCGCAGTTCGCCGCTGCCGGCGAGCGCGCAGCTCAACGTGCGGCAGACCTTGATGTGCGTCCGGCCGAGCGGCTCCTGCCGGAACATCGGGTAGAACGTGACCAGCTCGTAGATGCTGATGGGCTGGAGGCCGAGCTTCTGCGCGATCCACTCGACGGCGTCGCGCGAGACGTAGCCGAAGTGCTCCTGCACCGCGTGCAGCAGCATGAGCGACGCGCTGCGCTTCTGCGGATAGTGTGTGATCAACTCGTCCATCTCGGCTTCAAGTTGTGCTGGAACGGTGAAGCTCATCGGTCACATTCTCCCATCACGAAATCAATCGAGCCGAGAATGCTCACCACGTCGCTGATGATGTGGCCCGGCAGCACGTGCGGCAGGATGCTCAGGTTCACGAACGACGGCGCGCGAATCTTCATCCGGTGCGGTGTGCCGCCGCCCTTGCTGTTGATGTAAAAACCGAGTTCGCCCTTCGGATTTTCCGCGCCGAAATAAATTTCACCGACCGGCGCGTTCACGCCCTGTGTCACGAGGATGAACTGGTGGATCAGCTCCTCCATGCTCGTCATCACCTTGTCCTTTGGCGGCAGCACGATCTTGCCGTCGGCGATGTTGACCGGCTCCTTCGATTGGTTGTCGAAGCCGCCGGGAATGCGGTCGAGGCACTGGCGGATGAGGCGCACGCTCTGGCGCATCTCCTCCATGCGGACGAGGTAACGGTCGTGGCAGTCGCCGACCGAGCCGACCGGCACGTCGAACTCAAGCTGATCGTAAATCAGATACGGATTGGCCTTGCGCACATCGTGCTCGACGCCGCTGCCGCGCAGGTTCGGCCCGCTCAGGCCGTAGTCAATCGCGTCGGCCCGCGAGATGATGCCGACATTTTTCGTGCGGTTCACGAAGATGGGGTTGCGCGTGAGCAACTTCTCGGACTCGTCGAAGTTCACGACCACTTCGTCGCAGAATTTGCGAACTGCATCGCACCAGCCGGGCGGCGTGTCGCGCGAAAGCCCGCCGATGCGCGTGTAACTCGTCGTGAACCGCGCGCCGGTGAGCGATTCGCACAAATTGTAAATCTTCTCGCGCTCGGTGAACGTATGCAGGAACACCGTCAACGCGCCGACATCCATCGCGTAGGCGCCGAGGCCGAGCAGGTGCGCCGAGATGCGCGCCAGCTCGCAGCAGATCACGCGGATGTTTTGGCAGCGCGGCGGGAGTTTGTCGTGGATGCCGAGCAGTTTTTCCACCGCCAGCGCGTAGGCGACGTTGTTCGCCAGCGGCGCGAGGTAATCCAGCCGATCCGTGTAAGGGATGAACTGCGTGTAGGTCATGTTCTCGGCGATCTTCTCGTCGCCGCGATGCAAGTAACCCACGTCCGGCGTGGCCTTGGTGATGATCTCGCCGTCCAGCTCCAGCACGATGCGTAACACGCCGTGCGTGGACGGATGCGACGGCCCCATGTTGAGCACCATTTTCTCGCCCTGCATCTCGCGCAACTCATCCGCCGGCGGCGGCGAGGCGGGCGCGAGCGGAACCGCAGCCAGGTTGATCCGGGCCGACGGCTCGCGAAATTCGATGGTTTGGGCGGTGGCCATGAAATGTTTCGATTAGCCGCAAAAAATCACAAGAGGCGCAAAGCCGAAATTTCTTTTGTGTTTTTTGTGCATTTTCGTGGCAAAAATCAGTTCTCCGGCGTGCGCACGCGCGGCTCGCGGGCGATGGTGTCCTTGCCGCCAGCGACGGTCACGAACGGCCCGCCTTCGAGCGGTGCCTTCTTTGTGAAGGCCACGTCCGGCAACTCGCTCGGCTTGCCCGCGAGCGGGAAATCTTTCCGCAGTGGAAAATACGGATAGCCGTCCCACATCAAAATGCGGCGCAGATCGGGATGGCCGCGAAAGCGGATGCCCATCATGTCGTAAATCTCGCGTTCGTGCCAGTCGGCCGTGCGCCACACGCCGGTGACGGTTGGCAACTCGGACTTCTCCTCGCTCACGTTGGTCTTCAGGCGCAAGTGACAGCGATGGCCCATGCCGTAAAGTTCATACACGACCGTCCAGCGCGGATCGTCGCCGTAATTGTCCACGCTGCTCACGTCGAGCAGGTAGTCGAAGCCGAGCGATTTCTTGCCGAATTCGCAGACTTCGGCGATGCGTTCGGCGTCCGCGATTTTCAGCGTCACCTCGCCGCGAAACTGGGCCGGGGCGGACACGAGTTCGCCGAACTTGGCTTTTAGTTGTTGTGCTAATTCCAGCGCGGGCATTGCAACGAACGAGAGTTGAAATTTTACGCGGCCACCGGCTTGGGCTGCGCCAGCACCGGCTCGTGCTGCATTTTGTCCTGCAACTTGATGAGCGCATCGAGCAGGGCTTCGGGACGCGGCGGGCAGCCGGCCACATACACGTCCACGGGGATGATGTTGTCCACGCCTTGCAGCACGGCGTAGCTGCGATACATGCCGCCGGTCGAGGCGCACGCGCCCATCGCGATGACCCACTTCGGCTCCGGCATCTGGTCGTAAATGCGGCGGACGGCGAGAGCCATTTTGTAAGTGACGGTGCCGGCGACGATCATCACGTCCGACTGGCGCGGGCTGAAGCGCATGACCTCCGAGCCGAAGCGCGAAATGTCAAACCGGCTCGCGCCCGCGGCCATCAGCTCGATGGCGCAGCAGGCAAGGCCCATCGGCATGGGCCAGATGGAATTTTTGCGGAACCAGTTGACGGCGGCGTCCACGCGCGTGACGATGACATCGCCTTCAACCTTCGAATCGTAGCCAAATTCCGTCGTGCTCGGCATAAACGCAGGCGCGCGTCGTCGCCTGAGAAAGTCAAGCTAGCCACGCGTCCGAGAGCAGGCAAGTGGATTTGTGATTTTTTTCACAAAGGGTCTTTTAATTGCCCTTTTGGTTCGCCCGGATGCATTTTCCCCAAACGCCGTTGACACCCCCCGGCCCTTTGCTACTGTCGCGGCTCGTTTTTCGCGGATTCACTGAAAGAACACACCGACTCAACACTGATTATGGCCAAGTCCTCCAAATACGTTTACACCTTCGGCAACAAAAAAGCCGACGGCGACGGCTCGATGAAACCCCTCCTCGGCGGCAAGGGCGCCAACCTCGCCGAGATGACCCGCATCGGCCTGCCCGTGCCTCCGGGCTTCACCATCACGACCGAGGTCTGCACTTACTTCTACGACAACAAGCGCACCTACCCGAAGGAACTCCAGGCGCAGATCGAGAAGGGCGTCGCCAACATGGAAGCCATCATGGGCACCAAATTCGGCGACAAGAACGCCATGCCGCTGCTCGTCGCCGTCCGCTCCGGCGCGCGCGATTCGATGCCCGGCATGATGGACACCATCCTCAACCTCGGCCTCAACGACGAGACCGTGCTCGCGCTCGTCAAGGCCACGGGCAACGAGCGTTTCGCGTGGGATTGCTACCGACGCTTCATCCAGATGTATGGCGACGTGGTGCTCGGCGTGCAAAAGGCGCCGGGTGAAGACCACGAGCCGTTCGAGACGGTCATCGGCGGGCTGAAGAAGGAAGTCCTCGGCAACGAAGATGTGGAGGATACGAAGCTCGGCGTGGACGCGCTCAAGGAGCTGGTGAAGCGCTTCAAGGCGCTCGTGAAGGACCGCACCGGTCGTGAATTCCCGGCCAATCCGTGGGACCAGCTCAAGGGCGCCGTCGGCGCCGTGTTCGGCTCGTGGATGAACGACCGCGCCATCGTCTATCGCCGCAAATACAACATCCCCACCGAATGGGGAACCGCCGTCAACGTGCAGGCGATGGTCTTCGGCAACACCGGCGAGCAGTCCGGCTCCGGCGTCGCGTTCACGCGTGATCCGGCAACCGGTGAAAAAGTTTTTTACGGCGAGTTCCTCATGAACGCGCAGGGCGAGGATGTCGTCGCCGGCGTGCGCACACCCGAGCCGGTCATCAAGCTCGGCGACCATCAACCCGCGTCGCTCAAGGAACTCGAACGCATCCGCAAGGTCCTCGAGACGCACTTCAAGGACATGCAGGACTTCGAGTTCACCATCCAGGACGGCAAGGTCTTCATGCTCCAGACGCGCAACGGCAAGCGCACCGGCGTCGCCGCCGTCCGCATCGCCTGCGAAATGGTGAAGGAGAAGCTCATTGACGCCGAGACCGCGGTGATGCGCGTGCCGGCAGATCAGCTTGATCAGGTGCTCGCGCCCATCTTTGACCGCGCGGCCATCAAGAGCGCGAAGCAAATCGCCACCGGCCTGCCCGCCGGCCCCGGCGCGGCGAGCGGGAAAATTTATTTCAATGCCGAGCGCTGCGTCGAAGCCGCCAAACTCGGTCCCGTGCTGCTCGTGCGCGTCGAGACTTCGCCCGAAGACCTGCGCGGCATGATCGCGGCCGAGGGCATCCTCACCGCGCGCGGCGGCGTTTCATCGCACGCGGCGCTCGTCGCCCGACAGATGGGCAAGGTCTGCGTCTGCGGTGCGAGCACGCTCAATGTGGACTACCATGTCAAGACACTCACCGTCGGCGGCGAGACGTTCAGGGAAGGCGACTACCTCTCGATTGACGGCACGAGCGGCACTGTTTACGCGGGCGAAGTGAAGACCGCCCCTTCGGAAGTCATTCAAGGCCTGCTCCATGGCAACAAGGAAGCGCAGCAAAGCCGCACCTACAAGAACTTCGTCCAGCTCATGAACTGGTGCGCGAAGTCCACCCGCCTCACCGTCCGCACGAACGCCGACAACCCCGCGCAGACCACCAACGCCGTCTCCTTCGGCGCGTCTGGCATCGGCCTGTGCCGCACCGAGCACATGTTCTTCGAGGGCGACCGCATTGACGCGATGCGCGAGATGATCCTCGCCGACAGCAAGGCCGCGCGCGAAGTCGCACTCGCCAAGATTCTCCCGTATCAGCGCGAGGATTTTCTCGGCATGTTCAAGGAACTCAAGGGCCTGCCCGCGACTATCCGCTTCCTCGACCCGCCGTTGCATGAGTTCCTGCCGCACGACCACGCCGCGCAGAACGACCTCGCGCAGAAGCTCGGCGTCAGCGTGGACAAGATCAACAAGCGCGTTCACGACCTGCACGAGTTCAACCCGATGCTCGGCTTCCGCGGCTGCCGACTCGGCATCATCTACTCGGAAATTTCCACGATGCAGGCCCGCGCCGTCTTTGAGGCCGCCGCCGAATGCCAGAAGAAAGGCATCAAGGCCCGGCCTGAAATCATGATCCCGCTCGTCGGTTTCAAGAAGGAACTCGACCTCCAGGTCGCCGTCGTCCACGAAGTCGCCAAGCAGGTGCAGGCCGAGAAGAAGGTCAAGCTCAGCTACCTCGTCGGCACCATGATCGAGGTGCCGCGCGGCGCGCTCACCGCGGATGAAATCGCGCAGAGCGCCGAGTTCTTCAGCTTCGGCACCAACGACCTCACGCAGACCACGCTCGGCATGAGCCGCGACGATTCCGGTAGCTTCCTGCCGCACTACGCGGAACTCGAAATCGTGAAGAAGAACCCCTTTGCCACGATTGATCAGACCGGCGTGGGCCAGCTCATGCAGATCGCCATCGAGAAAGGCCGCAAGACGCGGCCCGACATCAAGCTCGGCATCTGCGGCGAACACGGCGGCGATCCCGACTCGGTGAAGTTCTGCCACAAGCTCGGCCTAACTTATGTGAGCTGCTCGCCCTTCCGCGTCCCTGTCGCGCGCCTCGCCGCCGCGCAGGCCGCCATCGAGGAAAAGCGCAAGGCGAAGAAGAAGTAAACCTGTGGCGGCGATCCGTGACCGCCGCTGAAATTCGCGGCGCTCACAGTGCGCCGCTACAATAAGCCGCCTCGGGAAACCGGGGCGGCTTTTTCATTCCACGAGGATGAGTTTGTCCTCCTTCGGGTCCACCTCGATGCGCACGTCCTTGTATTCGTCGAACAACCCCTTGTTGTGCATCTGCCACGCGATGGGGCCTTGCCTGCCGGCGGTCGCGTCCTTGAAGTCGAGGACTTCGTAGGCCTTCGTGCCGACGGGCTGGGCGACGGCCATGCGCGCGGTGCCTGCGCCGGCGTTCACGAGCAGTTCGACCTGGCTCCATTCGTGCGCGTCGAATTTCGGATGCGGCAGGCGCGTGAACAGCCCCTTGCCGCCGTTGTTTTTTCCCGGCCGGTAATCCCAGCTCCCGCCGTTCGGCGGCTGGAACTGGATGCCGGCGAGCGCGTCGAGCGCCTTTCCGTCCGCGGGAGCGGTGCAGAAAATCAGCACGCACGCCTGATGGTCCGGCTGTCCCGAGACGTGCCGCATGGTGAAGATGAGACGGTAATTGCCGAACTCCTTTTCCGTGTGCAGCACGCCGCGGCCTTCGCCGAGGCTCGCCATGGCGCCGTCCTTGACCGTCCACGCTTTGGTGATGTCCACCGCGTTGGTGCCCTTCGTGCTCGCTTTCCAGCCGGCGAGCGTTTTGCCATCGAAGTGCGGAGTCATCATCGCAATCTTCTCCAGTGCGGCCTTTGACAGCGGGGACGGCGGCGGGAAGGTGGGCGCGTCCTGCGCGAGCAAGTTGGTTGAAATTGCGACTGCCAAGAGCGGCCAGAAGTGAGTTTTCATGGTTGAAGAACGGGCCCAAGGTGAACTTTCGCCTTGTCCCATGACAAGCGCGAACTGCTCACCGCCGTCCTGCGTGTTTGCGAGCTTGCCTCTTCGCGGCGAAAACCGTGTCATCTCCGCCAGCCATGCCCGCGCGCAAGCCCGCACTCGCCTTCATCTTCGTCACGCTGTTCCTCGACATCCTCGGCATCGGGTTGATCATTCCCATCCTACCGAAGCTCATCCAGCAGTTCGAGGGCGGCAGCGTGACGGCGGCGGCGAACACGTTCGGCCTGCTGGCGGCGCTCTACGGACTGATGCAGTTCATCTTTGCACCCGTGCTGGGGAATCTCTCGGATCGGTTCGGGCGGCGGCCGGTGATCCTCGCGTCGCTGTTCGGCTCGGGCCTCGATTACCTGCTGCTGGCCTACGCGCCGAACCTCGGCTGGTTTTTCTTCGGGCGCGTGGTGGCGGGAATCACGAGCGCGAACTTCACCGCGGCGGCGGCCTACATCGCGGACATCAGCCCGCCGGAGAAGCGCGCGCAAAACTTCGGCATGATCGGCGTGGCGTTCGGGCTGGGCTTCATCGCCGGGCCGGCACTCGGCGGATTGCTCGGCAACATCGGCCTGCGGATGCCGTTCCTCGTCGCGGCGGGGCTGACGCTGCTGAACTGGCTCTACGGCCTGCTCGTGCTGCCGGAGTCGCTCGTGCCGGGCAACCGCCGCGCGTTCGACTGGAGACGCGCGAACCCCGTCGGCTCGCTGCTCGCGCTGCGCCGGCATCCCGTGGTGATCGGACTGACGGGGGCTTACTTCCTGTTTTACCTCGCACATCAGGTCTTTCCCGCGACGTGGGTGCTCTACACGGGCCATCGCTACTCGTGGACGCCGGGGCAGGTGGGGGCGTCGCTCGCGATGGTGGGCCTGATGGCGGCCATCGTGCAGGGCGGACTGACGCGCTCGATCATCCCGGCGCTCGGCGAGCGGCGGTCGGTGATCGTCGGGCTGGCGCTCGGTGTGGCGAGCTACGCGGCCTACGGACTGGCCACGCAAGGCTGGATGGTTTATCCGATCATCGCGTTCGGATCGCTCGGGGGCATTTGCAGCCCGGCGATGCAGGGGTTGATCTCGCGCAGCGTCGGCGCGAACGAGCAAGGGGCGTTGCAAGGCGCGCTGACGAGCCTCTCAAGCATCACGGGCGTGATCGGGCCGCCGCTGGCGACAGGTTTATTCAGCTTCTTCATCAGTGAACGCGCGCCGGTGCGGATTCCGGGCGCGGCGTTTTTCTTCAGCAGCCTCCTGATTATCGGCGCGATTGTCTTGGCCGCCCGGTCGTTCCGCCGCAGCGAAGCTTCAACGGCGACGGAAGCCGTGACTGTGGAATCGAAGTAATCCCCGCCGGCCGCAAAACAGTCGCGCCGGCATTGCCCAAGGCCCTCTACCTCGGTGCACACTAAACTGGAAAGACCCTAACCGAATAACTCCATCACTGGCTTGCCCGTGGAAAACGGCGGACGGATGATGCCGGTGTTCTTGCCGAGGTCGTTTAGCGGCACGCCCAAGGCGTGGAGAACAGTGGCGTGGAGGTCCTGGGGTGTCACGGGATTGCTCTTCGGTGCGGAAGCGGTTTTATCCGACTCGCCATAGACGGCGCCGCCGCGAATTCCGCAGCCAGCAATGATCGCGGAAAAGCATTGGGGCCAGTGCTGCCGACCTGGCGGCCCTTGCGTCAGGATGACCGGCGTGCGCCCGAACTCGCCCATCGCGACGACGAGGGTGTCGTCCAGCATCCCACGATCCTTGAGATCCGTCAGGAGGGCGGAGAGCGCCTGGTCCAGTCGCGGCAGGCAAAAGTTCATGCCGTAGGAACCGGTCCCGAAGGCGTCGCCCATGCCCATGTTGCCGCCATGCATGTCCCAACTGGAACTCGGCGGGCCGCCGCCGGCTTCGGGCGCGGCACCGACCCAGCCATTGACGGTCACAAAGCGCACGCCGGCCTCCACCATCCGCCGGGCGAGGAGCAGGTTCTGGCCAAGCGGGTGCATGCCGTAACGCTCGCGAACAGACAGCGGCTCACTCTTCAAGTCGAAGGCTTGTCGCCCTTCCGGCCGCGTCATCGCGTCGTAGGCCAGCTCGCGCAGGGCATCCCAGTCCTTGCCCGCGTCTCCGGCGACCCGGCCGGATTCGAGGACGTTGAGCAGCTTGCGACGTTCCTGCAATCGCGCGGGATCCGCCATGTCATAAATTTCCGGCAGCTTGAATTTCGGCATCGCCGGGTGGTTGTCAGCGGAGCCGATGAACACGGGCGCGTAGGCCGATCCAAGATAACCGCCGGAGCCGATGTTCGGCGCGCAGAAAACCGGCGGCCCGACGCATTTGATGAGCCACGCGTTCGAGATGAGGTTTCGCTCATTGGAAAGATTTTTTGCCACCACTGATCCGATGTAGGGCAGCTCATCAGGCACGCCTTCCTTGACCCGTTCGACCACTTGTCCGCAAAGCAGGTTGTGCATGGCGTCGTAGTGGTTGGCAATCGGCGCCGGGTGCCTCATCGAGCGAATCAAACAAAATTGATCCGTGACCTTCGCGAGCATCGGGTGGAGTTCGCTCAACTGCATTCCCGGCACCTTCGTGCGGATCGGCTTGTAAGGCCCGCGGATTTCGGACGGGGCGTCCGGCTTCAAATCCCACGTGTCAATGTGGCTCGGGCCACCGCACAGAAGGAGAAAGATGCAGCACTTCTTCGAGGCCACGGCCTTGCCCGAGGCATCGAACTTGTCCTTCCCGACGACCAGCCCCGGGACGGCCAGATTCAGGACACCAATGCCACCGGCTTTCAGAAACCGGCGCCGGGAAGTCTTTGGGAGACTCATGAACAATTCTTGTTTGAGATTTTGTGATAGGTAATAGGCTCCTGCGCGCTGCGAGGCAATCACAATGTTTGCTGTGCTTACCAGCGAAACTCCCCGCACCGTCTTTAGAAGCGATTGGCAATTGCGGCTTCAAGGAAGCCAGACCGCAAAAACAGTTGCGCCGGCATTGCCCGTGGCCCACAGTTTCCGCGCCCGGCTGGAGAGATGGCTGAGTGGTTTAAGGCACACGCCTGGAAAGCGTGCGTGGGCTTATACCCCACCGTGGGTTCAAATCCCACTCTCTCCGCCATCTCTGCACATGCCCGCCGCGTCGCAACGCGACCGCACCGAACGTCTGCTCTGGCTTGCCTTTGCGGTGTTCGCCTTCACGTGTGGGTTTTTTCACGTCTCGGATGCCGATGTCGGCTATCACCTGCGCACTGGCGAACATCTGCTCACGACTGGCCACATTCCTGACAAGAACACCTTCTCCTATGCCATCCCAGAACATCCGTGGACTCTCCAGCAGTGGTGGCCGGCAACACTCTACTACATCGTCTGGTCGCAGGGCGGACTCGGCGCGCTCATCACGTTCAAGGCGCTGCTCGGCGCGATGATCTTGCTTCTCGCGCTCGTCGCCGCAAAGCGCGAGTCCGAGTCAGGATCGCTCTGGCCGTTCTGGGTGCTGACGGTCACGACGCTCATCGCGCGCGTGCGGTTTTTCGAGCGGCCCGATCTCGTCACGGCGCTGCTCTTTGTTATTTTGCTCGTGCTGGACGCGCGCGAGGATCGCGAGCGCGGCTGGCAGTTCCTCTGGCTGCCGCTGCTGATGGCGTTCTGGGCGAACACGCACGCGGGCTACATCTACGGCTTCGTGCTGCTCTGCTGCTGGAGCGGCGCGGAATGGATCGAGTGGTTCTGGCGCGGCTGGCGCAAACGCGAGCGAATTGAGTTCAAAGAACTTTTCGTGCGGCCCGCGTCAATTCTCCTCTCGCTCGCCGCCGCCGTCGTCGCGACGCAGCTCATCAACCCCAGCGGCTGGCGCGTGATGCTCGTGCCCGTCGAACAATTCCTCAGCCCGTTCTGGCGCTCGGTGATTCTCGAATACTACCCGCCGCGCTGGGATACCGAGCCGCTGTTTTTTCTGTGGCTTGGCGTGCTCGTCGTGTTGCAGGCCGTAAGCTGGCAGCGCGTGAAGCTCCGCTTCGTCGTGCCCACGCTTGTGTTCGGTTACCTCGCGTGCGCGACGCAGAGGTCGCTGCTCACCTTCACGCTCGTCGCCGCGCCTCATGCCGCGTTCCTGCTCGACCGGTTGCTGCCGGCGCGTGACAGCGTTCTCCGCTGGATGCAGCAGGCGCTGCTCGCACCCGCGTGGCTCGTGCTGGCGCTCGTGTTCGCCATCGGCGACCGCACGCATCCGTTCGGCATCGGGCTGCACCGCGCGTTTTATCCGATGACGATTTACGACTTCATCAGACGCGAAGTCCCGCCGCAGCGACTCTTCAACGAGATGCGCTTCGGCGGCTCGATGCTGTGGTGGTTGTGGCCGGAATTCCCGCCCTTCATTGACGGCCGCGGCGACGCGTATCCCGATGAATTCTGGCGGAAGGAATATCTCCCCACGCTGCGCGCCGAGCCGGGCTGGCAGGAGCGGCTGCTCAAATTCAACGCGCGCGGCGTGCTGCTGCCCATCGTCGCGCCGCGCGAAATGCCCGCGATGGCGAAGGCGCTGCACGCGGATGAAGGCTGGGCGCTCGTCGCGTTCAACGACTCCGCGCTGCTCTTTCTCGAACGAACCGCGACGAACCGCGCCGTGATCGCGCGAAACGAATTCCACCTGCTCTGGCCCGGCGACTGGAGCTTCACGAACATCACGCCCAACACTGCCGCGGCTGCGAAAACCGAGGCGCAACGCGCGCTTGCGTTCGAGCCGGACAGCGTCTTCGCGCAAACCGCGCTGGCCCGCGCCGCGCTGGTGAGCGGTGATTTTGCGCGCGCCATCGAACTGCTCGCCGCACTCACGCAGCGGCCCGGCAGTGGCGAAAACTACTGGCGCGACTATGGCTACGCGCTGTTTCGCTTCGGCAAATTCGATGAAGCAGACAAAGTTTTTGCAACCATGACACAGCGCGGGCTTGCGCCGGGCTTCGCGTGGTTCATGAAGCATCACCTCGCGCTGCAACGCCGCGATGCCGCCGAGGCCGACCGGTGTCTGACGCGCGCGCTGCAAATCGAGCCAAAGAATCCCGACTACCTCGCCGCCCGCGCGCAGTTCGACGCCGCCTTCAAAAAGAAGTAGCGCACAATCGCCTCGCCTCACGAACACCGCGCGTTATGCTGCGTTCATGCTGAAATCCTTCTGTTGCGGAATCATGCTGGCGTGCCTGTGCCTCTATGCGCACAGCGCGTTGCCGCAAACGGCACCGAAGTCAGCCGCTGTCGTCGTCGCAGCGCATGATCCGGCGGACATGCCGTTCCGCCGCGCGCCGATTGGGTTGTCCAGCCGCAGCATCGTCGTGTCGCTGGCGACGAACTTGCATCTCGCGTGGGATGCGAAGCTGCTCCGCACGCACACGGTCTGGGAAGGCGAGCCGCTGAATCTCTACGGCCCGCCGTTCAACGGCACGGCGACAAAGTTTGTCTGCGATTTCACGGGTGTGCGGTTGTGGGGCGACGCGTTCGCTCGCGAACCGCACGGTCGCTTTCTTGCTTTGGAAACGACGGGAGGAATAAATTCATTCCGCTACGAACTCGAAACGCGCGACGCAAGTCCGCTGATTGTGCGCGAAACGCCGCGGCTTGAGCGACTCGCGAATCATTCCATCGTCGTTCGTGATTTCAAACTCACAGGCAAAGAAGCACGCGCAACATTGTCGTTGCACGACGAGCCGGGCCGGTTGCTCAAACTCGAACACTGGCCCAATGCCGTGGCCATTCAGCGCTCGAACGATGTGCTCGTGGTCGCTGCGCGCGGCTTGCCCGCTCAGTCGCTGCGCGCGAAGGAGGAAGCCGGCCCGCATCGCGTCGTGTTGCAAACGGAGCGCGACGGGCACGGACCTTACAGCGCGATCGTGACGAACGAGTTTGTCGGGCCGGTCGTTGTAGTTTGGGCTGAGGTTGGCACCGCGAGGGAGTTTGAAATTCTCACTGTCGTTTGTCGTGATGCTTCCGACGCAGAATTCGTGCTTCGCGAACTTCACAATTTGAAAGTGCCCGACCGCGCCAAGCCGGAGCCGCAAATGCCGCCCGCTTTTGCCGCGCCGGCAGATTTCCGCGACTCGCCCGCCGGTGACGACTTTTTTCGCGTCGAGCACTTTCCGATTCCCAAGGACATCAAACTCCTCGTCGGTGGCATGGATTTTTTGCCGAACGGCGACCTCGCCGTCTGCACGTATCAGGGCGAGGTGTGGATCATCGAGCGTGCGACCAGCGCGCCGACGCAGGCGCGATGGCGGCGGTTCGCGCGCGGGCTGAATGAGCCGGGCGGGCTGCGCGTGATCGGCGGCAAAATCTACGTGACTCAGAAGTGCGAACTGACGCGCCTCACGGACACCGACGGCAACGGCGAGGCCGACCTCTTCGAGTGCATCAGCGACGGATGGGGCTACACGGGCAACTATCACTCGTTTGCCACCGGGCCGGCGCTCGACGCGGCGGGGAATTTCTATGTGATGATCACCGGCCACCGCACGATCTACGACGTGCCGTTCATGGGGTGGTGCATGAAAGTAACGCGGAGCACGGAACGCGGAACGCGGAATGACGAATTGCTTTCGCAACGCTTCGCCACGGAAGGTTTCTGCTCCGGCCTTCGCGTGCCGAACGGCTTCGGCGAGTTCAATGGCGACATCTTCATGACGGACAATCAGGGCCACTGGATCGCGGCGAACAAGCTGAACCATCTTCAGGCCGGCAAATACTACGGCCACCCGTCCGCGTCGCCCGCGCCGCGCGAGCAGTTCAACGGCGACGCGAACTTCGCGCCGCCCGCCGTGTGGTTTCCGTATGCGTGGATTCGTTCGGCCAGCGGCATCGCGACCATCGCGGACGAGCGCTTCGGGCCGTTCAAGGGGCAGATGCTCGTCGGCGAATTTCAGAACGCGAGCGTCTTCCGCGTCGCGCTGGAAAAAGTCAACGGCCAGTGGCAGGGCGCGGTGTTTCCGTTCGTGAAGGGCTTTGCCTCCGGCGTGAACCGGCTCGCGTTCGGGCCGGACTCCAAGCTCTACGCTGGCGGCTTGCGCATGGGCCACTGGACGAGCATCGCGCCGCAGCCGCACTCGCTCGACCGCGTGAGTTTCACGGGCAAGATGCCGTTCGAGATTCGCGAGGTTCACGCGCGCGCTGACGGCTTCGAGCTGACCTTCACGCAGCCCGTGGACGCCGCGCTCGCGGGTGACGCGGAAAACTGGGACGCCACGCAATACACTTACGCCTACGATGGCAAACACAACGCGCCGGAAAAGGATCGTGACGAAAAAATCCTCGGCCCCGCGTCGCGTGTGACAAAGGCCGCCGTGTCCGCCGACAAACTCAGCGTGCGCCTGACGGTGGGGGGTATCCTGCTGCGCAACGTCGTGATGGTGCGCGCGCTCGGCGTGAAGAACACGGAAGGCAAGCCGTTGCGGAACGACACGTTCCATTACACGCTCAACGAGGTGCCGAAGGATTGAACCCGCCTTTGGGCAGCCTTTCCACTTTGGAAAGAGAGAGTGGTTCAGCACCGTTCACGGCAACTGCTTCACCAATTTTTCCAATCCGTCGAGGTTGGCGCGCAGCCGCGCCTCGGCGTCCTCATCCGTGTGGTTGAGGATGCCGACCGGCCCGCGCCAGCCAGAATCGCGAATCGTCTTCAACAGTGTAAGGTCGAGATCGCCCGTGCCGAGCACGAGGATTTTCTTCCCGGCCTTGTCGCCGTCCTTGACCATGCCGTTGAGGTTGAGCGCGAGCAGGTGCGGCTTCATCGCCTGCAACAGCGCGGGGAAGCGGTCGAGATGCTCGTGCCCGTGGTGAAGGTTATAGACGAGGCCGACGTTCGTGATGCCGTCGCGCTTGAGCTGCTCGATGATGGCAAGCTGGTTCTCCGGCTCGCCGAACCAACTACCGTGGTTGTAGAGCGCGACCTTCGCACCGATGGAGGCCGCGGCTTCCGCGATGGGGCGCAGGCGCTTCGCCTCGGCCTCGACGCGGGCGCGCTGTTCCTCGGGCGATTTCGGCGCGGCGCCGCCGCCGGTGACCCAGAGCTGCGGCTTCACGCCGTGGCGGCGGAACAGCTCGATCGCGCGTTTCGCCTCGTCGTTCATCGCGCTGGGGAACCACCACGCGTCGAGGCTGATGCCGTGGCGCTGGAGCGCGTCGAGTTCGGCGTCCCACTGCGGGATGTGCTCGGCGCGGTAATCGTAGGCGAAATGCTTGAAGCCGAGCCGTTCCATCATCGCGGCGCGCTCCTCGGGGCCACGCTTCTTTGCGTCGAAGGGCACGATGCACCACGCGACGAGGTTGGTGCGGGCGAAGAGACTAACATCAGCGGCCTGGGAAGACACGCAGTTCACCGTGAACACCGCGAGAAGAATAAGTTTCCTCATAGAAGTTTTCATTACATCACACCTTCATTGCCGTAAATTGCCATCCACCATTTTTAGTGTGCCTGCCTTCCAACACTCCCATAATTTCCGTGTCATAAATACGTCGCATTCACAGGAACCTTCGTAAGTGTCTGGAAATAACGGAATAGTTCCAAACTGTATCCGATAGGTGTCTCTCAGACTTTTCCCAAGAATTCTGCTGCTCCAGCAAACTTCTTCCATGTCTGTATGTCGGCCTAAAAGGTTCACCCCTTGATCGTCTGCCAAGCCCAAGAACTTTGCGAGTTGCTTCAAATCATACCGATTCCCGTTGTATGAAACGATTTCTTTGGCACGAAGTAACCGTTCGACTCCCTTCCGTTTTATTTCTCCACAATAAGGGATGAATTCGCCTTGCTTGATCGAGTAAATCCCAACGATATCTTCACCAGTGTCGAAAACTAAAGTGTCGCCATTCATCGCAACAACCTAATCAATTTCGATTCGTTCGCATTATCTTCTTCGAGAGGATTGAACTACCGGATTTTTTGATCCGGCAGTTCCTTCTTGATGCCTTCGTCGAGCGGCATCTTGTCATTCGCTGCTGTCAGGCCGACTTCCTTCATCACGCGGCCGAGTTCGCCCATCATGCGTTTCCACTCGGTCGTGTATTTTGGATTATCAATCAGGTTGTGCCGTTCCTCGGGGTCGAACTCAATGTTGTATAGCTCGACCTTGTGGCGGTCGGGTTTGCCGTCGCCGTGCGGGTAGTGGATGTATTTCCACGAGTCGGTGCGGACGGCTCGGACGTTCGGCGTGTAGGGGAACTGCTTCTCGTAGTTGTAGTGATACAGCCACGCGGTGCGCCACGACGGGTCGCCGCGCTGGACGAGCTTCACCCATGATTTGCCGTGAATGTTCGGCAGCGGCGGCGCGCCGCAGAGTTCAAGGATGCTCGGCGCGACATCCACGGTGAGCGCCTGCTGCAAAATGTCGCGTGGCTTGTCCGTCGGCGTGAGGCCGGGATAACGCACGATGAGCGGGATGCGCAGGCTCGCCTCGTGGGCGGTGCGCTTGTCCACCATGCCGTGCTCGCCGTTGAGCAGGCCGTTGTCGCCCATGAAGACGATGAGCGTGTGGTCGAGTTCGCCGCGGCGCTGAAGTTCGCCGAGGAGTTTGCCCACGCTGTCATCCACGGAGAGGATCGTTCCCCAATACGCGCGGGTCATCGCGGCGAAGTCCTTCACCGCCTCCGGGCTGTCGTCGGGGAATTTTTTGCGCCACTCGAAGAGCGGCCCGTAAATGCCGTGCCACGTGTAGAGCCGCTCCTTCATCCACGCGGGCTTGTCGTCGAGGTGGAACGCCGTCTCGGGATACGGAATCCACACCTTGTCGAAGGTGTTCGTGTATTTCGGCTCGGGAAAATAAAAGCTGTGCGGCGCCTTGTGGCCGATCATGAGCAGCCACGGCTTGCCCGCGTGATCGCGGTTGAGCCACTCCGTCGCCATGTCCGTGACGATGTGCGTGTAATAGCCGGGGATGAGCTTGCTGCCCGTGCCGTTCACGTTCCACTCGGTGTCGAAGTATTTGCCCTGACCCTTGTGCGTCGCGAACCAGTTGAAGCCTGGCCGCGGCTGGTCGTTGTCCTCGCCCATGTGCCATTTGCCGAAGTAGGCCGTGTCGTAACCCTGTTTCTGCAACTGCATCGGGAAGCTTGTGAGATTCGCCGGATACTCCGTGAAATTATTTTGCACTCCATGTGCGTGCGCATACAGCCCGCTCAGGATGCTCGCGCGGCTCGGCGAGCACAGCGACGTCGTGCAGAACATGTTGCGGAAATGCACGCCCTCGTGCGCGAGACGGTCAATGTTCGGCGTCTTGACGTAGGGATTGCCCGCGCAGCCGAGCGCGTCCCAGCGGATGTCGTCGCAGAGGATGAACAGCACGTTCGGCCTCGCGCGCTGCGCACAGAAGCCGGCAGAAAGCACCGTGCAAAAAAGCGCGGCGAGAAGCAGAAGGCGTTTCATGCGGAACTTCATAACGCCGGCCACGGGCGATGGAAAACCAATTTCACCGGCGCGTGAAGGTTGCTTCGCTCCGCCGGGCTGTGAGAAGCTGCGCGCGCAAAACACATGAGCCAGCGCGCCAAAGTCGTCATCACGGATTTCCTCGGCGAACCGCTTGATCAGGAGCGGACAATTCTCGGCGACCTCGCCGAAGTCACCGCGCTCAACGCCGTTTCCGAGGACGACCTCGTCGGACGCATCGAGGACGCCGACGCGGTGATGATGTATCACTTCCTCCGCATCAGCCGGAAAACCATCGATCGGCTTCAGCGCTGCAAGCTCATCGTCCGCTGTGGCGCTGGCGTGGACAACGTGGACCACGCGTTCGCCGCCACGCGCGGCATTCCCGTCGCGAACGTGCCCGACTACGGCACCGAGGAGGTCGCCGACTCCGCCATCGGGCTGGCGCTCGCGCTCGCGCGCGGATTTCACCAGCTCAACAGTCGCCTGCGCGCCGGACGCGGCGAGTGGAGCTACACGCTGGCCGCGCCGGTGATGCGGCTGCGCGGGCGCGTTTTCGGCATCGTCGGCATCGGGCGCATCGGCACGGCTGCGGCGCTGCGCGCGAAGGCGCTCGGCATGGACGTGGCCTTCTACGATCCCTACGCGCCTGAAGGTCGCGACAAATCGCTCGGGGTCCGCCGCGTCGAGTCGCTTGATGAACTGCTCGCGCAATCGCACGTGCTGAGCTTCCACTGCCCGCTCACGCCGGAAACGAAACACATGCTGAACCGCGGGAACATTTCACGCCTGCCGAAGGGCTCGTTCGTCGTGAACACTGCGCGCGGCGCGGTCGTGGACCCGCTCGCTGTGCTCGATGCGCTGACCGCCAACCACCTCGTTGGCGTCGCGCTGGATGTGCTCGAAACCGAGCCCCCGGACGAAAACGACTCGCTGCTCAAGGCGTGGCGCGACCCGAACCATCCCGTGCACGACCGGTTGATTTTGAATCCGCACGCGGCGTTTTACTGCGAGGAAGGCCTGCTCGACATGCGCGTCAAGGGCAGCCAGAACGTCCGCCGCGCGCTGCTCGGCCAGTCGCTGCGTAATGTGGTGAATGGCCTGTGAGGAACGGGGACCGTCACCAATTCGCTCGTGGACACGTCTCCTTCGTCAGTTATTATTCCTGCTGACACTGCGAATGAACCGCGTCCTCGCATCGCTTTTGGCCGCCGCCGCGTTTGGCGTTTTTCCGCCGCCGCTTGGTGCCGCTGAATCTCCGCAGGAACTTGCGCAGCGCGCGTGGACGCTTCTCTCGCAAAAGTGCCTCGCCTGCCACGGCAACGACCCGGCGAAAATCAAGGGCGGCCTGAACCTTACCACTCGCGCTGGCGCGCTCGCGGGCGGCGAGAGTGAGCGCACCGTGCTCGCGCCCGGCAAGCCCGACGAGAGCCTGCTCTACATCGCCGCGGCGCGGAAGGACCCCGACCTGCCGATGCCGCCGAAGGAAAACGACAAGCTCACGGCGGAACAAGTGAAGTTGCTGCGTGACTGGATTCTCACCGGCGCGCCGTGGCCAAACGAGCCCGCCGCGGCAGGCGCTTGGAATTCCGCGGACGGTGTCGCGGTGAAGACCAGCGGCGGCCGCTCACCGGAGTGGACAGATCGAAAATACAAACCCGAAGACATCTGGGCGTATCAACCGATTCGCAAACCTGCCGTCCCAAACATTCGCGATTCGAAATTTGAAATTCGAAATTCCATAGACGCCTTCATCTGCCAGCCGCTCGCATTGCGCATGATTCCACAGGCGCGGACCGCCGACAAAGTCACGCTCATCCGCCGCGCGACGTTCGATCTCACCGGCCTTCCTCCGACTCCGGCGGATGTGGATGCCTTCGTGAAGGACAAGTCGCCGGACGCGTTTGCGAAGTTGGTGACGCGCCTGCTCGACAACCCGCACTACGGCGAGCAGCAGGCGCGGCACTGGCTCGACGTGACGCGCTATGCCGACACCGCCGGCTTCTCGAACGATTTCGAGCGGCCGCACGCGTGGCGCTACCGCGACTATGTCATCCGCAGCTTCAACGCGGACAAGCCCTATGACCGGTTCATCCTCGAACAAGTCGCGGGCGACGAACTCTATGAGAAGTCCAAACCCGAAACGCGAAACCCCGAACTCCTGATCGCCGCCGGATTCCTTCGCCTCGGCCCGTGGGAACACACGGGCATGACCGTCGCCGCAGTGACGCGGCAGGATTTCCTTGATGACGTGACGCAACACATCGGCGTCACCTTGCTCGGCCAGGCGTTGCGCTGTGCGCGATGCCACGATCACAAGTTCGATCCAGTCCCGACGAAGGATTACTACCGGCTGCAAGCGGTGTTCGCCACGACGCAGTTCGCCGAGCGGCCCGTGCCGTTCCTGCCCGAGGAAAAACTGCGCGACTTCACGGCGGAAAAGGCGTGGGTCGGGCGACACCTCCAACAAGCGCGCGACGAGCTCGCCTCACTACGGAAGAAAAATCAGGCCGCCATTGCCGCGTATGAAAAGGAGCATGGCACCGGTTCGGTCGCCGAGCTCACCAAAACGGACACTGCGCGGCGCGACAACTTCGGGCTGACTAATGAGGAGTTGAGCATCCGCAAGACGAACCAAAAGCGGCAGGACTACTTTGAGCGCGAGCTGAAGCGGTTCGAGCCGTATGCGTTCTCAGTCTATGACGCGGCGTCAGGCAACTACACCTCGGTGAGGCCGCTTTACGATGTCCCCGCCAAACGCGACGGCGTGGTGCAGATCGTCAGCATACTCGCCGGCGGCTCGCTGGAGGCGCCGGGTGAATCGGTGAAGCCCGGCGTGCTCAGCGCGATGTCGGGAGCAAATGATTTGGACGGCGCGCATTTTGCCATTGCCGAATCCTTGGAAGGCCGACGCACTGCCCTGGCGAAGTGGATCGCCAGCCCGCAGAACACACTCACGGCGCGCGTCATCGTGAACCGCGTCTGGCAGCAGCACTTTGGCCGCGGTCTCGTCGCGACGCCGAACAACTTCGGCAAGATGGGCGGCAAACCCACGCACCCCGAATTGCTCGACTGGCTGGCGAACTGGTTCATGGAGAACGGCTGGAGTTTGAAAAAGCTCCACGCGCTCATCATGAATTCAGCGACGTATCAGCAGGCTTCAAACGCGGAACGCGGAACGCGGAACGCGGAATCGGCAGACCCGCGCAACGACCTGTTAAGTCACTTCCCCACGCGCCGGCTCGCCGCCGAAGAGCTTCGCGACGCGATGCTGGCGGTGACGGGCGAGTTGAACCCGCAGTTGGGTGGGCCGGGCGTGTTCCCCGAAATCAACTGGGAGGTCGCCTTCCAGCCGCGGCACATCATGGGCTCGGTCGCACCGGCGTATCAGCCGTCGCCGACGCCAGCCGAGCGCAATCGCCGCACGCTCTACGCCTTCCGCATCCGCACGCTCGCCGACCCGACGCTCGAGGTCTTCAACCGCCCCGGCAGCGAGACGAGTTGCGAGCGGCGCGACGCCACGACCGTCACGCCGCAGGTCTTCGCGCAGTTCAATGGCGAGTTCGTGAACAACCGCGCGCTGGCCTTCGCCGCGTCGCTGGAGAAGTCCGCGCCAACGTTGAAGGGCCGCATTGAACTGGCCTTCCGTCGCGCGTTCGGTCGCGCACCGGCGAGCGACGAAGTGAAATCATGCGAAGCACACTTCGCGAAAATGCTCGCGCACCATCGCGCGAACCCGCCGCAGCCGGTCGAGCTGCCGACGAAGGTTAAGCGCCACATGGTCGAGGAAATGACCGGCGAGGATTTCCGCTGGGACGAGGAACTGGACGTGCTGAAGAACTACCAACGCGATCTCATGCCGTGGCAGGCGAGCGCCGAGACGCGCGCGCTGGCTGAAGTCTGCCTCGTGCTGTTGAACGCGAACGAGTTTGTTTACGTGCGATGATGCAAACGAACTCGCTCCGTTTCGGCTGCCAGCATTTCGCGCGACACTCGCGCCGCGATTTCCTTTACGGCCTCTGCGCGACGCTCGGCACGGTGGCCTTCAACGCACTGCTGCGTCGCGAACTCGCGGCGGCTGAAATTGGCAATCGGCAATTGGCAATTGGCAATTCCGAAAACCCTCTCGCTCCGAAGCAGCCCCATGTCGCCGCCAAGGCCAAGGCCTGCATCTTCCTGTTCATGGAAGGCGGGCCGTCGCATCTCGACACCTTTGACCCCAAACCGAAGCTGGCCGAGTTGCACATGAAAGAGTTCACGCGCAACGACAAGTTCGTCTCCAACATGGGCAACGGCAAGCGCTACTTCGTTCGCAGCCCGTTTCAGTTCAAGCAGCACGGTCAGTCGGGCCTCTGGATGTGCGACCGCTTCGAGCACCTCTCACGTGTCGCTGACGAGTTGTGCGTCTATCGCGGCTGCCAGGTGGATTCGATTGATCATCCGACCGCGTGCTACCAGATGAACACCGGCAACCGCTTCGGCGGCGACCCGGCCATCGGCGCGTGGACGAGCTACGGCCTCGGCACGGTGAACCAAAACCTGCCGGCGTTCGTCGTGCTGCCGGAGGGCGCGTTCCCGCAGGGCGGCGCGGCGAACTGGTCGAATGGATTTCTCCCGGCCTACTTCCAGGGCACGCCGCTGCGCTCGCAAGGCTCGCCGATTCTCGACTTGAATCCGCCGCCGCACGTGACCCGCGACACACAGCGGGCGAATCTCGACCTGCTCGCGAAGCTCAACGCCGACGACGCCAAGCGTCATCCGAACCAAGGCGAACTCGCCGCGCGCATGGCCGCGTATGAACTCGCCTTTCGCATGCAGACCGAGGTGCCGAACGTCATTAACCTCGACGGTGAGGACGCAAAGACGAAGGAACTCTACGGCATCGGCCAGCCCGCGACGGACAGTTTTGGCCGGCGCTGTCTGCTCGCGCGCAAGCTGGTGCAGAACGGTGTGCGCTTCGTGCAGATTTTCGAGGGCGGCTGGGATTCCCACGACTACATTGACCGCGCGCACACGGGCCGCATCCGTTGCGTGGACAAACCCATCGCCGCGCTGCTCACCGACTTGCGGCGGCTCGGCCTGCTCGACTCGACGCTCGTGATCTGGAGCGGCGAGTTTGGCCGCTCGCCGGACAACGGCGTGCGCGGCGGCGAAAACGTCGCGGGCCGCGACCACAACGCGAAAGGGATGAACATGTGGCTCGCCGGCGGCGGCGTGAAGGCCGGCCACGCCATCGGCGCGACGGATGAGATTGGCGAGAAGGCCGCCGAGTGCGTCCACCACATTCGCGATCTGCACGTGACCGTGCTACGGCTGCTCGGCCTCGACGACAACAAGCTGACTTTCTTCCACGAAGGCCGCTTCAAGCAACTCAGCCAGACCGGCGGTCAGGTCATCAAGGAACTCGTCGCGTAACTGCGAGGTGCCTCAGTGATTCAACCGAAACTCCGCGGACGCAATCAGCGCCCATGCGAGTTCACCGAGCGCAGCCTCGTAGCGGTTCCTGTTTTTCTCCAAATATCGCGCGACTTCTTCGGACTCCTCCTTCTCGGGCGGGCGCGTGAGCACGTTGATGTAAAGCAGCCCGGCAATTTCATCCGGTTTGGAAAGCTTCGCGAGCCGGCCAACGAGATTGTCTTCGGCGGGCTTGAGCCAGCCCAGCAGCAGACGTTCGTTCATGAGGAAAAGGCTGTGCGCCATGCTCGGCGCAAAGTCCACTTCAGGCTCGCCGGGCGGGTTCGCAAACGTGGCGACAAAAAGGTTCATCGTGTCGTCAAGTGTCACGGGCGGTTCCTTGCTCGCGCCGGAAAGGTAGGACTTGAGGTTGAACTTGCCAGTGCGGGACGCGGGCTCCTTCACGAGACGGTCGAGTTCGCCGGTGGCCTGCATCGTGGCCCACGCCATTTGCTCGGGCGAGAGCGGCTTGTCGTTGGCGACGCGGTAGCTCGCCGGGTTGATGCTCTTCGCGTCAACGCCCGCAGGCGCGCGGCTCGACCGCTGATACGCTTCGCTCAACGCGATCTCGCGCAGCAGCCACTTCACGTCAAATTGATGCGCGGCGAACTCGCGCGCGAGCAGGTCGAGCAGCTCCGGGTGCGACGGCGGGTTGTCCTTGTGCATGAAGTCGAGCGGATGCACGAGGCCGCGGCCCATGAGCAAAAACCAGAAGCGGTTCGCGCTGTTGCGCGTGAAGTGTCTGTTATCCGGCGCGGTCAGCTCGCGGGCGAGCAGCGCGCGCGGGCGGAACTTCGGCACGCCGGGCAGGCCGTCCTTCGGCGGCTCGGCGAACTCCTCGCCCTTCGCGAACGCGGGGATTTCAACTTCGCTTCGGCCAGGCAGGCGCGGGCCGGTGGCGTTTTGCCTGTCCTTTTTGAAAACGGATTTGAACTCGACCTTGTTCGTCGCGACGCCCTCGACGAGAAACGTGGCCTTCGTTGTCTTCGCGTCCGCGAGCTTGCTCGTGCTGAGGTAGGCGTAAAGGCCGAAGTAATCCGATTGCAAATACTCGTCCACCATCGGGTGATCGTGGCACTGCGCGCACTGGAGATTGATGCCGAGGAACAGGCGCGCGACATCCTGCGTCATCCTGTCGTAATCCAGTTTCTCGACATCGGTGAGGAACTTCGCGGCGGGGTTGGCCTTGATGTCGCCCTCGGCGAGCAGCAGCTCGCGCACAAGCTCGTCCCACGGCATGTTCTTCGCGAACGCGCCGCGCAGCCAGTCGCGCCACTTCGCGTCGGGCACCTTGCCGGCGGACGCGCGGCGTTCGAGCAGCATCGCATTGAGCGCCTCTTCCATGCGGCGCGGGAACTTGGCGCTCGCAAGCAGGCGGTCAATGAGCTTCTCGCGTTTCTTGGTGTCCTTGTCGGCGAGGAACGCACGAGCCTCGGCTACAGTCGGGATTTTGCCGATGAAATCAAGATAAACGCGGCGCAGGAACTCGGCGTCGCTTGCCCGTTCCGCGACGGGGCCGCCGGCTTTGGCATTGATGGCCTTGTCAATTTCGTCGTGCAACGGCGCGGCCTCGGCGGCGGCAATTAGAAAAATGCCGCCTAAAATCCAGATGGACCTTCGGGCAATGGCGCGCATACGTGGAAGAATTACGGTCGAGTGAGGCGGTCTATTCGACGCGATGCTCACTTCGGAATCCACGAGGAAACCTTCGCGAGGTCGGCGAGATCGCTTGGGTCGGTGAGCGTGGGCGTCTGGCTGTAAACAGCCCATTCGTAGGGATCAGCAGCAGGGTTCTGGCCGGTAAGTTGATTTTGCAAATAGCTCCCCTTCCAGCGCTCGCCCACGACATGACCGTCAATGAACGAGAACACTCCGACGTTGCCGTGGCGCGCGCTGGGAAATTTCAGCCACCCGGTCGCCGAGGAGATCGTGAGGCGGCAGTTGCCCGCCCATTTCATGTCGGCGAACACGTAAACATCACCTTGCAGGCCGTCGAAATTTTTTATGTTCAGCGAACTGCCGTTGTTTGGGTCGCCAACGCGGTCGCTCATGTTGACCGTCCACGCGTCGAAGACTGGCCAGCCGGTGCGGGGCCGCGCTGCCGGGCAGCGATACACTTGCGAATTGCCGACGTAACGAAACATTGTCCCGTTGGTCACCCCGAAGTCCGGGCTTGGATACGGCGGCGCGGGTTGTGGATTTCCGCCAGGATACGTGTGGCCGCTAACCCACGAGCGCGTCTCGATGTATGTAGGCCCGGCTGCATCTATGTTGCGAGTGCACTTGCCATCGTAATCGTCGGCGTAAAGCTGGAACCCCATCTGGAGCTGCTTGAAGTTTGACACACACTTGATGCCTTGTCCCTTCGCCTTGGCCTTGCTCAACGCCGGAAGAAGCATGCCCGCAAGAATTGCGATGATCGCGATGACGACAAGAAGCTCGATGAGCGTGAAAGCGCCTGAGCCGCGGCACGCGGAACCTGTCCGGGGTTTCATGTTCAGGAGTGAAGCACTTCATTCGGTGGATGGGAAGCGCGTTTTGACGCCGTGCGATTCCTCCTTGCCATCGTGGCACCGGCTCGGGCATTTTCGGCTATGGCAGATTCGCAAGTGCTTTCCGACCTCGACCGGCAGTTTTACAAGGCCGCCGATGAGTTCTTCCCCGCGCACGCCGGCCTCGCGCTCACTTACGACGACGTCTCCCTCGCGACACTCTACTCGGACATCCTCCCGCGCGACACGCAGCTCGCCATCACGCTCGCGGACGGACTCGCGCTGAACATCCCCGTCGTGTCCTCGGACATGGACACCGTGACCGAGGCACGCCTCGCCATCGCAATGGCGCTCAACGGTGGACTCGGCCTCATCCACTACAATATGCCCGAACGGCAGCAGCTCTCCGAGGTCAGCCGCGTCAAGAACCACGTTCACGGCCTCATTCAGGACCCGATCAAGGTCGCGCCCGACCAGCTCATCGGCGACGTGCTCGAAATCATCGAGAAGCGCAAGTTCGCCTTCAGCACGTTCCCCGTCGTGGACTCGACCGGGAAACTGCTCGGCCTCCTCCCCGGCCAGGTGGTGAAGCCGCGTTACGCCAAGCGCAAGGTCGCCGACTCGCTCACGCCGCGCGCGCAGATTCACACCGTCAACGTGAAGGAGCTTGTAGCCGATCCCATCGCGCGCGCCGACCGTTTTTTCAGCGAGCACCTCGGCATCCACAAGCTCCTCGTCGTGGATGACGCTGACCATCTGCACGGGCTGTTCACGTTGAGCGACATCGAGCGCATCAATCAGGAGCGCCTCGCGCAGTTCAAGCCCGCGCGCGATTCGCGCTTCCGCCTTCTCTGCGGTGCGGCCGTAAGCGCGACGCGCAACGCTTTCGGCGAACTCGACCGCGACCGCATCCTGGCCCATGTCAGCGCGCTCGCGGAACGCGGTGTGGACGTCGTCGCCGTCTCCACCGCGCACGGACACAGCAAGGGCGTGGGCGAAACGGTGAAAGTCATCCGCGCCGCGTTCCCGAAACTGCCCATCATCGCGGGCAACGTGACGAGCGCGACCGGCGCTGAGTTCCTTGCCAACTGCGGCGCAAACGCAATCAAGATCGGGCAAGGCCCCGGCTCCATTTGCACCACGCGCGTCGTCGCCGGTGTGGGCATCCCGCAGCTCACCGCGCTTTACGTCTCGTCGCGCGCGGCGACGAAGAAAGGCGTCACCATCATCGCCGACGGCGGCATCACGAAGTCCGGCGACATCGTGAAGGCGCTGACACTGTCGCACGCGGTGTTGTGCGGAGGTTTGTTCGCAGGCTGTCCCGAGGCGCCGGGACAGATCATGGAAATCAACGGCAAGCTCTACAAACAATACCGAGGCATGGGCAGCATCGCCGCGATGAAGGCCGGCAGCGCCGCGCGCTACGGCCACTCGACCGGCGCCGCGCAAAAGGTCGCGCCCGAGGGCGTCGAGGCGCTCAAGGAAGTTTCCGGTTCCGTCGAAACCGTGCTCACGCAACTCATCGGCGGCATCCAGTCCGGCATGGGATATCTCGGCGCGGCGAACCTCGACGACCTCCGCGCGCGCGCCCGCTACACGCGCGTCAGCGGCGCCGGCATGAAGGAAGCCGGCACGCACGACATCATCGAGGTGAAGACCGGCAATTCGCCTGCGTGAAGGCGAGCTATCGCACCGGCACACGCAGCGTGCGCACGTCCACCGCCTCCATGCCCGCGCTGCGGATGGCTTGCAGGCCGAGGTCGGTGTCCTCGTAACCGCGGCACTGTTTCGCCGTCACGCCAAGACGACGCGCGGCTTCAAGGAAGATGTCCGGTGCGGGTTTTTGGTTCACCACGTCTTCGCTCGTCACAATCGCGGCGAAGAAGTGACGGATGGAAAGATGCTGGAGGATTTGCTCGACGATGTGGCGCTTGCCGCCGGAGGCGACGGCCATCGGCACTTTGCCGTGATGCTCGCGCGCGACCGCGACGACGGCCTCGACCGGCCCGGTGTGCGGCAGCAGGGGCAGGAATGCGTGCTCCTTCTCCAGCGCGAGCGCGAGCGGATCGTAAGCGTGGCCCTGCTCGTCGCGCAGCATCGCGAGGATGTCACGCGAAGGCACTCCGCCCAGCGCGTAGAATCGCTCCTCGGTGAAATGAATGCCGTGCTTTTGCGTGACGGAACGCCACGCGCGCCAGTGCAGCGGCATCGTGTCGGCCAGCGTGCCGTCGCAGTCGAAGATGAGTCCTTCAATCATGTGCGGTGTCACAGCTTGAGGTTTTTTAGTTTCTCCTGCGTGTCGTGTGTCATCAGCGGCTCGATGATTTCATCCAGCTCGCCCTCCATCACGTTCGCGAGATTGTAAACCGTCAGGTCAATGCGGTGGTCGGTCACGCGGTTCTGCGGGAAGTTGTAGGTGCGGATTTTTTCACTGCGCTCGCCGGTGCCGACCTGCGAGCTGCGCTGCGCGTCGTATTTGGACTTCTCCTCCTCGATCTTGCGTTCGAGCAAACGCGACCGGAGAACCTTGAGCGCCTTCGTCTTGTTTTTCTGCTGCGAACGCTCGTCCTGGCAGCGGACCTCGGTGCCGGTCGGCTTGTGAACGATGCGCACGGCGGAATCCGTCGTGTTCACGCCCTGCCCGCCGTGGCCGCCAGCGCGGCAGACCTGGATGTCGAGGTCTTCGGGCTTGATCTCGATGTCCACTTCCTCGGCCTCGGGCAGCACGGCGACGGTCGCAGTGCTCGTGTGGATGCGCCCCTGCGCCTCGGTCGCCGGCACGCGTTGCACTCGATGCACGCCGCTTTCGTATTTGAGCCGCTTGTAAACGTCCTGCCCGTTCACGCCGAAGATGATTTCCTTGAAGCCGCCGAGGTCGCTCGGGCTGGAATCCATCGCCTCGATTTTCCAGCCGTGAATTTCTGCGTAGCGCGTGAACATGCGATACAAATCCGCGGCAAACAGCGCGGATTCAGAGCCACCCGCGCCGGCGCGGATTTCGATGATCGTGTTGCGCGAGTCGGTCGGCTCCGGCGGGACGAGGCCGAAATGAACTTCATGCGCGAGACGCTGCTCGTCGGCATCGAGGCGCGCGATGTCCTCCTTCGCGAGTTGGGCGAGTTCGGAACCGGCCGGCTCGGTGGCGAGCAGCGCGCGGTTTTCTTCGAGCTGCGCGAGCGTCTTCAAGTAAGCGTCGCCAAGCGCGACGAGGTCCTTGAGGCGGGCGTATTCTTTCGACAGCTCCTGCGCGCGCTGCGCGTTGGCAAAGGCGTCGGGCGCGCTGAGGGCCGTTTCGACTTCGGCGAAGCGCTGGCGGAGTTTCGCGATGTGGGGGCGCAGTTCCATGAGAGTTGCGGCTGGTTGAACGTCAACGGTGGCGGGTGAAAAAAATTTGTGCGCGACGCTGCCGGCTTGCACTGGAAAAACAAACCCGCCCGCAAGCCTGTGAAGGCCGGCGGGCGGGTTGCGAAAGCGGTGCTACTTCTTTTTCTTCTTGCCGGCGTTCTCCGCGGCGGCGGCCTGCGCGGCCACCGTCTTGGCGAGGCGCTGTTGGAACTTGTCCACGCGTCCGGCGGTGTCCACGAACTTCTGCTGCCCCGTGTAGAACGGATGGCAGGCGTTGCAAATGCCGATAAGGATGCTCGGGCGCGTCGAGCGCGTCTTGATCACGTTGCCGCAGGCGCAGCGGATCTCGGCATCCACATACTTGGGATGAATGTCAGCCTTCATATCAAAGGGCGGAGAACATACCAGCGCCGCGCGGCCTGACAAGAGGGAATTTCGCGGCTGAATTCTCCTTCCCCGCCGCGCGTCTTTGCCGCATCGTTTCACCATGAACTTCCGCCGATGTTTCCTCTTCGCCGCGCTGGCTGCGCTGGCTTCCTTCGCAATCATCGCCGCCGAACAGAAGTCCGACACTAATGCTCCCGCCAAACCCGCGTCCAAAACACCCAAGTCCAACGTCTCCTACTCCGAGGCCTACGGAAAAAAAGGCGAGCAGCCCAAGCTCGACCCCGCAAAGGATTTGCCGCGCTTCCCCGCGCTCTCGCCCGCCGAGGCGCTCAAGTCGTTCAAGGTGAAGAAGGGCTTCCGTGTCGAGCTGGCCGCGGGCGAGCCGAACGTGCTCAGTCCCATCGCCATCGCGTTCGACGAGAACAACCGCATGTTCGTCGTCGAGATGCTCGACTACTCGGAGCTGCGCGACGCGCGGCCGCACCTCGGCCGCATCCGCATGTTGGAGAGCACGCGCGGCGACGGCGTGTTCGACAAGGCCACCGTCTTCGCCGACGACCTGCCGTGGCCCACGGCCCTGATCTGCTACAACGGCGGCCTCTTCGTCATCGCGTCGCCGGACATTCTCTGGCTCAAGGACACGAAGGGCACGGGCAAGGCCGACGAGCGCAAAGTCGTCTTCACCGGCTTCGGCTCCACCACCGCGCGGCTCAACGTGCAGGCGCTGCCGAATTGTCTGCAATGGTCGCTCGACAACCGCATCCACGGCGCGACTGCCGGCAACGGCGGCGTCATCAAGCAAGTCGCCGCGAGCACGCCGCAGCCGGACTTGAATTTGAGCGGACGTGATTTCTCCTTCGACCCGCGCACGCTCACGATGCGCGCCGAGGGACCGACTGCGCAGTATGGCATGAGCTTCGACAGCAAGGGCCGCAAGTTCGTCTGCTCAAACTCCGACCATCTCCAGGTGCTCATGTATGACGCCCGTTACGCGGGCCGCAATCCGTTTTACGCGATGCCGAGTGCGCGCGTGAGCATCGCCGAGGACGGCCCGGCGGCGGAAGTCTATCGCATCAGCCCGGACGAACCGTGGCGCATCATCCGCACGCGCTGGCGCATCAGCGGCGTCGTGCCCGGCATGGTCGAGGGCGGCGGGCGCGTCTC
Source organism: uncultured Verrucomicrobiota bacterium (assembly GCA_964589935.1). Taxonomy (GTDB): domain Bacteria; phylum Verrucomicrobiota; class Verrucomicrobiia; order Limisphaerales; family VHCN01; genus VHCN01. The sequence goes on along the minus strand of CAZPVD010000002.1, from coordinate 343,678 downwards.
CGGCTACTTCACCGGCGCGACCGGCGCGACGATTTATCGCGGTGACGCCTTCGGGCCGGACTTCGTGGACAACGCCTTCATCGGCGACGCCGGCGGGAACCTCGTTCATTGCAAGAAAATTTATCCCGCACCGGACGGCGTGGGCTTCGTCGCGCGCCGCCCGGACGACGAAAAAAACTTCGAGTTCCTTGCAAGCACGGACACGTGGTTCCGCCCGGTGCTCTTCGCCAACGCGCCCGACGGTTGCCTCTACGTGTGCGACATGTATCGCGAGGTGATCGAGCACCCGTGGAGCATCCCGGAGAGCATCAAGCAGCACATTGACCTCAACAGCGGCAACGACCGCGGCCGCATCTGGCGCATCGCGCCGGAGAACTTCAAGCAGCCCAAGCCCGTGCAACTCGGCAAGGCCACGACCGCCGAGCTGGTGAAACTGCTCGAACACCCGAACGGCTGGCACCGCGACACGGCGGCGCGGCTGCTGTATGAGCAGAAAAAATCTGCCGGTAACATGATGGCCGTAACACTTTTCCAAGAGTCCAAAATACCGCTGGCCAGATTGCATGCCCTCTATTCAACGCGAGCAATCGTCGGAACGGAACTTAACGACACTGATGCTTTGGTGCGTGAACACGCCGTTAAATTGGCGGAAGAAGAGTTTTGGCCCAGGCAAGAAGAAGAGAACGCCAGAAGAATCAGAGAAGGGCTTGTTTATCCCATTAAGGTAGAAGTCGAAAGGAAGCTGCTCGCCATGGCGACTGACCCCGATGTGCGGGTCCGCTATCAACTCGCCCTTTCACTTGGCAGCCTCACCACTCCTCAGCGATACCAGGCACTGTCGGAAATTGCCCGGCGCGATGCGGACAATATATGGATACAGGCGGCAATTTTGAATTCAGTCGGCAACGGCGCGGCGAATCTTTTCGCCTTGCTGACGGCCGATGCAAAATTCAGGGCATCCAAGAGCGGCGCAGACTTTCTTCGACAACTCGCCGCACTCGTTGGCGCGGGGAACAAGCCGGAGGAGATCGCAAAAGTCTTCACGTTCATCAGCAAGTCCAGTGAACCTGCCGTCTCCTTCGCGCTCATCCGCGCGCTTGGCGACGGCTTGCAGCGCGCCGGCAGCTCGCTCGCGAAAGCCGACATGCAGGGCAGCTTGAAGCCGCAGTTCGCGCTGGCCGCGCGCCTCGCCGCGGACACGCAGACGCCCGAGGCCACGCGCGCCGAGGCCGTCCAGTTGCTCGGCCTCACCAGCTACGCCGAGTCCGGCGCGACGCTGCTCGCGCTGCTCGATTCCGCGCAGCCGCAGCCCGTGCAGCTCGCCGCGCTCGGCACGCTCGCGCGCTTCACCGAGCCGACGCTCGGCAGCGAGTTGACGAAGCGCTGGGGCAATTTCAGTTCGCGCCTCAAGAGCGAGGCGCTCACCGTCCTGCTCGCGCGCCCCGAGCGCGCCGGCGCGTTGCTCGCCGCCCTCGAGGGCGGCGCGATCAAGCCGACGGAGCTGGGTTCCACGCAGATCAAGCAGTTGCTCAACCACCGCGACGCCGCCGTTCGCGCGAAGGCGACGACGCTTCTCGGCAACTCCATCGCCAGCCGCGAATCGGTGGTGAAGAACTTCATGCCCGCGCTGCAATTGCGCGGCGACGCGGCAAAGGGCAAGGCGCTCTACACCGAGCGCTGCGTCTCGTGCCATCGCGCGGGCACGGATGGCTTCGCGCTCGGCCCCGACCTCGTGACGGTCAAGAACACCGGCGCGGAGAAGCTGCTCGTGAACATCCTCGACCCGAACCGCGAGGTCGCGCCGCAATACATCGCCTTCACCGTCGAGACGAAGGACGACGAGAGCCTCGTCGGCCTCATCGCGAACGAGACGACGACGCATGTGACCATCCGCATGGCCTTCGGCATGGAGAAGACGCTGCCGCGCACCGCGATTCGCGGGATGAAAAGCTCGGGCACTTCGCTGATGCCCGAAGGACTCGAACAAAACCTCACGCCGCAGGGCCTGGCGGACTTGATCGAGTTCATCATGACACTGAAATAGGAGCGCGACGGTGCGCGAAGCGCCAGTCGTAGCGCACCAAAAAAAGTGCCGGTGCGCTCTACGTTTCTTTCTTGGAAAGCTTGGCGACGATCACTCCCCATCCCACAGACCACACCGACGCATACAACGCCAATATCAGGATCAATTTCGCCGGTTCCGGAATGTGAGCAGTCTCCGCCATCCAAATGCCGGGCCTGTGAATCAGCAGGATCGCCCCGCTCAATGGCGATGCCGGGCCATGAGGTCCTACGCCGCCGATTTCCATGGCGATGCACAACGCCGCTTCGGTGAGAAGCCCAAGCGCCAGTGCCAGAAAGGCAGTTTTCACGGGGCGTTTTTCCTCCCCATCGCCGAGAGCGTCTCGCGCAATCCGCGCTGCCACGCGGCCCGCGCCTTGTCCGGCTGGCCAAGCCCCTGATAAACGTCGCCGAGGAAGTTCCACGCCGCGCCGAGATCTTCCGGTTTGGTCGCGATGTAGTAACGCTGCCACGCCTCGGCGCTCGCGTAATCGTTGCGCGCGGCGGCGAGTTGCGCGGTGAGCGAGGCGATGCCCGGCGTGGGTCGCGCGAGGAACGGCTTGAGCACGCGCTCGACCTGCGCGTAACGGCGCTTGTCGAACAACTGCCACGCGTAGCTGAGCGCGTATTCGGCGTTCGTCGGGCTCGATTGATAGAGCTTTGCCGGATCGGTTTCAACAGGCGCGTCCGGAGGTTCATCGTTTGTCGTCACGGGCGCTGTGGCGAGTGCAAGACGCTTTTTCAACTCGACCATGGCTGGCTGCGCCATCAACGCCGCGTCGAGTGTCGCGACGAATTTTCCCGCGTCGGCCGGGCGCTCCGCATCGAGCAGAAGGCTTGCGTAGAGGTAGGCAAGTTCGGGCTGCGAGCGCAGGCGCGGATTGCGTTCGATGACTCGCGCGGCGTCGAGCGGGTGTTTTTCGCCGCCGAGCAGATACGCGAGCTGCAACTGCATGTCGGTGTTGTCAGGAAATTGTTTCAGCCCGGCCTCGAGCGCGGCGCGCACGCCGGCGTTGTCGCCAAGCAGCGTCTGGTAATGCGCGAGCCGGCGGAAGTCATCCGAGCTTGGATGCTTTGAGAGCCGCAGGTGCTCCTGCAACAGCGGCGGGATGACCGCGATGCGGCCGAGTGATTCGGCGAGCGTCACGCAGCTTTCGAGAGTCGAGTCCTCGGGCGCCAGTTGCCAGAGGCGCAGGTAGCGCGCGAAAGATTCCTCAAAGCGGCCGACGCGGAACAAACATTCCGCGATGGCCTTTGGCGCGGTGAGGCCGGCGGGACGCAGCGCCTCGAGACGCGCGTAGACTTTCAGCGCGCGGTTGTAATCGCTCAAGTCCAGCAGCAGCCGGCCGAATTCGCGGAACAACTCGGCGTCGCCGGGACGCTGCTGCGTGAGGCGTTCATAGGAGCGGATCGCGTCGTCGTAACGGCCGACGCTGGCCTGTAATCGCGCGAGGAACTGCCCGTGCTTCTGCCAGTCGAGGGATTCCGCCGCGGCGGTGAGCGCGGCGGCGAGATCGTCGTCGCGGTAAAGTCCCGGATTGAGCGCGCACAGCCGGTCCACCGCCGCCATCTCGCCAAGCGACAACGCCGCGAGGTAGGCATCGAACGCGCCCGCCGGCTGGTTGTTCCATTCGTGAAGCTGGCCGAGCTTGAAGCGCAGCGCGCGGTCGTCCGGCGCGAGCGCGACAAGATGCTCGCCCGCCTCGACGGCGAAATTCTGCTGCCCCGCGCTCACCGCGAGATCGCCAAGCAGCCGCCAGAGGTTCGCGTCGTTCTTTGCGGCCTCGGCGCGGCGCTTCACCTCGGCAAGCACGTCGCCAGCGCGGTTCGACTCACGGGCCGTGGCGACGAGCAGGCTCAACAATTCCGCGCGTGACGACTCCGGCGTGGCGGCTTGAAGTTCGAGCAATGCATCAAGCGCCTTGCCGGGTTGCGCGGTTTCGCGGAGCAACTCGATGCGGCGGCGCGCAAGCATGGGCGAAGCTTGTGCGAGCGTCCTGCCGCGCGGCAATGGGAACGCCTCGATGGCCGCGAGCGCCTGCGCGGGCCTGCCCGCTGCGCGCCACAGACGCGCGAGTTCGAGCGTGGACGACTCGTCGGGCGCGGCCTTCCACAAATCGGCGAAGAGCAGCGCGGCCTGTTCGGGCTTGCCGGACGCGAGGGCGCGCGCGACGAAAATCTGGTTCATCTCGCGCCGCGCCTCCGAGGGCATCCGCGCAAACAACGGCTTCGCAATTTCAAGCGCAACCTCGATCTGCGGCACGATGTTGAGCAGCCGCTGAAGCTCGACGCGAAACGGCCCGGCAAATTTGAACTTGTCCGCGAGGCGGAACGCGGTCGCGAGCTGCGCGCGCACAGCGCCGGCGTTTTTGGTGTCGAGCAACTCGCGGCCGAGGCGCATTTCGAGAAGCGCATATTCCGCCGGCTTGGTTCGGCGCTCCCACGCGCCCATGCTTTGGAGTGTCTGGTAGGCGCGGGCGTTCGCGCCGTCGCGAAGCTGCCGGTCAAGCAAGTCACGCTGGCTGGGCGTGAAGACCCACGCGAGGACAAGGATGGCGACGAGAATGCCCGCAAGAAGTCTCAGCGACACGAGCCGCATCGGCTTGAGTTGTGGCGCGGGCGCGGGCATTGCTCAGTTCACCTCGACGCTCACGCGCGCCTCGTCCGGCAGCAACATGCGAATCTGGCCTCCCGAATCGGCGGCGGCGGCGCTGGGCTGGTTGTTCACCGTCACGCGCAGCTTCGCCAGCGGCGTCATGCCTCCGAACACGACACGGCACGGGCGAATGTCGTGGACGTAGAAGTTCGCCGACCTCGGCGCGAGCTTCTCGAACCGCACTTCCGCCGTGCTCGCGACGAGAAACAAATGCGGCGACGGCTTTTCGGTGAGAACAAGTTCAACGCGCTTTGAGCCGTCCGTGTGAACGTAGAGCGTGTTGTTGGCGATGCGCCAGCCGGTGACGCCGCGGCTCGCGCCCATGTCGGGCACAGCGTTGGTGCGCGCAAGGCGGAACGTGCGCAAGTCGCCGTTGTTCGTGATGGTCCAGCGGTTTTCGCCGTCGGACGTGAGGCGCGTGCCACGCGCGTCGCGCACGAGCCGCGCGAATTCGCTCGCGTTCACCGAATGCAACTCCTGCTGCGAGGCCCAGTCGAAGAGGTGCGTGAGCGCGTTGAGCGCGGCGGGGTTGTCGCCGGAATACCAGTGAAAGTAAATGTTCACCGGCTTGAGACGGCGCGGCGTTTCCATCCGCTCGAAGCCGTCCTGCGCGTGGATGAAGCCGCCGTAAAACGGAATGTCCGCATCCAGCCCGGCCTGCCAGCGGCCTTGATAGACATTTTCGTTTTCGTTCGCGGCGTAAACCTGCAGCTCGCCGTCCCACGTGATGCTGCGCGCCGCGACGCGCGTCACGGACGGATGCTGGCGCGAGATGATGGTGTCGCCGCCGTTCATGTTTTCGATGCCCAGCTCCCGCGTGATGCGCAGCGCCTCAAGCGGAGGGCGGCAGTTGCCGGGCCAGAGAAAGACGCTCACGCGCTTGCCGGGCGGAAGGAGTTTTTCCTCGATGAACTTCACCGAGCCGCGCACCTCCTGCTCGACGTTGGGCACGTTCACCTCGAACGGCGGACGCAGCTTGAGGTTGATGCGTTCGTAGAGCGCCGCGGTCTTGTCACCCGGCACCCAGTAAAACGGATGGCTGTAGGTGTGCGAGGCGGCCTCGACCTTCGGCAGCGCAAAAACCGCGCGCGCGATTCGCTGTAACTCCTCCTCGTCGCCGGGCTTCTGGTCCGTGACGCGGCCGCGAATCTCAGCCTCGATGACCGAACAGGTGAACGGAAAAGGATATTTTTTAACGACGCGCTCGAAGACGACCTCGCTCGAACGTTTGCCCGCCTCGGCCGCGGAAAAGTTGCGGAAACCGTCGCCGTCAATGTGCGAATAAAAAAGGCGCACACCGTCGCGCGTCGTCGTGTCCGGCGCGGGCCACGCGGGCGTCTGCAATGAGGCGGCAAGGAACACGAACGGATCCGCGAGCCAAAGTTCATCGTGATCCGGCCGTCGAAAAAACACATACGGATTTAGCGCGGCACCGCCCCACGGCGCGGTGAACACGGCGTCAAACACACGTTCGCCGTCTGGTGCGCGCCCTCGCAACGAAAGCCATTTGTCCGCGACCGCCGGCGCGGCAAGGTTGTGGAATTGGTTCGTGGTCGCGTAAAATTTCGCCTCGTAATTCATGCGGGTCGAGGTGGACGCCGCGACTTCCGTCAGGCCGTGGATGAGACGGCCGCTGCCGCGGATGCCGAGTTCGCCCAAGACGAGCTTGAGCGGCTCATCTTCCTGAAACGGAATTTCGCCGAGAAACAGCGCCTTCTTTCCGGCGCGCACGTGGCGCACGAGCCACGCGGCGACCTCGCCTTGGCGCGTCGGTGGGACGCGCACGAAGCGGTCGAAGAGAATCGCCGCGTGTCGCGGCAGCGCGTCCGGCAACGCGTCGCGCGTGGCGTGAAGATAATCCACTTCGTAGCCGAGCCATTCGAGCGGCGTCTGCACGGTGAGCGAAGTCGAGGAATCAATCGGCCAGCGGATGAGTTCATTTGCATTCTCCGACTCGTTACCGAAGACGCATAGCACGCGCCTGGGAATTTCCTTCGCCGGCTTGGGCGCGAGCACCTTGCCGTCGAGCGCGGGCGTGGTGATGAAGGCGTTGAAGCCCAGTTCCTGAATGCGCCGCGCCGTCGCGTCCGCGAGCGCGGGCCGCGCAGGGTCCACGTAGTCCACGATGTAAATCGGCACGCCGGCGGCCTTCATCGGCGCGAGCTTGCCAAGCAGCCATTCGGTGCCGGATTTTTCAACGGCAGCGTAGTTGCGCCCGTCGTGCGTCTGAAACAGCGACTCGATCAGCACGCCGTCCACGCGGTTGCTCACGGCGTTCCAAATGCGGAAGCCACGGTTGAGGATGATCTGTTTGCCGGGATGTTGAGCCTTGAGAGCGCGAACGAGCCGCGAAAGGCCCTGCTCGAAGTCCGTCGCCCGCGCGGGATATTTCTGCGCAAGCATCTCGACGCTGTCCGCCGTGTCGAGGAAGAAGCCGTCGAAACCGCGCTCAACCGCGCGCGCCGCGAGCTTGTCCACCACGAAATCCGTCCACGCCGGGCTGCTCACGTCCGCGAGATCGCTGCGCCATGCCTCGTTGCGGCCGAGCAGGGGAATCTTCGCCGCGAGCACCTCGGCGCGGTAATGCGCGTCCGACGCGACCTCGACGATGCTCACGTAGGCGAAGCTGCGATGGCCGCGCTTCCTCAGCTCGGCGAGGTTGACCTTTGCGTTCGGGCTGAGGATGGACAGCTCGTATTGTGAGAGCGCGTTCTCATCCGGCGCCGCCGAGTAATTGACGTAAAACGACGCGGCGCGCGCGCGCGCGCCCGACGCGATGAGCAACACAGCAACAATCGCCCGGATGAAAAAAACACAAACGGCGCAGTGCAATCGAATGGGCGAGGCGAGCATGGCAAACAGGCGGACGCGCGGGCGATTCCGCCGGCGTGTCTGCCTTTCAGTTCTTGGCAGCGTAATGACCGGCACCGTCGAAGTAAAGAAACGAGCCGGTGAAGCGATGTTCCCGTGCGCGGAAAAATGCGCTTGTGTGTGGCGAGCCCCTTTGGCTTAAATCCCGCTTCCGTTCAGGCTTTGGTTGGTAGGATACTCAAGTGGCCAACGAGGGCAGACTGTAAATCTGCTGGCTTACGCCTCCGCTGGTTCGAATCCAGCTCCTACCACCATTCACTCCGTCACCCACCGCTTCGCCTTCATCTCGTAGCGCGGCAGCGTGCCGGGCGCGACTTCCCGCACGGGCACGCGCAGCGTGAAGGCGTTCTCAAACGCGTGCTCCAGCCGCCGCACGAGCGCGGGCGTGTCGAGGCAGCCGGCGTCCGGCTCAATCTCCACGGAAAGTTCCGCCAACGCGCGCGAACGATTCACGCGGACGCGATATTCCGCCACGCCGCCGGCACCGCGGATGATTTCCTCGACGGCCGTGGGAAAAACATTCACCCCGCGAATGACAACCATGTCGTCCACGCGGCCGAGGATGCCGCCTTCGAGCGCGAGGCCGTGGCGTCCGCACGCGCAATGCGCACGTGCCGGCGAAGCCTTCACCAAATCTCCCGTCCGGTAGCGCAGCAGCGGCGAGCCGGTGCGGCCGAGGTTGGTGAGGACGAGTTCGCCGTTCTGCCCTAGTTCAGTGCGGTGTCCAGTCGCGGGATCAATCACCTCGGCGATGTAAGCGGACTCGATGATGTGCAGCACGCCGGGCCGCGCCGGACACTCGAACGTCACCGGGCCGACCTCCGTCATGCCGTGATGATCGAAGACGCGCGCGCCGGGCCAGAGTTCCTCGATCCGGCGGCGCGTGGCCGGAATGCTGCCGCCCGGTTCGCCCGCGACGCAGATGAGGCGCACCTTCGAATGGCGGAGCGAAATGTTTTCACGGGCCGCGACTTCCGCGAGATGAATCGCATAACTCGGCGTGCAGCACAAAACGGTGGCGGCCTGATCGAGAATCGCGTGCAGCCGCGCGACGCTCTGCATTCCGCCGCCGGCAATGCACAGCGCGCCGAGACGCTGCGCCGCCTCGAACGCGAGCCAGAAACCGAGAAACGGCCCAAACGAAAACGCAAAGAACGCGGTGTCCGAATGGGCCGTGCCCGCGATGCGGTGGATTTGCTCCCACTGGTCGAGCATCCAGTTCCAGCTTTGCGCCGTGTCGAGCCAGCGCAACGGACGGCCCGAGCTGCCGCTCGTCTGATGGCAGCGCGTGTAATTGTAAATCGGAAACGTAAGGTCGGTGCCGTAAGGCGGATTCGCCGCCTGATCGGCGACTAGCTCCGCCTTCGTCGTGAACGGCACGCGCGTGAAAAACTCGTCGAGGCTCTGGATGTCCGCGTTGACGCCGGCCGCGCCAAGTTTCCGCGCGTAGAAGGGATTCGTCGGCAGCACGTCGCAGAGCAGTTTGTCGAGCTGCACAAATTGCGCCGACATCAGCGCTGATTGATTCAGGAACGCGGCATCCACGATGGTTTGGGCACACCAAGAAGAACACGAAGCCGCACACGGTTCAATGACGAACCGGGTTCGCTGATGAGTTCTCCACGCGCGGAAACGCGCAGAGGCAGTTCACTTCGCCGGCGGAGGCTGGCTTGGATTCGCCGGAGCCGCCTGCGCGGACGGCGCCTTCGGCGGCGCGGCTGGAGCTTCGGGCTTGTAGAGCGTGACGAGGCATCCGCCCGTGGCCGCGAGCAGGATGCCGAGCAAGAACTGCGGCTTGATCGCGCTCAACCCGCCCTTCGGTGGATGCGAGCAAAAAGCCACGATCGCGTTCACGATCGGCGCGCCCGCGAAGATGATGGACATGATGACCGGCACGTAGCTCGCCGTGGGCTTCGGCGCCGCGCCAAACGCCAGCAACACACCCAGCGCGCCGATGGCGCCGACCGAGCCGGCGACGAGCGACCACCAGAAGCCCTTCGCGGGATAGCTCCAGAAGGCCAGCGACGCGCCCTTGCTCGCGAGGATTACGAGCGGCGCAAGCACTGCGGTGAAAAAGTAAGCGAGGCCGACAAAGAGAAACGCCTTGATGCGTCCGTTCGCCGGGTCCTGCATCCCGACGGTGCCGGTGTGCAGGAACACGCCATAGACGCCCCAGGAAAACACGGTGAGAAACGCGTAGAACAGCCAGGCCGAACCCGGTGCCGTAGAATTTGCAGCATTCATAGTCCGCGCAGATTAGCGGCTCGGCGCAATGCGGCACAAATTCTTTTTCGCTACGCCGCCGCCGCCGCGCTACAACTCTCTTGTGCAGCGCACCGTCAGCCCCGGCGAACTGCGTGTCATTCACACAGGCGCGCAATCGGTTTTTCTGCGCTCGAAGCGGGCCGTCGCGGAACTGAGCGTGCTCGCGCCGGAGGTGTTTCGTCTCCGCATTGCGCGCGGCCGTGAGTTCGACGTGCTCCCCTCGTTCGCCGTCGCGAAGACGGAGTGGCCCGCGGCTTCGACGCGTGTTGAAACAAACAAACAAAACATTTCACTGCGCACTTCGGGCGGTGTGCTGAATTTCGATCCTTGCACCGCGCGCTGGGAACTGCGCGATTCACGCGGCCATGTCGCGTTCACTGCGGATTGCCTTGGTTTTTCCAAGGAAAAATCGCTGCTTTCGCTCGCGCTCGCGAAGCGCGAGTCGCTGCACGCGCTCGGCGAAGGCGTCGGCCCACTCGATCAACGTGGACGCGCCCGCGAGTTCTGGAATCTCGACGTGCTCGGCCACGCGTCGTGCGTGCATCCGAGCTTGCGCGGGCTTTACGTCTCGATCCCGTTCGCACTTTCGCTGCGCGCCGGGCGAGCTGCTGGAATTTTTTGTGACAACCCCGGCCGCCAAACGTGGGACCTCGGCCAGACTGATCCCGCGCGCTGGCAACTGACGACAGACACCGGCACGCTCGATTTGTATCTTTTCCTCGGCCCCGAGGTCGCGCGCGTCGTCGGGCGTTACACGGAATTGACCGGGCGCACGCCGCTGCCGCCGCGCTGGGCGCTCGGCTATCACCAGTGCCGCTTCGGCTACACGAGTCGCGCCGAGATTGAGCGCATCGCCCGCGAGTTCCGCCGCCGCCGCATCCCGTGCGACGCGCTGTGGCTCGACATTGACCACATGGACGGGCACCGCGTGTTCACGTTTGGGAAAAAATTCCCGCGTCCGCGCGACATGCTCGCGAGGCTGAAACGGCAGGGCTTTCACGTCGTCGCCATCGCGAATCCCGGCGTGAAGAACGACGCGCAGTTCGGCGTGCTGCGCCGTGGACGCGCGCGGGATGCGTTCGTGAAAACGTCCGATGGCAGACACGACTTCATCGGCAAGGTGTGGCCGGGCAAATGCCGGTTCCCGGATTTTCTCGACGCCCGCGTGCGCGGCTGGTGGGCGCGCGAGCAGGCGCGGTTCATGCGGCTCGGCCTCGCGGGAATTTGGTGCGACATGAATGAGCCGGCGCTCTTCGACACGCCGGGCAAAACGTTTCCCAACGATTGCGTGCATCGCGTGAATCGTAGCCGCGACCTTCAGGTTGCACCCCTCACCGTCGCGCAGGCTGAAGCCAGCGACTACACGCAGATTCCACACGCTGCCGTTCACAATCTCTACGGTTTGGCAATGGCCAGAGCGGCGCGCGAGGGCGCGCTGCTGGCGGTGCCGGGCGAGCGGCCGTTCGTGCTCACACGCGCCGGCTACGCGGGCATCCAGCGCTACGCCACGGTGTGGACCGGCGACAACTCCTCGACGTGGCAGCATCTCGCGGACTCGGTGCCGATGCTGTTGAATTTGAGTTTGAGCGGCGTGGCGTTCTGCGGCGCGGATGCGGGTGGCTTCCTCGATTCACCGACGCCGGAACTTTTCGTGCGCTGGATGCAGCTCGCCGCGTTCACGCCGTTTTTCCGCAACCACTCGAACAAGGACTCGCGCCCGCAGGAGCCGTGGGCGTTCGGGCCGGAGGCGGAACGGATTTGCCGAAAGTTCATCGCGCTGCGGCATCGTTTGCTGCTGAAGCTCGAAAAACTGTTCGCGGAAACCCACGCGACCGGCGCGCCGGTGATGCGACCGCTGCTGTATCATTTTCAGGACGACCCGGTGGCCGTGGCGTGCAACGACCAGTTTTTGCTCGGGCCGGATTTGCTCGTCGCGCCGGTGCTTCTACCCGGTGTCACCGCGCGCTGCGTGTATCTGCCGCGCGGGAAGTGGAAGGATTTCTGGAGCCGCCGCGTATTCCGCGGCCCGCGCCACATCGTCGCGCCCGCGCCACTGGAGCGCATTCCGCTTTTCGTCCGTGTCGTTCGCCGCTAACCTCCCGCCCATGGAACCGCTGCTCAAGCTGCTGCACGAAAACGCCGCGCTCAAACCCGCGCAACTCGCCGCGATGCTCGGCTCGACCGAGGCGGAGATCGCCGCGAAAATAAAAAACTACGAGACCGACCACGTCATCCTCGGCTACCGCACGATCCTCAACGAGGAACGGCTCGGTGTGGAACTCGTGCGCGCGGTGATCGAGGTGAAGATCACGCCAGAGCGCGAGGGCGGCTTCAACCGGCTCGCCGAGCGCATCGCGCGCTACGACGAGGTGCAGTCGTGCTACCTCATGAGCGGCGGCTACGATTTGCTGGTGATCGTCGAGGGAGATTCGCTGCGCGAGGTGGCTTCGTTCGTTTCGGAAAAACTGGCGACGATCCAGGGCGTCATTTCGACTGCGACGCATTTCATGCTCAAGCCCTACAAAGAGCAGGGAGTTTTGATGAGCCGCGAGCGGAATGAGGAGCGGCTCGCGGTGTCGCCGTGATTTTCAGGCCGGGTAAGGCTCTCCCGTGCGCACGATTTACTTCGACTACAACGCCACCACTCCGCTCGACCCGGCGGTGCGCGGCGCGATGATGCCGTTCCTCGATGAAATCTTCGGCAACCCGTCGAGCGTGCATCACGTGGGCCGGCGCGCGCGGGCGGTGCTCGACGAAGCGCGCGACCGAACTGCAAAGGTTTTCGCATGCAAGCCAAGCGAAATCGTCTTCACCAGTGGCGGCACGGAGAGCGTCAATCTCGCGATTTTCGGCGTGGCTCGTTTGCTGCGGGACAAAGGCCGTCACATCATCACCTCGGCGGTCGAACACCACGCGGTGTTGCATTCGTGTCAACACCTTGCGCGGCGCGAAGGCTTTGATCTGACGGTCTTGCCGGTGGATGCGGAAGGCCGCGTTAGAGTGAATGATCTGGCGGGTGCGTTACGAAGTGATACGATCCTTGTGTCCATCCAAGCGGCAAACAACGAGACCGGCACACTTCAACCTGTTGCGGAACTTGGCGCACTGTGTCGTAAGCGCGGGATTTTTTTCCACACGGACGCGGTGCAGTGTTTCGGCAAGGAGCCATTTGCAAACATTCATCAGTTCAACGCCGATCTGGTCTCTATTTGCGCGCACAAGTTTCATGGGCCGAAGGGTTCAGGTGCACTTTTTGTTCGTTCTCCGCTGCATCCTGACCCGATCTTTTTCGGTGGCGCACATGAAAATGAGCGCCGTGCGGGGACTGAAAATGTTGCGGGTATTTTCGGTTTCGTCGAAGCGCTGGAACGTTTTGTGACGAGGCCTGTTTTTCCTCGTGATCGCTTGCTCGAACTCTCTTCCCATTTGCTAGATGGGATCACTTGTGTCCCCGGCGTGCATTTTAGAGGAGTGCGTGGCGGTCGGCTTGCGAACACAATTTCTGTCACTGTGGAAGGTTCTGACAGCATCGCTTTGCTGGCCGGGCTTGATCTTGAGGGAATTTGCGCCTCCAGTGGCTCGGCTTGTTCGGCCGGTTCTCTGGAGCCTTCCCATGTCATGACAGCCATGGGTGTGTCTCCTGATGAGGCCAACTCCCTGTTGCGCTTTTCGCTCGGCCGCGAGTCTTCGTTGGATGACGTGACTCGTCTTCTCGACGTTTTTCCGTCTGTCGTTGACCGAATTAGACATGCCTCTCTGCGCACAACCCACCCGACAACCCGCCAACAACCCGTGAACAATCCTTCAACCGTGTGAGCAAGTGTCACTTTGCCACACCACTACCAATTGGGTTCTTGCTTCTTCACACCCTCTCCCAATCGTGGTTGACCCCATTCCGCCGTCTTGACACCCCACTTCCATTCCGTTATTCACACCCTTAATATTAAGACTGTTCTTTGGTTTACTGAATACTATTAACGTCTCAACACGCCCAAATGAAACTCATCATCGCCAAGGACCAGCTCATCCACGGACTTCAAGCCGTGCAGAACGTCGTCGGCTCGCGCACCACTTTACCCATCCTCTCCAACGTCCACATGCGCGCTGAGGGTGATCGCGTCGAGTTCACGGCCACTGACCTTGATGTGTCTATTTCTTGTTCGGTGCAGGCGGAGGTGAAGTCCGCCGGAGCTGTGACTCTTCCGGTCAAGCGCCTCTTCGGCATCGTGCGAGAGTTGCCGGCTCCATCCGTCGAACTGGAAATAGATGGAAAAAACATTGCGACGCTACAAGCGGGAGGCTCCTTCTACCGATTGCACGGACTGGCGGCGGAAGAATTTCCCCCAATGCCCAAGTTTGGGGATAACCGCAAGGTCACTTTGCCACAGCAGAAGTTCAAAGCCATGCTCCGGCGCACCGCCATCGCCATGAGCACAGACGAGTCACGCTACGTTCTCAACGGCATCTTCATGAAGTTCGCGCCCGACAAAGTCACCATGGTGGCGACTGATGGACGCCGCCTCGCGCTCGATGAGGAAGACCTCGACAACACCGCAGGCGGCGAGGGCAGCTTCATCCTGCCCACCAAGGCGTGCGTCGAGCTGAACCGCCTCATGCAGGATACGGGTGAGGTTGATATCCGCTTCACCGAGAACCAAGCCTCCTTCAGCCTCCGCGCCGAGAAGGCCGCCCCGGTTCTGCTCATCTCGAAGCTCGTTGAGGGCAACTACCCCAACTACCAGCAGGTCATCCCCAAGGAAACCAAGGAGCGCGTGGTGCTCCAGCGCGAGGAGTTCCTGCAAGCCCTGCGCCGCGCCGAGTTCATGACCAGCGAGAAGTCAAACTCCGTGAAGCTCGGCTTCGAGAAGAACCGCCTCGACATCACCGCCAACACCCCGGAGATCGGCGAAGGCAGGGAGAGCCTCGCCGTCAACTACAAGGGCAAGGACATCGCCATAGCCTTCAACCCTGGCTACATGATGGACCCGCTCAAGGCTCTGGACGTGGACGAGGTCATCCTCGAGCTCAACGACGAACTCAGCCCCGGCCTCCTGCGCATCAACGGTCCCTTTCTCTACGTCATCATGCCCATGCGCATGAGTTGACGGGTAACACGCCGCCGCCGCGCCCGTGGCTGGATGTTTCCGGAAGCAATACACAGGCGTGCCGGCCACTTGATATTTCTGGTGCCGATGAATGACAAAAACAGCCTGAGAAAAAGACCCGCGCAGCCTGAAAGTGTCGCTTGACAATTTCCGGCGCATCAGTAGAACTACGCGCCAGCATCGCCCAGTCAGCCCTTGCTCTTCGTCCGTTCAGTTGCAGCACCTCACCCGTTTGGTGAACGTGCCAGGTCCATTCAGAAAACAGCCGCCATGAAATTCAACCGCCCGCTCGTGCAGCAGTTCTACAACCTCTCGCTCGACCGCGCGCCGCGGCTCCCGGAGAACCTCCGCAAGCTCTACGCCGTCGTCATCACCTACGATGTCTTTCTCCAGACCGAGGGCATGGAGAGCGCCAATACGCGCGAGCTGCACGACGTGCTCGCCTCGCCGCAGTTGAGCGCCACGATGGACCAATGGGCCTCGCTCATGCCCGAAGTGCCCGAGCCCGTCATCGCCACCGTCACGCGCTAGGCCGCCCCCGTTCCCGCGCCGCGCGGCCCTACGCGCCGCCGCGCCCGCCCGCTTTTTTTCCAAGGGAACATGCCCGATAACCGTTACACCGAGGAGGAACAGCGCAAGCTAAGGGAGGAATTCGCGCCGAAGGCGGAGCAGTATCGGCGCATCCAACTGCCCTATATCGCATTCTCCATCTGGGTGCTCGTTTTAACCAGCATAGTCATGTCCACAATGCAAGTGCCCGCCGACTACGCTGACCTGGCCATAACGATATTCAGCATGGTTAGCTGGGTCATATTCCAATATGCCATCAAGCCGGGAATCACTTGCCCCGGCTGCCTCAATAACACGCTCTCGTGGAAGCTGGGTGAGTTTTGCCCCCGATGCGGTGGCGGCCCAATCAAGCAGGGTGAGTGGCCGACAGACCCAACCTGTCAGGCATGTGGCGCAAAGCATGGATGGCCGAGGAGGCAACGCTACGCCACACGAGCCTGCACCCATTGCGGGCTGTTCTTGGATGACACCGGCATTTGAGCCGTCTGACCCACCCAGAAGCAGCGTTTGGGTCACCCACGGAGCTTGCGTAGGTGGGTCAAATAACCCCTCTGTGTCACCCACGCAAGCCTTCTGGGTGACTCAGGCAGGGCCATCCCCTCACCCTTGCGGGAAAACAGGAGGTATGAAGGATGAAGTATGAAGTATGAATACGGCGGCGGTGACTCTTCCTCATTCATCCTTCATACTTCATCCTTTCCCCAGAGGAGCGGGGTTTGCGGCTTGCTTCGGCGGTGGGTTGGGGTTACTTCTCCGGGCCGGAACAGTTCCATGCCCGTCCCGCCAAAATTCAGCCGATGCCTGTGGTTCCTTGCCGCAGTGCTGCTGCTGGCCGGGTGCGCCAGCCCGCACGGGGAGGGGCCGCATGGCCGCGTGGTCAAGGTGCTCGTGCACCGGCTCGATCTGGAGGGCCGGCACACGCTCTCCCCAAGCCTCTTCGAGCGCGACGCCTACCAGGTCGTGCTGCGCAAGCACCCGGAGCAGGTGTCGGCGGTGCGGTTCGACGTGCAGTGGAAGGCCAAGATCGTGGACGGGTCGCATCTGAGGCTGAAGCTCGAGGTGCTGGGCGCCAAGTCGAGCCTCAAGGAGCCGTTTGTGATCGAAGAACCAGTGTCGCCGGACCGCTGGGGTGGCACGTGGTCCGCGTTGCTGATGAACAAGGAGACGTTCCTCAAGGTGGGCGAACCGGCGGCGTGGCGGGTGTCGCTCTGGGACGGGGAGCAGTTGCTCGCCGAACAGAAGTCGTTCGTGTGGTAGCGCTCAGAGCAGCGGCAGCGTCGAGCCAGTGGCCGGATCGCGCGGTGCGGTGGAAAGGTAGCGCGGCACCAGTTCGGTGATGTTCGTGGCGCGCCGCCCGTTTTCAAGTTCGTGCAGCCGCGCGGCGAGTGCGAGGAGGGTTTCGCCGAATTTCTTTTCCGCAGTCTGGAAACTTTCTTTTGACTCGTCGCAGGCTTTCTTTGATGGATCAAACGAACGCTGTTCGATCATGCCGCTAATGATTTCCTTCGTCGGGTTGGCCTGCCGCATCCATCGTCGCTCCTGACTAACGGTTTCACTGAATGGCTCGCGTTGGCTTTCAAGCGCATTCAGCGACTGGATGGCCAGACGACATTCATTTGTTCCAAGAAAAGGAACAAGACGACCAATTTGCCCTACACCAATGTTTTCACATGCGCATCCAACCAAACGGGTAATCAACACGCCGCCGCGCAGGCCTCGCACACCGATTGCGGTAGTCTCAAGCGCTGATTTGAGTGCGTCAGCCGGACGGTTATCCAACTGGGCATATCTGCTTTCAGCGGCAAACAAAACCGCAAGTTTTTTCAACCTGACAAAATCAGTCATACAACGAGTGATGTAGTTCGCATCAAAATCATCGGGCATTCGGCATTCACGCGCGAGGCCAGCGCGAGCGAGCACCAGTGCGTTCGAGTTCGCGGCGACGATGAGGCGAAGCTCGTCGAGCGTGTTCGTGCGGTATCCTGAAGGGTCTTCGACGATGAGGCTTCCGGCCTTCACGAGGTCGTCGTAGCCGTTCGGATTGGGCATCGCGCGGCGCGGCGGCGGCTCCGGCCAGAACAAGACCACGCCCGCTAGCGCGAGCGCGCAGACAACGAAACCGATGGCGATGGGTTTCTTCATCGTGTTGCCCGCCGCGTTCGATCACGAGGACGAGGATAAGGACAAGGACGATTTTTATCCGACGATGCCGCCGCCGCTCTTGAAGAAGCCCTCGAACATCATGTTGACCGCTTGCGCGTTGTTGGCTTTCTCCAGCGCGACTTCCTTGCTGATGCGGCCTTCCATGCAGAGCTTGTAAACGGCCTGGTTGAAGCTCTGCATGCCGTCGCCCTCGCTTGCCTCGATGATTTGCGCGAGCTTGTTGAGCTGGTTCTCCTCGATGGCCTTCTTGATGGTTATGGAGTTGATCATGATTTCGCACGCCGGCGTCATCTTGCCGTCAATGGTGGGGCACATGCGCTGGGCGATCACCGCGCGGAGCGTGCCGGCGAGCTGGCGACGCACGGTATCGCGCTCGTCCTGCTTGAAAAACTCCAGGATGCGGCCCACGGAACTGGAGGCGCTCGTCGTGTGCATGGTGGAGATGACCATCGTGCCGGTGTCCGCAGCACTTATGGCCGCTTGAAAGCTGATGGCATCGCGCATTTCGCCGACCATGATGATGTCCGGATCCTGGCGCAGGGCGCTCTTGAGGCCGCGTTGGAAGGATTGCGTGTCCAGAAGGACTTCCCGCTGCTCGATGACGCACTGGTTCTCCTCAAAGATGAATTCAATCGGATCTTCCAGAGTGACGATGTGTTTGCGGGAACTTTCGTTCACATGCTCGAGCATCGCCGCGAGTGTGGTGGACTTGCCGCTGCCGGTGGTGCCGACCATCAAAATGATGCCGCGCGGCGACTCGACGATCTGGCGCAGCGTCTCCGGCAGGCCGAGCTTCTCGAACGTCGGCACTTGGTTCTTCACGTAGCGCATCACGATGGCCCACTTGCCGCACTGCTGGAAGACGTTCGTGCGGAAACGGCCGACACCGGGGCAATGGTAGGAAAAGTCGGTTTCCCGCTCTTGGATCAAGGCCGCTTTCATGTGCGGCGGTGTGATCGCCATGATGACTTCCTCCATCCACTCCTGCGTGGGGATGAAGTCCGTGGAGCGCAACTGGCGGCTGATGCGGTAGGTCGCCGCAGAGCCGGCCTTGATGTGAATGTCGGAGCAACCGCTCTCGACACCGAGCTTGAGGATCGAATTGAAGTAGATGTGCGCCTCGCTCGTGGGCGCATGATGCGTGTCGCTTGCCATGCGGCAAGCGTAGCAAACCAGCCGGGAATTAGGCTAGAGGGGAAAATCCAGCGCGCTGGAGCAACTGCGCGCTCTGCGGCGTCAAGCCCATGAGCACGACGGAAATCGCATAGCCCGTGGCGCGGTTGCCGCGGCAGGCCACGACCACGCCGGTCGTCTGCTCGCGGTGGCCGTCGCGCGGCGAGATCACTTCCAGCGTCAGCTCGGTCCATTCCTCCATCGGTGTGTGGCTGCGGAATTCGATGCCGTTTTTGCACACGCGCAGTGATTCGGCGGGGACGGAGAACTGCGCCGTGCGCGTCTGGATGGTGACGGGTTCAAAAACCCCGGAGGAATCAAGTTGGCTGGTGCTCATGTTTGTCAGGGTGCTGCAATCTATCACACGTTTTCGCGGCGTCAAATTTTAGTAAAACAATTTTCACCACTCGATTACCGCCGCGCCCCACGTCAGGCCCGCGCCGAACGCCACGAGCAGCACGAGGTCGCCGCGCTTCACGCGGCCGGTCTCGACCGCCTCATCGAGCGCGATGGCGACCGAAGCCGCGGAGGTGTTCCCAAACTTGTGCAGGTTCACGAAGACCTGCTCCGGCTTCGCGCCAAGCCGGTCGCCCACGGCATCAATGATGCGCTGGTTTGCCTGATGCGGGATGACGCACTTGATCTGTGAGATGTCGAGCTCGCATCGCGCCAGCGCCTCGCGCGCGGCGGTGCACATGGCGTTCACCGCGTTTTTGAAAGTTTCCTTGCCGTCCATCCGCAGGAAATGCAGCCGGCGCTGCACCGAATCCACCGTCGCGGGCACCTGGCTGCCGCCGCCGGGCATCGAGAGCAGGCAGGCCTTGTTGCCGTCCGCGCCCATGCAGGCGGTGAGCAGGCCGTGCGCGTTGGGGCGGTTCATCAGCACCGCCGCGCCCGCGCCGTCGCCGAAGAGCACGCACGTCGCGCGATCCTGCCAGTCAATGATCGAGGATAATTTCTCCGCGCCAATGACAAGCACGCAATCGTAAGTGCGTGACATGATGAACTGCTGCCCCACTTCAAGGCCGTAGATAAAACCGGAGCACGCAGCCTCCAGATCGAACGCGGCCGCTTTCTTTGCGCCAATTTTTTGCTGCACGAGGCACGCGGTCGCGGGGAACGGCATGTCCGGCGTGATGGTGGCGACGATGATGAGGTCCACTTGCTCGGGCGAAACGCCGGCCCGGGCAAGTGCGCGGCGTGCCGCCTCCGCGGCGAGGTCGGAGGTGAAAACATTGTCCGCGGCGATGCGCCGCTCCTTGATGCCGGTGCGCGAGGTGATCCACTCGTCGGTGGTCTCGACGAGTTTTTCCATCTCGGCATTCGTCACAACGCGGTCGGGCACGCACGCGCCGACGGCGGCGATGGAACAGGTCCGGCCCTGAAAGCCGTGCGCGGCGCGCGGGTTTTTGAAGGTCTTGCTCATGCGTTCACGGTTTGCGCGGCGGTTGCATCGGCGTGCTTCGCTTCTTCGAGGGCATCGTGCGCCGCCGCCATCTCGCGAAGGATGGCGGCGTTGATGTTGTGTTCAATGGCGTCGCACGCGACGCGGATGGCGTTGAGGATGGCCTTCTCGCGCGACGAAGCGTGCGCTTTGAAAACAAGTCCGTTGAGGCCCAGCATCGGCGCGCCGCCGTGGTTCTCCGAGTCGAGCCGGCGCTTGATGGCGCGAAACGCATTCTTCGCGAGCAGCGCGCCGAGCTGGCGTTTTGGGTTCTGCGTCAGCTCGGTTTTGAGCCACGCGAAGATGCCCTTGGCCATGCTCTCGCACGTTTTGAGCACGATGTTGCCCGTGAAGCCGTCGCACACGACGACCTCGACCTTGTTGTTGAACAGGTCGTGGCCCTCGACGTGGCCGATGAAGTTGAGGTTAAGTTTCCGGCAGATTTTCAAAGCGGCCTGTGTCAGTTCGGTGCCCTTGTTGTCTTCTGTGCCGTTGCTCAAAATGCCGACGCGCGGACTTTTGAACCCGCCGATCTCTCGCGCATAGACGCTGCCCATGATGGCGAACTCGGCCAGATGCCACGGCTTGCACTCGGTGTTCGCGCCCGCGTCGAGAAGCACGAACTCGTTTTCCGGCGCGGGAATGACCGTGGCGATGGCGGCGCGGCTCACGCCCTGGAGCGTGCGCAGACGCAGCGTGCCGGCGGTCAAAATACCGCCGGTGTTGCCGGGCGAGATCACCGCGTCGGCCTTGTTGTCGCGGACGAGCTCGACGGCGCGCGCGACGGAGCAGTCCTTCTTCTTGCGGAGCGCGTCCACGGGCTTGTCCTCCATCGTGAGGACTTCGGAGGCGTTGACGACCCGCACGCGAGAATCAAACCAGTCCGCGGCGGCGATGGCGGCCTTGATTTCCGGCTCGCGGCCGACAAGGAAAAGTTCCGAGAGGCGTGGATTGGCTTCGAGAGCCGCACGGGCGCCTTGGACGACAATGCCACAACCGTGGTCGCCACCCATGACATCCAACGCGATTCGCATAAAAGGAAAGGCGCGGAGAGGAGGCCGTCCGCGCCCGTCCGAAAGCGTTTAACCGAGCGCTTCGATGGTGATGACCTGCCGGCCCTTGTAGAAGCCGCAGGCGGGGCAGACGCGGTGCGGGACGCACGGCGTCGCGCACTGCGGGCAGGGGGAAAGTTGCGGGAGTTTGAGCACGCTGTTGTAAGCGCGACGCATGCGCTGGCGGCTCGTTGACGGTTTGCGCTTTGGGACGCCCATATCAGTTTTTCAGTTTCAGTTTATCGAGTTCGGCCCAAGGCGACGCGGCGTCACTGCGCCCGGTCGCGTTCGTTCCGGTTTGGCTGCCTGCCGGCGGGCCGGACAGGCCGCGACATTCAGGTTCACACAGCGGATGCTGCGGAAACTGAAGAAGAATATCTTCACGAATCAGGGGCGTCAAGTCCACCGAATCATCCACCACGGCCACCATTTCCTCGCCTTCCAGCGGCAGATGCGCCGCCCAGTGTGGCAAATCCAGCAGGAAATCAAACGGCTTCAGGCAGCGCGCGCATTCGCAATGGAGTAGCAGGCTGACGTGTCCCTGCGCAAGGACGCCCTCGTCCATGAGCTGCACCTCGATGTCGTGCTTCACCATCGGGGCCGGATGAACCAGCTCGTCTGCTCCCTCGATGTCCAAATCGGCCGTCGGCAACTCGCCGTGCAGATGCACGGGCTTGCGCTCCAGCTCGCGAAGATTGGCACGGAGTGGCATGGCTGAAAAGTCACGCGCGGACGCGCCGGGGTTTGAGTTTTGTCTTTAGCGCCTTCTCCACCGGCGGCGGCACGAACGCGCTCACGTCGCCGCCGAAGCGGGCGATTTCCTTCACCAGCCGCGAACTGAGAAAGGTGTAGGTGTCCTTCGGCATCATGAAAATCGTCTCCACGCGCTCGTTGAGCTTGCGGTTCATCAGCGCGAGCTGGAACTCGAACTCGAAGTCCGACACGGCGCGCAGCCCGCGGATGACCGCGTCGCCTTTGCGCTGCACCACGTAATCCACGAGCAGGCCGGAGAACGTGTCGGCGGTGACGTTGGGCAGGTTTTTCACCGATTGTTCCACAAGCGCACGCCGCTCCTTCTCACTGAACAGCGGGTTCTTGGACTCATTGTGCGCGATGGCAACAATGACGCGGTCAAACAGCCGTGCCGCCCGCTGCACCACGTCCAGATGGCCGTTGGTGAACGGATCGAAGCTGCCGGGATAAATCACCGTTCGCATGAAACCAGCTTACGGTCCAAAGTCCAAAGTCCAAAGTCCAAAGTGAACGCGCGGCGAGCGTTTGAATCAGCTCTTTGCCACCGCGGGCGCTGCCGCACCTGCGCTCGTCTGCGCAGCTTTCGCGGCGGCCTCGGCGGCCAATGCCTCCGGCGTTTTCCACGGCACTTCAAAGATGCGCACGGCCTTTTCGATGCCCTTCACGTGAACCGGATCGAGTTCGACGCACGTCTTCGCCAGCTCGGCGTCAAAGCGCACGAGGTCGTTGTAAGTCGTCTCGCCGATGATGATGCGGCCGCGGCCGGAGACGCCTTCGAGCCGGCTTGCAAGATTCACCTCGCGGCCGAACACAGTGTAATTGAACGTGTGCTGGACGGATCCCATCAGGCCGACGATGGATACGCCGCTGTTGATGCCGGTGCCGAGGGACAGGCGCGCGAGCAAAGACCGCGGCGGCTGGCCCGCGGCGGTGCGCTGCTTGTTCTCCTCCTCGCGGCGCTTGTTCTCCTCGTTGCGGCGCTCATTGAGTTCATACATCGCGCGCTGGGCGGCGACGGCGCAGCGGACGCAGGCGACCGCGTGACGCTCGTTCGCAACAGGCGCGCCCCAGAAGGCCATCACGCAGTCGCCGATGTATTTGTCGAGCGTGCCGTCGTGCTCCTTGATGCGGTCTGCGATGGTGGCGAGATACACGTTGACGGTATCGAGAGTTTCGCGTGCCTGTTCATCGAAGTAGGCCTCGGCGTCGGCACCCGTGAGTTTGTGCTCTTTCACGTAAGCTTCGGCGTTGGCCTGGTTCGTGTCAGTGAGCGTTGTGAACCCGCGCACATCGGCGAAGAGCACCGTGATGTTTCGGCGCGCACCGCCAAGGTTCAGCGTCTCGGTGCTGAGGAGTTCGTTGACGACGTTCGGCGAAACAAGCTTGGAGAACACGGCCTTCACGCGGCGCTTTTCCTTCTGCTCGAAGATGACTTGATACGTCACAAGCGCGGCGTGGTTGAGCACGAGCGCGCCCAGAACCGGCAGGACAATCGGCACCCAATAGCGCTGCTGCACGTAGAGCTGGAGCGCGGCGAACACAAACGCGCCGGCAACCGCCAGGATCACGATTGTGCCCCACGGCGCGCGCAGCTTCCACGTGACCACAACCGAAAAAATGCCCAGCCCGGCGAGCAACGCCAGTCCGCCGGGATAGCTCGTGCGGCGGATGAAGCGGTCGGTGAGGAACATGTTGGCCACGTTCCAGTGCTTGCTCATCAGCGGCGTCTCTTTTTTCAAAGGTGTCGCGCCGCGGTCGGTGAGGTCGTTGCCCGTGGCGGTGGAGCCGATGAGCACGAGCTTGCCGGCCCATTTGTTGGTGATGCCGGAGGCCTTGCCTGCCTGTCGCTCCCCGTCGTTGATGAGCAACTGGTGAAACTCGTCGCGCGTGAGCTTGTGGCTTCCCACCGAGCTGCTCCAGTCAATGTGGAAATTCCCCTCGTCATCCAGCGGAATGCGCCGCTCCACACCGCCCGGCCCGAGCAGGATGAGCTGGTTGTTTGCCCAGTCAAATTCGGGATGGTCGAGATCGAGCTTGAGTTCCCGCGCGGCGAGCAGGATGCCGAGATTCCAGATGCGCCGCTCGACAAAGGCCTTCTGAACTTCACGCGGCTTGTCGGCGGCGCGCTTCGTGCCGCTCACTTCATCCACGTCGAAGCGATGCTGCGTGTCCGTGTGCAGGATGAACACGCCGCCGTCGGAGAGCTTGAACTTGATCCGGCGCGGTTCGATGACGGCGTCCTTTAACTCGATGCCGTTCTCCCGTGCGAAGATGCGGACGTTCTCGCTCCAGTCAATGACGTCCTCGAATGGTTGAGCACGCCGCAGCACGCCGTCGTCATCCTTCGGGGCCTCGATGTGGCCAATCTTCCACGCGTAGTCTTTGAAAATCGGCGGCGGGATGAGGCCGTTGGCCGTGGCGAGGATGACATGACCATTGGTGCGGATTTGCCGGGCGAAAAACTCGTCCGACTCGATGGATTTGCCGCCGGGCAGCTCTACCTTCGGATGATCCGGCCGCTCCTCGCCAAACACCACGTCGAACGCGACCGCCGCCGCGCCCTGCGTGCCCAGCTCGCGGACGGCGCGCCCGTAAATCTGACGCGGCCAGTAAAGACCGAATTTTTTCTCGTCCAGTGCGCCGGACGCCACGTAGGCGATGCTCGCGTCCGTGATCTCGACGTAGCCGAGGTTGGTTGCGATGTTGGGCGAGCGCTGGATGGCCTCGCGCACGCGCCAGTCGAAGGACATCAGCTCCAGCCGATCCAGCGTGTCCACGCCGGGCATCCAGCGCGGCGCGCGGGAGTAGAAGCAGACCAGCAGGATGACGACCGTGGCGATGAGATAGGGCGTGAGCTTGGTCGTCTGCAGCTTGAGCTTCACGCCGCAACGCTAAACAAAAAACCCGGAGCAACACAAGGCCGCTCCGGGCTTCAAATGAACTCAAATCATTGGCTACTACTGAATGCCGGGCAGAACTGGAGTGGTTGAGATGCTGGTTCCATCGGTCGCCGTGATTGTCGTGCCGCCACTCCCGGATGTTCCTACGCCGGACGGCGCCAGATTCGATGGTGGTGTGCTTGTGGCAAAAGTGGTGGCATTACTCGTTGCCAGACTAACAGAATTATTATTGAAAACAGCATTTCGGTTTGTTGACAAGGAGTTGCCCAGACTGGCCGCGCCCGCACCGGCTTGGCCCGGAGTGAGCCCGCGGGACCGAAGGGAATCAAACTCTGTTGCGGCCGCGCTTCCGATTGCAATTGCCTCGGCCGAACTTGCCCCTTTATTGAGCGCGTTAGCGACCGCGCTGGTCAGAATCGCTTGAGCATCGGCAGCATCGAGGCGGTGCTGATTATCTGCTCCGGCGCTGGTCTGATCAAAATTCCCGACAGGACGGTTTTTGCCTTTTTGATTATCAGGCCGGCCAGAATCACCGCCCAGTGTCGGGCTGGTTCCTCCCCCGCTGCCGGGCACAACGATCTTGAGAATATTCAACTCGCCAACGATCGTCATTCTGGCGTCGTTCGACATTGGGTTTGTGCGCGGCGTGCCCGACGTGACGCCCACGGTTTCGCGTCCACTCGGGACCGGAACCGTCATGGTCTGGCCAGTCCTGAGGTTGCGGGTAACCACGACAAGCTGACCGGAGGCGCAGCGGAAAATGCCGACGGCGAAAATCTGGAAGGAAGTTCCGCGGATGCCGGCGACGCCGTTCTGCGTCTTCACCTCGTAACGAGAGGCCGCTGAGAGCTTCTTCACGTTGCCAATGATGGAGCCTTTCTTGAGGTCCAGCTCGGTGGTGACGACGGGATCCACGCCCGTGTTCTGCAACGTGAGGGTGTCAATCGAGAGCGTGCTGTCGGATTTGACGCTCAGGGCGTTGCCGTTCTCGCCGAGGTCGAGGATGACCGTCGAGGCCGGGCCGGTGATGACGGTCATGCCGGCCTTGAGCACTTGATCGGGCTTGAGCGGCTGGGGTTGTCCGCCCGCGACTTCGGTGTAGCTCGCCGTGCCTTGGACGACTTTGACGATGGCCTGGCCCTGCTGTGCGCCGGGCGCGGCTGCGCCGAACGCGGACTGCACGAGGCTCGCGGCCAGCATCGCCGCGATGAGAAGAGAAAAGCGTTTCATAATGGCTCGCACTCTGGTGAAGGTGCCTTAAATTTCGCTGGCAGCTTGGCGCAAAGCGTGCCCGCTGTCAATGGCTTATCAGGTCGGGTGTTCTCTGTAGCGGCGGCAAAGCGCGGGCTGTCGGAAGAGCGACGGTGGTGTTTTGAGTTTCGCTTCATCGCGCGAAAGCGGTTCCGGGAAAAAAACCTTTGACAGTGGCGCGCGCGCGTGGCGACACTCCGCGCCGTTGCCGCTGGTCGTTTCTCCCTGCTGGGGAGAGTTTTTGCCCGGCCAGCGGGTCTTTTCGCCAAACCATGAGTCGCAAGATCAACGTCGCCATCATCGGTCTGGGTTTCGGCGCGGAATTCATCCCCCTGTGGCAGAAGCATCCCCACGCTAATTGTTACGCCATCTGCCAGCGCAACGAGGACAAACTCAACGCCGTCGGCGACTACTTCGGCGTGGACGCGCGCTATCGGGAGTTCAAGGATGTCCTCAAGGACAAGAACGTGGACGTCGTCCACATCAACTCCCCGATTCCCGACCACGCGTGGATGTCCATCGCCGCGCTCAAGGCCGGCAAGCACGTCGCCTGCACCGTGCCGATGGCCACGAGCATCGCCGACTGCAAGAGGATCGTGGATCTCGCCAAGCGCACCGGCCTCAAATACATGATGATGGAGACCGTCGTGTATGCCCGCGAATACCTCTTCATGAAGTCGCTGCTCGACGCGGGCAAGCTCGGCAAGCTCCAGTTCGTCCAAGCCTCGCACCAGCAGGACATGGACGGCTGGCCGAATTACTGGCCCGGCCTCCCGCCGATGTGGTATGCCACCCACTGCGTCGGACCGGTCGCGGGACTCATCGGCAAGCCCGCTGAATACGTGAGCTGCTTCGGCTCTGGCACCATCCGCAAGGAACTCATCAAGCAATACGGCTCGCCCTTCGCCGTCGAGACCGCGCACATCAAGTTCAAGGGCACCGACGTGAACGCCCGCATCATTCGCTCGCTCTTCGACACCGCGCGGCAATACCGCGAGAGCATTGATGTCTATGGCAGCAAGGCCTCCGTCGAATGGCCGCTCGTCGAGCACCAGCCGCTCGTGCTGCACACGGCGAAGAAACCCGAGCCGGAGATTCCCCAGCCGGTGAAGTGCCCCGACTTCGCCAAGCGCCTCCCGAAAAGCATCGCCAAATACACGACGCAGGGCGTCTATGACGCGAGCAAGAAGACGCACCTCTCGTTCACGCAAGGCAGCGGCCACGGTGGGAGCCATCCGCACCTCGCGAACGAGTTCGCCATGGCGCTCGTCGAGAAACGCGACCCGTTCCCGAATGCGAAGCAGTCCGCGAACTGGACGTGCGTGGGCCTCTGCGCGCACGAATCCGCGAAGAAGGGCGGCGCGATTGTGAAGCTGCCGGCGTTCACGCTGTAAATTTCCCTGCTCAACGAAACCCAAAGTCAAAAACCTATGACCGAAGACGCAACCATCTCAAACGAGGCCATCGCGCCGAACGCAAAACGCCTGCTGTTCGCCGGCTTCATGGCGATCCTCGCCGCCGGCGTCGGCTTCGCCATCCGCGGCGGCATATTCGGCAACTGGGGTGCGGACTTTGGCTTCACCGCGTCGCAACTTGGCGCAATCGGCGGCGCGGGTTTCTCCGGCTTTTGCTTCGGCATCGTCATTGGCGGCGTGCTTTGCGACAAGATCGGCTACGGCAAGCTCGTCGTCGCGGCCTTTGTGTTGCACGTGCTCTCCGCGTTTGTGACGTTTGCCGCGACCAAGGGCATGTCGCAGGACTCGGCCTATCAGTGCCTTTACTGGGGCATG
This sequence comes from uncultured Verrucomicrobiota bacterium, assembly GCA_964589935.1. Lineage (GTDB taxonomy): Bacteria > Verrucomicrobiota > Verrucomicrobiia > Limisphaerales > VHCN01 > VHCN01. The sequence continues at coordinate 315,624 of CAZPVD010000002.1, read as the reverse complement.
TTCATCTTCGCCTACGCGAACGGCACGCTCGAAGCCGTCGCGAACCCGCTCGTGGCCACGCTCTTCCCGCACAATCGCACGCACTACCTCAACATCCTTCACGCGAGCTGGCCCGCCGGCCTCATCATCGGCGGAGCGCTCGGCTGGGTTCTCGGCGAGAAGATGCACCTCGACTGGAAGCTCCAGCTCTCGCTCTACCTTGTGCCCACCGTCGCCTACGGCATCATGTTTTTCGGCCAGCATTTCCCGAAGTCAGAAGCTTCTGAAAAAGGTTTGAGCCTCGGCGAAATGTTCAAGGACGTCGGTATCTGTGGCGGCGCGGTCGTCTGCTATCTCGTCGCTAAGTTTTTTGCGGACGCGCTGCAACTCCCGCCCATTGTTTCTTACGGCATCGGCGGCGTGCTGCTCCTCGCCGTGGCGGTCATCACCAATTTCTCCATCGGCTCGGGACTGTTGTTTATCCTGTTCATCGCGCACGCGCTTGTGGGCGCCGTCGAGCTGGGCACCGACGGCTGGATTCAAAACATCACCGGCAACATCCTGACCACCGAGCAGGGCCGCATCCTGTTTGTGTTCACCTCCACGCTCATGTTCCTGCTGCGCTTTTGCGCGAACTTCATCGAGAAAAAAATCGGCCTCTCGCCCGTGGGCATCCTGCTCGTGTGCGCCACGCTTGCGTGCGTCGGCCTGAACCTCGTCAGCGGCATTGCCACGTTTGGCGGCGCGCTGCTAGCCCTCTCCGTGTATGCCGTCGGCAAGACATTCTTCTGGCCCACGATGCTTGCGGTGGCTTCCGACCGTTTCCCGCGCACCGGCGCCATCGCCATCAGCATCATGGGCGGCATCGGCATGATGTCTGCCGGCCTCATCGGATCGCCCGGCCTCGGCTACGCCAAGGACCGGTTTACCAGCGAGGAACTGCAGAAGGCCAACCCCGCCGCCTACGCGCAGTTCAAGGCGGAGAAACCGAGCAAATTCCTCACCTTCAGCGAAGTCACCGGCCTTGACGGCACGAAACTCGCGGAAGCGCAGAAGGCCGAGGCCGCCAAGCGCACCCCGGAGCAAAAGGCCGCTGCGGAGGCCAGCATCGTCGGCGACCGCAAGACACTCGTGGCTGACTCCGCGATCCCGGCGATGATGGCGGCGATCTACCTCTGCATTCTGCTCTACTTCAAGTCCATCGGCGGCTACAAGGCCGTGCACCTCGAAGGCACCAGCGGCGAAGGCCACGCCGCCGCTGTTCCGCCGAAGGCATAAGCAAATTTCCGACTTCACAACGGCGGCTCCGCGAGGGGCCGCCGTTTTTTGTTTCCTCATCCTCTGCGCCTCCGCGCCTCGGCGGCGATTCATCCGCAACTTCCCCTTCACGCCTCGCGCATTAGTCGCTACAACTTCCCCATGCCTGAGCCGTCCATTCTCGCCACCGTCGTCGGCAGCTATCCCGTGCCCGCGTGGCTCGCCGCGTATCCGACCACGCCGAACTTGCGCGACGCCGTGCTCGTCGCGCTCAAGACGCAGGAGCTGTGCGGCCTCGACGTGGTTTCCGACGGCGAACTCTCGCGCTTCAACGTGAACCATCCCGAAACCAACGGGATGATTGATTACTTCATCGCGCCGATGAGCGGCATCACCACCGGCCTCACGCGCGAGGAGGTCGCCGCGTTCCGCCAACAGGAAGGTATGACGTGGCGCGCGCAGCCCGCCGGCGTCGTGCGCGGCAAAATCGGCGAAGGCTCGCTGAACCTGCCCGCCGCGTGGAGCTTCGTGAAGGGGCTTTCCGCGAAGCCGATGAAGTTCACCTTCACCGCGCCTTACATGCTGGCGAAGACGCTACGCGACGAGCATTACCACGACCTGCGCGCGCTCACGATGGATCTCGCGGAAGTCTTGCGCCGGCAGATCGCGGAGATCGACGCGCCGGTGATCCAGATGGACGAGGCGAATCTGCCCGGCCACGCCGCGGATGCGAGCTGGGCGCACGAGCCGCTGAACCACGCGATGAGCAGCGCGCGCGGCGCGAAGGGTCTGCACCTGTGCTTCGGCAATTACGGCGGGCAAAGCATCCAGAAGGGTTTCTGGCGCGAGCTGGTGCCGTTTCTGAACCGGCTGAACGTGGACCATCTCGTGCTCGAATTCGCGCGGCGCGGCTACGAGGAACTGCCCGCGTTCCGCGAGCTGTGCCCCGGCCTCGCGCTGGGCGTGGGCGTGATTGACATCAAGGACAACGAAGTCGAAACCGCGGATGAAGTCGCGCGCCGCATCGGGCACGCCGTCTCGGTGCTTGGCGCGGAGCGCGTGAAGTGGGTGCATCCCGACTGCGGCTTCTGGATGCTCCCGCGCACCGTGGCCGACCGCAAGATGTCCGCGCTCGTGGCGGGGCGGGACAGGTTCTTGGGAAGATAAGAGCGCTCGCCTTTCTTCAACTCGCAAAAATCTTAGTCATCCGGTCGGACAAATCCTTCAAGCCTTCGGGCGTGCCGCCGCCGCCTTGCTCGGCGATGCCCCAGCCTTTGTAGCCGATCTTGTCCAGTTCGGCCATGATGGCGGGCCAGTTGTTCGTGCCTTCGAGGAACTTCACGCGGAAGCCCTCGCCCGGCCCCTTTTCGTCGCGTAGCTTGGTGCTGTATTCCTTGATGTGCAGCTTGAGGATGCGCTTGCCGATGACTGGAATCCACTCCTCCGCCGGGCTGTAACGGCCCGTGTTGCCGATGTCGAAGTGCCAGCCGACCCACTCGCTGTTGATGGCCTTCAGGAAATCATCCGCCTGCTGCGGTTTGGTGATGAAATCATTCCACACGTTTTCGATGGCAATCTTCACGCCGCATTCCTTCGCGGTCGGAACGGCCTTCTTGATCTGCTCGACGGAGCGCTCGAAGCACTGCTCGTAGGTCACGCCGTTGCGCGCGACGCCGGGCACGAGCAGCACGCTCGTCGCGCTGTAAACCTTCGCGTCTCGGAGCGCTTGCAGCAGACCTTCGAGTCCCTTCACGCGGCGCTCCTCGCTCGGGTCGGAGAGGGTGAGGTTCCAATGCGTGGCGCAGCAGACGCTCGCGGCCTTCAGACCAGTTTCCTTGAGCGCGGCGAGGACGTCCTCCTGGTTCATGTGGCTCATCGGCTCGACGCCGAGGAATCCCGCCTCCTTGACCATCTTCATTTTCTCCATCACGGAACCCTTCACGCCGACGGTGCTCCACATGATGGCTTTCTTGATGTCGCGTTTCTTTTCGTCGGCAAAGAGCGCGCGCGGCGCGAGCGAGGCAACGGCGGCGGTGGCGAGGAACTGGCGGCGTGAAGTGGTTGTGTTCATGTGTGTGTTCATTAAACGATTTTGGATGCGAACGATTCAACAGCTAAACAAATTTCGTCTTGCCCGGCACCGCGACGGGCGGCACGGGCAGTTTCATGTTCCAGTCGAGCGCGCCCGGCCAGAGGTCTTCCTTTGAGTTGAGCGCCTGCTCCCACGTGATCTCCTGACCTGTGTAGGCGGCCATGCGGCCCATGATGGCCATGAGCGTGCTTTTCATCATGCGGTCGCCTTGGTTGAGCGGCTTGCGCTGCCGGATGCTCGCGAAGAGTTCGTTGTGCTCGGTCTGATACGGCGCGTCCTTTGCGCCCTGCCAGCGCCACGTCTCGGCGCCGGTGCGCATGACGTGCAGCCCGCGCGAGCTGACGCCGTCGTAAGTGCCCTTCGCGCCGAACACCGTGTCCGTCGTGCCGCTGGCGCAACCGCTCTGCTGCCGGCAGAAGTGAAAGCCCTTCACGCCGCCTTCCCAGTCATACACCACGGCGAAGTGGTCGAAGATGTGGCCGTATTCCTTGTCCGTGCGCGCCTGCCGGCCGCCGTGCGCGATGCACTTGAGGGGCGGCGCGTCCTTCATCGTCCAGAGCATCTTGTCAATGCTGTGAATCGCCTGCTCGACGATGTGGTCGCCGGAGAGCCACGTGAAGAAATACCACCGGCGCAGAATCCACTCCAAGTCGCTGTTGCAATTCTCGCGGTTCCACTTGTCGTGTTTCGTGATCGGCCCCGTGTTGTAGGTCGAGTAAATGGCGCGGATGTCGCCGAGCGCGCCGTCGTGGATGCGCTTGTAGCTCTCGCGATGGCTCGCGCTGTAGCGCCACACGAAGCCGTCCACGACCGCGAGCTTCTTCTTCCGCGCCTCCTCGACGGCCGCCATCACGCGGCGCACGCCGGGACCGTCCACCGCCATTGGCTTCTCGGTGAAGATGTGTTTGCCGGCGGCGACGGCGGCCTCGAAGTGCTGCGGGCGAAAGCCCGGCGGCGCGGTGAGAATCACCACATCCACGCCCGATTCCAGGACTTTTTTGTAGGCATCCAATCCGACGAACTGCCGCTCTGCCGGGCAGTTGATTTTGTCGGCATGCTGCGCCTTGAGGTTGTTGAGGCTGAGTTGAATCCGGTCCGCGAACGCGTCGCCCATCGCGTAAAGCTCGACATTGCTGTCGGCGGAGAGCGCTTGGTTTGCCGCGCCAGTGCCGCGTCCGCCGCAACCGATGAAGCCGATCTTGAGCTTGTTGCTGTTGCCCTGCGCGCGAGTGACGGCGGGAAACGCGAGCGCGCCGCCAAGCGCGGCGGCGGACGAGGCGCGAAGGAATTCCCGGCGTGAAGGCAGAGATGCCGGATCAGCTTGGATTATTATTTCATTCATAACGTCGCGAGCCCCACGGCTGGATTTCCCGGGCGCGCGGAGACGGGCCGGCGCGCGAGGTTTGCCCGAGGGACTTGCGGCAGTGTTACACGACGCGACCGCGCGAATCAACAGGCGAGCCGATTCGCTGAAAGCGAAGCCTGAAAGCCAACGAGCCGGAGCTTGCGCTCCGGCTCGCGGTCGGTTCCTCCGATTCCAGGGAAGGTCAGCAGGTCATGAGCAGCCAAGGCTTTCGCCGCAGTTGAGGCACTTGAAGCACGCGCCGTTGCGCACCGCGAGGTGGCCGCACTTGGGGCAGCTCGGCGCGTCGTGCATGTTCTGGAAGGTCGCGGTCAGCGAGACGATCGTGCGGTCACTTGTTTGGCTGGCTGGCGTGACGATGGCGGTGTTCACAAGAATGTCTGTGTCGCCGGTCGGCGGCAGTTCGGGTGAGGGGCGGTTCACCGTCTTGGCGATGGCTTCGCGCAGGCCGGGCATGGGCAGCTCTTGCTGACCGCGCGCGGCGGAATTCGCCTCGCGATAACCGGGCAGGAACTGGAACGCCATCCAGCGGAACACATAATCAATAATGGACGACGCCTGGCGGATGTCGGGATTTTTCGTGAAGCCGCTCGGCTCGAAGCGCTGGTGGCTGAACTTTTTCACGAGCGCCTCGAGCGGCACGCCGTATTGCAGCGACATGCTTGTCAGCGTTGCGATGGAGTCCATCAGTCCGCCGATGGTGGAGCCTTCCTTCGCCATCGTGATGAACAGCTCGCCGGGCGTGCCATCCTCAAAAAGGCCGACGGTGAGATAGCCTTCATGGCCCGCGATGTCGAACTTGTGGTTGAAGGCCATGCGCGTTTCGGGCAGGCGTCGGCGCAACGGCTGCGCGCTTTGCGAACGAAGTTTTGCAATGTCCGCCTCAAGTTCCGCGATGCGCGCCGTGAGCTGCTCGACGTCGGCGGGGGCCGTGGCTTTCTCGCTGGCGCTGCTGCCGGCCTTTGTGTTCAGCGGCTGCGAACGCTTCGAGCCGTCGCGGTAAATCGCGACGCACTTGAGGCCCATCTTCCACGCCTGCACGTAGGCGTCGCGGATGTCCGCGACGGTGGCCTCGTTTGGCAGGTTGACGGTCTTGCTGATCGCGCCGCTGATGAACGGCTGCGCGGCGGCCATCATTTTGAGATGTGCCATGTAGTGGATGCTGCGCTTGCCCTTGTGGGCCTTGAACGCGCAGTCGAACACGGGCAAATGCTCCAGCTTGAGGCCGCTCCTGATGGTGACGCCGTTTTCCTCGATGTCCTCAATGGTATCGTGCTTGCCGATGTGCGCGATGATGTTCTCGATCTCGGTCGTGGAATAGCCGAGGCGCTTGAGCGCCGCGCCGACGGTGCCGTTGACGATCTTCAAATTGCCACCACCGGCAAGAACCTTGTATTTCACGAGCGCAATGTCGGGCTCGACGCCGGTCGTGTCGCAATCCATGAGGAACGCAATCGTGCCGGTGGGCGCGAGCACGGTGACTTGCGCGTTGCGATAACCAACCTGCTTGCCACGCGACAATGCGCGGTCCCAGCAGCGGCGGGCCTCGTCCTTCAAGTAGCCGAATTCGCTGCTGGGATGAATTTCTTCAACCGCGTCGCGGTGTTGTTTAATGACGCCGAGCATCGAGGCTACGTTGTCCTTTGCGGCGGGTTTCACCACGCCGGCGCAGCGCGCGTCGCGGTAGCCCGGGAACGCGCCGATGTTCGCAGCGATTTCCGCGCTCTGCTCGTAGGCGTGGCCGGTCATCATCGCGGTAATGGCGCCGGCGAGGGCGCGGCCCTCGTCACTGTCGTAGGGCAGGCCGTAGCTCATGCAGAGCGAGCCGAGATTGGCGAAGCCGAGGCCGAGCGTGCGGAAAACGTGGGAGTTTTCCGCGATTTCCTTGGTCGGATAGCTCGCGTTGTCCACGAGGATTTCCTGCGCGGTGATGTAAATGCGCACGGCGGCCTTGAAGCGCTCGACGTCGAACGTGCCGTCCTCGCACTTGAACTTCATCAAATTCAACGACGCGAGATTGCACGCGGTGTTGTTGAGGAACACGTATTCGCTGCACGGGTTCGTCGAGTGAATCGGCTCGGTGCCCTTGCAGGTGTGCCACTTCTGGATCGCGCCGTCGTATTGCAGGCCAGGGTCGCCGCAGACGTGCGTGCCTTCGGAGATTTTTTCGAGGAGCGTGGAGGCGTCCTTTTTCTGGAGCGGCTTGCCCGAGGTGACGGAGCGCGTCCACCATTCCTTGCCGTCGCACGCGGCCTGCATGAACTCGTCGCTCACGCGCACGGAGAGGTTTTCGTTTTGATACATCACCGAGCCATAGGCCTCGCCGTTGAAGTTGCCTTCGTAGCCCTGCTCGATGAGCGCCCACGCTTTTTTCTCCTCGCGCTGCTTGCAGTCAATGAACTCCTCGATGTCGCCGTGCCAGTCGCGCAGCGTGTTCATCTTCGCGGCGCGGCGCGTCTTGCCGCCTGATTTCACGACGTTCGCAACCTGGTCATACACCTTGAGGAACGAGAGCGGACCACTGGGCTTGCCGCCGCCGGAGAGTTTTTCCTTCGAGCTGCGAATGGGTGAAAGGTCCGTGCCGGTGCCGGAACCGTATTTGAAGAGCATCGCCTCCGAATAGGCGAGGTGCATGATGCTCTCCATGTTGTCGTCCACGCTCTGGATGAAACACGCGCTGCCTTGCGGATACTCGTATTGCGTCGCGGCGCGCTCGGCCTCGCCCTTCTTGCGGTTGTAATACCAGTTGCCGCGCGCGGATTCCTTGCCGACGCCGTATTCGGTGTAGAGGCCGACGTTGAACCACACGGGCGAGTTGAACGCGCCGTATTGGTTCACACAAAGCCATGTGAGTTCATCATAGAACACTTCGCCGTCGGCCTTGCTGAAGTAGCCGTCCTTGATGCCCCAGTCCGCGATGGTGCGCGTGACACGGTGGATGAGCTGCCTCACGGAGTGCTCGCGCTCGGCCTTGGCAACATCACCGTAAAAGTATTTCGAGCACACCACCTTCGTCGCGAGCTGCGACCACGCCGCGGGCACCTCGACATTTTCCTGTTTGAAAATCGTCTTGCCGGTGTCGTCGGTGATCTCGGCGGTGCGCTTGTTCCATTCGATCTGGTCGAAGGGCTTCACGCGCGCGTTGCTGAACACACGCTCGACGCGGAGGGTTTTATGTTTTGCGGACACGGCGGATTGGGTGCGGCTCGCGGTCACGGCAGTGCCGCGCCGGCGGGTGGTGGAATGAGATGAGGACACAAGAGCGTCACGTGCGTCAATCATGGCGTTGGCTGGGTTTGAAGTTTTTGGTTTGGATTCGTTTTCAGCCATGCCGCAATTTACGCAAAAATCGAGGCACAGCGCGAAAAAGAGCGATAACTTCCCGCTGGGTCGAGGTAGGTTCACCGTCTCCTGACCCCATTCCATTGGGGAGCGTCGGCGAGACTACCACTATATGTTGCGTCTGCAAGAAAAATTTTCGAGAAAGTTACAAAAAACTTATCCTCACCTTGAAGGCTTCAAAAGTTCCGAAAAATCGCACTTTTTGACAGGTTCTTCACCGCTGTGAATAAGTCCGTTGGGAACAGATGACGGATAAATTGAGAGATGCAAAGCGCGACAGCGGCAGGGTTGGAGGCTGCAATCTCAACCTACTTTTTTCGTCTTACGTGTTCGCGTTTTCCCCGCGGGCGATTCCATCGTGGGACCTCGCGCTTTCGCGAATGCGCGTGCGGCTTTTCTTTACCTGTGAACTCGTGCTTCGGGCGCGGCTTGGGCACGAGCAAGATGGGGCAGCCTTCGAAGCCGAACGCGCGGCGCATTTCGCCGGTGAGATATTTTTCGTATTGACGTGAGAACAGTTCGTCGCGGTTGACGAACAGCAAGAATGTCGGCGGCGCCAGCCGGACCTGCGTCGCGTAAAAAAACTTCACCCGATGCCCTTGGGCGCTGACCGGCTGACGGCGCTCGATGGCGTCGTGCAGCGTGCGATTGACGAGCGACGTGGGAATCTTCTGCTGCAATTGCGCGGCCACGTAGCGCACAGACTCCAGCAGGCGGTCGAGCTGGAAGCCGTCCTTCGCCGACGTGAAGATCACCGGCGCGTAGTCGAGGAAGAATAGTTTCTCCTGCACCCACGCGCCGAATTCGGCAAGCGTGGTCAGCCGGTTGGGCGCGTGCCGGTGTGTCTTCGCATCCCGCCGCGTGATTTCCTCCTCGCGCGCTTTCTGCACGGCCTCGGCGACGAGATCCCATTTGTTCACGACCAGAATGCACGCGCGCCGTGCCTCGACAATTTTGTCCGCGATTTTTTTGTCCTGTTCGAGGATGCCCGATTCCGCGTCGAGGACGAGCACCACGATGTCCGCGCGCTCGATGGACTCGGCGCTGCGCTGCGCGCTGAAGAACTCGATGGAGTCATCCACGCGCCGCGACTTGCGCAGGCCCGCGGTGTCAACCAACACATAGCGCTGCCGGACGCCGTCGGTTTCGACCTCAAACGGCACGTCTACTGCGTCGCGTGTCGTCCCCGGGATCGGGCTGACGATGACGCGCTCGCTTTTCGTGAGCGCGTTGATGATGGAGGATTTGCCGACGTTCGGTCGTCCGACGATGGCGAGCCGAAGCGGGCCGGATTTTTTGAACGGTTTTTTTTCGACGGAAGTTTCGCCGGTCGCAGCCGGCTCGACAATCGGTTCCGGCGTCCACTCGGGGAGGAAGGACAAGGCCCCGCGCATCAACGCTTCGATGCCGCGACCATGAATGGCCGACACGGGGAAAATCTTCTCGAAGCCCAGCGCGGAGAACTCCACCGCTTCCATCTCAACTTTGCTGTTGTCCGACTTGTTCGCGGCGATGAGCACGGGCTTGCTGCTGCGCCGGAGGCGACTGGCGACTTCCTGATCGAGCGGCGCCAAGCCTTCCTGCACGTTCACGACGAGGATGATGGCGTCCGCTGACTCGATGGCGAGCTGCACCTGATCGAACGCGGCCCTGACGATCACGTCGTCGGATTTCTCGCCGCGCAGCAGGCCGATGCCGCCGGTGTCAATGAGCGTAAAGGGCCGCCCGCGCCACTCGACCTCGGCGGTGACACGGTCGCGCGTGACGCCGGGCTGGTCATGCACGATGGCGATGCGCCGCCCGGCGATGCGGTTAAAGAGCGCGGACTTGCCGACATTCGGGCGACCGACGATGGCGATGATGCCTGACACGCCGTGAAGGATGCGTCACGCGCGCGCGTGGCGGAAGTGAAATTCCACAGGCCGACGACTCTTTCGCCATCACGCGTGGAGCATGAGGATTTCACTTCCGTCAAACTTTACGGGCCAGCGCCTACGACAAACGCCGTAGTGGTTCTCTCATTTACACTGCCGGGAGGCGCCGATATGCTGAGCACGAACAAATCCACGCAAGTGATACACAGACGATTTTATGAGCGAAAACACGGTGAATTCCCCCACTTCTGCCGCGCCCGTCAGCGACCGCGATGTCGCGGCGATTGACGAGTTGCGCGTCGTTTACGAACAACTCCGCGCCGAGGTTGCGCGCTGTATCATCGGCCAGGATCAGGTCATCGAGCAGCTTCTCATGTGCATCCTCTCGCGCGGCCACGCGCTGCTCATGGGCGTGCCCGGCCTCGCCAAGACGACGATGGTGCATTCGCTTGCCGACGTGATGTCGCTCGACTTCAACCGAATCCAGTTCACGCCCGACCTCATGCCCAGCGACATCACGGGCACGGACATTTTGCAGGAGACCGACCAGCCGGGACGCCGCGCATTCGTGTTTCTCAAGGGGCCGCTCTTTGCCAACATCGTGCTCGCCGACGAAATCAACCGCACGCCGCCGAAAACACAGTCCGCGCTGCTCGAAGCGATGCAGGAACACAAGGTCACCGCGAGCGGAAAGGTCTTCACGTTGCCGAAACCGTTCTTCGTGCTCGCGACGCAAAATCCCATTGAGCAGGAAGGCACGTATCAACTGCCCGAGGCGCAGCTCGACCGCTTCATGTTTTTCATCCACGTCAACTATCCGTCGTTGGAAGAAGAGCGCCGCATCGCGCGCGAGACGACCGGCACCGCGCCGGCGAAATTGAACAAGCTCATCACCGGGGAAAAGGTGCTGGAGTTCCAGGAACTTGTGCAGCGCGTGCCCGTGCCGGATCACATTTACGACACAGCGGTGGATCTCGTGCGCCTCACGCGGCCCAATGAGCCGGGCACGCCGGACTTCATCAAGAAACTCGTCACGTGGGGCGCCGGCCCGCGCGCGGTGCAGTATCTCATCCGCGGGGCGAAGGCCCACGCCGTCCTGCGCGGCAGCTACCTCGTGCGCATGGAGGACATCGAGGCCGTCGCGCAGCCCGTGCTCACGCACCGCATCCTGACGAACTTCCAGGCGCAGAGCGAAGGCATCACCAGCCCGCGCATCATCGAGCGGCTGCTCAAGGAATTGCGCGACGAAAAGATGAGGAAGGCGGCGTGACGCGTTAAGGTTGTTCATGTCCGCCGTTGAACCCAAATCACGCGATTTCCTCGATGCCGCCGTGCTGTCGCGGCTGATGCACGTGCCGCTCGTGGCGCGCTTCCCAATGGTTGGCAGCGTGGCGGGCTATCACAAAAGCCCGCACCGCGGATCGAGCGTCGAGTTCGCCGAGTATCGCAACTACGTCCCCGGCGACGACCTGCGGCGGCTCGACTGGCGCGTGCTCGGCCGCACCGACCGCTACTACACGAAGGAGACCGAGGCCGACACCAACCTCCGCTGCTACGTCGTGCTCGATTGCAGCGCCTCGATGGGCTTCGGCGCGAAGCACGGCGCCAAGCTCGCCTACGCGCGTCGCCTCGCCGCCGCGTTCGTTTATCTCAGCGTGATTCAAGGCGACGCCGCGGGCCTCACCTGCGTCGGTGGCAATCAACTCGCCGAACTTCCGCCGCGCCGCAATCCCGCGCACCTCCAGCTCATCTTCGATCATCTCGAAAAAACCGCGCCGCACGGCCCGACCGCGCTCATTGCGGCGTTGCACGATCTTGCGGAACGCATCCAGCGCCGCGCGCTCGTGGTGGTGATCTCGGATTTGTTCTGCGACGCCGAGGAATTGCTGCGCGCCTTCCAGCATCTGCGTTTTCAAAAGCACGACCTCGCGGTGTTCCAATTGCTCGACCGGATGGAGCTGGATTTCAACTTCGACCGGCCGATGCGGTTCGTGGATTTGGAGAGCACCGCGAGCATCGTGACCGAGCCGGTGATCGTGCGCGACGAATACCTCGACGCGCTCGAACGCCACCGCGCCCGCCTGCGCGACGGCTGCCACGAGTTCAACACCGACTTCCGCGAAGTCGTCACCGACCAGAACTACGAGAAAGTGCTCGCGGACTTCCTGACCGAGCGCGCGCGATTGCACGCGACCAGTTGAACACGGAGCGAGATGACTTTTCTTCAGCCATTCATCCTCTGGGGTCTGCCGCTCATCCTGCTGCCGGTCATCATTCATCTCATCAACCGCCTGCGCCATCGCCCGCAGCCGTGGGCGGCGATGATGTTCCTGCTCCAGGCGAACCGCGCCTCGACGAGCCACGCGAAACTTCGCCAGCTCCTCGTGCTGCTCTTCCGCGTGCTTGCGGTCGGTGCGCTCGTGCTCTTCGTCGCGCGGCCGCTCGCGGGCGGCTGGCTCGGCTGGGCGCTCTCGCCCGCGCCGGATGTCATCGTCATTTTGCTCGACCGCTCGGCGAGCATGGAGACGCGCCTCGCGGGCCAGGCCGTCACGCGGCGCGAACAGGCGCTCAAGCTCCTCGCGCAGTCGGCGCGCGATTTTCAGGAGTCGAGCCACCTCGTGCTCATTGACAGCGCCACGCGCACGCCGCAACGCCTCGCCGGCGTCGGCGCGCTCGCGGAACTGCCCTTCACCGCGCCGACCGACACCGCCGCGGACATTCCCGCGATGCTCCAGGCCGCGCAAAATTATCTCGTCGAAAACCGCGCCGGCGCGGCGGAAATCTGGATCGCCTCCGACCTCCAGCGCAGCGACTGGCACGCGGGCGACGACCGCTGGAAATCCGTCACCGCGCAAATCGCCGCGCTCCCGCAGCGCGTCCGTGTGCGGCTGCTCGCCTTCAACGCCGAGGGCGAACAAAACACCTCCGTCTCGCTGAATGAACTCATCCGCCGTCAGCGCGGCGAGAACGGCGAACTCAATCTCGCGCTCGATCTTCAGCGCAGCGGCGGCAATTCCGCCGCGCCGATTCCACTCGCTCTCACGCTCGACGGCGCGCGTTCGACCGCGGAACTCGCGATGGATGGCGCGTCGCTCCGCTGGCGTCACAAGCTCGAACTCGGCCCGAGGAAAACCGGCGGCTGGGGCGCGGTCGAGTTGCCCGCCGACGCCAACCCGCGCGACAACGCCGTGTTCTTCGTCTATGGCACCGAGTCCCGCTGGCACGCGGGCGTCATCGCCGGCGACGCCACCGCCGCGTGCCTGCTGCAAGCCGCGTCGCTCGCGGATGCCATCACATTGCCCGCCGCGCTTGAAACCGCCAACTGGGCTGACAAATCGCTTCTCATCTGGACCGGCCCGCTGCCCACGGACGCCGCCGCGCAGCGCGTGAAAGCCTTCATCGAGGAAGGCGGCGCGGTGATTTTCTTCCCGAAAGGCGGTGCGGACGGCGCGAGTTTCCTCGGCACCGGCTGGGGCGAAGTGCAAAACGCGGGCGAGGAAAAATCCTTCCGCATCGCGCGCTGGGACGAGCAGGACGGCCCGTTGATGAAAACCGACGAAGGGCTGAGTTTGCCCGTGAACGAACTCGTCATCGCGCGCCGCCAGCTCATCACCGGTGAGCGCACGGTGCTGGCTTCGTTCGACGACGGCACGCCGCTGCTCGCGCGCCGCGCGCTCGGCAAGGGACAGTTTTTCTTTTGCGCGACTCTGCCGCACGAGGACTGGTCGAATCTCGGCGACGGCGCGGTGCTCGTGCCGATGATGCAGCGCCTGCTCGCCACCGGCGCGCGCCGCTTGAACCAGGACACGATGATCGCCGCGGGCGAACTCAGCCCCGCCGACCGCGCGCGGCAGTGGGTGAGCGTGGATTCGCCGGACAAGCCGAAGGACATCGCGACGCAGGCCGGCGTGTATCGCAGCGGCGACCGCGTCCTCGCGGTGAACCGCCCCGCAAGCGAATCCGAGCGTGAGATGCTCACGGCGGAGGAGGCTGGTAAACTTTTTGGCGGCCTGACGTTTCAGATGTTGCAGGAGAAACGCAGCCGCGCGGACGCGTTGCAGGGCGAAATCTGGCGGTTGTTCCTGTTTGCAATGCTTGCATTCATGATCGCGGAAGGCGCGCTGATTCTGCCGCCAAAACATCCGCACGCGCACGGCATGAGCGCGACGCTTGCGAAGGAATTCGCCAAGCCTGCGGAAGCAACTGGAGGCGCGGCATGAGCCACTGGTCGTTTGCCATTTCGATTCCGCTCATCCTGCTCGGCCTCGCCGCGTGGGCGGGCGCGGCGTGGTTGAGCTGGACGAACTGGCGCCGCCGCCGTAGCCGCGCATCGTTCGCGCTCGAAACGCTGCGGCTCGTCATCGTCACGCTGCTCGTGTTCACCCTGCTGCGGCCGGAGTTTGTGAAGATCATCCAGCGCAGCGAGCGGCCCGAAATCGCCGTGCTGCTCGATGCCTCGGGCAGCATGGCGTCGCGCGACATCAAGCAGGGCACGAACATCGTCACGCGCGCCGAGTGGCTCGCGAAGCAGCGCGCCGCGAAGTTTTGGAAGCCGCTCGAAAAATCCGCGAAGGTGCTCGTCGAGGAATTCTCCGCGCCGCCGCGCGGCTCGAACGTCACCGCGTCCGCCGTTGCCGATGCGGGCACTGATTTGAGCGCCGCGCTCGACGCCGTGCTCCAGCGCACGCGCAATCTCAAGGCCGTGCTCGTGCTCACCGATGGCGATTGGAACCAGGGCAAGTCGCCGCTCGGCGCGGCGACGCGTTTCCGCGAACAGAACGTGCCGGTCTTTGCCATTGGCGTCGGCGCGGAACGGCCCTTGCCCGATTTGATTTTGGAAAAGGTCACCGCGCCGAGCTACGGCCTCATCGGCGAGCAGATTTCGATTCCGTTCAAAATTCAGAACAACATGCCGCGCGAGGTGAAGACCACGCTCACGCTCGCGGAGCCGGACGGCGAGGAGACGAAGCGCGAAATCACGATCCCCGCGCTCGGGCAGCTCGCGGACGCCATCGTGTGGTCGCCGCGGCTCGTCGGTGAAACGACGCTCAAGCTCAGGCTGCCCGTCGAGCCGGACGAGGCGCTCGCGGACAACAACGAGCTGCCGCTGCGCATCGCCGTGCGCTCGGAGACGCTCAAGGTGCTTGTGGTGGATTCGCTGCCGCGCTGGGAGTATCGCTATCTCCGCAACGCGCTCGAACGCGATCCCGGCGTCGAGATGAACTGCCTGCTCTATCATCCGGGCATGACGACCGGCGGCGGGCGCAATTATCTGCCCGCGTTTCCCGGCACGAAGGAGATTCTCTCGAAGTATGACGTGATTTTCCTCGGCGACATCGGCGTGGGCGACGGCGAATTGACCGAGAAGGACTGCGAACTCATCCGCGGCCTCGTCGAGCAGCAGTCGAGCGGGCTGGTGTTCATTCCCGGACGCCGCGGGCGCGAGATGAGTTTTCTGAAATCGCCGCTCGCGGATTTGTTCCCCGTGATGCTCGACGAGAAAAAGCCCGACGGCATCGGCCTGCAAAACGAAGTTCCCCTGCTGCTCACGTCATCCGGCAAGGGCCACTTGCTCACGCGCTTCGATGCGGACGAAAATCGCAACGACGAAATCTGGAAAGGCCTGCCCGGTTTTTACTGGAGCGCGGCGGTCGAGAAGAGCCGGCCCGGCAGCGAAGTGCTCGCGGTGCACGCGTCGCAGCGCAACAACTGGGGCCGCATCCCGCTGCTCGTCACGCGGCCCGCGGGCAGCGGCAAGGTGCTCTTCATGGGCACGGACTCCGCGTGGCGCTGGCGGCGCGGCGTCGAGGACAAATTCCACTACCGCTTCTGGAGCCAGGTCGCGCGCTGGATGGCGCACCAGCGGCACCTCAGCGAACGGCAGGGCATCCGTCTCACGTTCAGTCCGGAGACACCGCAGGTCGGCGACACGGTTTTTCTCCAGACGACGGTGCTCGACGCGAGCGGATTTCCCGTTGACCACGGCCCGGTCGCCGGCCGCATCACCGCGCCGGGCGGACGCGTCGAACGGCTCGACTTCTCACAAATTGAAGGTGGCTGGGGTGTGTTCAAATCGCAGTTCACCGCGCAGGCCGGCGGCGCGCACAAAATTCTCGTCACGGCTGATGCGTTTGGCCGGAGGCTCGAAACTGAAATTTCCGTCACACAGCCCGTGCGCGAAAAAATCGGTCAGCCGGCGAACCATCAAATCCTGCGCGAACTCGCCGCGCTCACCGGCGGCGCGGTGTCGGTGACGGACGACTTGAAGGGCATCGTTGAAAAAATCTCCGCGCTGCCGGAGCCGAAGCCGCTCGAACTGCGCATCCGCCTCTGGTCGAACCCGTGGTGGGGCGGAACCATCCTGCTGTTGCTGGGTATTTATTGGACGGGCCGCAAGTTCGCTGGCATGCTTTAGCACAAACCACGAGAGTGAACCCGCACGACGAACATCTTGCCCTGCCCGACTCGCTGCGCGCGAAGTTCGCCGCGATGGAGCGTCAGCTCTGGCGCGCGGAAACGGTCGCGGCCGTGTGCGGCGCAGCGCTGGCGCTGGCGGTGTCCTTCGTGCTGCTGTTCACTTCCGACCGCGTCGGAGATTCGCCGGTCGTGCTGCGCTCGGCGCTCGCGCTCGCGGGCTTTGGCGTGGCGGTGTGGTTCGCGCTTGGCTGGGCGCGCCACTGGATTTTCAACCGGCGCGACTGGCGCTCCCTCTCGAACATAGTCCAGCGGCAGTTCCCGCGGCTCGGCGACCGGCTGCTCGGCATCGTTGAACTTTCTGACGAATCAAAACGGCCCGCTTACATGTCGCCGTCGCTGTGCCGCGCGGCCATCAAACAAGTCGCGGCCGAGGCGGAGAAATTTGACTTCACCGACGCGGTGGACTCGCGGCCGGCGCGGATGCTCGGCTTCGCGCTCGTTGTTGTGCTCGTGCCCGTCGTGCTCGCGGGTGTCGTCGCGCCGCAGGCGGGCTGGAACGCCTTCACGCGCTGGCTTGCGCCGGTCGCGGACATCCCGCGCTACACGTTTGTCGTGGTCGAGCAGTTGCCGGAAAAAATCGTCGTGCCGCACGGCGAGGCGTTCGAGGTCGGCTTTGCCGTGAAGTATCGCTCGTTCTGGCAGCCGGGCCGCGCGACGGGACGCTTCGAGGAGCAGGCGAAAGTTTCCGCGAATGTCCAAAGCGGTCGGACGCGCCTGAAGATTCCCGCGCAGACTCACGACGGCGTCCTGCGCGTGCGCGTCGGTGATGTGCGGCGCAACGTGGCCGTCGTTCCGACGCACCGGCCCGCGCTCAAGTCGCTCACCGCGAGCGTCACACTACCCGAGTATTTGCGCTATCCCGCCGAGGAAAAATCCGTGCAGAACGCCACGCTGAATCTCCTCGAAGGCAGCACGCTGACCCTTGGCGGCGCGGTGAACCGTCCGCTTGCCTCCGCGCAGATGCGCGTCGAGACCGACAAGCCCGTGCCGCTCGACGTGAAGGGCGACACGTTCCGCACCGCCGCGTTGAAGCTCGACGGCCGTTCGCACACGGCGTTTTCGTGGCGCGATGAACTCGGCCTCGATGTGGCGACGCCGTGGGTGCTCTCGCTCCAAACGCAGAAGGACCTCGCGCCGCGCGTGGATATTCCCGACATGTCCACGGAGCTTTCAATTTTGGAAACAGACGTTTTGCCGTTGCGCATCGTGGCCACGGATGATTTCGGCGTGAAGGAATCGGGTTACGCGTGGGAACTGGCTTCGTTCGTTGACGCGACGAACGCGCCGGTCAAGGGCGAGTTCCGCCTGCCCGCCGCAACGCCGCAGGAAAAGCGGCTCACGAACGCGTTTGCGTTCAGCCCGGCGGTGCTGCGCGTTCCGCCGGACACGACCGTCGAGGTGCGCGCGCAGGCGGTGGACTTCCTGCCCGGCCGCAAGCCGAGCGAATCGCAAATTTTTCACATCAGCATCGTGAGCGTCGCGAAGCACGCCGAGCTGGTGCGGCAGCAACTGGAGGCCATTTTTTCGCGGCTTGAAGAAATCACGCGCAGCGAGGAGGCCGTCGAAAGCAAAACCGGTGACCTCAAGCACCAGCCCGACGAAAAGCTCGCGACCGACGAAGCCGCGCAAAAGGCCGGGGACATCTCCGAGGAGCAGGCCAAGACTGCTCGCCAGCTCGACCAGCTCGCGCAGGAAGGCGTCAAGGCCGTGGCCGAGGCGCTGCGCAACCCGACGTTCAAGGAGCAGCAGCTCAAGGAATGGGCGCAGGCGCTCAACCAGATGCGGAACATTTCGCAGGGCGACATGAAGAGCGCGCAGCAGTCGCTCCGCGACGCGCAGCGCAGCCAGAGCGAGCGTTCCGAACAACTTGCCAAGGCGCAGGAGTCCGAACAGAACGCACTTGAATCATTGCAGGAGTTGCAAAAGAAGATGAACGAAAACCTCGACAGCCTGCAGGCGCAGACGCTCGCGCAGCGCCTCCGCAAGCTCGCGGGCACCGAGCAGGACATCGGCGGCAAAATCAACAAGATGGTGCCCGACACCATCGGCCTGCTGCCGAAGGAGCTGCCGCCGCGGTTGAAGAAGGCGAACGACTCGCTCGCGAAGGACCAGGGCGGCGCGCGCAACGAGGCGCAGACTGTCCAGGAGGAGATGAGCCGGTTTTTCGAGCGCACGCAAAAGGCGAACTACGGCGTCGTGAGCCTCGAAATGAAGCAGCAGAGCGTCGGCGAGGAACTCGACCGCGTCCGCAAGCTGATTGACTCGAACATCGCGATGGAGGCGATGGGCAACCTCGCGACGTGGACGAAGAAGTTCAACGCATGGGCCGAGGTGCTCGACCCGCCGCAGGAAGGCGGCGGCGGTGGCGGTGGTGGCGGGCAGGGAGGCGAAGATTTGCTGAAATTGCTCATGGCCTATGTGCGGATGCGCGGCGCGGAGGTGAACATCCACGACCGCACGCGCCTTCTGGACGAACAAAAGGCGGACGAACCGGGTCGCGCGAGCGCGGTGCGCAAGCTCGCCGAGAACCAACGCGGCCTGCGCGACGACCTCACGCGGATGCAGCTCGAAAACAAACTTGGCGCGATTGCGGACTTGATCGTGGACGCGCAGGATTCGACCCGCGAGGCGGAATCACTGCTGTTTGACACGAAGACGGACGAGCCGACGCGCAAGGCCGAAATGCTCGCGGTGCAGCATTTCTCCGACATCATCAATCTCATCAACGAGCAGATTCAGCGCAACGGCGGCGGGCAGGGTTCGCCCAGCGAGCAGCAGGACATGGCGTCGCTGTTACAGATGATCCAACAGATGCAGCCCGGCATGGGCGCGCAGCCCGGCCAGTCGCCCGGCGGCAACATGAGCGGTGGCACGACCGACCGGCCCAACACCGGGATGCCCGGCGATTCAAAGGGTCTCCTGCCGGGCACGCGGGGCACGACGAAGTCGAGCGGCGCGACGCGGCCCATGCCGGCGGAATTCCGCGAGGCGCTCGAACAGTATTTCAAGGCGGTGGAGCAGTTGCCGAACAAATGACGAAGGAAGTGCGAAATGCGAAGTGTGAAGTGCGAAGTGCGACAGGTTCGCCATCCGCACGCCTCCGCGCATTTTCATTTCTGCTTTTTCTCGGTGCAATTCTTCTCGCGTGCTCACCGGGTCGCGCGCAGCAGCTCTTCATCGAGAAATCGGACATCAACCCGACGACGATTGACTCGATGTATGTGAAGGGCTTGCGCTTCCTCGTAAAGACGCAGTCGCCCGAAGGCAACTGGAAGGACCAGCCCTATGGCAGCGAGCCGGCTGTCGTCGCGTTGACCGTCGTCGCGATGCTCGCGCACGGCGACGACCCGAATTTTGGCCCCTACGCGGGAAACATCCGCAAGGGGCTGGATTTCATTCTCAAGGAGCAGAACAAGGAGACGGGCTACATCGGCCGCTCGATGTATAACCACGGGTTTTCCACGCTCGCGCTCGCCGAAGCCTACGGCGCGGTGAGCGACACGCGTCTCGGTCCCGCGCTGCAAAAGGCCGTGAACCTCATCCTCTCCTCGCAGTCGCGCAATCCCTTCGGTGCGTGGCGCTATTCGCCCGAGAGCAGCGACGCGGACACGACCGTGACCGGCGCGCAGATGGTGGCGCTCTTCGCCGCGCGCAACGCGGGCATTGCCGTGCCGGAGGAGGCGATTCAAAAGGGGCTGAAGTATTTCATCAGTTGCCAGAGCGGCGACGGCGGCATCGGCTACACCTCGGCGGCGGGGCCGAACGGCGCGCGCACGGCCATCGCGGCGCTGTGCTTCGCGCTCGCGAAGGACAAGAACAATCCCGCGTTCAAATCCGCCGTCGGCTTTCTCGACAGCGCTCCGAGCGAGGGCCACTACTACCACTATTATCTCTATTACGCCGCGCAGGCGCACTTCCACGCCGGGCCGTCGTCGTGGCGCTCGTGGAATTCCAAAAACATCAAGACCCTCGCCGCCGCGCAGACTGCGGACGGAAGCTGGGAAGGCCAGTTTGGCCCGACGTTCTCGACCACCGCGTCGCTCCTCTCGCTCGCGTTGAATTACCGCTTCCTCCCGATCTATGAGCGGTGAGATGCCATTTTCGATTTTCGATTTTCAATTTCCGATTGCAGGACAAGCGGGCCGGATGCGTCGTCTTCAATCGGCAATCGCGCTCGCCTTGCTGCTTGCCGGCACTGCGTGCTTTGCCGGCGACGCGACAAATGCGCCGCCTTCCGCCTCCGCGTCGCTTGAATTTCTCGATGGCTCGCTACTGCTCGGCTCGTTGCAGTCCATAGACTCGCAGAACGGCGTGCGCTGGAAACATGCGGGCGCAAAGTCGCCGCTGGAGTTCGTCACGACCAACCTGCATCAAATTCGTTTCAACGCATTGCGCACGTTCAACACCAACGCTGTTGCCACGTGCCGGCTGCGCTTTACCAACGGCGACGACGTCAGCGGCGAGCTTGTTGCGCTTGATGAGAATTCAGTCGAGATCAACACATGGTTTGCCGGCGTGCTGCGCGCGCCGCGCAGTGCGCTTGCTTCCATCGCCGTCATGGGCGCGGGCAATTCCGTGATCTACGAGGGGCCGGAGAACGCGGACGGCTGGAAGTTCAGCGGCAGCCCGGCGATGGGCGGGCGCGTGTTCGCGGGCGGCTTCGGGGGGCCGGTCATCATTGACAACGGCGTCATCATCCAGGGCGGCGGCGTGGTGCGGTCCAGCTCAACGAACGTCTGGCAGGTGCGCAACAACGCGCTCATCGCCAGCGGTGCCGGCACGGCGGGCCGCGACTTCAAGCTGCCGCCGCTCTCGCGCATCGAGTTCGACCTCGCGTGGCGGCAGACGCCGAGCATGCGCATTGGAATCTGCACCGACAACGTGGACCGGATGGACATGAGCAGCGGCTACCAGTTTTATCTCAGCAGCAGCTACATGTATCTCTACCGCCGTTCCGGCGGTGACGGCGGCGCGGTTTTTTCCGCGAGTGAAAACGTGCGCATCCCGCAGATGGCACTGCGCAGCAAGGTTCATTTTGAATTCCGCCTGAACAAGGAAAAGGAAACCATCTCGCTGCTCGCCGACGGACAGCCGGTGAAGACTTGGCGCGTGACGGGCGCGCAGCCCGAGGGCGCCGGCCTCCTGTTTTACTCGCAACGCAGCGACGCCGCTCTGCGCATCGGCAACCTGCGCGTCTCCGCGTGGGACGGCCGCGAGGAAATCAACGCGCCGACCAACGCCATCACTGAAACCATCCTGCACCTCGCGAACACCGACAAGGTCACGGGCAAGGTCGAGGGCATCCGCAATGGCAAGCTCGCGCTCGCCACGCCTGCGGGCCGGCTCGACATCCCGATTCAGCGCGCCGCGCACATCTTCTTTCCCACAGGCACGAATGCGCCGCCCGCCGGCGCCAGACCCGCGGATGTGCGTGTCGCGACCACGCGCGGCGACGCGCTGCTGCTGTCACTCGACAAGTGGGATTCCGCCGAGGCCACCGGCACCAGCCCGAACTTCGGCAAGGTCACGCTCAAGCCGCAGGCGGTGAAGCAGCTCCTCTTCAATCCTTCCGTGCTCCGCCCGCCCGCTGATGACCTCGCGCAGTGGGATGACGCGCTCTTCCGCGAGTAAAGACAACGGCCAGATGACGCGGCGAAATCATACAGCGCAGAATCTCGTCCTGCTGTTCGCCTTGTCGCTGGTGAATTTCACCGCGCCCGCCGCCCAACCCGATCCACGCTGGTTCAACACGATGGTCGCGCACTGGACGGATTACGGCGACCCCGATTACTTGCAGTTTCTTTCCGAGGCGCGGCCAGAAGTCGCGCAGGTCGGTTTCTACGGCGTCACGTTTCACAGCCTCGCACACACGCCGTTCGGCAAGGGCTACCCGGCGCACCTCCCGGTGCAGGGCACGGACGAGTGCGGGAAGTTTTTCGAGAACCTCAACCGCGAAATCCACGCGCGCGGCCTGCGCGTCGTCGGCCACTTCAACACCACGTTCATCCTCGGCGAGCACACGAACAAGGCCGGCTTTTTCGAGTGGTATGACCACTGGAACGAGTCGCAACTCGGCCCCAAGCCCGCCGCCGATCCCGTCTCGCTGCTGCAAGTGGACGCGAGCGGCAAGCCGATCTCGACGCTCAGTTACCGCATCGGCGGCTGGCCCGAATATCACGGCTGCCTCAACAACCCGCAGTGGCGCGCGTGCCTCAAGGCGATGCTCAAGGTCGCCGTCGCGCGCGGCGTGGATGGATTGATCGCGAACTACTACTACCGCCGCGACTGCCTGTGCGCGCACTGCGTCGAGGGCTTTCGCGCGTGGCTCGGCGCGAACTATTCCGCGGCGGAGTTGAAGGAGAAGTTCGGCATCGCGGATTTGAAATCGCATCGCTTCACGGAAATTCCCTCGTGGCACGATCCGAAGACGACCACGCCCTTCAAGATGGCCGCGCTGCGCTGGACGCAGATTTCGCTGAAGGCCGCGTTTGACGACGTGTTCATCACCTACGGCCGCGCGCTCAAGCCCGACCTCATGGTCGCGCAATGGAATCACCTCGGCGCGTTCGGGCAGATCGCGGGTGACGAGCGTAGCGCGCTGCCGGGCGACCTGTGGGGACGCGGCGAGGATTACCTCTGGTATTCCACCGGCAACGCCGCGTCGCAGACCGACCTCGCCAACGGCGACCTCGGCGACGGCACGCTGCAACTGCGCTACATCCGCGGCGCGTTCGGGCCGAAGCCGTTCGTGCTCGGCAAATACGAGCAGACCCGCGTGCGCGCGGCCATCGCCGAGGGCATCGCCAACGGCGGCGCGGGCATGGGCTTCTACGCGAACTTCAAGAATCCCGCCGGCCGCGAGGCGCTGGTGAACTACTTCCAGTTCGCGCGCCGGCACCGCGACCTCTACGCCGGCGCGCAACCTGCGGCGGAACTGCTCGTGCTCTTTCCGCGCGGCGCGGTTCACGCGGGCAACCTCGGGCCGCTGGATAAATTCAAGCTGCTCGGACACCGGCTCGCGCGCGATGGCTTCGCGTTCGACGTGGTGCCGGACGACGTGCTCACCATGCAGCATCTGCGCGGCAAGCGCGCGCTCGCGTGGTGCGATGACTCGGCGCTCGACGGCAACGCGCGCGCGGTCATCGAAGGCTTCCGAGGCGCACGCCTGCCGATGCTTTCGACGAATCTGCCAGTGACAGTGGACACGTGGGGCGCGAACGAACTCAGCGGCGTCACGCGGCGCGAGGGACATCCGACCGTCGTGCTGTCATTGCTGCGGCAGCCGGAGCAGCGGCGCGTGCTGGTGCATCTGGTGAACTACAACCGCACCGAGCCGCCGCCGAAAGTCTCGCCGATGGGCCGCGGGCCGCAGGATGAAAACCCGATCGCGTGCGAGAACGTGCCGGTGCGCCTCGCGCTCGCGCCGGGCGAACGCGTGCGGCGCGTGACCGTGATTTCGCCCGATGAAGCCGGGGCCGCGCGCGTGCTTCGCTCCTCGCAAGCCGGCGGGTTTGTGAACTTCACCATGCCGTGCGTGCTGGTCTATGCGGTCGCGGTCGTGGAGGTGGAGTGATTCGGCCTTGCGCGGACGCAGGAGTGGAGTGAATGCCGTCTATCTGGATATTAGCCTACATGGTCATTTGTCTCCGTAACTAATGTCGAGCGCCTCTGTCGGTGACACGCCGCACAACTCCTGCAAGATGCGTTTGGTGAGCGCCGTAACCTCAGCCGTGCTGCCGGTGATCGGATACTCCAAAATCCGCGTGGCGTCAGGAACTCCACCATTGCCAGCAAGGTAGTCACGGGAAGGCGCAATGCCAAGAGAACTAAAGAACGCGCGAATGTCGGCCTCTCTCTTCGCCTCCTGTCGCCACTCGACTGTCAGACCAGCCTCTACCACGCCGTCTCGCGCACTAAACCCAAAGCCTCGACCACCATCGGGCGTGAACATGCTCAGAAACCTGAAACGATTCGTGGGCACAAGCAAGCGCGACACATACGGCTCAATGTGATCGAAACCATTAGTGGCAAAGTGGTCCGGTGCAGCCTCAAGCGAAACTCCGGTGCGAGAAAACGTAACTGTCCCGCCGCTCGGTCGGGAAAAGCTGATGAATGTATTGCGAGGGAATAGCAGAAAGTAGGCGACGACTGCTGCGATGATGAGCGCGGCGAAAACTAGGAGTGCGATTTTCATGCGGCGCGCGAATGCAGGCTAACACCTAAACGGGCTGCACGGTTTGCCGCCCATCCGATTTCATGGTGGCGATGCTATTCCAGACGCCGGTGCCTGTCCAGCGCATGGCCTCATCCAGCCGAACGCGACGGTTCTTTTCAGGGAGCGCACGCGGCTAGCGTGCCGTTGTCGGCGGCCTGCGCTCCACGGCTACGCGCTGGTGACGCGGTTCCTTCCCGCCTCCTTCGACTGGTAGAGCGCGGCGTCCGCAGCGGCGATGAGTTCGCCGAAGGTCTTCGTCTTCGCGTCGAGGCACGCGACGCCGATGCTCGCGGTGACGGGCCGCTGCTTCCACGGCCCGGCGGCGATGGCAGCGCGGACGCGTTCCGCGAGCGCGAGCGCGTCCGTGAGATTGGTGAACGGTGTCAGCACGACGAATTCCTCGCCGCCGTAGCGCGCGGCGAAGTCCGTATCGCGGATATTCGTGTGGATGAGGCGCGAGACTTCGCGCAACACCTCGTCGCCGGCGGGATGGCCGAAAGTGTCGTTGAACGACTTGAAGTAATCCACGTCGAGCAGCAGCATCGCAAACGGGAGCTGGTAACGCGCGGCGCGTGCGAACTCCTCGGCGAGCCGCTCCTTGAACGCGCGGTGGTTCATCAGCCCGGTGAGGCCGTCGGTGACGGCGAGTTCGGCGAGCTTGGCGTTGGCGGCGTTGAGTTCGAGCTGCGTGGCGATGAGCTTGCGGTTCTGCTGCACGGCGCTTTCGTAGGTCGAGAGCAGGAGGTTGAGCATCTGCTGGCGTCCGGCGGTGACGAGGTGCTCGCGCCCCTCGATGACGACGGGCAGCGGCGCGGCGTCCGTGTCGGGCGGAGCGGGCGGGCGCTTGAGAAGAGTTTCAATCCGTTCGAGCAGGTAAGGCGCTTCGTAGGGCTTGGTGAGGTAGAAGTCGGCCTTCGCTGCGAGGCCGGCGAGGATGTTTGCCGTGCTGGAAAGCGTCGTGAGCAGGATGACCGGCGTGGTGCGCAGGCGCGGGTGCTGCTTGATGGCGCGGCACATGTCGTAGCCGTTCATCTCCGGCATGTCTATGTCGCTGACGACGAGGCTGACCGGCTGCCGTTCGATGATCTCAAGCGCCTCGCGCCCGCTGCCCGCGGCGCTGACGCGATAGCCGTGACGCTCGAGAAGGCGCGTGAGGACGAACGCCTCGGTCTTGCCGTCCTCGGCAATGAGAATATGCGCGGGTGCCTCGCTCATCACGGATCGTTTCAGCTTCTGTAAAAATCGAGCGTGCGGCGCAAACCCTCGCGCCAGTCCACCTTGACTTCATAGCCGAGGCCGGCGCGAGCGGCGGAGATGTCCGCGAGCGAGTTGCGCACGTCGCCGGCGCGAGCGGGCTGGAAGTTCGGCTGAAGATTCTGCGCCGTGATTTTATTCAGCGCCTCGAGCAGTTGCAGCAAGTTGATGCTCGTGCCGCCGCCGACGTTGAAGACTTTTCCCGCGACGTTCGCGGCGGGCCGCTCCGCGCCGAGCAAATTCGCGTGAACGACATTCTCGATGTAGATGAAGTCGCGCGACTGGAGGCCGTCGCCGAAGATGGTCGGCGGCTGGCGTTCGAGCAGCGTGGTGCAGAACTTCGCGATGACGCCGGAGTAGGGCGAGTCGAAGGACTGGCGCGGGCCGAAGACATTGAAGTAGCGGAAGCTGACCGTCTCGAGTCCGTAAAGCTGGTGGAAAAGCTGGCAGTATTTTTCGGCGGCGTATTTTTGAAGCGCGTAAGGCGAGAGCGGTCGCGGCGGCAGCGACTCAATTTTCATCGGCGCCGGGTCGTCGCCGTAAATCGCCGAGGAACTCGCGAACATGAAGCGTTTCACCTCCGCGTCGCGCGCGGCGACGAGCATGAGGAGCGTGGCGTCGAGCGTGTCGCGGTTGCTCTCGATGGGCTTGGCGACGGAGAGCGGCACGCTGGGCAGCGCGGCCTCGTGAAAGACCCAGTCGCAGCCAGCGACGAGCTTGCGCACGAGCGGTTCGTCGGACGCGTCTCCCTGGACGAATTCCAGATCGTCGCCCGGCTTGCGCCACGCGACGTTCTCGACTTTGCCGAGCGAAAGATTGTCGAGGACGATGACCTTGGCGCCGCGACGGCAAAGAGTCTCGGCGATGTGCGATCCAATAAATCCGGCGCCGCCGGTGACGAGAGCTTTCATTCGCGAAGTGGCATGAGCTTCGCCAGAAGGACAGAAGCGCCGCAAGGAAGAAAAGGGAAGGCCCGGGCGACTGCGCACCGGGCCTTCTTGCTCAACCAACCCAAACAGGACGGCAGGAGGAGGCCGCCCGACCCAAATCACATCATCGCGCGCCCAATGGCACCGCGCCGTCACTCCCCGACGGAGCGCCGCGGAGGAGAATCGCCGCGCTCACGGAGTGGGCTGCCAAACCGTTGGCGGGAAGTGGCGGCGCGATGCCGCGCACGATGATGCAAAGACTTTCATGCTGCGTGACGGACGAATTCGTGCCCAGCGCCGCGGCGGACAGGCCGCGAGGAGAGTTGCGCCCGGAGCGCGATTCGCCAAAAGAGAGGGGCCCGGTCATGGCGTCGTGAGGAAGTGTCGGAGTGGTCGGTGTTCCGAGAGTGGCGCCAGTGACCGGGCCGGAGGAGCGTGACGCGCGCGAGGCGCGAAATGGTTTCAAATGCGTTTGCATCGCGGTGTGGATGCGAGATTCAACGTGAAAAATCTTTGCACAGGAACAACACCGCGCGGGGCGGCTCAGGTTCAACGAGCGGCGTCGAATTGTGAATCGGCACGCGGTGCAAGAGCGGGAATTCCGCGTTGCGGGGAAATTCCACGGGCAGGCGCGTCCAGACCGATGCGGGTTTTGCGGAACGCGCCGCGCCCCTGGCTTCTTTTTTGCCGGTTGGTTTGATTTTCATGTTCGTGTTCGCTTGAAGTTTTTGTTTGGAGCCGGCGCGGATTATTGCAGTGGGAGTGTGATGGTCTGGCCGGCGGTGAGTTTGATGCTGGCGATGTTCTGGCCGCCGTAGGACTCGTTGCTCGTCGTTGTCGTGGCAGAAACTTTCAGGCCGGTGACCGGGACGGTCGCCGCTTTCGTGACGGTCACGGTGATGGTCTTGTCGGGGTTGACGGTCGCCTTGACGCCGGAAGCGTTGTAAGCCATGCGGTTCGCGACGCGCACGCCGAGAGCGTCCATCGTCGGACTGACAACAGGCAGGTTGAAGTAGCTCGCATACTTCGCAAACGTGCGGTCGAGCAAATCGCCGAGGAGCGAGTGCGTGCCATCGTAGGCGCGGAGGTTGGGCTGGTGGAACATCCACGGGTCAATGTCACCTTTGAGCATGTAGCCGAGCAACAGGTCGCTCTGGTCTTCGAGGACTTCGTTGTAGCTGAGATTGCGGCCCCAGTAGGCGTTGTAGATGGAGTTGTATTCGCTGGCCCATTCGTCAGGCGTGGCGACGTTGTAGAAGAGGTTGTTTGGATGGCGCGGGATCATCAGGATGCCCGGCTGGTAAGTGTTGTAGATGCCGGCGTTGGGCGAGGGATTGTCGTAGCCGACCTTCGACGTGTCCGAGACGAGGTAGCGGATGCCGCTGTCGTAGGCGGCCTTGAGGAAGGTCGGATTCTCAAGACCGGAGACATCGGGCGTGACCATGTTCTTGCGGCTGAAAAGTGAGAGGCCGAGCGAGGCTGCTGCGTTGAAATTGTTAGTGATCTCGAACCGCGAGCCGGCGTAATCCATCGCGTCGAGGTTCTCGTGGTCCCACGTGTGGCTGATCCACTTGAACTGCGACTGGTTCGCCTTCGCCGCGGGAGTGAGGTCGTCGTTGTCGTAACTGCCGGGTGCGGCACCCCAGCCATTGAAGGCGATGTCGAGGCGGAAGTTTTTCGTCAGCGCCTTGCCGCGCACTCCATTCTGCCACGTGACGAGCGACTTGATGTCAGAGCCGGTCACGCGCAGCGTGCCGCCGAACCACATGTCGTCATCGAGGAACAGGTCGTCCACCTGCGCGCTCGCGTAGACGTGGCGCTCGCCGAGGAAGAGGCCCTTGTTGACCCAGTTGACAAGGCCGTAGCTGAGAACCTGGTTGTGCCGCAGCCACTCGTTGCTGTCGAACGTGAGCGAGAGCGTCTGGCGTCCGTCGGGATAATTCTTGATCGCGGCGAGCGCGTTGCCCTGCGCGTCCACAAGCAGCGGCACGGTGTTCGTGTCGAGCGGTGCCGCGAGGTAGGTCCAAGCCCACGCGATTTTCAGCGGGTTCGCTGTGTTGACATAGGCGAAGTTCGTTTTGCCCGACGCCGTGAACGTGGCACTGATCGGGTTCACCGAAGTGTCCGTCGCCGTCGCCGGGCCAAATCCGTAATCAGGCGTCGGATAGACATACCAGTTGAGCTGGCGAATGCCGAAGTCCGCCTCCCACTGCCAGAGAGCCTGCCACTCGGCCGCGGTCAGCGCGCTCGCCCACGTCGCGCCGCCGTCGGGGCTGTAACCGAGGCTGCCTGTCGTGAGGATGACGCCCGAGAAGAAGCTGTGCGAACTGCTGGCGAGCTTGTCGGCGGTCAAGCCGCCCGGTGTCTGCGTCGCCGTGTAAACCGTGTAAGGGGTCCCGATGAAGTCCAGCGCCTTGCGGATGGCGGGCAACGTGTTGTCGTTGCCGTCCGCGGCGAGGACCAGGACCCCCAAATCAACGCTCGCGTTGGTCAACGCGGCCGCGGCCTCGAAGCGCGCAACAAACAGAACCGCTGCGGCGGCCAGCGCGAACATCGCGCGGCGCGTCCAACGGACAGGTTGAGTGGAAGTGCCCGCCAGCGTGCGCTGGCCTTGGGCGGGTGCGTCATGGGTGGTGTTCATGCGGATCGTCTCCTCCGTTCCGTTGAGTTCTTGTTTGTTGTTTTCGTTTCTCACGGCGTCACGATGCGCCAGATCTCGCGTCGCAACAATCGGGCCTCACAACTGAACGTGTGCTAGGAACACACCGTCCTGCGGCATCGGGGCCGCCCCTAGGGGAAGAGAATTGCGAAAGAAGAAGAGTGAACGGCGAAACGCTTAAAAACCGTAAAACTGCTTGGAAAATGAGCGTTTTATCGAAAAGTGACCGGAGGGAAAATGAGGCCTGCTCAACCGCCCGCACGCGAGCCGTGTTTTGTCACATCCTGCTTCGTGGGCATGGGTGTGTTGGTGCTGACCCACTCGGCGGCCTTGGTGAGCAACGCGGGCGCGTCCGCCAAGCCGAGCTTGTGTTTGATGTTCTCGCGATAGGTCTCGATGGTCTTGAAGCTCAGTTTCAACTCATCCGCGATGCGCCGCGTGCTCAGGCCCGTGCCGAGCAGGCGGAAGACCTGCAGCTCCCGGTCCGTCAAACTGTCCACGCCGCTGCCGGCCGGCGTGGGCCGGTCCTGCAACGAACGCCGCAATACCTGCGCCGCGACACGCTGGCTCACATGAAGTTCCCCGGCCAGCACCGCGCGCGCGGCCGCGAGCACTTCTGCGGGCGGCTTCTCCTTCATGATGTAACCCTGCGCGCCCGCCCGCAGCACGCGCTCGGCGTATTGCGCTTCGTCCTGCGACGAGAGCACGAGAATGATCAGCTTGGGATGCTGCGCGCGCAGCGACTTGATGAGTTCCAGACCGTCGCCCTCGCCCAAACACAAATCGAGCATGAGCAAATCAGGCTTCAACGCCGCGACCTGTTTTTGCGCGGCGGCCATGCTCTCCGCCTCGCCCACGCATTCCATGTCGGCCTGCTTGCTGATCATCGTCGCCAGCCCGGCGCGCAGGAACGGATGGTCGTCGGCGACGATCACGCGCGTCTTGGTCGCGGGTTTTGGCGAAGCGGGTTTCATCGTGTGGCTCACTTATAGCCAGCGCGGCCGCGCCGGGCAAGGTTCTTGGAATTCTTGCCAAAGCACCGCATTGCCGGTGTTATGATGTGCGCATGAAGTTGCGCGAACTTTTTCTCCTAGCGGCCGCGCCCGCGCTGCTGCTCGGTTTCGCGTGGAGCGGGAAAAAAACTTCGCCCGCGCCTGAAACGCCGCCAGTGGCAAGCGCCGCATCGCCGCGCGTGTTCACGGTGAAAGGCGTCGTGATGGAACAACAGCCCGCCGCGCGCACGGTGGTCATCAAGCACGAGGCGATTCCGGATTACATGCCCGCGATGACGATGCCGTTCACGGTGCGCGACACGAACGACCTGCGCAATCTCATCGCCGGTGCGACGGTGCAGTTCCGCTATCACGTCACGGACGACGACTCGTGGATTGACGAGGTCGCGCTCATCGGCGGCGCGACGCGACCGAACGAGATGCCGTCGCGCTTCACGTTCCGCCGCGTGCGCGACGTGGAGCCGCTGGCCGAAGGCATGAAGATGCCGGACTATCATTTCACGAATGAACTGGGCCGCGCGTTCAGCCTAGGCGACTTCAAAGCGCAGGCGCTGGCGATCACGTTCATCTTCACTCTTTGCCCGCAGCCGGATTTCTGCCC
The DNA here is from genome assembly GCA_964589935.1 of uncultured Verrucomicrobiota bacterium. Classification (GTDB taxonomy): domain Bacteria; phylum Verrucomicrobiota; class Verrucomicrobiia; order Limisphaerales; family VHCN01; genus VHCN01. The sequence goes on along the minus strand of CAZPVD010000002.1, from coordinate 284,569 downwards.
GCGGCTTTCCAAAAATTTTTCCACCGCTCAAGAACTGCTCAAGTCGCGCGCCGGCGGCCCGACGAACTGGCACCTGTTGAGCCTGTCGTTCGACGCGCAGCACGACACGCCTCAAGTATTGCTCGGCTACGCCAAGCTCAAAAAATACGACCCGGAGCGCTGGAGCTTCGCGACGGGCGCGTTGATTGACATTGATGCGATCACGGAGCAGTTCGGGATGACATTCGCGCGGCAGGCGGGCACGATTTTTTTTGATCACAATCTCCGCACAGTGGTCGTGGATGCGGCTGGCAAGATTCAAAAAATCTTCATCGGCAACTCATGGAAGCCAGAGGAACTCGTCGAGGAAATCGTGAAGGCGGCCGCTGTGAAGCAGGAAAATGGCCCACGTTAATTTTCAACCACGGCTCATGGTCTGAAGGCCGCGCTCCTCTCAAGCGCTGGCGACCACTTCGCCGCCCGTTGCGGGCGCGGCCTGCGGGGACGCGCCGGTGTTCACGGCTTCGATGGCTTCGATGCGGTAACGCTTCTTCGTTCCTTCCTGCTCGAATTCAATTTCGTCGCCGACGGCGTGGTTCATCAAAGACTGCGCGAACGGCGTGAGGTAGCTGAGGATGCCATGGTTCGGGTCGCCGTCCCACGCGCCGAGCACTGTGTAAGTCTCCGAGTGCTGCGACTGCTGGTCAGTCACGCGCACACGCGTGCCGATGCTCACGACATCGGTGCGGGCACCGGCGTAGTCCGTGCCGCGTGCGCGCACGAGCATCGTTTCCAGCTCGTGCTTGCGGCGCATGAGGACCTTCTGCATTTCCTTCGCGGCCTTGTATTCGTGATTCTCGCGCAGGTCGCCGTAGCTGCGGGCGATGGCGATGTCTTTCGAGTTGGCGGGAATGCGCTTCTGCACGAGCTCGGTGTATTCGTTCTTGCGGCGTTCGAGGCTGTCCCACGAGACGATGAGCGAGGCATCCTGCTTGGTGTGTTCGCCGCTGATGAGCGATTGGATGACGGGATAGGCCTTGACGATGCGCGCGAGCAGCGAGCGTTTGTCCATGTCGTCGAAGCTCGGCGAAAGCTGGAGCGCGCGCGTGAGGTCCTTGATGACCTCGATGTCGGCGGACTCGATGAGTTCGACGAGCAAATCCTGATCGGTCATGATGAAGTCCCGCAGGCGGTTGGACTTCTTCTCCATGAACTGGTCGCGCTCGATGGCGGTGAGCATGGCGCGGAAAACTTCCGGGCCGAGGATGTCGGCGAAGGTATCTGAACGTTCCTTGCCAAGCCAGAGGAGCAGTTCACTGCTCGCGGTGTGCTGACCGATGAGGCGCGCGAGTTTGTCCTTGAGCGCCGGCAAATTGCCGCCGTGTGTGAGCGCCGCGGCGCATTCGCTGCACGTCTTGGAGGTGACGTTGTTGAGAATATCGAGGACTGCGCCAGCCCATTGCGGGTTGGAGGTCTGAAGCGAGGCGAGCGCGCGCTTGTGTTTCGCCGCGGGAAGCTGTTCGAGCAACTGGCTCAATCTCGGGTTCTGCAGCCAGATGGCGGCGGGCGTGAGTTCGCCTTCCTGCGGCGCAAGGTCGGCGGTCTCGCGCAAGTCGTCACGGACAAAGATAGCTTCGAGCGCGAGCGAAGGCTGTGTGCGCTGGTGCGTGGCGATTTCCGTGTTGAGCAGCGCGACGGCCTCGGTGCAGGCAGCCTTCGCATCGGTGAAATCGGATGCGCCCTTGTGCAACTCGGCCGCGACGGCAAGTCGCGCCTTGAGACCCTTGGCCGCGCGAAATTCGCCCATGAGCCGGTCCTGCAACGATACTTCACGCGACTGGAACACCACCGGCTCGGTCTTCTTGAGCGGCACGATGAAGTGACCGTCTTTCTTCATTTCGCGCTTGGCGACTTCCCACCATTTTTTCCAGTCGCTGGCGATGACATCGGGCACGAGCACCTGCTGGATTTGTTCGATGGTGGCCTTGCCGCCAAAACTTTCCAGCACGAGCTTGATGAGGTCGAGGTGATGGAGCGCGGCCATCTGGCGCAGCGCGCCGATGTCGGCGGCCTTGCGCGCGAGGATGTGGTCCTTCGGAATGGGCTTGAGCGACTCGGCGGCGAACTGCAAATCCATCGAATGGCCGGGCTTGTTCTGGAAATCAATGGTGAAGCGCGCAAAGACCGTGTCCACCGTCGTGATGCGCCCAAAGCCCCAACTGCGGTGTGTGCAATATCCTCCCTGCGCGAGCACAATGAGCGGCTCAATATGCTTTGCGCTGATCTTTCCGGCGGCGGCCAGCTTCTCAAACTCTTCTTTCATAGTGTCGTCTTTTCCTCGCGCCCCTCACAGGGTTCGGTATTCTTAGGGCGTGCGTTCGCAAAAACCAAGACAAAATCCCGGCGCTGCGGGTTCGCGGCCCTTCCGCCCGCGTGCTCCGTTCCGCAAAGGCCCGTGGGCCAAGCGTCCCGCGTCGGGTCCGGGTCGCGGCAAATACGCTGGGATGGGAAGACCATTCGCGGCCGGTTCCGGTGAACCGGGCCCGCGAGACTATTCCGAAGCGGGCGGTCCGCGACCGTTCGATCCGCGCAAACCATCTCGTAAAGGCCCGTGGGCTCAACGAAGCGGGGAACGCGCGCCGGGCACGTTCGACCGATTCAGCAAACCGTATCGTAAAAGTTCATGGGGCGAACGCCCGGAGGCGCGTCCGGATCGTCCGCCATTCGAGGGCGCGAAGCGGCCGTATATTCCGCGCTCCGGCGAACCGGCCCAGCGTGATTATCCCGCCGCAGGTGGTCCGCGGCCATTTCGTTCGCGCAAGCCGCTCCGCAAAGGCCCGTGGGCAGAGCGCCGCGAAGAGCGCGCGCCCGGCGCGTTCGACAAATTCCGCAAGCCCTATCGCAAAAGTCCGTCATGGGGTGAACGGCCCGCTCGAGCCGATTTTCCGCGCAGGGAAGAATCTTTCACGCCGCCGTCTGCTCCCGAAGGGACGCATCCAACTCCAACGGCAAGACAACATATCGCCGGGACGGCAGATTCGCAATCCACTTACCCGCGTCCAGATCGCGGCGGGCATTTTGACAAGTCTCGCAAGCCGTTCCGCAAGGATGCGCGGCGCGAGGATTTTGACAAGCCACATTCGCCGCGCCGCGATTTTCAGAGTCGGGAAACGCCTGCATCGGCGCCGCCCGTGCCTGTCACCGCGCGATCCGTCGCGATGGACGTGCTGCGCGAACGCGAGCGGGGCGCGGAGTTCACCGAAAATCTCCTGAGCGCCGCGCTGGACCGAAACAAGCTCGCGCCCGCAGACCGCGCGTTGTGTCAGGAAATGGTGTATGGCGTCGTGCGCTGGCAGGCCGCGCTCGACTGGCTCATCACGCGCCGCACTGATGGCCGCGAGCAGAAGTCAGGCCTTCAACTCCTGCTGCGCCTCGGTCTTTATCAAATCGCTTGGCTGGACCGCATTCCCGCGCACGCGGCCGTGTTCGAAACTGTCGAGCTGGCCAAGCAGCTCGGCTTTGGCCCTCAGGCAGGTTTTTTGAATGCCGCGCTCCGCGAAACACTTCGCGATCTTGAGCCCATCAAGCTGCAACTTGCCGAATTGAAAATTAATCAGCCGCACATCGGCTGGTCGCATCCAGAATGGCTTGTGCAGCGCTGGACGTCGCGCTGGGGCGCGGAAAACACCGCAAAGCTGCTCGAGTGGGACAACACGCCTGCCGCTGTTTATGCGCGCGTCAACACGTTGCGCACCGATGCGACGAAGCTCATCGAGAAGTGGCGCGACGAGAACGTCGAGTATGACTTCACCCGCTGGGATTGGGTCGGGGAGAATTTCCTCTTTCGCCTCAAGACGCATCCGCCGCTTGCTCGGCTGGAAAGTTTCAAGCTTGGCTGGTTTTACGTGCAGGATCCCAGCACGCTCCTCGCCGTCAGGGAACTTGCACCGCAGCCGGACGAGAACATCCTCGATGTCTGCGCCGCGCCCGGCGGCAAAACGACGCTCATCGCGCAACTGATGAACAACACCGGCCGCGTCCTGGCCGAGGATGCCTCGGCGGAGCGGCTCAAGCTCATCACGCACAACTCGCAGCGGCTCGGCATCACTTGCATCGAGAGCGCGCTTTCGCCCGACAGTGGCAAGCCGCTCACCGGCCTTCGCGAATATGACCGCGTGCTCGTGGACGCGCCGTGCTCCAACACCGGCGTCCTCCGCCGGCGCGTGGATGCGCGCTGGCGCGTGACGCTCGACGAGATTGCCCGGCAGCGGGCCGTTCAACTTGATTTGCTTGCGCGTTCCGCGCTGCACCTCAAACCCGGCGGCACGCTCGTTTACAGCACATGCAGCCTTGAACCGGAGGAAAACTCTGAAGTTGTAAAAGCCTTCCTTGCGTCGCATCCGCGCTTTGCGCTCGAGCGCGATCGTGAACTGCTGCCCTTCGCCGACGGTGTTGACGGCGCCTACGTCGCGCGGCTCAAGCGCAGCGTAGGCTAGCCGTTTTCGAGCAACTGTGCGTCACGCCGTGTGGGGCGCGGCGTGTCCCGCGTGCGCTTCGCTTTCTTCAAACTTCCTGGCGAAGTAGGCGTCGAGCGACCATCTCCCCGCGCCGAAGACGCTGTAAAGCGCGAGCAGGAACAACACGAGGCCGGTGAACTCCAGATTCTGCCGCGGCTCCCACGTCATCACTTCGGGCATGTAAACGTAGAACACTGCGCCTGCGAGCACCGGAACCTGCGCGAGTGCTGCGAGCCGCGTCACCAATCCGAGCGCGAGCAGGATGCCGCCGACGAGATGCGCCATGACGACATAATGCGCCGCCGCCGCCGGCGCAAACCACCAGCTTCCCGACCGCTCAATGAGCGACATGAGATAGTTTGTGTTCGACATGAGATACACGGCCTTCACCGCAAGCCCGACGCCGAGATACACGCGCACCAAGTCGAGGAAGAGATCGGTGTTGGCCGCGAGCCATTTCTGACATTCCCGCAGTTTTTCCATGTTGCCTTTCCGTCAGCCGGCATGGCGCCGGCCGTCATTGCGAAAGAACCTTGCGCCGATGCTCTTGAGCGGACGCGGGTCTTCCGCCGATTTTCTAATGCAAATAATAACCTCAGCTTCTCGAAATGCAAATCTTGCTTTTAGAAACTGCGCCGAACCTGCGTCACCTCCACTGGCCCCACCACTGCTCAAATGTCTCGCGTTCGCGCGCCACGGTGAGTTTCCCATCCTCATGCCACAACACCGCGGCGTGACCGTGCGAGAAGCGCGTCTCCCACGGCACGTGATACGCGCCTGCCTCCATCCACACGAGATGATCGCCCGCGCAGATCGAGCGTGGCAACTTGCGGCGAGTAAGTTGATCGAACGCCATGCACGTCGGCCCGTGAACAGCCGTCAACACTTCCGCGCCACGCCGCACGGGCACTGTGAAAAGATTGTGCTGCTCCCAGTTCGACACCAGCGCGTTGAGCGTGCGCCCGCCGTCGCAGATGAGCTGGCGCAAGCCGCGCCGCTCCTTCACGTCGAGCACGCGCATCACGAGCACGCCGGAGCGCGCGAGCACGAAGCGCCCGTTCTCAAGCCACAACTCGCGCAAGTTTGAAAACAGCGGCAGCACACGCCGATACATCGCGGCCAATTCGTTCAAACCAAAACCGGCTGCAAACTCCTTGCCCTCGTGCGAAAATGTGTGACGAGGCGGCAGGCCGCCGCCGCAGTCTATGTGCAACGGTTGGAATTTTGCCGCGCGGCAAATCTCCACCACTTCGCGAATCGCGCTCTCGTAAATCACCGGCGACGCCACATTCGTGCGCAGATGAAAGTGGACCGTTTCCAATTGCACGGCGTCGCGCGCCGATGGCTTCGATTTTTTCAGCGCTGTGACCGCCTCGTTTGGCTCGAAACCAAACTGCGTGGAAAACGCCGGATTTTCCGGGTCATGCTCGCCGCTCGTGCGGATGCGCACGCCGCAGCGCCAGCGGAATTTTTTGGCGAGCGGCAGCAACGCCCTCATCTCGGCGGGCGAGTCGAAGTTCACGCGCAGTCGCTGCGCGGCGTGGCGCGGCAGCCAGTGATGCTTGGCCGGGCCGTTGATGAGGATGTTGTCCGCGTCAAACCCCTCGCGGCGTGCGGCGAGCAGCTCGAACTCGCTCACGACCTCAATGGGCCGGTCCTGTTTGCGCCACCAGCGCAGCAGCGGCGCGACCGGCTGCGTCTTGCACGAGAGCCAGTGCGTCACCGGCAGACCAAAGTCCAGCGATTCCAACTCCGCCAGCGCCCCGCGCACGGGATCGTGGGAGAAGAGGTAGAAGGGAGTTGAATGTGATTGAACTGCACGTGCAACTACTGCGGCCCACCGCGCTGAACGAGGGGCAACCCCGTCGCAATTTGCTGCCGCGTTTCTCATTGCGCGAGAACAAGGTTCTTCGCGCGATCGTGGTCCTTATGGAGAACCACAAACGCCATCCATAACGAACTCTCGCGAGGAGGCGACTCGTCGAACTTGATGTTGACCTCGTAGAGACTGTCTGGCTTAAGCGCTTGACGGAGAATGCTACCATTTCCGTTCCAAGTCAGAATCCAAGCATTCGTCAATCCTTGCCCTTGAAGCCAATTGCAACTCTGCACGTTTGTGCTGGAAATCCCAAACTCGACGACGAGGTTTGTTCCTTCAAAGACCTGAGCCTTGCCAGAAAAGTTGTTCCAAGGCAGCGCGTCGAATTGGCGTAAATTGGCAGCCTCCTTCGGAATCCCGAGCACCAAAGCGAAAGTCCGAGCCGGAGGCATCCGAAATCTGGCTTGAACCGAATTCGTGGTGAATATTGCAAGTCGCTCCTTAATTGGTATTTGCACGCGATCGAATGCAACCTTGAACCATATTCCACCTCCCGCGAGTAGCGTCGCTACCACAAGGTTTCCGACGTGCTTCTGCATTCGCGTTACCGCTTTCATCACTCAAACGTCACCACCGTCAGCCCCGTTTTGCCGCGGATGACTTCCGCCATCGCTTCGAGTTCGGCCTTGGTGAGTTTCGTGGCAAACGCTTCCGGCGTCGGACGCGCGACGGTGTAGGCGTGGACTTCCTTGATGCGTCCGCCGCCGCGCGTGATTTCGTTCAGCCGCTCGCAGTAAGCGTCCAACTCCGCAGCCGGCATCGGCTCGCCGTGAACTTTCAAGAAGAGACTCTGGATCACGATGGGCCGCGTGCGCGCCGTTTCCAAAAGATTTTTGAGGATGCGGTCGAAGCGGATGTTCGTCCGGTTCACGAGCTTGAAGTAATCCTCGGTGCCGGCGTCGAGCTTGCCCCAAACTTCGCCGTTGTTCGCGTCCATGATGTCAAGACCCCGGCGCACGTCGGCCTTGTCGAGTCCGGCGGCATCGCTGATGAGGACGATCTTTGTCTTGTCGAGACCCTCGGCACGCTTGATATCGGCAACGGCCTGCACGCATTCGGCGAAGTTCGCAATCATCGTCGGCTCGCCGTCGCCGCTGAACGCGATGTCCTTGATGTTGCGCGTGAGGAAGGGCGGCAGCTCGTTGAACTTCGGCTCGCGTCCCAGTCCGCCGTCGCGCGCGAAGTGAATCATGGCCTTCAACTCGTCGCGCATCTGCGCGAGGTCCACATTCGAGACTTTGCCGGGGATGCGGCGGTCCACCTCGCAATACACGCAGTCAAAGTTGCAGACCTTGTCCGGGTTGAGGTTGATGCCGATGGAGAGGCCGCCGCTGCGCCGCGAGATGACGGGATAAACGAACGTGAAGTCGCTGAACTGCCGCGAATGATCCTGCACGGCGGCGTAACTGGATTTGATCTGGACGGGACTCTCGGCCACACCGGAACTGTATGCGCGGCGCGCAGTGCGGCAAGCGAAAGGTTCGCTCCGGCGTTGACGCGCGCGGTGCGTTGCAGTGAAGTCGCGCCGCATGACACCGCACGACCTCACCCGCGCGCCGCAGACCGACCCCATCGAAATCTACCGCCTGCGCGACGGCATTTACGCGGCGGACCTGCTGGCCGCGGCGGTCGTGCACCTGGATTTTTTCACCTGGCTCGCGAAAAATCCCGGCACGCTCGCGCAGATTTGCCGCGCGTTTGATTTTGCCGAACGTCCGGCGGATGTGATGCTCACGCTGTTTCAGGCGATGAACCTCGTGCGGCGCGAATGCGATGTGTTTCACGCCACCGAACTCGCGCGCGAGCATCTCGTGAAGGATTCGCCGTGGAATGTTGCCCCTTACTTCGGCTCGTTGAAGGACCGGCCCGTGACGCTCGATTTCCTGCGCGTGCTGCGCACGGACAAGCCCGCGAACTGGGCCAGCGCAAAGGAAGGCGCGGCGTGGGCGTCCGCGATGGAACAGGAGCAGTTTGCGGAAAACTTCACCGCGGCGATGGACTCGCGCGGCGTGCTACTCGGCCAGGCGCTCGCGGCGCGCGTGCATCTTGCCGGCCGCAAACGGCTGCTCGACATCGGCGGCGGCTCGGGGATTTATGCGTGCTGCTTCGCCGCGGCGAATCCGCAACTCGAAGCCGTCGTGCTCGAAAAACCTCCCGTGGACGCCGTGACGCGGCGCCGCATTGCGGCGCGCGGATTGAGCGCGCGCGTGAGCGTGCAGACGGGGGATTTCTTCAAGGAGCCGCTGCCAGCGGGCTTCGACGCGCACCTGTTCTCGAACGTGCTGCACGACTGGGACGTGCCGCTCGTGAAGGAGCTGCTGCGCAAATCCGCCGCCGCACTCGCGCCCGGCGGGCTGCTCGTTATCCACGACATGCACCTGAATGCGGACAAGACTGGGCCTTTGCCGCAGGCGTGCTACTCGGCCATCCTGATGCACGCGACCGAGGGCCGCATTTATGGTGTGGCGGAAATGGATGCGTGGCTGCGCGAAACGGGCTTCGGCGAAGTGCAATGGCAGCCCACCGCCGCGGATCGCAGCGTGATCTCCGCGGTGCGGGCGAAATAATTTTTACGACGAGCGAGTTGAAGTCTCGACTCGACGCGACACGGTGGGCTTGCGTAAATGGCGGTCGAAAATTTGACTGCGCGCACTGTGTCCGCGCGTCGCGCCATGAACCGTTCTTCGCCGTTCCTCTACATCGCCCTGGCGCTGCCGCTGTTCCTCGTCATCTGGCTTTTTTGGAAGCTCGTCCACACGCACCCGCCGGTTTCAACGCAGACCGTGACGCAAAATGCCGAAGGCGGGAAAAAGGCGGTGCAGATGTTTGTGTTCCCCGGCTGGGTCGGGCCGACGAACCGCACGGTGGTGCCGCCGCCTCAGCCGGCCGCGTGGCAGCAATACTCGGGCGGTTCGCACAGCCGGCTGGCGGTGCTGCTCACGGACACGAACTCCGCGTGGCTCGGCGTGACGCACGGCCTCGAAACGATCGGCGTTCCGTATCGCGTGACGACGGACTGGCGCGAGGCGACGCAGCACCGCGTGGTGTTAGTGTATCCGCAGATTTCGGGCGAGCTGATGCGGCGCGAGGCGTTGCAGGCGGTGGCGGCGCATCCGCAGCGCGGCGGCACGCTGCTGGCGTGCGCGGTGACGGGCGGCGGTTTGAACGAGGTGTTTGGATTCGGCGAGGCGGTGCCGTCGCGGAGCCATTACGAAGTGAAGTTTGTCTCGACGAATTTTCTCACGGCGGGTTTCACAGAGGAGCGCGAGTGGACGATCCGCATTGCGAACCCACGCCAGCCGGAGGCGACGGCTGGCACTTACAGTTACACGCAGCCGCGTGACAGCACGGTTCAATTTTACTCGCCCCTCGCGGTGTATGACGACGGGACGACGGCGATTACGCAGCGGCAGTTCGCCGCAGGCGGTGGCGCGTATGCGTTCGGCTTCGACGTGGGAAATTTGCTCCTGCTCGGTTACAACAATCGCGAGGAGGGAATCTCGCGCGCCTACGTGAACCAGTTCGAGCCGTCGCTTGATGTGGTGCTGCGGCTCATCAAGAAAATTTACGAGGCGGGCGAGCCGAATGCCGTCACGCTTGGCACGGTGCCGTTCAACCGTTCGCTGACGGTGCTGATGACGCACGACATTGATTTTACGAGCTCGCTGTCGAACGCAGTCGCCTACGCGGCGCTGGAAAAGTCGGTTGGCATTCGCGCGACGTATTTTTTGCAGACGAAGTATGTGCGCGATTTCGAGGACGAGATTTTTTTCCACGACCGCAGCCTGCCGTTCACGCAGCAGCTCATCCGGGACGGCATGGAAGTCGCGAGCCACACGGTGTGTCACTCGCCGGTCTATGCGAAGTTTCCGCTGGGCGACGGCACTGAGCATTATCCGGCTTACACGCCGTTCGTGCGAGACCGCAAGACAACCATCAGCGGCACTGTCCTCGGGGAGTTGCGGGTGAGCAAGTTTCTGATCGAGCGTGCGACCGGTCACGAAGTTGTTTCATTCCGTCCCGGCGAGCTGTCGAATCCTTACGCGTTGCCGCAGTCATTGCTCGCGTGTGGATACCGCTACAGCTCGTCGGTCACCGCGAACAATTCGCTGACGCATCTGCCATTTCGTCTCAATTACGGCCGCGAGCGCACAGCCGAGACGCCTGTTCCAGAATTTCCAGTAACGATTGAAGACGAAGAATTGCCATTGTTGGGCGAGCGTTTGCCGCAGGCTTTGGCTGTTGCGCGACAAGTGAGCCGATACGGAGGGCTGTTTGTGATCTTGATTCATCCGAACATCCTCAATCACAAGTTGGATTTTGAGCGCCGCTTCCTCGTGGCTGCGAAGGACGCAGCATGGTTTGGAACCGTCGCCGAGTTCGGCGCTTGGTGGCACGCCCGCGCAAATGTGGCGCTTGATGCCACTACCGATGGTCGGAGCGCAATTGTGACGCTTGATGCGCCGTTGCGAGTTCGCGGATTGACGCTGAATGGCCCAGTTGGTCACCGTTTAGCAGCCACAGACCCGCCGCAACTGCGGGTGACTCAATACAAGGATCAAATCGTGCTGGAAGAGATTCAAGGGAAGGTTCGGCTACAGTTCACAAAGTAATCCGACTCCACTCAAATAATTGGGATCAACTCAAAGCAAAACACATTAATAATACGCACACGTATTTAATTCCGAATCTTCCCATCCCCTGTTGTTCCAGTTGTTCCCGCATAATTATTTCACGGACGCTAGGTTTGGTCCGCGCTTCATGACGACTAAAATTAGGCTGATGTCGGCGGGCGAAATACCGGAAATGCGCGTTGCCTGGCCGACAGTCAATGGCCGAATTGCCTTTAATTTTTGACGCGCTTCAGTGCGAAGACTGGGAACGATGTCGTAATCCATCCAGTCTGGAATTTGCTTGTCTTCCAAACTTTTTGCATGTGCGACCTCATCTTCCTGACGATCAATGTAGCCCGCATATTTGATTGAGATCTCAACCTGCTGGACAATTTCGTGTGAGAGCAAATCGTCTCGATTTGGAAGTTGAGAGTAGGTCATTTCCGGGCGTCTCAACAGCTCTTCAAGAGTTTTGGATCCGAAGCGATTGGTTCTCAGACGGTGAAGCTCGGTCTCTATTGAGCGGCATTTTTCCGTGAACATGCGATAGTGACGCTCTGGCAAGAGTCCAATGTCGTGACCGACTTCGCATAGCCGCAGGTCTGCGTTGTCCTGCCGGAGAAGCAGACGATACTCTGCGCGAGAAGTGAACATGCGATAAGGCTCCACAGTGCCTTTGGTAACAAGGTCATCAATCAGCACTCCAATGTATGCCTGTTCTCGGCCTAGTGTGATGGCAGGTTTGCCTTGAACTTTGCGGGCGGCATTGATGCCGGCGATGATGCCTTGGGCAGCAGCTTCTTCGTAGCCGGAAGTGCCATTGATTTGTCCGGCAAGGAATAAGTTCTGGCAAACCTTTGTTTCCAAGGACGAGTGAAGCTGCGTGGGAAAGACGAAATCATACTCGACTGCGTAGGCCGGACGCATGATCTCGGCATTCTCGCAGCCGATGATGGTGCGAACCAAATCTACCTGGACGTCAAAGGGAAGACAGGTTGAAAAACCGTTGACGTAGATTTCATCTGTGGCAATGCCTTCGGGTTCAAGAAAGATTTGCTGACGATCTTTTTCCGGAAACTTGACGATTTTGTCCTCGATCGAAGGACAATAGCGAGGCCCGATGCCTTCGATGACCCCGGAATACATTGGCGACCTGTGCAGGTTAGCGCGGATAATGTCGGCGGTTGAATCCGTTGTGTAAGTAATATGGCACGGCAATTGACCACCTGCTTGCTCAAGTATCGAGCCTGAAGGGTAATGGCTAATCAGCTTCGGCTTTTGAATTCGTTCAAGCGCGTGGATTTGTTCCACGTGGAACAAATCATGTTTCCAATGAGAAAAGAAAGGCGGTGGTTCGTCACCGGCTTGAGGATGCGTCTTGCTAAAGTCAATAGAGGAGCGAACAAGTCGAGGTGGAGTTCCTGTCTTCAGGCGCCCAAGTTCAAGCCCTAGATTAGTGAGAGAGCTGGACAGGCTCATCGAAGCGGCCTCGCCCGCTCGCCCTCCTGATTGCTGATTTGTCCCAACATGCATCAATCCCCTAAGAAACGTGCCGGTCGTGATGACAACAGTAGAGGACAAGAATTGAACATCCAAAGAAGTTTGAACGCCATAAACCATGTTGTTTTTTACAAGAATTGCAGCGGTTTGGGCTTGTTTACAGTCAAGGTTTTTCTGTCTCTCGCATATTCTCTTGATTCGCGCTTGGTAGGCTTTTTTGTCGCATTGTGCGCGCGGTGCCCAAACAGAAGGTCCCTTCTTTGTGTTAAGCATTCGAAACTGGAGGCCAGTCATGTCGGTTGCACTGCCCATCTCGCCACCCAACGCATCAATCTCCCGGACCAAATGTCCTTTTGCCAATCCGCCGATGGCTGGATTGCAAGACATTTGTCCAACAGTGTCGAGGTTGATTGTGAGAAGCAGAGTTTTGCAACCCATTCGTGCGGTGGCCAATGCCGCCTCAATGCCGGCATGGCCTCCCCCGACGACGATCACATCATACCGCTTTGGATATACAAACATGAGCTCTAAACCATTCGAAACTTAACGTGGGCAGGATTCTTCTCTGAAAGCATTTCCATTCGGCGCTCTGGGTTCGCAGCGAGATGCCGGCAAATCTTGAATAAAGTTTCTGCCTCTTCAGGGTGCCCAATTAATGCCGCCAATTCTTCAACATTAAATCCTTTGCCCATTTGCCCTTTTAGAAATGAAAGAGCTTTTACTTGTAGTTTAAGGACATCTTCGGCGGCCCTTTTACCGCTTTCCACGCCAGGCTGGTGATACGCGTTGACGTTGATCAATGACGCATAAAAGCCCACTGCCCGCTCAAATAGTGCGATTAATGCACCGATTCTAAATGGGGAGACATCAGCCAGCGTGATCGAGATGGATTGACGCCCCTTTTCCAACAACGCCCTTCGCGTCCCAAGTAAAAAACCGTTCAAATAGTCTCCGGATGTTATATCCGGCTCAACTTCAATTGGTTGCACTGGACAGTCCTTTGCGACCTCGATGAAAGTGACGAAGAAATTGTGTATTCCATCTCTAAGTTGTTGAACATAAGCATGTTGGTCAGTGGAACCTTTGTTTCCATAAACAGCGATACCTTGGTTCACAAGGTTTCCGGCGCAATCTAGCTCCTTGCCGAGAGACTCCATAACGAGCTGCTGCAAATAGCGCGAAAACAGTTCAAGCCGGTCCTTATACGGCAAAACAACCATATCTTTCGTTCCTTTACCGTTACCTGAATCAAACCACATCGAAGCAAGCAAGGCCGATGGGTTTTGTTGGAGATTCCAATTACGCGTTACTTCATCACACGCCGATGCTCCGGCCAAAATATCGCTGATGTTAAATCCTTGAAGTGCCGCAGGTAGCAGTCCGACCGCTGAAAGTTCACTCGTCCGACCACCAACCCAGTCCCACATTGGAAATCGTTCCAGCCATCTCCCGGCAATCGCAGCCTTATCCAATTCACTTCCAACTCCCGTGACCGCAATCGCATGATCCTCAAATCTCAACCCAGCCCGCTCGTATGCCGCCTTCGCTTCGAGCATTCCATTTCGAGTTTCCTTTGTGCCACCGGACTTGGAGATTACAATGCATAGAGTGGCACTCAGCAGGCCGTGGAGCTTACGTAAAGTTCTGTGCATACCGTCTGGGTCTGTGTTATCGAAAAAGTAAGCAACCATCTTGTCCGTATCAGGTTCAGACAGGGCATTGGAAACAAATTGAGGACCCAATGCTGATCCACCGATACCGATAATCAGAATGTTCTTGAATGGCGATCGGGCACCTTTGATTTGGTCGCTGTGAATCCGGGCAGCAAACCGTTTGATTGCAGCAACATTATTTTCAATTTCTTCCCGAAGCGCAACGGTTGGGGCTAGGCCCGGGTTTCGCAACCAATAGTGGCCCACCATCCGTTTTTCATCGGGATTGGCAATTGCCCCCCGTTCCAAATCGGCCATGTCGTGAAACGCCTTTTCAAAGTGCGGCTCCATGCCGGGGAGAAAATCGTCCGAAAAAGACATCCGGCTGATGTCGAGCGCGAGACCGAGTGAGGGATATTCGCGGTAATACTTTTTGAACCGCTCCCAAAGTTGTTCGTTGCTCCAATTCATAATGCGGGCGCAGCATAGCTCACTGGTTGCGGGATGGGGAACAAGGATTTTTGGCGTTCCAAACAAAGCCGATCATTGTAATCCACGCGGTGTTGCCATTCCCAACGGCTCGACTAGAGTCACGTCATGTTATTCATCCTTGCTATCATAGTTGCCGCGCTTGTCGGTCTGGCACTCATCGTCGGCTGGTGGCTCATGTCCGCCTACAACGGCCTGGTCACCTTGCGCCAAGGCGTGAAGAACGCATGGGCGCAAATTGACGTGCAACTCAAACGCCGTCACGACCTCATCCCTAACCTCGTCAACACCGTCAAAGGTTACGCCGCGCACGAAAAGGAAACTTTCGAGCGAGTCGTGAATGCGCGCGCAAAAGCCACGAGCGTGACACTGCCTGCGGACGTCATCAAAGCGGAAGGTGAACTTACCACGGCACTTTCACGTCTGCTCGCCGTGTCCGAGGCGTATCCCGAACTCAAGGCGAATCAGAATTTCATGTCGCTTCAGGGTGAGTTGAGTTCGACGGAAGATCGCGTTGCGTTTTCGCGCCAAGCTTACAACGACACGGTGCAACAGTTGAACACGGCGATTCAAACATTCCCGACCATGCTCATCGCCGGGATGTTTGGTTTTAAGGAAGAACCTTTTTTCGAGACGCCGACTCAGGAGAAGGACGCGCCGACGGTGCAGTTCTAAACACTCAACGCGACGGCAGATATTCCGGCAAAGGCTGGATTATTTTCAATTTCACGAGCGCGATGATCAGCGCGGTGTAGCCGAGCGAAATGAGAGTGTCCTTCAGCAACTCCCTGCGCGAATAAATCTGCGGCTGCTCCGCGACAAACTCCTTCGCGCCTTTGTGGATCAGCACGAAACCCAGCAGATTTGTGAGCCAATAGCCCAGGATGAAACTCCACTCAAACGCCGCGGGCCACGGCCAACTCACGATCCACGCAAACACAAGCGCGATTGGCACATTGACGAACAAATCGTTCCACCACGACAGCGGCGAGAGCATGAAGCCCACGACGCCGAGCACTCCGCCCTTGAATTTGCGCTTCCAGCTTATGGGCATCACGCGCCGTTCGTATGCCGTGCTCCGCGCAACTGCAACCCGAATCATCGGATGAAAAACAATTTGACCTCGCCGCGCCGAGCCGTTACTCATTCACCCGTGAATCGCAACCTTCGACTGCTCCTGCTGGACGCGCTGCTGCTTCGCCGCGCGGCGGTCGGGTTCTGAACGAAGAGAAACTTTCCTGAACCCCACTGCCAGAACGGCGGTGGGGTTTTTGTTTTTTGCAAAACACTGACGCCGCCGCCACAACCGAGACAACATCATGCTGAAAATCCCGTCCTCGAAATATCGCCCGTTTCCGCCGGTGCAGTTGCCCGACCGGCAGTGGCCCGGCCGCGTTCTCACCCGCGCGCCCATTTGGTGCAGTGTGGATTTGCGCGATGGCAACCAGGCGCTCGCCGTGCCGATGAACGTCTCGCAAAAGCTCGAGCTTTTCCAAACGCTCGTGAAGTGCGGCTTCAAGGAAATCGAAGTCGGCTTTCCGTCCGCATCGAACACCGAGTTCACGTTCAATCGCCGGCTCATCGAAGAAAAACGCGCGCCCGACGACGTGTGGTTGCAGGTGCTCGTGCAGGCGCGAGAGGACCTCATCGAACGCACCGTGCAATCGCTCGTCGGCGCGAAGAAAGCCATCATTCATCTCTACAACTCGACCTCGCCCGCTCAGCGCCGCGTCGTGTTTGGAAAATCAAAGGACGAAATCAAGGCGATTGCCGTCAACGGCGCGAAGATGATCAAGGACCGTTTGGATCGGCTCAAGGGCACAGACGTGAAGCTCCAGTATTCGCCGGAAAGTTTCAGCATGACGGAAGTGGAGTTCGCAAAGGAAGTCTCCGAAGCCGTCATGGATGTGTGGCAGCCCACGCCGCAGCGGAAGATGATCTTGAATTTGCCGGACACGGTCGAGGTCGCGATGCCCAACGTGTATGCGGATCAGATCGAGTGGATGTGCCGCAACATCAAGAACCGCGACTCACTCATCATCAGCCTGCACACGCACAACGACCGCAGCACCGGCGTGGCCGCGACGGAGCTGGGCCTGCTTGCGGGCGCGGACCGCGTCGAGGGCACGCTCTTCGGCAACGGCGAGCGCACCGGCAATCTCGACATCATCACCGTCGCGCTGAATCTTTACATGCACGGCATCGAGCCGAAGCTGGATTTTTCCGACCTTAACGCGATTCAGGAAGTGTATGAGCGCTGCACCGGCATGACCGTTCCGGCGCGGCAGCCTTACGCGGGCGAACTTGTCTTCACCGCGTTCAGCGGCTCGCATCAGGACGCGATCAAGAAGGGTCTCGCGGAATGGGAAACTAAAAAGCGCGAGCACTGGGACGTGCCGTATCTCACGATTGACCCGCGCGACATCGGCCGCGAATACCGCGAAGTCATCCGCGTCAACTCGCAGTCCGGCAAGGGCGGCGTGGCGTATCTGCTCGAAAGCGAATTCGGCATCGAATTGCCCAAGGACATGCAGCGCGATTTCGGCCCCATCGCCAACAACCTCGTGGACGCACTCGGCCGCGAGGTCAGCGGTGCGGAGTTGAAGCAGATGTTCTGGCGCGAATACATCGAGCGAAACACGCCGTGGGAACTCAAAAGTTTTGAAACTTACAGCACGAACGGCAAGGTTCAGTGCAACGTGGGTTTGCTTTACAAAACAGTATCGCGAAGATTCAGTGGCGAAGGCAACGGCCCGCTGGCCGCGCTCGTGCATGGCTTTTTCACAATTGACACGCCGCGCGTGCAGCACTTTGAGATCACGCACTACAGCGAACACGCGCTTAGTTCTGGCGAGGAGGCTGCCGCCATCGCCTATATCCAAATCAAATACAGCGACGGCAAGACGTGTTGGGGCGCGGGCGAGCACACCAATATCGAACTGGCTTCCGTCAAGGCCGTGTTGAGCGCGCTGAACCGTTCAGAACCGAAAGACCGCTGAGAATTTACGGCTCCTTCAGGATGGAGAGGAATTGCCGGATGGCGGGCGAGAGAACTTTGTTTTTCTTGTAGATCGCGCCGAGCGGGCGGTAAAGCTCGCTGTCTTCCATCAGCATTTGCGAGAGGGTTTGCTTGGCGACTTCCTGCTGGACGGTGCCCTGCGGGACGATGGAGATGCCGGCGTCAATCTCGACGGCGCGCTTCACCGTCTCGATATTGTCGAACTCCATCACGGTTTGCACGGTGATGTCACGGTCGCGAAGGATTTTATCAATGGCCTTCCGCGTCGGAATGTCCGGCTCGAAGCTGACGAATTTCTGCCCTTTGATGGCCTCGAGTTTCACGGCTTTCAGCTTGCCGAGCGGGTGCATTGGATGACTGATGAGCACAAGGCGGTCCTTGCGCAGCGGAACAATTTCGAGACGCGGGTCCTTTGACGGATAGGCGACGAGGCCGATGTCCACGACGTTGCCGAGCACGTCGTCATAGACCTGGTTTGAGCGGCGATACTCGACGTGAACTTTCACGGTCGGGTAGGTCTTCATGAATTTTTTGATGTAGGGCGGCAGGTCGTGAAGGCCGATGCTGTAGATTGTCGCGACGCGGATGGTGCCGCTGATGATGTCCTTGAGTTCCTGGATGCGGCTGTGCAGCGCGTCGTAGGTCTGGATGATCTGCTTGCTGTATTCGTAGAGCAGCTCGCCCTCGCGCGTGAGGCGGAATTTTTTCTTGCTGCGCTCGATGAGCAGCGACTTGAAGGAGCGTTCCAGCGCGCTGATCTGCTGGCTGACGGCGGACTGTGTCACGCCGTTGATCTGCGCGGCCTTGGTGAAGCTCTCCGTCTCGGCGAGGTCACAGAACACTTTGAGACTTTCAATCTGCATGGGCAGAGAAGACCGCAAATCGCGCGGGGCGTCAACCGCGCGCGTCAGTTCTGCAACGCCTGTTTCACCACGCGCAGAAGGTCCTGGCTCGTGAAGGGCTTTTGCAGATAGATGGAATCCTGCTCGACCTCGCTCGGCCTGAAATTCCCGCTTGATCGCACGATCCGCACGTCAGGCCGCATTGCGCGCAGACGCTCGACGAGTTCGCGCCCGCTCATGTTCGGCATGACGAGGTCGGTGATGACGAGATCAATCTCAGGACCGCTCTTGGCGAATATTTCCAGCGCCGTCTGGCCGCAGTCCGCGGTGAACACGCGGTAGCCATAGCTCGACAACACCATCTGGCCCATCGTCAGCAGCAAATCCTCGTCATCCACCATGAGGATGGTCTGGTTGCCGTAGAAGTCCGCGTCTTTGAATGTCGTGTCCAAGAGAACGGTCTTTCGTGCTGGCAGATACAGGCGCACCGAGGTGCCGTGGCCGGGTTCGCTCGAAATCGCCACATGCCCGCCGTGATTCGTCACCACGCCGTAGACCCACGCCAAGCCCAGCCCGCGGTGCGCCGGCTTGGTCGTGAAGAACGGCTCGATGACGCGCGGCAGAACCTCGGGCGGGATTCCCGGCCCGGTGTCGGATACCTCTACACACACATAGCTCCCCACCGCAAGCGTGATATTACCGTCATGCACCGGCCCGGTGATGTCGCGGTTGAGCGAAACGATGCTGATGATCCCCTCCTTGCCCGCGAGCGCCTCGATGGAATTCTCGATGACCTTCGCGAGCGCCTGCTGCATTTTCAGGTCTTCGTATTTCGCGGTGTAAAGGCGGCTCTCGAGCTGGTGCTCCCAAGTGATCTTGGAGTTCGCCGGCGTGCGATACATCTCCATCACGCGCCGGACCACGTCGTTGAAGTTGCCGTCGGCCTGCACGCGCGGGTCTTTTTCCTGGCGGCTGAACGTCGAGAGATCGTGCGAAATTGTCGCGGCCTTCGCGGCGGCCTTCTCCACTTCGAGCAGCGCGGGACGCCACGGGTTCGCCGGCTCCATTCTGCCCAGCACGTGCGTCGTGTGGCCGAGGATGCTCGTGAGTGCATTGTTGAAATCCATCGAGATGGTGCGCGTGAGTTGCATCGCGAGCGCGAGCTTTTGCTTCATGCTCGCGTCGGCGGCGTCGGTCTTTGGCGCGGGCGCGGGCGGCGTGATGGGCGCAACCGGCGCGAGAAGCTGGAAAAGGTAATGCTTCTGCCCGTCCTTGAAAAACGAGCACACGCCCGTGGTGAACGGCTCGAACGTGCCGTCGCGCGTGCGGAACTTGAGCGCGAACGTGTTCTGCGGCGTGCCGTCCAGCCGCGCGAGGAACACGTCCGCGCGCACTTCGTTTTGCGGGAACCAGATCGCCTGTAGCGCGGTGAAATCCGCCCGCAGTGTCTCGCCGAGCACCGTCGTCGCCGCCGGGTTGAACGCGCGCACCACGCCGGTGCGGTCCACGATCAGGACCGGCCAGCTCGTGGCTTCCAGGGCTGTGGCAACTTCAGGTTTCACGTCGAATCCGCGCAGGTTAAGCCTCACTGCGGGAAGCTCAATGCGAAATTGCCGATTTGCGGCGCGGCGTTGACAATCCCGCCGTCCCGGCGAACATTCCCGCGAACCTCGAACCAGCCTTTCACATGAACGCACGTTCACTTCCGCTTGTCTTCGCAACGCTCCTTTTCGCTGCGCACGCCAGCATCGCGCAGCAACAGCAGCGACCCGGCAGGCCGCAGCAGCAAGGCGCCCGTTTCCGTGACACGCTGCAAGTCGGCGACACCGCGCCGGACTTCAAACTCAAGACCCGCGACGGCGACCGCGAGGTGCAACTCGCCGCCTTCAAGGGCAAGCGTCCGGTTGTGCTCGTGTTCGGCAGCTACACGTGACCGCCGTTCCGGGACCAGGTTGGTTCCCTCGAACGCCTTTACGACCAGTTCAAGGACCGCACCGAGTTTTTCATGGTCTATATCCGCGAGGCGCATCCGAGCGACGGCTGGGCCATGCCGCAGAACGAGCGGCAGGGCATCAGCGTCAAGGATCCGAAGACGCTCACCGAACGCGCCAGTGTCGCGGAGAAGGCCTGCACGCTGCTCAAGATCAAGCTGCCCTGCGTCGTGGACGGCATGGATGACGCAGCGAACAGGGCCTACGCAGCGTGGCCCGACCGCGTGTTCGTCGTGGACAAGGACGGCAAGGTCGCAGTGATGGGCGGCCCCGGCCCCGGCGGCTTCGCGCCGAGCGTGAACGCCGCGCGCGCGTGGCTCGAAAACAATCTCGGCGGCGACGCGAAGAAAAACTGATCCGCTGAAATCGTTGAAGCGGCGGACTGTGATCGTCGCAAAAACAAAACCGGTGCGGGTTTGTGCCCGCGCCGGTTTGTGTGCGAAAGGTTCGCGTGCTGAAAACTACTTCAGCACCGCCTGGTGGAATTCATACCAGTCGTCGAGGTTGTTGAGATTGATGGCGTCGTGGCAGACGGAGCTTTCGTCGGCGATGCCGTTCGCGCCGCAGATGCTCTTGCGCGTGCCATCGTCGTGGTTGTAGCCCTGAATGGCGCGGTTGCTCTTGTCAATGGTCGCCTTGTCCAGTTTCACGCCGGGCTGCTTCTTCACCCACGCCTCGAATTGCGGGTAGGTCGGCTTGCTCTCGGTGATGAACTTCCTCACCGCGTCGGCGTTGAGGCCCAGCGCGGTGATGACCATCATGTCGTAGCCCTTGCCGATGCCGGGGTAACCGGCGGCGAGCTTGCCGCGCGCTTCGAGGGAAACCTTCTGCCACAGGCGCGGGAGGTGCAGCACGCCGAGCGGGCCGGCCGTGCCGGAACTGATGAGGGGGACGTAAGTGTTGCTCATAGGAATTGCGTTTGTGTTTTTGGTGGAACGAACGTTGGCGAGCTTAGTGAACCCCGCGTGTGACGGTCAACGACTTCTTTCAGCCCGAGTGAAGAAAAGTTCCCGCGCCTTGCCCGCCCGCCACCGTCGTGCCACGCTCGCGCGATGAAATACCGCCGCTTCGGCCGCACCGGCCTCCAACTGCCCGTTTTCTCCTGCGGCGGCATGCGCTACCAGCACAAGTGGCAGGATGTGCCTCCCGCGGAAATCCCCCGCGACGGCCAGGCCAATCTCGAGGCCACCATCCACCGCGCGCTCGAACTCGGCATCAACCACATCGAGACCGCGCGCGGCTACGGCACCAGCGAGATGCAGCTCGGCTGGGTGCTGCCCAAGCTGCCGCGCGACAAAATCATCGTGCAAACCAAGGTCGGCCCCAAGGCGACGGCGGCGGAGTTTTTGCAAACCTTTGAGACCTCGATGAAATATCTGCAACTCGATCATGTGGATTTGCTCTCGATGCACGGCATCAACAACCGGCAGTTCCTCGAATGGTCGTTGAAGAAAAACGGCTGCGTCGCCGCCGCGCGGCAGTTGCAGCGCGAGGGCCGCGTGCGCTTCATCGGATTCTCCACGCACGCCACGACGGACATCATCCTCGACGCGGTGAACTCCGGCGAGTTCGACTACGTGAACGTCCACTGGTATTTCGTGAACGAGCTGAACTGGCCCGCCATCGAGGCCGCGGCGCGGCTCGACATGGGCGTGTTCATCATCAGCCCCAACGACAAGGGCGGCAAACTCTACGCGCCGCCGCCGAAGATGGTGGACATGTGCGCGCCGCTCACGCCGATGCAGTTCAACGCCCTCTGGTGCCTCGCGCGGCCGCAAGTCCACACGCTCAGTTGCGGCGCGGCGCGGCCCTCCGACTTCGACGAACACGTCGCCGCGCTCGCGCATTACGACCACGCCGCGGAAATTACTGCTCCAATTGAAGCGAAACTCCGCACGGAAATGCTCCGCACGCTCGGCGCGGACTGGTGCGCACGCTGGCACGAGGGCCTGCCGCATTACGTGGACGTGCCGGGGCTGGTGAACGTGACCGAGATCCTGCGCCTCTGGACATACGCGAAATCCCTCGACCTCGTGGAGTGGGGGAAGATGCGCTACAACCTGCTCGGCCAGGCCGATCATTGGTTTCCGGGCGAGAATGCGGGCAAGTTCGATGAAGCCGCGCTGCTGCGCGCGGTGTCACGCAGCCCGTTTGCGGAACGGATTCCGGGGATTTTGCGCGAGGCGCACCAGATGATGTTTGAAGTGCCGAAGAAACGGCTGAGTGAAAGCTGAGAGCTTCAGGGAAAAAACAAATGTGGTCCGCAATTACTTGGAATTGCGCTGATGCCACATCGTGAATTCTTTCCAATCCAAGGGCTTCCCGTCTGTTCCAAGAGGGACGGATGTGATGATTCCATTCTGAATCATGTCTTGCCAGCTATTGGGGAATCGAGCCGTGCGGTTGTAATACTGCATGACCTGTTTTCCAACCAAGGCCGGGTCGGCCGGTTGGCCCGAAGTGTCATTTGGATTAGTCGCAAATTCAGTTCTAGCCTGTTCCGCAGCGGGCACCTGAGCGGAAGCAGCGCGACCTGTGGCGACTGGAGGTGGTGCTACAGATGGCGGAGGCGGAGGCTGCTCAACGCGCTTGTTACAGCCTGTAAATAGCGCGGCACAGGTGCATGACAAAACGATCTTCAAATAACTCATGCGAAAAGACTCGCTTAGAACGTCGAGTAATTGGTGAGGCGCATCCAATCCGGATTGTTTGGCGGAGATCCCACAGTGGACGCAGCATTGTGTGGAATCTTTGCCCAGTTGAGCGTCCGTCCATCCTCCATCTTGACTAGCTCGGAATGTCCATCGGAAAATGTCATCCCGTAGGATCCCTTGTGCCGGGGCGACATGCAATCCGGAAGGCCACCGACATTTCCCACCATATCAACGGCAAAAAAACCGTCGTTGATGCTCGTTTCGTTTTCATCAAGGAACACCCAACGCTGCGATGGTTTGTCAATTTCTAGAGTTCTGAAGAAAACATGAAACGCGCCGGCCGGCTGTTGAATGTCGCGCCCAGCCATGAAACAACTTGCCGAATAGCTACGAACCTTGTCCGCTCCGTTCCACTGACTTTTGTCAGCGGGGCACTTGTATGTTTTTGTATTGCCAACGTAACGGTAAAAATCGACACGGGTTAGCCCGAAAGTGTTTGTTGGATAGCCCATGACAGCCGCATCACCGGGCATGTAGTAGAAGTTGCTGTCAACCGAGACGTCGCCAATGACCCACGCATTGGGATTTTTGACATTGCTGTTGCCCCACGTTCCACTGCCGAGAGGATTATACCAAAGATGCACTTGGACATTTCGGTCGTCTGAATCTCCCGCGTAGAGTGTCCAAGCGAGACCGAGCTGTTTTGTATTGTTCACGCAGGTTGCATTGGTTCCTTTTGCCTTTGCGTTCGCCAACACGGGCAACAACATTCCAGCCAGAATCGCGATGATGGCGATGACTACGAGAAGTTCGATAAGTGTGAACGCGCGGCGGGCTGGAGGGGGCGTTTTCGCAGATTCCATACGAAACAGTTTGGCTGGTTTTGTTCTGGCACTATGCCGCTTTTGAGCCGTCCCGCAAGGCCAAATTCACCAGCCTATTGCGCATTCCGCGTTGGGTCGGATCCATTCGTGACTAAAACGCAGACTACCGCCCGTTGCTGGTGAGCGGATTGCACCAGAGTGAGTTCTTGTTGGGATTGAGCTGCATGGCGGTGTAGTCGGTGAGCTTGACGAAGCCCGCGTGGCTGTCCATGTAGGCGAGCACGGCGCCGGAGACGTGCCGTGCGCTGATGCCTTCGCTTGGGAAATTGGAGCCGTCGTTGAACCAAAAGGCGTTTTGATCGCCGGTTTCCCAGTAAATGATGTCGGAGGGCATGAACGTGGCCAGCCTGTGGGATTTTTTGGCGGGCATGTATCCGCCGTTTCCAAACGAGCAGACGGCGCCATTCATGCCGTAGCTGGAGAGCTGCTGCGGACGTGTCCAGTAAGATGCGTTTGGAGCTGTGGCGGCAAACTTGAAGTCGAAGGGACAGCGATACACGTTCGTGTGCTGCAACGCCGGCCAGAGCAGGCTGCCAGTGAGCTTGTAAATGTTGGTGCTCGGCGGCGAGGTGGAATACACGGCATTCGGCGAGCTATTCGTGTAGAGCCAGCCGGCGACGTTGACGGGCGGGTTGCCGACGTTGATCACAGGTCCCCAGTTCGGAAACGGCAGGGCATCCTCCCAGTCCGTGGCATACAGCGTGGTGGCGACCAGGATTTGCTTGAGATTGTTCAAGCATCCGGCCTGCGTGGCCTTGTTCTTTGCCTTTGCCAGAGTCGGCAGCAACAAGCCCGCGAGTATCGCGATGATGACGATGACGACGAGCAGTTCGATGAGGGTAAAGGCCGCGCGCGCGCAACGCCCGCGGCAGACGATCAAGAGGTGAGGTTTCATGGGCTTTGTATGTTTGTGTCGGGCATAGACGACATGGGCTGTGGTTTCCTGTGTTACCTCATCGAATCCGGTAGTATTTGCGCTGGGCTTCAAACTCATCGCGTTCGGCCTTGGACAAGTTCGCCCGGCGGATTTCCTCCTGCACGGCGGCGCGCTGGGCGGCATTGCCTGAAGCGAGCGCGTTCAGCCACTTCATGTTGCGGTCAAAACGATTCTGCTGCGCCACCCCGGCGTCTTCGCCCAAGGACGACGCTGCTTGGATTTCAGTGCTGGAAGGAGGGGATTCCGCTGGCGCGGCCTGCGTCAAAGCCGGTGCCGTTGTGTAGGCCTCCGTGGACGGCGGTGGCGGCGTGATGACCGGGGCGGCTTGCGGCTGCGGTTTGTGTCCGCAACTCGCCGCCATCACCAGTGCCGGGCACACGACGGCCCACAGGCAACAGCTTTGCACACTAAATTTCACGTTAGAGTAGGTTGTGGGTCGGCGTCGCGTTCGCAATTGGGGTGTTCACCCACTCACGACCAAACGTCCGCCGAACAGACCCACGGGCGCTTAATATCGTTGCAGCGGTCGCGTCGAGCGGAGGAGTGTTTTGCAGGATGTTTCGCCAGAGTTTCCCCTTGTTGACGCTGATTGACTCCGTTGGAAAACGCCTTGGGCACGCCGAAAACAGGACTTGCAAACCGCGGGACTTTGCTTAACGTGACCGCCGCTTCAACGGAAGCGAGCGTAGCTCAGCCTGGTAGAGCGTCACGTTGCCAACGTGAATGTCGAGGGTTCGAATCCCTTCGCTCGCTCCAATTCCCCCCCTTTCAATCCAACGCGGCCAGTCGCGCCCGGACGCTCTCAATCCTTGTTCGTCGTGATGAAGCCAGTCTTCGCAAAGCCAGTAATCGCGCGCCCGGTCAATGATTCCAGTTCCTTGAAGAGCGCTTCGTCGTCCGTCTTGAAGTTGAAGCACGTCTTGCCCTGCATCCGCGCCTTCAACCCCTTCGACATGCCGTCCAGCAACGCGGGGCATCCGTAGATTCCCATGAGATGATAGCTCACGTAGGCCTTGCCAATCTGGACCCACGCGACGGGCAGGACCGGTTGCCTCATCTCCCCGCGCCACGCGCGCAGCGCGGCGGGTCCGGCGTGGCCTGCGAGGCAGTAGCGCCCCGGCGAATCCTCTGTGACCATGAGCGCGCCGCGATGCTTTCGCAAAATCTTCCGCAGCCGGATGAAGATGGGTTCAAAAGTTGAAGGCATGGCGCGGGATTCTCCACCTCCATCACTCCGCATCAAGATGAAACCGGTGCAGCAGACGATGCGCGAACGGCGCGATGACCAGGGACGCCACGCCGATGAAGACCAGCCCGGAGAACAGCGCGTAACACGAGGCGAAAATCTTCGCCGCCGTGGAATGAAGCGCGTCCACAGGCCCCATGCCCGCGAGGATCATCGAGGCATTCAGGAGCGCGTCCACCCAGCCCAAGTCTCCAAGGAAATGATAGCCGAGCACACCGACGCCCAGGCCCGCCGTCAGCACCAGCAGCGCGAGGATGAGATGATGCGCCACCCGCTTTCTAAAGCCGGCCGTGCTGAGGAGCGGATGCTTCCGATGCTCATACATAAGAGTTCATGCTCAAACCCTGCCAAGAAGCTGCCAGAGCGCCAGACAGATGACAACGGCAGCGGCGACTGCTGCCTCGTTCGCAATCAAATAGCCGGCGGCGGGACGCTTGAACCGCGGATAATCGCAAAACGCGCGCGTGAGAATGCGCCCCTGCGGAATGACGGCCAGAACAACCAACAGCCAGGGCGCGTGTGGAAGAAAGGCGGTGGGCACCAAAAGCACGGCCAGAATAACGACGACATGAAGATCAATCTCTTGGAAAATGGCTCTCATGCTCGAAGCGGCCTAACGACCCAAGCTCAGCGACCCGGCGCACGAGACGCAAGGATTGCAACCACGGCGCCCAAGCCGGGTTCGCTGCAGCGCATGGTTAGGCCACGTCGTCATATCAAAACAAACTGTAGCATCACGTAAAAGCAAAGCAGCGCAAAAGTAACCGAGCGCCAAGCAGGCTCGCGCTGCCTCGACGAAGCCACTAGAAAAGCGACGCTCAAAATCACAAGTCCGAGACCCGAGTAGAAGAAAAACGGGACTCGTCGTAGCTCGCCGTCGGCTTCAGTCCTCGCCTGACTCCTCTCAAATTGCGACTTTGAGACTGCGGCAGCACGAAGATGCAATGACCGACCAACGTGTCCCATCGCCGTAAGCTGAGCGCACAATCCCAAAATGACTAACCCCAAAGACAGAATAAAGAATCGCCGCTTCTTCATGTCGCGTGAAAGTGGCCTAACAGTTAATTGAACTGCAAATTTGCAGCCTATCCCGTTTCATGGTGCTGACACTATTCCCGTCGCAAGCCCCTGTCCATCTTCGCCTCAGCACAGCAAATATGCCTCAACCCTGCGCCAGCAAAGGCTGCAAACCCAGCGCCCGCGCCGCCCGGGTCAGTGGAAATCGCCAGAAATGCCTGCAAACCCAGCTTTTGCCTTGGCCCAACCCGGTTTGGTCAAGGCCAAAGCCGTTTTCATGACGACCAAACCCGCTTTGATGAAGGCAAAAGCTGCTTCAATGAAGGCTTGAGCTGCTTTGATGACGACCGAAGCAGCTTTCGTGAGGACAAAAGCTGCTTTTGTGACGACCAAAGCGGCTTTGATGAACCTCAAAGCGGGTTTTGGGTTGACCGAAGCAACTTTGATGGACCCAAAAACGAGGGCACCGGGCGGTCTTGAACCCTTCGTCAGCCCGTTGAGTGGTAGGGCCGCGCTGCTGCGCGGCCTCGGACGACCGGCAGGTCGTCCCTACCGCGCAAAATAGCCCATGACCAAATCCAGTTTGGGGTTGACCGAAGCGGCTTCCGGCTGGCGAAAGCTAGACAGGCCCGGAGGCGTGGCTATTGTTCGCCGGCCTTGAACACGGCCCACGGCTGCGTCGGCCGGTCGGTGATGAGGTCTTTCATCCAGTCAAACTGCGGATGTTCCTTCAGGAACTTCGCCGCGCTGAAAGGCTTGCCGCACGCCGAGCCCCAGCGCCCCGCGAAGGACATCTGCCGCGCCATCGCCGCGTCCACGACCTTGCCGTCAATCGTGCCCGCCGGGTAGTAGGGCGCGCCCGGCCAGTTGCCCCAGTTGGTGGCGTCCAGCTCGAAGTGCCCGCAGAGCGAGCGCGAGCCGGCGAGGGTCTTTTTGTTGAAGGCGTCCCAGTGGTCGGCCTCGAAGGTCTTGGCGAGGCCCGCGTCAATGCTGCCGGCGTGTTGGGCCATGAGTTCCTTCCAGCGCACGCGCCGCGCGATGGAGGAGAGGCGGATGTCGTTCTCGTTCACGTCGGTCTCGTGGCGGAGGAGGCGGATGTTCTCGGCGATGTTGCAGCCGACGAAGAAGCCGTCCTTAGTCCGCTCGAAGCCGACCTGCTTGAGGCCGAGTTCGAGGCGGGCGATTTCTTTCGAGTTGATGTCGCCGACGAGCCAGGAGTTGGCGTAGCCGCCGTTGTTGCCGGCCTTCATGATGTCGCACCACTGGTCAATCGAGCGCGCGTCCTGCATCGCGCGCCGCACGCGCACGAACTCCGGCACGCCCTTCTCGTCGAAGCCATCGAAGCCGCCGATGGTCGTCTCGGAGCCGACCAGCCCCGCGCCGGTGACGAAGAAATCCGTCCCGCTGTGAATCCAGCCCGGCCACGTCTGCATCAGGATGCGCGCGCCGCGCTCGGGCACGAGGTCCATGACGACGTTGAAGCGCGCCTCGGGGAAATCCACCATGCTGTTATGGCCGAGGACGACGTTGCCGTCGCGCGTCATCTTGCCCGTGGCGATGAACGAGCTGCACGATTGTTTCGGCGCGACGGGCAGGTCGGGCGAGCCCATCTCCTTTTTCTTCTTCGGCCACCAATACCAGTCGAGCTCGAAGTAGGCGTTGAAGGCGATCATTTCCTCGCGCGTGGTCTGCTGGCCCGCGGCCTTCATGCCCGCGACGATGCCGTCAATCTCCGCGACCAGCTCGGCGTCCACCTTGCCGGCGAACATGGTGTTGACGTTCGTCACCATCCAGTGCCAGTCCATGCCCGTCGAGTATTCCCAGAGCCGTCGCTGGATGCGCAGGCCGTCGGCGATCTCGGCGGCGAGCAGGTGCCCGTGCTGGAAGCCGCGCTCCATCGGCGCGCCCTCGATGTGCAGGTAAATCCAGCCCGCGCGCTCGTGGCGGTTGGCCTTCGCGAGCCACGCCTGCTGCGTGGAAGTGAGCTGGGCGTCGGCGGCGAAGGAATCCAGTGCGGCGAGAACAAGGATGGAGACGAAGGACGCGAGAAGGCTGCGGGCTTTCATGGCCGCATCATGCGCAGCGCGGCGATGAATTCAACGGAGAAGTGCAGCCGCACTGAAGTGCAGCCGTTCGCCTACGCCTTGGCCAGTTCGCGCCACAGATGCGCGCCCATCGCCATGCCGCGTGCGAAGCAGTCGAGGTCGAACTTCTCGTTCGGTGAATGCGCGTTATCGTCCTTGAGCGCCATGCCGAGCAGCAGCGTGTCCACGCCGAGGATGCGTTTGAAGTCGTTCACAATCGGGATCGAGCCGCCCTCGCGCACGAGCGCCGGCTCGCAGCCCCACGCGGCCCGCAGCGCCCGCAGCGCGGCCTGCGCCTGCGCGCTCGTCGGCGACACGAGATACGGCTCGCCTTTGTGGCCGACTTCGATTTTCAGCCGCACGGTCGGCGGGCAGAGCTTCTTCAAGTGCGCGATGATCTGCCGCTGCACCTTCTCCGGCTTCTGGTTTGGCACGAGGCGGAACGTGAGCTTCACGCTCGCCCACGCGGGCACGATGGTCTTGCTGCCCTCGCCCTGATAGCCGCTCGTGATCCCGTTGATCTCGCATGTCGGGCGCGAGGTGCGGCGCTCGATGGCGGTGAAGCCCTTCTCGCCGGATAGCGCGGGAACACCGAGAAACTTTTTGTAAGCCGCGTCGCTGTGCGGCACGCGGGCCATCTGCTTGCGCTCGTAGGCGGAAAGTTTCTGCACGTCGTCGTAAAAGCCGGGCACGGTGATGCGGCCGTTTTTGTCACGCAGCTTTGCGAGCAACTGGCAGAGCGCCATCGCGGGATTTTCGAGCGAGCCGCCGAAGATGCCGGAGTGCAAATCGCGCGACGGCCCGTCGAGGCGCAGTTCCATCGCAAGTATGCCGCGCAAGGCATAGGTGAGCGCGGGAAGGTTCTTGGCGGGAATGCCGTTGTCGGAAATCACCACGCCGTCGCAGAGCAACTCGTCGCGATGCGCGCGCAGGAAGGGCGCGAGATTTTCGCAGCCGACCTCCTCCTCGCCCTCGATGACGAACGTGAGGTCCACCGGGAGTTCCGTGCCGGTCTTGAGGAACGCCTCGACGGCCTTGAGGTGCGCGAAGTTCTGCCCCTTGTTGTCGCTCGCGCCGCGCGCGAACATCTCGCGCCCCGCGATGCGCGGCTCGAACGGCGGCGATTTCCACAGATCAAACGGCTCCGGCGGCTGCACGTCGTAGTGGCCATAGACGACGAAGTGCTTTTTCTTCGCGCCCGGTTTGCGCGGCGTGCGCGCGAGCAAAATGGGATTGCCCGCGGTCTTGTGAAGCGTCGCGTCGAGCCCGATGGCGCGGCAATGATTCGTGAGCCACTGCGCGCACTTCTCCAAATCGCCGCGATGCTGCGGCTGCGCGGAGACGCTGGGGAAGCGCACATAGTCGCACAGGTCGCGGATGAAGCGCGGCTCGTTTTCGCGCAGGTAACGCAGGACGTTTTGCATGAGCGCGGTTGTAGCAGGCAACCGCAGGGAAGCAAAGCCGTTCACGCGAACGCGCCAACTATTGTTTCTTCTTCGGCAGGAAGTCGAAGATGCCGGGCCGCGGCTTGTTCGTCTGTGTCGCGGACGGCGCGTTGGTCGAGGACTTTCCGCCGAAGAGCGAGCCGATTCCCTTGAGCGCGCCGGTCACGTCCTTGCCGACTTCCTTCACGACGCCGGTCGCGCCCCTGACCACTTCGCCGGCCTTGCCGGGCAGCGCGGTTGCGACGCCCGCGACGGCGTTCGCGCCGACGAACGTGGCCTTCACCCTGTCAATCTGCACTTCGGGATGGCCGAGCGTGCCCTTGAGCTTCACGAACGTCGGCAGCTTCGTGTAAGGCTCGGTGTCAAGGACGCTCAGCAGCGGGAAGCGCTTCGCGAGCGATTGCGGCAGGTGAATCTCCACCGGCTGCGACAGAGGCGAATTCGTCAGCACGTCGGCAAACGGAATCGTGCCCGTGGATTCCGCGATGAAAGCCGGGCTGTGTATGGTGAACTCGCGGATGATCAGCCCACCATTGCCGGCGCGGATGTCCGCGGCGAGCCAGTCGAGCGGCGACTTGTGGAGTTCGTCGAGACCGAGGAACGCCGCGATTGGCGTCCAAAGGCGTTTTGCATTCGCGCCGGCGAGCTGGATGTTCGCGTTCGTGAAACTCAGCGTCACATGGCCATCAAGATTTTTGCGCAGGCTCGCGCCGGTCGTGCCCGCGCCCTTGAGCGCAATGTCGGCAAGGAAGTCGCCCTGCGCCTGGCCCTTGTAGGCTGGCGAGAACGTGTCCGCGAGCGGCTGCACCGGGATGCGGCCCGACTTGAGCGCAACATCGTAACGCCAGCCGGGCACGCCGAGGTCGAGGTCCGCGCTGGCCTTGACCGGCGCGCCGTTGAGCG
Source organism: uncultured Verrucomicrobiota bacterium (assembly GCA_964589935.1). Classification (GTDB taxonomy): domain Bacteria; phylum Verrucomicrobiota; class Verrucomicrobiia; order Limisphaerales; family VHCN01; genus VHCN01. The sequence continues at coordinate 252,918 of CAZPVD010000002.1, read as the reverse complement.
CGAGTTGCAGCGTGTCTAGCCTCACGCGGCCGCCATCCACTTTCGCGGCGACAACGACATTGCTCACCGCGAGATCGCGCAGATAAACCGCGCCGAGATTCACGTCGAGGCTGCTTGCGCGCAGTGGCAGGCGCACTGGCTTCGGATCAGCGGAGAAGAGCGACGGGCCGCCCGGCTCCTTCGCCGGCGCGGGCGCGTTCGTGTTCGCGGGCTTCGCGAACAAGTCGTAATACGGCGTGAGGTCGAGCGCGTCGGCGTTCACCTTCAACGCGGCGAGCGCGGCGTTCGTGTTGCTCACGTCCACGCGGCCGGAGACGACGAGCTGGTTCTTTGCCTTGAGCGTGGGCGTGAGGTTCAGCACGAGCGCTTTGATGTCAGCGACGTTGTTCTTCATCGCGGCTTCGACTCCGAAATGCACGCCCAGCGGCGTCTCCGGCAACTGCCCGCTCGGATCATGCACGCGCAGGTTCGACACGCCGAAGTCGCCCGTCACGGTCGAGTCGGCCTTCGCGTCGTAGCTGCCGGACGCGCTCGCGTTGATCGCGACCGAGAGCAGCGACTTGTCGCCGAGTGCGGGCGCGAGGAAGGGCCGCAGCAAGCGCTCGTTCACGTCGGCCAGCTTCACACTGAAGCGTGCCTGCTGCTTCCGTGAATCAAAACCACCGCTCGCGTCGAGCGTGCCGCCGGGCTGGCCCGCGGCGGTAATCGCGGCGGTGAACTGCCGCAGTTGCACGACCGTCGCGTTTGTCGCGGGCTGGCTCGCCGTGGCATCGAACTGCGCCTCCAATGCGAACGGCGTGGACGGAAACTGGCCCGCGCGATCGCGCAACACGAAGCGTGCGAGATGCACGCCGCCCTTCGCGCTTGTCTCGGTCGCGGTAAAGTTTGCGTTCACGTCCGCGTTCAGCGACGCGGAGACGAGCGTCTGGTTCGTGAGCAGCGGCGTGAGGAACGGCAGCGCGAGGTTCTGGTTCACATCCACGACCTTGAGCTGCGCGGTGCCGGATTTCGCGGCGAGATCAAACGCGCCCGTCACGTCGAAGCCGCCCGCCGGCGCGCCGCCGAGCGCGAGCGAGCCAGACAACTTGCTGACCTGCGCCAGCCGGCCGTCTTTAAGCTCGGCCTCCACGTCGAGCGCGGTGGAAAAGTTTTCGAGACGGAACTTGTTCATCACGCCGCTGAAGCCGGTCAACGCCAGCCGGCCCGAAACCGTCTGCGAGGAATTCGTGCGCGCGCTCGCCACCGTGATCTGCTGGCCGAGGCGGCCCGTGAAGCTCACGCGGCCCGCGCCGGCCTTCGGCTCCGGCACGCGGAGGATTTCCAGCACGCGCGGCACGATGGCCTCGAACGACATCTGCACGTCGGCGTTCCGCGTCTTCGCGTCAAGCGTGCCCGCGGCGCTGAACCACGCCAGCGGCAGCCGCGCCTGCGTCGCATCCACGCGCGCCTCGACGAACTGGACGCGCTGAAAGTCATCCACGAGCGCGTGAACGCGCGCGGTCGCGCCAAGCTGCGTGAAGGCGTTCGTGCCCGCGTTCACCGTGAGATCGCCAATGCTCGCGCCGACGGAGAAATCCACCTTGCGCCCGGCCTGCTGCGCAAGAAGTTTCGCCGCGATTGTGACGTTGCCGGTCGGCGCGATGCGGCCGATGAACGCGCGCCAGTCGGCGAGTTCGAGGTTCGTGACGTTGATGTCGAGCGCGGAATCACCAACCGCGTTTGTCGCGCTCTTGCCCCACGCCAGCGCCATCGGCTGCGCGAGCAACACGCTGAGGAGCTGGTGATCCTTCTGCTTCGCTTCGAGCGAAAACACCGCGAGGTTCGCCGACTCGGCGGGCAGGTCGAGCGTGATACGATACGAGGAAGCGAGGTCGAGCGGCGGCGTTTTTTGCTTCGCGCGCGTGACGGCGAGCGACTTCGCAGCGAGGCTGCCGTTGACCGTGATGAGCTTCGCGTTTTTTGCGAGTTCGATCTCGTTGCTCGTGTTCAGCACGGTGGAGCCGAAGTCGAGTCCCACGACCGCGCCGGCGAGGTTGAGCACGTTGCGGTCAATCGCGGCGACCTCGACCTTGAGCTTGCCCTCGAGTTTGTTCGCGTCGAACGGCCCGCTCACGCGCACCTCGCCCAGCGGCGTTGTGCCCTTGGTGAAGTTCAGCGCGAGCCGCTTCAACTCGGCCGGCGTCCAGTCCGCGGCGAGCGTGGCGGAAAGCCCGTTTAAGTCCGCGAAGTCGCCCGTGGCCGCGCCGAGCGCGAGGTTCACGCCGGCCTTGATTTCGGTCGGCATCAGGTCGGCGCCGAGCGCGGGGTTGATCTCGGCGTTGAGCGTGGCGTTGACTTGATTGCGGTTCGTCGCGGCGGGCAGGTCGGCCTTGAGCTGGGCGACGAGCGTGACTTTCGCCTGCTGGCCGTTCTTCACGCCGGCGACGCTGAGGTTCACGCCGCTCAACTCGATCTGGCGCGCGCCGCCCTTGAGCTGCTGCGTGAAGTGAATCGTCGCGTTCTCGAGCTTCACCGACTTGATGTCGAGCTGCGGCGTCGCGGACGGCTTGGAGGACTTTTCCTTTTTCGGCCCGCTTGATTTTGTCGCGGCGAGAATCGGATCGAAGTTGAACTTGCCGTCGGCGGATTGCGACACGTTCGCGACCGACGCGCCGATGAAAACCTCCTCGACGAGAATGTGACCCTTGAGGATTTCGCGCAGGTCATAGCGCGCGCGCAGCTCGCCGACTTGCAGCAGCGGCTCGGCACCGGCGGCCTGGATTTTCAGGCCTTTCAGCGTGACTTGCGAGAACGGGCTGAGGCTCGCGTCCTCGAGCGTGAGCGTGACGCCGAGCGCCTTGCCCGCGCGCGGCAGCACGACGGCTTTGAGAAACGCCGCGCTCGTGACGGTGAAGTAAGCAGCGACGAGCAGGACAAGGCAAACGGCGGCGGCGAGGCCGAGTTTTTTGAGCCAGCCGCGCTTTTTCGGCGGCGGCGAATACGGGACAGGTTCGTTCATAAAACCGATTCGTGGTCAAAACTGCGAAGAATTGCGCAGCATCGCCCGGCCATCATACGCGGGTTCTGCGCGGGGCCAAGCTTGTTAGTTCCCGACGCGAGGCGGCGCGGGTGAATTCACGGCGCGAGCAATTCCTTGAGCGCGCGATACGACGGGCGCGGGGTGCCGATGTCATGGCGCTTGTTCGACGTGACGAGGCCCATGCTCTCGAAGCCCGGGTCGTTGAAATCGTCGAGCAGGCTGGCCCAGAAAATTTTCCGGTCAGGATGGTTGGCGGCGAGGCGCGGGAGAATTTCCTTCACCAGTTTCGCCTGGCCCGGCGGCCCGCCGGAAAACGCCGGGTCGGGCTGGAGCTTCACGTTCGCCGAATAATCGAACTCCGTGATCCACAGCGGCAGTTCGGCGAGCTGCTCGGCGGTGAGCGCCTTCTCGATCTGCTTGAACGAACTGTCGAGGTAGCGCGTCACGGCGTCCGCGCCCTTGAAGCCGCGGTTGTCCGCCTCGCCGGGATAAATGTGGAAGTTGACGATGTCGAACGGCAGCGCCGGGTGCTTCGCGCGCATCGCGGCGACGGACTCGCGGAACCACTTCACCTGCTGGCCCACGCCGCCGCCGAGTCCGCCGAAGACAACCTTCGCGTCGGGATCGGCCGCCTTGATGACGCGGTGAGCGTGCGCGAGATACACCCCATACTGCGCCGCGCTCGCGCCGTGCCACATGTAGTCGAGATTCGGCTCGTTGCGGATTTCCCAGTGATGAATGTCGGCCTTGTAGCGCGTCACGAGTTCGTGCACGAAATGCGGAAAGTGTCCGTCCGTTTTGGCGAGATCGCGCGGCACTCCATTCCACTCGCGGTTCGAGCTGTCCCAAGGCGCGGTGTTGCCGACTAGCCAGAGGAGCTTCACATGATTTTGCTTCGCGGCCTTGACGACGCGGTCGGCGGGTGCCCAGTTCCACTGGCCGGGCTTCGGCTCGATCTGTTCCCACATGATGCCGGTGCGCGCCCAGCGCACGCCAGCCTCGCGAAGGAGTTCAAACTGCCGCTCGACCTCCGCACCGCGCGCCCCGAACTGCCGGTTGCCGGCGGCTTCAAGAAGATTTTCGAGCTGCAACATCACGCAAAGCTGCTCGCGCAAATCCGCGTCGGTGGCGAAGCCCGGTGGAGAAGCGGCGAACAACGCCGCGAGCGCCACGCCCCAGGCGCGAAGCAAACTGATGCCTTGATTTCCAGCGCGCATGACAGCCGCGATTAACGGGCGAAGCCGCGATTCGCGCAAGTGGCAACCGGTCGGCGCGCTCAAGAATTCCGGCGTGAAGGTGACAGACTGACGGGTCTGCGCGCCTCCCAAACATCCGACAGTTGATTCAAGTCGTGTCGCTGCGTCCGCGTGGGCACTGTGCCGGATGTGGCGCAGTCCACGGTTGACGCGCCGGGGGGGCGTTTGTAGATTGCGCCCCCTCTGGAATCCAGAGTAGCTCAATGGTAGAGCAGCCGGCTGTTAACCGGCGGGTTGCAGGTTCGAGCCCTGCCTCTGGAGCCAAGCCGTCCTATCGGAAGATTTCGCCCTTCGTGGCATCGCCCTTCACGTCCAGCACCTGAATCTGGTTGATGGTCTTGAAGTGCGCGTGGTCGTCGAACTGCCACACCACTTTTTTGTCACGCGTCACTTCGATGAACTGCGGCTGCTCGCCGAGGTGGCCGTGGCCGAGATAATTGCAGAAAACCGTGTTGCCGTTGGGCAGCCGCTGGCAGCCCGCCATCAACCGCAGCGCGTTCCCCGGCAGATCGTTTTCGCCCAGCTCCCACACAATCTTTTCCTTCGCGTCGAGTTCGAGGACCTTGTGGCCGTCGCCGCAGGTGATGAGTAGATGGCCGTCGGGCAACGGCACGACCTCGTGCGGATCGCCGGGAACCTTGATTTCGCGCAGCACTTTGCCAGAGCCGTCGAGTTCCACGACCTTGCCTTCGCCCTTGAAACAAACCAGATAATGGCCGTTCGCGAGCTTGCGCGTGCCGCGGAACTGGTTGTGCAATTTTACCTCCGGCGTCGTGGTGAGCTTGATTTCCTTCGCGATTTTCCCGGCGCGGTCCACCTCGATGATGCGGCTCGTGCCGCCTTCGACGATCATCACGCGCCCTTCGGGCAACGGCTGGCACGCGTGCACCTCGACTTTGACGTCCGTGGGTGCCTTGTATTCCCACACGATGGTTTTGTCGGTCTTCACTTCGAGCGCGCCGCTGACAAAGCAGAAGAGGAAGTTCCCGTTGGGCAGTTGCCAGCAGTCCTGCGGCGCCTTGCACGGGTATTCCCACTCGATTTTTCCCTCGGCGGAAACGACGCACACCTTGCCGCCGTTGTAATCGCAGCACAGGAACGGATGCGCGGCGCGCGCTGTCGCGACAAGCGTCAGGAAAGTGGCCAGAAAAAGTCGAATGGCGTTCATGGGCGGAGAAGGTGACGAAAGCAGGCCGAAGCTCCAAGTTCAAAACGCACCGCGCTGCGGCGAGATCACTGCCAGCGGTGGAGTTTTTCTGAATACGACCCGTGGACATTCATCCAACCTTGGGCGCAGAAAGAAATAGCCTCAACCCAACGCCGTGAATTTGAACCAAGCAAAACCAGCCGCGCGTCTCTTCGTGATGCTCGCGTCAGGCTGGGCCGCGCTTTCGATGGCCATGGCAGCCGGGCCGGTGACGCTTACGAAACTGGTCATCGAGCCGTCCCAGGTCGTGCTCGCGAACGCCGACCAGACCGTGCAACTGCTCGTCACCGCGCAGTTCAGCGATGGAACGCAACAGGATGTCACCCACGCGACGAGCTATGCCGTGTCGGGCGCGAAAGCTTCAGCGAAAACACCGGCGGTCGTAAATGTCGTCAATGGCCGCATCGTGCCGCAAGCGGATGGTGCGGCGACGGTGCAAGTCACGTTCAAGGATGCGCTGTCCAAAAAATCGCTGACCGAATCCGTCGCGGTGAGCGTGGAGAATTTTGCGGTCGAGCGACGGCTGAATTATGTGAACGACATTCTGCCGATTCTCACAAAGGCGGGCTGCAATTCCGGCGGATGCCACGGAAAGCAGGGCGGGCAGAACGGCTTCGCGCTCTCGCTGTTCGGCTTCGACGCGGACTTTGATTACAACGCGCTGACGCGCGAAGGCCGCGGCCGCCGCATCACGCCATCCGCGCCGGACAGCTCGCTGTTCTTGCTGAAAGCTACCGGCGTCGCTCCGCACGGTGGTGGCACGCGCATCGAGGTGGACTCGGACAACTACCGGCTCCTGCGCCGCTGGATTGTCCAAGGCACGCCCAAGGGACTGCCCACCGACCCGGTGGTGCGCGGCATCGAAGTGTTCCCCCGCGAGCGAATTTTGGTTGGTTCAAAACAGCAGCAGCTTCGCATCGTCGCGCGTTATTCCGACGGCACCGCGCTCGATGTCACGCGTGACACGGAATACAAGAGCCAGCAGACGGACATCCTCATCGTGGAAAACAACGGCCTCGTGCGCACACTCGACCGCACCGGCGAGGGCGCGGTGATGGTGCGCTACATGGGCTTCGTGGACGTCGCGCGCATCACGGTGCCCTACAGCCGCAACGTGCCGGAGTCGGCCTACGCGCACTTCAAGCCGAACAACTACGTGGATGAACTTGTGATGGCCAAGTGGCGCAAGCTGGGCATCGCGCCGAGTGAAATTTGCACCGACGAGGAATTCATCCGTCGCGCATCGCTGGATTCCATCGGGACGCTGCCGACACCGGATGAGGTGAAGACCTTCCTCGCCGACGCGTCGCCCGACAAGCGCGCCAAGCTTGTGAGCCGCCTGCTCGACCGCAACGAATACGCCGATTACTGGGCGAACATCTGGGGCGATTTGCTGCGGAACAAGCGCCGTTACGGCGACGACTACAAGCGCGGCACGTTCGCGTTCGCGGCGTGGATTCGCGACTCGTTCGCGCAGAACAAACCTTACGACCAGTTCGTGCGCGAGATTCTCACGGCCAGCGGCAACGTCAGCGACAACCCGCCCGTCGTGTGGTATCGCGAGGTGCGAAACATCGTCCATCAGGTCAACGACACTGCGGAGATTTTCCTTGGCACGCGCGTCTCGTGCGCCAACTGCCACAATCATCCGTATCAAAAACTGTCGCAGGACGATTACTGGGGCATGGCGGCGTTCTTCTCGCGGCTCGGCACGAAGTCCGGCGAGGTTTCCAACGAACAGGCCGTGTTCGTCCGCAAGGACGGCGATATGCGCCAGCCGCGCAGCGGAAAATTGATGAAGCCCAAGGGCCTCGGCGGACCGGAGTATGAACAGGTTCGCGGCGAAGACCCGCGCGCGAAGCTCGCCGACTGGTTTGCGCAGCCGGACAATCCGTATTTCGCGAAGGCCATCGTCAACCGCCTCTGGGCGCATTACCTCGGCGTCGGTCTCGTCGAGGCCGTGGACGACATGCGCGTGACCAATCCGCCGAGCAATCCCGCGCTGCTCGACGCGCTCGCGAAGGATTTGGCCGAGCACAAGTTCGACCTCAAGCACGTCATGCGCGCGATCATGACCTCGCAGGTTTACAGTTTGAGTTCCGCGCCGAACTCGGACAACCACACCGACCGCCAGAACTACGCGCGCTATTTCCCGCGCCGCCTGCCCGCGCAGTCGCTGCTCGACGCCGTGGACACCGTCACGGGCACGACGGAGAAATACACCGGCTTCCCGCTCGGCACGCGGGCCATCGAACTGCCGGACGAGAGCGTGCCGAACTACTTCCTCGATGTCTTCGGCCGGTCGCATCGCGAAACCGCGTGCGAGTGCGAGCGCAGTTACGCGCCGAACCTCGCGCAGGCGCTGCACCTGATGAATTCACCGGAAGTGCAAAACAAGATCGCCGACGAAAAAGGCCTCGTCGCGAAACTCGCCACCTCGAAGCGAGCGAACGCGGAGGTCATTGAGGAACTTTATCTCCGCGCCTTTTCGCGCAAGCCGAACGACGAGGAACAAAAAGAAGCCGTCAAGCTCCTCGCCGAAACGAAGGATCGCCGCGCGTTCCTTGAAGATTTCATGTGGACGCTGCTCAACTCGAAGGAGTTCGCCTTCAACCATTGAGCGAAAAGCCTTGAAGCCGCGACGAAACCGGACCGTCAGAAAATCCAGACGCTTATGACGATTGATGTGACCAGCGGGAGATACGGATGTTGCGACGGCCGCACGCGCCGCAGTTTTTTGAAGGTCGGCGCGCTCGCTTTCGGCGGACTCACGCTCGCGGGACAGCTTCGCCGCGATGCCCTCGCCGCCGCGTCGGGCAAGCAGTCGAAAGACCTCAGCGTCATCCTACTCTGGCAGGGCGGCGGGCCGAGCCACCTTGATATGTGGGATCTCAAGCCCAACGCGCCGTCCGAGTTCCGCGGTTCGTTCAATCCCATTCCCACGAGCATTCCCGGCTATCAGGTCAGCGAGCACATGCCTCACATCGCGAAGATTTGCGACCGGCTCGCGATCCTGCGCAGCGTGTCGCATCCCGACTCCGGCCACGAGTCCGCCTCGCACATGCTGCTCACTGGCTACAAGCCGACCAACGACATCCCGGCCAACGAAGTGCCCAGCTACGGCAGCATCGTGAGCTACGAGATGGGCCCGCGCATCGAGGGCTTCCCGGCCTACGCGTGCGTGCCGCGCGCGCCAAAGAGTTCCGCCGCCGCGTATCTCGGCGTGGCCTACAACCCGTTCGAGACGCAGGGCGACCCGAACAGCAGCGACTTCAAGGTTCGCAACTTGAAGCTGCCGAACGGCATCACGCTCGAACGCCTCCAGCAGCGGCGCGAGTTGCTCAAGACCTTCGACAATCTCCGTCGCGATGTGGATGCCTCCGGCCTCATCGCGGGAATGGATTCCTTTTCGCAGAAGGCGTTTGAACTCGCCACGTCGCCGAAGGTTCAGGACGCCTTCGACATCAGCCGCGAGAGCGACAAGCTGCGCGACCGCTACGGCCGGCACACGATGGGCCAGTCCACGCTGCTCGCGCGCCGGCTCGTCGAGTCGGGCGTGCGCTTCGTGACCGTGGACACCGGCGGCTGGGACACGCACGCGAACAACTTCGAGTCGCTCAAGAACAGCAAGCTGCCGCAGTTTGACTCCTGTTACTCCGCGCTCATCGAGGACCTCGACCAGCGCGGGATGCTCGACAAGACGCTCGTGCTCGTGTGGGGCGAGTTTGGCCGCACGCCACGCATCAACAAGGACGCGGGCCGCGATCACTGGCCGAACGTCATGACCGCGGTGCTCGCCGGCGGAGGAATCAAGCGCGGCGTCGTGCTCGGCGAGAGCGACGCGCGCGCGGAGTTTCCGAAGGAGCGCCCGATGTCGCCGCAGGACGTGCTCTCGACGATGTATCACCAGCTCGGCATCAACACCGAGATCGCTTACAAGAACGAGGCCGACCGGCCAGTATCCATCCTCAACTACGGCGCGCCGATCCAGGAAATCATCTGAGATTCACGATGTTTTCAAATTCCCCAATCCCGCGAGGCGGGGTTGGGGAATTTTTTCGCCCGCGACGCGACCGACAATGAATTTGCGATCCCTTCAATCCGCGCTGGTGTTCGGCATTGCGTGCCTTGCTTCCTCCGCGTTCGCGCAGCTTCCCATCCCGCGTCTGCAAAGCGTCTTCCCACTCGGCGCGAAGCAAGGCTCGACCGTCGAGGTCGAAATCGCCGGGGGCAATCTCGAAGAAATGCGCAAGCTCTACTTCAGCCACGCGGGCATCACCGCCGAATTGATTCCGGGCGAGAAGAGCAAGTCGCTGCGCTTCAAAGTGAGCGTCGCCGCTGGCGTGCCGGTCGGCGAATACGACGCGCGTGTCATTGGCAAGCACGGCATCAGCAATCCCCGCACGTTTGTCGTGAGCGATTTTGCCGAGGCCGTCGAGACGGAGCCGAACAACCAGCGCGCCGAGGCCAACCGTGTCGTGCTCAACACCACCATCAACGGCCGCATCAGCCCCGCCGAGGACGTGGACTGGTTTGTTTTCCCGGTGAAAAAGGGCCAGCGCGTGCTCATCGAATGCAAGGCGTGGCGGCTGGATTCGAGGCTCGACGGCTTCATGTGGCTCTATGACGCGAATGGCAAGCAGCTCGCCGCCAGCCAGGACGAGGACATCCGCAATGAAAAGCGCGACCCGTTCATTGACTTTGACGCGCCTGCGGACGGCGACTACTTCGTGAAGCTCACCGACTTCACCTACAACGGCAGCGGCGACCATTTCTACCGGCTCGCCATCACCGCGCTGCCCTACATTGACTTCATCGCGCCGCTCGGCGCTAAGCCCGGCAGCCGCGCACCCATCACGATTTACGGACGCAACCTGCCCGGCGGCGAGCCGAGCGAGTTCAAGGTGAAGGGGCGGCCGCTGCAAAAAATCACGCAACCCGCGCCGTTGCCCGACTCGCCGGACGTCGGCGCAACGCTGAACTTTTCCGAAGTCATCCGTCCTCCGGCCTCGGTGCTCGACGGCGTTGAAGTGCGCGTGAAAACCGCCGACGGCACATCGAACGCCAAGCTGCTGCTGCCGTCGGGCCTGAAGGAATTGCTCGAAACCGAGCCGAATAACTCGACCAATCAGGCGCAGCGCCTCGTGCCGCCGTGCGCAGTGAGTGGACGCTTCGACGCGCCGAAGGACGTGGATTATTTCGTCATCGCCGCAAAGAAGAACGACAAGTTCATTGTGCGTGTCATCGCCGAGCGGCTTGGTTCGCCCGCCGATCCCGACCTTGAAGTGTTGAAGCCCGACGGTTCCGTGTTGAACACGTCCTCCGACTGGGGCGAGAACATCGGGCAGATCCGCTTCACGTCAAACACGCGCGACATTCAGCACAGTTTCACCGCGCCCACGGACGGTGATTATTATCTGCGCCTCGAACACCTCTACGGTCAGGGGCAGGGCGGCCCGCAGTATTTCTACCGGCTCGAAGTCGAGACCGAGCCGATGCCTGACTTCCGGCTCGTCTGCCAGCCGCCGCACGACATCCGCATGGACTCGCATGTCGTCCGGCAGGGCGGACGCGACCGGCTCGACATTCTTGTCTGGCGGCTCGACGGTCACAACGAACCCATCACCGTTGCGGCGACAAAACTTCCGCCCGGCGTGAAAGCCGATCCCATCGTCATCGGTCCCGGCCTGAAATGGGGAATGCTCGTGCTCACCGCTGACGCGAACGCGCCTGTCGGCGAAGGCGAAATTGAAATCACCGGCACGAGCGAAGTCGCCGGGCGCAAGCTCGTGCGCAAGGCGCGCGGCGGCGTCATCGTGTGGGACACCGTGAACACGCCGGCCATCAGTCGCATGACGCGCAGCATCGTCATGGCCGTGCGCGAGAAGGCGCCATTCACGCTCACCGCCTCGCCGGCGGAAATCACGGTGAAAAAAGGCGAACCGATCAAGCTCACTGTCGCTGTTGCGCGCGCGCCCGACATGCCCAACGCCGTGGATTTGACTGGCGCGGGCGTGCAGCTTCCGCCCGGCATGGAAATTCCGATCACAAAAGTCGCTGCTGGCGCTGCCTCCGCGGAACTCACCATCAGCACGGAGAAAATGCCGCCGGGCACGTTCAGTTTTCTGATCAACGGCGACGGCCAAGTGCCATCGGGCGAGACGGACAAGAAAAATATCCGCTGTGTCTATCCCAGCAACGCGGTGAAGCTGACCGTCGAGGTCGCGCCGAAAAAGTAGGCGGAGCCGGCGCGGTTTGTCTCACGCAGGATTGGTCCGGCCATGAAGCCGCGCCAGATTTTTCGCGGCGAATTCAATCCATTCACCGCCGGGCAGCGCGTAGGGCCGGAAGACTTCGAGGTTGCTCTCTTGCGCGTTGTAAAAAATCCCTCGATGCAGGCCGAGCGTGCTGGCCTTGGGCGTGTCAATCAGGCTCGCGGAGTCGGTCGGGCTCATCTGGAACAGCACGCGCATTTCGAACTCGGTGAGCGCCTTCCGGCTCAGCGCGCGGTTCACGTTGTTGTAGGAATCGCAGGTCGCGATCACGTGAAAGCCGAGGCCCGCGCCTTCGCAGACAAGGGTGTTCAAAACAGCGCCGGGTTTCTGCACCGCGCCGGAGTCGTCGGAGGAGAAGCTGAAATCCTCCTCATAGCGCAGCCTGCTGAATTTGTGCAGCTCATGGACGAGGAAGAACACCTCTGGCGCATCCGCCGAATGTGGGTCATCAGCGCGCGACTTCATCTCGGCGCCGAGGCTTGCCATCACTTCCTGCAGGTCGCTGTTTTTCACGACGCGGATCTCATGTGGGACGGCGCGAAGAATGCGTTCCAGAAACTCGCGCTGCGGCGATTCGGGCGGCGTGCCGTCGCACACGATGAAGCGCGCTCGGCCGGGCGGATATTGGGCCGCCAGCGACACGAGCGCGACGGAAAGGATCGCCAGCGCCGCTTCTTCGCGTTGCCCGACGAGCAGGAGATGGCTCCCGCTCTGTCTGCGGAACGCGGCCTCGGTCGGGCCTTTGATGGAATTGGGCGCGCCAAGCCAGATACGCGGCGAAGAAGTCTGCTTGATCATGTCCGATTCGAGCAACACCTGCAACGCGCCGTTCTCCTGCACGTCCGCGGGCGCGTCGCCGTCATAGACGAACGGCGCGAGGTGCCGCCACGAAGCCCGGTCGGCCCGGTGGCGCACGGCTTCGAGGCACTTGTCCCGCTCGCTGTCTGAAATCCAGACGGCTTGGAACGGACTGTTGCCCTCGATGGCGCCGGCGGCATCGTTGTAAATGCCCTCGCCGGGGCGTGAGAGCAGGCGCGGCGCGGGATTGTCCTCGTCCATGATGAGAAAGGCGTCGGCCTCGTTGCATTGGAGCGCGATGCGGATGACCATTTGCCCAAGAGTCGTGCGGGCCATCGAGTAGGCGCCGCCGAGCGTCTGCGAACCCAGCAGCGCGTGAATGCCGAAGGCCCGGCCCTGCCGGACAATCCGGTCCAGAAGCAACGAAGCGCTTTGCGAAATCTTGTCGTCCTCGACAAAGAACTCCTGAAACTCGTCAATGATAAGAAGCGATCGTGGAAGAGGCTCTGTCCCGCCTGCCTTCTTGTAACCGGGCAGGTCCTGCACGCCGAGCTTTCGGAATAACTCGCCGCGTCGCCTTAGTTCCTGATCCACACGCTGTAGCACGCTGAGACCGAATTCCCTGTCGCTCTCGATTGCGACAACACGCGCATGAGGAAGGCGCTTTGCAGCGTAGCACTTGAATTCAACGCCTTTCTTGAAGTCCACGAGATAGAACTCCACCTGCTCTGGGCTGCACCACAAGGATAAATTAGTGATGATAACATGGAGTAAAGTGGACTTACCTGAACCCGTTTTGCCCGCTAACAATGCATGTTGTCGCGTGCCTTTGCCAATCGAGAGATATTGCAGTTTAGTGGCACCCGTTCGGCCAATGGGAACTCGAAGCTCGGACGTGGTGTCCAGTGTCCAGATGGCAGGTTCCTCCGGTGAGATATGCGAGAACGGCACCTCAACGCGGTTTGAGTCCCTGCTGAGTTGGCCTACTTTATGAACAAATTGAGTCGCAAAGTCAGTTGGAGGCGGCGGGTCTAGAACCAAGTTCGTGCCGGGAATGTGTTTGTCGGTGAACGTAAATTCGTTCCCGCTGCAACTGATGCACACGCTGTTCTTTCTCAGTTCGTCTGGAACAAAATCATGCGGAAGCGGCTGTCTGTGATCCCAATGAATAAGTGTATAAACCCCGCACCTTGCACCGCTGGTGGCGATGCTTAGAAGCCGTTTCGCGGCTGTGTCGCTGAAGCCGGCCGGAAAGTCGGCGATAACCAGAAAGTGATATTTCTCGGCTATGTTGCCGGCCTGTTCATTGTATTCAGCTATGGTCGCATACTCGTTTCTAAGATACATCTGGATCACCTTCTCCATGTGTTCATTAAGGTCACACAACTTTTCCTCAATTTGGCTCGTTTGTGTCCAGATGCGGCTGTTGATAAGATGCTCGCCATAATCGGAAAGGTGCATTACTCCGGCAAAATTCTGGCCCAGTCCTACCGGGTCAACGACCGTGAAACTCAACCGACCAGGGGGTGCGGTCGAGAGAAGGCGCAGGATGATGTTATTAAGCGCGCCAATTGCCATGTCGTGCCCGGTGTCGAGCGTCTCAAAGAGAATCGACCCCTCGCTCGGATAAGTCAGCACGAGTGGAACTGTGAATGCCGGTGGCAGCATAGGGGCGAGCCGTGGATCCTTTGGCGCAGCGCGGGAAAGACCATTGAGGTCGGCTTCCAGCCGCGCGAATTTTGCCGCTTGGGCAAATTGATGTGGAGGCTCCCACCTGTTCCAGAGCGGCGCCTGCCATGAGGGGAAGAGTTTTTCCACCGATGCATTTGCGCCGGCAACGGACTCGCAGATGGATTGCATCGTGGCCTTCCATTCCGATTCAAGCTCACGCCACTGCGAATCATAATCCGCTGATAAAGTTGCCTCGGTTCCTGCGAGGAAGCTGGTTTGTTCCTTGTTTTTTGCGACCACCGTGGTTTCAAGGTGTGTGCTGGCGCTGTTGCGGTCATGTTCGAGACGATCCAGCTTTAGTTTGAGGAGCGTTTCGTTTTTTAAGGCAATCCGGGCCTGCTTGGCATCAATTCGTTTCAGCGAGGAGTCCCGCATTTCCCCCGCCTCGCGCAGCACCACATCCCATTGTTCCCGGACAGCTTGATTCCGGTTCTGGAACTCGTTTTCGATCCGCTCAAGCTGCTGCTGGTGGAGTTTTTCGGATAACTCAAGACAGTTCGCATAGAGCCAGCGTGCCTTAGTTAGATCGCCCGCCACGGATACAGCAGCAGGCTTGGATTGATGCTTCCCGATAGCATGAAGGACGAGGGCGGATGTGACGCAAATGGCCAATGCGCCGCCAGCATTCGTGTAAGTCGCCCAAATAACTCCAAGGTTATTAAGAAAACCAAAGGCAAAGGGCAAACAAATCAGCAGCAACCACCAAAGCAAGTTATACTTGAACAAAAGGGGTAGCAAGCGCCGCTTGAAACGATTCAAATCATTTACTGCCTTGTTGAGCAGCCCATCAAAGGTTGTCTTATTTTGATCGAGAGTCGCGGCAATGTCAGCGTCATTCGGAGAATAAGCATCGGACAGTAACCTTAGAAAGGCGCCGTATCCTCTGAACGAGGCTCGCGTCTCTTGTTCAAGAGCTGTTAGCACGCCTTCCTGTTCGGCGAGCCAGGCTTTGAATTCCTCATACTCCTGCTCTGCGGTTGCCAGGCCGGCCTCTTTGTCGCGGGCGGCCTGCATCTCATCCTTTTGGAGCCTGTATTTGCGGTCGCCTTCCCAGCGATGCGCCTCAAGAAGAAGCTGTTTCTTGCAAGCCTTGCCCGCCTCCGTGATGCGCGCGTCGCGCTGTTGGAACCTTTGCTCGGCACGATTCTTCGCGGCCCCATACGATTCATCGGTCTGGCCAAGCCAGGCTTCAAGATGCCTGGCCGACTCATACATGACCTTTTCAACCTGTTGTCGCGCTGCGGTGCTTTTAAGGCGGAATTCCTGGTTGAGCCGCTCCTCGCGCGCGGCAAAGTCGCTGATAGTGGTCTTCAGCCTGTTCAGCAGCTCGATTGTTTTTGATACCTCCAGATAACTACTCACAGTCGCTCCTGATTTTGGCGGCCAGCTTGTCCAATTGTTCTATAACCCCGAGCGACGTGTCCACGCTGGCGAACAGTTCATCCATGTATTTGCGCTGGAATTCATCGCATTTGGCGTCGCGCCACCGTTCCTTTGTCTCGTCCCAGCGGGCGGACAGCTCTTTCGTAATCGCCGCAAGCCGCGCTCTGTTGACTGCCATGCTCATGCGTGTTCTCCCGCTTTGGAATTTGATTTTCCAGTTGCTGAATCACCGGCCGATGATTTTTGCGTTGCTGCTGGAGCGCCATTTGTCCCGACGGCTGCGGCGGGCTGCACGGTCTCCGCTGCTGCCGCGATTGGTTGCGACCTGTCTGAATACGCATCCAGCGTGTTGCCGACTTGAGTCAAATAGGCAACGGCCTTGGGCAGGCTGTTCGCAAGATAGGTGTGAAGTTTGTCCAAATGCCGGGACAGGGGCAGCATCTGGCTGTCGAAGTCACGGTCCCATTTTTTAAGAATCTTCAGCTTTGTCTCAGCCTCCTCGACCGCGTGTTTCGCCCGGCGGACGGCCATCACCTCGGCTGTTCGCGCGTCGCGGAAATTGGCGAGCCTCGCAGTGGCGAGGGCTTGCTGTGCTTCTTCGAGGGTCTTGAGTCGGCGGCGCATCTGGCCTTCCCAGTGGATTCGCTGGTCGTGCTGGAGCCAGAGCCTGATCCGCTGCACGTCGGAGCTGATCTCCTCCAGTGTGGGCCGGGCCTTGCTCAGGTAAATGAGGAGGTTCGCCTTGAAGGCATCAAGGGCTTCGACCGAGGTGACTCTTGCTTGCTCTGGCATGATCTTACCGCTGGTTCAGGTATTCCTGGATGCGCTGGGCCTTTCTCATGAGATACGGCGTGTGCTGGTTTGAAATCTCGACGAACTTTTTCAAGGCCTTCATGGTCTGTTTGAATTCATCGGCGAACTTCAGATGCTCCTGGTCCTGCCACGTGTCGCCAAGCGCCGTGAAGCGGCCTTGCAGTGATGCCATCCGCGTCTGGAGGTCAATGTTGAACCGTTTCAACTCCTCGGCGAAGCGCCGAACCTCTTCGGGATCCATGATTGCCTGGGCCATACAGTTTCCTCTGTTGATGTTCGCAATTTGTCAAAAACCGCCGGTCTGGAAATCGTTGTGCGAGCTCGAAGAAAGAGTGGCATCATTCCCGGCTTTTGGCAAACGCTGAGACTTTGAGCTTAAAACACGCCATCCGCGCCGGTTTGCAGCGAGGTTTGAAGCGGACACATTTGGGAAACCTTGCCCCCCGCTCGTGCCGTCCTTCCAGAAGACCGCCGCCGATTTTTTGCTGACAGCCGTTGCGGCTGCGGTGAAACTATTAAACCTATGAAGCCCTTGTCCGCACCGCTGTCGCCAGTTTCTTCCGAACGGCTTTTCCGCCTGCAACTCGGTCTCGGCTTGCTCGCCGCCATGATGAGTTTGACTGGCGCGGCCGCGTCGCCCGAAACCGACGCGAGATCCATCATCGGTGTGTCCGGCATCAAGGGCGGCATCATCGTCCACGTCGGCTGTGGCGATGGACGCCTCACCGCGGCGCTGCGCGTGAACAGCAGTTTTCAAGTGCAAGGACTCGATACCGATGGGGCGCAGGTCACGAAGGCGCGCGAGTTCATTCAGTCGAAGGGCATCTACGGCCCGGTGAGCGTGGACAAGTTCGACGGCAAGTTGATGCCTTACATTGACGGGCTGGTGAATCTCGTCGTCGCGGAAAATCTCGGCTCTGTGCCGATGGCGGAAGTGCTTCGCGTGCTCACGCCCAACGGCGTCGCGATGGTCAAGCAAGGCGGCGAATGGAAGAAGACCTTGAAGCCGCGCAACCCGGACATGGATGACTGGACGCACTATTACTACGACGCGAAAGGCAACGCCGTCTCGCACGACAAGGTCGTCGCGCCGCCGGAGCGCCTCCAGTGGGTCGGCAGCCCGCGCTGGTCGCGCCACCACGACCGCATGTCGAGCCTCAGTGCGATGGTTTCCGCGAACGGCCGTCTCGCCTACATCATGGACGAAGGCTCGCGTATCTCGATTTTGCTGCCGTCGAAGTGGTTCCTCACCGCGCGCGACGCCTTCAACGGCACCGTGCTCTGGAAGAAACCCATCGAGAACTGGCAGAGCAACCTCTGGCCGCTCAAGTCCGGCCCGACGCAGCTCGCGCGCCGGCTCGTCGGCGACGGCGACACATTCTACGTCACGCTTGCGATTGACGCACCGGTCAGCCGGCTCGACGCCGCGACGGGTGAGGCCACGCGCGTTTATGCGGAGACAAAAGGCGCGGAGGAAATCCTCCACGTCAACGGCGTCCTCTACGTGCTCGTGAACCCGGAGCCGTGGGTGCTCACGGACTTCGCGCCGAAGTTCAACACCGGCGACCAGAAGCGCGTCGAGACGGAGTTCAACTGGGACGAGAAACCGCGCCACCTGCTCGCCGTGGACGCCGCCTCAGGCCGTGTGTTGTGGAAAAAGGAGAACATAAAAGTCGCCCCGCTCACGCTTGCGACTGATGGCAAGCGCCTCATTTTCCATGATGGCGAAACAATTGTCGCGCTTGATCCGAAGAGCGGTTCACAGCGCTGGGCCACGGCGAAGGCCGACAAGCGAAAACTGTTTGAGTTCAATTACGGCCCGCGCCTGCTCATCAACAACGACGTGGTGCTCTACGCCGGCGGCGACGGAGCGATGAAAGGCTTCAATGCCGATTCCGGCAAGGAGCTGTGGTCCGCGCCGCACCAGAAGTCCGGCTACCGTTCGCCCGAGGACCTCATGGTCGCGGGCGGCCTCGTGTGGAACGCGCCGACGATCAGCGGAGGGATGAGCGGTGAGTTCACCGGGCGCGACCCGGTCACGGGCGAGGTGCGCAAGCAGTTCCCGCCGGACGTGAGCACGTATTGGTTCCATCACCGCTGTTACATCGCGAAGGCCACGGACAACTTCCTTATCCCGTCGCGCACTGGCATCGAGTTCGTGGACATCAACTCGAAGCACTGGGACATCAACCACTGGGTGCGCGGCGCGTGCCTTTACGGCGTGCTGCCGTGCAACGGCCTCACCTACGCCGGCCCGCACAACTGCGCGTGCTACCCCGAGGCGAAGCTCGACGGCATGAACGCGCTCGCGCCCGCCGCGAAGACGCCGCATCCCCCCGCGCCGCCGGATGAGCAGCGCCTCGAACGCGGCCCGGCTTACAACCATTCATTCGCTGATGCTGACGCCGACGCGAAGGACTGGCCGACGTATCGTCACGACGCAAAGCGCAGCGGCTTCTCGGATCAGGCGCTGCTCGAAGATCTCGGCAAGGCGTGGGAACTCAAGCTCGGCGGCCGCCTCAGTGCCGTGACCATTGCGGCCGGCAAGGCATTCGTCGCGCAGGTGGATGCGCACACGCTCCACGCACTCGACGCCGCGACCGGCGAGAAACTCTGGCGGTTCATCGCCGGCGCGCGCATTGATTCGCCGCCGACTTACTGGAAGGGCCGCGTGCTCTTCGGTGGCATGGACGGCTGGGTGTATTGCCTCCGCGCAAGTGACGGCGCGCTTGTGTGGCGTTTTCAAGGCGCGCCGGGCAGCCGACGCCACGTCGCGTTCGAGCAGATCGAGAGCGTGTGGCCGGTTCACGGCAGCGTGCTCGTTGAAAACGGCATCGTGAGCTTCGTTGCGGGCCGATCGGTGTTCCTCGACGGCGGCATGCGTTTCATCCGCCTCGATGCCGCGACGGGCAAGAAGCTCGTCGAGTCCATCATGGACGACAAGGATCCCGACACGGGCCGCGACTTGCAGGAGCTGGTGAAGACGCTGCAAATGCCCGTCGGCCTGAATGACATCCTGTCGAGCGACGGCAAATACACTTACCTGCGCTCGCAGAAATTCCTCGCCGACGGCAAGCGCATCGAGATCGCGCCGGTGAGCGGCAACGCCATCGAGCAAGGCGCAGCGCAGAAAGGCGAGGGTGCGCACATCTTCGCACCGATGGGCTTCCTCGACGATTCGTGGTTCCACCGCAGCTATTGGGTTTATGGCAAGCACTTCGCCGGCGGCCACAACGGCTATTATCAGGCCGGCAAATACACGCCCGCGGGCCGCATCCTCGTTTTCGACGACAAGAATGTTTATTCCTACGGACGCGAGCCGCAGTATTACAAGTGGACGACCACGATGGAGAACCAGCTCTTCTCCGCGAGCCGCGACGCGGGGCAGAATGCGCTCCCGCCTCCGCCGGATGCGGGTGGGCCGGCCGGCAAGGCGAAGGGCAAGAACGCAAACGCCGCCGCGCGCGAACTCGGCACGGTTTCATTTCCAAATCCCGAGCGGCTCGATCCTGCGAACAAGCCGCTCACCGTCGAGGCGTGGGTGATGCTCGACGGACTCGACGGCGTCGTCGTTTCGCACGGCGCGGGAGTGAACGGCTACGCGCTCACCATCCATGACGGCAAGCCCGCGTTCCACATCCGCAGCACGCAGCAGCTCGCGACCGCGGCGGCCACGAGCGCGCTCACCACGGGCTGGCATCATCTCGCCGGCGTGCTCACCGCAGAGAAGAAGCTGAAACTTTTCGTGGACGGCAAAATGGTCGCGCAGGCGAACTCGCCGCTCATCGCAGCCACGCCGAGGCAGGGCATGCATCTCGGCGGCAGCGCGAGCGGTGTCTCCGGTGAGCCGGCGGCGAATGCCTTCACGGGATTGCTCGACCAGTTTGCGATTTATCATCGCGCGCTGGACGACGCCGAGATTCAGCAGCGTTCCGCCGACGCGAATCCCGCGAAGCCCGCCGCGGGTGCGGTGCTGTTTTGCTCCTTCGACCACAGCGACGCGCGCGACGAGTCTGGCGGCAACAACCACGGTGTCGCCAACGGCGTCGAATCCGGAAAGGGCAAGGTCGCCAACGCGCTGTGGTTCCGCAAGGCGCCGGGCGCTCCGACCGCGCCCGCTGCGCCTGCGGTTGCCACCAAGGCCGCCGGCAAGGCCGCGACAAGGCAGCAATCGCAGGCTGCGGGCATGCAACAGGGCAGCATGTTCAAGGACGACTGGCATCGTTACGTGCCCGTCGTGACGCGCGCGATGGCGATGGCGGGCAAGACGATCCTGCTCTCCGGCCCGCCCGACGTGCTCGACGAGGAATACGCGTTCGACAAGCTCACGAAGAAGGACAAGTCCATCTACCAGGAATTGCAGGACCAGGACGATTCGCTCGAAGGCAAAAAAGGCGGACGCCTCTGGGCGGTCTCAATGGCCGACGGCTCGCAGAAATCCGAAGTGGACCTGACCAGCCCGCCCGTGTGGGACGGCATGGCCGTCGCGCAAGGCCGCCTCTACGTCGCGAGCATGGACGGCACCGTGCGCTGCTTCGGAGTCGCGAAGAAATGAACCCTTCGGGATTCGCGTGCGCCTGCGTCGCGGTGACTTCGCTTTTCGCCGCAACGAATTCCTTTGCCTGCTCCGTTCCCGTGTTTCGCTATGCGCTCGACCACTGGCGCGCGGATAACTACCGGCTCGAACTCCCCGCCGGCTACGCGAAGGACGACGCGCTCGCCGCGTTTACGCGCAACCTCGGCACGGACTCGCCGCTGAATCTCGAAGTCTCCACACTCCCCGCCGGCGACGCGACCGCGCGGCTGCGTATTCCGCAAAAAGAGAACAATGATTCGCCCGCTGTCTGGACCGGTTCGCTGGACGCCGCGTCGCTCGCGAAACTGACCAATTCGCCATCGCGCCGCGAAATCGTCCGTCGCATTCTCGCCGGCGAATCCGTCGTGTGGGTGCTCGTCGAGTCAGGCAACCGCGCCGTGGATGACGCCATCGCGCAACGGGTCGAAAAACGGCTGACCTTCCTCGAATCCGTCGCGCAGATTCCGCAAATTGACCCGAACGACCCGACGAGCAAACTCGGCCCCGGCCCGGCGTTGCGCGCCAAGTTCTCACTGCTTCGAGTGCGTCGCGACGACGTGGCAGAGGCGGCCTTTCTCGCCATGCTCGCCGGCCCGAACGCCGGCGCGTCACTCACGAGCGGCCCGTGGCTCGCGGCGGTGTTCGGCCGCGGCCGCGTGCTCGGCGCGTGGCCGGCGGAAAGTTTTGGCAACGAACAAATCGAGGAGGCGTGCCTGTTCCTGCTCGGCGCGTGCTCGTGCCAGGTGAAACGGCAGAATCCCGGCTGGGACTTGCTGCTTTGCGTGGATTGGGACAAGGAACTCGCCGCCGCAGCAGCAGCGACGTCCGGCGCACCGAACGAAGCGCAGCCGGTGAAAGGAAACTCAGCGGTGCAGCCGGAAACCGTCACCATCGTCGGCGACGAATCGGGCCGCGCCGCCGCGAGCAGCCGGCGCGGGGTGATCTTCGTTGGCGGTGCGCTGTTGCTTCTCGCAATCGGCGCGCTAGCTTGGCGGAGGTTTGCGCCGTGAAAAAAATCGCCGCCATCCTCATCGTGCCCGCGCTGCTGATCAGCGCGCTTTTCACCGCGTGCAACAAGTCTTCGCAGGCCGGCGTCACCATTCTCACGATTTACTGCGCCGCGAACCTCAAGAAACCCGTCGAGGCCGCCGCAGCGGAATTCCGTCGCGAGTTCGGGACGGAGACGCAGATTCAGTTCGGCGGTTCGGGCACGCTCATCAGCCAGCTCCGCGCGGCGCAGCGCGGTGACCTTTACATCGCGGCGGACGACGGCTCGATGGGTGACGCAAAGAAGTTCGGCGTCGTGCGTGAGGTCATTCCGCTCGCACGGCAGCGGCCGGTCATCGCGGTGCGCGCGGGCAATCCGAAGAACGTTCATGCCGTCGCCGACTTGCTGCGTGACGACGTGAAAGTGGCGGTCGCGAATCCCGAAGCCGCGAGCATTGGCCGCGTGACGAAGGCCGCACTCACGAACCTCTGGCCGCAGCTCGCCGCGCACGTCGCGGTGATGAAGCCCACCGTCACGGAGATCGCCTCCGACCTTTCGCTCGGTGCGGTGGATGCCGCCATCGTGTGGGATTCTACAGTGCCGCAGTTCAAGGGGCTGGAGGCGATCACCGTGCCGGAGCTGTCGTCGCGCGTGGAGAGCGCGAGCATCGCGGTGCTGACCTTTTGCCAGCAGCCGGCGGCGGCGCTGAAGTTCGCGCGCTACCTTGCCGCGCCGGAAAAGGGCGGCGCGATTTTCAAGGCGAACGGCTTCACACCCGCCGGCGGCGACGCGTGGGCCGCGAAGCCTGAGTTGATTCTTTACGCAGGCGGTGTGAACCGGCCCGCCGTGGAAAAATTGCTGAAGCAGTTTGCCGACCGCGAGGGCGTCACGCTGACGACGGTCTTTAACGGCTGCGGCATCCTTTGCGCCGCGATGAAGACGATGGGCGACGCGAGTAATCCGAAATTTCCCGACGCCTATTATGCGTGCGATTTGTGCTTCGTGCCTCCCGTCGCGGAGAACTTTCCCGAGGCGGTCATCCTCACCGAGACGGACATCGGCATCGCGGTGAAAAAAGGCAATCCGCGAAACGTGAAGACGCTTGCCGACCTCGCGCAGCCCGGCCTCAAGGTCGGCCTGTGCAACGCCGAGCAGTCCACGCTCGGCTTCATGACGCGCGGCATGCTCAAGCAGGTCGGGCTGAACGACGCGATCCGCAAGAACGTCGTCGTCGAGACGCCCACCGCGGACATGCTTGTGACTCAGATGCGCGCGGGCGCGCTCGAAGCGGCCATCGTTTATCGCGTCAACGCCGCGCCCGCCGCGAAGGACATCGAGTTCTTCCCGATCCAGCACGCGGGAGCGAAGGCGGTGCAGCCGTTCTCGGTTCGCACGAGTTCACCGAACCGCCAGCTCGCGGCGCGGCTGCTGGATCTTTTGCGGGCGAACCGCGGCGACTTCGAGCAGGCGGGCTTCGTCTGGCGCGGCGACGAGGCGGCGTTGAAGAGCAAGGACATCGTGGTGCCCGACTGGCTGAAGCAGAAATGAATTCAGGCTCCACGCGCGTCTCGCCGTTCTGGTTTTCGCTCGCCGTCGTCACCGGTTTCTATCTGCTGTTTCTTCTGGCGCTGCTCGGCGCGACCGCGACTTACACAACTCCCGCGCAGCTTTGGGAATCACTCGGCACGCGCGAAATCCGCTACTCCATCGGCCTGAGCCTCGTGACTTGCACGGTTTCCGCGCTGCTGGCGCTGCTGCTTGCGGTGCCCGTGGGCTATTTGCTTTCGCGCGGGCGGTTCGCGGGCAAGTCGGTGCTCGATGCCGCGCTGGACATTCCCATCGTCCTGCCGCCAATGGTCGTCGGCCTGTGCCTGCTCATTTTTTTTCAAACTACAGCCGGCAAACTCATCGAGCGCATCGTGCCGTTCACCTACACCGTCGCGGGCGTTGTGCTCGCGCAATTCGTCATCGGCGCGGCGTTCGCGGTGCGCACGATGCGCGGCGTGTTTGATCACCTTTCGGCGCGGCCCGAGGATGTCGCGATGACGCTCGGCTGCTCGCGCGGTCGCGCGGTGTGGCTGGTGACGCTGCCCTCCGCGAAACGCGGCATGTTCGCCGCGTTCAGCATCGCGTGGGCGCGAAGCCTCGGCGAGTTCGGCCCCATCCTCGTCTTCGCCGGCGCAACGCGAATGAAAACGGAAGTGTTGCCCACGAGTGTGTTCATCGAACTGAGCGTGGGCCGGCTCGAAGCCGCCGTGGCCGTGAGCATCGTGATGGTCGTGCTCGCGATGGTCGTGCTCGTCGGCGTGCGACTTGCGGGGGAACGGCTGTGATCCGCTTCGAGAACATTTCGTGGCACGCGGGCGCGTTCCGGCTGGAGGGCGTTTCCTTCGCCGTTCCGGCGAAAAGTTACGCCGTGCTCATGGGCCAGACCGGCTGCGGCAAGACGACGCTGCTCGAAATCCTCTGCGGCCTGCGGCGCGCAAAGGCTGGCCGCGTGTTCATCGGCGGACGCGACGTGACTCACGAGACACCCGGCGGGCGCGGCATCGGCTACGTGCCGCAAGACGGCGCGCTGTTTCCGACGATGACGGTGCGCGAGAACATCGGCTTCGCGCTCCGGCTGCGGCATCGTTCATCGGACGAAATCCAGCAGCGCGTGAATGAACTCGCCGCGCACCTCGGCGTGGCGCATTTGCTCGACCGTTTGCCGCAAGGTCTTTCCGGCGGCGAACGCCAGCGCGTCGCACTCGGGCGCGCGCTCGCGGCGAAGCCCGGCGTGCTGCTCCTCGACGAGCCGCTCTCCGCGCTCGACGAGGAATTGCGCGACGACTTGGCCGGGTTGCTCAAGAAAATCCAGCGCGAGCTGGGCGTCAGCGCGCTGCACGTCACACACAGCCGCGACGAGGCGGCGAAGCTCGCCGATGTGCTCTTCCGGCTCGACGACGGACGCGTGCAGGAAGCGCCGTTGTTGCCCCAGTCGCCATGAAGTTGCCGAAGCTCACAGACGAAGAGCGCGCCATCTACGAGTGGCAGATGTGGGTGCCGGGCTTTGGCGAAAAGGCGCAGCGCAAACTCAAGGCCGCCTCGGTCCTCATCTCGCGTGTGGGCGGGCTTGGCGGCGCGGTGGCGCATTATCTCGCTGCCGCGGGCGTGGGCCGGCTCGTGCTGGCGATGGGCGGCGTGGTTCGCGCGAGTGATTTGAACCGGCAGCTCCTGCAATCCTACGGCCAGCTCGGCCAGCCGCGCATTGATTCCGTTGTCCGCAAATTGCGCGAGCTGAACCCGCGACTCGACATCGTCGCCGTCGGTGAAAATGTTTCCGACACGAACGCCGCGAAGCTCGTAGCGCAGGCAGACATCGTGGTGGACGCAGCGCCGCTGTTCGAGGAGCGATTCGCGCTGAACCGCGCCGCCGTCGCCGCGCGCAAACCGATGGTCGAGTGCGCGATGTATGCGATGGAGGCCCAGGTGACGACGATCATTCCGGGCAAGACGCCGTGTCTCGAGTGTTTCGTGCCGGAGAAGCCGCCGCACTGGAAGCGCGAGTTCCCCGTCATCGGCGCGGTGAGCGGCACCGCTGGTTGCCTCGGCGCGGTCGAGGTCATCAAGCTCATCACCGGCCTCGGCGAACCGCTCACCGGCGTGCTGCTGACGATGGATTTGGCGACGATGAATTTCCGCCGGCTCAAGACCGCGCGCCGGAAGGATTGCCCCGTCTGCTCAGGACTGAAGTAAGGGGCGCGGAATGCCGCAAGCCGCCGCGCCAATCATTCGAAGCCGGCTTCGGCGGAAATCCCGGATTCCGTTTCGCGCTCCATCGGCAGCCGCGCGTTTGCGGTCTTCTTCTTGCCCTTCGCCGCAGGCTCGTGCTCGGGCTTCGACGGATCGTAAGCGTGATTGCGGCTGGGCATTTGCGCGCCGACTTCCTTGCGCCACGCGTGAAGACGGTCGCGGAGTTCGCTGGCCTTCGCCGGCATTGTGGCCGCCAGATTGTGCTGCTCGCCGATGTCGTCGCGCAGGTTGTATAGCTCCACGCGCATGTCGTCGTGGAACTCAACGAGCTTCCAGTCGCCTGCGCGGACCGCGCTGTAAGGCGTGGTGCCGCCCTGCTGATAGTGCTGATAATGCGGGTAATGCCAGAAAATCGCGTCGCGCTTCACGCCGCCGCTTTGACGGAGCAGCGGAACGAGGCTCGTGCCGTCGGGGCGATGTCCCGGCGCATCCTTCAATCCGGCCATTTCGAGCATTGTCGGGTAAAAATCAGGAGTGATCACGGGCGTGTCGCAGACGCTGCCGGGCTTGGTGACGCCGGGCCAGTGAACGATCAGCGGCACGCGCACGCCGCCTTCGTAGGCGGACGCCTTGCCGAAACGCAGCGGCTTGTTCGAGGTCGTCGGAATGTGGCCACCGTTGTCGGAGTTAAAGAAAATGATCGTGCGATCGGCGAGCTTCAGTTCGTCGAGTTTTTTGCGGACGCGGCCGACGGTGTCGTCCACGCTCTCGATCATCGCCGCGTAGGCCGCGTTCGTGTGCGTAAGTCCGGGCCGCAGCTTCGCGCGATATTTCTGCGCGAGATCCGTCTTGCCCTGAATCGGCAGGTGCACGCCGTAGTGCGGGAGATAGAGGAAGAACGGTTTGTCCTTCGACTGCTCGATGAACTTCAGCGCTTCGTCGCCGAGACGGTCGGTGAGATATTCGCCGGCTGGCCCTTCGGGCAGCGTTGCGATTTTGTAAGGCGCAAAGTAGCTGCGTGGCGACGGCGCCTCGGTGCCAGCGACGTTGAGGTCGAAGCCGTGCCGTTCGGGATAATACGCCTCGCCGCCGAGATGCCATTTGCCGATGCTCGCGGTTGCGTAGCCCGCGGAATGAAACACATTCGCGACCGTCGTTTCATCGAGCGCGAGGAATTTGGTCCAGTCGGGCGGGAGCAGTTTCGGGTTCGTGGGCAGCAGGCCGGGGATCCAGTCCGTCACGTGCAGCCGCGCCGGATATTTGCCGGTGAGGAGGCTTGCGCGCGTCGGCGAGCAGACCGTGCAGGCGGAATAGGCTTGGGTGAACTTCATCCCGTCGCGCGCCAGTTGGTCAATGTGCGGCGTCTCAAATAAATCGCTGCCGAAACAGCCGAGGTCGGTCCAGCCGAGGTCGTCAATCAGGATAAAGATTACGTTCGGACGTTCAGCTCCTGCGGAAGAAGCGGTGAAAGCCACGATCGCAAGAACAGCGAGCGCGAGGAGGCGAAGAGCGGTGTTCACCATGAGCAAATGTGAGTTGGCGGCTACTTTGCCTTCTTCAGCCGCTTGCGCAAGTGCTCAATCGGGATGCGCAGGAATTGCGCGCCGGTTTCGCCGGCCGTGCATGGATTGCACAACGATATTCGTAATTGCCGGTAATTAGGCTTCATCCGTGTTGGCACGCGAGTTGCGGAAGAACCAGAACCCATGCGTGGCAAATCGCGCCGGGGTTTGCGACCAACAAAACAAACACCCAAAAACCCACATCAGCCATGAACATCGCCAAGTCCATCGTGTTCGCCGGAGCGCTCGTCGCGTTGTCGGCCGGCACTCCCCAAGCCAATGCGCAGAACCGCGGCAACTTCGACCCCGCCCAGATGCGCGCCCAGATGCTCGAACGCATCCGTGAACAGTTCGACGTGAAGAACGACGACGAGTGGAAGCTCATTTCTGCGCGCATTTCCACCGTGATGGATATTCGCCGCGAAACAGGCGGCTTCGGCGGCGGCTTTGGCTTCCGCGGACCGCGTCCCAGCGGTGACACCGCAGGCGGTGGCGATACCGGCGGCAGCCGCACCCGCGGCGGTTTTGGCGGCACACCGAACCCTGATGTCGAAGCACTCCAGAAGGCCATCGAGGTCAAGGCGCCGAACGATGAAATCAAGGCCAAGCTCGCCCGCGTCCGTGAGTCGCGCAAATCCGCCGAGGCCAAGCTTGATAAGGCTCAGGATGATCTTCGTGCGGTGCTCACCGTCCGCCAAGAAGCGCAGGCAGTCCTCTTTGGTCTGCTCAAATAGTTCCTGCCGGCCAAAATCGAAATGAGCCAGATCGAGACCAACGACACAGTGTTACGGGAGTTGCTGGAGCGGATGATCGCCGCCCGGCAACTCTCCGTTTCAGACGCGGAAGTTTTCGCCAAACGTGGCGCCAACGGCCGCGCGGCGGACGAGGAAAGCGTCCTGCGCTGGCTCGCCGGGGAATACGACGTGACCTACAGCTCGCTCGATTCCGTCGAGCCGGACAAGCAGTTGCTGTCGCTCTTCCCCGCGCGCATTTTGCTCAAGGAGCAGTTGCTCCCGCTCAAGCGCACGAACGGTTCCGTCGAGGTTGCCACGAGCCGGCTCTTCGCCACGCAGGGCCTCGACGCGCTCAAGGCCATGACCGGCCTCTCGCTCAAGCCCGTCCTCTCGCCCACCGAAGCCATCCAGCGCGAGATGAAAAAACATCTCGGCGTCGGCGCGGACACGATCGGCACGCTCGCCGAGGAAGGCGGCATTCAAGTCGTGGACGAGAACGCGGACGAGGATGCCGATCTCGACAGCGCGGCCGAGGACGCCTCGATCATCCGCTTCGTCAACCAGTTCCTCAAGGACGCCATCGAGCTGCGCGCGTCGGACATTCATCTTGAGCCTTTTGAGGATGAGTTCCGCATCCGCTACCGCATTGACGGCGATTTGCAGGAAGTGCCCGTGCCACCGCAGTTGAAGCGCTTCCAGCCCGCGATCGTTTCGCGCGTCAAAATTCTCAGCCATTTAAACATCGCCGAGAAACGTCTTCCGCAGGACGGCCGCATCAAGGTGCGCATTGACGACGCCGAGGTGGACATCCGCGTCTCCATCATCCCGATGCTGCACGGCGAGGCGGTCGTGATGCGCCTCCTCCGCCAGAATTCCAAGCTGCGCGGCATGAAAGACCTCGGCATGGATCGCCGCGAGCTGGACTGCTTCCGCCGCGTCATCCAGCTCCCGCACGGCATCATCCTCGTCACCGGCCCGACCGGCAGCGGCAAGACCTCGACGCTCTACACCGCGCTGAACGAGATCAACGACCACATCCGCAAGATCATCACCATCGAAGACCCGGTCGAGTATCAGCTCAAGGGCGTGAACCAGATTCAGGTGAACGAAAAATCCGGCCTCACCTTCGCGCGCGGCTTGCGCTCGATTTTGCGTCACGACCCGGACGTCGTGCTGATCGGTGAAATCCGCGACCAGGAAACGGCGCAGATCGCCGTGCAGGCGTCGCTTACCGGCCACTTGGTTTTTTCCACGCTGCACACGAACGACGCGCCCGGCGCGCTCACGCGCCTCGTGGACATGGGCGTCGAGCCGTATCTCGTCGCGTCATCGCTCGAAGCCGTGCTCGCGCAACGCCTCGTCCGCGTGCTCTGCAAGCATTGCAAACAGGTGGACCACTCGCCGACGGCGGCCGCGTTCAAGATCAAGCTCGGCATTCCCGCCGGCACTGTGATTTACAAATCCGTCGGCTGCCGCGAGTGCCGCAACACAGGCTTCCACGGTCGCCACGCCATCTTCGAATGGATGGACAGCACCACGGAAATTCGCCAGATGATTTTGCAGAACACCTCGACCGACCCCCTCCGCGACGCCGCGCGCCGCGACGGCATGACGACGCTCGCCGAGGATGGCTGGCGTCTCGTGCGCATGGGCGTCACCACCGTCGAGGAAGTTTTGAGCGTCACCACCGCCAAGGAAGTTTCGCGCACGCTAGTGGACGAAAAAAACGACGGCGCAGAAGCCGCGGTTTCGCCGGCCGAGATCGCGGTGGGCCGCGCCTGACCTGCCATGCCTGTCTTTTCCTACAGAGCGCTGCAAAGCGACGGCAAGATCGCCGAGGGCGAGATCGAGGCCGGCGGCCGGTCCGACGCGTTCAAGCAAATGGAGACCCGCGGCCTGCGGCCCATCAAGCTTGCCGAGCGCAACGGCGCCAACGGCGCGCACAAGCCCGCCGCAAACAATTCCGCGAAGGAAACGCCGAGGGACGCGAAATCTTCCGCGTCCGACTCGCCGCTGAACGTGAAAGTCTCGTTCGGCGGCAACAAAATATCCGCGCGGATGCTGGAGAACTTCACGCGGCTGCTGTCGAGCCTGCTCGCCGCCGGCGTGCCGTTGAGCCGCGCGCTCGTGATCTTGCAGAAAGAGGCGGCCAGCCCCGCCGCGCGGGCCAAGTGGAAGGAAGTGCATGACCTCGTCGTGGACGGCATGTCGCTCGCGGACGCGATGGCGAAATCGCCGGATGTGTTCCCGCGCGTCTATACCGCGATGGTCGAGGCCGGCGAGACCGGCGGATTCCTCGACGTGGTGCTCGCGCAGATCGCGGACTTTCAGGCGCGCGAAAAGGAGATGAAGGCGAAGGTGATGACCGCGATGCTGTATCCGGCCATCCTGTTCTGCCTCTCGATCGGGGTGCTGGTTTTCCTGCTCGTGTTTTTCATTCCCAAGTTCCAGACCATTTTCACCGGAGTTGGCGCGAAGTTGCCCGCGATCACTCAGCTCATCATCGGCGCGAGTGAATTGCTTCGCTCGTATGGGCTGCTCATCGCGCTCGGCATCGGCATCACGGCCTTGCTCGTCCGCAACTGGATTGTCTCGCCCGTGGGTCGGCGCGCGTGGGAAGGCTTCATTCTACGGTCGCCGGTGGTTGGGCCGCTCGTGGCGCAGTTTGCCATGTCGCGCTTCTGCCGGATGCTCGGCACGCTGCTCGGCGCGGGTGTGCCGCTCATCAACGGACTCAACGTCGCGCGCCGCTCCATCGGCAACCAGATCCTTGTGGATGCCGTGAGCAATTCGATTGACCGCGTGAAGGAAGGCAAGCAACTGGGCTCGAGCCTCGGCAACTGCCGCGAGCTGTTCTCCGGCTCGACGGTTGAAATGGTCTCCGTCGCCGAGGAGAGCGGCAAGCTCGACTCCGAGTTGGTCCGCCTCGCCAACGTCACCGAGGGCGACCTCGACCGTCAGCTCAAGACCGCCGTCGCCTTGCTGGAGCCGCTGATGCTGTTTTTCATCGCCGCGTTCATCGGCACCATTTTCATCGGGATGGTCCTCCCGATTTTCTCGCTTCAGGAACACATCAAGTAACCCAGCCACACTCAAACCCGCACGCAACATGAAACTCGTCAACACCAACGCAAACCCCGCCGTCCGCGCCGCGCAACGCGGCTTCACGCTCGTCGAAATGCTCCTGGTGCTCGTCATCCTCGGCATCCTCGCGGCCATCGTCTATCCGAAAGTCGCCGGGCGCGGCGAAGAGGCGCGGAAGAGCGCGGCCGCCGTCCAAATCGCCGCGTTCAGCACCGCGCTGGACACCTTCGAGGTGGACACCGGCTCGTATCCCAAGGGTGCCAACGGCCTGAATGAACTCGTCTCACCCTCCACGGGCGTGCAGGGCTGGAAAGGGCCTTACCTCAAGGAAATCCCCCTTGATCCGTGGCAGCATCCTTACATCTACGAATGTCCCGGCCGGCACAACCCGACTTCCTTTGACCTGTATTCCGCCGGCCCCGACGGCCGCGACGGCACGGACGACGACATCACAAACTGGAAGAGGTAATCGTCGCATGACGAACAGCAAGCCCAACTTGAACGGACGCGCGCGGCGGCAACGTCGCGGCGGCTTCACGTTGATCGAGCTGATCATCGTGCTGGCGCTCCTGACGATTTCGGCCGCCATAACATATCCGACGCTCAAGAACTTCTTCCACGGCCGCAGCATTGATTCAGAGGCGCGGCGCCTGCTTGCGCTGACGCGCTACGCGCAGAGCCGCGCGGTGTCCGAGGGCGTGCCGATGGAGCTGTGGATTGACGCGGCGAACAAGGTCTATGGCCTGCGCGCGCAGTCGGGCTTCGTCGCCGACGACAGCAAGGCGGTCGCCTACGCGCTGCAAAGCGATCTGGAACTGCAGGTTTCCGCGCCGCCCGCCATCACGCAGTCGGGACAGCAAAACAACGGCATCGTGAACACCGGCGCGTCGCCGCTTGGCGGCGTGGCGCAGTTGATCCGGTTTTATCCGGACGGGTTCATCGGCGACAAAAGCCCCGAGCAGGTGCTGATTCGCCGCGACGAGACGGACGCGATTGCCATCGCGCAAAGCGCCAGCCATTTGAACTATGAGATTCGCTCCATACCGACGCGCTGACCGCGGCGGCTTCACGCTGGCCGAGGTGCTTGCCGCGATGGTCTTCATGGCCATCGTGATCCCGGTGGCCGTGCAGGCCCTGCGCGTGGCGAACCTCGCGGGCGAAGTCGGCCTGCGCAAGGCCGCCGCCGCGCGCGTCGCCGAGCGCGTGCTCAATGAATGGCTCGTCACCGGCTCGGCCGCCGGCAGTTCGGAAAGCGGCAGCGTCCGCGAAGGCGTGCTCGAATTCCGCTGGACGATCCAGACCGAGCAGTGGCCCGGCGGCACGATGCAGCTCGCGACCGCGCTGGTCACTTACACGGCGCAGGGTCAGGAATACGAAGTGCGCTTGAGCACGCTTTACGACAATTCGACACAATGAACCGCCACCGACATGGCTGCCGGCGCGCGCGCGCGTTCACCTTGATTGAGGTGCTCATCGCGATCGCGGCGTTTGCCATCATCCTCTCGACGATTGGCGGCGTGTTCTACACCGGTTTGCGGCTGCGCAACAAGGCCGCCGCCGCGACGGAGAAATCCCTGCCGCTCCAGCAGGCGCTCGCGGTCATCAAGCGCGACCTCGCCGGGATCGTCCCGCCGGGCACCAACCTCTTTGGCCAGTTGCAGAGCACGCCGACGGCCAGCTCTCTGCAAAACGGCCAGCAAAACCCCGCGCTCAACATGGGCAGCGCCTCGACGCAAATCAGCCCGGATTTTTACACCCTCACCGGCTACCTCGACGACAGCACGCCGTGGCCGCAACTCCAGAAAGTTTCCTACCGCCTCGCGGAGTCGGAAAACCGCAACGCCGGCAAGAACCTCATCCGCGCCGTCACGCGCAACCTGCTGCCCGTGCTCACCGAGGACACGCCCGCCGAGCAACTACTGCTCTCCGGCGTCAGCGACGTGATGTTCTTTTATTTCGACGGCACCGAATGGATTGACACGTGGGACTCGACGACCGCTCAGCCGTCCCTGCCGCACGCCATTAAAGTGCAGTTGCAGCTTGCCGCGGACGAAAGCGGCCAGACCTTTCCGCCTGTTGAACTCGTCGTGCCCGTCATGGTCGAAGCGAGCACAAACAGTAGCTCCAGTTCACAGCAGTGAAATTGCGCACCCACAATCAAACGTCCCGTTCCGCCGCGTGCCGCGCGCCGGCGTCGGGAGTGAACGGCTCGGTGCTCGTCATCGTGCTGTGGGTGGCGTTTGGGCTGGTGAGCCTCGCGCTTTATTTTGCAAACACGTCCTCGCTCGAACTGCGCGCGGCGGACAACCGCGTCGCGGGCCTCGAGGCCGAGCAGGCCATCGCCGGTGCGGCGCGTTATGTGAGCAACATCCTCGTTAATCTCCCCGAGCCGGGCATGGTGCCGGACACGTTGAGCTATCTGAGGGAAGCCGTGCCCGTGGGCGACGCGATGTTCTGGCTGATCGGGCGCGACAACAACAACGGCACCGGCGACCGCATGACCTTCGGCCTCGTGGACGAGGCCTCGAAACTCAACCTCAACATTGCGACGACTTCGATGTTGGAAAAATTGCCCGGCGTGACGTCCGACATGGCCGCAGCCATCGTGGACTGGCGCGACGCCGACAGCGACGTGACGCCCGGCGGCGCGGAGGACGACACGTATCAGCGCCTTAACCCGCCGTATCGCTGCAAGAACGCGCCCTTCGAGACCGTGGACGAGTTGCGTCTCGTCTATGGCATGACGAACTCCGTGCTCTTCGGCGAGGACGCCAACTTGAACGGTTACCTCGACCCGAACGAAAACGACGGCGAGTCGTCGCAGCCGTCGGATAATCAGGACGGACTGTTGAATCCGGGCCTGTTTGAATTTGTGACCGTCTATTCGCGCGAATCGAACACGCGCACGAACGGCTCGCAGCGAATCAACGTCGGCACGCCCAACGCGCAGCAAATCGAGTCGCTGCTCAACGAAAAAGGTTTCAAGCAGGACCGCATCCAGCAGATTGTTCGCCGCCTGCCCACCGGGCCGGGCGCCGCGCCAATCACCAGCATCCTTGAATTTTATCTCCTGAGCGGCATGACGGTGGACGAGTTCACACAGATCGAGGGCGACATCTCCACAACAAACGCGCCAACCATCCAGGGTCTGGTGAATGTGAACACGGCGAGCGCGACGGTGCTCGGCTGCATCCCCGGCATCGGCACGAACCGCGCGATGGATGTCGTGACCTATCGCCAGTCGAACGCGGACGCGACCAATTCCGTCGCGTGGGTCGCGGCGGCGCTGAACAACGACGCCAATGCCATCCGTTCCGCCGGGCCGTATCTGACGGGGCGAAGCTATCAGTTCACCGCGGACATCGCGGCGGTGGGCCATTACGGCCGGGGTTATCAGCGGACGAAATTTATTTTCGACACCAGCGAAGGCACGCCAAAGATTCGTCTGCGGCAGGACCTCACACAACTCGGCTGGGCGCTTGGCCCGGACGTGCGCAACAACTTTATTTTGGCAAGGGACAACCAACGATGATTGGCGTGACAAAACAAAACACCGGCGCATCGCTGCTGGGACTCGCGTTTGACGGCAGCAAGCTCGAAATGGCCGTTGCAAAACGCTCGAACGGCTCGGTGGAGATCAAGCACTCGTCCACAGTGGCGCTGTCGCTTGATCCGCTGACCAACGAGCCGGAGCTGGTCGGCGCGGAAATCCGCAAGCACCTTGACGCGGCGGAGGTTCGCGAGCGGCAGTGCGTGGTGTGCGTGCCGCTGAACTGGGCGCTGACGTTGCAGGTGAAGCTGCCGGATTTGCCGGAGGAAGACGTGGAGAACTTCCTCCAGCTCGAAGCCGAGCGCGGCTTTCCCTACGCGCCCGAGGCGTTGATGCTTTCGCGTTCGATTGTCGGCACGGCCGGTGGCGAGCGCCACGCGACGCTCGTCGCAGTGCCGCGCGACCACGTGGAGCGGCTCGACGCCGCGCTCACGGCGGCAAGGCTTCGGCCCGCCAGTTTTTCGCTGGGCATTTCGGCGTTGCAGCGCGCGGATGCCGGACAGGCGGACGGCGTGGCCGCGCTGGTGCCGGGCGAAAAACACATCGGCCTCCAGATCACGGCCCGCGGCGGCGTGGCCGCGTTGCGCGCGCTCGAAGGCGCGCTCGAGATGGAGGGCACGGAGAAGCGCGTGCAGGCCGACCTCATCGCGCGCGAACTGCGCATCACGCTCGGCCAGTTGCCATCGGACGTGCGCGCCTCGGTGCGCACGATGCGGATTTTCGGAAAGAGCGACGTGGCGGAAGAGCTGGCCGAGCAGCTCCGTTCGCGCGCCGGGTTGCTGGGCATGGGGCTTGACGCCGTGCGCGAGCATGGCGGCGAATTCGGCGTCACGCTCCCGGCGCACACGGCGGTTTCGCCGGCATTGAGCCTGGCGGTGCGGCAGTTGACCGGCGCCGGCACCGGCTTCGAGTTTCTTCCGCCGAAGATCAGCGCGTGGCAGCAGCTCACGGCGAAGTATTCCTCGCGCAAGCTTGTGACCACGGGCGTGGCCGTCGGCGCGGTGGCGCTGCTGGCCGGCGCGGCGTTCGGCTGGCAGCAGTATGAGCTGTGGCATTGGGGCTCGCAGTGGGATGGCATGAAGAAACGTGTGGCCTTCGTCGAGGACATGCAGAACCAGATCCGCAAATACCGGCCGTGGTTCGACGAATCGTTCCGCTCGCTCAGCATTTTGCGCAAGCTCACCGAGGCGTTCCCAGAGGATGGCGGAGTGTCCGCAAAAACCGTCGAGATCCGCGACAAGTCTGTGGTCATCTGCACGGGCACGGCGCGGAACAACCAGGCGTTGCTGCGGACGCTCGACCAGTTGCGCGCGGCGAAGGAAGTTTCCGACGTGAAGGTCGAGCATATCAAGGGCGGCAACGGCGGCGCGCCGCTGGAGTTCACCTTCAACTTCCACTGGGCGAACCAAACCGGAGGCATTCGATGAACATCAAAAACCGGGAACAGCTTCTCGCCATTTTCGCCATCTCCGCCGTTGCGCTGCTGGCGGGCGACAAATTTATTTTGACGCCGCTGACGCAGGCGTGGAAGGCGCGGGCGGTCCAGATCGCCGAGCTGAAGAAATCCGTCACCAGCGGCTCCAAGTTGCTCGAACGCGAAAAGGCCGTGCGCGACCACTGGCAAGGCATGCGCACCAACACGCTGCCCAATGAGATTTCCGTCGCCGAGCGGCTGGTGATCGGCGGCTTTGACCGGTGGTCGCGTGACAGTGGCGTGAGCATCAGCGCCATCAAACCGCAGTGGAAACGTGTCAGCGACGACTATTCCACTCTCGAATGCCGCGCCGACGCGTCGGGCAGCCTCACGTCGCTGGCGCGCTTCATTTATCAGGTGGAAAAAGACCCGCTGGCGATCAAAGTTGAGGGCGTGGACATCAGCACGCGCGACAACACCGGCCAGCAACTCACGCTTAACCTCACCGTGAGCGGACTCGTCCTTACTCCGAAGAACCGCGAACCCAACACGAATTGACATGCAAACCCGGTCGAACCCCAAGAACGCCTCGCGCCTCGCGTGCGGCCTGTCCGCGGCGCTGGCCACGCTGCTCTGCCCCGGCTTGAATGCCGCGGAGCAAAAAACTAACGCGCCCGCCGCGGTGGCCACCGCGCCGGTGAAGACGGACTACCAGTCGTTCAAGCTCATCAGCGAGCGGAACATTTTCAACGCGAACCGTTACGGCGGCCGCTCGGACGACGCCCCGCCCGCGCCGAAAATCACGCAGGTGGATTCCTTTGCGCTGCTCGGCACGCTTGATTATCCCAAAGGTCAGGTCGCGTTCTTTGATGGAAGCAGTTCCAGCTACCGTCGCGCCTTCAAGCCCGAGGAAAGCATCGGCGGCTACAAGATCACCGGCATCAATCCCGGCAGCGTGAGCCTTGAGGCCGAGGGCAAGCAGACGGAACTCAAGGTCGGATTTCAGATGCGCCGTGAGAATCAGGGTCAGTGGCAGGTGCAGGAATGGACACCGCCGCGGGACGAGTTTGCGAGCCGGAGCAGCGACTCTGAATCCAGCACCAACCGTCCCGAAAGTTCTGACTCACGCTACAGCCGCGATTCGCGTTCCAGCCGGGACTCGCGCTACGGCAGCTCCGACTCGCGCTACAGCCGGGACTCGCGCTACGGCAGCTCCGATTCGCGTTCCAGCCGGGACTCGCGTTACGGCAGCTCCGATTCGCGCTCCAGCCGCGATTACCGGAGCAGCAGTTCCGACTCGCGCTACAGTTCAGGCAGCAGCGGTTCCAATTCCAGCAGCACCACGCCAGGCAGTTCGTCCACGAGTTCGGGCAGCAGCTCGGGCGGGGACCAAAGTGAAATTCTAAAGCGACTCATGCAGCAACGTGAACAGGAGAACAAGAAATGAAAACCATCCAAGCCATCATCCTGACCGCCGGCCTCGCGGGAATGCTCGCCACGGCATCCGCCCAAACGCAACCCGCGCCGGACATTAAGCCGCCCGCCGCGCCACCGGAAAAACCGGCGCAGCCTGACAAGGCCGCGCCCGCGGCGGCCACACCTGCGACACCCGTGCCCGCAGCCCCCAAGGCGCCGGTTGAAAAAGTCACCTCCGATACGCAGAAAGGCATGCGCCTCAATTTCCGCGGCGTGCCGCTCGAAATGGTGCTCGATTACTTCAGCGAGGCCGCCGGCTTCGTCATCATCCCGAAGACGGACGTCCGCGGTCGTGTGGACGTGTGGAGCAACGATCCGCTCACGAAGGACGAAGCCGTCGAGGTTCTCAACAACGTGCTCTCGCAAAATGGCTATGCCGCCGTCCGCACCGGACGGACATTGAAGATCGTTACCAGAGAAGAAGCACAGCGCTTCAACATCCCGACCAAGTCGGGTGCCGAGCCGGACAAGATTCCCGCGACCGAGGAGATGATCACGCAGATCATTCCGGTGAAGTTCATCAGCGCGTCGCAGTTGATCCGCAACCTTGAGCAGTTGCTGCCGACCTCGTCGAACCTTTCGGCCAACGACGGCGCAAACGCGCTCGTCATCACGGACGTTCAGGCGAACATCCATCGCGTCGCCGAGATCGTGAAGGCGCTCGACACGCCGATCTCCAGCGTGTCGTCCATCAAGGTCTTCACTCTCAAATATGGCGACGCCAAGGCGCTGGCCAGCGTCCTGAAGGATCTCTTTCAGGTGCAGGACACGACCGCCGCCGCCGGCGGACGCGGCGGCACGGGCGCGAGTCCGTTCCAGCAATTCTTCCAAGGCCGCGGCGCTGGCGGTGGAGGATTCGGAGGTTTCGGCGGCGGCGCGCTTGGAGGAGACACAACCGGCGGCGGCGGTGGTGGACGTGGCGGACGCGGCGGCGGCGGCAGCAACGGCCGGGTCTCGACTCCAAAGGTCGTGGCCGCGGCGGATGAACTCACCAACTCGCTCATCGTCAGCGCGCCTGAAGACCAGATGCCTCTCATCGAGGACTTGGTGAAGCAGGTGGACGTGCCCGTCGAGGATGTCACGGAA
Source organism: uncultured Verrucomicrobiota bacterium (assembly GCA_964589935.1). Taxonomy (GTDB): domain Bacteria; phylum Verrucomicrobiota; class Verrucomicrobiia; order Limisphaerales; family VHCN01; genus VHCN01. The sequence goes on along the minus strand of CAZPVD010000002.1, from coordinate 214,231 downwards.
CTACGTGTGTTCACGCTCAAAAACTCGAACCCGACCGACATGGCGGACATGCTCAAGAATCTGTTCCCCGATCTCACGAGCAACAACCAGAACACGCGCAACAGTTTCCGCGGCGGATTCACGAGCCGGTTCGGCGGTTTTGGTGGGCCCACAGGAGGCGGCGCGGGCGGCTCCGGCGGCGCGGGCGGCTCCGGCGACCAGAGCAGCCGTCAGCTCAAGCAGAACCGCGTCGTCGCGGTGGCCGACGTGCGCACGCTTTCGGTGATCGTGAGCGCGGCCCCGGCCCTCATGCAGCAGATCGCCGGCATGATCGAGCAGATTGATTCCGACCCGTCAAAGAAACAGCAAGTGTATGTGATTCCCATCGAGAACTCGGACCCGGTCGCGCTACAGAACATCCTGCAAAGCCTGTTCCCAAGCCAGAATGGAACATCGTCGCGTTCGAGCAGCCTCAACCAGCGCGGCACCGCCACCGGCGTCGGCGGAACGGGAAGCAGCTTCGGCCGCGGCAGCACGACAGGCGGCGGGTTTGGCGGCACCGGCTTCGGTGGCGGCAGCGGCGGCGGCTTCGGTGGCAGCGGTGGCCTTGGTGGTGGCGGCGGCTTCGGTGGCACGCGCAACTGATGTTGCAGCGGGGCAGAAAAAATTCCTGAAAGGCATGATGATGAAACAAAAACTCGTGAAACGAATCGGATTGGGCACGCTGCTTCTGTGCGGCTTGGGGCTGGCCGCCGGCAGCGCGCGGGCGCAGTTCCTTCCGGGCTTCACCCCCGGCGGGACAACGGGCGGCGGCACCGGCGGCACGCGCTCGACGCAGGTGGGTGTCAATCCGGTCGGCGGCGCGGACATCTCGGTGGACACCGAGAGGCGTAATCTGATTTTGGTGACAGACGAAAAGACCGCCGCGCAGATCAAGACGGTCGTGGCCGGCATTGACAAGCCCGCGCCGCAGGTGCTCATCAAGGTGGTCTTCCTTGAAGCCACTTACAGCAAGGACTCGGACATCGGCCTCGCTGGCACTTACACGAGAAATTCCGGGTTGGGCAGCGCCATCACGAATCTGAATATGAGCCAGGCATTCGGCAACGGCATCGGCGGATCGGCCGCGACGCTCGCGGCTCCGGGTGCGGGCATTTATTCGATTCTCGGCAACGATTTTCAAGTGACGCTGCGGGCGATTGCCGACGCGGGCAAGACGGAGGTGCTCTCGCGGCCGTCCGTGCTCGCGCGCAACAACCAGCAGGCGACCATCAGCCTCGGCCAGCAGGTGCCGCTCATCACGGCCACGCGCTTTGACACGCTCGGCAACCAGATCAACACCGTGAGTTATCAAAATGTGGGCATCGGCCTGACCGTCACGCCGTTCATCATGAGCGACGGCATGGTGGAAATGGTCGTGACGCCGCAGATTTCCGAGCTGGCCGACCGTTCGCAGTGGGTGCCCATCAGCGGCGGCACCAATGGGGCCATCAGCGCGCCGGTCATCAACCAGCGCACCGCGACCACGACGGTTGTCGTGCCCGACTCGCAGACCGTTGTCATTGGCGGCCTGATGGAAAATCAGGTTCAGGATTCCGAGAGCAAGGTGCCCGTGCTTGGCGACATTCCGCTGCTGGGTTGGGCGTTCAAGCGCAAGATCAAATCCAACGTGAAACGCGAGCTGATGATCTTCCTCACGCCACACATCGTGGCGCATCCGTCCCAACTGGCCGCGATGACTTCGGGAGAAACGGCGAACCAATCCATCGCGCCAAAGGCCTTCTCGGAGCAGGAACTCAACCGCTTCCTCGACAAGCTGCCAATGAAGGGAGGCGAACCATCCAAGAACACACCCGCCCCCAAGGATGACTCCTCCACAAAAGGCAAGCCGTTGCTTCCACCGAAGCAGCAGTGACACTAGATTCAAGCCGCAACGCGAGCGCTTGCACGCATGACGCAAAGACCCCGCCTCGTCTATGGATTGCTCCTGATCGTGTGGGCGCTTGTTGTCGCCTGGCAGGCGCTCGAGCACAGCCGGGTTGACCAGTCGGCGCGCACCGCGCTCATCAACCGGTCGCGCGACATCACCACAACACTCGGCCTCGTCATCCAGTCGGGCCGCCGCTTCGGCGTGGTGCCGCAGGAACGCATCGAGTCCGCACTCGAAGAACTGGTCAAGTCTGGGGAACTTCTTTCCGTCGCATTGCTCAACGCCACCGGCGAAGTCGTCGTCTCCATCGGCCCGCCAATTGATCTCGCCACCAAGGGCATGCCGTCGAGCGGGGTGCGGTGGGACCAGAAAATTGTCACCATCGTCAACCTCGTGGACCTCGGCTCGAACGTGCGCGCCGACGGCGAAACCAACGCGCCGCCGCCCGTCATCGTGCTGCCGCGCCGCGACACCAACGCTCCCCCTCGCGAACCGCGTCCTCCCCGTCCGCGTCCCGAAGACCAGACCGGCACAAACGTGACTACGAACGTCGTGGCGCAGGGCAATTCTGCGCCGGGCGCGACCAACCGCACGGATCGTCCTCCAACGCGCCGCGGGCCTGGCTCGATCAGCCGCCCGTTTTGGATGAGCGAGCAAGAGTATCAGTCCCTGCTTTCCAAGCGCGGACTGCACGGCCTGGTCATGGCGATGTCCGCCGATTCCTATGTGCGCGCGAAGGAGAACGATCTTTGGATGCGCGCCGTCATCGCGTGCTTCGCGGCCCTCGCCGCCGCCGGCCTCGGCATCGCATGGCAGAACCTGACAAAATCCTCCGACCTGCAAATGCGCCTGCTTCGCGCCAGCGAACTCAACACGCACCTGCGCGAGATGAACCTCGCCGCCGCCGGCCTCGCGCACGAGACGAAAAATCCGCTCAACATCATTCGCGGCCTCGCGCAAATGATCTCCAAGCAGGAGGAAGCCTCGGCGGAGGTGCGCCAGAAATCGCGCAGCATCGTGGACGAGGCCGACCGTGTGACCGCGCAGTTGAACGAGTTCATCAACTACTCGCGACCGCGCGAGGTCCGGCGTTCGACCGTCGCGCTGGGTTCCGCCGTCGGCGAGGTGGTGCGCGCGCTCGGCCATGACATCGAGGAGAAGGCGATCCAGCTTCAGGTGCAGGCCGATCTGCCCAAGATCGAGGCGGACGAGCAACTGCTTCGTCAGGCGCTCTTCAACCTGTTGATCAACGCCGTTCAAGCGGCCGACCGCGGCGGCCAGATTCAGGTCAATTACTTGAGGAAAAACGGGAGCGATGCCGCGCTCGAAATCCGCGACAACGGCCACGGTGTCCCGCCGGAACATCGCCAGGAAATCTTCAAGCCCTATTTCACGACGCATCAAAAGGGCACGGGCCTCGGCCTCGCCGTCGTGCAGCAGATTGTCCTCGCGCACGGCTGGGAAATCGAGTGCCTGCCCAACGAGCCGCGCGGGGCGGTCTTCCGCATCACGCACCTCAAGCTTGCAAACGGCGGCTGAGGACGCACGATTCGCGCTGAAACGCCGATCGTGAAAGGCCCCCGCATCCTGATTGTTGACGACGACGCAGGCCAGCGCAGCCTGCTCGACTCGTTTCTGCGCGGGCACGGTTTTGAAACCGTCCCCATCGAGTCCGGCGAAAAGGCCCTCGCCGCTCTTCGCGCGCAGTCCTTCAGCATGATGATCTCGGATGTGCGCATGCCGGGCCTGACCGGATTGGAAACGCTTCGGCTGGCGCGCCAGGAATTCCCCGTTCTGCCCGTCCTCCTCGTGACCGCCTACGCCGATGTGCGCGAGGCGGTCGGCGCGATGCGCGATGGCGCGGTCAATTACCTCAGCAAGCCCATTGATCTCGACGAACTCCTCGTCACCGTGCGTCAGGCCACCGGCCTCGCCGGGCAGGAGCCGCCGGACTTGGTCGAGGACAAGTTGCTGCCGTCAAACATCGTGGCGCGCGGCCCGCTCATGCGCGCGCTGTTCCGCGACGCCGCGCTCGTCGCCGAATCGGAAAGCCGCGTGCTCATCACCGGCGAAAGCGGCGTCGGCAAGGAAATCCTCGCCGACCTCATTCACGCATGGAGTCCGCGCGCCGCCGGCCAGCTCGTGAAGCTGAATTGCGCGGCGATTCCCGAAACGCTGCTGGAGAGCGAACTCTTCGGCCACGAGAAAGGCTCCTTCACAGGCGCGACGGCCCAGCGCATCGGGCGCTTCGAGCAGGCGCGCGACGGCACAATCTTCCTCGACGAGATCGCCGAGATGTCCCCGCAGCTTCAGGCCAAGCTCTTGCGCGTGACACAGGACGGCTGCTTCCAGCGCGTCGGGTCGAACATCGAGTTGCGCACAAACGCGCGCATCCTCGCCGCAACGAACCGCAACCTCGAAGACGAAGTCAGGAAGGGCCGCTTCCGCGAGGACCTGTTCTACCGGCTCAACGTCGTCGAGCTGAACATCCCGCCGCTGCGCGAGCGGCGCGAGGACATTCTGCCACTGGCCTCGCAGTTCATCGCCGAGCTGACCGGCGGCCGCGCGCGCTTTTCGACCGCGGTCACCGAACAGCTTGTGCAATACCCGTGGCCCGGCAATGTGCGCGAACTGCGCAACGCGATGGAACGCGCCGTTTTGCTTTCGCGCGGTGAGATGATTCTTCCCGAACATCTGCCCGCGCGCGTCCGCCCCGAGACGCCCGCCGCCGAGCCGGTGGACCCGCACCGTCTAGAAGAGGTCGAGCGTCAGGCGGTCTTGCAGGCGCTGGCCAAGCACGGATTCAACCGCACCGAAACCGCGAAGGCGCTCGGCATCAGCCGTCGCGCCCTCATTTACAAGCTCCAGCGCCTCCGTGAACTCGGCTTCAACGTGGATGGACGGTGAACCCTCCGCGCCGCCTCACGGCACGGCAGGCAGTGGCGTTTCCAGCCGGGGTTCGGGAGAAATCGCCGTCGTGAAAAATCAGCAGCTTGCGTCCTGCTCGATGGCCCGCCCGCGAAAGTTCGGCCGCAAAGAGCCGTGAGAGAAGAACTGGTTTCATGTGCGTCAGCGGTGAATCCAGTCGAAGAAACCCAGTTTCTCCAAGTCGCTTCGCAACGCCGCCTGTTGCTCCGCGTTCAAGCTGCCGTTTGGCAGGCGCGCGGGGCCGACATCCACGCCGAGCAGTTTCATCGTCGCCTTGGCCGCGCCCATGTAGCCGCGCGACGCGAGCAGCGTGATGAGTTGCACGGCGCGGAACTGCTCCTCGCGCGCCGTCTTGAGATCGCCGCGCTCGAACGCCGTGATGACGCGCTGGTAGATCGGCGCGGCGAAGTTGTAGGTGCTGCCCACCGCGCCCGTCGCGCCGAGCGCGAGCGCCGCGAGGAGGATTTCATCAAGCCCCCACGGAATGCTGAACGCGCCGCCGTCGAAGCGCAGCGTCTGCTGGAACATCATCAGGTCGGCGTTCGTGAACTTGATGCCCGCGAGATTCGGGATGCGCTCGCGCGCCTGTGCCAGAAATTCCGGCAGCGGAAACGAGAAGCCCGTGAACGTTGGAATGTCGTAGTAAAAAAACGGCAGCGCCGGCGCGGCTGCGGCAATGTCCGCGCAGCAATCCACGAGCGATGCAACCGAGCGCGGCTTGAAGTAGCACGGCGCGACGGCGGCAACGGCGGCGGCGCGGAGCTGCTGCGCCTGCGCGGCGAGGTTGCGCGCATCGGCGAGGCAGTTCGCGCCGACGTGGACGATCACCTTCAGCTCCGAGCCGGGCGTGACCTCCATCCAGCGCTGCGCGAGCGCGCGGCGTTCCTCGACGGTGAGCGAGCTGCTCTCGCCCGTGGTGCCGCCGATGAAGGCGAACTTCACGCCGTTGGCGAGCAGGTGCGCGGCCTGTTTCTCGACGATGGCGAGGTTGAGCGAGGCGTCCGCGTGGAACGGCGTGTGCGTGGCGGCGACGAGGCCGGTGAGGGGAAAACGAATCATGTTGTGTCGAGTTGCGCCGGGATTGATACCGCAGTCGAAACCGTTTTTGCGATGAAAGACTGCGCGGATTTCTCGGACGGAAAACTTCAGAACAGCACGAGCGCAATCGCCGCCATCATCAGCGCGGCGCCCGCGAGCCGCCAGCGCAGCACGCCCGCCCCGAGGTGCTGCTCGCGGTTCGCGAACCAGTGCCCGACGGCCCACACCGCCACCACGCTCCACAGGCCACGCGAGCTGTAGATGACGTTCGCCGCCGTCGCGTTGCCGAACTTCACGAGCGCGAGGGCGAACAGGAGCGATTGCGAGCCGATGAAAACGCAGCCGGCCAGCAGCCACGGCCACGCCGCGCGCGGCGTCTCGCGCAGCGGCGCGCGAAAGAACGGCACAAAACCGAGGTCCAGCACGGCGACGAAAACCATCATCGCCGGCAGAAACCGGCCCGGCCCCCACGCGGGCGACCATTTTTGCAGCAGCACGTCGAACAGCGCGAACATGGCCGCCGAGATGCCTGCGTAGAGAATCGTGCCGCCGACGTGGTGATGCCGCGCGCCGCCGGTGCGGTTGAGCAGCGCGATGGCGAGTGAGCTTAACACCGCCGCGCCCCATAGCTTTCCCGGCACTTTCTGCGCGAGCAGCAGCGTGGTGAACAGCGCGACGAGGATGATTTTCACGCCGAGCACGGGCGTCGCCACCGAGACGTCGCCGCGCACGAGCGCGAGGTAGTTGAGCAACTGGCCGAAGAGAAACAGCAACGCCAGCAGCGCCGGCTGCCAGAGCAGTTCGAGGTGGAACGTGCCGCCCAGCGGCAGCAGCAGCATGAACAGCGCAGGCGAGACGAGGTTCGAGATGAAGGCCGTGCGCCACACGCCGACGCCGAAATCGCCGGAGCGTTTCACCAGCAGCGCACCGACGACGTAGAGCAGTGCGGCGCAGAGCGGCAGGAGGATGCTGCCGGGACTCATTTGACCGGCGCGGTGTCCTTCGGACGGATCATCAGCACGAGGACAACAGACACCGCCGCCGCGAGCGCGCACAAGCCGAAAATCACCGGCAGGGGCGTGTGCGCGTCGCGCAGCGCGCCGATCTTCACCGTCACCCACGCGCCGGCGGCGATGCTGACCATGTTCATGATGCCGTAACCGGTCGCGCGAAATTCAGGCCGCACAATCTGGCAGAGGATTGGCATGTTGTTCGTGTCGAACAAACCCCAGCCGAGGCCGAACAAAACGAGGAACACCACAGCCACCGCGAGCGACGGCGCGTAGCCCACGCCGAACAGCGCCGGCACGAGCAGCACCGTGCCAAGCGCGCTCGTGTAAATGCGCCCGCGCACCGATCGGCGCATCCAGCGATCCGCCAGCGCGCCGCCGAGCAGCACGCCGCCGAGCGACGCGAGCGTGACCCAGAGCGTCGCGGACAGGCCGGCCGCGCCCTGCTTGAGCGCGAACCGGTCCGCCAGCACGGACGGCAGCCAGTTTTTCATCACCCAGCCGGACATCGCGGGCAGCGTGAAATGGAAGACCAGCAGGAAAAAAGAGCCGACGCCGAGGAGCGCCTTTAACGCTGCGCCGACATTCACCGGGGCGGGCCTTTGCAAAACTTCATCGGAAATTTTCGTCGGCGTTGGCAGCAAAAAAAAAAGCAGCGCCGCGTAGGAAATTCCCGCGAGGCCGAACCACGTGAAGCCCGCGCGCCAGCCGTAGGCGCTGTCCGCGATCACGCCGCCGAGGCCGCCAAGCGCGATGCCCGCGTAGATGCCGGTCTGGTGGACGCCGACCGCGCGCGATCGCGTTGTGCTGTCGTGAAAATCCGCGATCAGCGCCAGCGCCGCCGGGATGTAGCACGCCTCGCTCACGCCCATCGCGGCGCGGGCGAGCCAGAGCTGATCATAAGTCTGCGCGCGGCCTGTGAGCCAAGTCACGACCGACCACACGCCGAGACTTGCGATGACCGTCCAGCGGCGGTTGAAGCGGTCGGCGAGATAGCCGCCGACGGGGCTCAGCACCGCATACACCCACATGAACACCGCCATGAGCCGGCCGAAATTTTCATCCGTCGCGATGTCAGGGATGTCGGCCATGATGGAGCGCTTCATCGTGGAAATGAGCTGCCGGTCGAAATAATTCAACAGCGCGACGGGCCAGAGCAGACCGACCGCGAGCCACGCAGTGCGCGCAATGGCGGCGGACGAATTTTCGCGCGGCGGATTTTCGCTCATGGCAGTTGGAGCGACCACACTTCCGGCGAGCGCACGCCGGGCCGCTGTTCGCCGCTCACGATGAGCCAGCGGTTTTGCCAGACCGCCGTCGGCACGGTCGCGCGCGACACGGGCGCAAGACCGGCTTCGCTCCACGAATTTTTCTGAGTGTCGTAGGCGAGAATTGTTTTTGGAAATCCCTTGTGTTCCGTCGGCGGTGTGTTGACCTGCGCACCGTCATCGCCGCCGAGGATGAGAAACTTCGTCTTGCCGAGCGTCGGCGCGGGCGAAGGCGCGGCCACAGCGGCACGAGGCAAATCGGCGATGCGCTTCCAGCCCTTGCCCGGCGTGAAGCGATACGCGTCGCGCAAGTAAGTCCGCACCGGCTTGCCGTCCGGCCCCGCGTGCAAGTCCGCGCCGCTCGCGAGGAAGAACGAGCCGTCCAGCGCCGCCGCGACCGCGAGCACCCGCGCCGGGCCGGGCCACGACTTCAGTTCACGCCATTTCCGCTGATCTGATTTCAAATCAAGCGAGTAAAACGTTTTGAGCGCGTTCGTCGAATCAGGTTTTTCCGTGCCGCCAGCGACATAAAGAGTGTCGCCAAGCAGCGCGCCGCAGGCATTCGCTATCGGACGCGGCAGCGATGGAAGCGAATTGAACATTGGATCCCACTTGCCCCAGTCCATCGTGAATGCGTCCGCGTAGTGGCGATCCGCGTCGCTTCCCCCGACGCAGACAACGCGGCCGCGCCACGACACGCTCACGCCGTAGGCGAGCGGGCGAGGCAGATTGCCCCTCGCCCACCATTTTCCGTCAGGAGCAGAGAGCATGAAGACTTTGTCCGACCAGACTTTCTTCCCGCCTTCCCACGGTTTCTTGTCCGGGAAGTTCGCCCCGCCCGCAACAAGAAGATACTCGCCGTGAGTTCCAGCCCATCCCGCGAACATTCCAGCAAAGCCTTCGCGGTCGGGTAGCGACGGAAGCTGCGTCCACGCAAACTCCGCGCGCGACTCTGCCGCAAGAACTGCGTCACCGTTCAGACCAAAGGCCAGAACAAGAGCGCACAACAAGACAGCGCGGCGGCGGTTCATGAGATTTCTCGCGCGAAGCAAACCCGAAGAAGCGCGCCGCATCAAGCGCGGTTGCAGTTCGGCTGTTTGGGATTTGCGCTATGCCTATAGGCACGCGGCGATTATGATGCCTGCGAAAATTCAATCCTGCGATGCAGTGGCTCACTCAAAGCTGGCATGAACTCCTCGGCCAACCGTGGGCAAACCTCGCGCTCGCGCTGGTCGCGGTGCTCTGCGGCTCCATCGTCGGCGCGGAACGCGAACGCAAGGAGAAGCCCGCCGGGCTGCGCACGTTGACGCTCGTAAGCCTCGGCTCGGCCGTGTTCACGATGGTTTCCGTCTCGTTCAGTCACGGTGATCCCGGCCGCATTGCATCGCAAATCGTCACGGGCATCGGCTTCCTCGGCGCGGGCGCGATCCTGCGCGGGCAGGCGGGCGTCACCGGCATGACGACCGCCGCGACGATCTGGATCATGGCCGCCGTCGGCATGGTGGCGGGCGCGGGCTATGCGGTTGCGAGCCTTGCGTTGAGCGTGCTGGTGCTGGCAGTGCTGACGGTCATCTCGACGCTGGAGAAAAAATATCTCGGCCACTGCGAGTTCAGTTCGGTGCTTGTCACCTTCGATCCCGCCGGTGGCAAATCGGTGGTGAAGATCGAGGAAATCCTCGAAGACCACCACGTCCAGCGCGGCCCGATGGACTTGAGCACGGTGCCCGACGGAATGAAACAGCTCCGGCTGAACTATTGCCACGCTCACCGGCATCACCGCGAATTTCTCGCCAATCTGGCGGCGTTGCCCGAAGTGCGCGAAATCCGGCGCGAGCTTCCGCCGTCATCAGCAACATGAAGAAAACACCCAAACCTTCCCCCGCTGCCACCATCTCCCCCGCGCCCAAGCCGGTGCCGAACAGTTCAGGCATCAAGATCACCGCGATCGAAACGGTCATTCCAAACCACATCATGCCCGGCCTGCTGTTGCTGCGCATTCACACGGACGCGGGCGTCATCGGGCACGGCGAGACTTACTACGCGCCGCAAGCGGTGGCGGCGATGATTCATGACTGGATGGGCCGGCGGTTGCTCGGCGCGGATCCGCTCTCCATCGAGAACCACTGGCGCTTTCTCTACGAGCGGGCGAGCGCGTTCGGCTCGCGCGGCACGGAGCTGCGCGCCATCAGCGCCATTGACCTCGCGCTGTGGGACATCCTCGGGCAGGTCTGCGGGCGACCCGTCTGGCAACTGCTCGGCGGCAAGGCCCGCGACAAAGTGCGCGTCTATAACAGCTCCGGCGGCCCGACCTACGGACGCCGCATCGGCGCGGGCCGCGATCAGGGCTGGCCCGGTCACGGCGACTTGGGCAAGCCCGGCCCGCTCGAAGACAACTGGGCCTCGAACTACGCCGCCGGCGACCTCGCCGAGGAACTCGTCGCAGAAGGTTATTGCGCGATGAAGTTCTGGACGTTCGACCGTGCCTTCCACGAGCACGGCGGGAACTTCCTTCCGTGGTCCGCCGTGAAAGCCTGCGTGAAGCCGATGGAGGAAGCGCGCAAGCGCGTCGGCGACAAGATCGAAATCCTCCTCGACGGCCACGGCTTCTTCCAACTGCCTGCCGCGCTGCGCATCGCCGAGGCCATGCGCGACCTGCGCCCGCTCTGGCTCGAGGACGTGATGCGCGTGGACAACGCCGACACGCTCGCCGACTTCCGTGACAAGGCGCGACTGCCCATCGCCGTGAGTGAGATGCTGACGAGCCGCGACGACTACCGGCTCGTGCTGGAACGGCGCGCGGTGGACTACGTGATGATTGACCCGACGTGGGTGGGCGGCATCAGCGAGACGCGGCGGCTGGCGGAGTTCGCGCAAACCTACAACGTGCCCGCCACGATGCACGACTGCACCGGGCCGCTGACGCTCTTCGCCGGCCTGCATGTCGCGACGGCGGTGCCGAATGTGACCTTTCAGGAATCCGTCCGCGCGCACATCCGCACGTTCTACAGCTCGCTCATCGAGACGAACGTGGTGATCGAGCAGGGCTTCGCGCTGCCGCCGGAAGGGCCGGGCTTGGGCACGAAGTTGAAGCCCGACTTGTTCGACGCGAAGCGCGAGAGTTACCGCGTCACTCGCGCGGCGTAGAATACAGTTTGCTCTGCGTCCGTCAGAACAGCGCAAGTCAACCTTTGGCGCAACGAACGCCGTCTTGACGGCGGTTTCGTTTCGCCCGAATCTGCCGCGCATCGGCATAATTTTATGAACCAGAACTTTTCTTCTTCGCTTCCGGCCACGCGCCGGCAATTCATCAAGTCCTCCGCCCTCGCCGGCGGCGCGCTCGCCTCGGCGGTTGCGTTCCCGCACGTCGTTACCGGCGCGGCGCCGGGCGACAAGATCCGCATCGGCTGGGTCGGCTGCGGCGGGCGCGGCACCGGCGCGGCCAACCAGGCGCTCAACGCCGACTCGAACGTCGAGATGTGGGCGATGTGCGACATTTTCCAGGACAAGATTGATTCGGGGCTGGAGACGCTCAAGGCGCAGTTCAAGGACAAGCCGGAGAAGATCAACGTGTCGCCGGAGCGGCAGTTCACCGGCCTCGACGGTTTCAAAAAGGTGCTCGAAAGCGGCGTGGATGTCGTGCTGCTCACCACTTCGCCCGGCTTCCGCCCGATGCACATCAAGGCCGCAGTCGAGGCGGGCAAGCACGTCTTTGCCGAGAAGCCGATGGCCGTGGACGGCCCGGGCGTGCGCTCGGTGATGGAGAGCATCAAGAAGGCGAAGGAGAAAAACCTCGCGCTGGTGGACGGCTTCGTGTGGCGCTGGACGACCGCGAACCGCGATGCTTACGCGAAGATTCACGACGGCGCCCTCGGCGACATCGAGGCGGTTTATTCCAGCTATTACACCGGCGCGGTGGACCGTTACCCGAAGTGGAACCGGACGAACACCAAGACCGACCTCGAATGGCAGATTCGCCGCTGGTATTATTTCACGTGGCTTTCCGGCGACCACGTCGTCGAGCAGGCGATTCACTCGATTGACAAGCTGCTGTGGACGATGAAGGACGAGCCGCCCGAGAGCGTGATTTGCACCGGCGGCCGGCAGGTGCGCCCCGGCGAACCCGGCGGCGAATACGGGAACATCTACGACCATTTCGCCGCGGAATACAAATGGGCCAACGGCGTGAAGGGCTACCACTTCTGCCGCCAGTTCGACAAATGCGCGCAGGGCAACACCGACACGGTCTATGGCACCAAGGGCGTGTATGACGGCGAGAGCGCGAGCAAGCGGCACGTCATTCGCGGCGAGAACCGCTGGCGCTGGGAAGGCAACAAGACCCAGAACGGCTACCAAACCGAGCACGACGAGATGTATGCGAGCATCCGCAAGGGCAAGCCGATCAACACCGGCGACCGCTTCATCAAGACGACGCTCACCGCCATCATGGCGCGCATGGCTGCCTACACCGGCAAGGAAATCACCTGGGAGATGGCGCTCAACTCGCAGGAAGACACCTTCCCCAAGGACATCCACTGGGACATGAAGTGGCCCGTCGCGCCCGTCGCGATGCCGGGCAGGACGCCGTTCATCTGGCGCCGATAGAATGCAGCCCGGCGAAGCGGCGTCTGATCCAAACTGCCGCATGAGCTTCGCGCGAAAACAACTCCTCGCCACCGCAGGCCTCTGCCTGTGCGGCGCGCTCGCGTTTGCCGCGCCCGCCTCGACCGAAAAATCCAGCGCGCAAAAGGCAAAGCCCGCCGCGCCGCAAATTCCGTGGTCGTTCAAGCCGCTGCGCGAGGTTGTCGCACCGAAGGTGAAGAATTCCTCGTGGCCGCAGACGCGCGTGGACACGTTTTTACTCGCGAAGATGGAGTCGGCGAAGTTCAAGCCCGCCGCGCCCGCCGATCCGCGCGTGCTCATCCGCCGGCTTTATTTCGACCTCACCGGCCTGCCGCCGACACCGGAGCAAGTTGAAATGTTCGTGCGCGAGTGTTCCTCAATCGGCAATCGGCAATCGGCAATCGGCAATGCCGTTGACCACCTGCTCGCCTCGCCGCATTACGGCGAGCGCTGGGGCCGCCACTGGCTCGACCTCGCGCGCTATGTGGACCAGACCGCGTCGTGGCTGGAGCCGACCGGCTCGGCGCATCTTTACCGCGACTGGGTGGTCAAGGCGTTCAACGACGACATGCCGTATGACCAGTTTGTGATGCGCCAGCTCGCGACAGACTTGATGGGATTGCCGCCGGAAGACCGCCACGCGCTGGGTTTCCTCGGCCTCAGCCCGACTTACTGGAAGGAACTTCTCCTGCCGCCGGAACTCATCAAGGGCACCGTCGCCGATGAATGGGAGGAACACGTGGACGCCGTGAGCCGCACGTTCCTTGGCCTCACGCTCGCCTGCGCGCGCTGCCACGATCACAAGTCCGATCCCATCAAGGCGGCGGATTACTACGCGGTGGCCGGAGTGTTCGCGAGCGTCCGCATCGCCGAGCGGCCGACGATGTCCGACGAGTTCTGGCTGCCGGTGAAGAAGGCGCGCGAAACGGTCGCCGCGCTGGAAAAAGAGCGCGACGAGTTGAAGAAGAAAAAACCCGCGCCCGCTGATCTCACCAACCAGGTGGCCGCGATTGAAACGAAAATCGCCGGAATCAAATCCGCCACGCCGCATTACGACATGACCATGGCCAACGGCGTCGAGGACGCTGCGCTTTACGTCGTCTCCGCCGGCGAGGGCAAGGGCACGAAGCTCGATTATCAGCCTGGCAAGGCGCGCGATCTGGAAATTCAGAAACGCGGCGACCCGAACAACACGGGCGACGTGGTGCTGCGCCAGTTTCTCGGCGCTTTCCCGGCAAGGGACGGCAAGCCGCGGCGTTTCGTCACCGGCAGCGGTCGCCTCGAACTCGCGCAGGCCATCGTGCAGGACGCCGCGCCGCTCGCCGCGCGTGTCATCGTGAACCGCGTCTGGAAGGAGCATTTCGGGCGCGGCATCGTGGACACGCCGAGCGAGTTCGGCGTGCTTGGCGATGCGCCGACACATCCTGATTTGCTTGACGACCTCACGTCGCGTTTCATCGCGAACAATTGGTCGCTGAAGTGGCTGCATCGCGAGATTCTTTTGTCCGCCGCATGGCAGCAAAGCTCAGTCGCGCCCGATTCCGAGAAGCGCGACCCGGAGAACAGGTTCTTCACGCGCATGCCGCGCCGCCGGCTCGACGTCGAGGCGTGGCGCGATGCCATCCTTTCCGTGACCGGCACGCTCGACAATAAAATCGGCGGACCATCCGAGGCCGTGGACTCGGAGAAAAATCATCGCCGCACGCTCTACGCCACCGTCAACCGGCACGAGCTGGACCCGATGCTGCGCATCCACGATTTCCCCGACCCGTCGTCGCACAGCCCGGCGCGCGCGGAGACCTCGACGCCGTTGCAGATGCTCTTCGCGCTGAACAGCCCGTTCCTCCAGCAGCAATCCGACGCGCTCGCCACACGCCTGGAAAAGGAAGCGGGAACGAACACGAGCGACCGCGTGACCCGCGCCTACGCGTTGCTCTATCAACGCGCGCCGACGAAGAATGAAGCGAGCGCCGCGTCGCGATTCCTCGCAGGCCGCGAAACCACCGCCCGCGCCGCTTGGGCCGAATACGCGCAAGCCTTGCTCGGCAGCAACGAATTGCTGTTTGTGGATTGAGAAGAGCCGTTGCAACCGCGCCCAAACGAGAGTAGAAGAACACCATGAGCACAGTCCTCGAAATCACGGATGCCATCGAGCGGCTCAACGTCAAGGAGCAGGTCGCCCTGCTGCGCGAGCTGCCGCAGCACCTGAAGATTTCCCCGGACGACCTTGCTTGGGCGCGCATCGCGGAAGGCTCGTTTGATTTCTGGGAGAACGCCGAGGATGCCATCTACGACCAGCTATAAGCAGGGCGACGTGGTGCTCGTCCCGTTCCCGTTCACTGACTTGACAGCTACCAAGCAGCGTCCGGCGCTCGTCATTTCCAGCGATGCCTTGAACGCCCGTGGCTCGGACGCCGTGCTGCTCGCCATCACGTCACAAATTCCAGCGGCTCTTCGGTCGGAAGAGTTCCTGATTCCAACCAATGACCAGCGCGCTTGCGGCCTGCCCAAGCCCTCGCTCATCAAGCTCGCGAAAGTCATCACGCTTCACCAGTCGCTCTTTCTGAAGCGGCTTGGCGCGCTGCCTCTTGCAACGCTCGCGCGGGTCTTAAGCCAGTTTCACCAGCAGTTTTGAGCGAACGTGAAAACCGTCGCCTCAACCCTGAAGCCCGCCGCGCGATTTTTCGTGTTGGACTTGGGGAGCGCGCCCGCCTCGGGCGCAGCGGATGGCGACCGCGCCGCGTGGGCGGAATACACGCAAGCCTTGCTCGCTAGCAACGAAACGCAGTTTGTGGATTGACAAGCATGCGTTTAGAGAAGCAAAAACACTCAAAATCACATGAACAAACAGCTTCTTTACCGGATTGTCCGTTTGGTCTCACCGGACCCAGATGTTGTCGACGAAAACAGGGGGCGAGCAAGTGACTTTGCGACACAAAAGTTACTCTTCGACCGGCTAAAGGTGGCATTGGAACCTGACTTTGTATTTGATAACTCGCACGACAAAGCCAACGCGCTCTACGCCCTTGCATGTAAGTATTTAGGAGGGGCTGGTGTGAAGCGCAATCCCAAGAAGGCGATTAAGCTTTTCAAAACTGTGTATGAGATGGATTACACCATCCATCGTTTGAACGCCAAAGCATGTTGTGAAATTGGGCACTGTTACGAAGCGGGAATAGGCGTTTATAAAGACACTAAGAAGGCGCATCAGTGGTTTCATAAAGCTCTTCTCTGCTATTCATCTGGGGAGAGCCGCAAAACTGCAGAAGAGGAAATAAACAAAGAACGTCGTAGAAAGAAAAATTGGAGAGAAGCTGAGAGCCGTCGAAGCGCCGTTAAAGAGTGTTGGGCACGACTAAGGGCCAAATGGAACCCCGAAGCTAATTTGGACATCGAGTGTCAAGACGCACGCCGTGTAGTTGCGACGCGGCGGGAAGCGATGGCAGGCAACTTCGAAGCGCAAGTATCCATCGTGCGAGCCTACACCAAGGGATTCGGCATCGGAATTAAAAGGGATTACGTCGAAGGCTTTGCTTGGTTTAAGCAACTGCCCAAAGGCCATGACCGATGTGAGGAGGAATGGAATCTATTAAAGCGGGAAATGACTTCGCTCCAAACAATGGTTGGTGAGATAAGAGCGAAAGAGTTGCGCACTGAAATACAAGCCAACGTATCAAGACTTAAAACCGAGGCCGAAATTGCTGACTCCGTTAAATTATCTGAGATGCTCGCCAAGGCAAAACAAGGTGACCCTGAAGCGCAGAATTTCATGGGTGATAAATTTTCGCGCGGAGATGGTGTAGCGAAAGACTACGCGCAGGCGGTAAGCTGGTATCGGAAAGCAGTCGGTAATCCTGCTGCCGGAAGTTGGTCCAAATACCACGCCTATTGGGAGCTGGGTCAGTGCTATGTCTTTGGAGGCTATGGCGTCGAGCAAGATTCGGCTGCTTCTAAAGAATACTGCCGCTTAGCGGAGCTTGCACGCGTGGCGCATACAGACGAGAGGATGGAGGCGAGGCGTAAATTGCTGGGCGGCTACTGAAACGCGAGGAAAATTATCATGCCTTTATTCAAGATCGTTTCCCTGTCCCGCCGTGACGCCATCGCCCGTTTCGGTGGCGGCTTAGGCACGCTGGGTTTGCTGGCGTCGCTGCCGGGCGTGGCGTCGGCGTTGCCGAATGCCGCGTCGCCCATGCGGGCCTTGCCGCACTTCCGGCCGCGCGCGAAGCGGGTCATCCATCTCTTCATGAACGGCGGGCCGTTCGGGCCGGATTTCTTTGACCCGAAGCCCGCGCTCGCAAAGTTCGCCGGGCAGCGTCCTGCTGGCGCGGACTTGCGCACGGAGCGGCCCACGGGCGGATTGCTGGCTAGTCCGTTTACATTTTCGCAGCACGGCAGGAGCGGCCTGTCCGTGAGCGAGCTGCTGCCGTTGACGGCGAAGTTCGCCGACGATCTCTGCGTCCTTCGTTCGGTGCATACGGACAATCCGAACCACGGCCCCGCGCTGCTCCTGATGAACAACGGCACGATGACGCCGCGCGTGCCGAGCATGGGCGCGTGGTGCAGCTACGGTCTCGGCACGGAAAACGCAAACCTGCCCGCCTACATCGTGCTCTGCCCCGGCCGGCCGGTGCGGTTTTCGATTTTGTGGACGAGCGCGTTCCTGCCCTCGAAGCATCAGGGCGTTTATATCAACCACTCGAACCTCGATCCGACGCAGATGATTCCGTGGCTTCACAACGCAAAGCTCGCCGCGGAACCGCAGCGCAAACAGCTCGACTTGTTGAACGAGTTGAACCACGAGCATCTCGCCGCGCGCGGCGGGAACGATGTGGCGTTGAACGGCCGCATCGAGGCGATGGAAACGGCGTATCGGATGCAGTTCGCCGCGACGGATGCGTTCGATTTGAACCGGGAGTCGCAGACCACGCGCGAGATGTATGGCAAGGGCCATTTTGCGAACGGCTGCCTGCTGGCGCGGCGCCTGTGCGAGCGCGGCGTGCGTTTTGTCCAAGTGTATTACGGCAACGGCCAGCCGTGGGACACGCACTCAAACCACGACGCGACCACGCGCAATCTGGGCAAGGACATTGACCGGCCCATCGCCGCGCTGCTCGGCGATTTGAAACAGCGCGGCCTGCTTGAGGACACACTCGTCGTCTGGGGCGGAGAATTCGGACGCACGCCCGTGAGCGAGAACGGCAACGGGCGCGATCACAACCCGCACGGTTTCCTGATGTGGATGGCCGGCGGCGGTGTGCGCGGCGGGATGGCTTACGGCGAGTCGGACGAGTTTGGTTTCAAGGCCGCGGAAAACCGGATGCACGTTCATGACATGCACGCGACTCTGCTGCATCTCCTCGGCATTGATCACGAGCGGCTCACGTTTCGCTACGCGGGACGGGATTTCCGCCTCACGGATGTGCACGGGCAGGTGGCGAGGGAAATTCTGGCCTGAGAAGAAAAACTTCCGCGCGTGTCCGCTCACTCGGCGATCGGACTTTGCAGGAGGCCGGGATACAATTCGTTTGCGCACGACGGGCAAAGCCCGTGAGTGAAAAGCTTCTCCTCGTTTACGCGCAGAAATTCGTTGAGATCCATCCAGTCGTCCTTGTCGTCGCGCACGCGACGGCACGAGGCGCAGACGGGAAGCATCCAGTCGCTCTTGCGCCCGCGGACGACGGCTTCGCGGAGCTGCCGGATGAATTCCTCGCGCAGCGCCTCGGCTCGGCGGCGGTCAGTGATGTCGCGGAGGAACCACGTGTAAACGGGGCGGCCAACCACGGGCGCCTGAACGATGCAAAGCTCGGCGGGGAACTCGGTGCCGTTGGCGTTGGTCACGGTCAACTCCGTGCGATGCCAGCGGACGGTGGAGGAAGCGGAGCCGACGAACTGCGCCAGTTCTCCCATGGTCGGTTCGCGCAGGCGCGAAGGAATGATCGTGTCGCCGACGTGGCGGCCGAGCACTTCCGTGCGCGAAAGCCCGAACGTGTGTTCCGCGGCGGAATTGAAGTCGGTGATTTTTCCGTCGTGATCCACCGTGATGATGCAGTCGAGCGAGGACTCGATGATGGCGCGTTTATGGGCTTCGCTGCGGCGCAGCGCGGCCTCGCGGCGACGTTCCTCCTCGATGTCGGTGCACGTTGCAAACCAGCGGATGGTGCCGTCGGTGTCCTCGCCCGTGACGGCGCGGATGAGGTGCCAGCGGTATTGGCCGTCCGCGGAACGAAGCCCGCATTCGAGTTCAAGCGGCGAGCCGGTCCGCACGGACTGGCTCCACACCTCGCGCACGCGCGCGAGGTCGTAGGCGTGGACGGCGTCGAGCCAGCCTTCGCCCTGGCTTTCTTCCGTCGGAAGACCGGTGTAATCAAACCAGCGGCGGTTGAAGAAGCTCGCCTGCCCCGATGAATCGGCGATGAACACGAGCTGCGGAATGGCTTCAATGAGCGCGCGACAACGGCGTTCCTCCCGTTTGATCTGGCGTTCGATCTGGTGGCGGTGAAGCGCGGTTTCGATGGTGGCGTGGAGTTCCTTTTCCTGATAAGGCTTGACGAGGTAGCCGTAAGGCGAGGTTTCACCCGCGCGCGCGAGCGTCGTGTCGTCCGCGTAGGCCGTCAGGTAAATGATTGGCACGTCGTGACGCGTGCGGATCTGTCGCGCGGCATCCACTCCGTCCATGTCGCCCTTGAGGCGGATGTCCATCAGCACCACATCCGGGCGCTGCGATTCAGTCTGGGAAATCGCCTCGGCCCCGGTCGAGGCCGTGCCCGAAACCGTGTAGCCGAACCGGCGCAGGGAAAACTCAAGATCCTTTGCGACGATGGCTTCATCGTCCACGAGGAGAACAATCGGTGATGCCTTCATAAGACCATCATGCCTGACACGTTAGAAACCCGGCGATAGCCCGCGTAACCAAAGCTCGCATTAGAAATAAGTGTGCCATTCTCAAGCGCGATTGTAAAGGCGGCTGCTAGCAAAACAGGGACATCGCGGAGGAAATTGCATGATTTCGAAGGTTTCCAACCCGAATTTAATCGTGAGAACACCTGCCCACCTGTAAATGCAATGCGGCTGCAGGGCAAACTCCGCACGCTTTCCTCATCCTAAAGGAAACTCGACGCTCGCGGCTGAATCGCGCACACTTCTCCCGCATGAGTTCTCCCGTGGCGACGTTCTCCTTCCCCACGACCACTCTTTTCGGCCCGGGCACGCTCGCCGAACTTCCCGCGCGGCTGGCGAAGCTCGGTGTCCGCCGCCCGCTCGTCGTTACGGACGCGGGTCTGTTGAAAACCGATGCATTCCACGCCTTGACGACGACACTGGGTAAAGAAGGGATGGGGACAAAATGGTTTCTCTACTCCGGCGTGCATCCGAATCCCATCGAGTCCGACGTGCGCGAGCCGGCGGCGCTGTTTCAGGAGAAGCACTGCGATGGTATCATCGCCATCGGCGGTGGGAGCGCACTGGACGCGGGCAAGGCTGCGCGGCTGCTCGTGAAGCGACCCGGTTTCGATCTCGCGAAGTTCTACGACGAACCGGACTGGTCGGGCCTCGCGCCGTTCATCGCGATTCCCACGACCGCCGGCACTGGGAGCGAAGTGGGCCGCAGCTCCGTCATCACGCTCGACGCCACGCGGCGCAAGGCCGTGCTCTTCCATCCCGAACTGCTCGCCAAGCTCGTCATCCTCGACCCCGACCTCACCGTCGGCCTGCCGCCGAAGCTCACCGCCGCCACCGGCGCGGACGCGCTCACACACTGCATCGAGAGCTTCACCTGCCTCGCGTTCCACCCGATGTGCGACGGCATCGCGCTCGAAGGCATCCGGCTCATCGTGGACGCCCTGCCCCGCGCCGTGCGCGACGGCAAGGACCTCGACGCGCGCGGCAAGATGCTCGTCGCCGCCGCCATGGGCGCGGTCGCATTTCAGAAAGACCTCGGCGTCGTCCACTCGCTCGCGCACCCGCTCTCGACGATTTGCGGAATGCACCACGGCCTCGCCAACGCCCTCTGCCTCGTCGCCAGCATGAACTTCTGCGCCGCCCGCAAGCCCGGCCTCTACCGCCGCGTCGGCATCGCCTGCGGGCTGGAAGTGATGAAGTGCGGCAACACGGAAGCTGACGAGCGCACCATCGCCCTCATCGGTGAGTTCCTTGCTGGCATCAGTCTCAACACCAGGCTCCGCGACCACGGCGTGAAGCCCGAGCAACTCGATGCCCTCGTCGCCCAAGCATGGGACGACCCGTGCCACAGGACGAATGCCGTCCCCGTCACGGCTGCCGATTTGCGCGAACTCTACTTGGCCTCGATGTAGCCGCCTTCCTTACGCGTTACGCATTACGTTTTACGCCCCATGAGCCACCATCCCGACGACGAGAAGCTCCTCCGCCAGCTCGGCTACGAACAGGAGCTGTCGCGGCGCATGAGCGGCTTCTCAAACTTCGCCATCTCGCTCTCCATCATCTGCATCCTGGCGGGCGGCATCACGTCGTTTCACGTCGGTTTGTGCAGCGCGGGCGGGGCGAGCATCGGGTTGGGCTGGCCGCTGGTGTGCCTGTTCTCGCTGTGTGTCGCGGCGACGATGGCGCAGGTGGCGAGCGCGTTCCCGACGGCGGGCGGGCTGTATCACTGGGGCAGCATCCTCGGCGGACGCGCGTGCGGCTGGGTGACGGCGTGGTTCAACCTGGCCGGCCTCATCACCGTGCTCGCGGCCATCAACGCGGGCACTTACGACTTCGCCACCGCCGCGTTCGATGTGCCGGCGAGCATCAACGCGCCCACGCTCCGCACCGCGGTCATCGTGTTGATGACGCTTTCGCAAGGCTTGCTGAATCATTACGGCATCCATCTCACCACGCGCCTCACGGACTTGAGCGGCTGGTTGATTCTCATCGTCGCGACCGCGCTGACCGTGGCGCTGCTGCTCGCGACGAAGCAATTCGAGTGGGCGCGGCTGTGGACGTTCACGAACTACAGCGGTCTTCCCGCCGGCGACGGCGCGGTGTTTCCCAAGCAGGACAACATCGTGTGGCTCTTCGCGCTCGGCTTCCTGCTGCCGGCCTACACCATCACGGGCTTCGACGCCTCGGCGCACACGAGCGAGGAAACCATCGGCGCGGCGGTGAACGTGCCCAAGGGCATCGTGCGTTCCGTGTGGGTGTCGGGCGTATTCGGCTGGGTGATGATTTGCGCCATCCTGCTCGCGATGCCCTCGGTGAAGGAAGGCGTCGAGCAGGGCGCGAACGTCGTGCCGTGGACGATGAAGGCCGCGCTGCCGCCCGCGCTCGCGTCGGTGCTGCTCGCGCTCATCATCGTCGCGCAATACCTCTGCGGACTCGCCGCGCTCACGTCCGCCTCGCGCATGACGTATGCCTTCGCGCGCGACGGCGGCCTCCCGTTCTCCGACGCGCTGCGTCGCGTGAACCCGGCCAGCAAGTCGCCCTCCGTCGCCGTGTGGTTCGCGGCCATCGCGGCGGCGCTGTTCACCATCCTCGTGCCTTACGTGACCATCGCGGCGGTGTGCGTCATCTTCCTCTACCTCAGCTACGTGCTGCCCGTTGCCGCTGGCTTCTTCGCGCACGGTCGCACCTGGACGCGCATGGGGCCGTGGCAAATCGGCCGCCTCTATCGTCCGCTCGCCGTCATCTCCACGCTCGGCTGCCTCTTCCTCATCGTCATCGGGATGCAGCCGCCGAATGAACAGGCGGTGAAAATTGTCGGCGGCACGGTCGTGCTGCTGCTGGCTGTTTGGTTCGGGTTGGAGAAGCGGCGCTTCAAAGGCCCGCCGCAGACCGCCACCATTGCTGAAGAGATATGAATCAATTCCCGACGAAGCTGTTTGTTGATGGGGTTCACCGCGATGGCTCGACCGGCGCGCGCACTCAACTAACCAACCCCGCCACCGAGGAAACCTTCACCGAAGTCGCCGCCGCCTCGGCTGCCGATGCCCACGCCGCTGTCGAGTCCGCCCAGCGCGCTTGGGAGGACGGCTGGCGCAACCTCGCGCCGGGCAAGCGTGCGGAGATTCTCTTCAACATCGCCCGCGTGCTCCGCGAGCATCTGGAGGAACTCGCGCAACTCGAATGCGCCAACATCGGCAAGCCCATCAGCGATGCGCGCGATGAAATCGGCCTCGGCGCACGGGTCTTCGAGTATTACGCCGGGGCTATCGGCCAGTTCTGCGGGCAGACCATCCCGGTCGCGCGTGGCGGCCTCGACTTCACCTTGCGCGAGCCGATGGGCGTGGTCGCGGCCATCGTGCCGTGGAATTTTCCGTTTCCCATCGCGTGCTGGAAGGCCGCGCCCGCGCTGGCCGCCGGCAACTGCGTCGTGCTCAAGCCCGCGTCGCTCTCGCCGCTCACCGCGCTCCGGCTCGGCGAACTCGTGCACGCCGCCGGCCTGCCGCCCGGCGTGTTGCAGGTGCTCGCCGGCCCCGGCTCGGCCATCGGCGACGCGCTCGTCACGCACCCGCTCGTGCGCAAGGTTTCCTTCACCGGCTCGACCGAGATTGGCCGGCGCATCATGGAACTCGCAGCGCGCGACCTGAAGCGTGTCTCGCTCGAACTCGGCGGCAAGTCGCCCAACATCGTCTTCGCCGACGCCGACTGGCAGCGCGCCGCCGACACCTCGCCCATGAGCGTCTTCGCGAACACCGGCCAGGACTGCTGCGCCCGCAGCCGCGTCTTCGTCGAGCAAAGCATTTACGAGCCGTTCGCCGAACGCTTCATCGCCGCCACCAGAGAGCTGGTCATCGGCAACCCCGCGCTGGACGCGACGCAACTCGGCCCGCTCGTCTCCGCCAGCCAGCGCGCGAGCGTGGAGGACTTTCTCGCCGACGCGCGGAAGCATGGCACGCAGTTCGGCTGCGGCGGCAAGCGACCGTCCGCGAAGGGCTTCTACCTCGAACCCACCGTCCTGCTCGACGTGGACAAATCCACCCGCTGCTGGCGCGAGGAAATCTTCGGCCCCGTCGTGTGCATCGTCCCCTTCGACCACGAGACGCAGATGCTCCGCGCCGTGAACGCCTCGCCCTACGGCCTGAGCGGCTCCATCTGGACGAACGACATCCGCCGCGCCCTGCGCGTCGCCCGCGCCGTGCAGAGCGGCGTCCTGAGCATCAACTCGCACAGCAGCGTTCACGTCGAGGCTCCGTTCGGCGGCTACAAACAGAGCGGGCTTGGCCGTGATTTGGGCATGGCGGCGATGGAGGGTTACACGGAACTGAAGAATGTTTACGTCGCCGAATAAACAGACTCGTGCCGACTGCGCGCTTTGTCGTCGGGCAGCCAAGCTCCGACACTCTCATATCGTGCCTGAGTTCTTCTACCGCCGCATCTACGACATGCCGGAGCACAAGTTCCACGTGATTAGCACTGACAAAACTGTCGCAGACGATTTTGGAAAAAAGGGCTATCGAGAGTATCTTCTCTGCGAAACCTGCGAAGGTCGTAGCGGAGAATGGGATGATTACGCCAGCAAAGTCTTCTTCGGAGATGTCGCAAAGCCAATGGCTCGCGGTCAGAAAACCATTCGTTTCGCAAAAGTCGGCTACAAGATATTCAAACTCTTTCTGATGTCTCTGCTCTGGCGAATGCATGCGGCAGAAGGCGAGCTTTTCAGTCAAGTGGATCTTGGCCAGAAGCACGGCGAACGCATTCGGCAAGCTCTTATAGCCGGTGACCCCCTTGATCAGGATGATTACCCGTGTCTCATCGTAGCGGTGCTGATTGACGGGAAAATGTATCACGACTGGATTCTCCAGCCGGATGTTGCGCGAGCAGATGGATATCGTTGGTATCGGTTCGTAGTCTGTGGCTACCTGTTCAACTTTGCGGTATCAAGCCACTCGCTTCCGAAAGGTGTTTCAGAGTTTTCATTGACCACAAGAGACGAATTGGTGGTTTCGATTGAGGACATACGACAGATTCATTTTCTTAAGGATGTAGCCTGCCGATTTGGAGAGGCACAACGAACACCTGCTCAATTGAAGCGAAGAAAGAGAAGTATTCAGAGCGTTCCAATCAGAAAGCCCACATCATGACACTGCCCCAACTCAAATCCCAAGTTAAGTCCGGTGCCATTGACACCATCCTCGTCGCGTTCCCCGACCCGTTCGGGCGGCTCGTGGGCAAGCGGTTCCGCGCGGACTTCTTCCTCGGCTCGGTCGTGAAGCACAGGACGCACGGGTGCAGCTACCTGCTCACGGTCAACATGGACATGGACCCGCTCGACGGCTTCAAGGTCGCGAACTGGGCCACGGGCTTCGGCGACTTCGGGTTCCGCCCGGATTTCTCGACGTTGCGCGCGTTGCCGTGGCAGCCGGGCGCGGCGATGGTGCTGTGCGACTTCGTGCGCGAGAACGGCGAACTGGTGGTGGAAGCCCCGCGCTCGGTCCTGCGGCGGCAGTTGGACTTGCTCGCGAAGCAGGGCCAGACCTGCCTCTGCGCGAGCGAGCTGGAGTTCTACCTGTTCAACCAGACCTACCACGCCGCGCACACGGGCGGCTACCGCGACCTCCAGCCGTCGAGCGATTACCGGATTGATTACCACCTCATGCAGCCGACGCGCGACGAGCCGCTGATGCGCGCCATCCGCAACGGCATGTGCGCCGCGCGCGTGCCGGTGGAGAGCAGCAAGGGCGAGTGGAGCCGCGGCCAGCACGAGATCAACTTCACCTGCGCCGCGCCGTTGCCGATGGCGGACATGCACGCGCTCTTCAAGCAGGGCGTGCGGGAAATGGCCGAGCAGCACGGCAAGGCGGTGACGTTCATGGCGAAGTATGCGCCCGGCGAGGCCGGCAGCTCATGCCACATCCACATGAGTCTGTGGAAGGGCGGGAAGAACTTGTTTTGGGACGCGAAGCAGCGCGCAGGCTCCAAGCACTTCCGCCAATTTCTCGGCGGGCTGATGAAGTATTCGCCGGAGCTGTGTCTCTTCTTCGGGCCTACCATCAACAGCTACAAGCGTTACCAGCCCGGCAGTTGGGCACCGACGCGCATGGCGTGGGCGGTGGACAATCGCACGACCGGCTTCCGCGTCGTGGGCCGCGGCGATTCGTTCCGCATCGAGAACCGCATGCCCGGCGCGGACGCGAATCCGTATCTCGCCTTCGCCGCGATGCTCGCCGCCGGCATGGCCGGCGTGCGCGAGGGACTCGATTGTGGCCCTGAGTATCGCGGCAACGCCTATGTGGACCCGAAGCTCGTGCATCTGCCGAGTTCGCTGCGCGACGCCACCGATCTGCTGGAAAAATCCAAGCTCGCCCGTGCCGCGTTCCGTGACGACGTGGTGGAATTTTACGTGCATCACGCGCGGCTGGAGCACGAAGCGTTCGGCAACGCCGTGACGGATTGGGAGAAGCAGCGTTACTTTGAGCAGATTTGAGAGTGCCGCCGGTCTGATTAGCCTTCGGGGTTGACGCGTCGCGGTTCGCTCCTAACATGGCCGGGAAAATTTCCGCGAAGATTGCGAAGATTATGAGCCAGACCAAGTCCGCCGCCGAGATTCCTGTTTTTCAGCCGCCCGCAGCAGCCTCCGCCCGCGCGCACGTCAAGTCGCTCGCCGAGTATCGCGCGCTTTACGACGAATCCATCCGCGACCCGGAGAAGTTCTGGACCGCACAGGCGAACCGGCTCGCGTGGCAGCAGAAGTGGAGCAAGCTCTCCGATGTGAACTACCGCGACAACGTCAGCATCGAGTGGTTCATCGGCGGCAAACTCAACGCCTGTTACAACTGCGTGGACCGCCATGTCGAGGCTGGCCACGGCGACGTGACGGCGCTGATCTGGGAGGGCAGCAATCCCGACGAGTCGCGCCGCGTGACGTATCGCGAGCTTCACCAGCAGGTGCAGCGCGCGGCCAACGCGCTCAAGGCGCTCGGCGTCCACAAGGGCGACCGCGTGTGCATTTATTTGCAGATGATTCCCGAGCTAGCCGTCGCGGTGCTCGCGTGCGCGCGCATCGGCGCGGTGCATTCGGTCGTGTTCGGCGCGTTCTCCGCTGAAAGCCTCGTCACGCGCATCAACGACTCCGGCTGCAAAGTCATCATCACGCAGGACACCGGCGTGCGTGGCGTGAAGCACGACATCCCGATGAAGGCTAACGCCGACAAGGCCGCGCCGCGAACGCCGAGCGTGGAAAAAATCCTCGTTGTCCGCCGCACCGGCACGCCCGTCGAGATGCAGGCGGGCCGCGATGTGTGGTGGCACGACGCGCTCGGTGCCGCTGCGCCGACCTGCGCACCCGAGGTTATGGACGCGGAAGACCCGCTTTTCATCCTTTATACCAGCGGTTCCACCGGTAAGCCCAAGGGAGTGCTTCACACGACGGGCGGCTATCTCACCTATGCGGCCTATACGCATCACTACGTCTTCGACTACAACCCCGGCGACATCTACTGGTGCACGGCGGACATCGGCTGGATCACCGGCCACAGCTACATCATCTACGGCCCGCTCGCGAACCGTGCCACGACGCTGATGTTCGAGGGCGTGCCGAACTTCCCCGATTACGGGCGCTTCTGGCAGGTCGTGGCGAAGCACAAGGTGAACATCTTCTACACCGCGCCGACGGCGTTGCGCGCGCTGATGAAGGAAGGCGATAAATGGCCGAACCTGCATGACTTGAGTTCGCTGCGCCTGCTCGGGACCGTCGGCGAGCCGATCAAGGAGCCGGAGTGGAACTGGTATTTCAAGGTCGTCGGCAAATCGCGCTGTCCCATCGTGGACACATGGTGGCAGACCGAGACCGGCGGCATTTTGATTACGCCATTGCCCGGCGCGATCCCGACTAAGCCCGGTTCCGCCACGCTGCCATTGCCCGGCGTGCAGCCCGCCGTGGTGGACGACCAGGGCAATGAACTTCTCGGCAACGACGTGCGCGGCAATTTGTGTTTGAAGGCGAGCTGGCCCGGCCAGATGCGCACCGTCTTCGGCGATCACCAGCGGTTCGTGGACACTTATTTCAGGCGCTTCCTCGGAAAATATTTCACCGGCGACGGCTGCTGGCGCGATCCTGACGGCTATTATTGGATCACCGGCCGCGTGGACGACATCCTCATCGTGTCCGGCCACAACATCGGCACGGCCGAGGTTGAGGGTGCAATCGGAGCGCACACGGCAGTGGCCGAGGCGGCGGTGGTCGGTTATCCGCACGACATCAAAGGCTTTGCCATTTACGCCTACGTCACGCTCAAGACCGGCATCGCGGCGAGCGAACAAATCCACAAGGAAATCAACCAAAAGGTCCGCGACATCCTCGGCCCGCACGCCGTGCCGGAAAAAATCCAATTCACCGACGGGCTGCCCAAGACGCGCTCCGGCAAGATCATGCGCCGCATCCTGCGCAAGATTGCTGAGGGCGAGACGGAGAACCTAGGCGACACCTCGACGCTGGCCGATCCCACCGTTGTGGAAACGCTGGTTCACGGGCGTGTTTAGGCGATTTTCAGGCCAATCGGGATGGTGGTTTTCCCCGCTTGTCTTTTTATTCCGCCGGACGCAGGATGTCGGGGAGCCCAATAATGAAAACCGTTCTGGTCATTGATGACGACCGCGGCGCCCGCTTGGTCGTCCAATGGGCCTTCAAGAAGGCTGGCTGGCGTGTGCTTCAGGCCGAGGACGGCGAGGTGGGCCTCGCGATGATCGCGGAGCACAAGCCGGAGGTCATCGTCTGCGACCTGATGATGCCGCGCTGCAACGGCTTCCAGGTCTGCCGCGCGATCCGCGCCCGCAGCGACGAGGTGCGCCACACCAAGATCGTCATCAGCACCGCGAGCACTTACGCCAGCGACCGGCAGAACGCATTTGAAGCCGGCGCCGACGATTATCTCACGAAGCCGATTGATCCCGATGAAATGCTGCGGCTCGTCGAGAGCCTTACCAGCGGCGGGCCGAGTGGAACGACATTCCAAAGCCGCACGAGCCAGATTTCGAGGGATGATCTGGGTCTGGAGCCGAAAGTTCGGGATGCCGTCCCAGACCGGCCTGTGCGCCTGAAATTCTGGGGTGTGCGCGGCTCGATTCCGACACCCGGGCCGGCGACAGCCTACTACGGCGGCAACACGTCGTGCGTCGAAGTCGAAGCCGACGGTGAGCACATCATCCTCGATGCGGGCACGGGCATTCGTCCGCTGGGCCTCGAATGGGCGGCGCGCTATCCCGAACGGGCGCTCGACATCACGGTTCTCGTTACGCACACACACTGGGATCACATTCAGGGCTTCCCGTTTTTCGTGCCCGCCTACGATCCGCGCAACCGCATCCGCATCCTCGGCTACGAGGGCGCGCGCAAAGGCCTCGAGCAAACTCTCGCCAGCCAGATGGAAAGTCCTTACTTCCCGATCTCAATGCAGGAAATGCCCGGCAACATCGCCATTCAGGAACAGAAAGACCTCGAGTTCAACGTCGGCCACGTTCGTGTTCAGGCCCAGTTCATGAATCATCCCGGCATCTGCGTGGGTTACCGCCTGTTCACCAGCGCCGGCTCCATCGCCTTCCTGCCCGACAACGAATTGTTCACGCGCCTCAAGAGCCAGTCCGGCATCATGAGCGAGAAGGAGGCCGAGACGCAGATCGAATATGCCCGCGGCCAGGACCGCAAGCTCATCGAGTTCCTGCGCGACGTGGACGTGCTCATCTTGGACGCGCAATACGACGATCAGGAATACCTCAAGCATGTCGGCTGGGGCCATTCGTGCGTGGACGACGCGGTCGCCGTCGCGCACGCTGCCGGCGCGCGGCAGCTTTTCCTTTTCCATCACGATCCCGGCCACGACGACACCAAAATCGCGCAAATGGCCGCGCACGGTCGCCAGCTTGCCAGCAACCTCGACGGCAAACTGAAAGTTGAAGCCGCGCGTGAAGGCGTTGAAATTCTCCTCCGTGCCAGCAAACCCGCCATCAAGCCCGTCGTCGTCGCTGCGGCCGCCGCGTGAACGGCCGCGAAATCTTCCCCAACTCCATCTCAGATTGGCTGCAACGGTTGCTGTTTTTGCCGTCGCAATTCTTGCTGCTCGCGCAGGACGGTGAGTTGCTCCTGCTCGGTGACGCCGGGCAGGTTCATGCGCTGCGTGAGTTCGCCAAGACGCCGGTCGAACGCGACGTTGCGCAAACGCAACAGCACGTCCATGAGCTGCTGCTCAGCGTTGGGAATTTTCCCGGCATTCTCAGACACGGCCTCGGTGGCAAGCGAGCGCGCGTGGTCGTCGCTCAACTCATCGAGCAACGCGGGCAGGCCGGTCCATCGCTGTTCGCGCTGCGCGGCGAGGCGCTTGGCAAGGATTTGCCGCACGTCCGTGTGCGCGAGCCAGTCAAGGTTGAGATGCGCGGCGGCCCAATCCACCAGTTCGTCCTTCAACAACAACAACCGCAACAGGTAGAACTCGTGCGGACTCGGCCGCGACAAATTTTGCGCTTCAGTGGAAACTTCCTCGTCTGCGGCTTGTTGCGGCGCTTTTGATGCCGGACCTTTGCTGAATTCCTTGATGACCGCCGCGGGCGCGACGCCGAGACGGCCCGCGGTTTTTTGCGCGTAGCTCTGGATGGTCACGCTGTCGTTCGTCTTCCACACGGCCTCGGCCATTGCTCGCAGCACGGCGGAGCGGCCTTTGTCGGTTTGCACGTCGTTCGCGGCGCAGAGGCGATTGAGGTAATAATCAAAGAAGCCTTCCGCTTTTGCGACGAGTTGCACGAATGCTTCTCCGCCGTTCGCCTTGATGAAGCTGTCGGGATCGTGCGGCGCGGGCACGGTCGCCACACGCACGGCCAGTCCCGCTGCGAGCAGCGCATCGAGCGAGCGCACGGTGGCGTTCTGCCCGGCGTTGTCCGCGTCGAAGCACAGGACCACTTCGTCCACGTAGCGCTTGAGGATGCGCGCGTGGTCTGCGGTGAGCGCGGTGCCCTGCGGCGCGACGACGTTCTGCACGCCGGCCATGAAGCACGCGATGAGATCGAGCTGGCCTTCGCAGATGATCGCGCAATCCTTTTCGCTGAGCGCGCGCTTGGACTTGTCGAGGCCGAAGATGACACGGCCCTTGGTGAAGATGGGTGTCTCCGGTGAGTTGACGTATTTCGCGGTCTTCTCGTCGCCGCTCAACACGCGTCCACTGAAGCCGATGACGCGGCCCTGCTCATCGCAAATCGGAAACATGAGCCGCCCGCGAAAGCGGTCGTAGTAACCTTCCGCGCCGTCGCGTTTGAGAATCAGCCCGGCCTGCCCGACGAGCGCGAGGTCGTGGCCCTTGCTCTTCGCCCAGTTCACCGTGTCGTCCCACTTGTCCGGCGCGGCGCCGAGACGAAAAAGCTTCACCGCGTCGGCCGACACGGCGCGTTTGGCCAGATAATCGCGCGCGAGCTGGCCCGCTGCGTCGTTGAGCAGCGCGGCATGCCAGCGTTGCGTGATTTGCTCGTGGATTTGCAGCAGCACGTCCTTGATGTGGCGCTGCTGCTGCGCGCCCGGCGCTTGGTCGAATTCAAGCGGGATGCGCGCGCGTTCCGCAAGCCGGCGGACGGCGTCAATGAAACCGATGCTTTCGTATTCCTGCACGAACTTGAACACGTCGCCGCCCTTGTGACAGCCGAAGCAGTAGAAGATTTGCTTGCTCGGATTGACGCTAAAGCTCGGCGTCTTTTCGCGATGAAACGGGCAGAGCGCGGAGAAGTTGGCGCCGGTTTTCTTGAGCGGGCCGATGAAGGACTGAACAATCTCGACGATGTCGCTCGCGGCTCGAATCTGGTCAAGCGTTGACTGGGAAATAAAGCCGGCCATGTCGCTACTGCTTCGGCGGCGGCGCGTTCGTGGACGGTGCGTTTGTGGACGGCGCCTTGGCCTTGCCGCCGCCAATGATGTCGTCAATCATCTTCTCGCGCTTGCGGCCCTCGCCTTGATCGCGCAACCGCGAGCTGTCGTAGTCCGTCGCCGGGATGAGCATAAACGAGAGGTATTTCTTCACCATCTTGCCGGTCTGCGATTCGGTGAACACGGCGTGCTGCCACCCGCTCATCGTCGGCACGACGTTCAATTGCACTTCGTCCGCGGCGCGCGCGCGCTGGATGGCGAGGAGTTCCGCGCGCGAGTAATGGCGCGAGTTGAGGAACGCCATTCCGACGAGAAGCATGCACAGGTAGCGCGTCATCGCCGCGATGATGCCGAGCGAATACTCGTGCCTGCCGAAATAGTCCGCCTCGAGCAGCTTGCCGCCAACCATGCGCCTGATCCATTGGAAGAACAGCGACGCCGCGAGAATTCCCAGCGCATAGGCGACGATCTGGCTCCAGAACAAGCTCAGGTGCGTCGAGTCGCTGATGAACTTGCCGAGTGGCGTGTTGATGAGCGCGCATCCGCCCGCGATGACGAGCCACTGGAGCACGTCGAGCAGCTCCTCGGAGATCCCGTGCTTCTTGCCGTTTCTGAACGCGAGGAGCAGCAGAAGAATCACCAGCACGTCAAACCACGCGATATAAAAGCCCTCAGGCTCCTCGCCGAGTATCGCCATAAATGCAGCGCCAATGCCGTTGAAGAAAGCCATCACCATCATCATACGCCCGTTGCGGCCAACGTGGAAGGCCAATACCGCGCGGTTATTGCGGATGATCGCGCAGCCAGAAGCGAATGTTGGTGCCCTCGGGATGCTGCGGGTCAAGCTGGATCACCCGCGCGTAATGGTCGCGCGCCGCGTTGAGCAGCATGAGACGCTTGGCGTAGAGGTTCGCCAGCGCGAGATGCGCCCGCGCCTCGTCGGGGTAATCGGTGAGAAGCCGCTCCAGCTCGTTCGCCGCGTCGCGATAGTAGCCCGCCTTTTCAAGGGAGAGCGCGAAATTGAAACGCGCGCTCAACGACGCCGGTTGCAGCGCCAGCGCGGTCTCGTAGGCAAGCAGCGCGCGCGGCATCTGGCCCGACTGGTTCGCCATTGCGCCGATGTTGTGATGCGCCTCGAAGAACGCGGCATCCGTCTGCACGGCTTTCTCGTAGGCGGCGAGCGCCTCTGCCCAGCGCCCGCGCAATTTTAATTCCTCACCCTGCGCATAAAACGATTCCGCTGCGAAGCGGTTTCCCGCCGAAGGCTTTGACGGATTTCGATACGAATAACGCGGGATGTTCACCGGCGCAATCTCGACCGCAGGCGCCGGCGCGGGACGTGCGGACTTTGGCTCAGACAGCGGAGTCTCGGATGGCGCGGTTCCCGGCAGCGTGCCGAACGGCGGCAACGCGGGCTTTGCCGTGGCACCCGCGTCGGATTTCGGCGAAGTCGTTTTCGTCGCGAGCGGCGTGACAGTCGCGGTTTGCGATGGTGGCGGTGAAACGGGTTGCGGTGCGGGCGGAAGCGGCTCGACAGCCGGCTTGAAAGGAGGCAATTCGCCAGGACGTGTCACCTCAGGAACCGGTTCAATTTTTGTCGGGCTTGCCACGGCCACCATCGTCACGGGCGGCGAAACCTTGGGCGCAACATTGTTGGTTTCAGTTTTCGTTGCAACAGACGGCGCGGGTTTGATAACGGCGCTGTTTGTCTGAGCCGCTGGAACAGGAGGTTTGTTGAAGGTGACTTTCGGCTGCGGGTTGAGTTGTTCTTCAAGCGCCTGGATGATTGGCTGCACGGCGTCATGGTTTGGCACGCCGGGAATCGCCGCGAACTCGCGATACTTCTGCAACGCGAGCGAACGATACTCCGGCTGGCGTCCGGCGATGTATTGGTGCGTGACGATGGCGAGGTTCAGCGCGGCGGGTGCGTAGGCAGGCGCGGCCTGGTTCGCGGTGTAGAGCGTCTGGAACGCGTCGCGCGCGCGGTTGCGGTAGAGCTGCGCCACGCCGAGGCCGTTGAGCGCGTCGGGCAGGCGCGGGTTGAGGTTCGTCGCGTGGCGGAAGCTCTGCTCCGCGGCATCGAACTGGCGTGCGTGCAGTTCGGCCGAGCCGCGCTTGAGCCAGCCATCAAGCGAGCGCGGATTTTGCAGCGTGTAACTCGCCAGCTCGTTTGCGGCGAGCGCGGCCTGGCCGCTTTCCAGAAGCAGGCAGCCGAGGTTGAAGTGCGCCACAACGACGTTCGGATCGAGCGCGAGTGCTTGATGATACGCGCGCGCGGCTTCGGCGGGCTGCCCGAGCGCGTGATGCGCGAGGCCGAGGTGGTTCCACGCCTGCGCGTTCTGCGGCAGATGCGTCACGGCGTCCTTGAACTCGTCGAGCGCGGCCTTCGCGCGGCCTTCCTTGAGCAGCTTCTCGCCCTTGAGCAGCGCGCGCGGTCCCGGCGGCGTGCACGCGGCAAGCAGCGCGGCGCAAAAAAGCGCGGCGAAGAACTTCCGTGGCTGCGCGCCGGATTTTTTTGTCGTCAGCATCGTCCCCGCTGGTAACACTGGCTGTCCGCAGTGTCAAGAAACGCAGCTCTCCACAAACACGGCAGCGCGATGAGAGCGCGGGGCGCGGGCCCCGCGCGCGCCGCACTGTTGCCGCAAGCTGCACTGCTTGCGTCACTTGTTTTTTTATCCTCAGCCGGTGTTTTGCGCTGCGTTTCCGCCGCGGAACGAGCCGGGAATCCATCAAAAGCTGCCACCAAGGCGCGCATCGTTATCGCCGAGGACGCAAAAGCCACAGAAGCGTTCACGCCGCGGATTGAAGTCGTTCGCAAGATGGTTTCGCGCGGGATTACGCAGCTCACCGGCAAGCGCGACGCTTCCGCGGCTTGGCGCAGCCTCGTCACGACGAACGATGTTGTGGGCATCAAGGTTTATTCCGCGCCGGGCGCGACCAGCGGCACGCGGCCGGAAGTGGTCGCGGCCGTCGTCGAGGGGCTTCTCACGGCTGGAATCAAGCCGACGAACGTCATTGTGTGGGACAAGCATTTCAGTGACCTGGCCCAGGCGGGCTTCACCGTGTTTGCGCAGCGATACGGCATCCGTGTCGCGGGCGCGGCGGACGCGGGCTGGGATGAAAAGGTGTCCTACGACCGTGCGCTCATCGGACAGCTTGTGTTCGGCGATTTAGAATTCGGGCAAAAAGGCGAGGGCATCGGACGCAAGTCGTTCGTCTCACGTCTTGCCACGAAGCAGATCACGAAAATCATCAACATCACGCCGCTGCTCAACCACAACCTGCTTGGCGTCTGCGGCAATCTCCAGAGCCTCGCGTTCGGCAGCGTGGACAACACGATCCGCTTCGAGCACAACCTCGGCCATCTCTTCGAGGCCGTGCCGGAGCTTTACAACCTTCCCGAGCTTGGCGACCGCGTCGTGCTCAACATCACCGATGCGCTCATTTGTCAGCACGAGGGCGAGCAGACGACGCTCCTGCACTATTCCACTGTGCTGAACCAGCTCCGTTTCAGCACCGACCCCGTGGCGCTCGACGTGACCTCCATCGAGGAACTCCAGCGCCAGCGCAAACGCGCGGGTGTTTTGCAGCCGAAGGTAAGCATGGAAATGTTCCGCAACGCCACGGAACTCCAGCTCGGCGAGTCTGATCCGCGCAACATCCGAGTCGAGTGGGCGAAGTGAACGGCGATTCTCCGGCGAATAATCCCCGCGCAGCCCGCGTCAGCCTCTCATTCGGCGGCGGGCGCATCGTTGACGCGCGCCGCGCAAACGGTTAACAGTTCATCCAGCATGATCACTCCTCGCGCCCAGCGCTGCCGCGGCCCGGTTTCGCGCCGCAGTTTCCTTGAAGTGGGCGCGCTCACGCTCGGCGGGCTGGGGATGAGTGATTTCTTCCGTCTTCGCGCGATGGCGAAGGAATCCGGCCAGCGTGCGCCGGACACATCGGTGATTTTTGTGTGGCTGCCTGGCGGCCCGCCGCACATGGAAACCTACGACATGAAGCCGGACGCACCGGCGGAGTATCGCGGCATCTTCAAGCCGATCAAAACAAACGTCCCCGGCATCGAGGTCTGCGAACTGCTCCCGCGCCACGCGAAGTGCGCGGACAAATACACCATCATCCGTTCCGTCTCGCACGAGTTCGCCGATCACGGCGGCGGGCACAAACGCTTCCTCACCGGCTATCCGCCGAAGGAGCCGGCGGGCTTCGTGAACGACAACCCGATGGCAGGCTCGGTCGTCGCGAAAATGCGCGAGCACATCAAGCTCGGCCTGCCGAATTACATCGCCGAGGTGGACGGTGGCCGGCAGGGCGTGGATGTCTTCAGCTTTGGCGCGGCGTATCTGGGCAGCGCCACGACGCCGTTTTTTGTCGTCGGCGATCCGAGCACGGAAGGCTTCAAAGTTGAGAACCTCGGCATCGCTCCTGAAATGGCCGACCGCCTCAATGACCGCGCGCGCCTGCTCGGCGGCATGGACCGTCTGCGCCACGATGTGGACCGCACGGGCCTGATGGACACGATGGACAAGTTCAGCCAGCAGGCGATGGAACTGCTCACGTCGGACCGCGCCCGCGTCGCATTTGATCTTTCGAGGGAACCGCAGAAATTGCGCGAGCGCTACGGCAACCACCGCTTTGGACAGCGCGCTCTCATGGCTCGGCGGCTCGTCGAGGCGGGTGCGAGTTTCGTCACGGTGGTGATGGAAAATCCCGGCGGGACGATGCCGAAGAACTGCACTTACAACTGGGACTCGCACGCGGTGAATTGCCACCTCTTCGATGACGCGCACTGGCGTTTCCCGTATTACGACCAGGCCGTCACGGCGCTGGTCGAGGACATTTATGCGCGCGGCCTCGACAAAAAAGTTTTGCTCGTGGTCACCGGCGAGTTTGGCCGCACGCCGCGCCTCTCCACCGTGGTCGGCAGTCAGACCGGTGTGATGCAGCCGGGCCGCGATCACTGGCCGGGCGCGATGTCCATGCTCGTTGCAGGCGGCGGTATGCGCACGGGACAAATTGTCGGTGCGACAAATTCCAAGGGCGAGCATCCGATTGAACGCCCGCTCAAGCCCGAGGATTTGTGGGCCACAGTCTATCGCCACCTCGGCATTGACTGGACGCAGAGCTTTCCCGACCACGCGGGCCGGCCGATGCCGATTCTGCCGGGCGGCGAACCTATTGCGGAAATTCTCCCGGCTGGCGCGTAACAGCCGCGTTGCAATTACAACTCCGGCGGGCCGGCCATCTTCTCGCCGTCCATCGCGTAGATTCCCACGAGGTATCCGTTCTCGCGCATCTCGCCGACGTTCAGCTTGCCGAAGAGCGTGATCGGCACGTCCATGATCGGCTTCACGCCCTTGCCCGTCATCTTCACGCTCACCCACTCGTTGATGCGCGGCGTGACACCGTAGCAGCACTGCGACTGGTCGCGCATGATGAGCAGCTCGGTGATCAGCCCGCCCTCAACCCTCAACGGCAGCATGAAGCCCTTGAGCGCGACTTTCTTCCCGTTGAGTCCGCGGACATTTGCCGGAATCTGCTCCTTCGGCGCGGAAGCATTCGCCGCTGTGTTTGTCCGAGCCGTGGCCGATTCATCGGGAATGTCAAAGTTGAACGACGCGAGCTTGTCGAAGCCGACGACTTGAAATTCGCCGATCATCTCTGCCGGTTCGGAAGCGCTTGCCGAAGAATCCTTCTTCGCCACTACTGCGCTTGTCGAAGCCGCTGGCTGTAATTTTTGAATGTGTTCGCCACGAACCGTCGGCGCGGGCGAAGTGTTTGCAACCGGCCCGGTCTTGTCAGTGCATCCGCCGAAGGCAAGCGCGACGGCGCTCAACGCGAGGACGATCACGGTCCTCGTTGCGCGCACGTTGTTATGGCTGGTTGGTTTCATGGTCTGCGGTTGTTGGACGCCGCGGCGTCGGATGTGTTCAGCCTCAAGACATTGGCACGAGGTTTTCCGCCACGTTGGTCCGATACGCCTTCATCGCTGGAATTATGCCACCAAGCGCGCTCAACGCAATCATCCCCAGCGGCGCCCAGAGCATCACCGAATGCAGTGCCAGCGGGTTCAACACCACGCCGACCTGCGCGCGCAGCACCGACGCCACCGCGCTGAACACCGCGACGTAAACAACAAACGCCGCCGCCATGCCGAGCGCCGCAATGGCCGCAGCCTCCAGCACGACGGAGCAGAAGATCGTCCGCGACGGCGCGCCGAGCGCGCGCAAAATGGCGATGTCGCGGCGACGCTCGTTCATCGAATTGTAAATGCTCGCGAGCACCGAGCCGGTCGCGACGACTGCGACAAGATACGCGATCAATTCCAGCACACGGTCGAACCACGCGATTTTGTCGAAGAGCTGCGCCACGACGCGAGCGATGGGCCACGCGAACGTAAGCCGGTTTCCCTGCTTGTTGTAGAGGTCGTCGAGCTGCCGCCCGGCCATCGGCGCGCGCAGTCTCACGAGCACGGCGCTGATGTCCTCGGCGGTTTTCGTGTCGTGGCCCTTCATGTTTTGGATGCCTTCAAGCGGAATCCAGATCACGCGGTCCGCCGGCGTATTCGACGGTTCGAGGATGCCGGTCACAACATACTTCTCCTCGTGCGGCTGCTGTTTCTCGTCGTAAAGCAGGCCGTGATACGGATGAAATTTGTCGCCAATCTTCAGCCCGAGCCGCTGCGCGACGAAGCTGCCCACAACCGCCTCGGTGAAGCCCATCTCGAACGGCCGCCCGCCTGGCGTGATGCGCAGCTTGCGGCCGGGCGAAATTTCCACGTCGGTGAAGAGATTCGTCATCGTGCCCACGAGCCGATAGCCCTTGTAATTGTCGCCGACGGCAATCGGCAGCGCGGCGGCGACGAGCGCGTTTGTTTGAATTTGGAGGAAGTCTGCCCACGCGAGATTGCCCGTGGACTCATCAAGATGGAACACGGCATTGAGCACGAGCTGCAACTTCGCGCCTCGCGCGCCGAGCACGGCGTCGAAGCCCGCGTTCATCTGCGTGAAGGCCGCCTGCGACTGCTCCTTGACCGTCCACACGCTCATGAGCAGCCCGCCCGCGAGCGCGATGGACGCCGCGGTGATGCACGTCGAGAGGGCGTGCTGGCGCAGCGAGCGGCGGACGATGAGCGCGAGTGTCATGCTTCCTGCGCCGCACAGGCGCGGTTCAACTTTGCCAGCTCCTGAACTTTTTCAAATGAAGCGAGCACGTCGCGGTCGTGGCTCACGAGCAGCAGCGCCGCGCCGTTCTCGCGGCACGCCTCGCGGATGAGCGCGAGCGATTCGCGCGCGTTCGCGTGGTCAAGATTGCCGGTGGGTTCGTCGGCAAGGACGAGCTTTGGCCGGTTCGCCAGCGCTCGCGCGACGGCGACGCGCTGCTGCTGGCCGGTGGAAAGCTGCCGCGGGCGGTGATGGAGCTTTTCGCCGAGGCCGACGCGCTTCAACAAGGCGGTTGCGAAATCACGGTTCGCGCCGGGGCCGAAGGACATTCCGAGCAGGACGTTTTCAAGACACGAGTAGGCTTGGAGCAGATTGAAGGTCTGGAAAACGTAGCCGATCGTCGTCGCACGCAGGCGGTCGCGGTCGGGTTCGCGAAGCGCGGACATCTCGCGGCCGTCGAGCGCGACGCGTCCGGCGTCCGGCGTGAGAATGCCCGCGATGAGGTTGAGGAAGGTCGTCTTGCCTGAGCCGCTCTCGCCACTCAACGCGACCTGTTCGCGCGCGTCGAGCGCGAAGCCCGCGATGTCCACCACGCAATGCGTCCCGCCGTCCGGCGTGACGAACGACTTCTTCAGGTTCGCGATTTCCAGCAATGGCACGGCGCGATGAAAGCAAACGGCGGCGGCGCTGTCACGCCGAAGCGCCGCGAGAATTCTTCCCGTCGCGCGCGCTTCATGCTAATCACGCGCCATGCGCACGAATCAAAACTTCATCGGCGGCGAATGGGTTGCCGCCAAATCAGGCCAGACATTTCAAAACGCGAACCCCGCCGACACGCGCGAGGCGGTCGCGCAATATCCGCTCAGCGGACGCGACGACGCGCAGGCCGCCATCGCGGCGGCGAAGAAAGCCTTTGCCGGCTGGGCGGCGACAACCTCCGTCGCGCGCGGTCGCGTCTTGAGCAAGGCGTCGCAACTTCTCGAAGCGCGCAAGCCGGAGCTGGCCGAACTGCTCACGCGCGAGGAAGGTAAGACGCTCGCCGAAGCCACCGGCGAGGTGCAGCGCACGGCGGACATCTTCCGTTTCTTCGGTGCGTTCGGCTATCAACTCGGCGGGCAGACGATTCCGCACGACTTGCCGAGCCAGCTTCTCTACACGCGCCGTGAGCCGCTCGGCGTCGTCGCGCTCATCACGCCGTGGAATTTTCCCATCGCCATCCCAGCTTGGAAAATGGCCCCCGCGCTCGTCAGCGGCAACGCCGTCATCGTCAAGCCCGCGTCGCAGGCTCCGGCGATGACGTGCGAGCTGGCAAAAATTCTCGCCGAGGCCGGACTGCCGAAAGGCGTGCTCAATGTCGTCATCGGCGAAGGCCGCGCGGTGGGCGGCGAATTGGCGGCCAATCCTGCCGTCGTCGCGCTGTCGTTCACCGGCTCGCACACGGTCGGTTCGCAGATTTACCAGCAGCTCGCGCCGCGCATGGCCCGCGCGCAGATGGAAATGGGCGGCAAAAATCCGACGATAGTTTTGGCGGATGCTGATTTGGATTTGGCCGCGCGGCTCGTGGCCATTGCGGGTTTTGGACTCACGGGCCAGGCGTGCACGGCGACGAGCCGCGTCATCATCGAGCGCAGCGTCGCGGATGCGTTCGCCGCAAAGCTCATCGAAAAGGCGAAAGCCATTGTTGTCGGCAACGGCTTGAAACCCGGCGTGACGATGGGCCCGGCCGTGAGCAAGCAGCAGCTTTCAGGAAATCTCAACTACGTGGATGTCGCCGTGAGCGAAGGCGCGCAGTTGCT
Source organism: uncultured Verrucomicrobiota bacterium (assembly GCA_964589935.1). Classification (GTDB taxonomy): domain Bacteria; phylum Verrucomicrobiota; class Verrucomicrobiia; order Limisphaerales; family VHCN01; genus VHCN01. Next base: position 173,703 of record CAZPVD010000002.1, on the reverse strand, counting down.
TTATGGTGGGCAGCGCCTGACCGAAGGCGAGCTGGGCAACGGCCATTTCATGCAGCCCACCGTGCTCGGAAATGTGAAGCCGGCCGCGCGCATCGCCTGCGAGGAAGTGTTCGGCCCGGTCATCGGCATCATTCCGGTGGAAAATTTCGACGAGGCGCTCGCTGTGGCGAACAGCGTGGACGTGGGCCTGAGCGCGAGCATCGTGACGCGCGATTTGAAGAAGGCCATGCTCTACACCGAGCGCATCGAGGCCGGCGTGGTGAAGGTGAACCAGATTTCCACCGGCCTTGCGTTGCAGGCCCCTTTCGGCGGCGTGAAAAAGAGCAGCACCGACTCGTTCAAGGAACAGGGCGCGAGCGCGGTGGAGTTCTACTCGAAGGTCAAGACGGTCTATCTCGATTACTCGGCGTGAGCCACAGGACATACCATGGGACTTGAAGGCGTTGAAATTGTGATGGCGGTCGAGGAGTCCTTTGGCATCACCATCGCTGACAAAGAAGCGGAGAAAATTCGCACACCTCGCGCACTCATCGAACTTGTTTGCTTAAAGGTCGCCGTATCAGACCAAGCGCACTGCATCTCACAACGGGCGTTTCACCGGGTGCGCCGGGCGATAATGGGAACATTTGGCGTGCCTCGAAATGACATTCGGCCTGACGCAAAATTGGAGCAATTAGTTCCGGCTTCAAACCGGCAGGAATCCTGGCAGAAATTGCGACATGCGCTCAAAGCAGAGAAATGGCCAGCTTTGTCTCCAACCGGCTTGCATTGGGGCGCAGCGGCTTTGCCCGGTGTCGCTGCAATTCTGTGCTTCGATTGGGGTTCCACGCCGCGCGAATGGGTGCAGTTGGCATTCCTCTGCGTCATAACCGTTTTCCTTTCTTGCGTCGTCGTGTTGCCTTTAACCAAGCGGCTCTATCGCGGTATTCCGCAAGAATGCGCGACTGTTTCTGGCTTGGCGCTCCACCTTGTTCAATTCAATCGTGAGATTTTAGGCTCATCTGTTCAGACCGCTTGGAATCGCAGCGATATAGCCGCCATCGTGCGCAAAATCATCGGTGATGTCCTCGGTGCGAAAGATTTTTCGGAAGATGCCGACCTCGTCAAAGACCTAGGCCTGAGTTGAAACTACATCCAGTCAGGTTCACACGACTGCCACGCCCGGCGGCGGCTTCACGACGATGGTTCCGGCGATGTAGTCGTGCCACGCGCGTTTTTCGCGGCTCCAGCCTGCCCAGAAAAATCCGACGAACAATGCCAGCGCCGAGAAGACGCTTGCCAGCGCGCGCACGAGTGCGACGGCAAACCCGATGGGCTGCCCATCCGTTCGCACAATCTTGAGGCGCATCGCCATGCCGCCGACCGTTGTGCCCAGCGTTGTCCACAGCGCGAGGTGATAGACCAGCCACGTTACCAACAGGAGCGGTATTGGCTGGCGCAGATGCAGCGCGCTGGCAATGACGACAATCACCACAGCTAGCAGCAACGCATCCAGCACAAGCGCGACAAATCTCCGCCAGAAACCCACGCGCGGCCACGCGTTGCTTTGGGACAGCGGCGGCGGCGCGGCCCCGGCTTCCGCGGGCGGCGCGGCAACGGGGATGGTTCCGCTGTTTTCACGGCGCATTCCTCCCACGGCCGCGATGGTGGCGTTGCCCACGCCGAGCATCGTGAACAGGCCCCAAGCCAAGAAGCCGACGAGCGGGATCATGTAGAGCAGGTAGAGCAGTGCCATGCCGGCGAGCAGCGCGACGAGCGGCAGTTGGAGGAAGCCGAGATGAAGCTGCCGTCCCAACTGATGTCCGGCGTAGCGATAGACCGCGACCTTGCCAAAGAGCAGCGCGAGCGACATCGCGCACAGCACGAACGGAATCACAAGGATGCCGACGCCGGTGAACAGCAGCAACGCCACGACCGGGCCGAACAACATCAGCGTCAGCAGCCCCGCGAAGAACGACCCGATGGGCCGTCGCTCCAGCGCGTCCGCGCACGCCTGCACGGGCTTGGGAAACAACACGGCGAGGATGACGTTGATGAAGACGAACACAGCGACGATGTTCCAAATCCAGCCGAGCTTCGGCGGGATGGGCCGGCCCATGAGCAATCCGTAGGTCGCCCAGTCCACGGCCATCTTCAGCGCGGGAAATTGCTTCGTCCAGTCGTCCGACCATTTCACGGCTGAAAGATCAAGTCCGTGGAACTCAACCGTGCGTTTGCGGATGAGAGCGTCCTCCGGCGCCTGCAATTCGCCGCCGATGACGAACACTTCGCGCGCGACCAAGGATTTAGCATCCGCTTTGAGGTTTCCGCCGATGATAACCGCGTCGCCGAGCACTCTCGCGGTGGGCCCGAGCGTCGCGTTGCCGAGCACGACAACGAGGTCGCGCACTTCGCCGTCAATCTGCGCGTCACCGAGCACGACGACCGTGTTGCCGACGTGTTCGTCCTCGCCCACGACGAGGTCCTCTGCAATTCGGACAGCCTCACCGCCGGGTGACTCGGCGCGTAGGATGCCGCGCGATTCGAGCTGGCGCTGGACTTTATCAATGACATCTTGCGGGCTGGTCTGGCCAAAGGCGTGCGTGGCGCATGTCGCTAACAAAAATGCCGCCGCGCCGAAGTGAAGCCATGAAGGTCTCGTCCTCATCCTTCAACGGCGGTTGACCGCGAGCCGGTAGCACAGCGTGGCCATGCCGAGCGTCGCGAGATAAAGGACACCGGCCATTGCCATCAACGCGGTGAGAATGAGCGCATAGCCGCTTTGCCCGAACGTTGCCAGTGCGCGGCCGAATGTCGCAGTCAATACGCGGATTGATTCCGGCGGCGTCAGCCAGTCCATCGCAGTGGCAGCCGCAGCGGCTGTGCTGTCCCACAGTTCGGCGGCGAACCATCCGCTGGCCGAAACCAAAACAAACGCCAGCGCCGCAGTGGCCCATCGCACGCTCGCGGGCCACACGAACCACGACTGCCGCCACCATGGCAGTTGGCTGCGTTGCGTGATGATTGCAAGCACCGCCGGCGCGAGTGAAACCGGCGCGGGCGCTTCGGGAAGCGACCGCAATTTTGTGTGAAGCAATTGGTCTGCCTCGACTGCCGCGAGCACACGCGACGCGACGCGTGACGGCGCCTTCAACTCCGGCAGCGCGCGAAGTTTTTCCACGAGCGGATCGCTGGGTGCGGTTGGCTGTCTGGCTTCCATCGGTTCAAATCACTTGCATCAGTCCCGGTCGCATGAGGTCGGGCGCGGTGGTGCTCGCGCCTGTGGCAAGGTCGCCTTCGCCGGTGAGGCGCAGCTTGCGGCGCAACGCGGCTCGGCCGCGATGGATGTCGGTCTTCACCTTGCTCAACGACACGGCGAGTTGCCGGGCGATGTCCTCGTAACTCATGTCGTCAAAGTGATAAAGCACGAGCGGCACGCGTTGCGACGCGGGCAGCTTGCGAAGCGCGGCTTCGAGCACGCGGCGCTCCTGTTCCTCGTCCATCGGCTGCGCGTCCGCATCCGGTGCGGCGATGCTCGCGGTGAAATCGCGGTCGTCCTCATCGTTGCTGAGTTCGCTGAAAAAACGCCATCTCATGCGATAGCGCTGGAGGTGATTGATGCAGAGGTTGCGCGCGACGGTCTTGAGCCAGCCGCCCGCGGTCACGCTGCCGCGCAGCTCGTCGAAGTGCTCGTAGGCGCGCAGGAAGGTCTCCTGCGAGATGTCGGCGGCGTCCGTCTCGTTGCCGAGCAGGCGCACGGCAGTGGTGAACACCATGTTCTGGTGGTCGCGCATGAACTTCTCAAAGAGTTCCAGGTTGTCCATCGTTGCCCGGCTTGGGGCGATGATACTTCATGGACACGCGCGCGGCAAAGAAGTTGCAGCGCACGTCGTGAAAATCGTTCCTCCCTCGACGCGCGTCCTTCGCGTATGTTCGCCGTGTGCAAACCGTCGGTGACAAGCTCGACGCCGCCGCGTCGCTCAACCGCGTCGTGATGCCCGACCTCTGGCAGCAGCAGGCTGTGACCGCGCTGCGCGAAGGCAGGGACGTTGTCGTGCAGGCGCCGACCGGTTCGGGCAAGACGCTCATCTTCGAGCTGTGGTCCAACCACGGCAAAAACCGCGGGCAGGCCATCTACACCGTGCCGACGCGCGCGCTCGCCAACGACAAACTCGCCGAATGGCGCGCGCAGGGCTGGGATGTCGGCATCGCCACCGGCGACCTCGCGGAAAATCTCCACGCGCCCGTGCTTGTCGCGACGCTCGAAACGCAGAAGAACCGCCTCATTGCCGGCGAAGGCCCCGCGCTGCTCGTCGTGGACGAATATCAAATGCTCGCCGATCCCGACCGCGGGTTGAACTACGAGCTGGCCATCGCGCTCGCGCCACCCAAGACGCAACTGCTTCTCCTCAGCGGCTCGGTGGCGAATCCGCAGGATGTCGTGAAATGGCTCAAACGCCTCGGCCGCGACGCCGTGCTCATCAAGCACGAGCACCGGCCCGTGCCGCTGGAGGAGGTGTGGGCGAACAATTTGAACTACCATGTGCCGAGTGAAGTTCGCGGCTACTGGCCGCGTCTCGTTGCGAAGGCGCTCGCGGAAGACCTCGGGCCAGTTTTGATCTTCGCGCCGCGCCGGGCGAATGCCGAGCAGATGGCCGCTGAACTTGCGCGTTATTTGCCAAATCCAAATCCACTCGCACTTTCGGTTGATCAAAAGCAACTCGTCGGCGAGCACCTTGCGCGGATGCTCAAGAGCCGGGTCGCGTATCATCACAGCGGGCTGACCTACGGCGCGCGCGCTGGCGTCATCGAACCGCTTGCGAAGGCCGGTCAACTGCGCGTCGTCGTCGCCACGATGGGCCTCGCGGCGGGCATCAACTTTTCACTGCGCAGCGTGGCGCTGGCCGCCGCGTCATATCGGCGTGATTACATGGAGCAGCCGTTGCGCGCAGATGAAATTCTCCAGATGTTCGGACGCGCGGGGCGGCGCGGGCTGGACGAGACGGGCTTCATCCTGGTTTCTGCGAACGAGCTGCGGTTGCGAGACGCGCATCCGTGCCATCTCTCCCGCAGCGGCCTGGTGGACTGGGGCGCGCTGCTCACGGTGATGCGCATCGCGGTGGCGAACGGGCGCGATCCGTTCGCGGAAGCCGTGCGCGTGCAGGAACGGCTCTTCACGGCGAAGCCGGTGTTTCTCGGCGTCGAGGCCGCGATGAAAAATCCCGACACACCGTGCGGGTTGAGGACGGACGCCGAGCGCGCGCGTCACATCCGCCACCGCGTGCGCGAGATGCTGAACAGCCGCGGTGAGTGGGAACGGTTTCCCGCATTGGAGGAACGGAAGCTCGGCGAGATCAAGGCGGTGGATTCGGGGTCCAGGATTCAGGATTCAGAGTCTCCAGCGGCGCACTTGATTTCGATTCTGACGGTGACCGACGCGCTCGAAAAAATCGGCACCGGACATCTGTGTGTGTTGAGCGAAAACGACGACGGGAAAATCCATGGCCGGGCCATCACGGTTGCGGACAAATTGCACGACGGCCGCGTCGTGATCGCGAAGTGGGTTCGCCGTCTCACGAACTGGAACGGACGCCAGGCGACGATGGAGTTGTGGAAGGAAAAAATCGAACCGCTCGTGGCCAGGAAGCTCGCGCAGGAGAGAACGCCCCTCGTGCGGTTCACTTCGCAACAGCACAAGATCGTCGCCGAGGTCAGCCTCGCGGAATTGACGATGCGCGTCCCGGTGGATTCGCACGGCGTGGCGCTGTGGCGTCCGCAGGAACGCGAGGTGATGCCGCCGGACTGCGCGCAATGTTCGCTCACCGATGTGTGCCGCAAACTGCCTGCCTCCACGGGCGTCGCATTGTTGTGGCGCCGGCTTGGGCTGGTTGATGCCGCGGGCGCGCCGACGCGGCGCGGGCAGGTTGTCAGTTTTCTTCACGGACCCGGCGGGCTGGCCATCGCGGTCGCGCTGGAGGACGCAAGTTATCCACTCGACGAGTTGATTTATGATCTGGCGAACCTCGACGCGGGCTTCCGTTTTTCAAGCGAGGAAAACCGCTGGGAAGGACGGCTCGTGGTGGCGTGCCGGCGGGCATTCGGTTTTCAAAATATTCCCGGTTATCTTGAAAACGGCGCGCCGCCAAAGTATGGCTCCGGCGCGGCAGAAATCGTCGCATCGGTGCACAAGGACCCGCTCAGCAAAATGGGCTGGGCGACGGAATTCCTCGGCGCGGGCGACATTGACCGCGTCATCATCGAGTGGCGCAGTCTGCTGCGGCAGATTTCGCACGCACCGCCGCTGGACTGGCCGCGTTGGAGCGCGTTGCAAGCGATGGCCAAGATGATGTTACGCGAGACGGAATCACCGACGCTCACGGAGCTGCCGCCGCTCGAATACAACCAGACGAAGCGCGCGGAGCATCGGCTGTCATTCCGGCGTCACTGAGGCGCCGCGGGCCGGATGACGGTGAACTTCTCCTCGCGCAGTGTCCTGCCCCACTGGTCCACGCCGCGGATGACGAGATTGTTTGTGCCGGGCGAGAGGCCGATGTCGGGCAACTTCCAGTTGGTTTCGCTGCTCCACTTGCACTTCACTTTGGGCTGGTCGAGTGCGATGACAGTGAAGATGCCGTAGGGCGACTGGCCTTCGAGCGTGACGGTGTAATCCGAGGTGTTCACGGGGTTGCCGTTGTTCGTCGTGATTTTGAAAGGCAGCCGGTAATTGTCGCCCATGAGCTTGAGCGCGGCGGTCTGGCGCCCCGCGAAAAAATCGCGGTAGAGCTTTGCCTCGACAGTGTAGGCGTTGCTGGCGTCCTCCTCGGCCTGCATCCACGCATAGACGCGCGGCGAGTCGAGCGTGTAGTTCTCCAGCAATTCGACGAGGTAATAAAAGAACAGGCGCTTGTTGTAATACCTTTCCAGCCACGGTTGCACCGGGCCGCCATAGAAACGCCCGGTGATGTTGTTCGCCTGAAATCCCTGGTCGCTGTCCCAGTGCAGGAACTGGAAGCGTCCGTCGGTCGGACGGCGGTAGAAAAGCGCGTTGTGCGTGCCCCCCATCGTGAACGTGTCCCAGTCCGCGCTGTAACCGCGCGCGGCGGCGTGCTTGAGCACGGCTTCGGGATCGAGCACGCGCTCGATTTCCTCCTGCGTGTATTGGTTCGCGGAGATGAGCTTGAAGAATGAAATGAGGTCGGTGTAATCATCCTCGGCCTCGCGTGTGCGCTTCAACCAGACGTGCCGGTAAAGGCGCAGGTCATCACTGCCCTTGTATTCAAAGCTCGGACCGATGGGCGAGCCACCCGTCCAGTCGTCGCGGAACCACCATGTAAATTCCGGCCGGTAAAGGAAACCATGCGTGCCATGCGGCCACGCGCGCTTGAGGTAATCGTTGGATACCGGCTCGGTTTCCTCGCGCAGCATCGGCTTGGCGTTGTTGATATAGACACGGACCATCTCGGCCTCGTTGACCGGCTCGCCGAGCAGGTAAAGCCAGTAGCGCACGAGACGGTTGTGGTGTCGCGCCGAGCCGTCGGGATCGTTGTCGTAGGTGAGCTTGCTGTGACCGCGGAAAAGGCGGTCGGGCGGGAGCTTCCACTTGCCGCGGTCAATGCCGCCGCGCGTGTAGCCGCTGCCGCTGTTGTGGATTTCCGCGTTGTAATACACCTGCTGCTCCGCGTTGACGAACGTGGCGTTGAAGTAGTGATTGTTCAGGCGCGGAAACTTCCAATTGTATTTGTTCGTGTTGCCGCCAAGCATCCCGCCGAGGTCGTAGGCGGAAATAACGAAGCGCTCCGGTCGCAGATCGCGCGCGATCGGCTGGTCATCAACGATGAACATCGCGGGCAGCGCCGGCCCGCCGCGCGGCAGCATGGACACGCCCCCGGGGCTGGCGACGCGCACGTAAAACTGCACAATCTGGCCGCTGGTCTTGTATTCCGGCAGCAACGCGGTGTAGATGCCGTCGCCGGCCACGAGGTCGCCGTTCGAGCCGTCGTCGCTCATGGGCTTGCTCGTCCACTTGCCGTCGGCATTTTCATTGTCGAGACGGTGAAAAATCTGCACCGCGCCAGGTTGAAGCGGCGTCACGGATTTGATCTGCACCGTGACCTTTGCGACCTCGGTGGAGCGCGGCACCGCGGGGCTGTGCATGAGGTTGTCCGCCTGCGGCGGCGCGCTTGGAAGCGCGCGCGAATTCGGCCGGCCGGGCGTGCCAAGGTTCGCGGGCACGTCAATGAGGAATGACGGGCACAGGCTGTAATCCCACGTGTGCGCGATGAGGCGCGGGCTGCCGGAAACCCATTTCGCGTCGAAGCGAATCTCGATCTTTTCGCCCTTGCGCATTTCACCCGTGTCAATTTCGACGCGGTTCGCGCGGTTGTCGCCGCGGCCGTCGGAGATGATGTGCAACTGGCCGTTTGCGATGTGGGTCGCCCAGTGCGTGCCTTGCGCAAGCCAGCCGCTCTCGCTCACACCGTTGGTGGACATCTTGCGTCCGTTCTGGATGAGGTTCGACCCCTTGCCGTCCTTGAGCACCTGCACGTTGTCCAAAACGATGTGCCCGTCGCTGACGAGGTAGAAGTGCAGCTCGTTGATGTCCGTGGGCAAAATCGGGTTGAGCAGCGCGTTCGATTCGTAAAGACCCGATGCGTAATAGGTCCTGAACTTCGCCTTGCCCGACTCGTCGCTGTCGCGCCACGCGGATGCCAGCGAGTTGTCCATGAACGGGTTGATCAACTCCATGCTGCTGCCGCCGCCGCGCGCGAGCACGGGCCAGTCACCGCCGGCGCGGTAATCCACCTCGTTGACCAGGTTGCCTTTGTCGTCTTCGAGGCGGAGCAATTCACCGTCGTTGGCGAGCTTGCCCTTGAAGTCGCCGAGCACGTTGATGTTCCCGTGGATTGCGCGCAGCAGGCTTGCGTTCGCCGCGACCACGAGGTAGTCGCCGGGCTTCATCTTCGTGTCCTCGGGAAACTTGAAGGTAATGCCGCCGTGCAGCGCCCAGTCGCTGAGGTTGACGGTGGCCTTGCCGCGGTTGAACAGCTCGACGAACTCGCTGCTCTCCTGCGTCACCGGCGGCTTATACATGATCTCGTTGATGACGATGTCCGTGTTGCGCACGGGGCCGTTTGTCGCGCCCTTCGTCGGCTTCGTGCCGACATACCACTCGCGGCCGCCGTCGGGGAACGCCTGGAAATTCTCGCCGTGCCGCGACACGACAAACACACGCGCGTCGAGCACCAGCCCGGCGCCGTCGTGCACATACACGGTCACCTCCTCCTGCTTCACGCCGAACGGCACTGAGAACACCCTGCATCCGCGCGGCGTGAGCGAACCGTCGAGCAGAACCTTGTCGGAAAAATCCGGCTTCGAAGAAACGTAAAGTCCCGCGAGCGCAAAGTTCGTGCGCGCCGGGTTGTAAAGTTCAATCCAGTCCACCTTGCGCGCGCCGTCGAACTGGATTTCGTTGAGCCGCAGTGTGCGCGCGAGCCCGGTCTGGCTTGTGTTCGGCGCGTCGCGCGTCGGTTCGAGGAACTGATACCACGACGCGCTGCCCGCGGGCTTCCGGCCGAGCGAGCGTCCTTCCGGTATGAACTCGCGCACAGCGTTGACAATCGTCCTGCCGTCCGGCGCGGTGAGATACACCGCGACCGGCGGACCGGCGAGCAAACTGGCGGCGGCAAAATCAACGGATGCAAACGCCTTGGGGCGCACGATCAGGTCGTCCTTGATCTGGAAGCGCGCGAGGTTCGCGGGAACGCTCGAAAGGTAATGTCCCTTGAGGTTTATCTGCACGTTGCCGTCGTTGTAAAACTCGACAAAGCCCTTGCCCGCCGGGCCGGGGAAGACCTCGTTGATCGTCACCGCGCTTTGTGCAAGCTGGGCAGTCGCCGGGATTGTCATGCGCATTCCGAAGCACACGTCGGGGCTGTTTGGCGCGACGTTGTGCAACTCCACGGCGAGCACGTTGGTGCCGCGGTAAATCGCATTGCCCGGCACGCTGATGACGGCCTTCTCCTCTGCGGGATCGCCGACGTTGCGGTTCGCAGGCGTAACCGCGGCGATGTTGCCGCCCGGCATCCCGACGCGGCCGACTTCCTTGCCGTTGAGATAATACACCGCGCCGTCATCCACGATCTGGTCAATGACAAACGTCAGTCCCTTCGTGTCGTTCGTGAACACGAACTTCTTCCGAAAATAATAGGTCGTGAGGCCGAACGGCAGCCGCGTGCGGATGCCCGGCGGCGGAATTTTCTCCGTCGCCGGCGCGAACCCAAACATCCCGACGCCCTGTGCCCAGCCGAAGTCGTTGTAATTCGTCTCGCGCCACTTCGGGTCCACGGCGCGGTTGCTCGCGTAGAAGCGCCACACGTCCTCGTAATCCACCAGCACCGTGCCGCTCTGCTGCGAGACAAGCTCGGGATTTGCGACGGGAATCTCCGTCGTCGCGAATGGGTCCGTGCCGGGCGTGATGTTGGGCCGTGTGCTCACGGTCCAGTTGCGCCAGTCATCAATCTTATTGTCGCCGTTCCGCAGCACGAGGCAGTGGCCGGTGCCGTTGGCCGCGGCGTGCCAGTCGCCGCGGTCGGAGTATTTCACGGTGCTGAGCACGAGACCGTTTTTGTCCTTGAGCGTGATGCGTCCACCGGTTTTGCCGAGCCGTCCGATCCACGGGCCGAACACGCGCACCGTTGGCGGAATTTTGTAGGCCGCGCGCGTCGTCGCGGGATCGGCGCTGGAAATCACCACGCGCTCGAACGGCTTGAGAAACGACGCAAGCGCGTTGGTCTTGGTGAAGATCGGGAATTCATATTCCACCTGGCCGGCGAGCCGCCAGTTCACAAGATCCATCGGCGTGGCCGTGAGATTTGACACCTCGACGTATTCCGGCAGGTCGCGCTGCGGGTAATACATGATCTTCGAGATGACGACTTGGTGCGCGCCTGCCGCGCCAGTGAACGCGAGAAACACGCACGCGAAGATTGCCGCCGCAAGACAGCGCACTGAAGGCATTCCCCTACGGTTGAACATGACGAATGGCGCGCTGGTCACACGATTCGGGCTGGATCACAACGCGGAATCTACACCAACTCCGCGTCCTTGCCAGCGCACAATTGCCGGGGCAACCTCGGCGGCATTGTGAAACCCCGACGGCTCTGGTTCTGCATCCTGTCCGCGCTGTTCGCCACGGCCGCACTCTCCCCTGCTGCCACGCTGTCGCGACCCAACATCATCCTCTTTGTCTCCGACGACCACGGTGTTGACTTCACCGGCTGCTACGGTAACAAGGCTGTTCACACGCCAAACATGGATCGCCTCGCGGCTGAAGGGCTGCGTTTCACAAGGATGTTCGCCGGTTCGCCGACGTGTTCGCCGTCGCGCGCCATCCTGTTCACCGGCCTGCACTCCGCGCGCAACGGCACGATGGGCAACCACACCAACTGCCGCGCTGACATCCTCGCGTTGCCCGCGCATCTCAAGACGCTTGGTTATCGCGTCGTCGCGGCGGACAAGACCGACGTGCGTCCGCCGAGCGTGTTCACCTGGGAAACGCTTCGCGCGACCCTCCCGCCGAACCCGAACCAGCCGCGCCGTTACCGCGGCGAAGGACTCGACACGGCGAAGGTGGACGAATTTCTCGCCGAACACGCGAAGTTGCGCGCCGGCGAGCCGCTCTGCCTCATCATCGGCGACAACGCGCCGCACGTCATCTGGGAGCGCAACCGCGACTTCGACCCCGCTGCGCTGCCAGTGCCGTCGTTCATGGTGGACACGCCGAAGACGCGCATGGCGCTTGCAAACTACTATCAGGACATCGCCACGATGGACCGGCATCTCGGCGAGGTGCTTGCCTCGCTGCGGCGCCACGGCTTCGAGTCAAACACGCTTTTCATTTGCACGACCGATCAAGGGCCGGAATGGCCGCATTGCAAGTGGACGTGTTACGACACGGGTCTGCGAGTGCCGTTTATTGCGCGCTGGCCGGGCGTCATCAAGCCGGGCACGACGACCGACGCGCTTGCGTCCTTCGTGGATATGATGCCGACGTTTGTGGATGTCGCGGGTGGCAAACCCGTGGAAGGGATTGACGGCCGCAGTTTGAAGGACGTGCTGCTTGGCAGGACAAAAACTTTCCGCGACGAAATTTTCGCGAGCCACACCGGCGACGGCGAGATGAACGTGTTTCCCCAGCGCTGCGTGCGCGACAGCCGCTTCAAGTTCATCCTCAACCTTCACCCCGAGCGCAAGTGGACGACGCACTTCACCAAGGTCATGGACATCCCGGACAGCCACGGGGACGTGTATTCGACCTGGCTCGAAAAGGCGAAGACGGACGCGTCCGCCGCCCGCCTCGTGCAACTGATCGAAAATCATCCCGCCGAGGAACTTTACGACACCGAGGCCGACCCGCATGAGTTGAACAACCTGCGCGCCCGGCCCGAACACGCCGCGCGCGCCGCCGCCATGCGCGCGAAGCTGCTCGACTGGATGCGTGCGCAGAACGATCCGGGCCTGACGGAACTGGCTCGGTGAAACACGGCCGCACTCAGTGGTTTCTTCCGCAAGCGTTTCGCGCTAAAACTTCGCCCCGCGAATGAACTGCTTTGTCACCGGGGCCACGGGCTTCATCGGCTCGAACCTCGTCCACGAACTCATCACGCGCGGTCACCGCGTGCGCGCACTCGCCCGCGCGTCGAGCGACCTACGCGGGCTGGCGGGTGTGGAATTCGAGCGCGTGGATGCGCCGCTCACGGACCGCGCGCGGCTCGCAGCGGCGATGCGCGGGTGCGACTGGTGCTTTCACGTCGCGGCTAGTTATCACCTCTGGCTGCCCGATTACGCGCCGATGTTTGAAACGAACATCGAGGGCACGCGCGCTGTTCTGCAAGCTGCTGCGGACGCCGGCTGCGCGCGCATCATTTATACGAGCACAGTGGGCTGCATCGGCTTGCCGCGCGAAGTCAACGGCGTCGTCACGCCCACCGACGAATCCACGCCCGTGGGTGAGGCGCAGATGAGCAATCCCTACAAACTTTCGAAATGGCGCGCCGAGGTCGTCGCCCGCGAACTAGCCGCGAAAGGTTTGCCCGTCGTCATTGTGAATCCCAGCGCGCCGGTCGGCCCGCGCGATGTGAAGCCCACGCCGACGGGTCAGGTGATCGTGGACTTCCTCAACCGCAAGATGCCCGCATATCTCGACACCGGCCTCAACTGGGTTCACGTGCGCGACGTTGCCGTCGGGCACATTCTCGCCGCCGAGCGCGGGCGCGTCGGCGAGCGTTACATTCTCGGCCACGCGGACGGCAACTGGACAATGCAGCAAGCCTTCGCCGTGCTGGAGGAAATCACCGGCGTGCGCGCGCCGAAGGTTCGCATCCCTTATTTCGTCGCGCTCGCCGCGGCGCACGTGGATGAAACACTCGCGAAATTCACCAGCAAACCGCCCAAGGCCCCGCTCGCCGGCGTGCGCATGGCGCGCTACAAGATGTTTTTCAATCCGGCGAAGGCGGTTCGCGAACTCGGCCTGCCGCAAACGCCGCCGCGCGAGGCCCTGCGCGACGCGGTGGAGTGGTTTCGCGCAAACGGCTATGTGCTGTAGGATTCAATTCGGCTTCACATCGAGCAGCTCAATCTCGAAGATGAGCACGCTGAAGGGGCGGATGTCCCCACCCTTGCCGCGTTCGCCGTAGGCGAGCTGCCACGGGATGAAGAGCCTCCACTTTGCGCCCTCCTTCATCATCAGGAGCGCTTCTTTCCAGCCTTTGATAATCTCGCCGTCGGGCCGGCACTCGAACGGCTCGCCCTTGTCGCGCGAGCTGTCGAACTTGGTGCCGTTGAGCATCCAGCCGGTGTAATGGACACGCACGGTGTCGGAGGGTTTCGGTGTGCGGCCGTTGCGCTTGCCTTCCGCGAGCACCTGATACTGGAGGCCGCTTGGCGTCGCGCGAACGCTCCCTTCCATCTTGTTTTTTGCGAGGAAGGCGAGACCCGTTCTGCGGTCTTTTTCTTCCGGCGTTTCGGTGTCGAGCTTGAGCGGTGATTCGGCGGGATTGTTCGTGCGCGAAGCAAGCAGCGTGGGCGCGTTCGTCGGCTGCGGCAGGCCGCGCGCGGTGCGGAGCATGGACTTGAGGCCGTCGCTGAAGCCGTTTGGCGGCGGGAGGTTGAGCACGCGGGCGAGGGTGTTGCTGGCGTAAAAAGTGATCGGGGAAAGCTGGACGCGGTTGGTCTCGGAGTTTTGCACCTTGACCTGATGACGCATCCAGCACTGCTGCGCGCGGCGCTGGTAGCCGAAGGCCAGATCGCTCTCGCCAAGCGCCTCGTAATAATATGAGAAACGCAAGAAGCCCTCGATGAGTCCCTCGATTTTGTCGCGACCGGCGGCGGAATCAATCAGTTCGTAGGTGCGCGCCATCACGTAGGACTGCGTGTCAGCGGGCTTGAAGTCCTGATAGTCGGGATACTTCTTGCGCGCGTAGGTGTAGAGCTTGACGGCGTCCTGCTCGCGTCCGTGGATGTAGTAGTCGTTGACGGCCTGCTTGAGGAAATTCCTGTGGGCCTGGACGATGTTGTCGCGGAATTTCTGGTCGAGCTCGATCATCTCCTCGTAAGCGGCGTTGGCTTTGGAGATGAGCGCGAGGTTCGGGCCAAACTCGATGAAGCGGTCGGCGGGATTGAAGATGAGCCTCCCGCGCGTGGCCGCAAGGGAGAGCGACTGGTAAATGACGCGGCGCAGCACGATGGGGTCGTCAATCTTGGCACCAGCCGCCGTTTTGATGTCCGATTTTTTGAGGCCCAGCGCCGCCCAGTAAAGCGCGTGCGATTCGGGCAGGCGCCATTCCAGCGGGCCGTAGATGGCGTCCACTTCCTTTGCGAAGCGGGGATCCATCTTGTATTTTTCGACGAGCAGTTTGCGGCGCGCGCGGGCTTCGTCGGTCTGCGGGTTGATCAATTCGTCCCAGTTCGGCCGGCCGCCGCCGAGCACCTGCTGCATTTCGGCGGCCCACTGCTGCTTGTAATAGACATGCGCGGCGTCGAGGTTGTTGCCCATCTTGTGCTGGAAGAACCACGCCAGCTCGCGGTAGATGAGCGTCTCCTGCGGGTTGTATTTGAGGCCCTCGTCGCGCAGCAGTTCGATGCCGCGCGAAACCCACTGCCAGCGGTCGCGCGCGTCGGGGAACTTGACCGAGATGTTGTAGGCCATGTTCCACGCCTGATGCACCCACACGGCGGTGAAGTGCGGTTGAAGCTTCGTGATCCAGTCCGCGAGCTGCACCGCCTCGAAGAACTTCTCGTCCTGCTGCAAGTCGTTCGCGCGAATCCACAGCATGTTCGCGATCAGGCCGCGGAAGCCGCCGAGCGCGACGGTCGTGAGCGTGAGCACCGGCGGCATGTTCTCGACCGGCGGGAGGCGGGTGAGCTTCAGGCGTTCGCGGTCGCCATTCAGCGAAGACTGGACGAAGCCCGCACCGGCCACCAGCAGCGCGGCGGCCAGAATGCAGGCGATTTTGAAATGCTTCCGCGGCTTCATGTCACTGTTGGCTCTGCGCGGTGGCGAGTTCACGACGGGTGAAGAGCGCGATGCCGAGTCCGGCGAGCACGCCGCCCACCAGCAGCCAGATTTGCGCAAAGGCCTGGCCGAGGTTCGCCCATGTGACGCTCCGGCCAGTGCTCAACGAGTCAATCGGCGAAAAATCGAGCACGAGCTTCGACACATTGAGCAACACGCGCAACAGCGGCAGGAAGATGTAATCGAGAGCGTTGAAGTTTCCTTGCAGTGCCGCCACGTTGCCGCCCATGAGCGAGCCTTCCTTCACGACGGTCGCGATGGTCTCGCTCGACAGGCACACGGCCAGAACAGTGAGCGCGACAAATGACGCGACCGGGAATGAGAGGAAACTCGCCGCTGTCAGCCCGAGTGCCGCCAGCACGCCGAGCCAGAAAAAAAGAATCAGCAATCCGCGGCAGAGGTTCAGGCCGAAACCGCCCTCGCGATACAGCAGCTCCATGCACTCCTCCGGGGGGAAAACGAGCGGAATTTCAGTTGCGTTCAGGAAATCCACCACAAGCTTGCCGTCAGGCAGCAGTTGCTTCGAGTCCACCGTGATCTCGTGAAACGTGTCCGTGGTCAGTGTTTTCAAGATGCGTTGGCGCATGTTCGATTCCGGCGGGCCGACTTCCCAGGCGGTTGTGTAGGGCTGCGGTGAACCAGTGATGCGCGAGGAGTTGAACTTGACGCGAATCTGCATCGGCCGGCCTTGCAACTTTTCGGCCGAGGTTTGCGTGTCCAGCACCCAGCGCCGGCGGAATCCAGACGGCACCACTTGGACGGCCGCTTTCAATTGCTCGCGGATTTCCTTCCGCACCGCCTGCAAATCCACGCCGGTCAAATCCTGTCCCTGCGTCCGTGCGCGCAATTCCTCCTCCACGGCCTTGTCGAGATCGGGCTGCGCTTCCCTGGCTGACGCGCGGGCGACGAGCAGTTCGTTTTGCAAAATCGTTTTTTGCTCCGGAGGCAGCGACGCCGCGCGGATTTGAATCAACATATAAACCCCAAGCCCGGCCAAGCCGAGCAACAGCGCGTTGAGCGTCATGATGCCGGCCCATTTGCCGAGCCAGATTTGCCATCGGGGAACGGGCTTCACCGCCACGACCTGCATCTGGCATTCCTCGACATCCTTCGCGAGCGTGCCGCACGCCAGCCACAGCGTTGCCAGGCCGAGGATGAAAATGATGATGCCCAGCGAATACGTGATGATGATCTGCGTCAGCCCGCGCGCCGTGCCGTCGTGCCGCAGAAGCATCGGCAACCCGATCACGACCGACAACAGGAGCACCGTCAGCACAGGCAGCAGGCGGAAGCGCCACGCCGCGCGATACGTCAGGCCCGCGACGGCGACGAGCTGTTGCAGTGAACGCGGCACAAGCGTGAACCACAGCGGCGTCGCGGCTTGGTTCCATTCGTCCGGCCAGTTCTTGCCGACGGTCGTGACCTTCGCGAGCGCCTCGGCAGGCGTGCGCGCGGGGACGAGGCCGAGGAAGCCGTAGCCGTGCCCCTCCAACGACCACGCCAACCAGGAGTTGGCCTTGACGCCGGTCACCAGTGCAAACAGCACCCATAACGTGCCGCACAGCACGGGATTGTTCCGGCCCAGTTCGAAGGTCACGAAAGAGAGTCCTCCTGCGATGACCAACAGCACTCCGCCGAGAAGCCAGATCTGCTTCGCCAGCGCCCACACGAACGTGAACAAAAATCCCGGCCACGAGAAGCCGCGCTTGACGGCGGCGTTCCCGCGCAGCGGGTGCTGGTAAATCTCGTAGGTGTTCATCGCCGATTACTTCGGCTTGCCCAGCAGCGACGAAAGTTTCTCGTTCGCCTTCGCGTCATCAGCCTTCTTTTCCACCTGCGGCGCCGTCTTTGGCGCTTCAGCCGCAACCGGCGCGGCCTGTGCGAGCGCGTCGAGCTTTTTCAAGTTCATCTGCTCCTGCGGCGCGGGCGCGACGGTCTGCTTCACTTCCGCAATCGGCGCTGCTGCTGTAAATCGTTCAAGAATTTTGTCCGCCTTCGTCTCGGCGCTTTCCGCACCGCCGCGCAGATACGCGGCGACCTGCGAACCGGAGAGCGCGCCGGACGTGTGTTCCTCCGCTGCGCGCGCGCGTTCGACGACGCCGAGGAAGTAGCTCTCCAGATTTTGCGTCGGATTGTCCACCGTCACCTTGTCCGCGGCCACATCGGCGCGAATCGTGTCGAGCACTTTCTGCATCGTCTCGCGCGAGAGCGCCGGCGCGGTGATGCGCACGGTGCCGCGCTCGCTAAGAAGCTCGTTCAGCGTGCCCATCGCCTGGATTTTTCCGCCGTAATAAATCACCGCGCGGTCGCACACGTCCTCGACATCGGCGAGCAGATGGCTGCTGAGAATGACCGTCTTGCCGCGGCGCGCGAGCGTGACGATGAGGTCCTTGATCTCGCGGCAGCCGATGGGATCAAGGCCGGCGGTCGGCTCGTCGAGGATGACGAGGTCGGGGTCGTTGATGAGCGCCTGCGCGAGGCCGATGCGGCGCTGCATGCCCTTCGAGAACTCGCCGACCGTGCGCGTGCGGACCTGGTTGAGGCCGACCATTTCGAGCAATTGCTCGGCGCGGTTGCGCCGGTCATTTGGCGGAAGCTCGAACAAATTGCCGAAGAATTCCAGCGTCTCTCGCGAGTTGAGGTAGCGGTAGAGATACGATTCCTCCGGCAGATAACCGATGCGCGCCTTGGTCTTCACGTGGCGCGGCGACTGGCCGAAAACCTCAATGTGCCCGCGCGTCGGGTAAAGCAGGCCGAGCAGCATCTTGATCGTCGTGGACTTGCCGGAGCCGTTCGGGCCGAGCAGGCCGAAGACCTCGCCGCGGCGGATCTCGAAGTCCACGTTGTCCACCGCGCGCGCCTTGGGCCGCCCCCAGAAGTCGTTGAAGATTTTCGTGAGGCTGCGAACGGCGACCACGGTCTCGGTGGGCTGTGCTGCACGAGGTTCGGTTTGCAGAGTATCGGCGACGGCTGTCATGTCAGTTTGTGTGTTGCTTGATTTCGGTCACGCGCTTGCCCCTCGCACGGGCCCTCTCTCGGCGGAGAGGGAGAATATCGAGCCGCTCTTGTATGTGTCCGGCAGTCACACGAACCGTCTTTACGCCGTCTGCGGCTGCAACTGCCCTGCGGCGGCGTGTTTGCCGCCGTTGTCTGCGGGTGGTTCGGCGGCGGGCGCGTGCTGGAACGGCTCGAGTTCCTCGCCCTGCCGCACAAGGCGCGCGCTGTTGAACACGACGATGAGCGAGCCGGCGTTGTGCATGATGGCCGCGATGATCGGGTTCAAGTAGCCGAACGCCGCCGCCGTGAGGCCGCCGACGATGAAGAAGATGCCGAAGAGGAAGTTTTGATTGATGACCGAGCGCGTCATGCGCGAGAGCTTCACCAGGAAGGGCAGGCGGCGCAGATCGTTGTTCATGAGCGCGATGGTCGCGCTGTGGATGGCCACCTCGCTGCCCGCCGCGCCCATCGCGATGCCGAGGTCGCCGGCCGCGAGCGCGGGCGCGTCGTTCACGCCGTCGCCGACCACGGCGACTTTGTAGCCGCGGGCGCGCGTGGCCTTCACAAATTCGACCTTGTTCTGCGGCAGGCATTCCGCGACGACTTCCTCGCAGCCGATCTCGGCGGCGACGCGCTTGGCGACCGGCGTGCGGTCGCCGCTAACCATCGCGATGCGGCGAACGCCGACTTCCTTTAAGCCGGCGAGCGCTTCTTTCGCCTCGGCACGCGTCTGGTCCTGCAGGCCGACCCAGCCGATGCACTGGCCGTTGCGCGCGACGAAGAGCAGGCTGAAACCCTCGGTCTCGTTCAAGTCCACCGATTTCATGAAGTCCTCGGTGACGCCGTTGTCCTTGAGCCACGCGGCGCGGCCAACGAGCACGACCGTGCCGTCCACGTGCGCCTTCACGCCGCGACCGGCGGCTTCGGAGAAATTTTTCGGCTCGGGCAACTGCACGCCGGCTTCCGCGGCGAGTTCGCCGAGCGCCTTGGCGGTGGGATGGTTGCTGTATTTCTCAGCGGTCGCGGCGACCTTCAACAGCTCGGCTGGCGAAACGCCGGAGGCGGGCGCGAGGCGGCTGACGGCGAGCTTGCCGGTGGTGAGAGTTCCAGTTTTGTCGAAGACGAAGGCGTTGATCTTTGCGGCGAGTTCAATGTCCGCGACGTTTTTGATGAGGATGCCGAGGCGCGCGGCGGCGGAAAGCGCGGCGACCATTGCGGTGGGCGTGGCGAGGATGAACGCGCACGGGCAGGCGACGACGAGCACGGCGATGACGCGGCTCAAATCCTGCGTGAAGGCCCACACGAGCGCGCCGATGACGAGGACGAGCGGCGTGTAGAAGCCCATGTATTGGTCCACGATCTTCTGGATTGGGAGCTTCGTCTTTTCCGCGGCGAGAATGAGGTCGCGCACGCGGCCGAGCGTGGTGTCGTGGCCGGCGCGTGTGACCTTGATTTCAAGCACGCCGTTGATGTTGATCGTGCCGGCGAAGACGGGGTCGCCGGGTTTCTTGTCCACGGGCAGCGATTCACCCGTGATGTTCGCCTGGTTGATCGAGCCTTCGCCCGAAAGAATCTGCCCGTCCGCGGCGACGTTGTCGCCGGGCCGCACGCGGATGACATCGCCGACGGTCAGGTCGTGAACGGCGACTTCCTCCTCGGCACCGCCCTTGATGCGGCGGGCTTTCGTCGGCGTGAGGCGGATGAGCGATTCGATGGACTGTCGTGCGCCCGCGGCGGTGCGCGTCTCGATGATTTCGCCCATGAGCATGAAGAAGGCGACGATGCCGGCGGTTTGGTAGCCACCCGCCTCGCCCGACGCGCCGAACGCGCCGGCGGCGAACGCCGCGAGCACTGCGAGCCCGACGAGTTCGTTGATCGAAAGGATGCCGCGGCGGAGGTCCTTCACCGAAGTCCACACAATCGGATAGCCGAGGATGATCGCGCCGATCATCGCGCTCGCCTCCGAAACCATGTGGCCGTTCGCAAAGAACCAGTCCACGAAAAAGGAGTTCAGGATGAAGATAAGACCGACGAGCGTCTGGCCGAGCCTGATCTGCGTGTGCTCGTGGTCGTGCCCGCAACTCGCGCATTCCTCGCCATCATGGTGATGGTGGTCGTGATCGTGGACGTGGTCGTCGGTGGTCAGGCGTGAAGTTTGCATACGGCGTAATCTACATCAATTTGAGCCGGACGGGCTGTTCGTGTTCGGCTTGAGCGGCTCGCGGTTCAGCAACAGGCGAAGTTGCGCGCGGTCGAGGTCGGGGAAGAAAAACTTTTCCTGCGCGCCCACCATCACACGGCTCATCGTCTCGACGAAAAGCCGTTCGCGGAAGAGCCTTGGGTTGGACTGGTAGAGCGGCAGTTGCTTGCTGAAGGAGTCCGAGTCGGCCTGCGCGGCCTGAATGAGCTTGGTCGCGTCCGCGCGCGCGCCGCTGAGGATGGCCTCGGCCTCGCCCTTGGCCTTCGCGATCATTTCGTTAGACTTGCCTTGCGCCTCGTTGATCTGCTTGCTGCGGTCCTGCTCGGCGTTGAGCACTTCCTGAAAGGCGTCCTTCACCTGGCGCGGCACCTTCACCTCGACGGTTGAGTTCTGCTCATCAATCTCGACGCCGAGGCTGTATTGGCGCAGCAGATCGGTGGCATGGCGGATGACTTCGTTGCGATAGGCGGAGAAGTTCGTGCGCGTCGCGCCGTCCACCGTGTGGTGCGCGGAGACGGCGTGAAGGGCGTTGTTCACGACACTCTCGACGACATTCGAGGCGGTCGTGTAGTTGAAGGCGTAGAGCACCGGGTCGGTGACACGGTATTTCACCACGGCGCGGCTGTGCATGATGTTGCCGTCGCCCGTGATGCAGTAGCCGTCCGAGGCGGGGTTGAGCGAGCCGGTCATCGCGGGTTCCTTGCCGGCCAGTTCGTCTTCCTTGCTGATGGCATACCAGCCGACGGTCGAGCGCACGGCGTGGACGAGGCCGCGCGGGATTTTCACGACTTCATCAATCGGATACGGCCAGGCCCAGTGCCAGCCGGGGCCTTTCAGTTTTTCGTCGCCTTCGCCGGTGGGCTTGCCGAAACGGAGCACAACAGCGACCTGATTTTGCTCGACGGTGAACATGCCGGAGCAGATGAAGATCACCAGCAGCAGAAGCATGATGCCCTTGACGATGAAGAAACTGCTGCTGAGGGCTTCTTCGAGCGCGCGGGAACCGGCGTCATCCTCGCTCACGGGCGGCGGCACGTCGGGTTTGGCCGGCCCGTGATCGTGGTCTTGAAGCTCGCCCGGCCCGTGCGAATGACCGCCGGGGCCGTGAGAATGGTCTTCCGGCCCGTGTGTGTGTCCACCGGGGCCGTGATTGTGATCGTCGTGGTCGTGCGGTTGGCTCATGGCGCGATCACTTGTTGGACTTGGGCGCTGCGGGCGCGTTTGCGCCGCGCAGCAGATCGAACGGCGGCGTGCGCGGGTCGAGGATCAGCGTGGCCCTTTCCTTCATGGTCTGCTCGAAGGTGGAGAGTTTCTGGAGATAAATGGCCAGCTCGGGGTTTTGTTCGAGCACGCGATACGCGGCGGCGGCCTCGGCCTCGGCCTGGCCCTTGATGCGCGTGGCCTCGCCTTCGGCCCTGGCGAGGGCCTCGTCGCGCTCGCGGTTGGCGGCGGCGGTGATCTCGATGGCGCGCGAGTTGCCTTCGCCCTGATACTTGAGCACGAGGCGCTGGCGTTCCTCCTTCATGCGCTCGAAAACTTTTTGTGTGATGGCCTCCGGCAGGCCGAGGCGCTTGATGCCGAGGAATTCGATCTTGATGCCGTAACGCTTCTGCGCCTCGTTCTGGATGGCCGCCTCCATCTGCTTCTCGACCTCGGTGAACTTGAGCTGCGCCGGGTCGG
Organism: uncultured Verrucomicrobiota bacterium; assembly: GCA_964589935.1. Lineage (GTDB taxonomy): Bacteria > Verrucomicrobiota > Verrucomicrobiia > Limisphaerales > VHCN01 > VHCN01. The sequence continues at coordinate 151,276 of CAZPVD010000002.1, read as the reverse complement.
TCGAGACGTAGTGCGCGAACGGATGCTTGCCGACAATCGCGTTCTTGGCGCTGCCAACGAGGCCCTCGAGGTTGCGTTCGGCGTCCTTTGCGGAGCCGCCGAAGCTCGAATAATACTTCTGCGGGTCGGTGATGCGCCAGCCGAGATAGACCTGCACCATGAGCGGCTTGCCGTCGCTGGTGAGCGCCTCCTCGAACTTGCTCTCGAAGGCCTGCACGCGAGCGTCGAACTTGTGGACCTTCTGGATGGGCCACGGCAGCTTGCCGTGCAGGCCGGGTGGAAACACCGCGTCCGACGCGCGGCCGAACGTGGAGACAAACGCCACTTCGCTCTGGCGCACTTCAAAGAAGAAGAGCACCGCGGCAAAGATGACCAGCAGTATGAAGCCGACAGTGACGGCGAGTTGGTTTCCCTTCATAGAATCATTTTCGTTTCGTTCAAAAAATCACGCGGCGCGCCGCTCATTTCTTCGGCGGCACGGGAATGTCCAGCAAGTCCTGCCGGATTTTATCCTCAAGGTTCAGTTGATAAACTTCGTTTGCATTCGTAACCGCCAAAACATATTTGCGCGCACCGGCCGTGGCGCGCGCGATGGTCTGCAGGTAGAAACGCTCGGGATACACGACAGGCGCGGCGTTGAACGCCTTGATCCGGTCCGTGAACTGCGCCGCAGACGCCTGCGCGCTCGTGACGCGGCGGAGCGAGAAGGCCACAGCCTCCTCGTGGATGCGCGTGGCCTCGGCGGACGTGAGGGCGTTGGTCTTGGCCGCGCTGCCCTCGGCGGTCAGGATTTTCGCGGCCTTTTCCTGCTCCGCGCCGATGACGCTCTCGAATGCCTCGGCGACTTTTGCGCTTTCCTGCCCAATCGGCGGATGAATGTCCCGCAGGCCAACGAAAGTGACCTCGACGCCCAACTCGCGCTCGTCGGCGATCTTCTGGATGCGGTCGCGCAATTCCTCGGCCGCGTGCTCGCGACCGGTGGACATGATCTCGATCAAGTCCACGCTCACGAGATAACGGTTGACCTCGCGTCCGGCGAGCTTCTCCAGCATCGCCGCGCCGTCCGCGTGGTTGCGCACCCACTTGACGATGTCCTTGATGCGATACTGGACCGGGATGCTGACGGAAAGGAGGTTCACCGGCACGGTCTGTGACGCGGCTGGCGAGTTGGTGTTGCTGTCGCGCTCGTTGCTCGCGACCATGAGGTTGTATTCCTCCTTGGTGTGGCTGACGGTCCAGAGGACGACTTTTTCCTTTTCCTTCTCCGGGTCGGGCACGTAGCCGATGTTGAAGGTCTGGATTTGTTTCGTCGCGAAGCGATACACGCGGTCCACAGGCCACGGCCAGGTGAAGTGCGGCCCCGGTTCGAGCACCTCGCGTCCCGCGACGGGTTTGCCGAATCGCTCCAGCAACGCCTCCTCATGCGGCTCGATGAAAACGAAGCACGTCGAGAAAAGCAGGATGCCGAGCTGCGCAAGGATGAGCCGCGAGAGGGAGCGTTCGAGGAACTTGTAGAACCACGTCTCGGAAACCTTGAAGCCGAACTGGTAATCAATCGCCTGCGCCGCCGTGGTGAAAAGCCCCTCGGGCTGTCCAAGCAGGCCGACGAGGCGGCTGTCGTAAAGGAGCCGGACGGCCTTGCCCTTGACGCGCGGCCGGTAGATTTCGAAGACGAGGTTGATGAGTGTTTCCGCCGCAGTGAGCGTGAGAATCCCGCACAGCACGCGCGCGATGACGAGGTCGAGCTTCTCATGTCCGTAGTGGACGAGCGCGATGCTCGCGGCGGACGCGAGGCACAGATAGCCGCTCAGGAGCATGTAGTTTGCGCCGGGCCGCAGCAGACGCTGGTCTTCCAGCCGCGCGAAGCTCGCCGAAAACCGACCGATGATGAAGAGGAAGAAAAAGCAGCCGACGAACACCGACGCCATCGCAACGAGATACGGCTGCGGCTCCTGCACTGGCGGCTTGAGCACGTGCTTCCACATCCAAAACGCCGCGCCGCCCTGCGCCAAGAATAGCAGCAGCGTGAAGGCCGGCACGAACCACTTCTCAAACTGCTCGCGCGCGCGCCGCGCCGGGAAGGATTCCGCGTCCGCCGTCTCGAAGATGGACGTGCGCTGCGCCGAGCGGGCCAGTTCCTCCATCTCCAGCTTCTCGATGGCTTCGCGCGCTTCGAGCCGCATCTGGAAGTAGCTCATCGCCCCCACAAGGAAGCCGAGCCACAGGAAGACCACGCCGACCTCGTCCGCGACCGAGTTCGTGTAGCGCGCCATCGCCGACGCGATGCCCGCCACGACCAGTAGCATCAAAAAGTTCGTCAGCCCTTTGCGTTGGACGTTTCGTTCCATTTCAGTTCAGTTGCTGCAAATTTCGATTCTGTGTCATTGCGAACCGCTCAGTTCGCGGTCCTCAAACAGCGCCAGCGCCAGCGCCAGCGACGCGCCGAGGTAGCCGACCACATAGCCAAAAGCCTTGGCCACGTAAAGCCAGACGCCCTCGATCTCTTTGGTGCCTTCAATCGCGTCGGCAATCCAAAACAACTGCCAGTTCGGCACCGCGCTGTAAAGCACCTGACCCACCGGCCGCCATGCGGACTTCGAGTCCGCCAGAGTCCCGAAGAGGTAATCGCTCATCAGGCCGAGCAGGAACAATGCCGTGCAGAAGGCCAGGGTCGGCACCACTTCATAGCGGGTCGAGCAGGCGAGTGCAAGCCCCGCCAGAATCCACAGCGCAAAGAGCACCAGCACCGACGCCGGCACCAGCCGGTAGTCCACCTTCGGGTCGCCGATGCCGGGCCTGTAAATTTTCACCAAATATACCGCTACAAAAAAAGCAATCGTCACCAGCACCACGAGGAACCGGATCGCGTCCGGCACGAACGGCCGGCGCAGGAAATAATTCGTGAACCCCCCGAGCAGGAATGCCAACGCCATCGAGCCGTAAAAAATGCCCGTTCCGACCATGTCCGCGTCGCCGTAGGCGTCGAACGCCATGCGGCTCGCCAGCAGCGACGCGATGGTGTTCACATACATCATCACCGCCAGCGCCGCCGCCAGCCCGAGATACTTCGCCAGAATGAACTGCACGCGGCTCACCGGCTTGGCCAGCACCGCCAGCGCCGTGCCGGTGCGGATTTCGTGCGCCACGGACGACGACGCGCTCAACACCGCCGCGATCAGCCCGCTCAACAGCATCACCGCGAGCGAGCCGTCCTTCACCAGTTTCGGGTCGTCGCCAAAGCCAAAGTAAGGCACCGCCGCCAGAAAAATGATGAACGCCGCCGAGCTGGTCGTAAGCAGCAGGAAAACCGGCTGTCGCACCAATTCCATGAAGGCATTGATGGCTATGGTCCGAAACTGGCGCATCTGATTGGTTCGTGTTGGCTGCGGATGATACGGGTGACCCGCATCATTGCAACCCGTTTCACCCGGATTTGACCGGCTCGGCTCGGCTCGGCTCAAACGCGGCCGACTGCCACTCGCCCTCGGCGCGACTTGCGACCAGCCGCAAGCCCTCGGCGCAATAGGCGAGTTTCACCGGCGCAAACTGTTTCCGCAGAATGCCCGCCAGCACCAGCCGCCCGTTCCGTTTCAGCCGGCTCAAAATCCGTTCGCGTTCGGCCAGCAGCAGATCGTAGATCAAATTCGCGCACACAACGTCAAACTTTTCCGCCGGCTTGCTTGGCAGTTTTGTCAAGTCCGCGCGACGCAGCCGGATGAATTCTTCCACGCCGTTCTGCGCTGCGTTTTCATGCGCGACCCGCACCGCGTCGGGGTCGAAGTCAAACGCCTCGACCGGCGCATAGCCGAGTTTTGCCGCGGAAATCGCAAGAATTCCCGACCCCGTCCCGATGTCGAGGAACGACTGCGAAGTTTCGGCGCGCCGCGCCGTGGCGATCTGTTCAAGGCAGAACCGTGTCGTCGCGTGCTGGCCCGTGCCGAAGCTCAGGCCCGGATCGAGGATCACCTCGGCCTGTCCAGGGCGGGGCTTGAGTTTGCTCCAGCTCGGTTTGATGAGCAGCGCGCGCCCGATGGCGATGGGCTTGAAATGCCGCTTCCACGACTCGGCCCAGTTTTCGCGCCACACCGTGCGGGTCGCAATCCGACCGCCGCCGACGTTGACCCCGCATTCGCGCAACCGGGCAAGGCCGTCGCGCAGCCGGCGCTGCTTCGCGGCGCTCCATTCACTGCGCCGCTCGCACCAGGCGGTCACCGTCGTCGCGCCTTTTTTTGCGTCGGTGTATGCGGACGCGGGCCGGCCGCTGATTTCAGTGAGCAATTCCATGACAACTTCTTCCGCCGCCGCCGCAGTGGCGACTTGAACGGCCCATAGTGACTTTCGCTTCATCAATGCTAAACAGACGCTGTAATGAGGGTTCGCACGCGGATTTATTCCTACCACATCGGAAAAAATCCGCGCCGGCGCATCACGGCAGGTCGCGCCACGGCGTGAAATTGAGCAGCTCCACCTCGGCGCGGTGCGTGAGGCATTCCACCGCCGTCACGCTGGCGTATTCGATGTCGAAGTGCGCGAGCTTGGGCGCGGGCAGTTGCAGCAGTATCGCCAGCAACATGCGGATGACGCCGCCGTGGCACACGACCGCGACCGTTTGGCCGGGGCATTCCGCGAGAATTTTCCGCAGGCACGGCTCGACGCGCGCGCGAAGCTGCCGAGTGGATTCCGCCTTCGGAATCGCCGCGCGGTCGAGCAGGTCCAGCCATTCGGACGCGCTGACCTTGTATTTGTCATGGACCTGCTGCCAGCTCAGGCCGGTCCACTCGCCGAAGTCCACCTCGCGCAAATCCGCGAGCGTGTGCGGTGGCGTGGGATACTGCGCGGCCAGCGGCGCGAGCGTCTGCTGCGCGCGCTTCATCGGGCTGGCGTAGATGGCGTTGAAATGAATCGTGCGCAGCCACTCTGCGAGCGTCTTCGCCTGCTCGTGTCCGCGCGGCGACAGCTTCATGTCAATCCGTCCGCCGAAGATTCGGTGATACCGCGTCTCCACTTCGCCGTGGCGGAGAAGGTAAAGCTTCGTCGGAGAACTCATGCGAAAAATCGAACGCGGCTCACTGCTCGCAGCACCGCGGTTTTGAAAATCAGGCGAGCGCCTTCTGCTGCGCCGCGAGCAGTTGCTTGATTCCCGCCTTGCCGAGTTCGAGCATCGCGGCGAGCTGGCCTTCGCCGAAGGTCGCCTCCTCGCCCGTGCCTTGCAGTTCGATGAACTCGCCCGCGCCGGTCATCACGAGGTTCATGTCCACGGATGCCGCAGCGTCCTCGGTGTAACAAAGGTCGAGCAGCGGCTGGCCGTTCACGATGCCGACGCTCACGGCGGCGACGGCGTTGGCGATGGGGTTCCCGGCAAGCTTGCCTTCGGCCTGGAGTTTTTTCACCGCGAGCATGAGCGCGACGTAAGCGCCCGTGATGGCCGCGGTGCGCGTGCCGCCGTCGGCCTGCAACACGTCGCAATCCACGCAGATCGTGCGCGGGCCGAACTTCTCCAGGTCCACCGCGGCGCGCATGGCGCGGCCGATGAGCCGCTGGATTTCAACGGAACGGCCGTCCACTTTTCCCTTGGAGCTGTCGCGCGCCTTCCGCGTGAGCGTCGAGTAGGGCAGCATCGAATATTCCGCGGTGATCCAGCCCCCGGGGACACTTTGCTCCTTCATCCAGCGCGGGACGGATTCCTCGATGGTCACGCCGCAGATAACGCGCGTGTTGCCCCACTCGATGAGCGTGGAGCCGGCTGCGTGCGGCGCGATGTGATTTTGAAACCGCAACGGGCGCAGCTCGCCAGCGCGGCGTCCGTCGGCGCGCGCGGTGTTTGATGAAATCAACTCAGCCATAAGCGCGGTGATGGTAGGCGCGCGCCGCAGCACCGGCAACGCGAAAGGCGTTCCCGTTTGCTTCGCGCGCTGCGTTCCGCTACATCACGCGCATGGCATCGCTTCGTGTCCTCTGTGTCATTGGCAGCCTCGGCGCGCGTTCCATCACGCGCGCGGTCATTTTGAAAGTCGCGGAAGACCTCCGCGCCGCTGGCTGCGACGTGGACGTGCTCGATCTCGCGCAAGAGCCGCTGCCGCTCTTCAATCCCGACGAGACACATCGCGCGCCGCACTTCGCCGCGCTCAAGGCGCGCGTGGACGCCGCGAACGTCTTCATCCTTGGCACGCCGGATTACCACGGCAGCATCAGCTCGACGCTCAAAAATTTCCTCGACTATTTCTGGCACGAGTTTGCCGGGAAACTTTTTGCCACGGTTGTCGCGTCGCACGAAAAGGGACTCACCGTCACCGATCAACTCCGCACCGTCGCGCGCCAATGCTACGCGTGGTCGCTGCCCTATGGCGTGGCGTTCATGGAGAAGGAGGACGTGAGCAAAGACGGTGAAATCGTCAGCGATGCGCTGAAGAAACGTCTCGCGATGCTCACGCGCGACGTGCGGGTCTATGGTGCAGTGCTCGCGAAGCAGCGCCGCGCCGACCTCATCGGCAGCGAACCGGGCTTCATGGCGCGGCTGCGAAAGTAATCACGCCGCGTGGCCGCCGCGGTAGATGCGCGGCACGCGCGGGCCGATGCGGGCGAGCACTTCCCACGGCACGGTGCCGCACCATTCCGCAACTTCGCCGGCGCTGATGCGGCGCCTGCCTTGCGCGCCGATGAGCACGGCCTCGTCGCCGCTTCGCACGCCGCGCACGCGTGACACGTCCGCGAGCATCTGGTCCATCGTGATGCGGCCAAGGAGGGGACAAACTTTTCCGCCGATCAACACCTGCGCGCGTCCGCTGCCGGAGCGGAGGTAGCCGTCCGCGTAACCGGCGGTGAGCGTGGCGACGCGCATTGCGCGCGGAGCGGTGAACGTGTGCCCGTAACTGAGAGTTGCGCCGACGGGGATGTCCTTCACGAGGCTCACGCGGCACTTCCACGCGAGCGCGGGGCGAAGATTTTTTTTTAGCGCGAGCGGCTGGCGGCGTTTGCCTGGCGGCGCGATGCCATAGACGAGCAGGCCGGGGCGGACGCAGTTGAACATCGTGGCCGGTTCGAGCAGCAGCGCGGCGCTGTTGTTCGCGTGAATGAGGTCGAGCTGCGCGCCCGCGGACAGAATGGATTTCAACAGCTCGCAGAAACGCCCGCGCTGTTTTTGCGTGAATGGCGCGTCATCCTCGGGGGCCGAAAAATGCGTGAAAAGGCCGATGATTCTTAGGTTTGAAAGCCAGCGCACATCTTCCCACAGCGCGAGCGCGCGTTCCGCGGCGATGCCGAGGCGGCCCATGCCGGTGTCCACTTTCAAGTGCGCGCGGACGGTTTTGCCGAGCTTCGCTCCGGCGGCGGAAAACTGTTTTGCCTCATCAAGCGAGGAAAGCGTGGGCATCACGTCGTCGCGCACGGCCGGCTCGATTTCCCACGGCAAACACGCGCCGAGCATGAGGATGGGCCAGCCGCGTCCGACGCTGCGGATGGCGCGGGCCTCGTCAAGGTTCGCAACGCCGAAGACGTCCGTGCCGGCCTGCATGAGCAGCGCGGCGATCTGCCGCAGGCCGTGTCCGTAGGCGTCGGCTTTCACGACGGTGAGCACCTTGACTTGCGGGCCGGCGCGATGTCGGATCCACGCGAGATTTTCGCGCAGCGCGGCGAGGTCCACCTCAGCCCAGCAACGGTAGGTCTGTTGCACGCGGGAATTTCAGCGGGATCGTCGCGCCGGTGCAAGGCAAAGCGCCGTCAGACGCCGATGTCCTCGTTCCACAGTTCCGGGCGCGCGGCGATGAAACCCTTCATCAACTGGATGCACGCCGGGTCGTTGAGGATTTCCAGCGTCACGCCCTGCGAACGGACGTAATCCTCGGGGCCGCGAAAGGTGACGTTCTCGCCGATGACGATGCGCGGGATTTTGTAGAGCAACGCCGCGCCGCTGCACATCGGGCAGGGCGACAGCGTGGAATACAGCGTGCAGCGCTGATAGACGGACGCCTTGAGCCGGCCGGCGTTTTCGAGGCAGTTCATCTCGGCGTGGTGAATCACGCTGCCGTGCTGCACGCGCTGATTGTGACCGCGCCCGATGATTTTTCCTTCGCAAACCAAAACCGAGCCGATGGGAATGCCGCCCGCAGCAAGGCCCTTTTTTGCCTCGTCAATTGCAGCTTGAAGGAATGGATCCATGACCGGCTCAGATCGCCGCCGCGATGGCGTCGCCCATTTCGCTGGTGCCGACTTTTTTCGCGGAGGCGTCAGCGGGCGTGTAGATGTCGCCGGTGCGGAGGCCGTCCGCAATGACCTTACCGACGGCGGCCTCGATGGCCTTCGCGGCGGCGTTGAGGCCGAAGCTGTAGCGGAGCATGAGCGCGGCGGAGAGGATTTGCGCGATGGGATTGGCGAGATTTTTGCTGGCGATGTCCGGCGCGGTGCCGCCGGCAGGTTCGTAAAAGCCGAAGGTGTGTTCGCCGCTGGTCGCGCCGAGGCTCGCGCTGGGCAACATGCCGAGCGAGCCGGCGAGCGCGGCGGCCTCGTCGCTCAAGATGTCGCCGAACATATTTTCGCAGAGCATCACGTCGAACTGCGTGGGCCGGAGCATGAGTTGCATCGCGCCGTTGTCCACGAACATGTGCTCCAGCGCCACGTCGGCATATTGTTTGCCAATCTTTGTGACGACTTCGCGCCACAGCACGCCGTTCTCCAGCACGTTCGCCTTGTCAATGCTGGTGACTTTTTTGCGGCGCAGCCGCGCGGACTGGAACGCCACGTGCGCGATGCGTTCGATCTCCGGCGTCGTATAAACCATCGTGTCAATCGCGCGCATGGCCCGGCGCACGATGTAGGTTTGGTTCCGGTCGGCCTGCGGCTCCTCGTATTGAAACTCCTCGGTCTTTTTCGGCTGGCCGAAATACATGCCGCCGGTCAATTCGCGCACGACAAGGATGTCAATGCCGTCGCCCTGCCGCTCCGGGCGCAGCGGACACGCGTGCGCGAGGGCCTTGGGCAACTGCACCGGGCGAAGGTTCGCGAACAAACCGAACTCCTTGCGGATGCGCAGCAGCGCGGCGCGCTCGGGGCGTTCTTCCTTCGGAATCGTCGGGTCGCGGTCGGGCAGGCCGACGGAGCCGAACAATATTGCGTCGCTCTTCCTGCACAACGCGAGCGTCGCGTCCGGCAGTGCCTTGCCGGCGGCGTCAATGCCCGCCCAGCCGACGGGCGCCTCGGTGATGTCGAACTTCAGCGAAAACTTTTTCTCCACCGCACGCAAAACCTTGATGGCTTCGCGCATTACTTCCGGACCGATGCCGTCGCCAGCGAGCGCGGCGATCTTGAAATGCGTTGAACTCATGCGGCGCGGAGCGTAACGCGGGCTGCGCGGGAGTGAAGGCAAAATTGAGAATGCGAATTGGATCAAGAGGGTGGAACAAGGCTGACGTTTGCTGGATGCTCTTTCTCCTTTGCGACGCGGCGGCTTTGCGCGAGCATGGCGTTGAATGATTCAGTTCGGTTCACTTGAGTTGAAGTCCAACCTGTTCCTCTCGCCGCTGGCGGGTTACACCAACCTGCCGTTCCGCCTCACCGTGCGCGAGATCGGCGGCCTCGACCTCGCCACGACCGACCTCGTCAATGCCCGCTCGCTGCTCGAACGCAATCCCAAGGCGCTGAAGCTCATCGAGACGTGCGCGGAGGACCGTCCGCTCGCGGTGCAGCTCTTCGGCAGCGTGCCCGAGGAAATGCGCGACGCGACGGCGATGCTCGAATCGCTCGGCATTTCCAGTGTGGACATCAACATGGGTTGCCCCGTGCGCAAGGTCTGCCGCGTCGGTGGCGGCTCCGCGATGATGACGGAACTCGCGAAGACCTCCGCGCTCGTGAAGGGCATGGTGGACGCGGTGAAAATTCCCATCACGGCGAAGATGCGCCTCGGCTGGGACGATGAAAATCTCACCGCGCCCGATCTCGCCCGCGCGCTTGAGGACGCAGGTGTCGCGGCGATTTTCATCCACGGCCGCACGCGCGAGCAGGGCTTCGGCGGCACGGTGAACCTCGCTGGCATCCGCGCCGTCGTGCGGGCGGTGAAGACAATTCCCGTCATCGGCAACGGCGACGTGACGACACCGGCAGCCGCGAAGAAAATGTTCGACGAAACCGGCTGCGCGGGTGTGAGCATCGGGCGCGGCGCGTTTTACGATCCGTGGATTTTTCTCCGCACGCGACGCCTGCTTGACACCGGCGAGTTGGTGCCGGAGCCGGCGTTTGAAGAGCGCGTGCGCGTGATGTGCCGGCACTTGGATCGAATGGTGGAAGTTTTTGGCGAGGAGCACGGCTGCCGCATGTTCCGCAAGGTCGCGCCGTGGTATGCGAAGCGCTTCGGTCCGGCGAACGAGTTCAACAAGCGCGTGGTGACGATCTCGACGAAGGCGCAGTTCCACGACGTGCTGGAAAATTATCTGCGCTGGCGGCGGCAGTTCTGCGATGAGAACGGAAACCTGCTGCCGCGCTTCGAGGCGCCGCCGCTCGTCGCGTCGTTCATGCAGGAGCCGGGCGTGACGCAGCGCACGCACATTCCCGTGCCGAAAGGGCCGGTGGAAGCGTGGTAAGGCGCCGAGGCTCAGGGATATTTCGGATTGGCCTTCGCGGCGGATTCGTTATCGTCGGGCGCGTTTGACCAACCGACCGAACACCATGCCTCCCAGCCCGACAGCGAATTCCGCTGACAAATCATCCAGTGGCTTCGTGCTCCTGCTCATCAGCCTCGCGGCGGTGCTTCTGGTGTATTTTTACCGGAGCCTCGACGAGACGCAGATTCTCTTCGCCAACGACGGGCCGCTGGGGTTGATGATGGGCTACGCGGATGACGGGTGGGGCAGCCTCGCAGGCTCGTGGCAGGATTTGAACTGGATCGGCGGACAGGCTCCGGGCGGTTCGCTGAACTTCACCACGCTGCTGTTGCTCTTCACTGGGCCGGTGGGCTTCCTCAAAATCTATGCGCCGATGACGCAACTGCTGCTCGGCCTCTGCGCGTGGGTGTTCTTCCGACAACTCCGCTTTCATCCGCTTGTCTGCGTGCTCGCCGGCCTGGCGGCGGGGCTGAACATGGACGCGTTTTCGCGCGCGTGCTGGGGCCTCGGCACGTGGAGCCTGTCGTGGGCGACGATGTGGCTCGCGATGGCCGCGCTCGTCAGCCCGCGCATCCGGCACGGCTGGCTCAAGGCCGGCCTCGCCGGCGCGGCCATCGGACTCGGCGTGTCCGAGGGGTTCGACACCGGCGCGATTTACAGCCTCTTCGCGGCGGCGTTCGCCGTCGCCGTGCCGTGGCTGCTGGAAGACGGAGAGAACACGGCGGTGCGGGCGCGGCGTGGAATCGTGTCGGTGATTTTGATGGCGGTCTTCGCTGGAATCGTAGCGGCGCAGACGGTGAACGTGCTCGTTTCCACGCAGATCAAGGGCGTGGCCGGAGTCGAAAACAAGGACAAGGCGGACAAGGCCGAGGAACAGGCGCGCTATGATTTCGCAACGCAATGGAGCCTGCCGCCGGCCGAGACACTGCGCGTGATCATTCCCGGCCTCTTCGGCTATCGCATGCCCGACCAGCACACGCGCGAACCGGCGACGGCGTATTGGGGCACGGTGGGGCGGCAGCCCGGCTGGGAACAGCATCATCAGGGCTATCCTCGCCACTCCGGCTCGGGCGAATACGCGGGCGTGCTCGTCGTGCTCGTCGCGCTTTGGGCGGCGATTCAAGCGTTCCGCGGCAACAAGGGGCCGTTCACGCCGCGCGAGCGGAAGATGATCTGGTTCTGGCTCGGCGTCGCGGTGTTCTCGCTCGTGATGGCGTGGGGCCGGCATGCGCCGCTTTACCGGATTTTTTATTCGCTGCCGTTCGCGAACACGATGCGCAACCCGATCAAGTTCATGCACCAGGTTCATCTCGGCCTGCTCGTGCTCTTTGGCTTCGGTCTGCAAGGGCTGTGGCGGAACTACATTGAAACCGCCGCAAAGCCCGGCGAATCCATCACGCGCCACGTCAAGCTCTGGTGGGCGCGCGTGGGCGGGTTTGACCGGCAATGGACCGTCGGCTGTCTCGCCGCACTCGGCGCGTGCGTGCTCGGCTGGATGTTTTTCTCCGCGTCGCGGCCGGAACTCGTCGCGTGGCTCAAGGCCAACGGCTTCGATGACAGCAACTACCCCGGCGTGCACAACTGGGCCGAGCAGGTCGCCGCGTTCAGCTCGCACGAGGTGGGATGGTTCGTGCTGTTTCTCGCGCTGTCCGTGCTGTTCGTCACGTGCATCGTGAGCGGTGCGCTGGCGGGGCGGCGTGCGACGTTTGCGGCGGCAATGCTTGGCGTGCTGCTCGTCGCCGACCTCTCACGCGCGAACGCGCCGTGGATTATTTATCTGAACTACAAAGAGCAATACGCCTCCAACCCGGTCGTGGACACGCTGCGTGAGCGCCCATGGGAACACCGCGTCACTGCGCTCCAGACACCGTTTTACAGCTTCTACCACCAATACTGGCTGCAACACCAGTTTCCCTACTACCGCGTCCAGACGCTCGACATCGCGCAGGAGCCGCGCGTGCCGCAAGAGAAGATGGATTATCGCGCGGGCGTCGCGGCCAGCCCGCTCCGCTACTGGCAGCTGACAAACACGCGCTTTTTTCTCGCGCCCAGTTCCGTTCAGGCACAGCAAGGCCAGCAGCCGGTCAGCCTCGCGGATGTTCTCAACCAGCAGTTCGATCCGGCACAGAAGCGCTTCCGAACTCACACGCGCTTCGAGCTTTCACAGGAACGGGCCGACGCGACCATCCTTGCCAAACCCTCGACCAACGGCCAATACGCCCTCTTTGAATTCACCGGCGCGCTGCCCCGCGCCGCGCTCTACTCGCACTGGATCGTCACGAACCGCGCCGCGCAGCTTCCCATCCTGACCAATTCCGCGTTTGACCCGGAGAAATCCGTGCTCGTCGAGGAAGCCCTTCCCACGCCGCCGCCCGCCGCGCCCGGAACGAACTCCGCCGGCGAGGTGAAGATCGCTTCGTATGCCCACAAACGCATACATCTCGAAGCCATGGCCGACGCCCCGTGCCTGCTGCTGCTCAATGACCGCTTCGACCCGAACTGGAAGGCGCGGGTGGACGGCCAGCCCGCGCCGGTTGTGCGCTGCAACTACATCATGCGCGGCGTGCACCTCGCCAAGGGCCAGCACACTGTTGAATTCAGTTACGAGCCGCCGGTGTCGAGCTTCTACCTCAGCCTCGCCGGCATGCTCGTCGGCCTTGCGCTCTGCGGGCTGATGTTCGTGCAACGCAACGAGCCGCCGGCGGAAGGTGCGGCGAAGCCCGCCAGTCCGCCACCGCCAAACCCGCCGGCGAACAAATCGAAGCCCGCGAAGTGATCGTGTAAAGCCGCCGCCGCGCCCATCGCCTCAATTTCCCATTGCCTCGCGCTTGCCCGATGAGCCACCAGGAAACCTACCGGCACAACGAAGCCTACGCCGAGTTCCTCGCGAACTGGGACGCCGCCTTCTACGCGAAATATGCCGACACGCTGCGCCCCGCGCGTCCCGGCGCGCGCTCTCTCGATGTGGGCTGTGGCGCGGGACAGGTCGTCGGACGCCTCACCGAGGCGGGCTTCGAGGCGTGGGGCGTGGACGTCTCCGAACCCAACATCGAACGCGCGCGAAAATTCAGCGAGCGCTGCCTGTTCTACGACGGCAAACGATTGCCGTTTCCAGACAAACACTTCGCCAGTGCCGGCGCGCTGAACGTGCTCGAACACGTCGAGGAGCCGGAGAAGTTCATCGTTGAACTCGCGCGCGTCGTCGAGCCGGGCGGGCGCGTGGTGATTTCCAGCCCGAACTTTTTCCGCGTGCTCGGCTTCCGCGACTACCATCCGCACATGCGCGGCCTCGCGAACAAGTGGCGAAATTTCCGGCGTCTTCGCGAAAAGCGCCGGCAGATGCGCGAGTCGCCGGACGCCGTGCGCTTCGACCGCATGACGCCCATCGTGAAGGAGCCGTTCACGCCCGACGATGACGCCATCGTCGCGACGAACGCGCTCGAAATGGAGTTCTTCCTCACGCGCGCCGGCTGCGAAGTCGAGCGCGTCGAGTGCACCGACCGTTACGTGGCCGCGCCGGTTCACTTCGCTCTCAATCTCGGGCCGTGGCGCTACGGGATGTTCAACGCGTTCCTCGTGGCGAAAAAAAGAAAATGACCACGCACCTGCTGTGCTGATTGGCGCATCTATGAGCATCGACACTTACAAAAGAATATCGAGATTAACAATCCTTTTGGGCTTGGCCGCTGTCTCGACTTCGTGCCGTCCCTCGGCACGCGAGGTAGCCGGTGTGGTTTCTACAATCCCCGTCGGCGCGAGTCGGGCTGACGCGGCAAAAATACTGATTAACGCTTATTACAAGCGATTTCCTCAATGGGTGCAAGCATATGGGCTTACCGATCCACCCAAGCCTGTTAATGGATCATTCATTGAAAGCAACAAGAAAGTCATAGAGCGCGCCAAAAGCACTGGTTACTACAACCAAGTAAATCCTGCCGATTTACTGGATAAGATGCCACTCAATGCCTTTTTTGACATGATTGGGCTTGTAGCGGAAGGAGCACACGGCAATGGCGCGGTCACGTTATTTTATGACAGCCACACCAACTACCTCGGTTTCATAGCCGACTCAACCGAGAAGGTGCGCAAAAGATAAAAGCTTATTACTTTTCCATTTCAAAGCCCGGTCGGGTGATCGAGGAACGTCCATGGCAGCTTGAATTTCTTCGACAATTCCGCTGTGAGCGCCTTCACGCCGAACGTCTCTGTCGCGTAGTGGCCGCCGTAAAAGACATTGAGGCCGAGTTCCTCCGCGACTGCGAACGTCCAGTGCGGGCCTTCGCCGGTGATGAAAGTGTCCACGCCTTCCGCGGCGGCTTGTTTCAGTTCCGCGCCCGCGCCGCCGGTGACGACGCCGATACGTCGGCACACATCGCTGCCGCCCGGAAGAAGTTTCGCCGGCGCACCGAGCGCGCGAGTGAGTTTGCGCGCGAGGGTGTCGCGAGAAATTATCGCCTCCGCCTTCCAGCCGATGTTGCGGCCCTTGCACTCAAAGAACGGCTTGAGCCGCTTGAAGCCGAGCGCGGCGCAGAGTCGCGCGTTGTTGCCGAGGCGCGGATGCGCGTCGAGCGGCAGATGTGAGCTATAGATGGCGAGGTTGTTCTCCGCGAGCAGACGGATGAGTTCGTGGCGTTTGCCCGTCCACGGATGTGTCGGTGCCCAAAACAATCCGTGATGCACGATGAGCAAGTCGGCGCGCGTGGCGATGGCGAGCTTCACCGTCGCGATGCTCGCGTCCACGGCTGCGGCGATGCGCGTGACGCGGCCGCAGTTCTCAACTTGCAGGCCGTTCACCGCGCCGTCCCAGTCGCAGAAGGTTTGCGGGCGCAGCAAACGATCGCAGTGCCCGATGATCTGGCGGAGCGGTGCGCTGTTCATGCGCTGATGAAAGCACGGCACGCTGCGGTTTTGAATCAGGAAAGCAGGGCGGCGGGAAACCCAGCGAATCGATTGCGCGTGATTGTCGCTTTCAAAGATTTCCATTTCTGCGTTCCTGCCTTCCCGGTTCGATTTCCGCAAATTCTTCATCGCGCCTATTGAATTCCGTTTGCGCGCTCGTATAGTGCGCGCCGAATTCGCGCTGCGAAATGAGTGACACATCTGACGGCCCCCCACGTTCGTGGACCATCCACGACGCGCGCAGCCTCTACAACATTGACCGCTGGGGTGCGAAGTATTTCGACATCAATGACGCCGGCCATGTTGTCGCGCGTCCGCTGCACGAGGCCGGCGCGACGGTCGAGCTCACCGACGTGATCGAGGAAGCGCGTGGTCGCGGGCTGAAGTTCCCGCTGCTCATCCGCTTTCAGGACATCCTGCGCCACCGCGTCGAGGCGCTGAACACGGCGTTCGCGAACTCCATCGCCGAGTTCAACTACCACGGCAAGTATCGCGGCGTTTTCCCGATCAAGGTCAACCAGCTCCGCGAAGTCGTGGAAGAGATTCTTGATGCGGGCAAGCCGTTCAACTTCGGCCTCGAAGTCGGCAGCAAGCCGGAACTCTTCGCCGGACTCGCGCTCCAGAACCAGCAGGGCAGCCTCATCATCTGCAACGGCTACAAGGACTCGCAGTTCATCCGCATGGCCCTCATGGGCACCAAGCTCGGCAAGCGCGTCATCATGGTCGTCGAGAAACTCGAGGAGCTGAAGCAGATCATCGCCGTGTCGCGCGCCGTGGGCGTGGAGCCGGTCATCGGCATTCGCGCGCGGCTGCTCGCCAAGGGCGCGGGCAAGTGGGCCGAGAGCGGCGGCGAGAACGCCAAGTTCGGCCTCAGCACCGCGGAACTTCTCGCCGCGACGGAGATTCTTCGCGCCGAAAAACTCGAGCACTGCCTCAAGCTCCTCCATTTCCACATCGGCTCGCAGGTGCCGGATATCCTCACCGTGAAGAAGGCCGTGCAGGAGGCGTCGCGGTTTTACGCCAAGCTGCACAAGATGGGCTTCCCCATCGAATACCTCGATGTCGGCGGCGGACTCGGCGTGGATTACGACGGCTCGCGCAGCGCGTTCGACTCCTCGACGAACTACTCGCTCCAGGAATACACCAACGACATCGTCTATTACCTCGCCGACGTGTGCAACGCGGAGAAGGTCCCGCACCCCGACATCATTAGCGAGAGCGGACGCGCCATCGTCGCGCACCACAGCGTGCTCGTGGTCGAGGTCTTCGGCTCCATCGTCAAGACGCGCGAGTGGGAAACTCTCCTGCAGTTCGGCGACAACGAGCACCCGCTCGTGCGCGAGCTGCTCGACATCCGCAGGAACCTTGCGAAGCTCAACAAGCTCGAAGCCTACCACGACGCCGAGGAGCGCAAGGAGGACGCGCACAACATGTTCACACTCGGCCTGCTCGAACTTCCCGACAAGGCCAAGATCGAGACGCTTTACTGGCAGATTTCGCAGGAAGTCGTCGCCAGCTTTCGCGGCCAGGCCTATGTGCCCGAGGAAATCCGCAAGCTCGAGGACATCCTCGGCGACCAGTATCTCTGCAACTTCTCCGTCTTTCAGTCGCTGCTCGATCACTGGGCGCTGGGCCAGCTCTTTCCCATCATGCCGCTCGCGCGCCTCAACGAACGGCCCACGCGCGAGGCCACGCTCGTGGACATCACGTGCGACTCCGACGGCGCCATCAACAAGTTCATAGACCTGCGCGACGTGCGCGACACGCTGCCGCTGCATGCCCTCAACAGCATCAACGGCAACGGCCAGGAGCCTTACTTCCTCGGCTTCTTCCTCATGGGCGCCTACCAGGACATCATGGGCGATCTGCACAACCTCTTTGGCCGCGTCAACGAGGTCCATGTCTTCCTCGAACCCGACGAGCCGGCCGGCTACTACATCGAGGAAATCATCGAGGGCAACACCATCGTGCAGTCGCTCGCCGCCGTGCAATACGACGAGAACGAACTCAAGCGCCTGATGAAGTCACAGGTGGACGACGCCATCAAGGCCGACAAGATGAAGCCCAGCGAAGGCATGCGCATGCTCGACGACTACGAGCGCGGGCTGAAGGAATACACCTACCTCACTTTTTAGGCCACTGGCCGTCCACGATCGGCTGCGCTTCCAGTTTTGTTGGGTCAATGACCGCGTGCTTGATGCGCTGGCGCTTCCAAGTCCACGTCGCATGCACGAGGCCGTCATGCGTCTGGATGATCGCGGGATAGGAGTATTCGCCCGGCTCGCTTTCGAGCACCAGCGCGGCCTGCCATTCCTTGCCATCCTTCGAGACGGCGAGATTGAGCGGCGTGCGGCCCTTGGCGGTGTGGTTGTAGATGAGAAGCGCGCGGCCGTCCTTGAGCGTGACGGCGTCAATGCCTGAGTTCGGATTCGGCAGTTCGGTGAGCTTCATCGGCGACCACGTTTTGCCGGAGTCGGCGGAGGAAATTTCAAAAATCTTCCCTTGCTTCGTTCGGCCAACGGCCTGCAAGCGATCACCGCTGTGGAACAAAATGCTCGGCTGAATCGCGCCGATTTCCTTCCCGTCGTTCACCGGACCGATGACCTGCCAGGTCTTTCCGAAGTCGCTGCTGCGCTCGAAATGCACGCGCCAACCTGCGTGCTCCGTGCTCGTAGGGCAGAGGATGTCTCCGTTCGCGAGCTGCACCGGCTTGTTCTTGATCGGGCCGAGGATGCCGTCGGGCAGGCGGCGCGGCGCGGACCAAGTTTTTCCCGCGTCGCTGGAAGTCATCAACATGCCCCACCACGTCGAGGGGCTGGGGCCCATTTTGTAGAAGAGCATCAACTCGCCGCCCGCGGGCTGGAAGAGCACGGGATTCCACGTCGGCAAGCGCGGCTTGCCATCGGGCCGAACTCCATTCGCGACCTCGACGGGCGCGGACCACGCCTTGCCATCGTGGCGCGAGAGCCAGATGCCGACATCGGGATCGCGCTCGCGCGTGCCGCCGAACCACGCGGCGACGAGGCCGCTTTTCGTCTCCACAATCGTCGAGGCGTGGCACGACGGAAACGGCGCGGTCTCGTAGATGAACTCGGTTTTCAAGAGGCCGAGATTGCCTGCGAATGAGTGTGCTGCAAAAAACAATAAGAACGTAATAGCGGTGCGTTGCATAATAGTAGTCGGTAAAATTGCCGAATCTAGGTCACTTCTGCCCGAATTCTGTCAGGCAATTCATAGGAGTAAGCAACTACGTTTGCAAAAAGCGAGAACACGTCATCAACATTTTCTTCGACGATGAAATCCCAGTTGCCTAAACCCAAGCCGAGTGCCCGCTCAAATGAAAACTGGGATAAAGGGTGAATGTCATTAAATTCAGGCCGCGCGACGCAGTATCGCAACTGCGCCTGATGGCTCCCAAAATCTACATTCACACGAAACTCTTTGTGGTTTTGCCGGCAGCAGTAATAGCCAAGCTCATCGATCTTGTAGTAGCCGAGCGGTTCGAGAGCCGCTCGCACACGCTTGCGCAATTCCCGGGCTTTTACTGGACGAATTGATGAGGCTTGCTCAAATTCCTCTCGCGTGATGTTGCTCTTCACGCCGCGGCAAGCGTCTATCTTGTATTGCTGCACGGTCACACGGAGCATTGGGACACTTTTGTTCCAAGCGCGAAATTCACCCATTGCATGAACATTCATCCATCGTTGGAAAAACGGGTGCCGGGTATGATCAAATTTAGGCGCGCCAACTACAAATCCGTAAGTTTGGTGAGCCATGTGGGCCAAGCAGTCAGCAAAGGAAAGTCGATCCGGTCCGTTCAGCGATTTGTAAAAGGCGAGATTTTCTACAACCAAGCTGCCTGGTATTCGCGCGATGCGGGCAAATCCTGATTGTTCCTCGACCTGAAACTCACGGCGAAAGAAATCGAGCAGTTTTTCAGAAGTCGCCAGCATCGTGTAGCATCAGATTACTTCTTCGCCTGCGCCGGCTTCGTCGCCGGATCGGTCGTGAGCGGGAAGGTGTCCGTGCGAAACGGGTGCGCGGGCAGGCCGTCGCGGTTCCACAGGTTCACGACCGGATAGTTGGCCCAGCCGAAACGCACCGCGACGGGCTTGGCGACCTTATCACTGCTTACGACGACGGTGTTGTCCTTGATCTCAGCCTTTGCCCAGACAAACTTTTTGTCCTCGCCGCAAACCGAGAAGCCCTTGAGTTCCTCGCCCTTGGCCAGCAGGCCCGCGCCGACGTTGTCGAAGCTGATGATGGCCTTGCCGCCGTCGAACTTCACCGACTTGAAGGTCGGGCCGTTCGCCACAATTTTTTCGCCGTAGGCAATTTCCCGCGCAAGCAACGCCAGCCGCGCGCCGACGGGTTCCTTCTTCTTAGGATGGATGTCGCTCTCCTCGCCGACGTCGGTGATGGTGACGGTGCCGGCCTTGCCGACGTTTTTGCTCGCAACGATCTGCGCCTCGCGCAGCTCGGCCCAATTGCTCTCCGCCGGCTCGGTGAGAATCTTCGTGAAGGGCGCCAGCTCGACGGTGAGGAATGTGAAGTCGTAGCCCCAGTCCTTGCGCCAGTTCTTGATCATGTCCGCAAAGAGCGTGCGATATTGCCACGCGCGCCCGGCGTTGGACTCGCCCTGATACCAGATCGCGCCCTTCACCGCGAAGGGGATAAGCGGCGCGATCATCGAGTTGTAGAGTTCGCTCGGCTTCCACGACGGCGGGTTCGGCGCCTTGCCTTCCGGCTTCTTGCCTTCGGCCTTCAACTCCTCGGCTTTCTTGTCCCAGTTCGCCTTCGCCGTCTTGAAGATCTCCATCGCTTTCGGATAGCTGTCGAGGATGTCGCGCTTGTAGTCGGGGTTGCCCGCGAGAATCTCGTGGCGAATCCACACCTCCGCTGGCGAACCGCCCCAGCTCGTATGAATGATGCCGATGGGCACCTGCCGCGCCTTCTGCAAATCGCGGCCGAAATAATACGCCACCGCTGAAAAGTCCGCCGTGGAATTCGTGTCGCTGATCATCCACACGGGCTTGGCGTTGTGATGCTGGCCGCCGATATCGGTGACGGGTGACTCGGCCTTCACGCGCGGAACGTAGAAAAGGCGGAGATTTCTGTTCGCCGAGTTGGTAATTTCCTTCTGCGACTCGAAGCAGCCGTTGAGTGCCATCTGCATGTTGGACTGGCCGCTGGCGAGCCACACTTCGCCGACCACGACGTTCTTGAGTTCGATTTGGTTCTTGCCCTTCACTGTGAGCACTTCCGGCGCGACGCTGGCCTTGAGCGGCGTGAGCTTGAGCGACCACTTGCCACCCGTGGCGCGCGTGGTGTGCTTTTGCCCGGTGAAAGTGACGGTGACCTCCTCGCCCTCGTCGGCCCAGCCCCACACGGGCACGGCGACGCCCTGTTGCAAAACCATGTTGTCCGAAAAGAGCGCGGGCAGTTTGACATCGGCGCGGGCAAGCGGCGCGGTGACGGCAAATGCCATCGCTGCGGCGAACGTGACGGCGCGGCGGGACACGACGGCGAAGGAGGTGGTGTTAAGCATGGTGGAATTCAACTCAAGGCCGCCCCGGACGCAAGCGGGAAACCGAGTGGCTGGCAGAAACCGCAGCGAAGCAGTTGCTACTTCTTTGCCGGCGCCGGCTTGGCGGGCGGTGGTGGAGGAAAGTTGTCTGTGCGAAACGGTGACGCGGGCAGGCCGTCCTTGTTCCACAAGTTCACCACCGGAAAATCCGCCCAGCCGTAGCGCACGGCGACGGGTTTGTTCACGCCGGATGCGCTCACGGCCACGCGGTTGTCGGGCAGGATTTCCGCGTCTGCCCAGACGAAGTTTTTGTCGTCGCCGCAAATCGCGAAGCCCGTGAGCTTGCCGTCGCGCGCTTCGAGTCCCTTGCCGACGTGATCGAACGCGAGCACGGCGCGGCTGCCCTCGATGCTCATGCCTTTGTAGATCGGCCCGCTGAACTCGATCTTCTCACCATACGCGATGGCCCGCGCCGCGAGCGCGAGCCGCGCGCCGACGGGCTGCTTCTGTTTCGGATGGATGTCGTCCTTGTCGCCCGCGTCGGTGATGACAGCGAGGCCGCATTTCGGAAGCGTGTTCGCGGTTTGCAACTGCACTTCTCGCAGGCGCGCCCATTCGCTGTCTTCGGGCGCGGCGGTGATTTCTTCGAGTGGACGCCGTTTGCCTTTGTCGAACGGCGCGAGCTGCACGGCGAGGAACGGGAAGTCGCCGAAGTCCCAGTCCTTGCGCCAGCCGCGAATCATCTCGGCGAAGAGCGTGCGATACTGCGCGTCGCGTCCGACATTCGACTCGCCCTGATACCAGATCGCGCCGCGCAGGCCGAAAGGAACAAGCGGGGCGATCATGCCGTTGTAAAGCTCCGCGCCCTGCCATTGCGGGAGCTGCGGCGCCTTCGGCGTCGGCGCGGTTTGTTTTTTGCCCTGCTTCTTTAATTCTTCCGCGTCCTTGCCGAATTTGTCCACGGCGGCGGCGTAGTTGTTGCGCAGGTTCGCGATGCGTTCCGGGAAATCGCGGCGCAGTTCGCCGTTGCCTTCAATCACGGCCATGCTCGTCCACGCCTCGGCGGGCGTGCCGCCCCATGAGGAGTGAATCAAGCCCACCGGCACGCCGAGCACCTTTTGCAAATCGCGGCCAAAATAAAAACCGACCGCCGAGAAGCTCGCCGCAGTCTGCGGATTGCACACCTGCCACGGCGACGCCTTCACATCGTCGGCGGGCGCGGCGGCCTTGGTGCGCTGCACGGTGAAGAGCCGGATGAGCGAATTGGTCGCTGCATCAATGTCCGCCTGCGCCTCGTGCGAGCCGCGCAACGTGAACTCCATGTTCGACTGGCCGCTGCACAGCCACACTTCGCCGACAAGGACGTTCTTTCGTTCGATTTTGTTTCTGCCCTGCACGGTGAGCGCGGCAGGCTCGGCGCTGGCCTTGAGCGGCGCGAGCTTCACGGCCCAGCGGCTCAACGGATTCGGCAGGCGCTTGAACGCCATCGCGGTGGCCTTCTGCCCCGCGAACTCAACCGTGACCTGTTCGCCCTCGTCGGCCCAGCCCCAGATTGTGAGAGGCATGCCCTGCTGCAAAACCATGTTGTCCGAAAAAATTGCGGGCAACTTCACGTCGGCGCGCGCGGCGAAGGCGAACAGCCCGGCGATGAACAAAAGCGGGAAAAATCCTTTGGCCTTCATGCGCACAGTGCAACGCAACGGCGAAAGCGCGTCAACGGCGAAACGATTTTGCCGCGCTTTAGATTCCCTTGTTTGCCCGCCAGAGCAGCCACGCGCCGATGCCTTGAAAGAGGAAGTTCGGCACCCATGCTAGCAGGTGCGGGTGCAGGCTTGGGCGCATTTCGAGCGCCTGGCTGAGGATGATGAAGCTGTAGTAGGCGAGCACGAGCACGAGCGCCATCGCCATGCCCGCGCTGGTCTCGCGCCGGTGCGCGCGGATGCCGAGCGGGATGCCCACGAGCGTGAAACCGAGGCACGCGAATGAGAACGCCACCATGCGGTGAAGCTGCACCTTCGCGGGTGTGGCGTCCACGCCGTGCGCCTCGGCCGCGCGCAGTTCCGCGCGCAGTTGCGAGAAGGTCATCTCGCTCAACTTGGGTTTCGCGTCCGGCGACGCGACGGTCTTGAAGTCCACGGGCACGGTGAGTTCGCCGACGGAAAACGTGAGCCAGTCCGCGTCGCTGCCATCCTTTGCGTGGACGGCGGCCTCGGCCTGTTTCAGCGGGCGCATGAAGACGGTGGTGTCCGTAAGCTGGAAGAGGATTTTTTTCTCTGCGTCATCCACGGTGATGCTGCCGTGCGGCGCGCGGAAACGCCGGACCATTTCGCCTTGTTCCATCTGGTAAATCAGGACGTTTTCGAGGTCGTTGCCGTGGCGCTTGCCGACGTAGATGACGAAGTTGGGATAGTCCGTGATGAAACGGTTCTCGGTGAGGAACGACGCGGGACGCGCGATGCCGAGTCCGAACAGCAATTCCTTGTAGGCGACGCGGCAGCGCGGCGCGATCTCGCAGTTGACCACGGCGGAAAGCGCGCTGAACAGCACGCCCAGCGCGAGCAGCGGCGCGACGAGCGCGACGAGGCTGATGCCGCCGGCCCGCGCTGCGGTGAGTTCGTGGTCCGCGCTGAAGCGGCCCATGACCAGCAGCGTCGCGGTGAGCAGGCCCATCGGCAGCGCGAAGACCATCACGTAGGGGATGAGCAGCGCGATGGCGTGCGCGACGCCGGGCAGCGTGGCCTGCCGCGTGATGAGCAGCGCGAGCACCTCGCGCAGCACGTTGCCGAGCAGCAGCACGAAGGTGAAGACCAGCACGGTCATCACGAGCGTCTGGAGCACCTGGCGCGCGAGATAGCGGTGAAGCGTCCTCATGCGCGCGGCGCGGGCGAGGCGGTTGTTCCGTCCGGCATGGGGCAAGGGTAGAAGTTCGCCGCGCAAAAAGGAAGGCCGCCGGTTTTCCCGGCTTGGCAGGGTGGCGTCGCGTGCCTAGACTCCGCAGCGGTGATTGCCTTCCTCAGATTTCTGGGCGTGACGAACGCGGCGATTTGGTTCGGCTCCACGTTCTTCTTCACGTTCGTCGGCGCGCCGACGTTTTTTGGCGACGAGATGCGGCAGTTGTTCCCGCCGCCCTACAACGGCGCCATCGCGCAGATTGCGTTCCAGCGTGTCTTCATTCTGCACTACTGGTGCGCCATCGTGGCCGGGCTGCATCTGGCGGCCGAGTGTCTTTACGCGGGGCGCGAAGTGCGGCGCGCGACGGTGGGGCTGCTCGTGGCGCTGTTCGTGCTCGCGCTCGCGGGCGGCGTGTGGATGCAGCCGAAATTGAAACAGCTCCAGACGGTGAAATACGCCGAGCAATACCGCATCCAGCCCATGCCGTCGCCGGCAGAACGGCAGGAGGCCGCGGCGGCGTTCAGCCGCTGGCACGCGATCTCTCAAGTGATGAATCTCGCGATGCTCGCGGGCCTGCTGACGTTCTTGTGGCAGACGGTGCGGCAGGACAGCGCGGCGAAATTCCTCGGCACGCCGAAATTCGGGGTTGACAACCGCTCGTAACGGGGGAGTGTTCCGCCAAATCCCTGACCAGCGCGTTTTGCGCCGGTCGAACCGGAGTTGCGTATGATCTCCAACGAGCGTCCCTCCCCTTACGGCCAACGTAACAATTACAACTCGCGCCCCGCTGCTCGCGCGCGCCGCTACGACGACGCTCCCCGACCGCACTCCGACGAGGAGACGCTCCGCGCCGAGCGCGTGCAGATCGAGCGCAAGGTCTTCGTCCTGACGCTCAAGGAAAACACGCGCGGCCGCTTCCTGCGCATCACCGAGGACATGCACGGCCGCCGCGAATCCATCATCGTGCCTGCGTCGGGCCTCGGTGAATTCAGCAGGTTGATCGAGGAAATGGCGAAGAATTCCAGCGCGCCCGATGAACACGCCGTCCAAGTTTCGGAAACGAGTCCGGCCATCGCGCCGCTGCCTGAGGTCGTGGTTCGCGAAACACCTCCCGCCTGACGCGCGAGCTGTTCATTCCGCGGTTTATTCTTCTGAGGAAGTTTTGCGCACGACAGTGCGCGCCGCTCTCACGCGTGGAGCGTCGTTCCACAAGCCCTCGAGGTCGTATTGAGCGCGGATGTCCGGCCGCATGATGTGGACGATGACATCCACGAAATCCAGCGCGACCCATGCTGCGTGGCGCCCGCCGTCGGTCGCGCGCGCGCGCAGGCCGTGCTCCTCGCGCAGTTTGTCCTCGATCTCATCGCGGATGGCGCGCACGTGCGGCTCGCTGGTGCCGGCGGCAATGACGAAGTAATCCGTCACCGATGAGATTTTCCGCACGTCGAGGATGACGACGTCTTCAGCCTTCTTGTTGTCCGCGAGTTTACGGCAGAGGAGGGCGAGCTTGCGCGAGTCCATCATTTTTCCGCAGTGTGCCAGACGTTCGCGCGCAGGGAAAGCCGCAAAGCGCGTGGCAATCCGCTTGACCCATCTTCACCGGCTTGCGACAACTCCACCATGAAGCCTTTGCCCCTCTCACTTGCGCTGGCGTTTGCCTGCGTCGCCTGCGTTTCCGCAGCCGATTACACGCTCCACTCGTGGAAAAAAATCCAGCTCTCTGACCAGTTCTGGAGCGAGGGCGCGACTTTTGCCGACCTGAACAAGGACGGCCACAACGACATCATCTCCGGGCCGTATTGGTGGGAAGGGCCGGATTTCAAGAAGCGACATACGTTTTACCCGGACACGAAGACCTTCAAGCTCAAGAAGGACGACGGCACCGAGGTCGCCATCCCCGGCTTCGAGGGCGGACTTGGCAAGAACAACACTTACTCGGACAATTTCTTCGCCTACACGCACGACTTCAACGGCGACGGCTATCCCGACATCCTTATCCTCGGCTTCCCCGGCCAGGACGCGTCGTGGTTCGAGAATCCCGGCAAGGCCGGCCTCAGCTCCGACGCGCCGTGGACGCGCCACAAAGTCTGGGACGTGGTGGATAACGAGTCGCCGACGTGGGGCGACCTGCTCGGCACCGGCAAGCCCGTCATCGTCTGCATGAGCGGCGGCTTCGTCGGCTACGTTCAGCCAAATTGGGAGAAGCCCGCGGAGAAGTGGACCTTCCATCCGATTTCGCCGAAGGGAAATTACCAACGCTTCACGCACGGCCTCGGCTTCGGCGACGTGAACGGCGACGGCCGCATGGACATCATGGAAGCCAACGGCTGGTGGGAACAGCCCGCGTCGCTCGCGGGCGACCCGGTGTGGAAGTTTCACCCGTTCAAGTTCAACGGCGGCGGCGCGCAGATGTTCGCCTACGACGTGAACGGCGACGGCCTGCCCGATGTCATCACGAGCCTCGCGGCGCACGGCTTCGGCCTCGTGTGGTGGGAGCAGCTCAAGGAGCGCGACGCAAACGGCGAGATCCAGTTCAAGCAGCACGTCATCATGAACACGCGGCCCGAGGACAACCGCTACGGCGTGAAGTTCTCGCAGCTCCACGCGCTCGACCTCGTGGACATGGACGGCGACGGCCTCAAGGACATCGTGACCGGCAAGCGTTTCTGGGCGCACGGCAACCACGGCGACGCCGAGCCGGATGCGCCCGCCGTGCTCTACTGGTTCAAGCTCATGCGCGGCAAGGACGGCACCGTGGACTGGGTGCCGCACCTGATTGACGACAACTCCGGCGTCGGCACGCAGGTGCTCGCGGGCGACATCAACGGTGACAAACTGCCCGACGTCGTCGTGGGCAACAAGAAGGGCACGTTCGTGCATTTGCACTCGGTGAAGAACGTGAGCAAGGAGGAATGGGAAAAGGCGCAGCCGAAAGTCCTCTTCGCGGACGCGGGCAAGCAAACCATCAAGGCCGCTGACGTTGTCACTCGCACCGGAGCGCCGAACTCCAGTTCGGCGAATGCCGCCGATGTGAAACCGAATCCGCCGCTGCCCGGCAACGGTGTGCTTCCCGTCGGCCTCGACGGCAAGCCGCTCAACACCGACTTCGAGACGGGCGATTTGCGCGACTGGACCGCGACGGGCGACGCGTTCAAGGGCCAGCCCATCAAGGGACCGATCAGCCAGAACCGCAAGTTCGGCGAAGGCAAAGTCGCCAACCACGTCGGCAACTTCTGGATTGGTGGCTACGAAAAATTCGAGGACCTTCCTACCGGCACGCTCACCAGTGCGCCGTTCAAGGTCACGCAGCCGTGGGCCGCGTTCCTCATCGGCGGCGGCGGCCACGCGGAGACACGCGTGGAGCTGGTCGCGAAGGACGGCGGCAAAGTTTTCTTCACCGCGCGTGGCCAGAACTCCGAGACGATGCTGCCGGTGGTCGTGGATTTGGCGGCGCAGAAAGACAGGGAGATTTTCATTCGCATCGTGGACGAGCACACGGGCGGCTGGGGCCACGTGAACTTCGACGACTTCAAGTTCTACAAAGAGAAGCCCGCGTTCGCCGCCGTGGCTGCTGCTGCACCTGCAGCGCAGAAGCCCAACCCGCTAACGCTCGATGACGTGAAGTTCGCCGGCCTTTCGCCCGAACAGGCCGCGAAGGAAATGACGCTGCCGCCGGGTTTCAAGGCCACGCTCTTCGCCGGCGAGCCGGACGTGAAGCAGCCCATCGCCTTCTGCATTGATGACCGCGGGCGGCTGTGGGTCGTCGAGAATTACACCTATCCCATCCGCCAGCCGGAAGGCCAGGGCAAGGACCGCATCGTCGTCTTCGAGGACACGAACGGCGACGGCAAGTTCGACAAGCGCACGGTGTTCATGGAGGGCTTGAACATGGCCAGCGGCATCGAGTGGGGCTTCGGCGGCATCTACGTCGGCGCGGTGCCGTGGCTGCTGCACATTCCCGTGAAGGAAACCGACGCCGGCCCGCAGCCTGCGGGCGAGCCGGTGAAGTTGCTCGAAGGCTTCGCGTGGCAGGACACGCACGAGATGCTGAACTCCTTCACGTGGGGGCCGGACGGCTGGCTCTACGGCTGCCACGGCGTCTTCACGCACTCGCACGTGAAGGTCGTCGGCGCGCCGGACAGCGAGCGGCAGTTCATCAACGCCGGCGTGTGGCGCTATCATCCCACCAAGAAGCGCTTCGAGGTCTTCGCCGAGGGCACGAGCAATCCGTGGGGCGTGGACTTCGACGAGCGCGGGCAGTGCATCATCGAGGCGTGCGTGATTCCGCATCTGTTCCACATGATTCAAGGCGGGCGTTACCAGCGGCAGGGCGGGCAGCACTACGCGCCAAGCCTCGACGAGGCGAAGCGCGTCGCGCCGGGTTACTTCACGCAGGACTTCGCGAAGCCCGGCGCGCAGCCGATCAACCCCTTCATCTACGACGACATCAAGACCATCGCCGACCACCGGCATTACCTTGGCGCGACGCCGCACGGCGGCAACGCGCGCTCCGACGCGGCGGGCGGCGGCCACGCGCACGCGGGGCTGATGGTCTATCTCGGCGGCTCGTGGCCGGCGGAATATCGCGGGCAGATTTTCATGAACAACATCCACGGCTCGCGCATCAACATGGACGTGCCGGAGCGCGAAGGCTCGGGCTTCGTGGGCAAGCACGGCAAGGACTTCATCCTCTTCAACGACCGCTGGTCGCAGATCATCAACCTGCAATCCGATCAGGACGGCTCGGTCTATCTGATTGACTGGTATGACAAGCAGCAGTGCCACACGCGCAACCCGGCCGACCACGACCGCAGCAACGGCCGCATCTTCAAGATCACCTACGGCGACACGAAGACGACGAAGGTGGATTTGGGAAACGCATCATTGATGGAGTTGATTGATGCTCTCAACAAACCCAGCGCTTGGTATTACAGGCACGCGCGCCGCATTTTGCAGGAGCGGGGATTGGACTTCAAGACGAAGGCACGCCTCCAACTGGGCATGGTTGAAGTTCTTGAGAACAACCGTAGCGGGAACTCTGAACAAGAAAGGAGCAAGGCAGCGGCGGAAATGTTGAAGATGATCTGGCTCATGCACAGCACTGGTGCGTTTCAGGAAAATCTGCTCGAAGGGCTTCTGAAAGGGAAGGAGTTTGGTGTCCGTTTGCTTCGACACGGTGACGAGTCTGTCCGAGCGTGGACAATCCAACTTCTCTGCGAGGATAAAAAGCCTTCCTCCGATGCGCTGAAGGAATTCGAGCGCCTAGCAAAGGAAGACCCTTCGCCCGTCGTGCGCCTCTACCTCGCCAGCGCGTGCCAGCGCCTGACCGTCGAGCAGCGCGCGCCCATCGTCGAAGCCCTTCTCGCCCACGCCGAGGACGCGAACGACCACAACCTCCCGCTCATGTATTGGTATGCCGCCGAGCCAGTCGTCGGCGCCGACCCGGTGAAGGGCGCACTGCTGCTCGCCAAGACGAAGATTCCCGTCATCCGCGAGTTCATCAGCAAGCGCATGACCGCCGGCAAGTCCGTGGCTGCTGGAGGGCAGTAAACTGTAGCGGCGGTCTGTGACCGCCGCGCTTTGAAAATGTTCCCGTTCCTCCGGCGGTCACAGACCGCCACTACAGGAGCTGGCGTTCGAGCCGCTTTACTTCTCCTTCGGCCCGGTGGGCAGGAGCAGTTCCATGTAGATGACGTCGAGCCAGCGGCCAAACTTGAAGCCCACCTGCCGCAGATGCGCGACCTTCTCGAAGCCGAACCGCGCGTGCAGCCGCAGGCTCACCTCGTTCGTCGCGTCAATCGCGCCGATGATCGCGTGCAGCCCGCGCGTCTTCGCGCCCTCGATGAGCGGCGGCAGCAGCAGCTTGCCGATGCCGCGCCCGCGCGCGTCCGCGGCCACATACACCGAGTTCTCCGACGAGAAACGATAGCCCATGCGGTCGTGGAAGCGGTTCAGCGCGCTCCAGCCAACGACTTTCCCCGCGGCGTCCACCGCGACGAAGACCGGCAGATCCATTTTCGCGTGATCGTCGAACCACGCGAGCCGGTGTTCGAGCGTGCGCGGCTCGTAATCGTAGGTTGCGGTCGTGTTCAGGACGGCGTCGTTGTAAATGCCGAGGATGGCCGGGCAATCTTCGCGCGTCGCAGGGCGGACGGTGAACATGGCGCGAGCGTAACGGCGCGTGCGGCGGATGGAAGCGGGAAGATGCGGAGGAAGCGGCTACTTCTTCGCGTCACTCGTCGCGTCGGCCCAGATGCCGAGCTTTGCGGCGCGGGCCTGTTCCTGCGCGCGCTCCATTTCGTGGCGCTGGATTTCCGGCAGAAAATGCGCGAGGCGCGGGTTGAGTTGTGCCATGCCGGCGGAGAGCATCGCGAGGTTCACGTTGTTCGTCCCGACGAAAACAATGCCGTCGCTGGCCTGCGGGCCGACGGAGTGGATGACCGCGATGCGCACGGCGTTCGACGCGACAAGCGAGGCGAGGAACTCGCGACTCGCGTCGCCGGCCGTGCGGGGCGCGTTGGTCGCGCGCGACGCGGGCAGTTCCGGCGCTTGCAGCGCGGTGAGCCGCCAGTTGAACGCGCCGGTCGCATCGGCGAGTTGGAAGGCATCGCCGCTGTAAACGCGCGTCACGCGGCCGGTGACTTCGCCGAGGATTTTCTTTTCCTCCTGCGGCGCGTTGATGGCTTCCTTCACCTTGGTTTCGCCCTGATGATAGAAGTCCACCGCGGGCCGCATGTGCTCAGGATGCTGCCACAGCCAGTAGAAAAACGCGCCGAGCGCCATGAGCAGCACGACTTGAATCACGCGGCGAAGAAGTTTGAACATGGCTCGTATCGCTCAACGCTTGCGGCCCAGCGCGCGAAGCCATCCGAAAAACGTGTGATCCGGCGCGCTCGCCGGCGTGGGCTTCCGCGGTGCGGATGGGACGGCAACGGTGACCTTGGAGACGGGCGAGGCCACGGGCATTTTCGGCAACGGCAGCGTCGGCGGTTTGATCACGCGCTTGGGCGCGGGTTCAGGCGTAGTATCTGGCGCGGCTGCCGGAAGATGTTTATCGGCGTCCTCGAACAGGCGGATGTTGGGATTGCGCTTGAGCGGCGCGGGTTCGGGCGCGGCGGGCAGCGGCATGGGCGGGCGCGGTGGCGCCTCCTTCATCTCGCTCAGCGAGAGCTGCCACATCACCTGCGCGTTCGAGTGCGGCGGCGGCTTGACGCCGTGGCGTCGGAGGATTTCGTGTGCGGCGAGGGCGTTCTGCATGTTGTCGAAGCGCCACACCTCGCGCGCGAACATGCGCTCGCACCACGAGCCGGGCTTGGCGTTTTTCATGCCGATGATATACGCGCTGGGCCAGTCGGGATGGTTCAGCGCCTCGATCATGCAGAAGAAGACGGCGAGACCGCGGCGCTTTTTCTTTAGCATCCAATACACGAGCCGCAGGGACCTGTGCTCCTCGACGATGAAGCTGCCGGTGTTGAGCGTAGCGTCAATCGGCGCGACGATCATCGCGCCGACGGCCGGCGCCCACACGATGCCGGTGAGGATGGCGAGAATCAGCGACACGCCGAGGTAATACGCGCCGGTCGTGTCGCCCGCGCCCGGACGCGGCCCTTCCTGCGCGCCCTGCCACATCACGTAGCCAAAGGCACCGGTGAAAACGATTCGCAGAACCGTCAGCATGCTGAACGCCGCCAGCAAATCACGAATGCCCGCCGCGGGCAATCCCCCTCCCGCGCGGCAGGCCCGTGCTTGAAGCGAAGCTAGACCCGTGCGCCGCCGCGTGCTACAAGCGGCCATGATTCTCCTCTGCGCGCGCTGGTTGGTTTGTATTTTTATTCTGTTCATAGCTGTCGCGCACTTGCGCGCCGCCGATGCGACGGCGAAACCGGCGCGTTGGTGGAAGGGCAACCTGCACACGCATTCCTTCTGGAGTGACGGCGATGATTTCCCTGACATGATCGCCGACTGGTATCGCCAGAACGGCTACAACTTCCTCGGCCTGTCCGACCACAACACGATCCAGAACTCGAACAGATGGATGACGGTCACGGGCGACCGGAACCGGGACATCGCGTTGCAAAAATACCGGGCGCGCTTCGGCAAGTGGGCCGAGACGCGGCAGAACGGCGGCCATCTCGAGGCGCGGCTCAAGACTTACAATGAGTTCAAGAGCCTGCTCGAGGAGCCGGGATTTTTCCTGCTCATCCAGAGCGAGGAAATCACGGACAAGGTGCGCGCGACGCCTGTCCACATGAACGCGACGAACGTCCGCCAGCTCATCAAACCGCAGGGCGGCACGAATGTTATCGAGGTCATTCAGGCCAACGTGAACGCCGTGCTCGACCAGCGCCGCCGCACCGGCGTGCCGATGTTCCCGCACCTGAACCATCCGAACTTCGGCTGGGCCGTGACCGCGGAGGAGTTCATGCAGGTGCGCGGCGAGCGGTTCTTCGAGGTCTATAACGGCCACAACAAGGTCTTCAACTTCGGCGACACCAACCATCCAAGCACCGACCGCTTTTGGGACATCGTGCTCACGTGGCGGCTGGGCGTGCTCGGCCTCGATGTCGTTTACGGACTCGGCACGGACGACTCGCATCACTACCACGACATCAGTGTTTACAAGGGCACGAACGCGCCCGCGGTGAAGAACGACTCGCTCGAAGGAGCCGCGCCCCGTGACCCGCCTCGCGACCTGACAAGCAAGTGCTATCCCGGCCGCGGCTGGGTGATGGTGCGCGCGCCGCGTCTCACGGCCGAGGACCTCGTCGCCGCGATGGAAGCGGGCGACTTTTACGCGAGCAGCGGCGTGCGGCTGCGCGACGTGCGCGTTGAGCCGGCACGTTACTCCGTTGAAATCGAACCCGAGCCGGGCGTGAGCTACGTCACGCAGTTCATCGGCACGCGCAAGGGATTCGACCCACGCCACGAGCCGGTGCGCAACGCCGCCGGCGACATGCTGCGCATCACGCAGCGATACAGCCGCGATGTCGGCGCGGTGCTAGCGGAAGTGAAAGGCCCGAGCGCGAGCTACACGTTGAAGGGTGACGAAATCTACGTCCGCGCAAAAATCATCTCGTCGAAGCTGAAACAAAATCCTTCACAGCTCGGCGAACTGGAAACGGCCTGGACACAGCCGCTCGTGACGGGCGTGAAGTAAAATCCGCGCCGTGGAAAATGTTCACGCCTGCGGCGGTGGCGGTGGCACAGTCTGTTCGCGTGCGGCAAGCAATGATCCGAGCAAGGCGTTGCCGCGCGGCACCAAGGCGATGCGCGCTTCGCCCTCGATCAGTTCCTGCGTTTCGAGGACTTCAAACATCGCGGATGCGACTTCGGGATCTTGGCAGATGTAGCGCAGCGCCGAGCCGACGACCTGCGGGCGCACAGCCGCCGCCTTCGCAAACTCGACCGCCGCCTCGCGCTCCGCCGTGCTGGTGATGATGCTCACGCGGTTGGCGCCGTCCTGCACGATGGCTGCCGTCACCTGGCGCAGGCGGTTCACCACCTTGCTCTCGATCTGCTTGATCATTGCGGCGTCGCGGAAGTGGACCTTGCGGATATAGACGGAGCCGAGCTTGTAACCCCATTCGTTCGACTTGGGCGTGACCTCGTCCCGCACGGTCTGACTCATCGAATGCCGGTTGGTTAGCATTTCATCGAGGGGCATGTTGCTCAGGCATCGCACGGTGGAGTTGCTGACGTTCGCCGCGAGCGAACCGCGCGGGTCGGTGTTCTTGAAAAGATAGGCCACCGGGTCGCTGATGAACATTTCATACCAGATGCCGATGCCCATCGGCGCGCCTTCCTCGGAGTTCACCGGCTGGCTGCGCAGGTATTCCTGATCGAGCCGCATGTCGAGCGCGTAGCAGCGCCCGAACCAGTGCACGATGAACGCAAACGGGCCGATCTTGAACGGCAGGAAATAAAAACCCGGCTCGTCGAGAATCGCGCGCACCTTGCCGAAGAGCATATACACGCGGCACTCGCGTTCTTGCACGATGGCGTAAAGACCGCAGAACCGCGCGAAGCCAAGCAGCAGCGGCACGACGATGAAACAGCCAAAAAACGTGGCGGCGGCGGTGATGAGGAAGATCATGACTTCACCTCCACGTAGGCGGTTTTCGCCTCGCGCATAAGCCGGAGCCGGACATTGCGGACGTAGGCGTCGAGCACGCCCGGCCCGCTGCCCTTCAATTCGCCCAGTTGCGCGGCCAGCCGCTCGATCGGTTCGACTTCGGCTTGGGCCTTGAGTGTTTCGATCTCCACGGCACGGCGCGACTGGACGATCTTCTGGTCGGCGGCGGCCTGCGCGAGGCTGATCTCCGATGACACGGAGTTGTGCGCCGTGTTGATGGCGGCGAGGGCTGATTCAACTTCCGGCGGCGGATCAATTCCCGTGATGAGCGAGGCGTCGAGCACGATGCCGTAGCGCGCCGCCGAGGAACGGCACTCCTGATCCATGTGCTCGTTGAGGTCGCGGAGATTCTTGCGCAGGTCGTTGATGGATATGCCGCGCGCCGCCCCACCGCCGGAGTCCGCCGGCTCGTTTTCATCGGTCTTTCGCGGCGCCTCGAAGTTCGCGATGCGTTCGCGCAGCACCGAAACGAAATAGCCCATCACGTGCGCGATCGGATTCTTCACACCAAAGAGAAATGCGTAGAGGTTGCGCTCGGACACTGTGTAGCGAATCTGGCCGGTCAGGCCAGTGTTGAGCTGGTCCTTGGTGACCGCTTCGAGCAATGTGCCGGCAACATTTGCCTGCGGATTGTCCGGGTCGAACGCCATGTTGATCGTCTTCGTGGCGATGGACACCTTGTGGACGCGCTCCCACGGCCACTTGAAATACGGCCCGCCAGGCCCGATGACGCGCAGTTGGGGAAAGGCATAGCGGGTGCGCTCGTCTTCGTTCAGTGACTCGGAGATCGGGTCGTCGAGCGTCGTCGCTGAATCGGAAACACGCTGCGCCCGGCCGAAGCTCGTCTTCACCGCGCGCTCGTTCTGGTCCACGGTGTAAATCCCCGCGATGAGATAGCGCACCAGAAACCAGGCAGTGAAGCCCGCGAAACAGCCGAAGAGGGGAAACATAAGCCAGTGATTAGCGCTGTTGTCCGCGACCGAGGCAAGCCGGTCAAGGTGAATTTCCCTCGTGCGTGCGACGGAGCTTCCAAACGCTGCAAAGCGATTACTCCCGCAGCCGCATCAGCAGATCCTTGCTCTCAACCGTGTCGCTGACCTGCGCGGAGATTTCCTCAACGACGCCGTCCGCGCCTGCGTAGATCGTCGTCTGCATCTTCATCGCCTCGAGCGTGAGGAGCTTGTCGCCCTTCGCCACTTTTGCACCGACGCCGACGGCGAGCGCGGTGATGATGCCGGGGATGGGCGCGCCGACGTGCAGCGGGTTCGCCGGATCGGCCTTTGCGCGCGCCTTGGCCTTGGGCTGGACGGATTTGTCGGCGATGGTCGCCTCGCGCGAGACGCCGTTCAGTTCGAAGGTCAGCGTGCGCGTGCCGTCCTTGTCCGGCGCGCCTATGTTGATGAGCTTGATGAAGAGCGTCTTGCCTTCCTCGATGCCGACGGAGATTTCCTCGCCGGGTTTGAGGCCGTAGAAAAACGCCGGCGTTGGCAGCACGCCGACATCACCGAAATCTCGCTGCATCCGCGCGAATTCGGCGAAGACCTCGGGATACATCAGGTGCGAGTAAAGCGCGTCGTCGTTTGCGTCGTGCTTGAGTTTCGCGCTGAGTTCGTCGCGCGTCTTCTTGAGATTCAGCGGCGGCAAATCTTCTCCGGGCCTGACGGTAATCGGTTTTTTGTTGCCGAGCACGACGTGCTGAAGTTTTTCCGGCCAGCCGCCGATGGGCTGGCCGAGGCCGCCCTGCATCATGTCAATGACGCTTGCGGGGAACGGCACGGAACCGGGTTCGAGATTCACCACGTCGGCGGGTTTGATGCCGCGGGTGATGAGGAACATCGTCATGTCGCCGACGACCTTGCTCGACGGCGTGACCTTCACGATGTCGCCGAAGAGCTGGTTGACCTCGGCGTAGGTGCGCGCGATTTCGGGCCAGCGGTTCGCAAGGCCCATGCTTGCGGCTTGTTCCTTGAGGTTCGTGTATTGGCCGCCGGGCATCTCGTGCAGATACACCTCGGCGCTGCCGCTGCGCGGCGCGGTGTCGAACGGTTTGTAAAACTCGCGAACTTCCTCCCAGTAATCGGAGAACTCGTTCAGCGCGGCGAGGTCGAGCTTCGTGTCCCGCGGTGTGTTCTGAAGCGCGGCGACAACCGAGTTCAAGTTTGGCTGGCTCGTGCTGCCGCTCATGCTCGCGATGGCAAGATCCGCGATGTCCACGCCAGCGTCGCTGGCGCGCAGGACGGAGGCCGAGTTCACGCCGCTCGTGTCGTGCGTGTGGAAATGAACCGGCAGGCCGATCTCCTCGCGCAACGCCTTCACGAGTTTGTAAGCGGCGAAAGGACGACACAAGCCGGCCATGTCCTTGATCGCGAGGATGTGCGCGCCCATTTTCTCCAGCTCCTTCGCTAGCGAGACGTAATACTTGAGCGAATATTTGTCGCGCTTCGGGTCAAGGATGTCGCCGGTGTAACAGATGGCGGCTTCGCAAATCGCGTGCGTCTCTTGCACAGCGTCCATCGCGACGCGCAGGTTCGGCGTGTAATTGAGCGAGTCGAAGATGCGGAAGATGTCAATGCCCGTCGCGGCCGCGTGCTTCACGAAGCCAGCGACGACGTTGTCGGGATAATTCGAGTAGCCGACTGCATTGCTGCCGCGGAAAAGCATCTGGAAGCAGATGTTCGGCACCTTCGCCCGCAATGCGCGGAGTCGTTCCCACGGGTCCTCGTGGAGAAAACGCATCGCCGTGTCGAATGTCGCGCCGCCCCACATTTCCAGCGAGAACAGCCCCGGCGTGCGACGCGCCACCGCATCGGCGGTGGCGAGCATGTCGTAGCCGCGCACGCGCGTGGCCATGAGCGACTGGTGCGCGTCGCGGAAGGTCGTGTCGGTGACGAGCAGGCGTTTCTGCTTGCGCGTCCACTCGGCGAATTTCTTCGGACCGAGCTTGAGCAGCAGTTGCCGCGTGCCGTCAGGCGGAGTTTGTTTGAGGTCCCAATGCGGCGGGCGCGCGACGGGCAGCGGCTTCTCCGGTGTGTAGCCTTTCGCGTGCGGGTTGCCGTTGACGATGACGTTGCCGAGGAAGTTTAGCAGCTTCGTCGCGCGATCCTTGCGTGACTTGAACGTGAAGAGTTCCGGGGTGGTGTCAATGAGCGTCGTCGTTGCCCGACCGCTGCGGAAGGTTTCGTTCGCGATGACGTTTTCGAGGAACGGGATGTTCGTCTTGACGCCGCGGATGCGGAACTCGCGCAACGCGCGGTCCATGCGCTGCAGCGCGATGGGAAACGAGCGGCCTGACGCAGTGATCTTGACGAGGAGCGAGTCGTAGAACGGCGTGATGACGGCGCCGGCGTAGCCCATCGCTCCGTCGAGGCGCACGCCGAATCCGCCCGCGCTGCGGTAGGTGAGAATCTTGCCGTAGTCGGGTGTGAACTTATTCTCCGGGTCCTCGGTGGTGACACGGCATTGCACGGCGCAGCCCATGCGCGGCACCTCTTCCTGCGGTGGCAGGTCGAGTTCCGGCCCGTTCAACGCGTGGCCCTGCGCCACGAGGATTTGCGAGCGCACGAGGTCAACGCCCGTGATGACCTCCGTGACCGTGTGCTCGACCTGGATGCGCGGGTTCATCTCGATGAAGAACCACTCGCGCCGGTCGAGGTCGTAGAGGAACTCGACCGTGCCCGCGTTGTCGTAGCCGACCTCCTTGCAAATCCGCACGGCCGCGAGGCACAACTCGCGCCGCACGTGCTCGTCGAGGCCGACGCTCGGCGCGATCTCGATGACTTTCTGATGACGCCGCTGCACAGAGCAATCGCGCTCGTGCAGGTGAATCACGTTGCCGTGCCGGTCGCCAAGAATCTGCACCTCGATGTGCTTCGCGTGCGGGATGTATTTTTCGAGGAAGACAGCCGGGTTGCCGAACGCCTGGCCCGCCTCGCCGCGCGCCTCGTCGAGCAGGTCGGCGAGGTCTGCGGCCTTGTGCACGGCGCGCATCCCGCGCCCGCCGCCGCCGAACGCGGCCTTGATGATGAGCGGGAATCCGATTTCCTTTGCGACACGCAGGGCTTCCTCGCGGTTCTCGATGGGATCATCCGTGCCGGGCAGCGTGGGCACGCCGATCTTTTTCGCAAGACCGCGCGCGGCGGTTTTGTCACCCATGAGCCGCAACAGTTCAGGCCGGGGGCCGACGAAGGTGATGCCGGCCTTCGCGCACGCCTCGGCGAACTCGGCATTCTCCGAAAGAAAACCGTAGCCCGGATGAATCAGCTCCACGCCCTTTTCCTTTGCGAGAGTGACAATGCCCTCGATGTCGAGATACGCGCCGACGGGACCCTTGCCCTGACCGACGAGGTAGGCTTCATCCGCCTTGAAGCGATGAATGCCGAGGCGGTCCTCCTGCGCGTAAATGGCCACCGTCCGCATGCCCAGCTCGGTTGCGGCGCGAAAAACACGGATGGCGATCTCGCTGCGGTTGGCGACGAGCAGCCTCTTCGGCTTCCGCGGCGCGAAGGCGGCGCCGGCGAGGGCGGCGGTCATCGCGGCGTCTTGGCTGCGGCTCGAACTCATAAAAAGCCCGTGCGTTATAGTGCAGGCCGCCTCGGATGCAAAGACAAGATCAACTCGCGCCGCTTCTTAAAGCGCGGGAAAAAATCGCTGGCGTCACTGCGGCACATTCCCCAACATCAGCGCGTCTTTGCGGACACTCCGCGCCACATGAAAGCCAAAATCATCATCACGCCCAAGAAGGCCGTCCTAGACCCGCAGGGCAAAACCGTCCAGACCGCCCTCGAACACATGGGCTACACCGGCGTCACCGGCGTCCACATCGGCAAATACATCGAGATTGACCTCGCGCCCGGCACGGATAAGGCGGCGGCGACCAAAGCCTTGAACGACGCGGCGCACAAGCTGCTCAGCAACCCGGTCATTGAAGATTACCGCCTCGAAATCGAATAACCGCCGTGATGCAACGCGAGGATAGAGGATGGAAGATGGAGGATGGCATTCGCCGCCCGAAGTTCTCCGCCATCTTCAATCCTCCATCCTCAATCCTCGTATGAGTTTTTCAGTATTACAATTTCCCGCCAGCAACTGCGACCAGGACGCCGTCCACGCCGTGCGGCATTTCGGCCATTCCGCGCGCCTCGTCTGGCACAAGGACGCCGCGCTCGGCGACACCGACTGCGTCATCGTGCCCGGCGGTTTCAGCTACGGCGATTATCTGCGCTGCGGCGCGATCGCGCGGTTCAGCCCCGTGATGCGGGCCGTGAAACAATTCGCCGACAACGGCGGCCTCGTCCTCGGCATCTGCAACGGCTTTCAAGTCCTCACCGAAGCCGGCCTGTTGCCCGGCGCGCTCATCCGCAACCGCGATTTGCAATTTCACTGCGAATTCATTCATCTCAAAACGGTCACGACCGACTCGCCGTTCACGGGCAAGATTCCGGCGGGAAAAATTCTGCGTGTGCCCATCGCGCACGGCGAAGGCTGCTATTTTGCCGACGAAGAAACGCTGGCGAAACTCAAGGCCAACAACCAAATCCTCTGGCAATACTGCGACGCCAGCGGAAACCTGACCGACAGCGCGAATCCGAACGGCGCGCTGCAAAACATCGCCGGCATCTGCAATGAGAAGCGCAACGTGGCCGGCCTGATGCCGCATCCCGAACGCGCCTGCGAACCGCTGCTCGGCAGCGACGACGGCAAATGGATTTTCGAAAGCATCTTCGCCGCGTTGAAGAACAAAACAGTGGCGCAGGCGGCGTGAGCCTATGAAATATCAGTTGGCACTTCAGTTTCCCGCGAACGCGATTGCCGACTACGACGAAATGATTGCGCTTGAAGATGAGTTGATTGAGAAACTTGGTTCGTCAGCAAAAGTTGACGGACATGATTGTGGTTCGGGTGAGATGAATATTTTCATTCACACAGACGAACCGAAGAAAGTTTTTGAAACGATTCGACCTGTTGTGGCCAAGCGGAAGCTATTGAAGATTTAGTTGCGGCTTACCGTGAACGAACTGGCGAAGAATACACTGTTGTTTGGCCGATTGGATTTACAAAGCAATTCAGAATTAAATGACCGACATCCTTTACAAAGACGAAAGCTACAAGATCATCGGCGCATGCTTTGAAGTTTATCGCGAGAAGGGGTGCGGATTTCTGGAAGCGGTTTATCAGGAGTGCATGGAGATTGAATTGCGGCTGCAAGGGATTCCGTATTTACCGAAGAAGCCGCTGGCTCTCGAATACAAAGGCTGTCCGTTGCGCTCAACGTATGAGCCGGATTTTATTTGTTACGAAAAGATTGTGCTGGAATTGAAAGCTGTGATCGATCTGACAGATGAACATCGGGCGCAGGTTCAGAATTATCTCAGAGCCACCGGCCTGAAATTGGGATTGCTGGTGAACTTTGGGCATTTTCCGAAAGCGCAAGTTGAACGAATCGTGGCCGAACGTGGCCGTTATGAAAACAAAGACCGGAATTAATAACCGCGAAATACGCCAAATACGCGAAAGCGGAAAAGACGTTTTGGTTTTGCCTTGTTCGCGTATTTCGCGTGGTTCGCGGTTAAAGAATTTTTTGCTGTAAATTTTATTACTTTATTTTTGCCATGACCGAACCCGCCATCACCCCAGAGTTGGTTGCCAAGCACAACCTCACGCCGGAAGAATACGCCCACGCCGTGGAAATCCTCGGCCGCACGCCGAGCTACACCGAGCTTGGCATTTTTTCCGTGATGTGGAGCGAGCATTGCAGCTACAAAAACACCAAGCCGCTGCTCAAGACCTTTCCCACCAAGTCGCCCAAGATTCTCGTCGGCGCGGGCGAGGAAAACGCCGGCATCATTGACATCGGCGACGGCATCGCCATCGCGTTCAAGATCGAGTCGCACAACCACCCGAGCGCGGTCGAGCCGTTTCAGGGCGCGACCACCGGCGTCGGCGGCATCGTGCGCGACATCTTCACGATGGGCGCGCGGCCCGTCTGCGCGGTGAACTCGTTGAGGTTCGGACCAATTGTGGAAGATTGTCCGCCCTCACCCCGGCCCTCTCCCCCAGGAGAGGGAGAAACGGTTTCCGCTGCTGGGCAAGCCCGAACGCTTTCGGATTCAAGTGCGGCTGGAACAAAAAACCACCCTCTCCCCGGGGGAGAGGGCCGGGGTGAGGGCGAGCAAAACACTTCCGCCGAAGCCGCAAACATAAAATCCCAAATTGCTAACAACCGTCGTCTCTTCGCCGGCGTCGTCAGCGGCATCGCGCATTACGGGAATTGCTTCGGCATCCCGACCGTCGCGGGCGAGGTGTATTTCGACAAGACGTATCAAGGCAATCCGCTCGTGAACGCGTTCTGCCTCGGCGTGCTGCGCCACG
Organism: uncultured Verrucomicrobiota bacterium; assembly: GCA_964589935.1. Classification (GTDB taxonomy): domain Bacteria; phylum Verrucomicrobiota; class Verrucomicrobiia; order Limisphaerales; family VHCN01; genus VHCN01. The sequence goes on along the minus strand of CAZPVD010000002.1, from coordinate 109,869 downwards.
AACAGATCACCCGTGGCGCGGCCAAGGGCGTGGGCAATCCGGTGTTTTACGTCGGCCCGGCCACGGGGCGCGACGGTCTCGCGGGCGCGGCGTTCGCGTCGCAGGATTTGACCGAGGAATCTGCCGAGCAACAGCGCGGCGCGGTGCAGGTCGGCGATCCGTTCATGGAAAAACTCGTGTGCGAAGCGTGCCTGGAACTGCTCGCCACCGGCGCGGTCGCCGGCATGCAGGACATGGGCGCGGCGGGCCTGACCTGTTCCACGTGCGAAATGGCCGCGCGCGCCGGCACGGGCATCGAGATCGAACTCGACAAAGTTCCGCAACGCGCGCCGAACATGAGCAGCTACGAGATCATGCTGTCGGAATCGCAGGAACGCATGCTCATCGTCGTCCACAAAGGCCGCGAAGAGGAAGTGAAGCGCATTTTCGACAAGTGGGATCTGCCGTGGTCTGAAATCGGCATCATCACCGACACCGGCCACATGAAGGTTCGCCACGGCGGCAAACTCGTCGTGGATATTCCCGCGCGGAAAATCGCCGATGAGTCGCCCGTGTATCAGCGCGAAGCTGTTGAGCCTGCCTATCTGAAAGATGTCCAAGCCTTCCGCCTCGACGGCATCGCCGATACCACGTCGCCTGCCGATGATTTGAAAAAGCTGCTCGCGTGGCCGAGCATCGCTTCGAAGAACTGGGTGTATCGCCAATACGATCATCAAGTGCGCGACGGCTCGGTCGTGCTGCCCGGCAGCGACGCGGCGGTGATCCGAATTAAAGCGGACTCAATTCCCGTTCAGGATGCGACCGTCCCGGTCGCATCCGACGGCGTCTCGCCGTCGGAACGTGCGGTCGGCGGGACGCCAACCGCTGCGGGCGAGACGCCCGCGCTCCCAAATTCATTTTCATTTCCCGAGAAATTGATCGCCATGACCGTGGACTGCAACGGCGGTTACGTTTATCTCGATCCCTACGAAGGCGCGAAAGCTGCCGTGGCGGAAGCGTGTCGTAACCTTGCCTGCTCCGGCGCAATTCCGCTCGGCGCGACGGACAATCTCAACATGCCCAGCCCGCTCAAGCCCGAGCTGTTCTGGCAGATCAAAGAATCGGTGCGCGGTCTGGCGGAAGGTTGCAAAGCGTTCAACGCGCCCGTCACCGGCGGTAACTGTTCGCTGTATAACCAGAGTCCGACAGGTCCGATTGATCCGACGCCCACGATTTCCGTCGTCGGCCTCATCGAGAAACTGGAGCACGTCACCACGCAATGGTTCAAGGACGAAGGCGACGCCATCATCCTGCTCGGTGAAGCGGTGGACCAAGACGACCCGATTTTCGGCCTCGGCGGCAGCGCGTATCTGCAAGTGATCCACGGCAAGAAAAACGGTTCGCCGCCACGCTGCGATTTGGAAACCGCAAAGACACTGCACACCACGCTCATCGGCCTGATCCAATCCGGCCTCGTGAAGAGCGCGCACGATTGCAGCGAAGGCGGCCTCGCCGTCGCGCTGGCCGAAAGCTGCATCAGCCAGCTTATCGCCCGTGACACGCCGCGCCTGATCGGCGCGACAGTGGATGTCGTGGGGTTTGGGACGATTGAGCATGGCGTAACAGAAACAAGTCCTCGCTTGGATGCCCTTCTTTTTGGCGAAACACAAAATCGAATCATTATCAGTTGTGCGGCGATTGATGCTGTTAAGATTATGGAGCGGGCCCGACTCATGGGTGTTCCCGCTGCGCGCATCGGCACGGTGGGCGGTGACACGTTCACCGTCAAAACATTCGCCGGCGAGTTCAGTTGCGACTTGCGCGAGTTGCACGACCTCTGGTGGAATTCCATCGCACGCGCGATGAGTTGATGTCCCACGATTATCCCAAGCATTACTGCGGCCTTTTCGGCGTGTTCGGCCATCCGAACGCCGCGGAGCTGACCTACTACGGCCTTTACGCGCTCCAGCATCGCGGGCAGGAGAGCGCGGGCATCGTGACGAGCGACGGGCAGCAGTTCCGCGTGCATCGCGGCATGGGGCTGGTGTCGCAGATTTTTGACGGCAACATCCTCCACGGACTTGTCGGCGAAATGGCAGTCGGGCACACGCGCTATTCGACCACCGGCAGCTCGCATCTGCGCAACGCCCAGCCGCTCACGGTGGACTGCTCACGCGGGCAGATCGCCATCGCGCACAACGGCAACCTCACCAACGCCGCGCAGCTTCGCGAGGAACTCGAATCGAAGGGCTCAATTTTCCAGACCACCGTTGACAGCGAAATCATCCTGCACCTGATGGCGCAGCCGACGCTCGGCGGCTCGGACAACAATCTCATCCAGACCGTGCGCCGCATTGAGGGCGCCTTCTCGCTCGTCATCATGACCGAGAGCGAGCTGATCGGCGTGCGCGACCCGCACGGCTTCCGGCCGCTCTGCATCGGCAAGCTCGACCACGGCTGGGTTCTCGCGAGCGAAACGTGCGCGCTGGATTTGATTCATGCGAAGTTCGTCCGCGACGTCGCGCCCGGCGAGATTGTCATCATTGACAAGGACGGTGTGCGCAGTTTGCAGGCGTTTCCTGATCACGAGCGGCGCGCGTTCTGCATCTTCGAATACGTTTATTTCGCCCGGCCCGACAGCACGATTGCGAACCGTAACGTCTATCGCGTGCGCGTCGAGATGGGCCGCCAGCTCGCGCGCGAAAGCCACGTCCCCGCCGACGTCGTCGTGCCCGTGCCCGACAGCGGCAACTGCGCCGCGCTCGGCTACGCGCTCGAAACCGGCCTGCCCTACGAGATGGCCTTCGTGCGCAATCACTACATCGGCCGCAGCTTTCTCCAGCCCTCGCAGCTCATCCGCGACTTCAACGTGCGCGTGAAACTGAACCTCATTCCCGAGCTCGTGCGGGGCAAGCGCGTCATCATCGTGGACGACTCCATCGTGCGCGGCACCACGTGCAAGGCGCGCGTCAAGACGCTCAAGGAAGCCGGCGCGAAGGAAGTCCACGTGCGCGTGAGCTGTCCGCCGCACAGGAACCCGTGCGTCTATGGCATTGATTTCCCCGACCGCAACAAGCTCATGGCGGCGAACAATTCCGTGGATGAAATCCGCCGTTATTTGAACGCCGACTCGCTCGCCTACCTCACGCAGGACGGCATGGTCAAGGCCACCGGCCTGCCGCGCGAATCCTTCTGCATGGCATGTTATGACGGCAGTTATCCCGTGCCTTATGACCCGCTCGTGGACAAGCACATCATGGAACGCCGCCGTGCCCGCGTCGAAAGCCTCGGCGAAGCCCTCGCAAAAGAGGAAATGCAGCCGCGGCTGCTGTGATCCGATTTCAGGAGACTTCTTCTGAATTCTGCATTCGCTCAATGAAACAAAAAGCATACGCCGCCGCCGGCGTTGACATTGATCTCGGCAATAAAGTCAAGGCCACGTTGCCGCAACTGCTCGCCAGCACGCATCGCCGGGAGGTGCTCGGCAAGGTCGGTGGCTTCGGCGGCCTCTTCCAGCTTGATCTCAAGAAATACCGCGAGCCGGTGCTCGTGTCGTCCGTGGATGGCGTCGGAACCAAACTCAAGATCGCCTTCGCCATGAACAAGCACGACACCATCGGCGCGGACCTTGTGAACCATTGCGTCAACGACATCGCGGTGCTCGGCGCGGAGCCGCTGTTCTTCCTCGATTATCTCGGCACGGGCAAACTTGAGCCGCACGTCTTCACCGAAATCATCAAAGGCTTTGCCCGCGCCTGCGCGGAAAACAACTGTGCGCTCATCGGCGGCGAAACCGCGCAGATGCCCGGCTTCTACCAGAAGGGCGAATACGACGTGAGCGGCACGATCGTCGGCGTGGCGGAAAAATCCCGGATGCTCAACGGCCAGAAAACCGTGAAGCGCGGCGACGTCGTCATCGGCATCGAATCCAGCGGCCTGCACACGAACGGCTATTCGCTCGGACGCAAAATCTTTTTCGATCAGTTGAAGTTGAAAATCTCCAGCCGCATCCCCGGCTCGAAACTCACTCTCGGCGCGGAGTTGCTCAAAATCCACGTCAGCTACGGCCCGCTCGTTCAATCATTGCTCAAGCGCTTCAACAATTCCGCGTTCCGCGTTCCGCGTTCCGCGTTTCCTGTCAAGGCCTTCGCCCACATCACCGGCGGCGGTTTCGTGGACAACATCCCGCGCGTGCTGCCGAAATCACTCGACGTCGTCATCAAAAAAGGTTCGTGGGACATGCTGCCCATCTTCCAGATCATCGAACAAAAGAGCGGCGTGCCGGACGAGGAACTCTATCAAGTCTTCAACATGGGCATCGGCATGGTCGCCATCGTCGCGGCGGACAAGGCGGATGCCGTGCTGAAATTCATCCGCGCGCAAAAGCACAAAGCCTGGCTCATCGGCGAAGTGGTGAAGGGCGCAGGCAAGGCACGAGTTGTTTGAAGACATCACCACACGGTCGTGTTCGACCGGGACGAAATGACTGAACCTCTTCAACCTCGCAGCGACGGCACGTTCCTCCGCGTGGCCACGCTGGCGACGATGTTCTGCTTCGGCCTGTTCGGACTCATCGTGCAGGCGTTGCAGAAGACGCCGACGGGCGTGGCCTTTGTCTGGTCCGGGATGTCAGTCGCCGCGTTTCTCGCGGGCGCGGCGCTGGGCTGGCTCTACTGGCTCATCGTCGGGCGCGTGCTCGTCTCGCCGTCTGCGCGCACGGGACGCAGCCGTTTTCTCGCGTGCTCACTGCCCATCGTCATTGCGGCGCTCGCGGCCTACGTGTTCATCCCGCTCAAGCTCACCGGCGGCGAGAAGCTAAAGGAAATTTTCATCGGCCTCGTGCTCGCGAGCCTCGCGCTCGGCGTTGTGGGTTTCGCGATGTGGCGCGTCATCAAATTCCTGAACGAAGACCACGAGCAGGAGGAAAACAAACCCCGCCAATGAAACTTCTGGTCATCGGGTCCGGCGGGCGTGAGCACGCGCTCGTCTGGAAGCTTGCGCGGTCCCCGCACGTCACGCGGATGTGGTGCGCGCCCGGCAACGCGGGCATTGGTGAAGAGCGTCTCGCGAAAAGCGGCGCGCTTGTCGAGTGCGTGTCCGTGGGAGCGGAGGACCTCGCGTCGCTCCTCGATTTCGCGAAGCGCGAAAACCCCGACCTCACCGTCGTCGGCCCGGACAACCCGCTCGCGCTCGGCATCGTGGATTTATTCCAGGTGAGCGGCTTCAAGATTTGGGGGCCGAACAAAAAGGCCGCGCAGTTTGAGGCGTCGAAAGTTTTTTCGCAGGACTTCATGGAGCGGCACGGCATCCCGACCGCGAAGTCCGGCAACTTCACCGATCCGGTCGCGGCAAAAAAATTCGCCGCATCACTTGAAGGCCGTTGCGCCGTGAAGGCCGACGGACTCGCGCTCGGCAAGGGCGTGCTTCTCACGACGAGTGTCCGTGAGGCCAATCGGGCGATTGACGAAATCATGGTGAGCAAAGCCTTTGGCGCGGCGGGCCGGCGCGTGGTGATTCAGGAACTGCTCGAAGGCATGGAGATTTCACTGCACGCGCTCTGCGACGGCACGGTGGCAAAACTTTTTCCCACGTCGCAGGACCACAAGCGCGCCCTCGACGGCGACGCCGGCCTCAACACCGGCGGCATGGGCGCGTATTCGCCCGCGCCATTTCTCAGCGACGCGGAGTTGAGGTCGGTCGGTGACGCGATTCTCCAGCCGTGGCTGCGCGGCTGCGCGGTGGACGGCATTGATTTTCGCGGCCTGCTTTATCCCGGCGTGATGCTTACGAAAGCCGGGCCGAAGGTGCTGGAGTTCAACGCCCGCTTCGGCGATCCGGAGACGCAGGTTTATCTGACGCGCTTGGAAAACGACCTTGTCGAACTGCTGCTCGCCAGCGTCGAAGGCCGTCTCGCGAACGTTGAACTCAAGTGGAGCGCGAACGCGAGCGTGTGCGTCGTGATGGCCAGTGGCGGCTATCCGGGCAATTACGCGAAAGGAAAAGTCATCACTGGCCTCGACGCCGCGAACGCGCTGCCGAGCACCAAGGTTTTCCATGCCGGCACCGCGAAGAAGGACGGTGCCACCGTGACCAACGGTGGCCGCGTCCTCGGCGTGACTGCGTGGGCGAAGGATTTGTCTTCGGCGCGCGATGCAGCTTATGCGGCGGTGGAAAGAATTACCTTCGATGGGGCGCACTTCCGTCACGACATCGCGGCGAAGGGGCTGTCAAAATAAATCACCGTCCGAATGCTTGATAACGTGAGATCACCAAAGCCCGGCGCACGCTGAAGCGGAATAAATGCCGGGCGCAGGCGTCCTCGTGCCGCCAGTCACTTGGCGATGGGAGCCATCATCTTGCGGTTCATCAGGAGCATCGCCTGGCTGTTTTCGTGCGCTTTTTTCCAGAACTCCTGAAACTTGTTCAGTTCATCCGCAGTGAGAAAAGAAGTTGCACGCGCACCAACGCGTTCGTAGATGCTGTCCATGAGTTTGAGGCTTCGGTCCGCTGTCTCTTCGGAGGCGATGTTGCGAAAGTTCAGCATGGGCACCGTCTGAAAATCGGCGGGCAATCCGGCCACGGCCAATGCCGCCCGGGTTTCCTCCTGCACTGTCTGCAACAGTTGTTTCTTCTTGTCCGCCTTGGCCTCCTTGTCGCCGGTCAGGCTTTCCTCGAATTGCGCGGTGGTCAAGGTGCTGACGAGATTCTTCGAGTAATCCAAGTATTGCGCCAGGCCGTCCTGTCCGACGAGGGCCGCCAGCTTGTCATGTAAAGTCGAATCCTGGGCGGAGAACAAGCGGTCTATCTCGGTGCCGCTCTTGTTGTCATGCAACGCCTGCGTGATCAGATCGATGTTGTCCATGACATGATCGGCCAGCAGGTCATTGAATTGTCCAGCCAGTTCGGGTTTCAGCTTCAGGCTCTTAACCAGGTCGGCGTAAAGGAGGCTCATGCCGAACTTTTGCTGTTCCCGAATGATTTTCCGGGTTTCGGGATCGGCGGTGATTTTGCTCAGGGCGCTCTTGTTCCCGATGTCGGCTTTCTCCTGGCGCAACACCCCCACCTGGCCACGGAGTTTGACCACTTCTGACGGATATTTTTTTGCGTTGGCCAGTTCGTCCGTCACGGCAGCCAGTCGGTTGGTTGCATTGTCGCGTTCACGTTGCAATTGCTGGATTTGTCCGGCCAGCGGCGCTTGCTGTTTCTGGAGGCGCTGGTTTTCTTCGCGCAAACTGGTGATCTGGCGGGCTTCATGGAATACCACGCCAACGGCAGCGGCGAGGGTTGCGGCGATTAACGTTTTTTGGAGTGTTGTCATGGCGATAACTTTGGTTGCGGTGGTTGTAATGGCTGTTCCGGCTACGGCAGCAGCGGTTGAAATCGTGACGGCCAATCCAACGGGCGCGGCTTGGACGGCGTTGGCGGAGATAACAGCGACCAGTCCGCTTGCACCAATGGTGACGCCGCGCTTGGCGAAGAATTCGCGCAGCCGTTCCACAGCGCGGCTCACGCGTTTTTGCGCGGTGTCGTCAGACGTGCCGAGCGCCGCGCCGACCTCGCGGAGTGATTTGTTCTCGAAGTAGCGGAGCAGCACGGCGCTGCGGTCGGCGGCGTCGAGCGCGTCCATCGCTTCGTCCAGCAATGGCTCGACGTGCGCCCAGTCGGCAGAGGTTGCGTTCATGGCGTGCATCTCAGAGGCTATCTGCTCGCGCAACTGGCGGCGCGACTCGCGGCGGATCACGTCCACAGCCGCCCGGCGCGCAACCTGATACAGCCAGGCGCTGAGGATGGTATCCGGCTTTAGCGTGTGCGCCTGCCGCGCGAGGTCGGTGAAAACGGATTGCGAGACTTCTTCGGCCAGTTGCGGTGAACGAACCTGCCGCAGCGCTGCGGAATACACCAGGTTCAGATGGCGCCGAACCAGTTCGGCAAAGGCATCCTGCGAGTTATCACCCAAGAAACGTCGCAGCAAATCCGAGTCGGTTGTCATCGTTTTCAAGTATATCGGCGCCGGCGGTTGAAATCCGACACGATTTTCTCAAGCGGCCTCCGGGGTTCTCGTCTAATTTGATTGCAGCCGCTTGCGCAGTCGTGAACAGAATGGCCTTATGAAGAGCGCGCGTTTGACTTTTTGCCTGATTTGCATCGTCGCCGTTGCCTTCGTCGTTTCAATCCGCGCCGCCGAGCCGGCCAAGCCCGCGAACTTTCAGGAAGTTCTCGGCCTTGTTCGCTCGAATCTCGCCGGCATGGACGCGACGGAGCTTGACCGGCTCGCTCTGGACGGGCTGCTCGAAAAGCTCAAGGGCCGCGTTGTGCTCGCAAGCGATTCTGCGGACGTGGATGTGCCGGGTTCGCTCACACGCACAAACATGTTCGACGAGGCGTTTGCCTACTGGCGTGTCAGCCGCGTCGGTCCCGGCCTTGCCGGACAGTTCAAGGCGAGCCTCGACAAAGTGAGCGGCGAGAAAAAGCTCAAGGGCCTTGTGCTCGACCTGCGCTTCGCGAAGGGCAATGACTACGCCGCGGCCACGGCGGTCGCTGATCTCTTCGTCACGGCTGCGAAGCCGCAGATCGAAGTCGGCGGCAAGACCTTCAGCTCGACCGCGAAGGACAAAGCCGTCGTGCTGCCCGTCGCTGTCCTCGTCAACCGGCAGACCTCCGGTGCGGCCGAGGCGCTCGCGTCGCTCGTGCGCCTCAACCGCATCGGCCTGCTCATCGGCGGCGCGACCGCGGGCGAGGCGAGCCAGTTCAAGGAGTTTTCGCTGAGCAACGGCCAGCGGCTGCGCGTCTCCACCGGTGTCATCCGGCTCGCGGACAGTTCGCCGCTGCTCCCGACGGGCGTGCAGCCGGACATCGCGGTGAACGTGAGCCTCGCGGACGAAAAACTTTTCATCGAGGACGCCTTCCGCGACTTGAAGGCCGCCTCGCCGTCGGCTTCAACCGCGCTGGATTCTGCGAACGGCGCGCGCAAGCGTCTCAATGAAGCCGAGCTCGTCCGCCGCCGCCGCGAGGGCTTGAGCGAGGATGAGGACGTGCCGGACACGCGGGTGCGGATGCCCGAGCAGGCCCGGCCGCTGGTGCGCGATCCGGTGCTGGCGCGCGCGCTGGACCTGCTCAAGGGTCTCGCCGTCGTCGGGCGCACGCGCCCGCTCTGAGCCTCGTCGGGCCGGGCGGAATTAACTTGTGATTCACCGGGAGAACGGCCTTGCAAACATTCCATCGCAGAGCCTAGTGTCCCCAACAGACTGCACCGAGCACCGCATGAGCAAGCCCGCCAACGACAAATCCAATCCGGAGTCTCCGCTCATCTTCGTGGTGGATGACGAATGGATGATCTGCGAGATGGTGGGCATGATCCTCGAACCCGCCGGCTATCGTCTCCAGCTTTTCAGCGACCCGCGCCAGGCGGCCGAAGCGTTCGTCAACGCGACCGCCAAGCCCGACCTGCTGCTTACCGATTTTCGCATGGAGCCGATGAACGGAATGGAACTCATCGAACAGTGCAAAAAACTCTGCCCCGGCCTGCGCACGATCCTCTTCAGCGGACAGGTGGATGAAAATTTTGTCCGCACGCACGGCTTCAAGCCTGACCTCTTCCTACGCAAACCGTTCTATCCCGCCGCGCTCATCAACCTCGTCGAGGGCATCCTCACGCGCGAAGCCTGAGCGCTACAGCGAGGCGAGAATCTTTTTAGCCGCCGCAAGCGGGTCCGCAGCCGCCGTGATCGGGCGGCCAATCACCAGCCAGCTCGCGCCCGCTGCAATCGCTTCCTTCGGCGACATCGTGCGCTTCTGGTCGTCGGCTTTCGCGTCGCCGGGCCGGATGCCCGGCGTGACGAGCTGCATTTCCGCCGGCAGAATTTTTCGCAGCATCGCAATTTCCAGCGGCGAGCAAACAAGCCCGCGCAGTCCGCACGCGGCGGCGAGTTTCGCGAGCCGCTCCACCTGCGTCGCAACGTCTGAGTTCACTCCCACCGCGCCGAGGTCGTCGCTGTCGAGGCTCGTGAGGACGGTGACGCCGAGCACGAGCGGCGGCGTGCGGCCGAGCGAGCGCGCGGTGTCCTGGGCGGATTTTTCGGCGGCGCGGAGCATCGCCGGGCCGCCGCTGGTGTGGACGGTGAGCATCTGCACGTCGAGACGAGTCGCGGCCTCGACCGCCTTTGCAACCGTGTTCGGGATGTCGTGAAATTTCAAATCGAGGAAAACATTCCCGCCCGCGCTGCGAATGCGCCGCACGACATCCGGCCCGGCGGCGGTGAAAAGTTCCTTGCCGACCTTGAACGCGCCGACGACCGGCGTGAGCTGAGTGGCGAGCTTGAGTGCGCTTTCTGCGTCCGGCACATCAAGCGCGACGATGATGGGATTGCGCATCGGCCCGATTGAACACGAAGCCGGCGCGCGCGCCAACTGAAAGCAAAAGGGACGGCTCGCGCCGTCCCTTTGCGGTGAAGTCGTTCGTGCCTGCGCGGCTTACTGCTGCTTCTCCTTGCGCTTCTTGAAGTTCTCCTTCGCCTGTTCGCGCAGCTTGTCCATCTTCTGTTGCTGTTCCGGCGTGAGGATGGCCTTGATCTTTTCCTGCCCGGCCTGCTGGATTTCACGGAACTTCGCGATCTTGTCCTGCTGCGAGAGCGTCGTGTCCTCGCGCAGCGCCTTCAGTTTTTCTGCCTGTTCCTGAACGATGGGCTTGAGCTTTTCCTTTTGCTCGTCGGTGAGGTTGAGTTGCTCGGCGAGTTCCTTGAGCCGGTCGCCAGGCGCCGCCTTGCCGCGTTCGGGCGCCTTGGGCGCGTCCTTCTTTTCCTGCGCAAACGCCGCCGGACCGAAGGCCACGAAACCCGCGAGCGCGCCGATGAACATGAGTCGTTTGGTTTTCATTGTGTAGTTGTGAGTTTGAGGTTGTCGCGTGCAAGACACGTTGAAGTCTGCCCGCGTTCAATTGAAAGGAGTGACGCCGCGCGCCGCCGCCGGTTACACGGCGACAACGGGGTTCTCCAGTGTGCCGATGCCGGAGATGCGGATGCGCACGATGTCGCCGATTTGCAGCGCGAAATCATCCGGCGGAACGAGGCCCGTGCCGGTGAGCAGCACGACGCCGTGGTTGAAGACCTGGCTGCGGCAGACGAACTCCGCCAGTTCCGCGAACGAGCGCTTGAGCTGGCCGACGGAAGTCTCGCCGGTGAACACCGCCGCGCCGCTGCGGAGGATTTCCATGTGGATGGTCCACTTGCGCGCCTCGTCCTCGCCCGGCGCGACGACGACCCACGGCCCGAGCGCGCACGAGCGGTGATAGACCTTCGCCTGTGGCAGATAGAGCAGGTTCGCGCCCTCGATGTCGCGCGCGCTCATGTCGTTGCCGACGGTGCAGCCCGCGACTTTGCCGTGCGAGTTGATGACGAGCGCGAGTTCCGGCTCCGGCACGCTCCAGCGCGAATCGTTGCGGATGCCGACGGCCTGCCCGTGCGGGACGACTTTCTCCGCGAGCGACTTGAAAAAAATCTCCGGCCGCTCGGCGTCATAGACCTTGTCGTAGGCGCTCGCGCTGAACTCGCTCTCGTCCATGCGCGCCTTTTTGCTGCGCTGATACGTCACGCCTGCGGCCCACACCTCGTGCTGTTCGATGGGCGGCAGGAACTTGATGTTCGCGACGCGGTGCGCGCGCATCGTCGTCTCGGCGAGCTTCTCGACGAGGCGCAGCGGGTCCTCGGATTCGAGCAGCGTTTCGAGGCGCTCGACGCCGGCGAGCGAAAAATCGAGCACGGTTTGCTCATCGAGGGTGAGGCCGACGCGCGGGCGCCCGTCTTCGAGGTGGAAGCGGCAGAGTTTCATAGGCGGCTCGCGCGATGGAACACCGAAGCGCCGGAGAAAGCGAAGCGAAAATGCGCGCTACTTGCCGATGCAGAACTGGCTGAAAATCGAATCCAGTAAATCCTCCGTCGTCGTCTTACCGACGATTTCGCCGACGGCATTTGCCGCGATGCGCAACTCAAGCGCGACGAACTCCAACGACTCCTCCGCGCGCATCGCCGCGACGGATCGCACCGTCGCCTCGCGCGCACGGCGCAGCGCGTCCTGATGCCGCGCGTTGATCATCACTTGCAACATCTCCGCCGTGATCGCGCCACTCCACACGAGAGACTTGATCGCGTCCTTCAACGCCTCGATGCCCGCGCCGGTGGTGCAACTCACTTCGACACCGTCAGATAATTTCAGTCCCCGCGGCAGATCGCATTTGTTCAGCACAAGGATGCGTTTCTTCGCGGCGAAGTCGGCGAGAAAGTGTTCGTCCTCCGGCGTGAGCGGCTCGCTCGCGTCAAGCACGTGAAGAACCAGCTCCGCCTTCGCGAGCGCGGCGTGGCTGCGGCGGACGCCCTCCTCCTCGATCACGTCCTTCGCCTCGCGCAGCCCGGCGGTGTCCACGAACACGACCGGCAGGCCGCGGATGTTTGCCGTTTCCTCGATGGTGTCGCGCGTGGTGCCGGCGATGGGCGAGACGATGGCGCGGTCATGGCCGAGGAGCTGGTTGAGCAGCGAAGATTTTCCGACGTTGGGCCGGCCGATGATCGCCGCGCGGATGCCGCGCCGAAGCAGTTGCCCCTCATTCGCCGTGCGCAGCAGTTCATCCATGAAGGCGACGCCCGCTTCCAGCCGCGCGAGCAGTTGGTTGCGCGTGTCGGGCGCGATGTCCTCATCGGGGAAATCAATGTGCGCCTCGATGTGCGCGAGCGTCCGCATGAGGTCGTCGCGAAGCTGGTTAATGCGCTGTGAGAGCTTGCCCGCGAGCTGCTCGGCGGCGGCGGCTTGCGCCAGCTCGGTGTGCGAGTGAATGAGATCGGCGACGGCTTCGGCTTGCGCAAGATCGAGCCGGCCGTTGAGGAAGGCGCGCTTGGTAAACTCGCCCGGCTCCGCGAGCCGCGCGCCGGCGGCGAGCAGCGCGTCGAGCACGAGCTTTGCCGTGAGCAGCCCGCCGTGGCAGGTGATTTCAACGACGTCCTCGCGCGTGTAGGTGCGCGGCGCGCGCATGACGCCAACGAGCGCTTCATCGAGGAACTTCCCGTCGCGCTCGATGCGCCCGTAGTGAATGGTGTGCGTCGGCGCGGCGGAGGGTTTTTGCGAAGACTTGCCGACCGGGATGAAGCATTTTTCCGCAACAGTGAGCGCCTGCGGGCCGGACACGCGCAGCACAGCGAGGCCGCCTTCTCCGAGCGGCGTGGCGATGGCGGCGATGGTGTCGGTGAGCGTGTGCATTTTACAGCGGAGGCGCGGAGGCGCGGAGCGGAACGGAAAACGATGTCATGCTGCCGGATTTTTGCGGGGTAAAGCGGTAAATAATTCAACGTCCGCACGAGCCGCGTTCGGCGGCGCGGCCTTGCAGGTGCAGGCGCGCCTTCTCGTAGCTCCTGCGCTGGAGGAAGTGCCTCAGTTCACCGTCAGCCGGGCCGAGTTGCGCGGCAAGCTCATCGAGGCGCGCGAAAAGCGGCAGCAGGCTGGGCTTGGGGTTGGCGGTCTTCATCGAGCGCACCGCGTCGTCGAGCGCGTCGAGAGCGCGCAGGATGTCCTGTTCCGTCTGCGTCATGGCAAAGAGATAGCGCACTTGCGGGGGGAAACCAAGCGCGGGAAAAACTGCTTGCAGCGCCCGGCGGGATGGACATACTCGCAAAAGCCCAGACACCTGTTTGACTAATGAAAAGACCTGAATTGCTTTGTGACAACGGGAAAGCTGCCCGTCGTTCAACCGGCTCCGCCTTCACCCTGATTGAACTTCTCGTTGTCATCGCGATCATCGCGATTCTTGCGGCGATGCTCCTGCCGGCGCTGGCTAGCGCGAAACAACGGGCACAGAACATCACGTGTGTGAACAACCTCAAACAGATGGCCACGAGCTGGAGGCTCTATGCGGATGATGTCGAGCGTTACGTGCATGGGCATTACAATTACACGAATGCAACAGGAACTGCCACCCTCCCGGCGACAGTCAATCTGTCTGCATGGTGTTACGGCGACCAGAAGGACGCAGGCGCGGCACCCTACCCGCCATACTTGCCTACCATCGGTATGCCTGGCTTGGATTCGACAAATGACCTGTGCATAAAGAATTCCCCGTTTTTTCGCTACCATGGCAACGAAAAAGGCTACCGTTGTCCGGCCGACAAACGAATGGTTAACGGCGGCATCAGAAACCGCAGCTACTCGATGAATAGTTGGGTGTCTGAAGTAAAAGTCGGCGGTGCTGGAGTCGTCGCTCCGTATTCGGTTAACAGCGCCTATGCACTTTTCCGGCGCGACTCAGATTTCTCAACCACTTCTCCTGCGAATGTTTTCGTGATGATTGACGAGCACGAGGCCGGCATCCAAGACTCTTGGTTTGCCATGGACATGTCTGGAAGCCGCACTTGGCTGGACGTTCCGTCCGCGCGCCACGGCGGTGCCTACGCGCTCAATTTTGCCGATGGCCACGCCGAAATATACAAGCTGCAAAACTTTGGCATCTTCGCGCGGTGGACTGGGGCTACTCCCAACTTTCAAAACGTGGCACTTGGGGTCCAAGTCGCTCCCCAAGACTGGCTGAAGCTGCGTAGCGTTGCAGGCGGGCTGTAGCGTCACAGGAGAATGCGCATCCTGCTTTACTTGGCCATCCTGTCAGGAATCCCGGCGGGGTTCTCCGGATGTCGAAAATCCGCCCCGCCTGTCGCTCCGCCTGTGGTTGCAAAGCCACCGCCTCAAGGAACAAAAGAGGCGCCGTTAGTTGGTCAGCAGCCCACGCCGCAACCCGACCCAGTGAACCAGCCGGCCCAAGTCCCGGTGGCGCCACCGCCTGCGGTTTTGCCCAGTCCCGCTGAACAAGCGGCAATTCTTGCGCCGGTGTCTGTAGCACTCGAATCATTTCAAAAGGTGAAAAACAAGGTTCCCAATAACCTAAACGAAGTTGTTGCGGCTGGATTTTTAAAAAACCTTCCTCCCGTGCCGGTGGGAACGAAAATTTATTACGATCCCATCACCGTTACCGTTTCGATTGTCCCCGCGCGATAAGCCGCGCCCCATCACGAAGGCTTCAACCGTTCCAGCTTCACTGGCTCCATCCAGCACTTCGGCATGGAGCCATCGCGGGCGAGGCAGATGTTCCGCAGCCACGCGGCGTCGTTTGAGGCTGGAAAATCCGAGCGGAAATGCGCGCCGCGGCTCTCCTCGCGCAGCAGCGCGCCGCGCGCAATCAGCTCCGAGGCCAGAATCAGGTTCCGCAAATCCAGCGCCTGCTGCCACGCGAGATTGAAGGCGCGCGGGCCGGGAACTTTCAGTTGCTCCACCCGTTCGCGCAGTCCGGCGAGTTCATCAAGCGCGCGGCGCAGCGCGGCGCCGTGGCGCACGATGCCGGACTTTTCCCACATCAGTTTGCCGAGTTCCTCGCGCAGCGCGAACGGGCTTTCGCCGTTCTGCGAGCTGAGAAACTTTTCCGCCTCCGCGCGCGCTGACTTGATCTGATCGCTGTTTGGCTCGGTGAACTTCTCCTGCTTGCACCAGCGCGCCGCCGCCTCGCCCACGCGCGCGCCGAACACGGTGCTTTCCGCCACGCCGTTGCCGCCGAGGCGGTTCGCGCCGTGGACGCCCGCGCTGTCCTCGCCCGCGGCAAAGAGGCCAGCGAGATTCGTGAAGCCGTCGCGGTTGATGCGCACGCCGCCCATGTTGAAGTGCGCCGTCGGCGCGACCTCGATGCGCTCGCGTGCGAGGTCCACACCAATGCGCAGGCAGCGCTCGCGCATCCCGGCGAAGTTCTTCTCGACGAACTCCGCGCCGAGGTGCGCGACATCAATCCACACCGCGTCGTTCGCCGTGCCGCGGCCTTCGCTGATTTCCGTGAAGCTCGCGCGCGACACGCGGTCGCGCGTGGAACGTTCCTTGCGCTCCGGGTCCACGCGCTCCATGTAACGCTCGCCGCGGCCGTTGAAGAGATGCGCGCCCGCGCCGCGAAGGCCTTCCTCAAGCAGCGCGCCGTTGAGCCGCGAGCCGGGCACGACCATGCCGGTCGGGTGGAACTGCACCATCTCCATGTCCATCAGGTGCGCGCCGGCGCGGAAGGCAGCGGCGAGGCCGTCGCAGGTTTTCTCCTGCGCGCACGCGGCGCGCTGATACATGAGCGGGCCGGCGCCGGTGGCGAGCACGACAGCCTTCGCACGGATTTCAATGAAATCACCCGTGCGCTGGTCGAGCAGCACCGCGCCGCACACGCGCGAACCGTCGCTCGTGGTGAGCAGTTCGAGCGCGCGTGTTTCCTCGAGACAGCGGATTTTGTGCGCGAGAATCTGGTCGCGAAGGCGCGCCATGATTTCAATGCCCGTCAAGTCGCCGACGTGGACGGTGCGGTCGAAGGTCTGCCCCGCGAAGGCTTTTTGATGAACGCGGCCGTCGGGCGCGCGGTCGAAGAGGCAGCCGATTTTGTTTTCGAGTTCGAGCACGATCCGCGGCGCGTCTTCGCAGAGAGTCCACGCGAGGTCCTGGTCGTTGAGGAAGCCGCCGCCGCGCACGGTGTCCTCGAAGTGCGCCTGCACGGAGTCGCACGCGTCGAGCACGACGTTGTAGCCGCCCTGCACCATGCGCGTGCAGCCAGACTTGCCGAGCAGGCCCTTGCTCACGAGTGTAAGGTCGAGCGACGGGTCGAGCCAGCGCGCGTGCAACGCGGCCATCAGCCCCGCGCCGCCCGTGCCGAGGATGAGCAGCTCAGTTGTCGCGCGCGTGGGGTCGGGCATTGCGGAAGTTCAAAAGCGCGCCAGCTTGGAAAGTTCGCGGTAGCGCGCGTCAATGGCCGCGCGCGTGACGCGCGTGGTGCGGTTCAGCCCGAAGCCTTCGCAGCAGAAGCTCGCCACCACCGTGCCGTGAATAATCGCGCGCCGGAGGTTTTTTTCGATGTCGCCCTTCATGCTTGCGAGGTAGCCAATCATGCCGCCGACGAATGAATCGCCCGCGCCCGTCGGGTCCACGACCTTGCGCAGCGGATACGCCGGCGCGACAAAGAAGCCCGCCGGGCCGGACAGGATCGAGCCGTGCGAGCCTTTCTTGATGATAACATATTTGGGCCCGAGCCGGTGAATCTTCCGCATCGCGGCATAGACGTTGTCCTCCTTCGTGAGTTGGTGCGCCTCGCTCTCGTTGAGCACGAAGGCATCCACACGCCGGATTAACCGCAGCAAATCGTCGAGCGCGATGTTGAGCCACAAATCCATCGTGTCCGCGACGGTGAAGCGTGGCCGCACCATCTGGTCGAGCACGTGATGCTGGAGCGCAGGCGCGAAGTTCGCGAGCAGCACGAACGGCGACTGCTTGTGCGACTCGGGCAAATGTGGCTGAAAGGTTTCGAGCACGCCCAGTTCCGTGTTGAGCGTGCGGCGGTTGTTCATGTTCTCCTCGTATTCGCCCGACCAATGGAAGGTCTTGCCCTCGGCGAACTGCAACCCCGACGTGTCAATGCGGTGCTTGCGATAGAGCGTGACGTATTTCTTCGGGAAATCGTGGCCAACCACGCCGACGAGCTTCACCGGTGCGAAGAAACTCGCCGCCACCGCCGCGTGGCTCGCCGAGCCGCCGAGCAGGCGCGGGTTCTCCGCCCTCGGGGTCTTGATGGAATCCAGTGCCGTGGTGCCGACGATGAGGACGCTCATGTAAAATCGTGTTGCAATAAAATCGTGCGTTGCGAATCGCGCGGCACGGTAGGCGTTTTGGCGCGGGCCTTCAAGCGGCAACGCAGCCTTGCCGCCGCGCGTGGAAACGGGAAACACTCCCACATGTTCACGGGCATCGTCGAAGAAACGGGAACGGTTGAAAGCGCGCGCGCCACGCCGCGCGCCATCGAACTTGCCGTCGCGATGAAACTTTGCGGGCGCGGCCTGCGGCTCGGCGACAGCGTGGCCGTCAACGGTTGCTGCCTCACCGTCGCCGCGCTGCGACGCAGCAAGGGCAAAACAATCGCGCGCTTTGACCTGCTCGAAGAGACGTGGCAGCGCACGAACCTGCAATTCACCCGCGCCGGTTCGCTCGTGAACCTCGAACGCTCATTGCGCGCCGACAGCCGGTTCGGCGGGCACTTCGTCACCGGCCACATTGATGGCACCGGCAAAATCCTCCGCTGGGAACGCTCCGGCCGCGATCACGTGCTCGACATCGCCGCGCCGCGCGACGTGCTGCGCTACGTCGTCGCGAAGGGCAGCATCGCCGTGGACGGCATCAGCCTCACGGTCGCGGCGGTGCAGTCGAAAAGTTTTCGCATCTGGATCATCCCGCACACGTCCGAGGTGACGGCGCTGCGCGAACGCCGCGTTGGCGACGCTGTGAATCTCGAAGCCGACCTCCTCGGCAAATATGTCGAGCGGTTGCTCAAGCGCCGCTGAATCCGAATCGCAACCCTTGCCGCGGATGACACGGATCGAAGAAAGGCAACTCGGTCATCCGTCTTCATCCGCGTGATCTGCGGGGAACTTGGGTTCTCCATCTTCGCGCGGTGAAATCAGCACGACGAACTCTCCCTTGAGCGAGCGCGCCTTTGTCGTCTCGATCAGTTGCGCCGGCGTGCCGCGCAGGAATTCCTCGAACTTCTTCGTCAACTCGCGCGCGAGCACGACGGTGCGCGCGGGGAAAACTTCCGCGAGTTCGCCGAGCAGTTTCTCCACGCGATACGGCGATTCGTAGAGCACGAGCGTGCCGCCGGTGTCGCGCAGCGATTCCAGTTGCCGCCGCCGCTGCCCGCTTTTGTGCGGGAGAAAGCCGATGAAATGAAATTCGTCCGTCGGTAATCCGCTCGCCGTCAACGCGGCCACGAGAGCGCAGGCGCCGGGCACGGCCTCGACGCGCAGGCCCGCGGCGATGGCGGCGCGCACGACGCGTTCACCCGGATCGCTGATGCCGGGACTGCCCGCGTCGGTGACGAGCGCGACCTTCTCGCCGCGTTGCAATCGCCCGATGATTTCCTCGCTGCGCCGGGCTTCGTTGAATTGGAAACAGCTGAGGAGCGGCTTGGAGATTCCAAAATGTTTGAGCAGTTGCCCGGAGCGGCGCGTGTCCTCGGCGGCGATGACGTCGCACTCGCGCAGCGTGCGGAGCGCGCGCAGCGTGATGTCCTCGAGGTTGCCGATGGGCGTGGAGACGAGGTAGAGCGTGCCGGGCTGCAGCGGAGGAAGTGTGGGTTCAGGCGAGTTCACGGCGCGATTTCCGGCGTCGTCTTCATCGCGTGATTTCGCCGGAAATTTCAAATGGTGCCGTCGGAGGGGGTCGAACCCACACGGGAGGTCATCCCACCAGATTTTGAGTCTAGCGCGTCTGCCAATTCCGCCACGACGGCATGTTGAGGCCGGAAACCGGCCCGCGTCTTCCTATCAGATGCGGTGTGGCTGGCGCAAGCTGTCAATCGCCGGATTCGTCCCGGTTCAGCTTGCCCCCAGCCCGGCCGGCCTGTAACCTTTTTGGACTCGTCGCGTCTGGCCCATTAGTCGGTCAACCGACACGTAAAAACAAACAAACCCAGCAACACTATGAAGAAACTGTTCAGTCTGGCCCTTGGCCTCATTTGCGCCATGGCCCTCACCGTTAACGCCGCTGACGAGAAGAAGCGTCCGGCCCTCACCGAAGAGCAGCAAAAGGTTTACAAGGAACTGCTCGAGAAGTATGACACCAACAAGGACGGCAAGCTCGACAAGGAAGAGCGCTCCAAGATGTCCGACGAGGACAAGGACAAGCTCTCCAAGTTGTTCCCCAAGAAAAAGAAGGAATAACGCCTCTTTGAGCAGGACACAAACGTCCTGAATAATTCACGCCCCGCCGCGCGGCTGCAAACCGACGGCGGGGCGAACTGTTTTTGCGTCGCCGGCGCACGGCGTGAAATTCCCACGTAACCTCGCGCTGCGCCTCTTCGTCTGTTCGCTCGAACTCCGCCGCATTGAGTGGCGGAAAAGCAGCAAACAAACACAGTCAGCGCATATGAAAAGAATTCTCAGCACCCTCCTCATCGCCGCCGCCATGTGCGGGATCGTTATCACACCCGCCTCCGCGGCGAAGAAGAAAAAGAATGATGCCGCCGATGTCGGCACGCTCATCAAGAAGTATGACAAGAACAACGACGGCAAACTCGACGCTGATGAAATCGCCGCCATCGAGAAGGACCCCGCGCTGATGAAGCAGTTCGACACGAACGGCAACGGCAAGATTGACGAGGACGAGAAGGCCGCGCTCGAAAGCGCGCTTAAGAACGCCGCCGAGCCGAAGAAGAAGAAAAAGAACCAGTAATCGGCGCGACCCCTTCGGCCCCGCGTTTCCTCAGCGGTAATGACAGTGACGCGGGGTTTGGGCGCGGGCGGCTGGCCAGCCGCTCGCGCCTTCTTCGCCCGCCGAAGGACGCAACAGGCCGTTGAATAGAACACGCCGACAGATCGTATTTTGAGTGCCGAACGCGCGTTGAATTTCACCTAAGACAAAAATTATGGACATCAATCAGCATCGCCCGCAGTTGCAGGATTATTTCGCCACCCGCCGCCAGTTTCTCAACCGTTTTGGCATGGGCATGGGCGCGCTCAGCCTCGCGTGGCTGCTCGGTCCCGAGTTTGGCGGCAGCGCGCAGGCCGTCACCGCGATGAACCCGCTCGCGCCGCGCAAGCCGCAGTTCGCCGGCAAGGCCAAGCGCGTCATCCACATCTTCGCGCAGGGCGGCCCGTCGCACATTGACACATGGGACCCGAAGCCCGCGCTCGCCAAATACGGCGAGCAGAAGGTGGACGCCATCGGTGGCACGCCGCTGCCGACGCAGTTCAAGTTTGAGAAACGCGGCAAGTCCGGCGTCGAGGTCAGCGAAATCTGGCCGCAGATTGGCGAGAGCATTGACGACATCGCAGTGATCCGCTCGATGATGACCGACATCCCGTCGCATGAATTCGCCACGGTGATGATGAACACCGGCTCGGGCCGGCTCGTGAAGCCTTCGATGGGCGCGTGGACGGTCTACGGACTCGGCACGGAAAATCAAAATCTCCCCGGCTTCATCGCGCTCGGCGGCGGGCTTGGCGGCGCGGCGAACTGGCGCTCGGCGTTCCTGCCCGGCGTGTTTCAGGGCACGCTCGTGAGCAACGCCTCCGCGAGCGTCGAGAAGATTATCGAGAACATCAAGACCTCGCATTTGAGCCTTGCGCGTCAGCGCGAGCAGCTCGATCTCGTGCAGGCCTTCAACACGGAGCACCAGCGGCAGCTCGGCCAGGAAGCTGCGCTCGAATCACGCATCCAGTCCTTCGAGCTGGCCTACCAGATGCAGACCGAGGCGACGGACGCGTTCGATATTTCGCGCGAGCCACAGCACATCCGCGACATGTATGGTGACACCGCGCAGGGCCGCCAGCTTCTCGTCGCACGCCGGCTCATCGAGAAGGGCGTGCGCTTCGTGCAGACGTGGCACAACGGCTGGGATCATCATACCGCCGTCGCGAGCAACCTCCGCAAAAAGGCCGGCGAAATTGACCAGCCCATCGGCGCGCTCCTCAAGGATTTGAAGAGCCGCGGAATGCTTGAAGACACACTCGTCGTGTGGGGTGGCGAATTCGGCCGCACCCCGCGTCACGACCGCAACCAGCGCGGCGAACCGGGCCGCGACCATCACAACAAGTCGTTCGTCTCGTGGATGGCCGGCGGCGGCGTGAAGGGCGGCCAGGCCTACGGCGCGTCCGACGAGTTCGGCTACAACGCCGTCGAGAACAAGGTCCACGTGCACGACCTGCACGCGACGATCCTGCACCTGCTCGGCTTCGATCACGAGAAGCTTACGTATCGCTACAACGGCCGCGATTTCCGGCTCACGGACGTCTATGGCAGCGTGGTGAAGGACCTTGTTGCGTAATGGTCCAGGTTGGGCCGTGCGCGCATCGCAAATTGCGAATGATGAATTGTGAATGGCGAAGCTGTTTGTCTTTGTCGTCCACATTTTCAAAGCCGGTTCGCCATTCGAAATTTGTAATTCACCATTTCAGATAGAGCCATGAAAACGCGATTTGTCTCCCTCCTTCTCGTCGGCATTGCGGCCACATTGAATGCTGCCGCGCCCGTGCCGGAGAAGCTTGATCCCGACCAGCTCGCCTTCTTCGAGAAGAAAATCCGCCCCGTGCTCGTCGAGCAGTGTTACAAGTGCCACAGCGCGACTTCCGAAAAGGTGAAGGGCGGCCTGCTGCTCGACACAAAGGAGGCGCTGCTCAAGGGCGGCTCGACCGGTCCGGCCATCGTTCTTGGCAAGCCCGACAAGAGCCTTCTCATCAAGCTTCTCAAGTCCGACAAGGACGACGAGCGCATGCCGCCAAAGGGCGACGCGTTGTCCGACCACGTCATCGCGGACTTCGAGCAGTGGGTTCGCTCCGGCGCGCCCGATCCGCGCGTCGCGCCCGTTGGCGCAAAATCCGGGCTGGCCGTTGACATGGAGAAGGCGAAGAAACACTGGGCGTTCCAGCCCGTTTCAGCGCCGCCCGTGCCGCAGGTCAAGGACACGAAACACTGGGCGCGAACGCCGCTTGATAAATTTGTCCTCGCGAAACTTGAGGCAAAGAACATCGAGCCTTCGCCGCTTGCGGACAAGCGCACGCTCATCCGCCGCGCGACGTTTGATTTGACCGGTCTTCCGCCGTCGCCGCAGGAGGTCGCGGATTTTCTCGCGGACAATTCGCCCAGCGCGTTTGAAAAAGTCGTGGACCGCCTGCTCGCCTCGCCGCATTACGGCGAGCGCTGGGCGCGGCACTGGCTCGACGTGGCGCGTTATGCGGACACGAGCGGCGACCGCATCGGCGGCAAGCGCGCCGATCCGAAGTATCCCTATGCGTGGACGTATCGTGACTATGTCATCAACGCCTTCAACGCGGACAAGCCCTACGACCGGTTCATCGTGGAGCAGCTCGCCGCCGACCGGCTTGAACTCGGCGAAAGCAAGATGCCGCTCGCCGCGCTGGGCTTCCTCACCGTGGGCAAGCGTTTCATGGGCAACATCAACGAGGTCATTGACGACCGCATTGACGTGGTGACGCAGGGCCTGATGGGCATGACCGCGGCGTGCGCGCGCTGCCACGACCACAAGTTCGACCCGATTCCGCAGCGCGATTATTACGGGCTGCACGGCGTGTTCGCATCGTCGCAGGAGCCGGAGGACGAGCCGATGCTTTACCCGCCCGCGGACAAGGCGGCCTACGCGGATTTCCTCAAGAAAAGCGAGGAAATCGAGGCGAACATCGCGAGCATCCGCGAGACGGAGGAGCGCCGGGTGCTCACGCAGTTCCGCGCCGGCGCGGACAAATATCTGCTCGCCGCGCGCGAATTCGCGCAGACGGCGAACAAAAAGGGTGCGGCGGCGTTTTCGCGCCAGAAGGGTCTCGACCCCGACGTCTTCGACCAGTGGGTTGAATCGCTGAACAAGTGGCAGGGCACGCATCATCCGGTGTTCGCGCCGTGGCTCGCGATTGCGTCGTTGAAGGACGAGGATTTCGCCGGCAAGGCAAAGGAACTCGCGGAGAAATTCGCCGCCGGATCGTGCGACGGCAAGGCGATCAACCCGCTCGTCGCGAAACTGTTCTCCGCCGCGCCGAAGTCGCTCGAAGAAGTCGCCGAGGCTTACGCGAAACTGTTCAAGGACGTGGACAAGGCGTGGCAGGCCGCGGAGAAGGATGGCGCAAAATCATTTGAAGCGCCGCGCGAGGAAGTGCGCCTCGTGCTTTACGGCAGCGACTCGCCGATCCGCCTCGACCGCCGCGGCTTCCAGCGTGTCATCGGCAACCGCATCCAGAATCTCGAAGGTGCCGAGCACCAGAAACTTTCCGACCTCAAGCTCACGCATCCCGGCTCGCCCGCGCGCGCGATGGCGCTGACCGACAAGGCACGCCCGGCGGATTCCTTCATCATGATCCGCGGCGAGCCGGCGAACAAAGGCCCGCTCGCCCCGCGGCAGTTCCTTGAAATTCTCTCCACCGGGACGCGTGAGCCGTTCAAGAACGGCAGCGGCCGTCTTGACCTCGCGCACGCCGTCGCGAGCAGGGGCAACCCGCTCACCGCGCGCGTGTTTGTGAACCGCATGTGGCACTGGCATTTTGGCGACGCCATCGTGCGCACGCTCGGTGACTTCGGCATGCGCAGCGAGCCGCCGTCGAACCAGGAGCTGCTCGATTACCTTGCCATGCAATTCATGGGCGACGGCTGGTCGGTGAAAAAATTGCACAAGCTCATCCTGCTCTCCGCGACGTGGCAGCAATCGTCCCGCGACAATCCGAAGAACTCCGCGATTGATCCCGGCAACGCGCTCTTCTGGCGGCAGAATTTGCAGCGGCTCGATTTCGAGTCGTTGCGCGACACGCTGCTCGTGCTCGGCGGCAAAAACGAATTTGACAAGGTCGGCGGGCCGCCCGTGGACCTCGCCGGATCGGGCCGCCGCACTCTCTACGGCTACCTCGACCGCTCAAAGGTTCCAGACGCGTATCGCATCTTCGATTTCGCGAACCCGGACATGACCGCGCCGCAACGCTTGCTTACCACCGTTCCGCTTCAGGCGCTGTTCATGATGAACAACCCGTTTGTCGTCGAGCAGGCGCGGAACATCACCTCGCGGCCGGAGATGATTTCCAGCGGCCGCGACGACGAGAAAGTGAGCTTCCTCTACCAGCTCATCAATCAGCGCACGCCAAGCGCCGGCGAGACGAAGCTCGCGCTCACTTACCTCGCCGACCAGCGCGACAAGCCCGCGACCGGCGGCACCGATGTGGGCGCGTGGCGTTACGGCTACGGGGAATACGACGCGAAGGCGAAGAAGTTGAAAAACTTCGAGCCGATGCCGCTGTTCCTCCGCGACTCATGGGTGCTCGCCGACAAGGAACAGCTCCGCAAGGTCATGAGCGAACCAGAGCCAGCCAAGGGCAAGAAGGATCCCGCCGCGAAGAAGGCGAAGGACGCGCGCACGGCCGTGATGGGCGCGGCCTTTGCCGTGTCGCTCAATGCCGTCGGCGGCAATCCGGGCGACGCGAAGCACGCGGTCATCCGCCGCTGGGTTTCGCCCGTGGACGGCGAGATTTCCATCGAGGGCGCGCTCATCCACAAGGCCAAGAACGTCGAGGGCGTGCAGGGCTTTGTTTATGCGCCGAAGAATGGCGGCCAGCTTGGCGCGTGGACCGCGAGCGGTTCTGAAGTTGAGACGCGCGTCGAGCACGTGAAGGTGAAGAAGGGCGACACCTTTGACTTCGTCGCGATGAACCGCGGCGTGAGCGACGGCAGCCATGAGGACGACGAAGCGTTCACGTGGGCGCCCATCATCCGCCTGCAAAACGCCGCCAAGGGCCAGCACGCCGAGTGGAACGCCCAGCAGGAATTCAGCGGCCCGCCACGCCCGGCCGGCAGGGGCGCCGCCGTGGCCGAGTTCACCCCGTGGGAACGTCTCACGCAGGCGATGCTGCTGGCGAACGAGTTGATCTACATCAACTGACGCGCGGCATTCGTGTTTGAAGTTTGGAGCGCCGGCCACAACCGGCGTTCCTGCTTTTTGCGTGCAATCGCGCGAGGATTGGGTTCACTCTTCATTCGCAATTTTTCCGCGGCTTCACCGTTCGCGCCGCGGTGTGAGCAATAATGTCCGCTGCCGACGACAACAAACCCCGCCGCCGCGCGCCCAAGACGCCGTTTGACACGCCGCCCGCGCGCGCGGGCGAGACGCGCTCCTACTCGCGGCGCGATGTCGAGGATGACGACCGTCAGCACCGGCCCGCGCGCGAGCCGGAGCCGAAGCCGCTCGAAGGAAAAAAATCTGAACCGCCTGAAATCCGCGCCGAGGCGGATTCGAGCGAACGCGCCATCATGCGCCGCTCCGACGCTGAAGAGCGCGAGGCCGCGCCGCCGCGCCGTCGCCGCCGTGAGGAAGATGATTATTCGTTTCTCGACACGCCGCCCGGCGCGCTTCGCGAGGACGAGCGGCAGCCGGGCGAGTCGGAGACGCATTTCCGCCGCCGCCGCGCGCCGTCGCCGGAGGAATACGGCAAGGAAGTCATCAAGCCGCTCGTGCGGCTGCTGCGCTGGGTTCGCGCGCTGGCGACGTTCTCGACCGTGGCCTACGGCGTGGCGTTTTTCGTGATTCTCTACGCGGTGGAGTTTGAGGCGGAGGACAACCTCTACACTGCGGCGATGCTTTACCTGCCGCCTTACGGGTGGATGCTGCCGATGGTGGTCCTGCTGCCGATGTGCGCGATTTTCCGGCCGCTTCTCTGCATCGTGTATGCGGTGTGCGCGGCGGTGCTGCTGTGGTTCTGGATGGGCTACCGCATGAACGACCCGAGGCCCGCACGCGGTCCGGCGCTCACGGTCGTGTCGAACAACATCGGCCAGAACCATGGCAAAAGCATCGAGCCGTTCGTGCAGGCCGAGGACCCGGACCTCGTTGTGTTGCAGGACGCGATGAACCGCGGGCCGGAATATGCGCGCAGGTTCCCGGCGTATTTCATCATGGGGCAGGACGAGTTTCTGCTCATCAGCAAATACCGCATTCTCAGCCAGGGCCGCGTGCCCGTGCTCAACGGCGGCAAGGAGCCGGTGGCCGCGTGGTTCGAAGTGGATTGGAAGGGCCGCAGCGTGATCGTTTACAGCGTGCATCTGCCGACGCCGCGGAGTCATCTCGAAGCGCTCAACGGCATTGGCTGGCTCGCCACGGTGTTTGGCAAGTCCGACGGCTACGGCAGCAAAGTGAAGCTCGACAGCCAGGCGTTCTGGGCGAATCAGAAGCAACTCGCCGAATCGGTCGCGGCGCACCTCAAGAGCGAGCGTCGCCCCTTCATCGTCTGCGGCGACTTCAATGCGCCCGACCACGGCGTCGTCTATCGCACGTTCAGCGCGCAGCTCACGGACTCGTTTCACAAGGCCGGCCACGGTTACGGGTTCAGTTTCCCCGGTGATTCGCGCCTGCCGCCGTGGCTGCGGCTCGACCAGATTTGGGCTGGCGCGGGCTTTGATCCAATTTACGCGGCCACGGAACCGGGCCGCCGTTCGCAGCACCGCGCGGTGGTTGCGCGGCTCGAATGGAACACGGCGAAGTGATTGAACTTTTCCGCCGGGAAAGTTTCGCGAAGAGCTTTTCTCAACGCTCCGAGCGCGGATCGAGCGCGTCGCGCAGGCCGTCGCCGAGGAAGTTCAGCGCGAGCAGCAGGCTCACGAGCGCCGCGCCGGGGAACACCACGAGCCACCAGTAGATGCGGATGGAATTGATCTGCCCCGCGCCCTCCGCGATGAGCGAGCCGAGGCTCGCCTGCGGCGGCTGCACGCCGAGGCCGAGATAGCTGAGGAAGGATTCGTAAAGGATGATCGCCGGCACGAGCAACGTGAGATACACGATGATGATGCCGATCACATTCGGCAAAATGTGCCGCAGTAAAATGCGCGCGTGACTCGCGCCGAGCGCGCGGCTCGCGTCCACGAACTGCCGCGTGCGCAGCGTGAGCACCTGCCCGCGCACGATCCGCGCCATCGTGAGCCACGACACCGCGCCAAGCCCGGCGAAGAGGCCGATGAATTTCAACGTGCGGCCGAGATCGGGCGAGATGGGTTTCAATTGCGCGCCAAAATGCGACACGAAGGCGGCGAGCTTGGGCATTTTCTGCGCGACTTCCACCGATTGCATTGCCTCGATGAAACCGTTGAGCGTCGTCACGAGCACGATGACGAAGATGATCGAGGGTAGTGAGTAGAGCACATCCACCGCGCGCATCATCGCGCTGTCCCAGCGTCCACCGAGATAGCCCGCGACCGCCCCCCACAGCACGCCGATGATGAAACTCACACCTGCGCCGACCAACCCGACGAGCAGCGACACTCGCGCGCCCGATGCAATGCGGCTCAACAAATCGCGCCCGTGAATGTCCGTGCCGAGCCAGTTCTGAGCGGAGGGTGAATGAAATTGCGCGTCGCTCACCGCGTCGGGCTTGTGCGCGGAAACCATCGGCCACACGAACAGAAATACAAGTGACGCCAGAAGGAACAATCCGCAGGCGACAGCAAGCCGGTTCCTTTTGAAGCGGCGCCACGCCTTTTGATTTGGGCTGAGATGAATCTGGGCTTCACCTCTGGTCTCACTCGCCTCTCGCCTCTCGCCCGTTTCACTCATACTGCACCCTCCGGTCGAGATAACTGTAGGCGGCGTCCACGAGCAGGTTCAGCACGAGCAGCAGCGCCGCGTAGAGGATCACGAGTCCAATCACCATCGGGTAATCGCGGTTGAGCGAGCTGTTCACCATGAACACGCCAATGCCCGGGATGCGAAACAAATTTTCCACAACGAACGAGCCAGTGAGCAAATCCGCCAGCAGCGGTCCGGAGTAGGAAGCCACCGGCAGAATCGCGATGCGCAGCGCGTGCTTGAGCAGCAGCGTGGTTTCGTCGAGGCCCTTGGCGCGCGCGGTGGTGATGAAATGTTCGTGCAATGTGCCGAGCATTCCTTCGCGCATCAGCCGCGCGACGCGACCGGCGAAGTAGAGGCCGAGCGTCACCGTCGGCAAAATGACATGCGCGGGCGTGTCCCACATCGCGACCGGCAGCACGTGCCATTGCACCGCGAGCCACATCACAAGCAGCGGTCCGACGACGAGCGCGGGCACGCACACGGCGAGCAGCGCAAAGAGACTGCCCATGTAATCACCCCACTCTCCACGCCGCACCGCGGACCAGAAGCCGAGCGGAATGCCCACGCCGAGCGAGAAGGCAAACGCCAGCGCGCCCAGCGACATCGAGACAGGCAGTCCCTGTGCGATGATGTCTGTGACCGTGTGGTTGCGATACTTGAACGACGGGCCGAAATCGCCCTGCAACACGCCGCCGATGTAGCGCAGGTATTGCTGCCACCACGATTCGTCGAGGTGATACTTGGCCTCGATGGCGCGCTTGATTTCCGGCGAGGCCGGCGCGCGCTCCTTGTCGAACGGCCCACCGGGCGCGGCCTTGAGCAGCGCAAACGCCAGCAGGCTGATGAGCAGCAGCAGCGGCACCATGAAGGCGAGGCGTTTCAGGAAATACATAAGCGATTATTTCCTGCGGACAACGGTGTGAATCGGGTGCTCGTCCAGAAGATTCTGCTGGATGCCGCTGACCTTGTTCGTGTCAAAAAAATTCACGCCCGCGTAGAAGTAAAGCGGCACAACGGGCAGGTCGTCGTGCACAAGCAGCGTCTCCGCCTCGCGCAGCAGTTCAGCGCGTTTGTGCGGATCGGTCTGCGAGTTCGCGCGGCGCACGAGCGCGTCGTAGTTCGTGTTCGCCCAGCCGGTGCGGTTGTTGCCGTTGCCGCTCATGAACATGTCGAGAAACGTGTTCGGGTCGTTGTAATCGCCGATCCAACTGCTCCGGCTCAGGTCGTAGTCGAGCGCGCTCTGCGAGGTGTAATACACCTTTGGCTCCATCGCGCGCAGTTCCATCTTGATGCCCAGTTCGCGCTGCCAGATGGCCTGCAACTCGACGGCGACCTGCTCGTCCATCTTGTCCGTCTTGTAAAGATAGTTGAACGCCGGGAAGCCCTTGCCGCCGGGAAAGCCAGCGTCCGCGAGAAGCTTCCGCGCGAGTTCGGGATCGTAGCCGAGTCCGTCGGGCGGCCGGTAAACGCCGATACCATCAGGCGTGAAGTGTGACGTGGGCCGTTCGCCGCTGCGCGTGATGCGCTCGACGAGCCGCTTGCGATCGAGCGCAAGCGCGAGTGCCTTTCGCACGCGCCGGTCGTTGAACGGTTTGCGCGTGACGTTGTAGCGATAGAAATACGTGCCGAGGTAATCGAACTTGTGGCAGTCGGGCCGCTGGCCAAGCACATCCATGAGTTCGTTTGGCACGAGGTTTTTGTCCCAGATCACATCAGCCTGCCCGGTCTCGTAAAGATTGAGCGCGGTTGACGGCGTGCCAACCGGCAGGAAGTCCACCACCGCGCTGCGCACGTGCGCGGCGTCCCAGTGCCGCGGATTTTTGCGCAGGCGCACGCGGTCGTTCATGTGCCAGAATTCGAGCTGGTAACAGCCGTTGACCGGCAGCGGCTGCGCCATCAACCAGCGGTCGCCGTGCTTCTCGATCCAAAATCGCGGCACCACCGCGAGCGTCGGAAACGCGCACAGATCGAGGAAGAACGCCGTGGGGCTGATGAGTTCCACGCGCAGCGTGCGCGCGTCGAGCGCGCGGACGGCGACATCCTCGGCCGTGAAGGGCTTGCCGGTCGCGG
Source organism: uncultured Verrucomicrobiota bacterium (assembly GCA_964589935.1). GTDB lineage: Bacteria > Verrucomicrobiota > Verrucomicrobiia > Limisphaerales > VHCN01 > VHCN01. The sequence continues at coordinate 79,688 of CAZPVD010000002.1, read as the reverse complement.
CGTTGGTCTTCCCGATGTTGTAATCCTCCGCGTGCCGGATGAAGTAGAGCTGGCCAGCGTATTCCGCGCCTGTGACAGGATCGAGCGCGCGCCGCCACGACCACACGACGTCGTCCGCGGTGATCGGCTGGCCCGTGCTCCACATGGTGTTGCTGCGTAGGTGAAACGTGTAGGTTGTGCCGTCGGGCGAAATTTCCCAGCGTTCGGCCAGCGCGGGTTCCGGCGTGCCGTTCGTGCCTTCGAGGCGCGTGAGCCCCTCGAAGAGCGCCTTCACGATGCGCATCTCCGTCTGCGTTGAGATGATCGCTGGATCGAGTGAGTCCGGCTCCGCGCCGTTGATGATGACGAGGTCCGCCGGCGGCAGCGAGCGCATGCAAGCGGCGAGAAGCAGGCAAGAGGCGAGAGGCGAGAGGCGATGGAAGAGAACGCGAAGGCGGCGTGACGGAAAATTTTTCCCAAGAAAACAAAACAGCGCCCGGAACGGTTTGCTCGGGGCGCTGGGCGTCGGCTTCATGGCCTCGCTCAAATCATTTCTTCGGTGCCGCCGACTTGTTCGTAATTGGTCCAACAACCGTGGCTTGCGTCAAAGATGAGCCTGGCTTTGGCGGGGCAACAATGTCTGAAACCACAATATTCGATTGAGTTTTCGCAGTAGCGCTTGTTGCGATTGGCAGATTCGTCATTGGTGGCGCACCGATTGTTGTTTCCTGCGGCGCAGCGCCCTTTGTTGCCGGCGCAGTTTGGCCGGCGAGATTTTGCAGTTCCTTCTCGACGCCGCTCTTCTGGTGTCGCGCGCGCATCGAGACGACGTAGAGCACCAGTGACAGGACAAGGAACAGTATCCCGGCGTATTTCGTCGCCTTGGTGAGCACGTTGCCCGTGCCCGCGCCGAAGAGCGCATCGGTCGCGCCCGATCCGAACGCCGCGCCGCCGAGGCCGGCTTCTTTTTTAGGAAGCTGGATCAGGATTACCAAAATCAAAAACAGGCAATCCAGCACCAGCACAAATGTCATCAGTCCAATCAAAAAGTTCATAGTCGTTCCCGCAGTCTGTCGTTAAATCGAGTTCTTCACAATGTCCGCAAAATCGCGCACCGCGAGCGACGCACCGCCGACGAGCGCGCCGTCCACATCCGGCTGGCTCATCAATTCGCGGGCGTTGGCCGGCTTGACACTGCCACCGTATTGGATGCGCACGCGTCGCGCAATGGATTCGTCGAAAATCGCCGCGAGCTGCCTGCGGATGAACGCGTGCACTTCCTGCGCCTGCGCGCTCGTGGCCGTCTTGCCCGTGCCGATGGCCCACACCGGCTCGTAGGCGATGATGGTCTCGACGATCTGCTCCTTCGTGAGGCCAGCGAGGCTGCCGCGCACTTGAGTGCCAACCACTTTTTCCGTCTGGCCTGCTTCGCGTTCCGCGAGCAGTTCGCCGACGCAGACGATGGGCTTCAGCGACGCGGCATGCGCGGCGAGCGCCTTCTTTGAAATCAGTTCGTCGGATTCCTTCTGAAACTGCCGGCGCTCCGAGTGGCCGAGAATAACGTAGCGCACGAGCAAATCCTTGAGCATCCCGGCGCAAATCTCGCCGGTGAACGCGCCGAAATTCTGCTCGCTCATGTTCTGCGCGCCGAGACGGAGGTTCGTGTGATCCACAGCCTTGGAAACCGCGTCGAGCGCGGTGAACGGCGGGCAGATGACGATGTCCGCGTCCTTGACGTTCGCGAGTTCGCGCTTGAGTCCGTCCACGAGCGCGAGCGCCTCGGCGACGGTTTTGTTCATCTTCCAGTTGCCGGCGATGATGAGTTTGCGTTCTTTGTCCATGCGGTTAATCGGAGAAAATTGAAATTACTTGTCCGTCAGCGCCGCCACGCCAGGAAGCATCTTGCCTTCGAGAAATTCAAGGCTCGCGCCGCCGCCAGTGCTCATGAAGGTCACCTTGTCGCCGAGGCCGGCCTGGTTGAGCGCCTTCACGCTGTCGCCGCCGCCGATGATGCTCTTGGCGCCGCTCTTCTGCGTCGCCTCGACCACGGCGCGCGCGACGACGTTCGTGCCCTCGGCAAAGCGCTTGTCCTCGAACATGCCCATCGGGCCGTTCCACAAAATTGTCTTCGCGCCCTTGATGATTTCGGCATAGCTCGCCGCCGTCGCCGGGCCGATGTCGAAGCCCTCGTCCGCATCCGCGATGTCCGCGTCGGCGTTCACGCGTGCATTCTCGAAGCTCATCACCGGCTTGCCTTTCTTGTTCAGCTTGCCGGTGTCCACGGGCGTCGCGACGACGTTGTCGGTGGGCAAGAGGAACTTCACGCCGCGCGCTCTGGCTTTTGCGAGGGCAGCCTTCGCCACTTCGGTCTTGTCCGGCTCAACGAGCGACTTCCCGACCTTGAAACCCTGCGCGAGCTTGAACGTGTAGGCCATCGCCCCGCCGATGAGAATCGTGTCGGCCTTTTCGAGCAATCGGTCAATGACGAGAATCTTGTCCGAGACTTTCGCGCCGCCAAGGATGACGACAAACGGCCGCGCCGGATTTTCCAATTCGTCGCCGAGGAACTTGAGTTCGCGCTCCATCAGCAAACCGGCCGCGCACTTGCCGCCGCGCTTCGCAATGGCTTGCGCCGCGCCCTCGGTGCTCGCGTGCGCACGGTGCGCCGCGCCGAACGCGTCGTTCACGTAGATGTCCGCGATCTTTGCGAGATTCTCGGCGAAGGCCGGGATGTTGGCCTCCTCCTGGTTGTGATAGCGGACATTTTCCAGAAGCAAGATGTCGCCGTTCTGCATCGCGCCGACGGTCTTCTCGACTTTTTCGCCGATGCAATCGTCCACGAACGCGACGGGCCGGCAGATCATGTCGGCGAGCTTCGCCGCGACCGGGCGCAGCGACATCGAGGGCTCGCGTTGGCCCTTGGGACGGCCGAGATGCGCCGCGAGGATGACCCGCGCGCCGGCGCCGACGAGCAGTTCGAGCGTGGGCAGTGTCTCGCGGATGCGCGTCGTGTCGTTGATGACCATCTGGCCATCCTTTTCCTCCATCGGCACGTTGTAGTCCACGCGCACAAACACGCGCTTGCCGCGGACATCGAGGTCTTTGACGCTCAGTTTCGCCATAGCAAAATCAAACAGGCGCGGAAGCATATCGAAGCACCGGGGGCAGTCAAAGGGAATTGCGGGCCTGAAACTTCCGCAAAAATGCCGGAAAACCACGCTGTTTCGCCGGTCAATATCTGTCCGCAATTTTGCAACGCCGGTGAATACTTTCCGCCTCCGCACCCTCTAAATTTTTACCCATCGCACACGAACGAACGACATGAAACGAACCGCCATCCTCCCGACGCGCCTGCTTCAACGCGTGGCGTGGGTGGCCGCACTCGTTTGTGCCGGCATCGGCCGTTCCGCGGAACCGCTGCACGAGCGCGTTGATCGGATGATCGAAACGTCGTTCGTCGGGCCGGTGCTGTCCGTGGCGGGCGACGCGGACTTCGTGCGGCGCGTTCACCTTGATCTCAACGGCCGCATTCCTTCGGCGGACGAGGCGCGCGCGTTTTTTGCCGACACCTCGACGGACAAGCGTGCTCGGCTCGTGGACCGGCTGCTCGCCTCACCCGAGCACGCGCGGCAAATGGCAACGGTGTTTGACGTGATGCTCATGGAGCGGCGGCCTGAAAAAAATGTGAAGGTCGCCGAGTGGCAGCAGTGGCTTTTCAATTCCTTCGCGACGAACAAACCCTACAACGAGCTGGCCCGCGAAATCCTCGCCGCCGACGGCTCGGACGAGAAGCTCCGCGTCGTGTCGCGCTTTTATCTCGACCGCGACGCCGAGCAAAACCTGCTCGCGCGCGACACGGGCCGCATTTTCTTCGGCAAGGACCTCGCATGCGCGCAGTGCCACGACCATCCGCGCATCGAGGACTACTTCCAGCGCGATTACCACGGGCTTTACGCATTTTTTAACCGTGCGTATCTCTTCACCGAGGACAAGTCGAAGAAAAATTTCCTCGCCGAGAAATCCGATGGCGAAGTGGCGTTCACTTCGGTTTTCACGAAGGAAGCCGGCGCAACGCGGCCGCGCCTGCCCGGCGGCGAACAGTTGATGGAGCCGCGCTTCCGCATGGGCGACGAATGGATCGTGCGGCCCGACGCGAAGGACAAAAACCTCCGCCCTCAGCCGAAGTTCAGCCGCGTCGCGCAGCTCGCGCGCGTCGCAACCGACGGATCGAATCGCGCTTTCAACCGCAACATCACCAACCGTCTCTGGGCGCTCATGATGGGCCGCGGCTTGGTCGAACCGGTGGACGAAATGCATTCCGACAATCCGCCGACGTATCCCGCGTTGCTCGACCTGCTCGCGGACGAGTTCGTGGCCATGCGCTTCGACACACGCGCATTCCTGCGCGAGCTGGCGCTCACGCGCGCCTACCAGCGCAGCTTCGACATCAGTTCGCCGCCCATCGCGCCGCCCAAACTTCCCGCCGAGCGCATCGCCGAGCTTGAAGCTGAACAAAAACGGCTCGCCGATGTGGTTGCACAGGACGACGAGGCATTGAAGAAGGCGCTCGCCGGCGTCACTGCCGCGAAAAAGGCCGCCGATCCAATTTTTGCCGAGTTCACCAAGACGAACACCGTGCTCGCCGAGGCAAAAAAATCTTGCGACCCAGCCATCAACGCGCACTTTGAGGCGCAGAAGCTTCTCTCGGCCCGCCGCGCTGCGCTCCAGTCCGTCAACGAGGCGCTTGCCAAGGTCAACGAGGCGCTCAACAGCCTGCCCGGCGACAAGGACCTCACCAACTCCGCCGCCACGCTTAAGTCCCGCTCTGAAACGCTCACGAAGGACGTGGACGCCGCAGCGAAGGACGCCGACGCCAAAGCCGCTGCCGCGAAGCCGATGTTTGAGAAACTTGCCGCTGCGGACGAAGCGGCCGATTCGATCCGTCAGCGGCACGATGAGGCCGAGCGCAAAGTGATCGCGATGGAAAACGAGCTCAGCAACGTCCGCAACCACCGCGAAGCGGACAAGACCGCGCTGCACCACGTCGAGAAGCAACTGGCCGATGCGAAGACGCTTTCGGACAGCGCACCGCTGTTCGCCGAGGCGAGCGCGTCACGCGCAGCCGTCGAGCAACTGCGCTCCAAGCTTGGTGACGCAAAGCGCGTCGTGGTGCGCCATGACGAGCTGGCCGCCGCCCAAAAGGCCTGCGAATCCGCGGAAATTAAGTTGCGTGACAGCAGGCGTCATCTCGCCGACGCCGCAGTGGCAAAGAAAGGCTGCGCGCCCGCGCCGCCGGAGGAACTTGCAAAACTCCGGCAGGTCGTCGCTGCGGGCGAGGCGGCATCGAGCATCGCGCGGTTGCGTCTCGCGCAGGCACGGCGCGGCTTCGAGCCGGTGGCAAAACTGTTCGCGAGCGCGAGCCGCGAGTTGCCAGAGGTCGAGGAGCAGTTGCGCGCCACAGAGCAAAAGGCTTCCGCCGATTGCAGGAAATTGGGCGAGCCGTTCGCAAAGCTTTCGCCGCTGCTGGAGACGCGCTTTGCCTCGGGCGCGCTTGTGGCGCTGACGCCCGAGCAACTTGCGTGGAGCATGATGCGCGCGGTCGGCGTCGTGGGCGCGAACGAAACCGCCGGCGGCGCGGAGTTCGACAAGAAAAGCCCGCCGCCGGAATCGAACGCGAACGATCCCGTGCGGCTCGCGGAGCGCGCGAAGTTCGTCGAGCAGTTTGTGTGGGACAAGCTCAAGAGCGGCGTGGATGGGTTCGTGCCGCTGTTCGCCAACGCCGCCGGCCAGCCGCAGGATGCGTTCTATGCGACCGCGGATCAGGCGCTCTTTTTCAACAATGGCAGCATGGTGCGGAGCTGGCTCGCGCCGTCAGGCGGCAACTTGATTGACCGCCTGATGAAGGCGGTGGACGCGAAGGCGCTCGCCGACGAACTTTATCTGAGCGTGCTCACCCGCCCGCCAACCGTGGACGAAGTTAAGGAAGTCGAGAAGCGCCTCGCCGCGCGTGCAACCGAAAAGCAGGCCATTGTTCAGGAACTCACGTGGGCGCTGCTCACGAGCGTGGAGTTCCGGTTCAAGCATTGACGTGCTCGAGTCCGGTTGAGTCCTCTTCGCGATTGACGGGCAAAGAGCAAAGAAAAGTTCATTCCAACATGATTCAGAGTTGCCTCGCGTGCGTCAGAATGAGATAGATTCAACAAAGCAAAATCCAGCACCGGCACGCTTATGAAATGCACCTATGCCTGCGGCTCGGCGGAGCACGTGATCGCCCGTCGTCAATTCCTCGGCTCGCTCGCGCTCGGCGCCGGCGCGGTGGTGGGCGGACTTGGCGCGTTCGCGACGCCCTCCGTCTCGGCCGCGCTCGCGAAGGACCAGAAGCGCATGATCGTCATCAACATGCACGGCGGCCTCTCGCAGCTTGAAAGCTGGGATCCGAAGCCGGGCACTGAAAACGGCGGGCCTTTTCGCGCGATTCCGACGAGCGTGCCGGGCATCCACATCAGCGAACTGCTGCCGTTCACGGCGAAGCAGATGCATCATCTCGCGCTCGTGCGCGGCATCAACACGAAGAACGACGACCACGGCAAGGGCACTTACATGATGCTCACAGGCCGCCGCCAGATGCCGGGGCAGGATTATCCGCAGATCGGCGCGGTCGTCGCGAAGTGCCTCGACTCCGCCGACCACACGCTGCCCGGCCACATCCGCATCACGGCCGGCGGCGGCGGCGGGCGCAGCGCGGACTCCGCGTATCTCGGCCCGAAATACGCGAGCATTTCCCTCGATGGCGGGAAGCCTCCGCAGAACACGACCAAACCCGACAGCCTCAGCGACGCCTCGCTCGCGGAACAGAACGAGTTCCGCCGCCTCGCGAACGACCACTTCCTTTCGCGCCGTCGCACGGCGATGACGGACGCCTACGTGCAGAGCTATGAGCAGGCGCTGGAACTCATGAAGCAGCGTGACGTGTTCGACCTCTCGAAGGAGCCGGAGAAGGACCGCGAGCGTTACGGCAAGGATGATTTCGGCCGGCACTGCCTCATGGCGCGGCGGCTGTTGGAGAATGGAATCACGTTCGTGCAGGTTTCGCACTCGAACTACGACACGCATAACGAGAACTTCAACTTCCACTTCGAGCAGCTCGGCGAATTTGACAAGCCCTTTGCGACGCTTGTCGCGGATTTACACGACCGCGGGATGCTGGACAGCACGCTCATCGTGGTGCTCTCCGAGTTCGGGCGCACGCCGCACATCAATGCCAATTACGGTCGCGACCACTTTGGTCGCGCGTGGAGCGTCTGCCTCGGCGGCGCGGGACTGCAACGCGGCGCGCTCATCGGCAAGACCAACGACAAGGGCACCGAAGTCACCGAGCGCGAAGTGGACTGCGGGCATCTCTTCCACACGTATCTGCGCGCGCTTGGCCTCAGCTCGAAGGGCAACTTCGACATCGCCGGCCGCCAGGTGCCGATGGCCGACCCGGCGTGCGGGCCGATCAAGGAATTGCTCGCCTGAGTGAATCCCGACTTCAAAGCCGCGCACGTCGCGCTGGAGTTTGCGCACGACGCGCCGCTCGTCTCGTGCCGTTTTCATCCAAAAGGGCTGCACGTCTTCGGCACGGCTGAAGATCGCAGCGTCATCCGCTGGGAACTCGACGACGCGCGCAAGAAGACCATCTTCAAAGCGCACGACTCGTGGGTGTGGGCGCTGGCGTTCTCACCCGACGGCCAGACGCTCGTGAGCGCGGGCGGCGATGACACGTTAATGTGGTGGCCGGCGCTGTCGGAGAAGCCGGAACCGATTCGCAAGGTGACCGCGCACAAGGGCTGGATTCGCGCCGTCGCCGTCAGTCCCGACGGCACGCTCATCGCCAGCGGCGGCAACGACCGCGTCGTGAAGCTCTGGAATTTCGCCGACGGAAAGCTCGTCCGCGAAATGCCCGGCCACGAGCTGGACATCTACAGTTTGATTTTTCATTCCAGCGGCAATTTTATTTTGAGCGGCGATTTGCTCGGCAAAGTGAACCAGTGGGAAGTCGCGACGGGCAAGCTCGTGCGCACGTTCGACGCGAAGGAGCTTCACCACTACGACGCCGGCCAGCAGGTGCATTTCGGCGGCGTGCGCGGGCTGGCGTTGAGCACCGACGGCAGGCAACTCGCCTGTGCCGGACTGCACAAGGCCACGAACCCGCTCGGCAACGTGCAGGAGCCGCACGCGATCCGCTTCGACTGGGAATCCGCAAAAGTCACGAAGACGCACACGGCGAACGACATCAAGAACGGCACGGTGTGGGGCTGCCGTTTTCATCCCGACGGCACGCTCATCGGCGCGAGCGGCGGCGGCAGCGGCGGGCACCTGCTCTTCTGGAACGCGACGGACGAGAAGCCGCTGCACCAGTTCAAACTGCCCGATACTGCGCGCGAAATGGACCTGCATCCCGACGGCATCCAGGTCGCGACGGCGCACTACGACCGCAAGGTGCGCGTCACCAAGCTCGCGCCAAAACAACCAGAGAAGAAGGCCTGAGCGTCGCGCCGTTCACAGCGCGGCAAAAACTTTTTCGAGGAACTCGCGGTTTGCCTTTGCGTTCGCAGTGGTTTCCTCCGCCGTGTTGCCGACCGCGCAGCACTCGACCATCACGGGGCCGTTGAAACCCGCCTTCTTCAGCGTGCGGAACACAGCCGCGAAGTCCACTTTGCCCGCGCCGAACTGGATCATCACGTCGCCCTTTTCCTTCGCGCAGTCCTTCGCGCAAAAACCGGTGACGTGCTCCGCCACGCGCTCCAGCTCGGCGACGGGATCCTTGCCGGTGTAGTAGATGATGTTGCCGGCGTCATACCAGACTTTGAAATTCGGGTGTTTCACCTCGCCGAGGCAGCGCAGGATTTCCTCGGCCGCGCCGCTGCCGCCGCCGTGCGGCTTGATGACGAGCTTGATCCCGCGCTCCTGCGCGAAGGCCGAGCCGTCGGCCATGAGTTTGTAGAAGTTTTCATACTGCGCCGGCTTGTCCACGCCGAACGTGAGAAGAAATTCGAGACCGAGGTGCTTTGCGTTTTCGATCTGCTGGCGCACGTCGCGTCGCGCCTCTTCGAGCGGCGCGGCTGCGTTGACGCGCAATGCGGCCATGTTGGCGGTGAGTCCGCGCGCGGCGATTTTTTTCTTCAGCGCATCGAGATATTCCGGCGTCGCGTCGGAGCCGGTGAACGGTTCCGTCTTCGTGCGCGTGAGCAGGCCGGTGACGCGATAGCCGGCGGCCTTGACGCCGTCGAGCGCGGCGTCGTAGCCCCACTTCACCCACGGCCGGTTGAAACAGCCGATGGGCCAGCGCGAGGATGACGCGGCGAAGGCGGGAAGAACAGCGGTCGCGGCCGTCGCGGCCGAGGCGTGAAGAAATCGTCTGCGGGTGAACATGCCGCGAGCGTATGCGTCGCGCGTTTGCCACGCCAGCGCAAAGCGGATGGATTCAATCTGCTTTCCCTGCGCCGCACGGGTTGCTATCGCTTTGGGATGGCAAAGTTTTTCGCGCCGAACATTGACCGCTGCGGGCGCGTGCTGCGGGCGGTGTTCGGCCTGTGTTGCATCGGCGGCGGCGTGCTGCTGTGGCTGTTCGTGAACCGCTGGGCTGGCGCGGGCGGCGTGGCGTGGGGCGTCTTCTGCCTGTTCGAGGCCGCGCGCGGCTGGTGCGTCGCCCGCGCCTGCGGCATCAAGACGCGCTACTGAGTGAAGCCCGCCGCCCTCCACGCCCAACTGCGCCGCGCCTATGCGCTCATGCGTGCGCGGCACGGGCATCAACATTGGTGGCCGGGCGAAACGCCGTTCGAGGTGTGCGTCGGCGCCATCCTCACGCAGAACACCGCGTGGAAGAACGTCGAGCGCGCCATCACCAACCTCAAGTCTGCGCGCGTGCTCACGCCGGAGAAACTTTTCGCGCTGCCGGAGAAGCGGCTCGCCGAACTCATCCGCCCCACCGGCTACTTCAACATCAAGGCCCGCCGGTTGCGCGCATTTCTGCGCGTGCTCGTCGAGGATTTCGGCGGCGACCCCGCGCGCCTCTTCGCCGGCGAGATGCGCGCCGTGCGCGAGCGGCTGCTCGCCATCAACGGCATCGGCCCTGAGACGGCGGACAGCATGTTGCTCTACGCAGGCGGGCATCACAGCTTCGTGATTGATGCCTACACGAAACGCATCTTCCAGCGGCACGGTTGGGCCGGGGAAGTTCAAGGTTCGAAGTTCAAAGCTCAAAGTTCCGGGCCGCGCGCCAAGCACAACTCGCACACGGAGTATCATTCGTTGAAGGAACTCTGCGAAGCCGCGCTGGGCGAAAAGCCCACAAGCGAGAGGCTCGATTACTGGCAGGATTACCACGCGCAACTCGTCGTCATTGGGAAGGACTTCTGTCGTCCGCGCGAGGCGCGGTGCGAGGCGTGCCCGTTGAAACCGCTGCTGCCCGGCGGAATACCGTGCAGTTTGTAGGTTTCTTAGCCTTGCACTTTGAACGCCGCTCCGCTTCCCTCAGTCCTACGAGCGGCCCTCATGAGCAACGGCAAAACCCTCATCATCGTGCCCACCTACAACGAGCGGGACAACCTCCCGCCGCTCGTGGCTCATCTGCTGGCGCTGCCCGTGCCGGCCGATCTGCTCGTCGTGGATGACAATTCGCCCGACGGCACGGGCAAGCTCGCCGATGAACTTGCCGCGAAGCATCCGCAAATCCACGTGCTCCATCGAGCGACGAAGGACGGCCTCGGCCGCGCGTATCTCGCCGGCTTCAAGTGGGCGTTGGAACGCGATTACGAGTTCATCTTCGAGATGGACGGCGATTTCTCGCACAACCCGGATGACATTCCCAAGTTTCTCACCGCCGCGCAGGATGCCGACCTCGTGCTCGGTTCGCGCTATTGCAACGGCATCCGCGTCATCAACTGGCCGCTCGGCCGGCTCATGCTCAGCCTGTGCGCGGCGAAATATGTGCGCGTGATCACCGGCATGCCCATCAGCGACCCGACGGGCGGCTTCAAGTGCTTCCACCGCCGCGCGCTGCTCGCGCTCGACCTCGACGCCGTCCGCTCGAACGGCTACAGCTTCCAGATCGAGCTGACGCACAAGCTCTGGCGGCAGGGAATGAAAATCGTCGAGGTCCCGATCATCTTCACCGACCGCTTCCTCGGCACGTCGAAGATGTCGAAGAAGATCGTGCGCGAGGCGCTGTGGATGGTCTGGCGGCTCTGGCTGCAAAACGGCCTGCGCCGCTCGCCGCGGGGAAAGCCCGCCTGAGCGATATCACTTCGCCGGCTGTTTCCAGTATTCCTTGTCTGCCATGAAAATCTGGTCGGGGAAGCCCTCGGTGAATGCGTAGCGCAGCGGGAAATTTTCAGGGCGATCTCCCTTCACGACGGCCTCGGCGGCGAACCAGCCCCAGTCCTTTTCCTCGCCGCGGATCATTTCGGAGACGAGCCGGCGGTCGAGTGTGAACTGCGTGAGGTAGAGCGCGCGCACCGGCCGGCGGTGGTGGAGCGACTGGAAATCCCCGCGCGCGTCCCACGTGAGCCACGCGCAGTCGCGCCGTCCATACCACGCCACGGCCCACGGCGCGTCGGACATCATCAAATCCTTTTCGCCGAGCCAGCCCGCGCGCTCCGCGATGAACGGCGGGTAATACGGCGGCCACGCGATGGCGGAACGCTTCGGCCCGGTGACGGTCAGCAGCAGCGGCACGCTCATCACGACGAGGAAAAGCCCGACCGCGGTGCCGCGCTGCGACGGAGTTTCCAGTTGCAACTGGTCGAGCATGATGGAGAACAGCCCGACGCCGAACACAAACACGAGCGGCGCGGTGAGCACGAGCAGGTTCTCCGAGTTCACCTCCGGCGACGCCTCGGACAGATGCGTTCGCCCAAACGCCTCCGCCACCGCGAGCAGCGCGAGGCTCGACAGCAGAAACACCCTCATCCGTCCGAGCGTGGGGCTGTTGAAACGCAGCAGCACCGCGGCGAGAAACAGCGCCGCGAGCCAGCTTCCGCCAAGCCGCGGCAGTTCATCCATGAGGATGCGCGCGAAGTTGGGGCGGAACTTGGTCCAGTATTCGTCGAGGTCCACCTTGTTGAGGTCCTGCGGCGTGTCGGCGTTGGCCGGATTGATCGCACGTTCAAGACGCGAACCGGGAAAGCGCTCCGTGTCTTCAAAGATTGCGTAGCCCGCCGTGCCGAAAAGCGTGCCGCTCACCTCGTAATTGCGCTGGAGCCACGGCGCGAACACGCCCGCGAACGCCGCGAGTGCGAGCAGCACCATCGGCGCGCGTTTCGTGTCGAAGTAAGCGCCGAAGAACACCAGCACCGGCAGCGCCAGCAACGCGAGCGGGTAACACGTGAGCGCCGCCGCGCCCACGAGCGCGCCGGTGACGGACGCGATGAGCAGCAGCCGCACCCAGCCCCATTTGTTCACACGATGCCCCTGCTCGGCCGCGGCAAGACACCACACAATCGCGAGAAACAGCACGACGCCGAGCATCGTTGGGAGGCCGGAGAGACTGAATTTCCAGAACAGATCGCACAGCAGCAGCGCAATCGTCGAAAGCCACGCCACGAACACATCGAACAGCCGGAGCGCGACGCGGAATGCGATGAACAGCGCGACGAAAAACAACGCCTGGTTCAGCCACGCAATGTGCAGTTCCGGTTCGTAGCGCTTGAACTGGTCCGCCGGCGCGATGGTGGCGTCCGCCGGCGCGAGCTTCATCCATTTCGAGAGCAGCCACGGATACGCGGGCGCGTTCGCGAGGTCGGGGAGCGGTTCGTTGAGCACGTTCACGTTCGTGCCGCGATGCCGTTCGAGCAGCCACACGCTGAACGGGCGGACGATGTGCGTGGTGTAGCCCTTGCCCTCGGCGAGATTGCGCGCGAGCTGCGCGTTGTCCATCGCGTCGGGCGCGGAGAAGTGTCGGAAATGGCGGAGGTTGAACAGCGTTGTGAGGCCGAGAAAGACGAGGAAAAGCGCAAGCCCCTTGAGCACGCGCGCGGCGAGGCCGGACTCGAGCGAGTGGATGAATTCCTGCGCGCGCATCAAAACCCTTCGACGTGATACGCGTGCAGCTTGCGGTGCAGTGTGCGCCGGCTGATGCCCATGCGCTTGGCGGCGTGCGTGCGGTTGCCGCCGCATTCCTTGAGCGCGCGGAGGAGCAACTGCTTCTCGGCCTCGTGGAGCGAGACCTCGTCCTGCGCGAGCACGGGCGCCTCCATCGCGAGCGGCTCGCGCACGTTTTGCGGCAGGTCGCGCAGGCCGATGGCGTCGCCGCGGCAGAACACGACCGCGTGCTCCATCGCGGTGCGCAGCTCGCGAACGTTGCCGGGCCACGGGTATTTCATCATCGCCTCGAGCGTCTCGGCGGTGAAGTCGTTCACGGGCTTGCCGTTTTCCTTTGCAAATTCCTTCAGGAACGCCTGCGCGAGCAGTGGGATGTCCGCGCGACGTTCGCGCAACGGTGGCAGGCGCAGCTCGACGACGCGCAGGCGGAAATACAAATCCTCGCGGAACGTGCCGGCCTTGACCATCGTGGCGAGGTCCTTGTTCGTCGCGGTGATGACGCGCACGTCGGCGCTGAGTGTTTTGTTCGAGCCGATTCGCTCGAATGTTCGCTCACCGAGGAAGCGCAGCAGCTTCACCTGCACTGTGGCGTCAATCTCGCCGATCTCGTCGAAGAACAGCGTGCCGCCCTGCGCCTGCTCGATGCGGCCGATGCGCCGCTCGTGTGCGCCGGTGAACGCGCCCTTCTCGTGGCCGAAGAGTTCGCTCTCCAGCAGCGACGCGGGCAGGCCGGCGGCGTGGACGGTGACGAGCGGGGCCTTCGCGCGCGGGCTGAGCTGGTGGATGGCGCGGGCAATCATCTCCTTGCCGGTGCCGCTCTCGCCGAGCAGAAGAACACTCGCGCGGGTGGGCGCGACTTGTTGCACGGCCTCGAAGATTTCCTTCATCGCATGGGATTCGCCGACGAGATGGTCGAGGCCGAAGCGCGTGTCGAGCTGTTTGCGGAGCGAGACGTTTTCGTGCTCAAGCGTCTGGCTGCGCAGCGCGCGGGCGATGCGCATCTCCAGCTCCTCGATCTGCATACGACCCTTGGCGATGTAATCATCGGCACCCTGCTTCATCGCCTCGACCGCGACATCCTCGGAACCGTAGGCGGTCATGAGGATGCAAACCGGCGGCTTGGAAAGGGTCTTCGCCCGCTTGATGAGCTTCATGCCGTCGTCACCCGGCATCTTCAAATCCGTGAGCAGCACTTGAAAATTGTCCCGCTCGAGCAGGTTCATCGCGCTAGCGGCGTCCTCGGCCACATACACGTCGTAGCGGTCCTCGAGCGCCGCGCGGAGTCCGTCGCGCGTCATCTTCTCGTCGTCCACGATGAGCACCTGCGGTTTGGTCATGGCATTGTGAGTCCGGCGGCTCTGGTTTTAATCGCGAAGGTGCGCTTCAAGCAACTTCGGCTTTCGTTCGCGAAGTGGAAACCAGATGTTGAAGGTCGTGCCCTGGCCGACGTGGCTGTCGAGTTTGATGCGGCCGCCGTGCTCGCGCACGATGCGCTGCACGATCATCAGTCCCAGCCCGCTGCCCTTTTTTTTCGTCGTGTAAAACGGCTCGAAAATCCGGTTGAGCAGCTCCTGCGGGATGCCGCCGCCATTGTCGGCCACGCTCACCCACACGCCGTCCGCGGCCTCGCCGGTGCTGAGCGTGAGCACGCCGCCCTTCGTCATGGCCTGCGCGGCGTTCTTGATGAGGTTGACGAGCACCTGCTTGATTTGCGCGGGATCAAGCGGCGAGTGGGGCAGGTTGGCGGTGAGCTTCTCCTTGATGATGAGGCCGCGGTTTTCCAGCTCGGGCCGGAGCAAGTTCAACGTCTCCGCAACGATGGCGTTCAGTGACATGAGCTTGAGCTGTGGCGGCGAAGGGCGGATCGCCTGGAGGAATTGCGTGATGATGTAATCGAGTCGCGTGATCTCGCCTTTGCACACGTTGAGGTAGCTCTCCAGCTTGACGAGATGTTCCGAGATGTCGCCGCCACTGACGCGCGCTGACGTGGATGCCTTTGGTTTGCGCGGCGATTTCGTCCGGCCAGTTTCAGCGACGAGGTTGAGCTTCTTTAACTCGCGCTCCATCAGTTGCAGATGAATGTGCAGCGCGTTGAGCGGGTTGCCGAGTTCATGCGCGACGCTTGCGGCCAGCAGCGTGAGCGCGGTGATGCGCTCGCTTTCGATGGCCTCGAAGGTTTTCTGCCGCGCTTCGGTCGCGTCGTGCAGAATGAGCGCCACGCCGCTGCTGCCGATGGCCTGCCCGTCGAGCGGCGCGGCGTAAAGACGCAGGAAGCGCGCCCGCGGATACTGCACTTCGATCTCGTGCCGCACGACGCTCCCGCCGCCCGCCTCGTCCCACTCGGCGAGCTGGCGCCAGTTCAGCTCGGGCAGGTAACGTGTGATGGACTGGCCCTCGGCGGTGCCGCTCGTGATGCCGAGCAGCTTCGCGACGGCCTGGTTGAGGTAGGCGATGCGGCCGTGCTCGTCCAGCACCAGCACGCCGTCCTCGATCGTGTTGAAAAGCGTTTCGAGGAAGGCCCGCTCGCGCGCGAGCCGCTCGACAACCGTCTGCACGCCCTGCGCGTCGAGCCGCGAGATGCGGCCGAGGACTTTGTCGAGGAAGTTGGACTTCGTAGGAGGCATTGCGAAGTTCAGATGAATCATATCCGCGCCCGGCAGGAAGGCAACTGCGTTCACCCGCCGAAACTCGCTGGACGCCGCCCGTGGCATCGCGGAAATTCGGCAGGCATGATTCCGCGGCAGGATGAAACTTTTGTCGAACTCAGCGCCACGCCCGAGCGGATGGACGCGCTGTGGGCGGCGGGCTGGCGTCACTTCGGCCCGCTGTTCTTTCGATACTCGAAGGTCGAATCAGACGGCGCGGAACTCACCGTGATGCCGCTGCGCATCGTGCTCGAACGATTCGCGCCCTCGCAAAGCCAGCGGCGTGTTCTGCGCCGCAACGCGGATCTTGAAGTGCGCACTCAAGCGCCGGTGATTGATGCCGAGCGCCGCCGGCTGTTCGACGCGCACAAGGAGCGATTCAAGGAGAACATGCCGGACGCGCTGGAGAATTTCCTCGGCCCCGCGCCGGCGGTGTTCCCGTGCCACACGATTGAACTGGCCGCCTACTCGAACCGCCGGCTTGTTGCCGCGAGTTATTTCGATGTCGGGCGCGAGGCCGCGTCGAGCGTGTATGCGATGTTCGACCCCGCTGAGTCGCGCCGCAGCCCCGGCATCGCGACGATGCTCTGGGAAATCGAGCACGCGCGCCGCCACGGCTGCCGCTTCCTCTACACCGGCTACTGCTACCGCGAGCGGTCCGTTTACGACTACAAGAAACAGTTCGCCGCGACGGAGTGGTTCGACTGGCGCGGCCACTGGCGCCCGATGAAACGCGCAGCAGCACGGAAAAGCCCGTGACAAACGGCGGCGTGAATCCCGTTGCCTTCGCGCTGCCGTTGGTCAACCTATCGCCCGTGACGGCGCCTCGCACCGGTTACTTCACTGAAACGTATCGCTCGGCGGTGGACGACTCGGAGCAGCCGTTCGCCGTTTGGGTTCCGCGTGCCTACACCTCGCGTCGCGCGTGGCCGCTGGTCGTTGCGTTGCACGGCATGGACGGCGACGAGCGGATGATTCCCGAGCAGTGCTTCCAGATGCACACACGCGGCTTTCGGGAGGACGTGATTTTTGTCAGCCCGTTTGGCCGCGGCGACATCGGTTTTCGCTACATGGGCGAGGTGGATTTCTGGGATGTCATCAACTGGGTCAAGGCCCGTTATCGCGTGGACGCGCGCCGGCAGTATCTCACCGGGCTTTCGATGGGCGGCTACGCGACGTGGCGGCTCGCGTGCAAATATCCCGAACAATGGGCCGCCATCGCGCCCGTGTGCGGCGGCGGCAGCCGCGCGAAGTTGAAGGCGCTGGAAAAAATCCCCGTGTGGTGCGTGCACGGCGACGCGGACGACATCGTGACGGTCGAACACTCGCGCCGGCTCGTCGCGGAGTTGAAACGGCTCAAGTTCAGCGTGCGCTACGACGAGCTCCCGCGCGTCGGGCACAATTCATGGGACTGGCTTTATGATCCGCGTCGCAAACGCTATTCGCTCGTGGATTGGTTTCTCAAATTTCGCAAGTCGCATCCCGCGCCGCGCGTCGAGCGGCCGCTGCGCGAGGGCGGTTTCAAGGACCTCTTTCACGAGCGTGTCATCATCAGCCATCCAGCGGCGTCGCCGATTCCACGCGAAACCGAGTTGCTCCGCGCAGAGGCCGTGCGCATTGCGGAGTTTTGTTTTGGCGATTATCCGATGAAGAGCGGACGACTCATCGTGAAGAGCGACGCGGAATTATCGCGCGACGATCTCGCGTCAGCGAATCATCTCATGCTCGGCCGTTCGGACAACCACGCGTGGCTTGCGCGACTTGAGCGCAAGCTCCTCGCGCGCCACGTGAAAGGCCGCCTGCACGTGCGCGGCGAGCCGTGGCTCGGCAAGACGCTGCTTGCCGCGACGTGCCAGCCAAGCCCGTGGAACAAGGACCGGCTGCTCGGCGTCATCACGTATCAGCAGTTCCACCAGATGCGTGGCGCGGCGGAAAAAATTTGCGGCTGGGACGCCGAGCCGCTTCACGTGAACGTGTTCGACGCGCAACAGGGGAAATTCATCCTGCGCGAATCGCTGGGAAAATAGCGGCAAAAAGACACAAAACTTACGAAGGCAAAACCGTTTATGCCCCTTCCGATTTTTTGCGGTGCAGATCAAAGTGATAGAGCGCGACGACCACAAGGGAGTGTTTGATTTTTCCGCTGGCGACGAGCCCGGGCGCTTCGCTCGCGGGAATGAGTTTGGTCGCGAGGTCTTCGCCGTGATCGAATTCAACGACGTGCTTCAAGTGGCAATTCTCGATGAGCACGGTGTGGACACTGTTGTTCATGATGGCCGGGTTGGCCCACACGGTGCCGATACAGCGGGCGCGCTCGCCTTCGTAGCCGGTCTCCTCGCGTAACTCGCGCACGGCGGTCGCGACGGGATCGGTCTCGTGCGCGTCCATCACGCCGCCGGGGATTTCCAGCTCAACGGTGTTCACGCCGTGACGGAATTGCTCGACGAGCACGAGCTGGTCGTCGGGCGTGAGGGCGATGACGTTGACCCAGCCGGGACATTCGAGGACGAAGAAGTCGTGCTCCGCGCCCGTGCGCGGCGAGCGCTTGAAATCACGGCGGATTTTGAAGATGCGGTGATCCGCCAGACGCTCTGTGCGCAATGTGGGCCACGGATGAATCATGACGGAAGGCGAGAGTCGAAGGTCGCGCCGCGAATGTCAAACACCGCGCTCCTTTGCGGCCCAGCCTTGCTTCATCAGAGTGAGCAGGTGCGCGAGCGCTTCCTCGTAGGTGCGGCCTTTTTGTTCGGAGAGCTGGCGGGCGCGCTTGTCGAGTTGCGCGGCCATATCGGTTGATTTTTCCTGCGGACAACCGAGTGCAACGAGTGCCGAGGCGAGCGCTGCGTGTTCCTTGGAGTTCATCGCGCTGGCGGCGCGCCTTGCTACGCGGCAATCGTCGAGCGATCCACGATCTGCACGCTCTGCACGCCGACGCGCTTGGCGGGCTTGCTGTTTTCGCCGCTGCCGCTGCGCGTGACGGGCAAGTTGCCAATCGCGCCGAGCACGTCGTCGCCGGCGATGAGACAGCCGAAGGCGGTGTATTTGTTGTCGAGGAATGAGGCGTCCGCGAGGCAGATGAAGAACTGGCTGCCGGCGGAATCGGGATCGGACGAGCGCGCCATCGAGAGCACGCCGCGCTGGTGCGAACGGTCGTTAAACTCCGCCTTGATCTGATAGCCGGGCCCGCCGGTGCCCCAGCGGTGCTCGTCCGCGGGATTCTTCGTGAGCGGATCGCCGCCCTGAATCATGAAGTTCTTCATGATGCGGTGGAACGCGGTGCCGTCGTAATAACCGGAGCGGGCAAGCTTCTTGAAATTCTCGACGGTGTTCGGCGCCACGTCGGACCAGAATTCGACGACCATCTTGCCGTGGTCGGTGGTGATGACAGCGACTTCGTTTGGCGTGCTCATGGAGGTGGAGTTGAAATGCTGCGGTTACTTGATGGAATCGGCGGGGACAATTTTGATGCTCTCGACGTTCATGCGTTTGTCGGGCCGGTCGGGTGGATGCGTCTTGGTGGTGGCGATTTTTTCGAGCACGTCATCGCCTTTGATGAGTTTGCCGAAGGTGGTGTATTTCCCGTCGAGGAAGGTCGGGCTGCCGTGGCAGATGAAGAACTGGCTGCCGGCGGAATCGGGATCCTGCGAGCGTGCCATCGAGAGAACACCGCGCGTGTGCGATCGGTTGTTGAACTCGGCCTTGATCTTGTAGCCCGGATCGCCCGTGCCCCAGCGGCGCTCCTGCGCCGGATCCTTCGTGAGCGGGTCGCCGCCCTGAATCATGAAATCCTTGATGACGCGGTGAAAAGCGGTGCCGTCGTAGAAGCCTTTTTTGGCAAGCGTCTTGAAATTCTCGACCGTCTTCGGCGCGACGTCAGGCCAGAACTCGACGACCATTTCACCCTCGGAAGTTTTGATGATCGCGACTTCCTTGGCGGCGGGTTTGGGGTCGTCTTTCTTCTCCTGTGCGAGCGCGGGCAGCGCGAGCGCGGCGGTTAACAGTGTGGCAAAAGCGAGTGTTTTCATGCGCGCGAAGAAATGCCATGAACGCTGCGTGGTGTCACGCGCGGAATTTTGGTCGGTGACCCGCGGTGATCAGTGCTAGATCACATATTCGAGCGGGTTGTCATGCGCTCCCTGCAACTGGCGGACACGCTCGCAGAGTTGCGCCACGGTCACGGCGTCCAGAATTTTTACGATAGCCTCACGAACTTCCTTCATCACGCTGCGGATGCCGCACTTGTCTTCGTTCGGGCACGAGCACTTTTCATAAAAATTTTCACTCACGCAACTCACCGGTGCTAGCGGCCCTTCGATGTGGCGGATGACTTCGGCCAGCGTGATGTGTTCGGGCGCACGCCGGAGGCGGTAGCCGCCTGTCACGCCGCGCCTGCTTTCTACGATACCGGCGGCCTTGAGGTCGTTGAGGATCTGTTCGAGGAATCGCTTGGGTATGTTCTGCTGGTCCGAAATCGCCTGGATGCGCACGACATTTTTGCCGTGACTGATTCCCAGCACAATCAAGGCGCGCAGTGCGTATTCGCCACGCAACGAAAGTTTCATGGCGGAATTCTACATTGAAAAAGTCGGGATTCAATTGGATTCGGTAGCATTATTATTTTTCGGCCACAAAACCGCTACAAATAATCTAAATAAACTCTATTGACATTATAGAGTATTATGAGATCATGTTGTCGTTGTGACTGCAAAACTG
Source organism: uncultured Verrucomicrobiota bacterium (assembly GCA_964589935.1). GTDB lineage: Bacteria > Verrucomicrobiota > Verrucomicrobiia > Limisphaerales > VHCN01 > VHCN01. The sequence goes on along the minus strand of CAZPVD010000002.1, from coordinate 59,268 downwards.
ACAATCGAGAATGTGGACGCCACGCGTGCCGGCGGGGCGAGTTTGACCGCATCAGACTGGCTCGAAGCCGTGCGCACACAGGTGAATTCGCTGCGCTTCGGCGTTGTGCAAAGAGTTGTCGTTCTTGCCTGCTTTGCGTCGTCCACCGTGGCGGCGGATCCGGCTCCGGCCACGGAGCAATTGATTAAACGGATTGATGAGCTGGAGCAGAAAGTCAAAATCCTCGAACGCAACCGCGAACTCGACGCGGACGAGAAAGAGACCAAGCTGAAGACAGCGCCGCAAATTACCATTGACGGACGCGGCTTTGCCTTTGCCTCGCCGGACAAGAATTTCGCGTTGAAGTTGCGTGGCGTTTTGCAGATTGATTCGCGCACGTTTCTCCACGACCACGGCATCGCCGCCAACGACGGCTTTTTCATCCGGCGCGCGCGGCCGATTGTCGAAGGAACGGTGTTCCGCGATTTTGACTTCCTGTTCGTGCCGGATTTCGGCGGCAGTTCGCCGCAGATTTTCGACGCCTATTTGAACTGGCGCATCAGGCCCGCGCTGCAACTGCGCGCCGGCAAGTTCAAGTCGCCCGTCGGCCTCGAACAACTCGTCGTGGACGTGGACACGCTTTTTAACGAGCGCGCGTTGCCGACGAGCCTCACGCCCAACCGCGACATCGGCTTTCTACTGCACGGCGAAGTCCTCGACGGTCGCGTGAGCTACGCCGCGGGCCTGTTCAACGGTTCCGGCGATGCGCGAAACATCGGCATGGCGGACACGGACGACAACAAGGAGTTTGCCGGGCGCATTTTCTTCCAGCCGTTCAAGCAGTCGTCTGCCGAATTCCTGCGCGGCGTCGGCTTCGGCGTTGGCGGCAGCTACGGCAACGAGCACGGCACGGGAGCGCTGCCGGCGACGACCGGCGGCACGCTCGCGGGCTACGCGACCGACGGGCAGCAACAGTTTTTCGCCTACAACCCGAGCACTGGCGCGGTGACGGCGGACGGCGCGCACTGGCGGATTTCGCCGCAGGGCTATTATTACAATGGCCCGGTCGGTTTTCTCGGCGAATATGTTATCTCCAACCAGCGCGTGACGCGCACGGGCACAGCGCCGCTGACTTCAGCGCGGATCGAAAACACCGGCTGGCAGATCACCGGCTCGTGGATTTTGACCGGTGAGACCGCGGCGTATCGCGGTGGCGTGACGCCTGAAAAATCATTCAGCTTTTCCAGCAGCGGCTGGGGCGCGTGGCAACTTGTCGCCCGCTACGCCGAACTTCATATTGATGCAGACGCCTTTCCGAATTTCGCGAATCCATCCACCTCGGCCAGCGCGGCGCACTCGTGGGGCGTGGGCCTGAACTGGTATCTCAACCGGAACATCCAGCTCAAGACGAGCTTCGCGCGCACGACGTTCGACGGTGGCGGCGGCGCGGGCACGACCGCCCCGGCGGCGGTCACACGCCAGCCGGAAAACGTCCTGTTCACGCGCGTTCAACTTTCCTTTTGAGGAGCCGCCATGTTTTACTTGCCACCACTCGTCCGTTTGATGAAAGCGACTGTCATCCTCGTTGCGCTCGCCGTGTTGCTGCCGTTGGGCGGCGTTGCGAAGGACATCAAACTTCTGAACGTTTCCTACGACCCCACGCGCGAATTGTATCAGGAGTTCAACGCGGCCTTTGCGAAGCAGTGGAAGGAAAAAACCGGCGACACCGTCATCATCCAGCAATCGCACGGCGGATCGGGCAAGCAGGCCCGCAGCGTCATTGACGGCCTGCAGGCCGACGTCGTCACGCTCGCGCTCGCCTACGACATTGACATGATTTCGGCCAACGCGCGCGCCCTGCCGGCCGACTGGCAGAAGCGCCTTCCAGACAACAGCTCGCCCTACACGAGCACGATCGTGTTCCTCGTGCGAAAGGGAAATCCCAAGGGCATCAGGGAGTGGGACGACCTCTTGAGGCCGGGCGTCGCCGTCATCACGCCCAATCCGAAGACCTCCGGCGGCGCGCGGTGGAACTACCTCGCCGCATTCGGCTACGCACTGAAAAAATCCGGCAATGACGAGGGCAAGGCGGTTGAGTTTGTCACGAAGCTCTTCAGGAACGTGCCCGTGCTGGACACCGGCGCGCGCGGTGCGACGACGACGTTTGTGCAGCGCGGCATCGGCGACGTGCTCATCGCGTGGGAGAACGAGGCGATCCTTTCCGTCAAGGAACACGGCAGGGGCGAGTTTGAAATCGTGGTCCCCTCGATGAGCATTCTGGCCGAGCCGCCGGTCGCCGTCGTGGACAAGGTGGCGAACAAACGCGGCACGCGCGACGTGGCGCAGGCTTATCTCGAATTCCTTTACACTCCCGCGGGACAGGAAATCGCCGCGAAACATTTCTACCGGCCGCGCAATGAAACCGTCGCGGCGAAATTCGCCAGCCAGTTTCCAAAGGTCAACTTGTTCACCATTGATGAACTTTTCGGCGGTTGGCAGAAGGCGCAGAAGGCGCACTTCGCCGAGGGCGGCACCTTCGACCAGATCCAACGCAGAAACCGATGATATCAACACGCGCCACCCACCTCGCATCGCCATTGCCCGGAACGTCGGAACTCAGCTAGATTCGCGCGCGCTTCATTTCTGGCATGGCGGAAAAGAAATTCAACGTGCTGCCGGGCTTCGGCCTGACGATGGGCTTCACGCTCTTCTATCTGAGCGTGATCGTGCTCATTCCCATCGAGGCGCTGTTTCTCAAGGCGTTCGGCCTTTCATGGACCGATTTCTGGCGGCTCGCGACAACCGAGCGCGCGCTGGCGGCATACCAGCTCACGTTTGGCGCGTCGCTTTTTGCCGCGCTGGCGAACTCGATCTTTGGCACGCTGCTCGCGTGGGTGCTCGTGCGATACGAGTTTCCGGGGCGAAGGCTCATTGACGCGCTCGTGGATTTTCCCTTCGCGCTGCCGACGGCGGTCGCGGGCCTGACGCTCGCCAATCTTTTCGCCGCCAACGGCTGGCTTGGAAAATTCCTCGTGCCTCTCGGCATCAACGGCGCCTTCACGCCGCTCGGTGTCGTCATCGCGCTCACGTTTGTGGGAATGCCATTCGTCGTCCGCACGTTGCAGCCCGTGCTCGAAAACATGGAGCCCGAAATCGAGGAAGCCGCGGCGTCGCTCGGCGCGAGCCGGCTGCGGACGTTTTGCAGCGTCATCGCGCCGACGCTGCTGCCAACCGTCGTGACGGGCTTCGCGCTCGCGTTCGCGCGCGCCATCGGCGAATACGGCTCGGTTGTTTTCATCTCCGGCAACCTTCCGTTCAAGACCGAGATCGCGCCGTATCTCATTGTGATGCGGCTGGAGGAATACGACTACGCCGGCGCCATCGCGCTCGCGGTGGTGCTGATGGTGATTTCGTTTGCGCTCCTCGCCGTCATCAACGCGCTCGAACAGTGGGCGGGCCGTTTCAACAAGTAACATGGCTGGCACGGCAAAATCCCAACTGACCGGCCACCGCACGAAATCGCGCCGCGGCACCGAAGAGGCGCCGTTCGTGAAATGGACGCTCATCGCGGTTGCGCTTGTGTTCGCGGTCGTGTTCCTGCTGCTGCCGCTGGTGAACGTGTTCGCACAGGCATTCGCAAAAGGCTGCGGCGCCTACGTGAAGGCGCTCACGCATCCCGACTCGTGGGCGGCGATGAAGCTGACGCTGCTCACGGCGGCCATCACCGTTCCGTTGAATGTCGTGTTTGGCATCGCCGCCGCCTGGGCCATCGCGAAGTTCGAGTTTCGCGGCAAGACGCTGCTCATCACGCTCATTGACCTGCCGTTCTCAGTGTCGCCGGTGGTGTCAGGCCTGATGTTTGTCCTGCTGTTCGGCCTTCAGGGCTACTGCGGCGAATGGCTCGACCGGCACGACATCAAGATCATCTTCGCAGTGCCGGGCATCGTGATTGCGACGGTGTTCGTCACGTTCCCGTTTGTGGCGCGCGAGTTGATTCCTGTGATGCAGGCGACCGGCACGGATCAGGAGCAGGCCGCGCTCACGCTCGGCGCAAACGGCTGGCAGACGTTCTGGCACGTCACGCTGCCGTCGGTGAAATGGGGCCTTCTCTACGGCATCATCCTCTGCAACGCGCGCGCGATGGGCGAGTTCGGCGCGGTCTCGGTCGTGAGCGGCCACATCACCGGACAGACGGACACGATGCCGCTGCGCGTGGAGAAGCTCTACAACGAATACAACGGCGCGGCCGCCTTTGCCATCGCAAGCGTCCTCGCGCTGCTGGCGCTCGTCACGCTGGGCATCAAGACAGTCCTCGAATGGAAGCAGCATCGCGAACAGGAGCTCGCGCAGCACGCCGCTGCGGAAATTCCAAACGCCGAATTCTGAACACCGCCTCAACGCAATGGGCATCGAACTCAAAAACGTCTCCAAGCGATTCGGCGAAACAGCCGCGGTGAGCAATGTCAGCTTCTCCGTGCGCGACGGCGAACTCGTTGGCCTGCTCGGCCCCAGCGGCGGCGGCAAGACGACTGTGTTGCGTATGATCGCCGGCCTCGAGATGCCCACCGAGGGCGACATCCTCATCCGCGGCCAGCGCGTTAATAATGTTTCCGTGCAGGAGCGCAACATCGGTTTCGTGTTCCAGAGCTACGCGCTGTTCAAGAGCATGAACGTGTTCGACAACATCGCGTTCGGCCTCAAGATCAAAAAATGGAAGTCCACAGAAATCAAGGCGCGTGTGGCGGAGCTGCTGTCGCTGTTCGGTCTCGACGGCTTGCAGAAGCGCTATCCGCACCAACTCTCCGGCGGACAGCGCCAGCGCGTGGCCATCGCCCGTGCGCTCGCGCCCAAGCCCAGCGTGCTGCTGCTCGACGAGCCGTTCGGCGCGGTGGACGCCAAAATCCGCCAGGAGCTTCGCGAGTGGCTCGTCACGCTGCACCACGAGCTGAACGTGACCACGCTCTTCGTCACGCACGATCAGGAGGAGGCTCTTGAAGTGTCGAACCGCATCGTGATTTTTTCGCGCGGCAGGCTCGAGCAGATCGGCACGCCGCGCGAAGTCTATGAACAGCCGTCGAACGAGTTCGTTGCGCGTTTCATAGGCGTGATGAACGTGCTTGAATGCGAAGTCCGTGACGGCGCGGCGCGCCTCGGCGAAATCGAGTTCCCTCCGCACGGATTGAAACAGGGCCAGAAGCTGCGCATCGGCTTTCGCCCCTACGCGGTGCAAATTTCGCGCGACCTCGCGCAGTTCCGCTACCGCGCCGTGTTGCGGCACACGTTTTTTCTCGGCGTGCTGTTGCGGCTCGAGCTTGAGTTGCCCTCCGGCCTCACCATTCGCGCGCGCATGACGAAGGAGGAATACGCGCAGCATGGCCTCTCTGACGGCGCGGAAGTTTCATTCCAGATCCGCCAATACCGCGTGCTGGCCCGCGAAGGGGACCACCTTGCGCCCGAGGTGGCGGTGATGCACGAGCCGCCGCCTTCCATCGCCGAAGGCATCTGACCCGCCTGCCGGAGGTTATCCTTGGAATTTTTCTTTTGACATACATAGGGAAGCTATGTATGTGTTGGGCATGATTCCGAAAGAGCTTGTGGCGGCCTCCGCGGAGGCGTTGATCCTGTCGCTGCTCTCGAAGGGCGAGAGCTACGGCTACGCGATCATCCAGGAAGTCCGCGCACGCTCGGACAACCACCTGCAATGGTCCGACGGCATGCTCTACCCGGTTCTGCACCGGATGGAAAACAACGGCTGGATCAAGTCGCGCTGGGTGAAAATCGAGAATGGCCGGAAGCGCAAATACTACTCGCTCAAGAAGGACGGCAAAACGGCGTTGAGCGAGCAGCGCGCACAATGGCTGAAAGTCCACGGAGTCCTGACGCGGTTGTGGAAGGAACGATATGTTTGACCTTGACCGGGCAATCTCCGAATGGCGGCGGCAGATGACCGCTGGCGGAATCAAATCTCAAGACGTGCTCGACGAATTGGAGAGCCATCTGCGCGAGGAGATCGGGCAGCAGATGCGGTCAGGTTCGGGCGAGACGCAGGCTTTCGATGCGGCTGTTCAGCAAATCGGCCGGGCCGGCGCATTGAAGACGGAATTCGCCAAGGTGGGTGGGGCAAGTGCAACATTCGACCGGGTCAAAGGCATCCTTCTTACGCTGGCGGGCATTCCAAATCCATCCCTTGCGACAAACATGAACACATCCCATCCAAACTCAAACATCGAACCCCGCTGGGCAACCTATCTCAAGGCGGCCGTGTTTCTGCTGCCCGCCGTCGTCCTTTGGTTTTTTTCGATGATATTTCTGTTTCCGAAGCTCCAGCAGATTTGCCAGGAGGCAGGCATGGTGCTGCCGGCGATTTACGGTTTGGCGCGCTTTGCTGGCGAGCACAACGTCATCATCTGCGGCGCGCTCGTGCTCGCGCTCGTCCTGTTGGAATGCCGCTCGGAAAGGTGGCCGCGGTATCGCCGCGCCTGCGTCGGAGCCGGTGTATTTGTTCTGAACGCGGCCGTGCTTGTCCTCATCACGTTGATGGTGTTCATGGCCCTTCTCGCCGCGCCGGCGCTGCTGCATCACGTCAAGTGAACTGGCTTTGAAAGCCCGCGCCGTGTCAACGCGTCGGCACTGATCGCGCCTCAAGAAACGCCTTTAATTCCGCAGCGGCTTTGCCCCCGAAGCCGGGAACTGCCGCGATCTGTTCAACGGTCGCGAGGCGCAGGCGGTGGATGCTGCCGAATTTTTTCAGCAGCGCCTGTTTGCGCGCCCCGCCGATGCCGGGAAATTCGTCGAGGACGCTCTCGGAGATTTTTTTCAATCGCAGTTGCGCGTTGTAACTATTGGCGACGCGATGCGATTCGTCGCGAACGCGCTGGAGCAACTTTACCGCCGGATGATCGAGGCCGAGCCGAAGCGGCGCGCTCGTGCCGCGTTGGTAAATTTCCTCGAACTCCTTTGCGAGGCCGATGACGGGAATCTTTTCGAGGCCGAGTTTTTTTAACTCCTCGCACGCGGCGTTGAGCTGGCCTTTGCCGCCATCAATCAGAATCAAATCCGGCAGCGAGGATGGAGTGTGGAGGATGGAAGATGACGCCGCCGCGTTTCCATCCTCCATCTTCGATCTTCCATCTTCGCCTTTCGTGGACTTGCCCGCCCGCACCTTCGCGCTGACTTCATCCACGAGCTTCTGCAACTCCTGCGGGATCGCCTCGCCACCTTCCTCACCGGCCTCTCGCCTCCCACCTCTCGCTTCCTTGAGCAATCGCGAATAGCGCCTGTGAATCGTCTCCGCCATGCACGCGAAATCGTCCTGGCCCGTCACCGTTTTCATCTTGAACCGCCGGTAATTCGCGCGGTCGGGCCGGCCGTTTTTGAAACTCACGAGCGATGCCACGGCGAACGTGCCGCTGATGTTCGAGATGTCGAAGCCCTCGATGCGCCGCGGCGGCACGGGCAGGCCGAGCACCTTCGCCAGTTCCTCGAGGTCGCGCTCCGGGTTGATCGAAACGGGCAGCGAATAGGGCACGCGGACGAATTCGCGCGTCTTCTTCGTCGCGCTGTGCAGGTCGTTGAGCAGGTCGCGCAGTTCGGCGGCGCGCTCGAAGTCCTGCGCGGCGGCGGCCTTCTTCATTTGCTCCTCGATTTGACCGGCCATTTCCTCGCACTGGCCGGCGAGGAAATCGCACGCGGCATTCACCTGCATGAGATACTGCTCGCGCGTGACGTTGCCGATGCACGGCGCGGTGCAGACCTTGAGGTGCGCGTAGAGGCAGTGCTTGTAATCCGCCTCGGTGGGCGTGAGCGGGCGGCAGCCGCGCAGGTTGAACTTGTGCCGCACGAGGTCGAGCGTGCGCCGCAGCGCGCCGCTGCCGGCGAAGGGGCCGAAGTAACGTGCGCCGTCATCCACGCGCAGCCGCGTGAGCGTGAAGCGCGGGATGGGATCGTTCAGGTTCACCTTGAGCAGCAGGAAGCGCTTGTCGTCGCGGAAACTGATGTTGTAGCGCGGGTGGAATTCCTTGATGAGCTTGCCTTCGAGCAACAGCGCCTCCGGCTCGCTGCGCACGACATGGAAATCGAAGTCATGGATCGCGTCCACGAGCGCGTTGAACTTGAGGTCCCAGCCGTTGCGGCGCGAGGACTGGAAATACTGGCCCACGCGTTTGCGCAAGTCGCGCGCCTTGCCGACGTAGATGACCGTGCCGAAGCGGTCCTTGTGCAGATACACGCCGGGCTTGTGCGGCACCCGCGCGAGCTTCGAGCGGATGTGGTCAGTGACGGGCACGAACGGAATTTCACGCAAAGATGCGAAGGCGCAAAGGAATTTTACCAAAGGAATTTGCAGCCTGTCTGGATGTTAGGCCTTGGTGGCCCATAGGCGATAATATCGTCGATATACAAATGCAAGAATCAGTGGAGCAATACGGACAAGAGCCACAGGTATATCATCTTCATGTGGTGGAAAAGTCGGGTAGGAAATCCAGTAGGCGATACTGTCATGGTTTCCGGAGCTAGAAAATCCTCCTCCTGGATCCGGTGTCTCTCCACGAAAGTCTGGTGACACGTATCGGAACGTAAAGAAGTAATCATAGGCCATAAAAGCCAAGCAGGCGAAGAAGAGTGTGGAGTAGATGCGGAATACGATGGAGTTCCGCAGCAAGATGAACGGAATCAAGGCAAGCCCTCCCCAGACCAAGAGCACTATTGGCGCATAAAACACCTTCTGTAGAGGTGGCGCATACACAACGAATGTCCTCACTCCGAAGTCATGCAAGGCCGCGAAGCCATACACGGCCGATAAGGATGGCAGGAGGCGCAAGACGGGAATGCCAATCCTCACGATGTTCGCCTTGGTGGATGCTCTCATGGGGCTGCGCCTAACATCTAAATGGGCTGCGTCGTTCGCAGCCTATCCAGTTTCATGGTGATAAACAAGAGCACTCCGGCAAGATGCTTTCCGGCAACGCAATCAACTCCGCGCCGCTAGGCAGACAAACGAGCGTTCACTTTCCCAACTCCGGCCGTTCCATGAACGCGTAGCAGAGCATGTGGCAGATGCCCATGTGCGCGTCCTCGACGCGGCCGTAGTGCGTGTCGGCGATGATGATGACGTCCTTCGCGATCTCCGCGAGCTTGCCGCGCTTCGCGCCGACGAGCGCGATGGTGTGCAGGCCGTTCGCGTTTGCCCATTCGATGGCCTTCACGCAGTTCGGCGAGCTGCCGCTGACGCTCATGGTCAGCGCGATGTCGCCGGGACGCCCGTAGTTCATGAGTTGCTTCACGAAGATGTCCTCGTAGGCGTAGTCGTTGCCGAGCGCGGTCATCCAGCTCACGTTGTCGTTGAGCGAGAGGACGCGGAAGCGCCTGCCGAGCTTGTCGGACGCGCCCTTGCCGAGGTCGGTGGCGAAATGCGAGGCGTTGGCCGCGCTGCCGCCGTTGCCGAAGGCGAAAATCTGCCGGTCCTCGCGCAGCGCGACGCGAAACCGCTCGACGAGCGCGGCGACGGCGGCGTGCGGGATGGAATCGAGCGTGGCCTTTTCCGCGGCGATGTAGTGTGCAACCCAGTCTTTCATGTCGCGGCGACGATGCCAGAGGCGGCGCGGAGTGGCGATGATTTTTCAAGCGCGGCGATTGCTCTTGCCTGCCTTTGGGCCGCTGTTAGAGTCCCGGCACATTTTCAACCGCCGGAAGCGGCGGATTTTTTTATCCGCGCACATCACGACCAACGGAGCCAAGCAACGTGAAAGTATTCAGCGGCACATCCAACGAACCTCTCGCGAGGACCATTTGCGAATATATCGGCATGGAGCTGGGCAAATGCACGGTGTCGGCGTTCCCCGACGGCGAGACGTTCGTGAAGATTGACGAGAATGTGCGCGGCGAGGACGTGTTCATCGTGCAGTCCACCAGCCCGCCGACGAACCACAATCTGATGGAGATGTTCATCATGATTGACGCGGTGCGGCGGGCGAGCGCGAATCGCATCACGGCGGTGCTGCCGTTCTACGGCTACGCGCGTCAGGACCGCAAGGACCAGCCACGCGTGCCCATCACGGCGAAGCTCGTCGCGAACCTGCTCGTCGCAGCCGGCACGAACCGCGTGCTCACGATGGACCTGCACGCGCAGCAGATTCAGGGCTTCTTCGACATCCCGGTGGATCATCTCTACGCGGCGCCGGTCATCATTGATTATCTGCACGGCAAGGAAGTGGACAACCTCGTCGTCGTCAGCCCGGATGTGGGCGGGTTGAAGATGGCCTACGCGTATTCGCAGGTGCTCGAGGCCGGGCTGGCCATCGTCGCCAAGCGGCGCAAAAGCCCGACCGAGGTCGAGTCCATGACCGTCATCGGCGAAATTCGCGGCAAGAACGTCCTGCTCGTGGACGACTTGACCGAGACCGCGGGCACGCTCACCACCGCGGCGCAACTGCTCAAGCGCAAGGGCGCGCGGCGCATCATCGCCTGCGTTTCGCACGCAATTCTCAACCAACTGGGCATCGAAAGATTGCGCAAATCAAAGATTGACGAACTCATCACGACTGATACTGTCCTGCGCCCTGCGATTGACGGGGTGCGCATAACAACGCTCTCGGTCGCAGGATTGCTCGGTGAAGCCATCAAACGGATTCACAGCAATTCGTCGGTGACATCGCTGTTTGAATTTAAGGGCGGACGAACGAGTTGAACGGGTGTTCAACACGCCGTCCGAAGTAGAATTTGTATGAAATCAGTTCCGCTCTCTGCGTCTCTCCGCACGGCCACGCGCCACACTGCGGTCAAGAAACTCCGCGCCACCGGTCGCATCCCCGCGGTCATCTACGGCCGGCAAGTGCAACCACAGACCCTCGAGATCAACGTCAAGGATCTCGAAACGGTTCTTCACCACTCGGCATCCGAGAACGTCCTCGTGGACCTCGCGGTCACCGGTGATGCGCGTCCGCAGCGCCTCGCGCTCGTGCAGGAAGTGCAGCACCATCCCATTACGCGCCGCGTGCTTCACGTGGATTTCCACGAGGTGAAGGCCGACGAAATGGTCACGCTCCACGTCCCCGTCGAGACCACCGGCGAGTCCGTCGGTGTCAAGAACGGCGGCATCCTCGAGCACGTGCTCTTCAAACTCAAGGTGCGCGCGCTGCCGAAAGATTTGCCCGAGGCGCTCCTCGTGGATGTCACGAACCTCGACATCGGCAAGATCATTCATCTTGGCGAAATCCCGCAGCCGCCCAACGTCGAGATTCTTGGCGACAAGCACGTGCCCGTCATCGCCGTCGTCGCGCCGCTCACCGAAGAGCAGGAAGCCGCCGCCGCTGCGGCCGCCGCCGGCCCGGCCGAAGTCGAGATGATCAAAGAGAAGAAGGAAGAGGGCGAGGAAGGCGCCGCCGCACCTGCCGCCGAAGGCAAGCCCGGCGAGAAGGGCGCGAAAGCCGCCGCACCCGCCGCCGAAGGCAAGCCCGGCGAGAAAGGCGCGAAAGCCGCCCCGGCCAAGGAAGAGAAAAAGGCCGAGAAGAAGAAGTAGCCCAAGTTTCCGTTCCTTGTTTGCCGCCCGTTTGAGAACGAGGATGGCAGCAAGGACGGACGAAAGGCCCGCATGGAGAACTTGTATCTCATGGTGGGCCTCGGCAATCCGGGCGCCGAATATGCGCGGACGCGGCACAACATCGGCTTCATGCTGGCCGATGCGCTCGCGCAGCGCTGGCGCGCCGAGTGGAAGATTGAGAAGAAGTTTGATGCGCGCGTCGCGAAGGGCGAGTTTGCCGGAAAGCGCGTGTTGCTGTGCGAGCCGCGGACGTTCATGAACGCCAGCGGCGAAGCGGTGCAGGCGGTGCGGGATTTCTACCGCGTGCCGCTCGCCCGCGTGATGGTTGCGGTGGATGACGCGGATTTGCCGCTCGGCATGCTGCGGTTGCGCAGCAGCGGCAGCAGCGGCGGGCATCACGGGCTGGAGTCCGTGGAGCAGCGGCTGGGCACGCGCGAGTATGCGCGGCTGCGGCTGGGCATCGGCAGGCAAAACGCCGCGGTGCGCGAGATCACCGGGCACGTCCTGGGAAAGTTCGGCGCCGCGGAAGCGCAGTTGGTTGAAAAAGTTTTGGTCCGCGCGGCGAGCCAGGTTGAATGCTGGCTGGCCGACGGGTTGCAGAAGGCGATGAGTCAGTTTAACGGGCCGGTTGATGGCCCCGAGCAGAAGGACACGAAGTGAAACGTTACGAAGGTTTGTTTATTTTGAACACGGCCGGCCGCGAGGAAGGCGTGAAAGATGCCATTGACCGCATCTCGAAGGACATCGAGACCGCCGGCGGCAAGGTCGAGACCGTCCAGAAGATGGACAAGCGCGCCTTCACGCGCGTCGCCGACCGCAAGCACGCGTCGGGCTTCTACGTGAACATCATTTTTGAGAGCAACGGCGCCGTGCTCACGCAGCTCAGGCACAAGTTCGCGCTCGACGAGGAGGTCTTCCGCGTCCTCTTCACCGTTGCGCCCCCGCCGAAGGCTGAGAAGAAATAACCGGCAGTCCTATGGCCGCGAACATCAACAAAGTCCTCATCGCGGGCAATCTCACCCGCGACCCCGAACTGCGCTACACGCCTCAGGGCACCGCCGTCGCGCAGCTCGGCATCGCCGTCAACCGCACCTACACCTCGCAGAACGGCGAGCGCAAGGAGGAGGTCACCTTTGTGGATGTCGAGGCGTGGGGCAAGACCGCCGAGACCATGGGCCAGTATCTCAAGAAGGGTCGCCCCGTGTTCATTGAGGGCCGCCTCAAGCTCGACCAGTGGGACGACAAGCAGACTGGCCAGAAGCGCAGCCGCCTCAAGGTCGTGTGCGATCAGTTTCATTTCCTCGATTCCGGTGGTGGCCGCGCCGGCGGCGAAGGCGCTGCACCTGCCGCGCGCCCAGCCAAGCCAGCCGCGGGAGCGCCACCGCCGTCCGAGCCGGACGAACTTTCGCCCGAACAGCACGACGACGTTCCCTTTTGAAGAACTTCGCATCCCGCGCACAACTCCCAACACTCAACTCATTTTCACATGGCAAAAACTGAAGTCATCCTCCTCTCCCACATCGTCGGACTCGGTGCCGAGGCCGATCAGGTCAAGGTCGCCGCGGGCTATGCGCGCAACTATCTTTTCCCGCATCGTCTTGCCATCCCGCTCAACGAGGGCAACAAGCGCCGCCTCGAAGTGCTCCGCCAGCGCCGCGCCGAGCGCGAGGCGCACGAGTTGAACACGATGAGCGAACTGTCGAAGAGCCTTTCCAAGATGACGCTCACCGTCACGGTGAAGACCGGCGACGACGGCAAGATGCACGGCGCGGTGACGAACGGCACCGTCGCCGACGAGCTCAAGACGCAGTTCGAGATCGTGCTCGACAAGAAGAAAGTCCATCTTGAAAAGCCCATTAAGGCCCTCGGCGAATACGAGGTCGAGATGCACCTCCATCACGATGTGAAGGCCAGCCTCAAGGTTGTCGTCGTCAGCTCCACGCCCATCGCGGCGCCGGCCGCTGAAGCTCCCGCCAAGGATGCGGCGAAGGAAGGCGACGAAGGCAGGCCGGCTCGTGGCGAGCGTCCGCACCGCGCCGAGCGCAGGCCGCGCGCGGCGAAGGAAGCGCCCGCCGCAGACGCGAAGGGCAAGTGATTCCGCCGCGCAGTGTTTGCTTCGCCGTTCCGCCTCCGCCGGCTGCGCACGGGAGCGGAGTTGTTCCGATTTGAGAAAGGTTCGCCGTGAATGTGACCGTTGAGAATCTTGCCCCTTGCCGAAAATTGTTGCGTGTCGAAGTGGATGTCCAGGCCGTGGACGCCGCGTTTGACACCGTCGAGAAGGAATACCAGAAGCACGCACAACTGCCCGGCTTCCGCGCCGGCAAAGCCCCGCGCGCGATGGTCGCCAAGGCCTACTCCGCCGACATCGAGAAGGAGGTCAAGCGACGCCTCATCCCGGACTCTTACAAGAAGGCTGTCGCCGAGCAGAAGATTCGCGTCGCGACCTATCCCGACATCGAGGAAATCCAGTTTGGGCGCGGGCAGACGTTGCAATTTGCGGCGACGCTGGAAACCGAGCCGGAATTTGAGCTGCCCGAATACAAGGGCATTCCCATCAAGCTCCCCGCCATCACCGTCAGCGACGAGGACGTGACCAAAGCCGTCGAGGCGTTGCGCACGCAGCGCGCAGAATACAAGGACGTGCCGCGCGCCGTTGAGCCCGGCGACTTTGTCGTCATCAACTACACCGGCTCGTGCGAAGGCAAACCGATTGCGGAAATCGCCCCAGCGTATCGCGGCATCAGCGAGCAGAAAAATTTCTGGGTCAACATCCAGGCGGGACAGTTTATTCCCGGCTTCACCGAGCAGCTCGTTGGGGCCAGCGCCGGCGAAAGGCGCACGGTGGCGGTGGACTTCCCAGCGGACTTCATGGCGCAGCCGCTCGCGGGCAAGAAGGGTTCCTACGAGGTTGAAATCGTGCAAGTGAAGGAGCGCCACCTGCCTGAAGTGAATGACGAGTTCGCGAAAACTTTCGGCGGTGAAAATCTGGAGAAGCTCCGCGCCGGCGTGAAGGCCGACCTCGAAAACGAGGTGAAATTCCAGCGCGAACGCAGCGCCAAGGATCAAGTCGTGCGCGAGCTGCTCGCCCGTGTGAAATGCGACCTGCCCGAGAGCATCGTCACTTCCGAGACCCGCAGCGTGGTCTATAACATCGTGCAGGAACAGACGCAGCGCGGCGCCACGCGCGAATCCATCGAGTCGCAGAAAGACCAGATTTTCAACTTCGCCGCCGCGAGCGCGAAAGACCGCGTGAAAGCGATGTTCCTGCTCGGCCGCATCGCCGAAAAGGAAGGCGTGAAAGTTGAGCAGCAGGAAGTCAGTCAGCGCGTGCTCACGATGGCCGCGCAATACCAGATGCCGGTGCAGAAGCTGGTCAAGCAGCTCGACGAACGCGGCGGCTTCGGTGAAATTCACGAACAGATTCTCACTGCCAAAGTGCTTAACCTTCTCGTCGAACAGGCCAATGTCGAGGAAGTCCAGCCGGAGAAAAAGGCGTAACGCGCCCGCACAAGGCGGAACATGCGGCTGTTGCGCCATGCGTGGCCAAGATGCTATAAGGCCGGCGGAAATTGCGGGTGTGGTTCAATGGTAGAACGTAGGCTTCCCAAGCCCGAGACGAGGGTTCGATTCCCTTCACCCGCTCCAGTCTTCTAAAACTCCTTAAAACTGGCAGTTTTGGCTCTTATCGTCGGTTGAAAACACGCCTGCTACTAATGCACATTGCTAACATTTCTGTTCCTGTCGAGGGTGTTTTTGGGGTTGAAGGATGTAAAGGACGAGCGGCACAACGAGGAAACGAAAAACCGGACAATCAGGCCGTGCGTGACTTTTGGTTGGAGGCACGCAACGTATGTCTTTGCTCATGTCATCTTGTCCGCGCGCACTTCGGCAGACCGTCCCACAGCGCATTCAGCCGGAACATGTCACCCAAGGTCGGGTGCCACTCTTCCGCCCCGATCAACCAATGGTAGTGCTCGTGTCCAAACCGTTCGCCTGTCTCGTGCCGCGTTGCCCGCACGAGCCGTCGATATGGAATGCCCGCCATTTGCGCTGTCTCGTATAAGAATGCGAACAACAGCTTGCGTTGTTGATAGGCACGTGGGCCGAACTCCAGATTCCAGCCCTAGCATCCTCAACCCATGGCGCGGCTCTGGACAGAGTTTTCGCACGAACAGAAGCAGCGGTTGCAGAAAGTGCTTTTCCCCGAAGGAGTGAGTTTTGCGAGTCGAGAATTTGGAACCGCTGTAACCTGCCCGCTTTTCAAGCTTTTAGAGAAGACGGATGGCGACAAGTCAAGTTTGGCGACCCTAACGGGATTCGAACCCGTGTTACCGCCGTGAAAGGGCGGTGTCCTGAACCGCTGGACGATAGGGTCGTTCCAGAGGGGCGGACTATAAGTTTCGGCCCCGCGATGTCACGTCCAAATTCGTTGGCGAATTGCGTTCGTTTGCCCCGGTCTGGACGCCGTGCGCTGCTTGGCGGTGCCGAGCTTGCGGGCATTTCTTCTCGCGTCGTTTCCACTCGCGGGCTAGGTTGCGGCCATGACCAGTCTGCCGCGGCCGGAAGTCATCCTCACTCACGAGAGCGACCTGGACGGCCTGCTTTCGGGCATGTTGCTGCAACGGCTCACGCACACGCGGTTCAACGCCGATGTGCCGCTGGAGGCCTACCATTACAACATGTGGAAGCAGCGCGGCCTGACCGAGCGCGCGGCGTGGGTGAGCGACTTCAGCTTCGAGGCTCGCATGGACCGGCAGAACTGGCTCGTGCTCGATCATCATTCGACCGATGTCGCGCCAAAACAGGCGCATCTCATCCATGACCCAACGAAGTCCGCCGCGCTGCTCTGCTACGAACTCTGCCGCGAGGCCGGCCTGGCCAAACCGGAGCTGGACCGTGTCGTTCATCTGAGCAACGTCGCGGATTTGTTCCTCGAAGACGACCCGGACTTCGATCTGGCGAACGATTACGCGAACCTCGTAAAGGTTTACGGTTTCTGGAATTTGCACGCGCTCGTCGAGGGCGTGCCGGAGCGGCTGCTCGATCATCCATTGCTCGAAGTCATGGCCGTCAAACGTCGCATCGAGGACCCGCTCGGCTACGAGTGGAGCCGAGCGAACGTCCGGCAATTAAGCCCAACCGCGGGCTGCGTGGACACCGTGGTCGGCAACATCAATTCCATCGTGCACCAATTGCTTGAGCGGCAGGCGACGCCTTACGCCGTGCTCGTGACATTTTTCGTCAAGGCCAACCGAACCGTCATCGCGAGCTTCCGCAGCCGCAACGGCGAGGCGCTCAAGACCGCGCAGCTCTTCCAAGGCGGCGGGCATCCAAATGCCGCGGGTGCAACGCTGCCGCGCCACGTGCAGAACGCAAGCGACGCCGTCGAATACCTCCGCATGGTGCTCGACCCGCAGAAGAAGAAGGACAGTCCGTTGAACAACCCGTTTGCCGCGCTGGAATTGAGGCAATGAACGCGAGGGGTTTCATGCTTGAATTGCAAGCAACCGGCGACGACACTTGGGCCGTGCCCATCAGCCCAGTGTGAGCCAGGAATTCGCCAACCCTTCCACGACGATCCGGGTGTTGCTGATCGAAGACAACCCCGCTGACGCGCTCCTCTTCACCGCGATGCTCGCGGAGCCGGGTGCGGCGCGCTTCGAGGTGTCGCGCGGCGCCACGCTTGCCGAGGGCCTGGCCTGTCTCAGCAAGGGTTCCTTCGACATCATTCTTCTGGACCTCTCGCTCCCTGACAGCTTCGGGCTGGAAACTTTCGGCCAGGTCAATGCCCGCGCGTCCGGTGCGGCCATCATCGTGATGAGCGGCCTTGACGACGAAAACGCCGCGGTCAACGCCGTCCACGCTGGCGCGCAGGATTATCTCGTGAAGGGCCATGTGGACTGCCACCTGCTCACGCGCTCGGTGCGCTACGCGATCGAGCGCCACCGCGCCGAGGCCGCGCTGCGGCAGTCGGAGGCGTTCTACCAGTCGCTCGTCGAAAACCTGCCGCAATTCATCCTGCGCAAGGACCTGCAAGGTCGCTTCACGTTCGGTAACAAAAAATTCCTCGCCGAGTTGGGCATGAACCTCGAACAGTTCGTTGGCAAGACGGACTTCGATTTTTTCCCCCGCGAGCTGGCTGAAAAATATCAGCGCGACGACCATCGAGTCATCGAGACCGGGCAGATTTTTGAAACCGTCGAGGAACACGAGCCGCCCGGCGGCGGCAAGCGCTACGTGCAGGTCGTCAAGACACCCATCCACGACCACAACGGCAAGGCCATCGGCATCCAGGGCATTTTCTGGGATGTGACCGAACGCAAGCTCGCCGAGGAGCAGATCAAAAAAGCGAACTGGGAACTGGGCCGGAGCCGCGAGGACCTCCTGAAGGCCATCGCCGATTTGCGGCACAAACACAACGAACTGAAACAGGCGCAGGTCCAAATCATCCAGATGGAACGGATGCAGATGGTCGGACGCCTTGCCGCGGGCGTCGCGCACGGCATCAAGGACCCGCTGGCCAGCCTGCGCCGGACCCTCGATGAACTCACCGCGCTTCCGGCACTGCGCGAGGGCCGTGCCGCCGAGAAGCTGCGCGACATGAACGACACCGTCCAGCGCGCGGAAGCGATCATCATCGGCCTGCTCGACTTTTCCTCGCCGGCCAAACTCGAACTCACGCCGGCGAACTTGAACGAGATTCTTGACGACGCGCTGTGTTCCATCCGCGGCGAAATCAAGCCGGGCAAGCACGAAGTTGAGAAGGAGTTCGACGCCACGCTTCCGCCCGTGCTCGCGGACAGCGGCAAGCTCAAGCAGGTGTTCGTGAACCTGCTCACCAACGCGCTCAACGCGATGCCCGCCGGCGGCACGCTCACCGTGCGCACGCGGTTGCGCGAGGGCCGCCTGCCCGCAAACCCGGACGGGACGGGCAAGCCCGACACGTCCTTCCTGCGGCATGGCGAACTCGCGCTCGTCGTGGAAATCGAAGACACCGGCACCGGCATCCCGCCGGAGAAACTCACGCGCATCTTCGAGCCGTTCTTTGCCGGCAAGGGCACGGGCCTTGGCCTGACAGTCACAAAAAAAATCATCGAGCTGCACGGCGGCACTCTCGGCATTCAAAACCGGCGCGGCCCTGGCGTGCGCGCCACCGCGCTGCTCAAGACAGCCGGTTCCGCCATGGAACCGAAGGCTCCCGCCGCGCAGAAGTAGTTCAGCGCGACTGCCCTCCATGCGCCGACACGCCGCAGCCCGACTCGTCACGCTCGTGTTGGCGTGCATTCTTTTCCTGCTGTGCGGCCCGAGTGCGGCTGCGCCAGCGCCTCCCGCAAAATCCGCGGGCACGAATGATCCTGTCGCGCTGGAGTTGCAGCGGATCATGGCCGACGACGACGAGGCGCAGGAGCAGGTCAACAAGTGGATCGCCGCTGCGCAAAATGCAGAAGGCCCGACCGCGCTGTCCACACGCGCCGCGCTGCGTCTGAAGATTGACCAGCGGCTGGCCGGTGTCCGCGCGCGGTATCAGGATTTTCTTCAGTTGAACCCCCGTCACGCGCGCGGGCACCTGGCGTTCGGCAGTTTTCTTTACGAGCAGGGCGAGGAGGCCGACGGTGTGAAACAATGGGAGCGGGCGCTCGAACTCGATCCGAAAAATCCCGCGGCATGGAACAACCTCGCCAACCATTACGGCCACCGCGGCCCGGTGAAAAAGGCGTTCGAGTATTACGCCAGGGCCATCGAACTCGACCCGAAGCAGTCGCAGTATTACCACAGCCTCGGCACGGTCGTGTTCCTCTTCCGCAAGGACGCGATGGAGCACTTTCATCTCGACGAGCAGCAGGTCTTCGACAAGGCGCTCGCGCTTTATGCGAAGGCGATGGAGTTGGATCCCGAAGACTTCACGCTCGCCGCCGATGTCGCGCAGACTTACTACGGCATCAAGCCGCCGCGCAACGACGCTGCGATCGCCGCGTGGGAGCGCGCCATTAAGCTCGCGCCCGACGACGTGGACCGTCAGGGCGTGCATGTGCATCTCGCGCGCATCGAGATCAACATGGGCCGCTTCGACGAGGCCCGCGCGCACCTCACGAACGTGACCCACGCGCTCTACACCGACGTGAAGATCCGCGTGCTGCACAACTTGGACGAAAAAGAAAAGAAATCCCGCGTAACCACCCCCCCCTCGTCCGGCGTCATCCCCAAGTGACGCGGCGGCGCGCGAAGAGCGCGAGCGACCAGAACGCAACCGGGCGATGAATAGCACGCCCCACCTCCCGTCTGAAATCCGTGCCGAAATTGAACATTATGTCCCGCAGATCGAAACTTGTTCCTGTCGTCGTTGCCGCCGCGCTCCTTCTGCTCACGCAACCCGCATCGGAAGCCCTTGACGCGGGCACTACGCCGTCCGCGCTTGATCCAGCCCTGGCCAGGGTTCAGAAACTCACCGACGCAGGGTTGGAGGAGGTTCATTCCTGGCTTCGGCAGGTCAAACCGTGCGACCCCAATCTCGCCTCCGAGGCGTCGCACATTCTGAGCGCGCGCATCGAGCACCGTTACAAGAATCTCTCGCAGGAATTTGAGAAATGCCTCCGGGCGTTTCCCGACAGCGAGGCTGCCCGCGCCGCGCAAAAAGACTTCGTTCAGGAATGGACCGGCGAACTGGAAGCCATCCGCAAATGGGAGCAGGACCGTGCCGCGGATCCGCATTCGCCCGAGCCGTGGCTTGATCTCGCCCATCATTACTATCACAACGGCCCCTCAATTCTCATGATTGACTGCCACGAAAAGGCCATCGCCGTGGACCCGCACCGCGCGGAGCTTTACCAGCAATACGCCACGGCCCTCTTCCTTTTTCGCAAGGATGCCGGCGACCTCTACGGTTTGACCGAGCAGGAAGTATTCGACCGCGCCCTGCGCAACTACCGCAAGGCCCTCCTCTACGACCCGGCGAACTTTGATCTCGCGCGCGACTCCGCCAGCTCCTACTCCGCCATCAAGCCGCTGCGGATCGAAGACGCCGTCACCGCGTGGAACAAGGCTCTGGAAATCGCGAAGTCACAATTGCAACGTGAAGACTGCTGGCTGAACCTCGCCCGCCTTGAACTTCACGCTTCCCGTTTTGTCCAGGCGCGTCAACACCTTGCGCTCGTCACCAGCGAGAGCAACGCCGACATGCGCGCCCGGATCCAGCACAACCTGACCGAGGCGGAACAAAAGGCCGCTTCGGAGCAGACTGCGAAAAACTGAGTCTCCACTCAGCGTCTCGCCAGCCGAGCGAGCAGCTTGTTGTGGATGTCCCCGAACCCGCCGTTGCTGAACACGCACACCACGTCGCCGCCCTGCGCCTTTGAGGCGAGATGTTCGATGATGGCATTCACGTCTGCAAGATAGGCTGCCTCCTTTCCCATTGCGCGGATGTCGCTCATCAGTTTCTCCGGATCGAGCCGCTGCTCCGGCGCGAGCAGTTCGAGCCGCGCGACTTGTGAAACCACCACGCCATCCGCGTTGGCGAACGATTCGGCAAGCTCCTTCTGAAACACATTCCGCCGTGTCGTGTTCGAGCGCGGCTCAAACACGGCCCAAACCTTCTGGCTCGGAAACCGCACACGCAGCGCCTTGAGCGTTTCACGGATGGCTGTCGGGTGATGGCCGAAGTCGTCCACGACCGTCACGCCGCCCGCGACGCCGCGCACCTCCATGCGGCGCTTTACTCCCTTGAACGTGCTGAACGCGTCCTGAATCTGCTTGTTCGTCAGCCCGCAGTGCCGCGCGGCCGCGACGACCGCGAGCGCGTTGCGCACGTTGAGTTCGCCGATGAGGTCGAGGTGGAACTTGCCGTTCGGCGTCTCGAACTCGCTCGCAGTCGCGCCGAGGCGCAGGTTCGTCGCGCGCAGATGATTGCCCTCGCCGAATCCGAAGCGTTTCACCGGGCACGGCGCGTTGACGAGCAGAGGCGCGAGATTCGTGTCGTCGCCGTTCGCGAGCAGCAGGCCGTTGCGCGGCACGAGACGGATGAAGTGCGAGAAGGTTTTCTGGATCGCGCCGAGGTCATCGAAAATGTCCGCGTGGTCGAATTCCAAATTGTTCAGGATGCCGATCTCCGGGAGGTAGTGAACGAACTTGCTGCGCTTGTCGAAGAAGGCCGTGTCGTATTCGTCACCCTCGATGATGAACCACTCGCTGTCCGTGAAGCGCGCGCCCTGACCGAAGTTCGCCGGGATGCCGCCGATGAGGAACGACGGGTTCAGTCCGTTGAGCTCGAAGACCCACGCGAGCAGTGACGTCGTCGTGGTCTTGCCATGCGTGCCGCACACGACGAGCGAGCGCTTGCCGCGGATGAAAAATTCCTTGAGCAGTTCCGGCAGCGAGCAATAGCGGAGCTTCTTCGCGAGCACGGCCTCGACCTCCGGGTTGCCGCGCGACATGGCGTTGCCGATGACGACGAGGTCGGGCCGGTGCGCGAGGTTGTCCTCGGCGAAGCCGTTCATCACCTCGATGCGCCGCTCGGCGAGGAACGTGGACATCGGCGGATACACGTTCTGGTCCGAGCCGGTGACGTGAACGCCCTTCTCCTTCATCGCTGCCGCGACGGACGCCATCGCGGTGCCGCAGATGCCGGTGAAGTGGACGGAGCGAATGGCGGTGAACATTTATTTCACCACCAAGACACCAAGACACCAAGGCCGAGGCGAGAGAAATCTTCGTGTCTTCGTGCCTTGGTGGTTCAAGCCTTTAACTTCCTCTCCAAAATCTCACCGACCACGCCGGGATTCGCCTTGCCCTTGCTCAGCTTCATCACCTGGCCTTTGAGGAAGTTCAGGGCAGCAGCTTTGCCGGATTTGAAATCGTTCGCCGGGCCGGGATTGGCGCCGATAACGTCGTCGCAGAATTTCTCGATGGCGCCCGTGTCGCTCACCTGCGCAAGGCCGCGCTCCTGCACGATGGCGGCGGGCGCCTTGCCGGTGTCGAACATCTCGGCAAACACCTGCTTTGCGGCGGAGTTGCTGATGGTTTTGGCCTCAACGAGGCCGATGAGTTCTAAAATAGCTTCAGGTTTGAATTTAAGGTCGTTGAGCGTCTTATACGCCCATCCAGGTGGATGAGGGCTACTTTGATCAGCACCTGATTCATTCCATTGGCGCAAATCACCTCGAAATTCACTCAGGTTCCATTCTGCCATTTTTGCCTGCAAGTCGTTGATGACCCAGTTGGCGACGGCCTTCGGCGACTTCGACTGTTTCGCGATGCCTTCAAAATAATCGCCGAGCGGCACATTGCTCTTGAACACTTCCGCGTCGCCGGCGGGCAACTGGTAGTCGCGCATGAAGCGCTGCTTGCGCGCCAGCGGCAGCTCGACCATGCGCGAACGCACGGCCACGATCCACTCGTCCGTCGGCGCGAGCGGCATCAAGTCCGGCTCTGGAAAATAGCGGTAGTCGTGCGCGTCCTCTTTCGTGCGCATGATCTCGGTGACCCCGGCCACGTCGTCCCAGCGGCGCGTTTCCTGGCGCAGCGTGCCGCCGTTTTTCACGACTTCGATCTGGCGCGGCACCTCGTATTCGATCACGCGGCGCACGCCGGAGAAGGTGTTCATGTTCTTGATCTCGATCTTCGTGCCGAGTTGCGCGCTGCCCTTGGGCCGCACGGAGATGTTCACATCACAGCGCACCATGCCTTTCTCCATGTCGCAGTCGCTCACGCCTCCGTGCGAAAGGATGTCCTTGAGCGAGTTCAGATACTCGTAGGCCATGTCGGCGCTCGTGATGTCCGGTTCGGAAACGATTTCGAGCAACGGCACGCCCGCGCGGTTGAAGTCCACGCCGCTGAAACGGTCGAAGTGAAAACTCTTGCCCACATCTTCTTCGAGGTGCGCCCGCGTGATGCGGACGCGAGCGAGGCCGTTTGCCGAACCGGCACCGCTGAATTCAAACTCCACCCAGCCGTTCGCCGTCGAGGGCTTGTCGTATTGCGTGATCTGATAGTTCTTCGGCATGTCCGGGTAAAAGTAGTTCTTCCGGTCGAACTTCGCGAAGCGCGGAATCTCGCAGTTGAGCAACAGGCCGGTGAGCGCGGTGAGGCGCAGCGCCTCCTCGTTGGGCACGGGCAGCACGCCGGGCAGGCCGAGGCAGACGGGGCAGACGTTCGTGTTCGGCTGCGCGCCGAACGTGTTCGCGCACCCGCACCACATCTTCGACCGGGTTTTGAGCTGGACGTGCGTTTCCAGCCCGATGACGGCTTCGTAGTCCATAAACGGCGCGGAAAGATTAACCACGACGACGGCGTGTGGACACGGAATTTCGCGCGTAACGCTGGACGAACGAAGACGCGCTGCGGCGTGCCTGTCCCGTCAGTGCTTGAGCATCTCCTCGACGCGCTGGCTGAACTTCTCCTGCAACTTCGCGGAAACTTCCCGGTCCTTCTTCGCCTCGAAGATCGCGGCGGCGTTTTCGTATTCGCCGGCGGGCTTGAGCAGCGCCTTCACTTCCTCGGCAAAGGCCGCGTTGAGCACGGCGTCGAGCGGCTTGCCATCCTTTGCCGCGCGCGCCGCGAGCTGCTCGCGCTGGCGGAGAGTCAACTTGTGCGTGACTTGAAATGACTTGCCGCCGCCGGCATCGAACCGCGCGCGCACGCTGCCGCCGCCGGGCAGGTCGAGCCACGCCTCTTCCGCTTTTTTCAACTGCGCCGCGTCGAGGCCGAACGCCTGCAACACGCCGCGCGCCATGAACTGGTCGCCGGCGGGGTTCATGTGCACGCCGTCGGAGGTGAGCAGGCGGCCGGGTTTGCCAGTGGTGTTGGGATGCTCTTTGATCGCCGACTCGAACATCGCGTAGAGATCGGCGAGCGGTGCCTTGCGCTCCTTTGCCAGCGCGCGGAGGAATTCGTTGTAGGCCGCGAGCTTCTTGTTGTTGTCGTTGTCCAGCTCTTCGCCGATGACGGTGGCGGTGAGCACGACGACCTTTGTGCCGGCGGTCGCGCACTGGTCGAGGATGGCGGTGATGTTCGCCTTGTATTGGTCGAGCGGGATGCCGCGCGCGCCGTGCCACACGTCGTTGACGCCGCAGCTCAGGGTCATCCAGTCGGGCTTCTTGTCGAGCGCGTCGCGCTTGAGGCGCGCGAGCATCTGGTCGGATTTGTGGCCGCTGATGCCGGCGGGCACGGGTGTGACCTTCACGCCGTTGGCCTCCAGTCCGGCGACGATGAGCCGCACGTAGCCGCCGGGGTTGCCCCAGCCGCCAGCAGTGATAGAATCGCCCATGAACGCGACCTTCTGGCCGTCCTTCACGAGGATTTCCCCCGACGCGGGCAGGGCGGTCGTGAACAACAGCGTCGCGCCGGCGAGCACGGCGGACGCACACAGTTTAACAAGTCGGGAAGGGACTGGATGAATTTGCATGGGCGTAATTACCGTGTTTCTCAGCGCGGGATGCAAGCCAAAGACGGCTTCTCGCGATGCCACGGCGTGCTCTGCTCGTAGGCGTGTGCGAGCCTGAGGAGCGCTTCCTCGCCGAAGGGTTTGCCGAGCAGTTGCAGGCCGATGGGCAGTTTCGGCGAGTTCGTGAAGCCGCACGGCAGGCTGATGCCGGGGATGCCCGCGAGGTTGCAGCCGATGGTGAAGATGTCCGAGAGATACATCTGGAGCGGATCGCCGGATTTTTCACCGACCTTGAACGCCGCCGTCGGCGTGGTTGGCGTCACGATGGCGTCCACGTGCTCGAAGGCTTTCAGGAAATCCTGCCGGATGAGCGTGCGGACTTTTTGCGCGCGCAGATAATACGCGTCGTAGTAGCCGCTGCTGAGGACGTAGGTGCCGAGGATGATGCGGCGTTTGACCTCCGCGCCAAAGCCCGCGCCGCGCGTCCTGCTGTAAAGTTCGACGGGGTCGTTGCCGTCCACGCGCGCGCCGTAGCGGATGCCGTCGAAGCGCGCAAGATTCGCCGACGCCTCGGCCGTCGCGATGATGTAATAAACCGCCACGCCATAGTCGGTGTGCGGGAGCGAAATCTCCTTAACCTCCGCGCCGAGCGAGATGAGTTGCTTCACCGCGGCGTCCACGGCGGCCTTCACCTCAGGATCAAGTCCGCCGACCATGTATTCCTTTGGCAGGCCGAGCTTGAGACCCTTGATGTTGCCGTCGAGCGCAGCAGAGTAGTCGGGCACCGGCTCGGGCACACTCGTCGAGTCGCGCGAGTCATGACCGCTGATGGCGCGGAGAATCGTCGCGGCGTCGCGCACGTCCTTGGCGAACGGTCCGATCTGATCAAGCGAACTGGCGAAGGCCACCAAACCATAACGCGACACGCGCCCGTAAGTTGGTTTCAATCCCACGCAGCCGCACAGTGCCGCGGGCTGGCGGATGGAACCGCCGGTGTCAGAGCCAAGCGTGGCGAGGGCTTCATCGGCCGCGACGGCTGCTGCGGAACCGCCGGAGGAACCGCCGGGAATGCGCGTCGTGTCCCAGGGATTCAGCGTGGTGTGGAACGCGGAATTTTCGGTCGAGCTGCCCATCGCAAACTCGTCCATGTTCAGCCGGCCAAAAACAATCGCGCCGGCCTGACGGAGTTTTTCGATGACGGTGGCGTCGTAGGGCGAGATGAAGTTGCCCAGAATCTTCGACGCACAGTTGAGTGGATGGCCCTTGACGCAGAGCACATCCTTCACTGCGACGGGCACGCCGAGGAGCGGGCCGCGCTCGCCGGCGGCGAGACGTTTGTCTGCGGCATCAGCCTGTGCGAGCGCATCGGCAGCGTCATGACTGAGGAACGCCTTGATGCATCCGTCCACTCGCGTGACGCGGTCGAGACAGGACTGCGTGGCTTCGCGGGCGGAGCATTCGCGTCGGGTGAGCTTCGCGGTCAATTCGGAAATGGTCAGCGAGTTGAGCATCAGTGGATCAGACGAGCTTCACCGGTTTGCGTTTGTGGATGACGATCGGATTGCCGTCGGGATCGAGCACCACGGCGGAAGTGCAGACGGATCCCTCAAACGGCTCCATTTTGATTTGCGCACCGGCGGACCGGAGCTTCGCCAACACAGCGGTCAGGTCTTCGACCTCCAGCGCGACATGGCCGCCCTGCGCGCCGGCCTGCATTTCTGGTCCAAACTTCGCGATGGCCAGAGTCACACCACCGATGTCGTATTCGACCCATTGATTCTCCCAGTTTTGCCCGATCGTAAGGCCAAGGACTTCTTCGTAGAAGCGCCGGGCGCGCAGCACGTCGGTTACGGGATAAGCGAAGTAGGCAATTTCTTTGACCATGGCATTGGGGGTGAAGGTTGCGTGCGGCGACAACTCGTCGCGGCGGCAAAACTATTCGACAATCTTCGGCACGCGGAAGAGGCCGTTCATTTGTGCGGGCGCGTTTCTGAGCGCGTCCTCGTGCGGAAGGCTTGGGCGCACCTCGTCGGGGCGCATGACGTTGACAAGAGGGACGGCGTGTGCGGTCGGCTCGACGGCACTCACGTCCACTTCCTTGAGCTTCTCAATGTAGCCGAGGATTTGGCCGAGCTGTGCGCCGAGCCGCGCCTCCTCGTCGGGCGTCAGCGCGAGTCGCGCGAGGTGCGCGACATATTTTACATCCAGATGCGGTGAAGACATGGGCGGAAACTAAAGTTCAAACTTCAAACTTCAAAGTTCAAAGTGGAAGCCTGCCGAAAGGCAAGTGAGGCGGAA
The DNA here is from genome assembly GCA_964589935.1 of uncultured Verrucomicrobiota bacterium. GTDB lineage: Bacteria > Verrucomicrobiota > Verrucomicrobiia > Limisphaerales > VHCN01 > VHCN01. The sequence continues at coordinate 32,080 of CAZPVD010000002.1, read as the reverse complement.
GATTCTCCTGTGTTCCCGCCTTCCTTATTTTCACAGGGAAAGCGGAGTGAACGGCTGTTATTCCTCCTCGAACTTGCGCGCGAAGAGCGCTTCCAGCTCGCGCACGGCCTGCTCGGCGTCGTTGCCGGCGGCCTCGACCTGCAGCCGGCTGCCGGGGCCGGCGGCGAGCATGAGCAGGCCCATGATGCTCTTGCCGTTGACCTTTTCACCGTCCTTCTCGACGAAGATCTCGCACTTGTAGCGGTTGGCAATTTTGACAAACATCGCCGCCGGGCGCGCATGGATGCCGACCTTGTTGGCCACCACCAGTTCCCTGATGACGGTCAACGCGGCTTCGGGGGATTTCTTCAATGCGCTCATCCAGTGGGCGCGATGATGGGTCAAGCCCGCGATATTGCCAACGGTTTTTTCGCGATGCCACGGAAGAAATCCGCCCTTGCCAAAGCGGAGGGGCATTTCTACCGTCGCCGCGTGGATGCGCAACTGAACCAGTATCTGCCCGTGTTGATCCTTGGGTTGGTCGCGATTTTTTTTGCAGCAGGAACACTGATTGCCTCGGTGGTGGTGGGCCGCATCTTCAACAAAAAAATCGCCGCGCGCACGACCGTGACGAAGGACATCGCCTACGAATGCGGCATGTTGCCCGTCGGCGAAGGCAACGCGCGCCTGTCGGTGAAGTTCTACCTCGTCGCGATGTTGTTCATTCTTTTCGACATCGAGGTTGTGTTTCTTTACCCGTGGGCGGTCGTCTATCGCGAATTGTTGAAGCGCCCCGACGCGGCCGGCCTCGCGCTCGGCTCGATGCTTACGTTCATCGTAATCCTGTTCGTCGGCTACATCTACGCGGTGAAGAAAAAGGCGTTCGACTGGAAGAGTTGACCGGGAGGAATCCAGAATTCAGGAGTCAGAATCCAGAAAGCGGCAGTGAGGTCGTCGCTTCTGAATTCTGAATTCTGAATTCTGAATTCTATGATAAAATTCGGCACCTCCGGCTGGCGCGGTCTCATCGCGCGCGACTTCACCTTTGACAACGTCCGCGTCGCCACGCAGGGCATCGCGGATTACCTGAACGCGGAGCGCGGAACGGGCAATGCGGAATTGTCCAAGCGCAAGCCTGTTCTGATTCTCGGCCACGACACGCGCTTCCTCGGGCGCGAGTTTTCGCTCGCCGCCGCCGAGGTGCTCACGGCCAACGGCCTCATCCCGCTGCTCTGCCAGCGCGACGCGCCCACGCCTGTCATCGCGCACACCATCCGGCATCGCAAAGCCATCGGCGGCATCAACATGACCGCCAGCCACAACCCCGCTGAATGGCAGGGGCTGAAATTCTCCACCTTCAACGGCGCACCCGCCACACCCGAAGTCACGAAACAAATCGAGGCCGCCATCGCCAGACGCCAGTCTGAGGGCTGGACCTTCAACGCTGCTGTCGTCGGCACGTTCCAGTGCAAGACCATTGATCCGCAGCCGGATTACTTCAAACAGCTCCGCAAGCTCGTGGATTTCGCCGCGATTCGCCGCGCGAAGCTCAAGCTCGCCGTCGAGCTCATGTATGGCACGGGCCGCGGCTATCTCGACGCGCTGCTCGCGGAAGCCGGCGCGAAGATCACCGTCTTCCACAACGAACTCAACCCGCTCTTCGGCGGCCATCATCCCGAGCCGAACGCCGAGGGCATGGCGGAGGTGAGCAAATTCGTCCGCAGCGGCAAGGCCCAGCTCGGCCTTGGCCTCGACGGCGACGCCGACCGCTTCGGCATCGTGGACAAGGACGGCACGTGGCTCACGCCGAACCAAATCCTTGCACTCGCACTGTATCACCTAAAAAAAAATCGCGGCTGGATCGGTGCCGTCGTGCGCACCGTGCCGACGAGCCATCAGGTGGACGCCGTCGCGAACCTGCTCGGCGTGCGCCTGCACGAAACGCCCGTGGGCTTCAAATACATCGGCGCGCTGATGGAATCCGAGCCAATCATCGTCGGCGGCGAGGAATCCGGCGGCCTCAGCGTCAAAGGTCACGTGCCTGAAAAGGACGGCATCCTCGCCTGCCTGCTCATGGCGGAACTCGTCGCGACGGAACGCAAGTCGCTCGGCCAGATTCTGCGCTCGCTCGAAAAGGTTTCCGGTGAATTCCACACCACGCGCCTCAACCTCCGCATCGCGCCGGACAAAAAGGACGCCGTCATCGCCAAGCTCGCCGCCGGACTCGACAAGGTCGGCACCGCGAAGGTGCAGAAGTTCATCACGACGGACGGCTTCAAGTTCCTACTGCCCGACGGCGAGTGGGTCGCGTTCCGCGCCAGCGGCACCGAGCCGGTTTTCCGCTGCTACATCGAGGCGCGCTCGGCCGCGCACATGAAGAAGCTCGAGGCGGCTTGCCGGAAGTTGCTGGCAAATTGAGCGGCCCGCGCGTAGCTTCGCGCCATGCTCCAGCCCGAGGACATTGTCGAAGGCGAGTGGGCCGACTGGTATCGGCTCACGCCGCTGGAACGCTGGCGCGAAAGCCAGAAACTGTGGCAGGCGTATTTGCAGTGTGGAGGCTCACTTGATCCCGAACCCGATTCGCAAAGTCCTTTCCACGATGGCCGCGCGGCAGGTGTGCGCCCTGTTGATGGGCGGACAGGCCTGCGTGTTCTACGGCGCGGCGGAGTTTAGCCGCGACACGGACTTCGCCGTCCTTGCCGAACCGGAGAACCTCGACCGCCTGCGCGCCGCGCTCGATGATTTGCAGGCCGAGTGCATTGCGGTGCCACCATTCGATCTCGATTATCTTCGCCGCGGCCACGCCGTTCATTTTCGCTGCCGTCACCCGGATGTCGCGGGACTTCGCGTGGATGTCATGTCGGTGATGCGGGGCGTGGCGCCGTTTCCCGAACTTTGGGAGCGCCGCACCGCGCTGGCCGACGCGGACGGAACCACCTACGAGCTGCTTTGCCTGCCCGATCTGGCGCAGGCAAAAAAAACCCAGCGCGACAAGGACTGGCCGATGTTGCGCCGGCTGCTCGAAGCCGATTACTGGGCGAACGAAGGCGCCGGGCCCGCCGAGCGCGTCAAGTTCTGGCTGCGCGAGCTGCGCACGCCGGAGTTGCTCGTCGAACTGGCCCGCAAACACCCGGCCATCACTGCTGGCCTGGCCGCGCAACGGCCGTTGCTCGCTTTCGCAACGGAGGAGAACATACCTCGAATTCAGACGATGCTCGACGAAGAAGAAGCCGCCGAGCGCGCACTGGACCGCTTGTATTGGCTGCCTCTCAAGGCCGAACTCGAGCGTCTGCGCCACGGGCGTTAGCCGCGTGACTTTCCCCTTTCATCGCCGCCGCCCGCAGCCTACATTTCGCCAGAACTGATTCCAGACATGAAACCTCTCCGCAAATTTCCGTTGTCACTCGCGTTGTGCGTGTCGCTCGTGCTCGCTTCGCAGGCTCAGGACGCCAAACCGCAGCAGCCCGAAGCATCCACGCCCGTCGCGCTCTTCACCGCGGCGATCAACAAGATCGTCAACGTCATCGAACCGGCGCCCGGCGCGGCGGCGCAGAGTTTCACCGGGAAACTCAAGCTGACGAAGGCCGACGGTGTGCCCGCCGAACTGCTCAACCACGAGATCGAGGTGATGTTTCAGGCGCCCGACCACCTCCGCCTTGCCGGCGAGATCAAAGGCGCAAACGTCGCGCTCGGCCGCGTGGGACAGGAGCTGTGGATTCACGTGCCGTCGAAAAAGTTCGGCGTCATCGGCCAGCCGGGCCTGCCGCGCTTCGCCACCGCGCCGGACAAAAAGGACGACACGAAGCTCGGCCCGATCACGCTGCCGCTGCCGCGCGACCAGATGGCGCTGCTGCCGCTGCTCTGCAAGGTCGAGGCGCGCGCGGATGAAAAAATCGGCGGCGTGAAATGCCACGTGCTTGTCGCGTCGCCGCAGCCGCAGGCCATCGAGGCGCTGAAGATTCCGAACATGCAGCTCACCTTCTGGCTGCGTGAAAGCGACCTGCTGCCGGCACGCATCGGCTTCAACGACGGCAAGAAACTCGACGTGGTGCTCGACATCCATGACGCGAAGCTCGGCGAACCGCTGCCCGCCGGAAAATGGAAGCTCGACGCCGCGCCCGACGAAAAGATCGAACACGTCGCGCTCGGCCAGCTTACGCGCTTCCTCGATGTGGCTCCGTCGCTGCTCACGCAGAAGATTCCCACGCTCGGCCCGGCCACGGGCGAGCACCGCATCGTCGCGACCGACGGCGCGGGGCGGCTGGAGATGATTGACGGCACGCGCGTGCTTTTCCTCAAGGGCACGCCGGAGGAGATGGGCCATCAGCACGGCACGCTGATGCGCAAGGAAGCGCGCGACCTCGTGAACCGCGTGCTCTACGGCGTCGGCGTCGGCAGGAGCTTCGACAAGGGCACGTGGTTCTTTGGCGAGATCGAGTCGTGCCAGGCGCGCATCGGCAAGTTCATCGAGCCGCGTTACCTCCGCGAGATGGACGCGCTCGCCTCCGCCGCCGGCGTCGAGCGCGAGGAGGCGCGGCTCGCGAACTTCTTCCCCGAGCTGTTCCATTGCAGCGGCTTCGCACTCTACGGCGACGCGACCGCGGGCGGGCGGATGTTCCACGGCCGCATCCTCGACTACATGAAGGGCGTCGGCCTCGAACAAAACGCCGTCGTGATGGTGTTCCAGCCCGACGTGGGCAACGCGTGGGTCAACATCAGTTACGCGGGCTTCGTCGGCTCTGTCACCGCGATGAACGAGAAGCACGTCGCCATCGGCGAAATGGGCGGACGCGGCGAAGGCAAGTGGGACGGCAAACCGATGGCGCAGCTCGTGCGCGAAGTGATGGAAAAGGCGAATACACTCGACGAGGCCGTTGAAATCATGCGCCGCGGTCCGCGCACGTGCGAATATTACTACGTCATCTCGGATGCGAAATCGAAGCGCGCCGTCGGCATCGCCGCGTGGCCGGACCGGTTCGACGTCGTGCTGCCGGGCCAGTCGCACCCGCAACTGCCGCATCCCTTCAAGGATGCCATGCTGATGAGCGGCGGCGACCGCTACACGGAACTTGCGCGCCGCGTGAAGGCCGGCTACGGCAAGTTCGATGCCGCCAGCGCGCGCGACTTGATGACGCGGCCCGTGTGCATGAACTCAAACATCCACTCCGTGCTCTTCGAGCCGGACACGCTCGACTTCTGGGTTGCCAACGCGGACTCGAAAAATCCCGCCAGCCACACGCGCTACACCAAATACAACCTCGCCGAACTGCTCAAGGAACCCGCGCCCCAAACCGGCGGCACGACCGGCGGACGGTAGTTCAAAATTTCTTCCGGCTTCTTTCCATGCGACGCACCAGTGCATTGTTTCTCATCGCAACGGTTTTGCTGGCGGGTTGTTTCACTGTCGAGGACGCACGACACGGCCCCGTGTTCTGCGAGGTTCACCAGAAATGGATGCGTTGCGAAATGCAGCCGCAAGTCATCGAGGCGCGCGCGCTGCCCGGCCGCGACTACGCCGAGGCGATGGTGAAGCTCTTCCCGCACGCCGGGCCGGAACCGGACTTGGAACGCAGCAACTGGCGCAGCGTGAAAATCGTCGTGTGCGACGACTGCATCCGCGCCCGGGACCGCTGGAAGCTCGAACACATCAACACGCGAAGCGAACCGTAAGCGCGTCCGGATGACTATAAATTTCCGCCCGCAGACACGACGGAGTGGTGCGGCTGGATGGCGGGAACGGGCAGAAGGAAGAGCACTTGTGTGCGTTTGATTCCAAAACGGAGGAGCAGCCCTGCCGTGCGCCGGACCACACTTCCGTGGCGGGGCGGCACGGCGGGCTGCCAATTCCCCATTAAGACCGCAAGCGGCTGGTGCAACTGGCGCCAGCTCAAAGACAGCGTGGTTATAGCCCCTTTAGTGCGACCTGTCGTGTAGCGTAAAAATGCTACAGTGCCGCAGCCGTGTTCTCCGCGGGTCGAGTGTTCGGCTTATGCTGCGCCCCGCCAGCGGGCCACCGCCTGGGCGAGATTGTGAGCGTCGAGCTTCTTGTAGATGCGCCGCTTGTGCGAAACAACCGTGTGCATGGAAACGCGGAGGTGCTGTGCGACCTGTTTGGCGCTGCGGCCGTCGGCCAGCAAACGGAGCACCTCCTGCTCGCGACTCGAGATTTGCAGGCCGGAGGACAAAACGCCCCGGCGGCGCAGCGAGGCGATCAGGTGTCTCGCGGAGCGCGCCGAGATGGGGCATTCCCCATCCTTGGCCGAGCGCAGCTTGTCGGCCAGTTCACGGATCGGCACGGGCTTGAAGAGGAAACCATCGGCGCCGGACGCGAACGCGCTGTAGGGAAGTTCATCCTTGTCGTGCGCCGTGACAAGAACAGCGCGGATCTTCGGGTGGGCGTCCTTCAACTTCTCGATCAGCGTGATGCCATCCATGCCGGGAAGGTTCCAGTCCACCAGCACCAAGTCCGGCGGGTTGGACCGCAGCTCGGCCAGCGCGGATTCCGCATCGCCAAACTCGGACACGAAGGCGAAATCCTGATGCCGGCGCAGCACACGCCGCCAGAGGACGCGCAGGTTGGCATCATCCTCGACTATGCTGAATTTGACGGGTCTCACTTTTCTGTGTCTGCTTTTTTGTCAGCGGACTGGGACCATTTTGTTGATTTGTTTTTCGTTTGTCCACTCCGACGCGGATGGATTTGAAGCTGCAACAAATGGCGGAACATGGAAGCGTGCGACATGCGACGACTGCATCCGCGCGCGGGACAGATGGAAGCTCGAACACCTCAACACGCGAAGCGAGCCGTGAGCCGCTGAATGAATCCGTTCACGATCATCGAAATCATCGTGGCCTCGATTGAAGGCGCGGCGGGTGCCGCAAATCCGAAGCGACGGGAGGCGGCCAAAAAGGAACAGCGGCGATGCCTGTTCGCCTACTGGTGTTTGCTTGTGTTGGGGATGCTTGTCACCGCTTGGGCGGTGCACGCCCTGTATTTCTAAGTTTTCTGGCGTTGCGAAGTCTGCCCGCGGACAGCCCAATCTGGCGACGGTCACAGACGGCCGCTACATTCACCAGCCGCGCTCGATGCTGCGGCGCTTGTAGAGGAACTCGAACATGTTCCCCTCGTGCGGCTGGTCCCACGAGACTTTCAGCGTCGAGACGGGGCCGAGATTCAGGCGCTCGATGAGCGGGCTGTCGAGGAGCTGTTCCGTGAAGGCCGGGTCCCTCGTGATCGCGGTGACTGCGAGCGAGGGGCCGATGAGCTTCAGCATGTCGCTCTGCTTCGCCGTCACGACACTGGCGTAGGGAAAGAGGAACTCGCGGTTCGCCAGCGGGTGCTTAAAGGAATCGCACAGCACGATGGTCGGGCGCATGTAAGTGCCGCCCTCGAACACAACCTTGCGCGGGCCGCCGCGGTGCTTCGCGGTCACGTCGGTCGCGCAGGGCGTCTTGAGGCCTTCCTCGATTTGCGCGTCAATGCCGTCGGCCATCCGGGGATTCGCGAAGCCGCTCAGGCGCGCGTTCTCGTCTTCGGGCCGCGTGGGCGCGAGCGGGCCGAGCTTCTGCGCGAGGGCCTCGGCAATTTCCGCGGCATACTTCGGCGTGACGATGGCGGAGGCGTTGATGCAACTGCGCCCGCCGTTCTCGGAAATGCACGACACCATGAGGTCAATGAATTCGGGCCAGCACTCGACTTGATCTTCGCCGATTAAAATTTTGCTGTAGCCGGGGCCATGAAGCTGGATGGCCGGGTTGTTCGCGTATTGGGCCATCGTGGACTTGTCGCCGAAAATCAGCGCGCGCCCGCAGCCCTTGAGGATCGCCGCCGCGCCCTCGTGGTCGGTCGGATAAAAACCAAACGCCTCCGCCGGCGCGCCCGCGGCGATGAACGCCTGGATGAGGCGGAACGGCGTCCACGGCTCGTCCTTGCCGGGCTTGAGAACGACTGGAATTTTCAGCGCGATGCTCGGCAGCCAGAGCGAGTTCACCGCCGGCGAATTGCTCGGCATCACGAGGCCGAGCGCCTGCGTGGTCGCGTAAAAGCTGCACGGCGTGCCGGCCTGCTCGCCGAAACCGCGGTCGAGGATGTGCCGGTCGAGTCCGCGCGTGAGGCCGTTGAGCACGGTCTTCATGTTCGCGAGGGACTGGAAGACCTTCTGCATGTTGCGGCGGACCATGACGTGCGGCAGGCCGCTCGTGGCGGAGAGCGTCTCCAGATACTGCTGCGGCGACTGCGTGTGGCCGTCACCGAGCGGGAGTGTGGCGTTGAGGAAGAGATCGCCGGCGCGCGAGCAGATGTCGAGCAGCTCGGCGGTCGAGAGCCTCTTCAACGCGGCGCGCGCGGCGCCGATTTTCGCGAGGTCCTTGCGGATGATGCCGGCGTTGACCTGGCTGACGGTGGCCTTGAGTTCGCCGGTGCGGTGGTCAACGACGTTCGTCTTGTCGAGGCTTTCATAATTCCGGCCAAGCCGGAGTGCGGGAATGTGCGGGATGGGTGTCATGTTCAATTTCAACTGCGCTCCTTCCACGCGGACGGTGAATCACGCGCGACGGATGGTGATGGCTGCGATTTCGGAAAGGTTGATGACGAACTGGCCGGGCTGCGCGCCGGGGTTGGCCGGGTCGGTGACGGCGTAGGGCTTGCACTGCACGACGCCGACCTCGAGATGCTGGAGGTAATCGCGGTAGAGCTGGTCGCTCTCCAGCGCTATGTCCACGTAACCCGTGTCGTTCCTCAGGTTCTTGAGGTAAATGGTGTAGTAAACCATGTGACTATTTTGGAATGATTACTTCAGAAACTTTTTCGTCTTCGTCGAATTTGACAACCGTGTCGCCATCCTCCGGCCAGAATATCCTCTCACAAACAAATGCTCTAAGGCAAAAAAACGGTGGTTCTTTGCCAAAGGGCCAGGCTAATTGAAACCGATTGCCATAGACCCAGCTTTCATGGCCATGAATCCACTGGGTAAATACCACAGCAAACCCGGTATCGTTTGTTGATCTCGGTGTCCCATAACGGGTTCCAAACACTCTCACAGGCGTGCCCAATTGCCGCAACACTTCAACTTTACTTGTTCCCGGTCTTATTGCGGATGCTATCGCAGCAAGACTGGATTGGTTGTGAAGCAAATACACTATTTGAGCTACAATGAGTAACAAAGTCAGGCACATCAGTAACAACAACTGCCGCCTTCGACTTATAACTCCGATAAACTTCATCTCAATAGACGCCCTCGACGATCTGCTTCTCCATCGCGCCGAACGGGCGCACGTCGCCGACACCGTCCCACGCGTAGGGCGCGCGCGGCGCGCGGCGGATGGCCTCGTCGCGTTCGAGGAAGCGCGGCATGAAGAATTCCTTCGTCAGCGTAGTCAGCTCGACGCGGCCCCACTCGCCAACTCCGACTGTTTCGTTCGTTTGTTTCGGGTTCACGACGCGCAGCACGGCGCGCGGCTGAGGCGCATAGTAAGTGACGGAAAAGTTGTCTTCCTTCGTGATGGGCACGCTGGCGGCGAGACCCATGAGTGTGTTGCCGTAGGTCGGATAGAAACCGATTTTGTTCTCCAGGACTTCCTCGACGAGGAAGCGAACATATTGCGGGGACATCGAGGTGCCGCCGCAGAACACGCCACGGATGCCGGCGTCGTAGATGTTGATCTTCTCCGCGAGGGCTTCGAGTAACTTAGGCGTGGTGAATAGTCCACTTACCTTGCGGTGCGTGAGGATCGTGACGGCTTGGTTGACGACGTGCTCCATGTATTGCTTGGCGACCTCGAACTGCTTCTGGCCGAGCACGAGCTTCACGAAGCGCGGATCGAGGTCAATGAAGTAGCACGAGCTGCCGCGCACGTTGGCGAGGTGCTCGATGGCGAGGCGCAGGCGACGCGGGCCGGTCGGCCCCATCATCAGCCAATAGTGGTTGCGCGGGAAGTGCGCGTCCGAGATTTTGTCGGAGAACTCGGAATAATCCACCTTGTAGTCGTTCCAGCCGATGCGCTGCTTGGGCATGCCGGTGGTGCCGCCGGTTTCAAAAATGTTGAAGGGCTTGCCCTTGAACGCCGCCGGCACCCACACCTCAGGCTGGAGGTCGCGCAGCCACTCGTCCTGAAAGTGCGGGAACTTCATCATGTCGGCGAAGCACTTCACTTCCTTGCGCGGATCGAAGTTTTTCTTAGCCCAGTCGAGCCAGAACGGGCTGCCGGTCTCGGGCGAGAAGTGCCATGCGATGATCTCGCGCAGATGGGCTTCAAGCTGCTCCTGCGCCTTGTTGACGGTATCGGTGGAAACGGTCGTGTTGCTCATGAAGTGATTGGTTCGGCGTTGGAAAAAGTTTGCGGTAAAGGCGTCAAGGCTTCGGCGCGTTGGCCTTCGCTGAATCGTGGAAGGCGTAGAGGTGCGTGTTGCTCGCGACGTAAATCACGCCGTTCGCAACGACGGGTGTCGAGTAAACCGGCGCACCGACGTTCGTCGCGCTGAGGACTTTCTTCTCCTTTGATGCGGCGAGCACCACGATGTCGCCATCCTCCGAGCCGACATAGACCTTGCCGTCCGCGACCATCGTGCTGCCCCACATATGGGCCTTCATGTCGTGCGTCCAGTGGAGCTTGCCCGTCTCGGCGTCGAGGCAATGCACGAAGCCGGAGAAGTCACCGATGAAGAGCAGCCCGCTCGCCGGATCAATCGAGACCGTCGAGATGCTGCGGTGAATGCCCTTGTATTCCCAAATCGGCTTTTTGATTTCGCCGGCCTGCGTTGCGTCGAGGCACACGAGATGGCCGACGCCTTCGCCGTGCTCAGGATCCTGGCCGGTCGCGACATAGATGCGGTTCTTGTAAAAGACCGGCGTGGCGTTGACTTCGCTCGGGCCTTCCGCCGCGGGATAGATGATGGGCTTGCCGCTCTTGTCGTTTTTGTATTCCGGCGGGTTCATGTCGTATTTCCACACGGTCTTGAGGAAGCTCGTGTCGCCCTGTTTCACCGGCTTCGCATCGAACGCGTAGCATAATCCATCGCCGCCGCCAAAGAACACGAGCTGCTTGCCATTCACCACGCCCGTCGAGGGCGAACTCCACTGGCCGTGGAAGATGCGCTTGCTGATGCCCGCGTCGTCCTCGCCGAGAAGCTGGCCGTTTTTTTTGTCGAGCGCGATGAAGCTCGGCGAAAGCGGCGAAGGGATGTTCTTGTGCGTCCAGTCCTGACCGTTGGAGGTGCAGACGTAGATCACGTCGCCGACGATGAGGATGGAGCAGTTCGACGCATTGTGCGGGAACACGCCAAGTTCATCCATCATGTCATAACGCCAGATAATGTCGGCGTCCTTCGGCCCCGGCTCGATGGGCGCGACGGCCTTGCCATCCACGCCGACGAGGTCCTGCACGAAGTATTTGGCCTCGTCCTTGTAAGGGCCGGTGTTGCCGCTGGCCATGCCGTTGATGTTGAGGCAGAGCACTTCGCAGCGACTCGTGACGATGTAGACGCGGTCGCCCTCGATGGTCGGCGAGGAGAGCAGGCCGAGGCCTTCCCAGTCGTTGACCTTGCCGGATTTGAGTTTGGGAATGACGAGCTGCCACAGGAAGTTGCCCGTCTTCTCGTCGAGGCAGAGCAGGATCGAGCGGTCGCCGAGATGCTTCTTGTCGCGCGGCGAATCGTTGTTGGTGCCGATGAAGATTTTGCCCTGCGCGATGGTGACGTTACCGTAGCTCTGCGAGCCGAGCTTGGCGATCCACTTCACGTTCTTCGTGGTCGCCATGTCAATCTCGTCGGTGCCCTTCTTGAGCTTGCCCGGCTCGAAGCGGTCGGGCAGGCCCTTGGCGGGCGAATACATGTTGCGATACGACGTGCCGCCCCACTGGGGCCAGTCCTGCGCGTCCGCGGCGAATCCACCGAGCACGAGCGCGGCGGTGAGGAGAGGGAATGGTTTCATGATTTGGGTTTGTCGTTGAATGTCAAAGCGGAGGCAGCCACGGGCGGGTAAGCGCCGTTTGCCGAGCGGATGATCCCGTCAATCGAGAGATCCTCGTCCACGGACGGCCAGTGAATTCCAAAGCCGGAGGGCGACACGCGGAAATCGCGACGCTGCTCCAGAGACGCGGAGGCGAGCCGCTCCGACACGGCACGGACGGACACTTGATAGGCGGCGCCATCCACGCGCAACCGCAGCGTGTCGCCGTCAAACTCAACCTGTTCAACTTTGTGGAACTGCTTGCTCATTTGTCGCCATGCACGCGCCGCCACTCGGCGACGATGAGGTCAAAATGCTGGAAAATAATCTGCCGGACATCGCGCGTGTCGCGCGGGCTCATGTTGAACGCAAACGCCTCGCGGATGTTGAAGCCGTCGGCATCAATCCAATACTTGCACTCCTTCTCGGCTTTTTCGGCGTGGACGTGCATCGGTTCGTTGCGTTCGTTCGAGTAAAAATGTATCCGCCAGCCGTTGATGTAAAGCACCGTGGGCATGGCGCTGTCTGTCAATTCCCCGTCACGCTCACATTGTCAATATAGACGCGCATGTCCTGCGGCGCGAAGCCGTAGAGGCCGGGGCAGCCGTTCTGGTGCGCGAGCTTGTGCGGCACCTCGATGTTCCACTCGGACGGTTCGGGTTCGCCGCGTTTCCACGCCTTCGCGCGCACGACTCCGGAGCCGTCGGGTTTCACGTCCACGCGCGATTTGAGCACATACCATTCGTTCGGTTTCCACTTGAACGGCACGGCGACCTTGAGGCGCTCCTGGTTCGAGTTGATTTCGATTTCCTGCGAGTTGCCCTTCATCACGATGAGATAGCGCTGGTTGACTTGGCCAACCTCGGACATCTTGCGCGGCTTGCCCTCGCTCATCACGTCGGTCTGCACGGTGTAGTTCTTCAAGATCGGCTCGCCCATGAAGACCGTCGCGCGCTGGAAGAATTTGTTGTCAATCGTCTTCACCAGCGCCTTGGTGTCGCCGACCTGCCGCACCTCGAACTTGAAGCGCGGCCCGATCCACGGCAGCGGCGGATATGCAAACATCACGCCTTCTTCCGTCTCGTGCTTCTGGTCAATCACGAACGACTCGAAGTCCTGCTTGATCGGCAGGCCCGGCAGCACGCGGCCGCGGATGGTGCCCTTCAAGTTGCCGAGTGTCGCCATGAACGCGCCCGCGCTGGGAACGGCTTCCTTGTCGGCGACGAGCTTGCCGTCCGCGTTGAACGCGCCCTTCATCAGCGACTTCACGCGCGCCGTCGGCGGTATGTAGCTGGCCCACTTCACCGACTTCGGATCAATGTTGTCCTGCACGATGAAACCGTTCTTGTCGAGCGAACGGATGCGGAACGACGCGATCTCGCCAGGATGCATGAGGACCTCCGATGGAATCATCTGCAACTGCGTGGCCGGGCCGGGCGCGGGCCACTTCTCCGGCGCGGGATCGGGTGCGAGGCCGGGGTTGTTGCCCGCCTTGCCGAAGCAGTAAAGGTGGCGCGTGGTCTGCATGTAAATTTTCCCGTTATACACCGACGGCGTGCCGAAGCAGCGGCCGTCGAGCGCGACATGCGCGAGGATTTTGCCTTCCTGATCGCTCGGCTTGATGATGTAGAGCGCGCCGGTCGTGCCGGCCTCGGCGTCGCCGCTGGCCTTGCTTGCGGGATCGTCGAGCATCGGCACGTAGAGCTTGCCGTCCGCGTGGACGAGGCCCGCGTTGCGCTGCTCGATGCCGAGCTTCAAGCGCCAGAGCACCTTCCCGGTGTTGATGTCCACGCAGCAGAGGTCGCCCTTTTCCGCGACGACGTAGATGCGGTCGCCAACGAGAATCGGATGACTCGTCGAGGTGGAAATTTCGGGAATGTTCCACAGCTCGACCACCTGCCGTTCGACCACGACGGGCGCGTTCGTCGGGTTGGTCGGCTCGACGTCGGGAATCTTCATGCACACCATCTGGCCCGGCTCGTAGGGCGTGCCGTAAATCGCGACGACCTTGTCGTTGTTATGCACGACGGTCGTCGAGTTGATGCCGGCCTTGAAGAGCGGCACGCGCCAGATCGGCTCGCCGGTGCGCGCGTTGCCGCAGAGCACGTTGCCATCGCCGGTCGCGGTGATGAACACGCGCTTGCCGCGGAACCACGTCAGATACGGATGCGAAAAGGAGTTGTCCTTCGGCCGCTCGCCCGACCAGCACGCCCAGACGATGTCGCCGTTTTTTTTATCGAAGCCGTAGAGGCGGTCGCCCGCCGCGCCTTGGTTGCCCCAGTTCGACGTGATGCCGCGCACGATGACGAGGTCGCCGTCAATCAGCGGCGACGCGGTGCGCGAGTTCGGGAATGTGAGCCGGCCAAACGACTCCATCATCGAGTAGCCCCACAGCTCCTTGCCGTCGGCGTTGAAGGCCTTGAGCATCCCCTGCGTGCCGAGCATATAGACGTTGCCCGTCTCCGGATCCACCGCCGGGCTGCTCGTCGCGTAACGCAAATAAATCGTGTCGCTCAGGAAGTCCGAGTAAAGTTTTTGCCACAGTTTCCTGCCCGTCTCCGCGTCGAAGCACGCCACGCCCTCCTGCAACTCCGGCCCGTCGCCGAGATAGCCCATGATGTAGAGCTTGCCGTTCGCGATGACCGGCGCGGACTGGCCGGGGAAGTCCGCGACCCACAGCGGCTTCTTCGCGTCAATCGAGTCGGGCAGGCTCTTCTCGGCGGAGGTGCCGTTTTGGTTTGGCCCGCGCCACGCGAGCCAGCCCCTGGCGGGCGCGGCGGAGGCGAGATGGACGGCGAGCAGGGACAGCGCGGCGAAGAAAATCCGTTTCATGTTTGCAAGCGGTGCGTTGACCGTGTTGTGTTTTATCAGGCTGGACAAACCAGCCCCGGCTGACAACTCATTTCCCAGCCGGCGGACGCGGAATATGGCCGCGCCTCAAATGGATTGCAATCAAATAATACCTACACGTATAATCGCAATCGAACTCACTGACTCATGGCCGTAAAAAATTATTCAGCCGATCCTGGCGCGCTGCCTATAGACTCACCCGAGCGCCGCCGCCTCCCGCCGCTGCTTCGCCGCGCGTGGTATAGCCTCAACCAGGCCTTCCGCCGCCGCATCCACCACACGGGGGCGACGCCGGACCAGTTCACCGCGCTGCGCTGCCTGCTCGAAAGCGACGCCAGGGGCATCACGCAGGGCGACCTGACGCGCATGATGTCGAGCGACCCGAACACCATCGCCTCGCTCGTCGCACGCATGGAAACCCTCGGCTGGGTGGACCGCAAATCGCACGAGAGCGACAGGCGCGCCTACCGCCTGCGCCTCAAGCCCGCCGGGAAAAAGAAATACGAACAGCTCCGCGCCATCGCCATCGAGCTGCAATCGCAGGTCCTCTCCGTCCTGCCGGAATCGGAACGGGAAAGTTTCCTCGGTCGCCTTGCCATTGTCGCCGACGCGTGCCGCGTCGCCGCGGAATGCTCGCCGAAGCGCGGAAAGTAATTTCGACTGCTTCTCGAACAAAACAAACTCAGCAAACTTGCGCGATGAAAACGATGATGAACTTCCGTGCTGCGATTGTTGCGGCGATTGCGATCACACTCTGCACTCTCATCGGCCAAGCACCATCGTCCGTGAAGGCCGCGGACAAGCCCACGGAGGCGAATGAGATCACCAAGATCACCGGGCAATTTCGCAAGCCGGGCTTTTTGTTTTTGGAGTTGGATTGCCGCGACCTTGCGGATCACATCGCCTTTTTCAGCGAAGTTGCGGGCTTCGAGGTCCGCCGCCGGGCCGGCGACTTCGTCATCCTGCACTCGGCGCGCGGCGAAATCCTGCTCAACGGAAAGGGCGGCGAGGGCAAGCCGGCGAAGTATCAGGGGCCGCGTGTCGAAATCGGCGTCGTGGCGACGGACTTGGACAAGGCGTTCGCCGCGGCGACGCTACACAAGGCGTGGGCGATCGAGGGTCCCATCAAGCCGCAGCCCTGGGGTGAACGGGACTTCCGCGTTCACTCGCCGGAAGGATATTATTTTCGAATCACCGAAGGGCCGAAGTGATCTCGCGCCGTCGGGCGACGATTTGCCTGTGCTTCATCTCACCAAAATATCCGGTCGCAGCCACGGTTTGCCGCCGGTTTCGACGCTCACCATCGGCCAGTCCTGCGCGGGCGTGATGACGACCGGCCCCTTCGCCGCCGCGAGAATCGTGTCCTCGCTCTTCGTGCCGGTGATCGAGGGGTTCCACGCGAACGGCTGGTTCACGAGCACTTCACCCACGGCGGTCGGCGTGCCGAGATAATCGCGGCCCTGATAGCCGCACGGGCCGCCTTGATGGTGGAGATGCCACTCGTCGGCAAAACCCTGCGCGCGATACGCGGCGACGCCGTCATTGAACACGTCCTTCACTGGACGGCCCACGCGCGTGCCGAGATGCAATGCGGCATCCACGGCGCAAACCGCGTCGTGCTTCGCGCGCAACTCCGCGGGCAGTTTGCCGAAGTGAACCAGCCGCGTGAGCGCAACGATGAGGCCGTGCTGCCGCGCGCAGATGATGAGCATGGCGTGACGTCGAAGCCTTTTTGTCGTGGGACGCGGGTGACGATATTTCCAGATGCGTTCGTCCGTCGCGACGAGCACCACGACGGGCGTGAGGTTGCGTTCCCAGCAGCGCGCGGAGAGCACGCCGGCGATTTCAAACTCGGTTTGGCCGGGCTGGCTGCTGCGGCAGGCCTCGCTCATCGCGGCCTCGGCTGCGCGGCCGAGCGCGCGGTAGCGTTTTACCTCAACCTCCTGCAACGAGTAGTGCAGTGGCGCGAAGAGCACGGGCGCGGCCTTCGTGCCCCAGTCGCCACAGTCGGACAAAATCTTTTTCGGGTCGGCGACTTGTTTCAGTTTTTTCAGCGCGTCGGCGTTGTCGTGCCATTCCCACAGGAGCGGCTTCGCGCCGAGGCCGCGCACAACTTCGTCCTGCAGGCAGCGCATCTCGATGCGATTGGCGAAGCAGAAGAATTCCTTGCGCGTGACCAGCAACTGGCCGAACGCGCGGTCGCTGTTGAGCGGGATGTGCGCCTCGCCGCCGCACGCGAGCCACGAGAAGTTCGGCTGCAAACCGAGCAGCGCGGCGTCGGCGTTGTGTTGCTTGAGCCGGACGCGGACTTGCGCGAGTTTGAGTTTGAGTTCGGCGTTCATGAATGGGGTTGCAGTCGGGTTGCCGTTGGCAATAATGCGGCCATCCTACGCGCCGACGTGCGCGGGACAAGTTTTTGATGACCGACTGGAACATCCAAACGCGCGCCCACGCCTGTCAGGCGTGCGAGAAGCCCTTTGCCGACAAGCAGCCGTATCACACGCTGCTCTTTGACGCGCGGCACGAGTTCCAGCGGCTCGACGTATGCGAGGCGTGCTGGGCCGCGCAATACAGCCAGGGCGCGGGCGACCGCAAGGGCTTCATCTCGCACTGGCAGGGTCTTTACGAGCCGCCGCCCGCCGCGCCGCCTGACCCGATTCATCGCGAAACCGCCGAGACGCTGCTGCGCAAGCTCACCGAGCAAAACAACCCGCAATATCGCGCCGCGTCGTTCATCCTCGCCGTGATGCTTGAACGGAAAAAAATTCTGAAGGTGAAGGCCCAATCGCACGAGGAAGGCGTTCGCGTGTTTATTTACGAGCATCCGAAAACCGGCGATGTGTTCACCGTTCCCGATCCGAATTTGCAGCTCAACCAGCTTGAGGAAGTGCAGCGGCAGGTCGCGCACCTGATGGAGCACGGCCTCGACGCTCCGGCAAGCGCGGCATCCGTGCCTGCGGAAACCGCACCGCTCGCCGAGGTGTCGGCTTCCGCGACGCCCGCCGGTGACGCCGCCAACGCCTAGCGCTTCTTTGCCGTGTCCGACCTTGATGTCCTTCAAGCGCGCCTCGGCCACCAGTTCCGTGATGTCGCGCTCCTGCGGCTGGCGTTGACCCATCCCTCCGTCGCGCATGAAGTGGGAGTCATCGCGCCGCACAACCAGCGGCTTGAATTCCTCGGCGACTCGGTCATCAGCCTTGCGATCACCCGCGAGCTGTTTGAAAAATTTCCGCAGCTCGACGAAGGCCCGCTCACCAAAGCCCGCGCGCAGATGGTCAACCAGCGCGCGCTCACGGCGCAGGCGCTCCTGCTCGGCCTCGGCCAGCATCTCATCCTCAGCCGCAGCGAGGAGAGCAACGGCGGACGCGACCGTCCGAGCATCCTCGCCGACGCCTTCGAGGCGGTCATCGGCGCGGTGTTTCTCGATGCCGGCTACGACGCGGCACGCGGCGTGGTGCTGCGGCAGTTCAAGGATTCGTGGGGCGCGCTTGACGTGCTGCCGAACATCGAGAATCCCAAGGGCGAGCTGCAGGAACTCCTCCAGGGCGGCTCCAACGAGGCGCCTCAGTATCGCACCGAATCCACTGAAGGCCCCGACCACGACCGCGTCTTCGAGTGCTCCGTGTGGCACGCCGGCGCGGAGCTCGGCCGCGGCCGCGGCAAAAGCAAAAAGCTCGCCGAGAGCGAGGCCGCGCTCGCCGCGCTGGGAAAATTGCACGGCCAGAAGTGACTTCACTTCGCAGTAGCTTTTTCGCCGGCGCTGTGCTAGGCACTCGACCATGAAAACCCGCCTTCCCTTCGACTGTGACTGCTGCGATTCCGTCAGCCGTCGTGACTTCATCAAAACCGCCGCGACCGGCGCGGTCGTGGCCGCCGCCGGCTCCGTGCCGCTGTTCAAGAGCGACACACTCTCCGCCGCGGAAAAGGCGAAGCTTGCGCAACCCGAGACGCTCGTGGCCTCGCTCTACAAGAGCCTGAGCGAGCAGCAGCGCGAAACCACGTGCTACGCGTTCGACCACCCGCTGCGCAACAAGGTGGACAACAACTGGCACATCACGAAACTGCGCCTCGGCAAGGATTTCACGAAGGACCAGCAGCAGATGGTGAAGGAAATTTTCATCGGCCTGCACAGCGAGGAATACGCCGAGCGCGTTCTCGCGCAGGTCACGCACGACTCGGGCAAGGACGGCTTCGGCGACGTGTCCATCGCGCTCTTCGGCACGCCGGGCACGGGCAAGTTCGAGTTCGTCCTCGCCGGACGCCACGTGACGCGCCGTTGCGACGGCGACTCGGTCGAGGGCGAGGCCTTTGGCGGGCCGATTTTCTACGGGCACGCCGCGCAAGGCTTCAACGAGAAGGCCGATCATCCCGGTAACATCTACTGGTATCAGGCGCTGCGCGCGAACGAGGTCTTCAAGATGCTCGACGGCAAACAGCGCGAGCGCGCGTTGCTCGGCGACGGCCGCGAGGAAAAAGGCAACGACACCGTGAAGCTTTCCGGCAAGAAGGAGGGCCTGCCCGGTATCGCAGTGCGCGACCTGAGCAAGGACCAGCGCGAACACGTCCGCAAGGTCATGGCCGACCTGCTCGCACCATTCCGCAAGATGGACGTGGACGAGGTGATGAAGCTCGTCGAAAAGAACGGCTTCGAGAACCTGCACATGGCGTTCTACAAGAACGACGACATCGGCGGCGATGGCGTGTGGGACGTGTGGCAGCTCGAAGGACCGGCGATGGTGTGGTATTTCCGCGGCGCGCCGCACGTTCACACATGGGTGCACGTCAGCGAGAAGGCGTGAGCTTGAACGGCAGTTTGCGCCGCGCGCTTGCATGAAAAGCAGCCGCAAGTTCCGCATCTATTCAGCTCGCTGCCCCAAGTGTGGGTCAATGAACACGAAGATGGTGTTCTGGAACCGGGAAAATCTCCGCCTGTTTCCTGCTGCTCTCTTCGCCATCCCGCTCGGTTTTTGGCCCAAAGAACTTCGGATGAGTTGTGTCGATTGTGAAGAGCGATTTATCGCGTAACGCTTCCTTACTCACGAAATCGTCTGCACTGTCTCCGACAACCACGCCTGCACTCCCGCGCGCAGCGCGACACGTTCATCGCCGTTCAGGCCGCGCGGGTCGAAGCGCAGCCGGTAGTGCAACGCGAGCAATTTCCCCAAGGCATCGCGCGAGGCGATGCGCGCGCGCTCGATCCGCTCCAGCCACGCTGAAAATGTTTCCCCGTGCTCGCGCGTCAGGCCGAGGTCCGCGAGCCGCCGCTCGACGAGGTAGAATTCCGAGTCGCGTCCCGGCCAGTCCGGTGGGGCTTCAACGATTGTGGCCTCCTTCGCACGCCGTTTCCGGTGTTGATGCCGCAGCACGCGCCACACGAGCACGCCGACGAGCATGATGAGCAGCGCGATGAGCACCCATTGGAATGCACCGCGTCCGCGCCATCGCGCGAACTCGAAGCGCACGCGCGACCACCAGTCCGAGAGCGGCTCCCAGAGCGACGCGTTCGTCTGCTCGTTTTCCAGCCACGAGCCGGGCGTCGCGTCGAAGTCGTGCCACGTCTTGTCGCGCTCCGACCACCAGATGGCCCACGCGTGCGCGTGCCGCTCGCGGACGACGAAGCGCCTGCCGCCCTCGCGCTCGGCGAGCACGTAGCCGTTGGCGTAGCGCGCCGGAATGCCCGCCTGCCGCAGCAGCAGCACCGCCGCCGTGCCGAAGTATTCGCAATGCCCCGCGCGCGTGTGAGTGAGGAAATTCCCCAGCGGCGTCGTGACGTCCTTCGGCAGTCCGACGGCGTTGAGCGAGAGCCATGTCGTGTAGCTGAAGTTCTTTGTGAAGAATTCCGCGATGGCGGCGACCTTGTGCTCCTCGTTCAGGTCCGCGAGGCCGAGCTGGTCCGCGATGCGCGCGATGGTGTCGGCCTCCTGCGGTGTGACGTTCAGGTCCACAAGCGGGTCGGGCTGCGAATCCAGCGTGCGGCCGGGGCCGAACTGCGCCTTGAAGTCGAGCAGCCCCGCCGCGTCCGACACGCGCACCGCACCGAGACGGTTTGTTTCAGTGAGGCCGACTGCGAGGTCGTTCAACTCCGCCGTGCCCGCCGGGAGCGCGAGCAAGCCTTGGCCGCGCGGCAGCGAAATCCAGATGCGCAGCGTGTGCGGCGCGAGCTTGCCGGGCAGCAATGTCCACGTCAGCGCGTCGGTTTCGGGGAGGATTTCGGCGTAATTGAGCCGGTAGGCGGTCCAGCGAGAGGACCTGAAGATGAGATACGTCGAGTCGCGCAACAGCGCGGGCGCGGGGCTGTTTCCGACCGGCTCGGCTCGCATGACAATGGCACCGGAGAGTTTCAGCCGCCCGATGCGCCCGATCATCGTCTCGCTTTCGATGCGCGGCATCCGGCTCAAGCCGAGGCTTGCGGCCCACGACGAAACTTTGTCCTCCAGAATGCCCTGCGCCGCGTGCAGGCCCATCGCGCCGAACCAGCCCAGCTTGAGCACGAGTGCGAACAGCACCACCCACCACACGCCGCCGAGCCTTCGCGGGCGTTCGGCCCACAGCGTCCATGCGAGCAGCATGGCGAAGCCGGGGAAAAACCACTGCGCGCGCGCATTGGCAAGGCCCGCCGAGCACACGCACACCGCCAGATACGCGTGCGCCGAGTTGATTTCGCGCTCCATCACGTTCTCGACCTCCGCGCGTCGTCGGCGCAGATACCACGAGAACGTGCTCACCGGCACCGTGCTCCGCGCGGCGAACGCCTGCGCCACGGCAAACGGCAGAAACACCAGCGGCCACCATTCAAAAAAAATGAACGCTCCCGTGAATGTGTCGTCCTTCGCGGGCGGGAACTTGCCGCCGCCGGTCTGGAGAAATTCCATCAGCGCGTTTGTCGAGCCGCGCGTGGAGAAGCAATAGACCGCCGCCGCGATGAGCAGCGCGGCGCACAGGTCCCACACGCGGTCGAAGTCCTCGCGTTTGAAGTCGAGCCGCCACTCGATCCAGCGCGCCGCCTCGAGGAGCACCGCCATCGCGACCGCCGGCAGCACGATGCCCGTCTGCCAGCCCCAGAAGAGCAACGCCGCGCCGAGCAGGAACGGAGGCGTGTTCATGCGACAAACTACAACTTCGCGAGCGTCTCTGCGAGTTTGCCCGCTTCAAGGACATGGAAGTTTCCCGGTTGGTCAGCCATCGGGCCGGGGTCGAGTTGCGCTTCCGCGCCGGGCGGCGTGATGACAAAGACAAGCGCCGGCGTGCCGCGCTCGCGCAGTTGCCGGATGAACATCTGCCGCTGCGCGTCCCATGCCAGCAGGATGCAGATGCAGCCGTCCACGAACGGAAGCTGCTCGATCACAAGGCGCACGAGCGAGTTGAACTGCCGTTCGCGGCACACCTCGACCGAGGCGAGCACTTCGAGCATCTGCTCCTTGTGCGCCACGCCGCGCCCGGCCGTGAAGCAATACGCCTGCGGCCCGACGAAGAGCAGGTCGAGCAGAGATTCCTGCGTGTCGAGGGCGCAGGCGAACGACGCCGCGAGCGACACGGCCTCCTCGAAGACGCTTTCCTGTGTTTCCGCATCCGCCGGGGCGAACGTGTCGAGCACGAGCGCGTGGCGCACGAAGAATTCGTCCTGAAACTCCTTCACGATGGGCCGGCCCATCTTCGCCCAACTGCGCCAGTGGATGCGCCGCATCGGGTCGCCGGGCCGGTAGTCGCGCAACGAGATGAATTCCTCCGATTCGCCGATGGAACTCGCGAGCGTCACACCGCCGGGCTGGTAACGCGGCGCGCCCGGCAGTGGAAACGGCGGCAGCAAGTAACGCTTCGGCAGGATGAGCACCGATTGCGGCGACGGCACGTCCACGAGCGAGCGGAACAAGCCAAACGGATCGGGGCACGCAATCGTGATTGCCTCGAAACGCAGCACGCCGCGCCGCGTGGGGATGAGTTCAAGCGTCATCCTCGTCGCGCTGTGCGGCGTGAGCGCGGGCGCGGGGCGCTCCTCCGCGCGGGCGCGCACGTGCCGTGTCACGAGCCATCGCCAGCGATAGTAACGGCGGTCGAACCAGTTGCGCCGTTCCTCGCCCGGTTCGGGTGTGCTCGCAAACTCCTCCACCGACGGGCGAGGATCGGCGAGCTTCTCGACCACGCTCAGGCCGCGTTGCGCGCGGGAGCTTCGGTTTTCGAGGGTGACTTTGTATGTGAACGCAATGCCTGCCGTGCCGTGACGGGGCAGTTCACGTCGCGCCGTCACATTTGCGCGCGAAAAAAAGCTGCCGATGACCGACACGATGAACAGCACCACGAGCACCGCGAAGGCCTGGTAAGCGGGCGCGAGGTTCGTGTCCGCGCCGAGCGACGCCGTCGCCGCAATGCTCGCGACCAGCAGGAGTCCGCCCCACGTGAACCGCCGCCTCAGCCAGAACGTGACGCTGGAAATGACGTGGTAATTGCGCCAGAGATAGCGATGAAAGAGGGTTGGTCTGACGGTCGTCGCTGTCATTTCTCGTTTTCGTCCTCGTCGGGCCGCGCGGGATCGAGGACGATTGGGTTCACGCCGGCACTTTGGTCGTTTTCACGATTTCCTCGACCACGCCGCGCGAGGTCACGCCGCTGAACTTCGCCTGCGGGTCCATGACCATGCGGTGTGCGATGACGGCCACGGCGATTTCCTGCGTGTGTTCCGGCGTGACAAACTCCATCCCGTCGAAGAGCGCCAGCGCCTGCGCGACCTTCATCAACGACAGCGATGCTCGCGGGCTTGCGCCGAGCTGCACGCCCGGCGCGGTGCGTGTCGCGGAAACGACATCCACGATGTAACGCTTGAGCTCGCCGCTGATGCGGATGTCCTTCACCGCCTCCTTCAGCGCGGTCACGTCCGCGCCGGTGACGCAAGGGGTGATTTTTTCCAACGGATGCTCGCGTTGCTGCGCGGAGAGGATCGCGACCTCCTCGTTCGGTGTCACATAGCCGAGGTTGAATTGCAGTGCGAAGCGGTCCATCTGCGCCTCCGGCAGTGGATACGTGCCGCGGAACTCGACCGGGTTTTGCGTTGCGATGACGAAGAACAAGTCGTCAAGAAGGCGCCGCTCGCCCTCGACCGTAATCTGCCCTTCACCCATTGCCTCGAGCAAGGCGGCCTGCGTGCGCGGCGACGCGCGGTTGATTTCATCGGCGAGCAAAATGTTTGTGAAGATCGGGCCTGCATGGAAGCGGAACGCCTGCTCCTTCTGGTTGAAAATCGATACGCCGAGGATGTCGCTCGGCAGTAGGTCGGGCGTGAACTGGATGCGCTTGAACTGCGCGTCAATCGAGCGCGCGAGCACCTTGGCGAGCGTGGTCTTGCCCGTGCCGGGAAAGTCCTCGAGCAGCACGTGCCCGCCGCAGGCGAACGCGGCCATGAGCTTGCGGATGGTCGCAGTCTGGCCCTGCATCACCAGCTCGATATTGGCGGCGATTTTTTGAAACGTCTGGCGCGCGGCGGCGAGATCAGTGGGCATGCTGTGCCGGAATCAAACCGTTTCCGGCGCTTCTCCGCAAACATAAACCCGCAAAGAAGAGAGCTGCTTCTCTTCACCGAATTGCATCACACAAAAATCTGCCGGCTCGCCTTGTGCGAGCGGCGAAGGCAATCCCATCAACGCGGCGGGCCGCGCGGAGAAGTGGTCCCACACATCCTGCCAGTCGCGGCCGAGCATCTTTGCGGCGCGGAAGATTCCCTCGATGGGCTTCAACGCCGAGCCGGCGAAATTTGTTTTGCTCGGTTGACGGACGATTTGGTCCGCGCCGACTTCCAGTTCCATCGCTCCAATCGTGTAGCGGCCCGGCGGCGCGCCTGCGGCGGACATCGCGTCGGTCGTGTAATAAATTTGGTCGGGGTGAAGCGCGCGGTGCATCGTGCGAAACAGCATCGGCGAGACGTGAATTGTGTCCGGGATGATTCCAGCGACGAGGCCCGGCGTGTCGAACACGCGCCAGAGGACGTTGTCGTGTCGGTCGAGCTGCTGTGGCAGCGCGTTGCCGAGGTGCGTGAAACCCGTCGCGCCCGCGGCCACGGCCGCGCGCATCACATCGGCGGAGGCGTTCGTGTGGCCGAGGCTTACCTTCATGCCGAGCGCGGTCGCGGCGCGGATGGTGTCGAGCGCGCCGTTGCGTTCGGGCGCGAGCGTGAGCAGCACGGGGTCGCTGCCGGCTGCGGCGCGGAGTTCTTGAATGTCGGCAGGCGTTGCGTCGCGCATGACGGCGGCGTTGTGCGCGCCTTTGAAGCCCGGCTCGGCCGAGAGAAACGGCCCCTCGATGTGGAAGCCCGCGAACGCATGTCGCAACTCTGCATTTTGCGCGCGAAGATTTTGCACGTGTTTCACGCGCGCGAGGAGCTTCGGCCATTCGTCCGTAATGAGCGTGTAGAGGATGCGCGCGCAGCCGTCGCGGCGAAGCTGCCGTGCCGCGGAGAGAAGCTGCTCGTGCGTCAGCGCGTCCTGCTGGAAGTCCACGCCGCCGTAGCCGTTGACCTGCGGGTCGAAGAGCGCGGGCGCGAGCCAGAGATTCTCCGGCGGCTTCGCGCTGCTGGATTCAAGCGATGCGACGCGGCCGTCGCGCCAGCGCAGGCAGACCGGTTCGCGGGTGGCATAATGCCATGCGTGGAGTTCGCCGTGGTTCATGCGGGCATTTCGGCGGGCTTGCGCGGCGAGTTCAAGGAATTTGTTCGCAGTATGAATCCCGATGAAAGTCCTTGTCAGCCGTGACTGGCTGCGGCTAGCTATCCCGCCACATCACTATGAAAGTCGAATTCTACGGACACGTCCGGCAATATAACAACATCAAGGCGGAGATTGACGCCAACATCCAGAAGGTGCTCCTCAGCGCGAATTACGTGCAAGGACCGATGCTCAAGCAGTTCGAGGGTGAACTCGCCGCCTATCATGGCAGCAAGTTCGCTGTCGGCGTCGGCAACGGCACGGATGCAATCTGGCTCTCGCTTATGGCGCTGGGCATCGGGCCGGGCGACGAGGTCATCACGCATCCGAACACGTTCTTCGCGACTGCCGAGGCCATCTGGATCGCCGGTGCGACCGCTGTCTTCGTGGATTGCGACCCGCGCACGAAGTGCATTGATCCGACCAAGATCGAGGCTGCCATCACGCCGAAGACGAAGGCGATCATTCCCGTGCATCTCTATGGCCAGTGCGCGGACATGAACGCGATCAAGAAAATCACTGACAAACACGGGCTGAAATTGATCGAGGACAACGCGCAGGGCATCGGCTCCAGCGGACCGGGCTTCAAGGTTGGCGAACTCAGCGACGTGGCGACGACGAGCTTCATCATCCAGAAAAACCTCGGCACGTTTGGCGACGGCGGCGCGCTCACGACGAACAACGCCGCGGTGGACGCGGCGGTGCGCCGGCTCCGCAATCACGGCTCGACCGCGCGCAACGTCCACAGCTACGGCTTCAACAGCCGCCTCGACGATCTGCACGCCGGCGTGCTCAGCGCGAAGCTCAAACACATTGACGCGTGGAACGACAACCGCCGCAAATGGGCCGCCCGCTACACCGCGGGTTTGCAGGGCGCGAAGAATTTCACGCTGCCCGTCGAGTTACCCGGCTATCGGCACGTGTTCCACCTCTACGCCATCGAGACGAAGGACGCGGCCAAGCGCGAAGGTTTCCTGAAGTTTCTCAACGACGCGGGCGTGGATGCCAAGACGCACTACTCCATCGCGATCCATCAGCAGGCGGGCTATCCGTGGGGCAAGGGCGCGCGCATCGTTGGCTCCGTGGCGAACGCCGAGCGCAATGCCGCAAGCTGCATTTCGCTGCCGATGTTCCCCGAACTGACCGATGTTGAAGTGGACTACGTCATCGCGAAGTGCGTCGAGTGGGACAAGGCGCAGGGATGACACGCGGCGAATCGAGTGCCAGACAGTGAAGCGAATGATTCACATCCCAGCCTTCGTCACTTCACGACTCGTTACCACACAACCTCAATGAAAACCTATCGCGTCCTCGTCGCCGGCATGGGTAAGCGCGGCATGCACCACGCCACCACCTTCAACGCCAACCCGCGCTTCCAGGTCGCCGGCATCTGCGACATTGACCAAAAGCGGCTCGATGATGCCGCGCCCAAGCTCGGCAATCCCGCCAAGGGCACGGACGTGGCCGCGCTCGCCAAGGAAGTGCGCCCCGACGTGTTCTGCTTCTGCACGCTGCCGAACCTCCGCGCGCCGATGATCCGTGCGGGCATCGAGGCAGGCGCAAAGCTCATCGCCTTCGAGAAACCTGTCACGCTCACGAGTGCCGAGTTGTTCACCGTGCGCGACCTCATCCGCGGCGCGGGCGTGAAGGCCGTTGTGAGCCACCAGCACCGTTACGGTGCGCATTATCGCAAGGCCAAGGAGATCGCCGCGAGCGGCGCGCTCGGCCGCGTCCACACTGTCTATGGCGCGGCGACCGGCTGGATGGTCCACATGCTTTCGCACCTGATTGACTACACGTGCTGGTTCAACAACTACACCCCCGCGACGTGGGCGATGGCGCAGGCAGCGGGCCGGCACAAGCTCGCCGACAATCATCCATCGCCTGATTACATCGCGGGCTTCGTGCAGTTCGCGAACGGCGTGCGCGGCATCTACGAATGCGGCGCGGGCGCGCCCGACCAGCCTGACGTGCCGCGCTGGTGGGGCAAGAACCGCATGGGCGCGCAAGGCACCGAGGGCTTCGTCGAAGTGCTCACTAACGGCGGATGGCGCGCGGTCACCAAAAGTCGCGGCTCGGAAAGCGGCGAAGGCGTGATGAACTACGAGAACGACATGCCGCCCTACATTCAGGAAATGGCGGACTGGCTCGACGACGATAAGAAGGTCCACTCGTGCAACTTCGACCACGCTTGTCTCGGCGCTGAAATCATGCTCGCGCTCCAACGCAGCGCCGCCGAAGGCGGCCAAGTCGCGTTGCCTCTCACGGCAGGTGTGGATGAACAGGCATTGCTCAAAGCCAAACTTCCTGACCGTCCCGTTCTCGTCTCCTTCGAGCAGAACAAAAAAGAGTTCGGCCTGCCTTGACGCAGCCAAATGGTTCCCTCTCCCAGCGGGAGCGGGCCGGGGTGAGGGCGAACGGCTCATTCCACAGGTGGAACGACTCGCGCTGCGAGACGTTCGGGCCGCAGCGCGAACCGAACCACCTTCTCTTCTTCGTGTTCATCTGTGCCCATTCGTGGTTGAATCCTTGCTGTGGAAGTCATCATTCGACCTGACGCTGATGCCGCTGCGGATCTCGTGGCGCGCATCATCGCGCGCGAACTTCGCGCCCATCCGCAGCTCGTGCTCGGCCTCGCGACCGGGCGCACAATGGAGTCCGTTTACAACCGCCTCGTGCGCATGCACCGCGAGGACGGCCTCGATTTCTCGCTCTGCCGCACGTTCAATCTCGACGAATATGTCGGCCTCGCCGCGGACGACCCGCACTCGTATCGCCACTACATGAACGAGCACTTGTTCCGGCAGATCGAGATTGATCCGCGCAACACCTACCTCCCCAACGGCACCGCCGCCGACCTTGATGCCGAATGCGCGCGCTACGAACAAACCATCCGCAAGTGCGGCGGCATTGACCTCCAGCTTCTCGGCATCGGCCGCGCCGGGCACATCGGCTTCAACGAGCCGCTTTCCGCCCTCCACTCGCGAACGCGCGTGAAGGCCCTGGCTCCGGCAACACGCGCGCAAAACGCGCCGCTCTTTGGCGGGGAAGAAAAGGTCCCGCGCCGCGCCGTCACGATGGGCGTGGGCACAATCCTCGAAAGCCGACGCTGCCTTTTGCTCGCCACCGGCGCGAGCAAGGCGGACATTTTGGCGAAGGCTGTCGAGGGGCCGATCACCGCGATGATTTCCGCCACAGCGCTCCAGCTTCACGCGCGCTGCACTGTTGTCGTGGATGAAGCCGCCGCAGGCAAACTTCAGGGTGCGGATTACTACCGCTGGATTTTTCAGAACGAGCCGGAGTGGGAGGATCTTCGCTGAACCGCACCATCACGTCGCGTTCTGCCGGAACTGCCGCCGGTATTCGCGAGGAGGCAGTTTTGTGATCGCGCGGAAGCGGCGGTTGAAGTTCGCCAGATTGCGGAAGCCGCATTCGAGCGCGACATCGGTGACCTTCGAGTCCTCCTCCACGAGCAGCCGGCAAGCGCGGCCCACACGGAGTTCGTTGACGTATTCGGGCAGGGTTTTTCCAGTCCGCAATTTGAAGAAGCGACTGAAGGCGCCCGCGCTCAGATGCGCCTCGCGCGCGACGGCGGCGCGGTCAATCGCATCGGCGAGATGCGCGTGGATGTAGTCTGTCACGCGCTGCATCCGCCCCTGATCGTCGCTGGACAGGCTCGGCACAAAGCCGGCGCTGGCGATGGGGCGCAATTCGCGCGACTGCGCGAGCAGATCGAGAATGCCGAGCAATTCGCTGATGCGCGACAGGCCGCGGCAATGCGGAAGTTTTTCCATGCGGCCCGCAACGGCCTCGCGGGTTCGGCCGGTGATTTCTAATCCGCGTGCTGCACGTTTGAACAGTTTCCGCACCGGCTCCATCTCGGGCGTTTCAAAAATATCGCGGCCCAGAAACGTGTCGAGGAAGCGCACGACAATCGCGTGGACCGCGCGCCGCGAGCGGCCGCGGGACTCATCCTGCTGCCACACGTGCGGGAGGTTTGCGCCGACGAGCACGAGGTCGCCCGGTTTGAGCGGCGTGATCTTGTCGCCGACGAGCCGGTAGCCGCTGCTCTTGAGCACGAGCGTGAGCTGCAACTCCGGGTGAAAATGCCACGTCGCGTTGTAGCTCGAACCCCGCACCACTTCGCAGTGGAAGGATTCCCACTGACGCCGCGGCGTTTTCTCGAAGACCGGTTTCACAGCGGGCCGGATGATATTGCAATCGAACGGCGGTTCCAATAGCGCCACGGTTCGTCCGATTTTCTCTTTACGTCCGCGACGGCGGCGAACCATCATCAATCATGCTCTCGCGCCGTGTTCTCGCCGTGCTCTGCGTTCTGCTTCTTTCATGGTGCGCCCATGCGGCTCGCAGGCCGAACGTCCTGTTCATCCTCAGCGATGACCAGGGTTATCCCGATCTCAGTTGCATCGGCACCAAACCGGTGCAGACGCCGAACCTCGACCGGCTCGCCGCGGCGGGCGTGCGCGCGACGAGCTTCTACGTGACGTGGCCCGCATGCACGCCGTCGCGCGGCAGCATCCTCACCGGCCGCTATCCGCAGCGCAACGGCCTCTACGACATGGTCCGCAATGACATGATCAACTACGGCCACCGCTTCACGCCGGAGGAATACGCCGTGTCACCCGAAATGACGCTCGGCCTCGACGTGCGCGAAAAAACCATCGGCGACGCGTTGAAGCAGGCCGGTTACGCGACCGGCGTCATCGGCAAATGGGACATGGGACAGGCAAAACGCTTCCTGCCGCTTCAGCGCGGCTTTGATTTTTTCTACGGCCACGGCAACAACGGCATTGATTACTACACGCACGAGCGTTACGGCGTGCCGTCGCTCTTCCGCGGCAACGAACGCACCGAGGTGGACAAAGGAACTTACACGACCGACATCTTCAAGCGCGAGGCGCTGCGCTTCATCGGCGAGAACAAGACCAGGCCGTGGATGCTCTACCTCGCGTTCAACGCGCCGCACAGCGCGTCGTCGTTCGCGTCGGCGCCCGGCGAAAAGACCGCCACGCAGGGTGTGCAGGCCCCGGAGAAATACGTCGCTCCCTATCTTGCGAAAGGCGTGCCGGAGAAACTCGCGCGCTACTACGGCGCGGTCACGTGCATGGACGAGGCCATCGGCGAAATCCTCGCCGCGCTCCGCGAGGCCGGCACGGAAAAGGACACGCTCGTGATGTTCATGTCCGACAACGGCGGCGGGGGCAACGGCGGCAACGCGCCGCTCAAGGGCGCCAAAGGTTTGATGTGGGAGGGCGGCTTGCGTGTGCCGTTCATCGCGCGCTGGCCGGGAAAACTTCCGGCAGGCAAAGTCACGGATGAGTTCCTCACGTCGCTCGAATTGTTCCCGACGATCCTTGCCGCGACCGGAGCGCAGCCGCCGCACGCCGTGAAACTCGACGGCTTCGACATGACGCCAGTGCTGCGAGGTGAGAAGAAGTCTCCCCGCAGCGAAATGTTCTGGCAGCGCCGTGGTGACAAGGCCGCGCGCGTCGGCAACTGGAAATGGGTCGAGTCTGAGAAAGGCGGCGGCCTGTTCGATCTCGCGGCTGATTTGGGCGAGTCGAAGGATTTGTCGAAGGAAAAGCCCGACGTGCTGGCGACGGTGAAGGCGCGCTTCGATGCGTGGCGCAAGGAAATGGACGCGAGCGAGCCACGCGGGCCGTTCCGCGACTACTGATTCAACGGCGAGGTTCGTCGCTGCACAAAAGTATCTGAAGCCGTGACGAACCGCGGAGCGGGTGGCATCATCTGCCGCTACAAAACTCAAGCGACACTCTCATGGAACCCACGATCAAAATCGCCCTCGTCGGCGCCGGCATGTTTGGCGGCGACGTCCACCTCCGCGCCTACGCCGACCTCCAGCGCTTCGGCATCGCCGGCCAGCTCGCGCGCGTCGGGCTCGACAAGTTCAACCGCGACCTCGCGCCGGTGAAGTTCGACCTCGTGGCCGTCGCCACGCGCTCGCAAAAATCCGCTGAGAAATCCGCCGCCGCGTTCAAGGAATGGACCGGCCATTCGCCCAAGTGCTACTTCGGCGACGAGCCGTGGCACGACATCCTCCGCGATTTTCCCGACCTCGACGTGCTGGCCGTCGCCACGCCGGACCATCTGCACACGCACCCCATTCTCGCCGCGCTGGCGAAGGGCGTCCACGTTCTCACCGAGAAGCCTATGTGCCTCACGACTCACGAGGCCGACCAGATCATCGAGGCCGCGCGCGCGAAGAACCGCATCGTCGCCGTGGACATGCACAAGCGTTACGACCCCGATCACCTGCGCATCCGCGACGACATCCAGAGACGCATCGGCACGCCGCTCTACGGCACCGCGTTCCTTGAAGAGCCGCTCGAAGTCAGCACCAACACCTTCAAGTGGGTCGAATTGTCCGACCCTTTCAGCTACGTCGGCCCGCATTGGACCGATCTGATTTTTTCCTACTACAAATCGAAGCCCGTCTCGCTCACCGCCGTCGGCCAGAAGAAGCGCCTGGTGCGCGACGGCATCAACGCCTACGACGCCGTGCAGGTGCGCGTGGATTTCGACAACGGCATGAGCATCAACTTCCACAACAACTGGATCACGCCGCCCGACTTCGAG